>NZ_JAPYPG010000010.1 GCF_029937755.1 Henriciella sp.
TCGCCATCCGCGAAGGCGGCCGCACCGTCGGCGCCGGCGTCGTCTCCAGCGTCAAGGAATAGGACATACGCTCAGGGCTGATGCAGCCCTGAGCCCGATCCATCGCGCCAGCGGGGATCAAGACATCAAAGGGCCGCTCCAGATGGGGCGGCCCTTTTTTTATTTGAGGGAGAAGCTGGAAGGCAGAAGTTCGGCAACCGTCATCACAGCGCGGATGCCCTCCGGGCCAGCCAGGCTTACCTTCACATCCGGCCCGGCAAACTCGGCGAGTTTCTGACGGCAGCCGCCGCAGGGCGCCACGGGTGTGTCGGCGTCGGCATAGACCAGGACTTCGAGAATCGCCTTGTCGCCGGCGGCCACCATGGACGTAATTGCGCCGCCTTCCGCGCAGATGCCTTCCGGGAAGGAGGCGTTCTCGACATTGCAGCCGACATGGATGCCTGACTTCGAGCGCACCGCGGCGCCGACCCGGAAACCGGAATAGGGCGCATGGGCATTTTCGCGGACGGCGCGGGCGGCTTCGA
Source organism: Henriciella sp. (assembly GCF_029937755.1). Lineage (GTDB taxonomy): Bacteria > Pseudomonadota > Alphaproteobacteria > Caulobacterales > Hyphomonadaceae > Henriciella. The sequence continues at coordinate 525 of NZ_JAPYPG010000010.1, forward strand.
ACAGGTCCTGGCTCAAGGATAATCTGCCTTGTTGGGGGCTGACGGCACCCTTCATACCACCGATTGTGAGGGCCGCCATACGGGGCAACTGCGCTTTCTGCATGTTGCTGCAAAGAATCCGTCATGCAGTGTTGACGAGCCCCCCACAATCTCATACACCGCGCCCTTCGAAGGGTCGGCTGTGCCTCGGGCAAACGCTTCCCACCGAACTAGACAATTCAGCCGATTGCGTCCGGGCGCTTCTAAGCGTGCGCCTTGGCGCGACATTTCATGTGGACGGGATACCGTACGATGGACAAACAAAATATCCGGATCAGGTTGAAAGCGTTCGACCACCGCGCCCTCGACATGTCGGCGAAAGAGATCGTTTCCACCGCGAAGCGCACTGGCGCTGATGTTCGCGGTCCGATCCCGCTGCCGACCCGCATCGAGCGTTTCACGGTCAACCGCTCGCCGCACATCGACAAGAAATCCCGCGACCAGTTCGAGATCCGTACGCACAAGCGTATTCTCGACATCGTGGATCCGACCCCGCAGACCGTCGACGCTCTGATGAAGCTCGACCTCTCGGCCGGCGTCGGCATCGAAATCAAACTTGAGGGAGCGCGCTAAAATGGCCCTTCCGGCAGAGCGTACAGGCGTCATTGCCAAGAAACTCGGCATGACCCGCATCTTCAACGAGGATGGCCGCCACGTTCCTGTGACGGTCCTCTCGCTTGATGGCTGCCAGGTTGTCGGCCTTCGCACCGATGAGGATCGCGAAGTCACCGTCAATCGCGGCAAGAAAAAAGAGAAGACCAAGGTTACCCGCAATGATGGCTACAAGGCCGTCGTGATGGGGGCCGGTGAGGCGAAAGCCAAGCGCACCGCGAAAGCCCAGCGCGAAGCCTTCGCCAAGGCTGGTGTCGCGCCGAAGCGGAAGCTCGTCGAGTTCCGCACCAAGGGCGAGACGCTGCCGGAAGTTGGCGCGGAAGTCCTGGCTGACCATTTTGTCGCCGGGCAGCGCGTTGACGTTGCTGGCGTGACCCTCGGCCACGGTTTCTCCGGCGCCATGAAGCGCTGGAACTTCGGCGGCCTGCGGGCCACCCACGGTGTGTCCATCTCCCACCGTGCCCACGGTTCCACTGGCCAGTGCCAGGATCCGGGCAAGGTCTTCAAGGGCAAGAAAATGGCCGGCCATTATGGCTCCGAGCGCGTGACCGTCCAGAACCTGGAAATCGTCCGCACCGATGCCGAGCGTGGTCTGATCCTGGTCAAGGGTGCGATCCCCGGCCATGACGGCGCTTATGTCGAAGTCCGCGACGCGGTGAAGACGGCACGTCATGCCGATGCACCGGTTGAGGGCTCGTTCCGTGGCAAGAATGGCGACGCGAAAGCCGCAGACGCCGAGAATGCGGAGGCTGGTGAATAATGGAACTCGCAGTCAAGACACTTGATAACAAGGCTGCCGGCAAGGCGACGGTTGATCCGGCGATCTTCGGCCTGGAAGACATCCGGTCCGACCTGCTGCACCGCACGGTTCGCTGGCAGCTGGCCAAGCGCCAGGCCGGTACGCACAAGACCCAGCGCCGTGACGAAGTTTCCGTCACGACCAAGAAGTATATCCGCCAGAAGGGCTCCGGCGGCGCCCGTCACGGTGCCCGTAATGCCGGTATCTTTGTCGGTGGTGCTGTGGCCCACGGCCCGCGTGTCCGCAGCCACGCGCACGATCTTCCCAAGAAGGTCCGCAAGCTGGCGCTGGCGCATGCGCTTTCGGCCAAGGTCAAGGAAGGCTCGCTCATCGTCCTGAACGAAGCGAAGCTGGACGAAGCCAAGACGAAAGAGCTTTCAGTCAAGTTCAAGGCGCTCGGTGTCGAGAATGCCCTGATCATCGGTGGCGCGGAAGTCGACGCGAATTTCGCCAAGGCAGCCCGCAACATTCCGAATATCGACGTCCTGCCGGTTGCCGGCCTGAACGTTTACGACATCCTGCGTCGCAAGCAGCTCGTCATCACGAAAGATGCCCTTGAGGCTATCGGTGCGCGCTTCGATGCCAAGGAAGGGAAGTAATCCATGGCTGACGTGAAAGCACATCATTACGACTCTCTTCTGCAGCCGGTGATCACCGAGAAATCGACGCTGCTGTCGGAAGAAAACAAGATCGTTTTCGAGGTTCCGCTGACCGCCAACAAGGCGGACGTCAAGGAAGCTGTCGAAGCGCTGTTCAAGGTCGACGTGACCAAGGTCAATACGATCAAGGTCAAGGGCAAGACCAAGCGCTTCCGCGGCAAGCTTGGCCAGCGCTCCGATTACAAGAAGGCGATCGTCACCCTTAAGGACGGTCAGTCCGTCGACATCACGACCGGACTGTAGGAGAGGATCATGGCACTTAAGACTTTCAATCCTACTTCGCCCGGCCAGCGCCAGCTTGTCATCGTCGACAAATCAGAGCTGCACAAGGGGCGCCCGGTCAAGTCGCTGACCGAAGGCCTGAGCAAGTCCGGCGGCCGGAACAATCGCGGCCGTGTAACGGTCCGTGGCATCGGTGGCGGCGCCAAGCGCCTGTATCGCAAGATCGATTTCAAGCGTAACCGCTGGGACGTTCCTGCGACTGTCGAGCGCCTGGAATACGATCCGAACCGCACGGCCTTCATCGCGCTCATCAAGTATGAGGATGGCCAGCAGTCCTACATCATCGCGCCGCAGCGTCTGGCAGTCGGTGACAAGGTCGTCACGTCGAAGACCGCAGACATCAAGCCGGGTAACGTCCTGCCGCTGAAGAACATTCCGGTCGGCACGATTGTCCATAATGTCGAGCTGAAGCCGCAGAAGGGTGCCCAGATGGCGCGCTCTGCCGGGACCTATGTCCAGATCGTCGGCCGTGACGCGGGCTATGCCCAGATCAAACTGTCCTCCGGCGAGCTTCGCATGGTTCCGGACAGCTGCCTGGCAGCCGTTGGTGCCGTGTCGAACCCGGACAATATGAACAAGGTGCTCTCCAAGGCGGGCCGGTCCCGTTATCTTGGCAAGCGCCCGAAGGTTCGCGGTGTCGCGATGAACCCGGTCGACCACCCGCACGGTGGTGGTGAGGGCAAATCGTCCGGCGGCCGTCACCCTGTGACGCCGTGGGGTCGCAAGACCCGTGGTCCGAAAACCCGCAAGACGAAGGCTTCGGATCGTCTGATCATCCGTCGCCGTAATTCGAAGCGCTAGGGAGCGAAGAGAGATGCCACGTTCCGTCTGGAAAGGCCCGTTTGTCGATGGCTACCTGCTCAAGAAAGCAGAGAAAGCCCACGCATCCGAGCGCCGCGAAGTCATCAAGACCTGGTCGCGCCGGTCTACCATCATGCCGCAATTCGTTGGCCTGAACTTTCAGGTTCACAACGGCAACAAGTTCGTGCCGGTCCTCATCAGTGAGGAAATGGTCGGTCACAAGTTCGGCGAGTTTGCGCCGACGCGGACCTACTATGGCCACGGCGCCGACAAGAAAGCGAAGAGGAAGTAAGCCATGGGTAAGGCAAAGAATCCTCCAAAGCAGGCGTCCAACGAGTCGCGCGCTGTCCTGCGCATGTACCGTTCCAGCCCGCAGAAGCTGAACCTCCTGGCTCAGCAGATCCGCGGTCTGCCGGTTCAGAAGGCGATGGACGAGATGAAATTCTCGCGCAAGCGCGCTGCCCAGGATGTCTACAAGACGCTCTATTCGGCCATGTCGAATGCCGAGAACAATCATGGTCTCGACATTGACAGCCTGGTCGTCGCTGAAGCGCATGTCGGCAAGAACCTGGTCATGAAGCGTATCCGCGCTCGTGCTCGTGGCCGCGCCGCGCGCATCATGAAACCTTTCTCGCAGCTGACCATCGTGCTGCGTGACTCCTCAGTTGAAGCGGAGGCCGCATAATGGGCCAGAAGATCAATCCCGTTGGGTTCCGTCTCGGTGTCAACCGGACTTGGGACAGCCGCTGGTATGCGGACACGGCTGATTACGGCCGTCTTGTCCACGAGGACCTGAAGATCCGCAAGACGATCAAGGACCAGCTGAAGCAGGCCGGTATTTCGCGCATCGTCATCGAGCGTCCGCACAAGAAGTGCATTGTCACGATCCACACTGCCCGTCCGGGCCTTGTGATCGGCAAGAAGGGCGCCGACATCGAAGTGCTTCGCAAGAAGCTTTCGAAGATGACGGAAGACGAGGTTCGCGTGAACCTGGTCGAGATCCGCAAGCCGGAAATCGACGCCACGCTCGTCGCCGAAGACATTGCCCGCCAGCTTGAACGCCGCGGCTCTTTCCGCCGCGCCATGAAGCGTGCAATCCAGAACTCGATGCGCCTTGGCGCACTCGGTGTTCGCGTGATGGTTGCCGGCCGCCTTGGTGGCGCCGAGATCGCGCGTACCGAGCAGTATGCAGAGGGCTCCGTTCCGCTGCACACGCTGCGCGCCGACATCGACTATGGCACCGCCGAAGCAGAGACGACCTACGGCATCATTGGCGTGAAGGTCTGGATCTACAAAGGCGAGATCATGGAGCACGACCCGATGGCACAGGACCGCAAGGCGGAAGATTCCGGCCAGGCCCGTGCCCGTTCGACCAACCAGCGCGGCCCGGCTTCCGGTCCGCAAGGCGCAGGAGCGTAACCGATGCTGCAGCCGAAACGCACCAAATACCGTAAGGCCTTCAAGGGCCGGATCACGGGCAACGCCAAGGGCGGCTACACGCTGTCCTTCGGCAGCTACGGTCTCAAGGCTCTCGAGCCGGAGCGCGTCACCGCGCGCCAGATCGAGGCGACCCGCCGTGCCGTGACCCGCGAGATGAAGCGCCAGGGCAAAGTGTGGATCCGCGTCTTCCCGGACACCCCGGTGTCTGCGAAGCCGATCGAGGTTCGCATGGGTAAGGGCAAGGGTTCGGTCGACCGTTGGGTCGCCCGCGTTGCCCCCGGCCGTATCCTTTTCGAGATCGACGGTGTTCCGGATGCCGTGGCCCTCGAGGCGCTTCGCCTCGGTGCCGCCAAGCTTCCGATCAAGACCAAGATCGTCAAGCGCATTGAGGGGATCTAGTCATGAACATCACTGATCTGCGTTCGAAGAGTGCCGACCAGCTGCGCGACCAGCTCAAGCAGCTGAAGAAGGAACAGTTCAACCTCCGTTTCCAGCAGGCCACCGGCCAGCTGGAGAAAACGGCCCGCGTCAAGGAAGTCCGCCGCGATATCGCGCGCGTGAAGACCCTCCTTGCCGAGCAGGCCAAGACGGAAGCCGAGGCGTAGGAGAGAAGATATGCCGAAACGCGTAATGGAAGGCGTCGTGGTTTCCACCAAGCAGGACAAGACGGCTGTGGTCCGTATCGACCGCACCTTCCTGCATCCTGTTCTGAAGAAGATCGTGCGCCGCTCGAAGAAGTATCACGCCCATGACGAGACCAATTCGGCCGTCGAAGGGCAGCGTATCACCATTCAGGAGTGCCCCCCGCGCTCCAAGCTGAAGACCTGGGAAGTTGTGCCGGGCGATGGAGCTGACGCATGATCCAGATGCAATCAAACCTCCGCGTCGCCGACAATTCCGGCGCCCGCCGCGTCCAGTGCATCAAGGTACTGGGTGGTGCAGGCCGCCGCTATGCGTCTGTTGGTGACATCATCGTGGTCTCGATCAAGGAAGCGATTCCGACCGGCCGCGTGAAGAAGGGCGATGTGCGCCGGGCAGTCGTGGTCCGCATCGCGAAAGATATTACCCGCCCCGATGGCTCCGTCATCCGTTTTGACACCAATGCCGCTGTGCTGGTGAACAATACCGGCGAGCCGATCGGAACCCGGATCTTCGGCCCGGTTCCGCGCGAACTTCGCGCCAAGAACCACATGAAGATCGTCTCACTGGCTCCGGAGGTGCTGTAACCATGGCTGCCAAGGTGAAAAAAGGTGACCGCGTCGTCATCACGGCCGGCCGGAACAAGGGTGCCACAGGCGAAGTCCTGAAGGTTATCCCGGCTGACTCCCGTGTTGTCGTGCAGGGTGTGAACGTCGTGAAGCGCCATCAAAAGCCGGGTCAGATGGATCCGGGCGGCATCAAGACGTTCGAAGCTCCGGTCCATGTCTCCAATGTGGCGATCATGGATCCGCGTGACGGCAAGCCGACCCGTGTCGGTTTCAAGGTAGACGAGCATGGGCGCAAGACGCGCTATGCCAAACGTTCTGGCGAGTCGATCGATGTCTGAGAATTATGAACCCCGCCTCAAGGCGAAGTACAAGAAAGAGATCCGGACCAAGCTGCAGGAGGAGTTCAACTACTCCAACGACATGCAGGTCCCGAAGCTCGACAAGGTCGTGATCAACATGGGTGTTGGCGAAGCTGTCGCTGACTCCAAGAAGATCAAGACGGCCCTGGCAGAGCTGGAGCGGATTTCCGGCCAGAAGCCGGTGCCGACCAAGGCCCGCAAGTCCATCGCCGGCTTCAAGCTGCGCGAAGGCATGATCATCGGTGCCAAGGTCACGCTCCGCCGCGACCGTATGTATGAGTTTCTCGATCGTCTGACCACGATGGCCCTGCCGCGTGTTAAGGACTTCCGGGGTCTGAACGGCAAGAGTTTCGATGGCCGTGGCAACTACGCCATGGGTCTCAAGGAGCAGATCGTGTTCCCGGAGATCAACTATGACGACATCGAAGACATTCGCGGTATGGACATCATTGTCTGCACCACCGCCAAGACGAACGAAGAAGCCAGGGCACTGCTTTCGCATTGCGGCTTCCCGTTCAGGAACTAGCGCTTGAGGACGAAACGAAATGGCTAAGAAAAGCGCAATTGAGAAGAACGAAAAGCGTCGCCGGATGGTCGCACAGTATGCGGCTCGCCGGGCGAAGCTCAAAGCGATGGCGATGGATGAGGATCTGCCGCTGGAACAGCGTTTCCAGGCACGCCTCAAACTCGCCGAGCTGCCGCGCAATTCCGCGCCCAGCCGTATTCGCAATCGCTGTGAGGTGACCGGGCGTCCGCGTGGTTACTATCGCAAGATGAAAATGTCGCGCATTGCGCTTCGTGAACTCGGCTCTCTCGGCATGGTGCCGGGGCTTGTAAAGTCGAGCTGGTAGGAAAGGAGGACCAGGATGAATATATCGGATCCCCTTGGCGATCTCCTGACCCGTATCCGCAATGCGCAGATGCGTGGCATGACCAAAGTCGTCTCGCCGTCGTCGAAACTGCGCATTCGTGTGCTCGACGTACTGCAGAGCGAAGGCTTCATCCGTGGGTACACGGAAGTCGAGAAAGACGGCCATCGCAATGTCGAGATTGAGCTTAAATATTTTGACGGTACGCCGGTCATCTCCGAGATCCGCCGGGTCTCGAAGCCGGGCCGCCGTGTCTACTCGTCGGTGAATGATCTGCCGCTGGTCCGTAACGGACTGGGTATCTCCATTCTCTCCACGTCCAAGGGTGTCATCTCTGATGCCGTGGCGCGGAATGAGAATGTGGGCGGCGAAGTTCTCTGCCGGGTATTCTAGGACGAGGATGAACTGACATGTCCCGTATTGGAAAACTGCCCATTCCGGTCCCGAACGGCACAACCGTGTCCGTCGAGGGAAACAAGGTCCAGGCCAAAGGCCCGAAAGGCGAACTCGCCTTTGTCGTCTCCGAGATGGTTACCGCCACGCTCGAAGACGGCGAGCTGTCGATCATGCCGCGCAAGGATTACGTCGAAGAGGCGAATGAGCGCATCAAGGCAAATGACGAGAAGGGCAAGAAGAAGATGACCTTCGCCGAGGCTCTGGATCCGAAGGTGCGCACCCAGTGGGGCACCGCACGGGCCAATGCCGCGAACGTTGTTCTCGGTGCCACCAACGGCTTTTCGAAGTCACTGGAGCTCGTCGGCGTCGGCTATCGTGCGCAGATGCAGGGTTCGGACCTGAAGCTTTCGCTCGGCTATTCGCACGACGTGATCTTCAAGGCTCCGGAAGGCATCAAGATCGAGACCCCGAAGCCGACTGAAATCACCGTTTCCGGTGCTGACAAGCAGGCTGTCGGACAGGCTGCCGCCGAGATCCGCCAGTTCCGCAAGCCGGAGCCCTTCAAGGGCAAGGGTGTGCGCTATGTCGGCGAATATGTCCGCCGCAAGGAAGGCAAGAAGAAGTAACCGCCATGAAGACGACACGCGAAAAGACACTCCGCCGCGCCCAGCGCGTTCGTGCCAAGCTCCGCAAGGTTGCCGAAGGCAAGCCGCGCCTGTCGGTTGCGCGCTCGCACAAGAATATCTCGGCGCAGATCATCGACGACGAGAAGGGCATCACTGTCGCTTCCGCCTCGACGCTGGAGCAAGGCCTGCGCGACAAGCTCAAGTCGACCAGCGACACCGGTGCTGCCCAGAAGATCGGTGAACTCATCGCCGAGCGCGCCAAGAAGGCGGGCGTCGACGACGTTGTCTTCGATCGCGGCGGCTACATGTTCCACGGCCGGGTGAAAGCCCTGGCAGACGCCGCCCGTGAGGGCGGCCTGAAGTTCTAGGAGTCCGATATGGCAGACGAACAGGGCAGAGGTCGCGGCCGCGGACGCGGACGTAACGACCGCAACGATGAGCAAAGCGAGATTGTCGACAAGCTAGTCGGCATCAACCGCGTCGCCAAGACGGTGAAAGGCGGCAAGAACTTCGGTTTCGCTGCCCTCGTCGTGGTTGGTGACCAGAAGGGCCGTGCCGGCTTCGGCAAGGGCAAGGCCCGTGAGGTTCCGGAAGCGATCCGCAAGGCAACTGAAGACGCCAAGCGCAACATGGTTCGCGTCCCGCTTCGCGAAGGCCGCACGCTGCACCATGACGGCAAGGGCCGCTGGGGTGCCGGCAAGGTCATCCTGCGCGCAGCCCCTCCCGGTACCGGTGTGATTGCTGGTGGTCCGATGCGTGCTGTCATGGAAGTGCTGGGCATTCACGATGTGGTCGGCAAGTCGACCGGTTCGTCGAACCCGTACAACATGGTTCGCGCAACTTTCGAGGCGCTCAAAGGCCAGGCGAGCCCGCGCTCGGTTGCGTCCAAGCGCGGCCTGAAGGTCCAGGACATTGTCGGTCGTCGCACCGATGGCGCGTCCGAGACCGGCATTTCCGAAACCGCCTGATTGAGTGAAAGGACCTGATGATGGCGAAGAAGAAATCAGACACGATCAAGCTGCGCCAGACCGGCAGCCCGATCCGCCGCAAGCCGGCCCAGCGTGGTACGCTGGTCGGTCTCGGCCTGAACAAGATCGGCCGCGAAAGCGAGCTTAACGACACCCCGGCCGTGCGCGGCATGATTGCCAAGGTGTCTCATCTTATTGAAGTCGTAGAAGAGTAGGCGTATAGGGGCGACCCTTTCGTACGCCAGTCAGGAATAGAGCGATGAAACTCAACGAACTCTCTCCCAATGCGGGCTCGACCCATGATCGCCACCGCGTTGGCCGCGGCGTCGGCTCCGGCAAGGGCAAGACTGGCGGTCGTGGTGTCAAAGGCCAGAAGGCACGTTCGGGTGTTGCCCTGAACGGGTTCGAAGGCGGTCAGATGCCGATCTATATGCGTCTGCCGAAGCGTGGCTTCAAAGCGCTGAACTCGAAGAATCATGCCTGGGTCAACCTGGGCCGCCTGACCAAGGCGATCGAGGCCGGCAAGCTGAAGGCCGACGACATCACCGAAGAGACGCTGGTTGCGTCCGGTGTGATCCGCCGCACGAAAGACGGTGTTCGCCTGCTTGCAAAGGGCGATGCGCCGAAGAAGGCCAACATTACGGTGACGGGCGCCAGCAAGGCTGCTATCGAAGCCATCGAAAAAGCGGGTGGGAAGGTGACCGTGACGGGTCCGGCAACTGCTGAAAAAGCAGAGTAAGCCGCGGCTTTTTCGTCTAAACACCTTCACAAACAGGTTTTCGCCGCCAATGTTGGCGGCGATTTCTTTTCCGGGAGGAGGGTCTCTTGGCCACAGCCGCTGAACAAATGGCGCGAAACATGAATTTCGGCACCTTCGCCAAGGCGAAGGACCTTCAGGCCCGAATTCTGTTCACGCTCTTCATTCTCGTTCTCTACCGTCTGGGTACGTTCATTCCCGTACCGGGCCTCGACGCCGAAGCCTTCTCACAATATTTCGCGCAGCAGTCCGGCGGGATGCTGGGCAGCCTCAACATGTTTGCAGGCGGTGCTGTTGAGCGGATGAGTGTCTTTGCGCTCAACGTCATGCCTTACATTACCGCGTCGATCATCGTGCAGATGATGACCAGCGCGGTACCTTCACTTGAAAAGCTCAAGAAGGAAGGCGAGGCCGGACGCAAGCAGATCAACCAGTATACGCGCTACCTGACCGTGGGCTTTGCCTTCTTCCAGGGCTTCGGCATCTCCATGGGGCTGTCGAACTTCGCGCATGAGGGCCTTGCCTCCTGGTTCTTCATCCTGACCTGCGTCACGACCTTTGTCGGCGGCACCATGTTCCTGATGTGGATGGGTGAGCAGATCACCGCACGCGGCATCGGTAACGGCATCTCGCTGATCATCTTCGCCGGCATCATTGCCGAAATGCCGAAGGCGATCTTCAACCTGTTCGCCGGTGGCCGGGAGCAGGGCATCAATGTTGTGTTCGTGCTCGCCATTGTGCTGCTGGTCATTGCCATCCTGCTGTTCATTGTCTTCATCGAACGCTCCCAGCGCCGGATCCTGATCCAGTATCCGAAGCGCCAGGTCGGCAACCAGATGCAGCAGGGCCAGTCCTCCTTCCTGCCGCTGAAGATCAATACGTCCGGCGTCATCCCGCCGATCTTCGCGATCGCAATCCTGATGCTGCCGCTGACAGCGGTTGGTCTGGGCGGCGGCAGCACCGTCGATCCGCAGGGCGGCGCGACCGATCCGGGCATCCTGCAATGGCTGGCGCTTCACTTCTCGCCGGGCAGCTGGACCTACATCGTCACCTATGGCGTGCTCGTCGCATTCTTCTGTTTCTTCTACACCTCCATCATGTTCAATCCGGAGGAGACAGCAGACAATCTGCGCAAGTATGGTGGCTTCGTTCCGGGCATTCGTCCCGGCAAGAACACCGCGGCCTATCTGGACTATGTCCTTACCCGGCTGACCACGATCGGTGCCGTCTATCTCGTCTTTGTCTGTCTGTTGCCGGAGGTTCTGCGGCGCTACGTCCCGGAAATTCCATTCTACATCGGTGGTACTTCGTTGCTTATCGTTGTATCCGTCACAATGGATACAGTGACACAGATCCAGTCCCAGCTGATCGCTCATCAGTATGAAGGGCTGATCAAGAAATCGCGGCTGGGAGGCAAGCGTAGACGATGAACCTGATACTTTTCGGTCCACCGGCCGCCGGCAAGGGGACGCAAGCCAAGCGTCTGGTCGAGCAGCATGGCTATATCCAGCTTTCGACCGGTGACATGCTTCGCGCAGCCCGCGCATCCGGATCCGAGCTTGGCAATCGTGTCGCCAAGATCATGGACGAGGGCGGCCTGGTCTCCGACGAGATCGTGATTGACCTGATCGACGAACAGCTGGCCGCCCACAAGGACGCGCCGGGTTTCATCTTCGACGGGTTCCCGCGTACGGTCGGCCAGGCGAAAGCGCTGGATGAACTGCTAGAAACGCGCGGCATGAAAGTGGATTGCGTGATCCGTCTCGTTGTCGACGAGACCCAGCTGATGGAGCGCGTGACCAAGCGCTTCGAGGAGCAGGGCCGCAAGGATGATAATCCGGCGACTTTTGCAGCCCGGCTCGAAAAGTATAATATGGATACAGCCCCGCTTCTTCCGTTCTATGCGGAGCGCGGAATCCTTCGCGAAGTCGATGGAATGGCGAGTATAGAAGAGGTAACGGAGGGCGTCGAACAGGCGCTGAAACAGACCGCATAAAAGCCGCACTTCACCAGTTGACGCGGCGATTTGCACGTCTATAACGACGCACTTCGTTAAGAGGTCGGGTTCGCGCGCGCGAGGCGTTGGTTTTCGTTTCGCGCCGAGCCCGTTTTCGGCAGTTTTAGGAGACAGGCCCGTGGCCCGTATTGCAGGCGTAAACATTCCGACGAACAAGCGTGTCGAGATCGCGCTTCGTTATATTCACGGCATTGGCCCGGCCAAGGCCCGCGAAATCACCGAGAAGATCGGCATTGAACGGGACCGTCGCGTCTCGGACCTTACCGACGCCGAGGTGATCCAGATTCGCGAAACCATCGACGGCGACTTTCTCGTCGAGGGCGACCTGCGCCGTGAAGTGTCGATGAACATCAAGCGCCTGATGGATCTTGGCTGCTATCGTGGCCTGCGTCACCGCAAGCGCCTGCCGGTCCGTGGCCAGCGGACCCATACAAATGCCCGTACCCGCAAGGGTCCGGCGAAACCCATCGCCGGCAAGAAGAAGTAGGACCAGACCGATATGGCTCGTGATACGACCCGCGTTCGCCGCCGTGCCCGCAAGAACATCTCCTCAGGTGTCGCGCATGTGACGTCGAGCTTCAACAATACGATGGTGACCATCACCGACGCGCAGGGAAATGCAATTTCCTGGTCGTCCGCCGGGACCATGGGCTTCAAGGGGTCGCGTAAGTCGACGCCTTATGCTGCCCAGGTTGCGGCTGAAGATGCCGCCAAGAAGGCCCAGGAGCATGGTCTCCAGACCATCGAGGTGAATGTCCGTGGTCCGGGGTCCGGCCGTGAAAGCGCTCTTCGCGCCCTGCAGGCGGCTGGCCTGACGATCACGTCCATCCGCGACACGACCCCAATTCCACACAATGGATGCCGCCCGCCGAAACGCCGCCGCGTCTAGGCTCAAGCCCCATCCATATATAGAGCAAGGAGGCCTTGAATGGCCGATACCGCGACCAGTGTGAATGACCGTAACTGGAAAGAACTGATCCGCCCGAACCGTCCGAAGGTCGAGGCAGGTCGTGATCCGCGCCGCCATGCCAAGCTCGTCATCGAGCCGCTGGAGCGCGGTTTTGGTACGACTCTCGGTAACGCGCTTCGCCGCGTGCTGCTCTCGTCGCTGCAAGGCGCCGCGATTACCGGTGTCTCCATCGACGGCGTGGTGCACGAATTCTCGTCCATTCCGGGCGTCCGCGAAGACGTGACCACCATCGTGCTGAACCTGAAGCAGGTCGCCATCGACATGGTTTCGGATACGCCGAAGCGCATGATCCTGAAGGCTGACGGCAAGGGCGAAGTGAAAGCCGGCCAGATCGAGACCTCGGGCGACGTGAAGATCCTCAACCCGGATCTCGTCATCTGTACGCTCGATGATGGCGCCTCGGTCCGCATGGAATTCACGGTTGCGACCGGCAAGGGCTATGTCCCGGCCGATCAGAGCCGTCCGGAAGATGCCCCGATCGGCTTCATCCCGGTCGATGCGATCTATTCGCCGGTTCGCCGCGTTGGCTACAGCGTGGAAGACACCCGCGAAGGCACCGTTCTGGACTATGACAAGCTGACGCTGACCGTCGAAACCGACGGCTCGATCACGCCGGAAGATTCCGTGGCATATGCCGCGCGTATCCTCCAGGACCAGCTGCAGCTCTTCATCACCTTCGACGAGCCGGAAACCGAGACCTCCTCTTCCAGCGAAGAGACCGATCTCGGCTTCAACCCGGTCCTTCTCAAGAAGGTGGACGAGCTCGAACTGTCTGTCCGCTCGGCAAACTGCCTGAAGAACGACAACATCGTTTATATCGGCGACCTGATCCAGAAGTCGGAAGCGGAAATGCTCCGCACCCCGAACTTCGGCCGCAAGTCGCTGAACGAGATCAAGGAAGTGCTCGCTGGCATGGGGCTGCACCTCGGCATGGAAGTGCCGGACTGGCCGCCGGAAGACATCGAGGCACTTGCCAAGAAATACGACGACCACCTCTAAAAGTCCGCCCGGGAGGGCGCGCAGGAGACCAAGTAAATGGCCCACGGAATTGCACATCGCAAGCTGAACCGCACCTCGTCGCACCGCAAGGCGATGTTCGCGAATATGGCCGCTTCGCTGATCGAGCATGAGCAGATCGTGACGACCCTTCCCAAGGCGAAGGAGCTCAAGCCGATCATGGACAAGCTGGTGACGCTGGCAAAGAAGGGCGATCTTCCGTCCCGCCGCCGTGCTATCGCGCAGGTCCGCAACAAGGAAGCGGTCCAGAAGCTCTTTGAAGTGTTCGGTGAGCGCTACAAGGACCGTAATGGCGGTTATACCCGCGTCCTGAAAGCCGGCTATCGCCATGGCGACAATGCTGCCGTGGCCGTGATCGAGCTGGTCGACCGCGACGAAGACGCCAAAGGTGCCAAGGACCGTGCCCGCCACGAGGCCGAACTCGAGGCGATGGAAGAATAGGTCTTCCGCCAGACGAATTTGGAAAAGCCCCGTCAGAACTGGCGGGGCTTTTTTTATGTCTAAAGCCCGAGCTGTCCCTTTGACAGGATGTTACGCTGAATCTCGTTGGAGCCGGCGTATATGGAGCCGGCGCGGTCGTTGAGATATTTCGGCGCGACGGTGACAAGGCTGTCGGGGCCGACCAGCCCCTGATTGGAGGAGTGGCGCGTGACGACAGGCCCGCCCGGGCTTGTATGTTCCGGCTGGAAGGGCTGGACGTGCAAGCCGGCCAGGTCGAGCGCGATTTCGGTGACGCGCTGGCTGAGTTCGGTGCCTTTGATCTTCATCATCGACGCCTTGAGGCCGGGTGTGCCGCCGCTCGACAGCTCCGACATCATCATCAGCTCGGCGGCTTCCAGCGCTTCGGCTTCCATCTCTGTGGCCGCAATCGCCATGTTCAGGTCTGCATCCAGCCGGCCGAGCTCGGCCGCAGTGCGGCGCAGCGCGCCAAGCCGCTGCAGCAGGCGCGGGCCGTAGGACGAGCCGCCGCGCTCGAATTCGAGCAGGTATTTGGCAACCGTCCAGCCTTTGTCGACATCTCCGATCACGTTCGCCTTGGACACACGCACATCGTCGAAGAAGACGGCATTCTGGATATGCTCGCCCGACAGCATGATGATCGGGTCAACGGTGACACCGGGTGCCGTCATGTCGATCAGGAGGAAGGTGATGCCCTGCTGGGGCTTGCCGGAGGCGTCGGTGCGCACCAGGCAGAACATCATGTTCGCCTCATGGGCATGAGTCGTCCAGATCTTCGAGCCGTTGCAGATGAAGGCGTCGCCATCGTCTTCGGCCGACATGGTCAGCGCGGCGAGGTCGGACCCGGCGTGCGGCTCTGAATAGCCCTGGCACCAGAAATCCTCGCCCGACAGGATGCGGGGCAGGTAATGTGCCTTCTGCGCTTCGGAGCCATGTCCGATCAGGGCCGGCCCACACATGCCGATGCCCATGGGCGAGAGCGGCGGCGCGCCCGCCTTGGCCATTTCGAGATCAAAGATGTAATGCTGCGCGACCGACCAGTCGCACCCGCCATGTTCCACCGGCCATGAGGGCGCCGCCCAGCCCTTCTCCAGCAGGATGGCCTGCCATTCGAGCGCGATGGGTTTCTCGGCATAGACGCTTGTCATGCGCGCGGCGTAGCGCTTCAGATCCTGCGTCAGCGCGTCGTCCAGAAAGCTCCGGACCTCGTCGCGAAAGGCTTCCTCGGCAGGGCTGAAGGTCAGTTGCATCGATGGCTCCACGGCTAAGCTTGATGCCATGATGGAGCGAGCCGTAGAGGCTTCAACCCATGCCCGCGGGTCACCCTGACCAATGGGCCTTCAGGGCTCCCGTAACGTCGTCGGTGCATTCAACGATCGACCAATGTCCGCAATTTCCGAGGAGCTCCAGTGTCGCGCCGGTGCGCTTGCAGAACGTCTCTGCCGTCTCGTCGGAGGTGTAGGGGTCGCTGCCGCCCCAGATGACGAGGCCGCGCGGGTGCACCTTGTCGATGTCGCTGTCCCAGCTTGCGCCGACTTTCATGCCGGAGCGGTAAAGCTTCAGGATGGCCCGCCGGCTTTCCCGCTTCCAGTGAACGGCTTCATGGGCAGCCAGGCCTTCCGACATGCGCTGGCGGACAAGCGCCTTCTCGAGGTCGCTCGGGGGCGAAATCGCCATCAGGAACTCACCGAGCAGAGGGGTTGCCCAGAGGTGTGCGATGAGCGGCCACGGGTCGTTCGGGTCGGGTACGGCGTTAGCGGCGGTCCAGCTACGGATAAGGTCAGGTCTGAGGCAGGCGGCGCGTACCACGAACAGGCCACCCCAATCATGGCCAACGAGGTCGATGGGACCGTCACGCTCGAAGGCGGCCTCCATTTCTGCGATCAACCAGTCCACATAGGCGTCAGGCGTGCCGGCGAAATCCATTGGCGCTGGCGTTGCGAGTCCAGGCAAGGCCGGACACATGGCGGTTTCTGAGAGGCCGAGGGCCTCCACGAGCGGTGACCACACGATCGGTGTGTCGGGTATGCCGTGAACAAAAAGTTTCACCAATCCGCCCTCACGTGCGGCGCGCGTTGCAGAGCTGGGCCCGCTTCAAGCCCAGTGGCTCCGAAGCAAGTCGGCGAACTTGCCTGCTCTCTCAACGACGGACCAGTGCCCTGTGTTCCCGCAACGGTGGAGGGGTACGCCGGTATGCTGGCAAAACCGCTCGGCCGTCTCGACCGGCACGAACGGGTCGTCATCGCCCCAGAAGACCATGCCCCTGTCGGGCAGCCGGTCGAGGTCCTTCGCCCACTCGGACGCGACATGTTTCGCCGAACGGTAGAGCTTCAGGATCGAGGATTTCATCGACCTGTCCCAGTGCTGGGCTTCAATTTCACCGATCTCCCTCGGCACACCCGATTGCACGAAAGCTTCGGTCAGGCGCTTGCGGCTTGTGAGCGCCATGAACAGTTCGCCAAGAAGGGGTGTCTGGAATATCCGGGCGGTGCGATGCCACTTGTAGTCTTGCTCCGGCAGGGCGTTCGACACGGCCCAGCTGCGCACAAGGTCCGGTCTCAAGCATGCCGCGCGGACGACCAGGAGCGCGCCCCAGTCATGCCCGACAAGGTCGACCTCGCCGTGCCTGGCGTGTTCGGTTTCGATAATACCGACCAGCCAGTCAGCATAAGCCTCCTTGGTGCAGTCGAAGCCATCGGGGACCGGAACGGAGAAGCCGGGCAGGGCGGGGCAGAGGGTTTCGCCGGCATCCTTGCCAAGCTCGCCAAGCAGCGGCTCCCACATGGCCGGCGTGTCCGGCACGCCGTGCACGAAGATTTTCATGATGTTGCTCCTCCCGGTGCGCGACCATATGCCATCACGCTTCTGCGCTCAATCAGGCCAGCTTCCGTTCCGGCAAGCTTGCCCTGATCGGGGCTCTGTTGGCATGGTGTCGCAAAACCCCAGTGGAGGACAGGTTCATGAAGACAGCCATCACCGAGATGTTCGGAATCGAGCACCCGATTGTTCAGGGCGGGATGCACTATGTCGGCTTCGCGGAAATGGCGGCGGCGGTCTCCAATGCCGGCGGCCTCGGCATCATCACCGCGCTGACCCAGAAGACGCCTGAAGATCTCGCCAATGAGATCGCGCGCTGCAAGGACATGACGGACAAGCCGTTCGGCGTGAACATCACTTTCCTGCCGTCCACCACGCCGCCTGACTATCCGGGCATCGTGAAGGCCGTCATCGACGGTGGCGTGAAGGTGGTCGAGACAGCCGGCAATAATCCGCAAGCGGTCCTGCCCCATCTCAAGGATGCCGGCATCAAGGTTATCCACAAGTGCACCGCAGTCCGTCACGCCCTGAAGGCGCAATCCATCGGATGTGACGCCGTCAGCGTCGACGGGTTCGAATGTGGTGGCCACCCGGGCGAGGATGATGTGCCGAACATGATCCTCCTGCCGCGCGCGGCCGACGAGCTGGAAATTCCGTTCGTCTCCTCAGGCGGCCAGGCCGATGGCCGCAGCCTCGTGGCGTCACTCGCCATGGGGGCCGCCGGCATGAACATGGGCACGCGTTTCATCGCAACGAAGGAAGCGCCGGTGCACCAGAACGTCAAAGACGCCATTGTGGCGGCGACCGAACTCGACACGCGTCTCGTGATGCGTCCGCTGCGCAATACCGAGCGCGTGCTCAACAATGCCGGCGTCGAGCGCCTTCTCGAGAAGGAAAAGAAGCTCGGCTCGGACATCAAGTTCGAGGACATCATCGAGGAAGTCGCTGGCGTCTATCCGAAGATCATGGTCGAGGGCGAAATGGATGCGGGCGCCTGGTCCTGCGGCATGGTAGCGGGTCTCATCCATGACATCCCGACCTGCCAGGAGCTGATCGACCGGATCATGAACGAGGCACACGAGATCATCGAGACCCGCCTGCGCGGCTTCCTCGGCACGCGGGAAGCGGTTGCGGCCGAATAGGCGGCACGGCATACATCTCTGAAACTTGGCTGGAGGGCGCTTATGCGTAATGGATTGATTGGTTTTACGCTGGGCGCCGCCTTGCTTGGCAGTGCTTGTACACCCGGTGAGACTGGCGGCATGTCCGCTCAGGACACCTGCGGACAGATGCTGTCAGGCGACCCGGAGATCGAGGCCGACCTCGCAGAGTTCGATGCGACGGTGGATGACTACTGCGCGTGCTTCGCGACGACGCTTGAGTCGCAGACCGAGGAAGACCGCGATGCGATCATGAAGGTCGTCAGCACGATTGCTGAACTTCGTACCGAGCGGAATATCGGACTCGAGGCTGCCGCAGAGCTTCTGGAAGAAGTGGCTGAGGGCCGGAATACGAATGAGTCCATCGATATTAGCGGGAGCGCCTTCGAGACTGCCGGCAGGTTCGTGGACGGGATCCGCAACGATCTCCGGGATAATGACGGGCAGTGCCCGGCGAGCTAGGCGCTAGTCCCTGACACGCGCTTCGACGGCGCCGAGCCGGGCCAGCTCGTCGGCGCGTTCGTTGCCTTCGTCGCCGTCATGGCCTTTCACCCAGCGCCAGTCGACGTCATGGCGTGCGCAAGCCTCCTCAAGCGCTTGCCACAAATCCTTGTTCTTGACCGGCTTTTTCGACGCGGTTTTCCAGCCATTGCGCTTCCAGCCATGGATCCACTTGGTCAGTCCGTCCTTCACATAAGTGGAATCGGTGTGCAGGCGGACTTTCGACGGCTTCTTGAGGGCTTTCAGCGCCTCGATCGCGGCCATCAGTTCCATGCGGTTGTTCGTGGTCGCGGCTTCGCCACCATATAGTTCCTTGCAGTGGTCGCCGGCCCGCATCACCGCGCCCCAGCCACCGGGACCGGGATTGCCGCTGCAGGCGCCATCCGTCCAGATTTCAATCAACTTCGACATGACAGACCGGTTCGCTCGCTTCGCCCGGTCCGTCAAGACGGGTGTCAGAAGACATCTGTGGCAAGATCGCTGATCTGCTGCTTCGGACGCACGATGGCGAGGAAGAGCGATGCGCAGACGAGGCCTGCCAGCGCCCCGATCAGGCCGCCGGTCAGGAGCGCTCCGAAGAAGCCATCCTGCTGCATCGACGCTCCAAAGAAGCCGGTCGTTCCGCCGACCAGAAGCGCGCCCCAGATCGCGCCCCAACGGTAATAGGGGGCAGTCCGGGTGATCCCGCGCTTGGGAAACCGCCCGATGGACAGCGCCAGGACAAGCCATGTGACGGGGATGACGATGAAGAACAGGTACCAGTTGAACGCTGCCATCATCACCGCCACAAAGGCGCCCATCATGAAGCCGCCACGCTCGGCGAACTGGGCTGGCTGGGCGCCGGCCAGGGATGTCAGCGTGGAAAATACAAAGGCCAGCATGGCCGCGATCAGGGCCACGCATATACAGGCGCAGATTCCGCACAGGAAGCAGGCCAGCGCCACGCGCTTTATCCTGGGCTTCTCGTCACCGGCTGCATAGTCGCGGACGGGGTTCGTCCCCGCATAATACACCGTGCCGTTCGGTCCGAAGTCGACCATTCTTGTCCCTCCACCGCGAGGCAGAATGCCACCTGTCAGGAGAAATGGAAACGCTTCAATCGGGCGCATGGAAGGCCCTGAGCGGGCAAGAATCAGGCGCCGTAGCTCGCCGCTGACACCGCCTTGCGGTGGAAGGCGAGGCGCGCGGAATAGTCGAGCGGG
This sequence comes from Henriciella sp., assembly GCF_029937755.1. Lineage (GTDB taxonomy): Bacteria > Pseudomonadota > Alphaproteobacteria > Caulobacterales > Hyphomonadaceae > Henriciella. The sequence goes on from NZ_JAPYPG010000010.1 coordinate 20,483, forward strand.
TTCTTCGGCTTCACCAGCGCGTCGGCAGGCGTGTCGGTCCAGTCGACCAGCCGTGTCAGGAAGAAGCGCAGCGCCGCGCCCCGGCACAGCAGCGGCAGGAATTCGCGCTCGGCCGGCTCAAGCGCGCGAACGGACTCATAGCCCGCAATGAGGGCAGCGCCCTTCGAATAGTTGAACTCGCTGCCTTCCTCGAAGGCCCAGGCATTGAGGCAGACGGCGAGGTCATAGGCGAGCGCGTCGGTGCAGGCGAAGTAGAAATCGATGGCGCCGGAGAAGTCATCGCCGATGAAGAAGGCGTTGTCGGGGAAGAGATCGGCATGGATGGTGCCGCGCGGCAGGTCGAGGCTGTGAGGTTTGGCCCGGCCGATTTCCGCGAGGTCTTCAGTGACGAGTGCGGCGAGCCCCGGTTGCAGCCCTTCCGCGGTCTCCTCCCGCCCATGCCACAGCTTTGGCCAGCTGGCCGGCCCCAGCGCGTTGGGGCGGGTCTGCTCGAAATCCCCCAGCGCGGCATGCATCAAAGCGAGGTTCTCACCCATCGAGCGGCATTGCGCGGGATTGGGCCGGGCAGGCGACAGCCCGTCGAGAAAGGAGACGATGACGGCGGGGCGGCCTTCCAGCTCACGCAGGACGTTACCTTCCCTGTCGGCAATAGGGGCCGGGCAGGGGAAGGCCTTCTCGGCCAGATGCTGCTTCACCGCCATGAAATAGGGCAGGTCCTTCGGATCGGCCCGGCGCTCGAACAGGGTCAGGATATACCGGCCCGTCTCGGTCTCGAGATAGTAGTTCGAGTTTTCGACGCCTTCGGCAATACCCTTGAAGGCGCGTGCCTTCCCGAGCGAATAATCGCTCAGGAAGGCCGCAAGCTTGTCGTCGCTGACACTCGTATAGACCGCCATGTGACGGCTTTATTCGCCACGGCCGATCATGTCACGCAGCAAGGTTTTGCCGGCCAGGAGATAGTGCAGCGCCGCCCACGCATAGAGCGAACAGAAGGCAATGATGGACCAGCGCAGGCCTTCGCTGTTTGCGCTGTTGCAGGCTGCGACCGCTGCGGTCGACAGCTCCGTTGTCACCTTGCAGGTTTCAAGGGACAGGTTGAGATCGTTTCCGGCCAGGAACATGCCTTTCAGGAAGGTCGACAGGATGCCGATGAGCGGCGGACCGAGCCCGTAGCCGAGCAGGTTCACGATGAAGAGCGTGATCGCCACCGAGGTTGCCCTCATGCGGCTGTCCACCACGCCGCCGACGATCGCGTACATCGGGCCGAGATAGAAATAGTGCAGCGTTGCAGCGGCCATGAGTGGCGGCAGGGCGAGCCAGACCGTCGGCGCAAGAAACCCGAGGGCATAGAGCGGGACGGAAACGATCATGCCCAGCGCGGGCATCCACGACAGGGCCTTCGGATGGCGATGCGCCAGCCGGTCTGCGAGATAGCCTGAGGAGAAGACGCCGAGCGCCGCCATCAGGCCAATGATCACACCGAACAGGACCGCAGCCGTCTGGAGGTCCAGACCATGTGTCCTGACCAGGAAGGATGTCGTGAACTGGGCAACGCCATAACCGACAAAGGAGGCAATTGTCGCGCCGGCAACGATGTGCCAGAAGGTCGGTTTCTTGGAGAGGACCTTGAAGACCTCACCCATGCTGGAGCGTTCAAGATGTTGCAGTTCTGGCGGATCGCTGTAGCCCCGTGGCGGTTCCTTGATCGTCATTCTCACGACGATGGCGAGGATCACGCCGGGAAAGCCGACGAGAATGAAGGCCACACGCCACCCTTCCACATTCTGCCAGTCGGCAAGGCCCAGCGCCCAGGTCCAGCCCCAGGCTTCAAACATGGCTGCCAGCGATGGTCCGTCCAGATTGCCGACGATGAAGCCTGCGAAAATAGCGGCAAACATGCCGCCCAGAGGCACGCCAAGGGCATAGATGGAGACCGCCGTCGCACGGCTCGAGGGTTTGAAATAGTCTGCAAGGAGGGACTGAGCGGGGGGCGTGCAACCGGCTTCACCGACACTGACACCGACCCTGAACAGGAACAGGACCATAAAGGATACCGCGACACCGCAAAGCGCCGTCATGAGGCTCCATACGAAGACCGAGATGGCAATGATCCAGACGCGGTGGAAGCGCTCCGCCATCCGGGCAATCGGGATGCCGAGCATTGTGTAGAGAATGGCGAAAGCCGGACCGCCCAACAGGCCCATCTGCCAGTCCTCGACCTGGAAGCTTTCCTTGATCGGCTCGGTCAGGATGTTGATGATCGAGCGGTCGATGAAATTGAAGATGTAGACCAGAAGGAGCGCGCCAAGCACGAAGCCGCGATAGCCTTTGGTGCCATAGCCTTCATTTGGCTCAGTAATACTTCCGGCAGTCGAATCGACTGTCGCCATTGTGGCCTCCCTTTACCTCCGGTGCGGACAGCTTCCTGAAGAAGTGCCCGTTTTATCGTTCGGATCAGGATTGCAAATCGGAATAGCCGAGACCAGACCAAATCGACGTTTCGCCGAAAAAACTTCACCTGTGAAGCATCGGCCCGGCCAGAGACACCTGGCCGGGCCGGACTGTCCTAAAGGTGCATGCCAGCGGCCGGTACATCGCCCCGGTAGCGGTCGCGCCCGAAGGAGACCGCAGCCATGAAGTAGGAGGCCGCCGCCAGGATCATGAACAGCACGGTGGCCGCCATGGAGTAACGCAGCCCGTTTGCATAAGCGCGGCAGAGCTCAGGGCCCGTCTCGCCAAGCGAGGTCGGATCCGTGCTGCACAGGCGGGGGTTGAAGTCCGCAGCCATGCTCGACAGGCCGGCATTGTTGATCTCCATGCCCATGAAGAAGTCACTCATTGCGCCGACGAAGAGCGGGCCGATACCGTTACCGATAAGGCTGACGATGAGCAGCAGCACGGAAATCGTGGTCGCTCTCGATTTCGGGCTGACGATGGCTGTGCCGACGGTGTATTGCGCGCCGAGATAGGCATAGTGCGCAATCGCCGCAACGATCCAGAGCGCGAAGGCCATCGACAGGGTCGGGGCGAAGAAGGCAGCGATATAGAACGGCACCGAGATCAGCAGGCCGACGCCCGGCAGCCACGCAGCCACTCGCGGAAAACGTCCCTCAAGCCGTTCCGACAGGAAGCCGCCAAGGAAGGTCCCGCCGGCAGCAACAGCAGCCAGTGGCGCGCCGTAGAGGACCGCTGCATCGCGGACGCCGATACCGTGGACACGCTGCAGGAAGGGCGCCTGGAAGTTGATCAGGCCATAGCCGACAAAGGCGACGAGGGCGGCCCCCAGCGAGAGCCACCAGAAGGTCGGCTTCTTGCCGAACTCCCTGAAGGCGTCGAAGAAGCCCGCCTTCGCGGTGCTGTCGAGCGCAGGTGGGTCGGAATAGCCCCGCGGCGGCTCCTTGATGGTCAGAAGCAGGATCAGCGCAACCAGCACGCCGGGCAGGCCAACCACGACGAAGGCGATTCGCCAGCCGCCGACGGTCGACCAGTCCATTCCGGGGAAGAGGCCGCCAAGGCCGAGCGTCCCAAGCCAGGCACCGAAGTCCTCGCCCTGGATACCGGCAATCAGGCCGCCGAAAAGCTGGGCGAGGACGCCGCCAATGGTGACGCCCATGGAGTAGATGCCAAGCGCGCCTGCCCGACTTCGGGGCGGGTAATAGTCGGTAATGAGGGAATTGGCGGGCGGCGTGCAGCCAGCCTCGCCCACAGCCACGCCGACGCGGAAGATGAGGAGCCAGATAAACCCGCTTGCGACACCGCAGAGCGCGGTCATGACAGACCAGATAATGATGCAGAGCGCGATGATCAGGACACGGTTTGCCCGGTCGGCCCACATTGCGATCGGAATGCCCATCAGGGCATAGAAGAGCGCGAAGGGCGGTCCCGACAGGAGGCCCCACTGGGTATCGTTCAGTCCGAACTCGTTGATGATCGGCTGGGCCACGACCGAAATCAGCGTGCGGTCGATGAAGTTCAGCGTGTAGACCAGCATCAGCGAGATCAGGACGTAGGACCGGTAGCCCTTCGTTCCGAAGCCCGTGATGTGGCCAGGTTCCTGCGCGGCCGTGGTATCGCTCATTGAATCTCTCCTCCCGAGCGTCTCTATCCCCGACGCTTCTCGGTCAGTGTTGTTGACTAGCGCGAAGCCGCTTGCAACCCCCGCCTAGTGTCACGTCCCGATGCATCAACGGATGGCGACGGGATTGATGATCGCCTGCACCGTGCCTTCCAGCTTGGGAACACCGAGCGAGAAGAAGAATTCCGTGACGTTGTCAGCAGCCAGTTCCGAAGTCACCATGTTTTCAAGCAGGTAGACGCCGTTCTTCGCGAGCAGGGTCAGATGAACGTCGAACGGCCGGTCTGCCGCCTCAAAGGGAATCACCTCGACCGCCCATGTATCGGCGCCCACGGCCACAACGCCGAGATCCGCGAGGTACTGCGCCCCCTCGACGCCGAGCCCCGGCTCGGTCTGTTTGAGGCCTTCAGCGTCCGCAGTCGCGGCCATGTAGCCGGTGTGAAAGAGGACCACATCGCCGGCTTCGATCTCGACTCCCGCCGCTTCCATGGCGGCATCGATCTCTTCTCGGTTGAAGGCTGTGCCATCCGGGACGGGGTCGGCGCCAACCACTTTCGTCATGTCGAGCAGGACGCCGCGCGTGGCAATCGGGGGCAGGGCATGAGTGCCGAACTGCGTCAGCCCGGCCGGCGTGACGAAGTCGGCGACGGGCACGCCATTATAGTATTGATGGTTGATGCCCATATGGCCGAGGCCGTCGATCTGGCTGCCGATGCCGACCCAGACATCGACGATGTCATCATTGCCGGTCGCCTTGTTGGCCCCCAGCGGCGTGCCGGATCCGTCGGAAAGCTGCAGCACGGTGACATCGTATTCACGTGGGCCATAGGCCGGCGTGTCGCGGCCGGTCACCATGCCAAGCGAATAGGTCTTGCCCGTTGTGATGAGCTTGGCGGCCTCCGCAGTCTTTTCTGCCGAAAGTTCATTCACCGCGCCAAGGCGGTCGTCAGCGCCATACTGGGATGGATACCAGCTCTCGGTTTCCTGAGCGCCAGCGGCGCATACAGCCAGCAGGGCAGCGCCTGTCGCGATCATCAGTCGTTTCATTTTTTCCTCCCGTCCCGTCTGTTTGGGCGACTGTGCGCCGAGGCGGGTGGACGTGTCCAGCGCTTCTTCCTGGGCAGGTCACTGCATGATCGTTTGCAACCGGTGCGAAAAGCATGTACGTAGACAATTCGAATTTGGCCGGACGATCAGGCAGGACCACCGCGATAGCGGTCAGACGCTCAGAATTTTCCCAAAAAAGACGAACTCCAGACGCGCAATGTCGCGCGCTTGGCCACAAATTGTGCACTGAAAGGAAATTCTGATGAATTCTGGCACCGTGAAATTTTACAACGACCAAAAAGGCTTTGGCTTTATCGCTCCGGACGATGGCGGCAACGACGTGTTCGTTCACGCCACCGCGCTCGAGCGTTCGGGCATGACCGCCCTGCGCGAAGGCCAGAAGGTCTCCTTCGACACCGCTGTTGATCAGCGTAGCGGCAAGACTGCCGTCAACACGATCGAAGCCGCCTAAGGCTGGCCGGCTGCTTCGGCAGCCAGCAGATTGTAGAAAAGCCGCCTTCGCGAGAAGGCGGCTTTTTTCATTTTGGCGGAAGAAAGTTTAGCCGCGGCCGTGCGGGGCCTCCCAGTCCATGACCGGACCGGCTGGAACGATACGGGTCGGGTTCACCATGTCGTGGCTTTCATAATAGTGACGCTGGGCGTGTTTCGCGTTCACGGTCTCGGCAATGCCGGGCCACTGATAAAGGTCGCGGGCATAGGGCCAGAGGTGCTCATAAGCTGCCAGGCGGCGGATATTGCACTTGAAGTGGCCATGATAGACCAGGTCGAACCGATAGAGCGTCGTCCACAGCCGCCAGTCAGCCTCGGTCGGCGTGTCGCCTGTCAGGAAACGTGAGCGCGACAGCTTGTCGTCCAGCCAGTCGAGCGACTCGAACAGCGGGTAGACGGCCTCTTCATATGCCTGCTGCGATGTCGCGAAGCCGGATTTGTAAACGCCATTATTTACAGTGTGGTAGACGCGTTCGTTGATCTCGTCGATCTCGGCACGCTTGTCTTCCGGATAGTAATCACCTTCCTTCGCGCCGACCCCGTCGAAGGCGGAATTGAACATGCGGATGATGTCGGCGGACTCGTTGGAGACAATGGTCTCCTTTTCCTTGTCCCAGATCGTCGGCACCGTAACGCGGCCGGTATAGTGCGGGTCGGCCTTGAGGTAGACTTCATAGAAGAATTCCGAGCCGAACAGCTTGTCCTCGACAATACCGTCCGGATCCTTCTGGAAGGTCCAGCCATTCTCGCCCATGAACCAGTGTGTCACGGAGACATCGATCATGTCTTCGAGGCCCTTGAGCTTGCGGAAGATCAGCGCCCGGTGAGCCCAGGGGCAGGCGTAGGAGACATAGAGATGATAGCGGCCCGGTTCGGCCTTGAAGCCGCCTTCGCCGCTCGGGCCCGGCGAGCCGTCGGCGGTAATCCAGTTGCGAAACTGGCTTTCAGAGCGCACGAACTTGCCACCCTGCGCGTCGGTGTCATACCACTTGTCCTGCCAGATGCCGTTATTGAGTAGGCCCATGATACGTCTGTCGCTCCTATGTCTGAATGCTGACAGACCAACTAGGAGGCCGGGCGCACCGTTCCAGCGCGAAGGCGGGATAAGGCCTATTCAGCCCGCGAATAGGCGCATGAAAAGGCGATCCGGTGAGCCACTGGGGAGGGTCAGGATTTCGGGCGTTTGGCCTTCGGGCGCTTTGGCGGGCTCATCCCCGATGGCCCGGTGCGGTGCTGATGCTTTTTAGGTTTTGACCGCTTCGGGGTTTCCCGGGGCCTGTTCTCAAGCTCGGACGGTGGTGTCGGCCGGGGTTTGCGGGGCTTGTCCTCGGGCGACCATTCGGCCCGGTGCGGCTTGGGCTTCTTCTTCTTTTTCGGCGCATCTGCAGAAGGTGCAGCGGCGCTTTTCTGGCCGGAATAGGCTGACCGGCCGGGCGGCTGGTCGCCCTCGCGCCAGGCCGTGATCGACTTTTCGAGCCGGCCTTCGGCGCCGATCGTGGCGAAGAAGGGCTCCACACTGTCGGGCTTCAGTTCGACGCGGCTATGGGCCTCCTCGATCCGGATTGCGCCGATCTGGCTGCGGTCGAGCCCGCCGGACTTGCACAGCATGGGCAGCAGCCAGCGCGGCTCGGCGCCGGACTTGCGGCCCACTGAAAGATTGATCCACACGCCGTTCTCGAAATCGTCGCGCGGTGCGCGGGGCTCTCTCGGGCCGCGCTGTTCCTGCGGCTTGCGGCGGCCATCGCGCTGTCCGCCCTGGCCACGGTCCTCGGGTACTGGCATGAGGTCTTCCGGCGCCGACCGTTTCGCGCGGTGCAGGGCAACAAAGGCGGCGGCGACCTGTTCGGCGCCGTGAATGTCGATCAGGGCCTTCGCCATCTCGCTGTCGGCGGTTGAGACCGGTTCGCTCAGCGAAGGGTGGTTGAGCAGGCGCTCATCGTCGCGGCGCTGGATGTCATCGGCGCCCGGCGCATCGCCCCAGCTGGCTTCCACCTTCGCATCGCCGAGCAACCGTTCGATGCGGCGGCGCGCCTTGAACGGCACGATCAGGACGCTGATCCCCTTGCGCCCGGCCCGGCCCGTGCGGCCGCTGCGATGCAGGAGGCTTTCCTGATTGGTCGGCAGGTCGGCATGGATGACGAGGTCAAGATCGGGCAGGTCGAGACCGCGCGCGGCAACATCGGTTGCGACGCAGACATTCGCCCGGCCATCGCGCAGCGCCTGAAGCGCATGTGTGCGTTCGGTCTGGCTGAGTTCGCCCGACAGCGCGACAACGCTCAGGCCGCGATTGTGGAAGCGGGCCAGAAGATGGTTCACATTCGCCCGCGTCTTGCAGAAGACGAGCGCATTCTTCGCCTCGTGGAAGCGCAGGACGTTGATGATCGCATTCTCGGTATCGACCGGGGCCACGACATGCGCGCGATATTCGATATCGGCATGGTGGCTAGTGGCCGAGATGGTGTTGACGCGCACGGCGTCGCGCTGGAAATTTGCGGCCAGTCTCGCGATCGGCTTCGACACGGTTGCCGAGAAGAGCAGGGTGCGTCGGCCTTCGGGCGCGGCCTTGAGGATGGTTTCGAGTTCCTCGCGAAAACCGAGGTTCAGCATCTCGTCGGCTTCGTCGAGGACGACCACCCGGATGTCGTCGAGCACAAGTCCGCCGCGATTGATGTGATCGACCAGCCGTCCCGGCGTGCCGACGACGATGTGGGCGCCGCGTGCAAGGGAGCGGCGCTCTTCGCGGGGATCCATACCCCCGACACAGGAGACGACCGACGCGCCGGCCTCGGCATAGAGCCACTGGAGTTCGCGGTGGACCTGCACGGCAAGCTCACGGGTTGGCGCGACGACCAGCGCCAGCGGGGAACCTGCACGGCCCAAGCGTTCCGCACCATCCAGCAGGGACGGCGCCGTTGCGATCCCGAACGCGACCGTCTTGCCGGAGCCTGTCTGCGCGGAGACGAGAAGGTCCTGTCCTTCCAGCTCCGGGTCGAGCATCGCGGTTTGCACGGGGGTGAGGCTGTCATAGCCACGCGCGGCGAGGGCCTGGCCCAAAGCGGGCGCAACAGCTGGGTGGTCGGTCATGGTCGGGCTTTCGGATCGTTTTGGCCGCTCAAACCAGGCGGCCTGACAGCGTGTATGAGGCCGAATGCCTGAACCCTGTCGAAGCGGGTCACATAATGGGATTTACCGCGTTTGGCTATGACCCCCGTCACCTACGGCTGATGAATCTCAGATCAGGCCCTGAGCCCGGAAGCTGAGCACGCCGGAGCGGGCGGCGATGAGGTGGTCATGCACGGTGATCTCGAGAGCATCGAGCGCGTCCATGATCTCGCGTGTCATGTCGATATCGGCTCGCGACGGTGTCGGATCACCAGACGGATGATTGTGGACAAGGATCAGGCTGCAGGCTTGCAGCTCCAGCGCCCGCCGGGCGATCTCACGTGGATAGACCGGCGCGTGATCGACAGTGCCGTGGCCGAGCGTTTCGTCGGTGATGAGCTGGTTCTTGCGATCAAGGAACAGCACCCGGAACTGTTCGCGGCCTTCGTGCTGGAGCTCACGCTTCACATAGTCCTGCAGGGCTGTCCAGCTGGAGATGACCGTGCGGGCCTTCAGGGTTTCCCGCGTGGCACGCGCGCCAATTTCGGCGGTCGCCTTGAGGTAGGCGGCGACGGTCTCGCCCACGCCGGCAACCTTGGTGAGGTCGGCCGGGCGGGCCGCGAGCACGCCACTCAGAGAGCCGAAGCGGGCCAGAAGCGCCTTGGCAATCGGCTTGACGTCCCGGCGCGGAATGAAAGCGAAGAGGAGTGTTTCCAGAAGCTCATAATCTTCCAGCGCATTCGCGCCCCGGTCGATGAGCTTTGTTCGCAACCGGTCACGATGGCCCTGCCAGTGCGGCTTGGGCGCGGAGACCGGGCGGGCCGTCCCGAAACCGGGCAAGGGGGCTTCTTCTACCTGTCGCATGCGTTTCCCCAACCTGCTGACCGTTCCTTTTATGTTCCAGGAAATCGGTGCGGTCAAGCTTGCCAGTTTTGAAGCGTTGTGGAAGCTTTCCGGACTCTATGGTGGAGGGAATAGATAATGTTGAAAAGTATTCTTGTGTCGGGGGCCATGATGGGCCTTGCAGCAGGCGCTCACGCGCATGAAGATGGGGGCGCTGACCATGCGTCGGATCATCCGGACAAGGTCGTGTCGGCGGATACGGGCGCCAGCGTGGAAAACCCGTTTCACCCTGTCCGCCTCCTGCTGGCAAATGATGAGTCCGCCGGATCGGTTACCATCTACGAATTCCTGCTGCCGCCGCAGAGCCCCGGCTCTCCACCGCATACGCATACGCAGGAAGACGAGTATTTCTATGTTCTGGAGGGGTCGCTCGACATCCTCTCCGGCGGTGAAGTAAAACGTCTTCAGCCGGGCGACTTCGCGGCGCTAAACCGCGGCCATGCGCATATGTTCTGGAACGGGTCGGACACCGACACCAAGCTGCTCATGATGACGACAGGCAGCTCGTTCGAAGCCTTCATGGAAGGCGTGAGCCCGCGTCTCGCTGAACAAAAGCCGGGGTCACCAGCCGAGGCCGGTGCCGTGATTGGCCAGCTTGCCGCTGAGCATGGTATCGAGATTTCGATGGAAACGATGCCGGAAGAGGCGGCACCGTATTATGCGCCGCCTGCCGAGGGTGACTAGGCGCTAGAGCTTCACCGTATGGGGTTTGTGCCAGCCTTTCGGGGAGGCGGTGAAAATCTCCACGCCGTCCTTCGTCACGCCAACCGAATGCTCATACTGGGCTGAAAGCTGGCGGTCGCGTGTCACGGCCGTCCAGCCGTCCGGCAGGATGGCGGCGTCCTTGCGGCCGATATTCAGCATCGGTTCGATGGTGAAGAACATGCCGGGCTTCAGCTCAGGGCCGGTGCCGGCCCGCGCCGAGTGAACGACGTTCGGTTCATCGTGGAAGAGCTGGCCGAGCCCGTGGCCGCAGAAATCCTCCACGACGGACAGGCGGTTTTTGGCCGCGACGGAGGAGATGGCCGCGCCGATGTCACCAAAGCGGTTGCCGGGTTTGACGGCAGCGATACCGGCCATCAGGGCGTCATAGGTGACGTCCATCAGCCGCTCAGCCTTCCGCTTCGGATTGCCAGCAGCGTACATGCGGGAATGGTCGCCATGCCAGCCATCGACGATCAGCGTCACGTCGATATTGGCGATGTCGCCATCCTTGAGCGGCCGGTCGCCGGGAATGCCGTGGCAGATCACATGGTTGAGCGAAATGCATGAGGCATGGCGATAGCCGCGATAGCCGATCGTCGCCGACTGGGCGCCATGATCGAACACGAATTCGCGGATAAGGTCATCGAGATGCGAGGTCGTCACGCCGGGCTTCACCTCAGGCACCAGCATGTCGAGGCATTCGGCCACTAGCTTGCCTGCGCGGCGCATGCCTTCAAACCCTTCTTCGTCATGGATCCGGATTTCTCCGGTGCGCATGGGCAGGATCAGGTCGGCTTCAGTCATATCGTCTCGAATGTCCGCTCAAAGTGAAGGGGCGTCGGTGCCCCACTTTCGCGCAATATGGCAGCGTTTGGCCCCGGATTCCACAGGGCCCGCTGCTCAGGCGCGCAGTTATTGCTGTTTGCGCGTTTCTTTTTCAGCCTCTTCGGCTTTTGCGGCGAGTTTGTCCTGGTCTTCGGCATACTGGTCGGGCGCTTCATACTCCTCGCGGATCGCTTCTTCGCGAATGGCGCGGGCCTTGGGCGATTTCAGACGGGGCATGATTACGGCCCAGGCGAGGATGCCGAGCAGGACAAGGGCACCAATTCCGTACAGGATTTCAGGGGGCATGAGAGGGTCCTTTGCTATACGGAAAACCAATGTGCGGCGGGCGCGAGCGTTCCGGTTCGCGCGCATGCTCTTCTCGAAATGGGCGGTCCGGCGTAAGCTGCTCTCATAAGAACAAGACCTTGGGAGGATATTGCATGAACGTACATGTCGGCGCGGAGGCCTTTGCGCGCTTTGAAGCCAGGCCGCTTACCCCGCGCATCGGTGCCGAGCTCTACGGCGTGGATCTCAGCCAGAACCTCGACGACGCGTTGATCGCCGACATCCGCGACGCCCTCCTCAAATACAAGGTCATCTTCTTCCGCGACCAGCAGATTACCGCGGAACAGCACATCGCTTTTGCCCGCCGCTTCGGGGACCTGGAAATCCATCCGGCAACGCCGAAGGGTCAGGAAAATCCCGAAATCCTGCGCATCACGCATAATGCCAAGAACAAGGGCCAGGAAAATTTCTGGCACTCCGACGTCACCTGGCGCGAAGAGCCGTCGCTCGGCTCAATCCTGCGCGCGATCGACCTTCCGGCGGTCGGTGGGGACACGCTCTTTTCGGACATGGTCGCCGCCTATGAGGGCCTGTCGGACAAGATGAAGGCGTTTTGCTGCGGCCTGACGGCAGTCCACGATATCGCGCGGGTTTTCGCACGCCGGCTCGGCAAGGATCCGAAAGAGCTGCACGAGAAATTCCCGCCCATGGAGCATCCGGTCATCCGGACCCATCCTGAGACGGGCGAACGGCTGATTTACGTCAACACTGCCTTCACCAGCCACATCAAGGACCTTTCGCGTGAGGAAAGCGACTGGCTGCTCAAGCACCTTTATGCGCAGGCCAATCTGCCGGAATACCAGTGCCGGTTCCGCTGGGCGCCGGGCTCGATGGCCTTCTGGGACAACCGCGCCTGCCAGCACTATGCCGCCAGCGACTACTGGCCGAACGTCCGCGTCATGGAGCGCGTCACCATCGCGGGCGACCGGCCGTATTTCGAGCCGCAAGATAATTGATGCAAAAATATTGACACAAATAGCATTGATGCAGTATTAGTGCACTATGCGATGCTATATTTTCATGGGCGATGTCACCGGAAGCCGGAAACTATCGTCGGCAAAGGTACAAGCGAGCCTTGAGACGCTCACGGCCCGTGCGAACGAACGGTTCGCTAGCCTGCTGCTGTCTCCGCTCACCGTCACGCTCGGCGACGAATTTCAGGGGGTTGCTGACAGTGCCGACACGCTGGTGCGGCTGGCTTTCTGGTTTCAGGAACAGATCCTGGCCGACCGTCTCTCCATACAGATGCATTACAGCATGGTGGAAGGCGAGATCGATACACCGATCAATCACGACATCGCCCATGGCATGCTGGGAGAAGGCCTGTCACGGGCGCGTGAAATGCTGGTGCGCAAGGACCGCTCGCGTCCGCGCTACCAGATCGATCTCGAGGATGCGGAAAGAACCGCCGTTATCCGGCAGCTCTTCGCCATCATGGAAGATCTTGAGGACCGCTGGAATGGCAAGGATTTCGACTACATTCTTGCGCTCCTGTCGCATGAGAGCGATGCAGAGGTGGCAGAAATGTTCGGCAAGGACCGGTCGCAGGTCTACAAACGCCGGCGGACCTTGCTGACGGATTCCTATGCCAGGGCCCGGTCGGTAATACGACAGGTCATTGCGCTCGATTGAACTGCTATGGAGGGGCTGCAGGCAGAATGACGGAACCGACCAGTGAAGCGCTGTCCTATATCCTCACCTGGTTCGGTGTCTTCATCATCGGCGAAGCGGTGGCCTCGATTGTGTTTGGCTTCATCCGGGCCATTCATGCGCGCCAGAAATTCCGGCTGCAGCGGCATGCCTATCACAGGGAAAGCCGGGCCGGCCCGGTCTTTGTGCTGCACATGGATATCGACTGGATGAAAGGACTGCTTGAGCGGACCGTCATGTCGATCGGCCTGCTTGCGGGCTTTGTCCATGTCCTGACCTTTTTCGGCGCGCTGAAAATCGCCACCGGGCTCAATCAGCGCGCGGCTGAAAAGGATGCGCCCACGCATGGCTGGAGCATGGACTACTTCCTCGTCGGAAATCTCGTCTCGGCCCTCTTCGCCATCCTCTACGTTCTGGTCGTGAGGCTGGTGCAGCCATGCGTGCTGAGCCTGCTTGCCTAGACAAGCTTTGCATCGAGCGTGATTTCGATCGCCCCAAGGGCTTTCGAGATCGGGCAGTTCGCCTTCGCATCGTTTGCCAGCTCCAGGAATTTCGCTTCCTCGATGCCGGGGACCTTGCCGGTGAGCGTCAGCGCAGAGGACTTCACCTCGAAGCCGCCTTCGATCTGCTCGACGGTAACAACGGCCCTGGCTTCCAGATTCTCCGCCGGTGTGCCGTTCTCGGCGAGGGCATGGGACAGCGCCATGGCGAAGCAGCCCGCATGTGAGGCACCGAGCAGTTCTTCCGGATTGGTGCCGGACTTGCCGCTTTCATCCTCGAAACGTGACTTGAAACTGTAGCCGTGGCTGGAAAGGGCGCCGCTCTGGGTATCGAGCGTGCCTTTACCGTCCGCGAGGGCGCCGGACCAGTTGGCGGTTGCATGGCGTTTCATGGGAAATCTCCTTCGATCAGGATTGAGGGCTCCGGGCAGGCCTTAGGTTGCCCGACATGACAGCAAGCGGCGCTGGCGGAAAATCGTTCCCTGAAAGGTGCTTGCCGGTCCTGTCGTGTGCGGCCACAGTATCGGCAGAATCCGAAGCATGAGGGGAGGCTCATTTGCTCAAATCCACATCGTCACTGATCGCTGCCGCAGTCCTGCTGGCGTCTTGCGCCGCCAACGAGGCGGCAACCGCCCTGCCGGAGACCTGGCCACCGCTGGGCGGCGAGCAGCCCGCGAGCACCGGCGCTTTCGATCCTGCAGGGCTGGAGGCGCTGTCAGCTGCCATGCAGGGCTATGTGGACGATGGCCATGTCATCGGCATGCAGACGCTACTGGTGAAGGATGGCAAGGTCATCCAGCACGGGTCGTATGGTGTCATGGATGTCGAGACCGCTGCGCCGGTGAGCGACGATACAATCTACCGTATCTATTCCATGACCAAGCCGATTACCGGCGTCGCGCTGATGCAGCTCCATGAAGAGGGCAAGTTCGAACTCGATGATCCGGTCACCGACTACATTCCGGAATTCGAGACCCTGAAGGTCCTCGCTGGAGAGAATGAGGACGGCTCGCCGAAACTCGTCGACATGGAGCGTCCGCCCACGATGCGCGAACTGATGACCCATACGGCGGGCTTTGCGTATGGTCTCGGCGGTGGAGACTATGTCAATCAGCAGTATCGCGAGCAGGGCGTGCTTGCCTCGCCGGACATGCAGACCTTCATCGACAAGGTTGCTGCCATCCCGCTGCTCTTCCAGCCGGGCGAGCGATGGTACTATTCGGCCGCTGTCGATGTGCAGGGCTACCTGGTCGAGAAATTCTCCGGGATGAGCTTTGGCGACTATCTGGACGCCAACGTCTTTGATCCGCTGAATATGGACGATACCGGCTTCTACGTGCCGGAGGAGGACTATCAGCGCCTGGCAGACCTGACGGTCTACAATCAGGAAGAGGGGAAATTCGTGCCTATGCCGACCTCCCCGGAAACACAGAGTCCTTCGACGACACCATTTCTTTTCAGAAAGGACACCATTTCCTTCGAATCCGGCGGTGGCGGTCTGGTCTCGACACTCGATGACTATGCGCGCTTCAGCCAGATGATGCTGAACAAGGGGGAGCTGAGCGGCAAGCGCATCCTCGAGCCTGAAACGGTTGAACTGATGACCACGAACCAGCTGCCCGAAGGCGTCGGCATCGGCTTTGATGGCACCAATCGCAACCGAGAGGAGGGCGAACGTCACAAGTTCGGTCTCGATTTCGGTCTGATCTCAGATCCGGAAGCGATGAACAGCCCTGCCGGCACCGGCACCTATTATTGGGGCGGGGCCGCCGGCACATGGTTCTGGATCGACCCTGAAAACAATCTCTTCTTCATCGGGATGATCCAGCGCTTCGGCGCGTTCCCGGGTGAAGAGGCAGATTTCCGGGGCAGGTCGGGCGAACTCGTCTACGAAGCGCTTGAAGAATAGACAGAGGCGTATCACTCTGCGGCGATGACAAACGCTCCCCTTACTGCTGCCATCTGCCTCATCGGCGACGAGCTTCTCTCGGGCCGCACCCGCGACATCAATGTCCAGCATATTGCCGGCTTTCTCGGCCCCTACGGTATCCCGGTCGAGGAAGTCCGCATCGTTCCGGATGTGCAGGCGCGCATCGTTGAGGCCGTGAACGCCCTGCGTGAGCGCTATACCTACGTCTTCACCACAGGCGGGATCGGTCCGACGCATGACGATATCACCGCAGATGCCATCGCGGCGGCCTTCGGTGTCGGTATCGGCAAGCATCCTGAAGTGATGGCGATGCTGCAGGCGCGCTATGACGAGATGGGCACCGAGTTTACCGAGCCGCGCCAGCGCATGGCGCGCATCCCTGATGGCGCAAGCCTTGTCGACAATCCCGTCTCCGGCGCGCCCGGTTTCCAGATGGAGAATGTTTTCACCCTGGCCGGTGTGCCCTCCATTGTTCAGGGCATGCTGCAGAGCATCGGCCCACGACTGGAGCGTGGCGTTCCGGTGCGCAGCCTGACCGTCCGCTCCGCCGGCCTGCGCGAGGGCGACGTGGCCGAGAAACTGTCGGCCCTGAATGGCGAGCTCGAAGGGGTCAATCTCGGCTCCTATCCCTGGTTCCGGTCAGTCACCGATCATGGCGTTGCACTGATCGCGCGATCGACGGATCCCGACAAGCTCAGGGAGGCTGGCGAGAAGCTTGTCGCGCTTGTCAGCGAGGTTGGCCGCGAGAGCGAGCTTATTGAAGGAGAGCCATCATGACACCGCTCATCCGGTCACTGACCACGCTGCCGGTCATCATCGGCAGTTTCATCCTGATGGTCGTGATCGGAATGAGCTTCGCGCCCGTCCAGTCTGCCATCGACGGCCCGCTGCTCGACATGATCTGGACGGGAGACGCCGCCAGGGCGCGGCTGAACGAGATGACCGAGGTCCAGAAGACCGCGCACTTCTGGGGGACGATCCTCAATGACACGGCCTATCCGCTCGCCTATGGCGCCTTCTTTGCCGGTCTCGCCGGGCGGTTTGCGCCGCCGCGTGTCACTGGCCTCGTCATGCTGCCGGCCCTGATGACCGTCATCGCCGATCTCGCCGAGAATACCGTTCAGGCCCTTGCCCTGACCGGCCAGCCCGGCCTGCTGACACTGAAGACGGTGCTCACGCCGCTCAAGTTCGGCCTGTTCCTGACAGCCGCCATCCTTGCGCTGGTGCTCGCGATCGCCGCGTTTGTGCGCTGGATCATGCGCCGGCGAGGGCCGTCTCGGTAGCGGCCTGAGCCTCGGCGATGGCGCGATGGATGTCGCTCACCACAACGGAACCTTCGCCGACACTTGAGGCCACACGCTTGACCGATCCGATCCGCACGTCGCCCACCGCATAGACGCGTGGCCAGCTCGTCTCGTAACGCGTCGGCATCCGCTCCAGCGACCAGCCCGCGCGCACAAGATCGATATTGGCAAGGTCGGTGCCGGTCTTCACGAAGCCTTTCTCGTCGCAGCTCATATGCTGCGGCAGCCAGTCGGTGAAGGGCGCCGCCCCGATGAAGAGAAAGACAAAGGGCGTTTCGCAACGCTCCGAGGTCCCGTTCGCGCCATTGCGGAAGGTTGTCCCGACAAGGCGGTCGGATATCGGGTCAGCGCCATCGATACCGTGCAGCGCCTCGATTTCCGTTGACGGGTGGAGATGGATGTTCGGCGTCTCCTCCAGACGCCGGACGAGATATTCCGACATGGTCTCGCGAATGTCGGGGCGGCGATAGAGGAGGTGCACGGTCCTGGCCGTCTGGCTGAGGAAGACGGCGCCCTGGCCGGCAGAGTTGCCGGCGCCGACAATGGCGACTTCCTGTCCGCCGCACAGCTGCGCCTCCATCGGTGTGGCGCCATAATAGATACCCCGGCCTTCGAAGCGGTCGAGATTGGGGATGGGCAGGCGGCGGTATTGCGCGCCCGTCGCGATCACCACAGCCCGCCCGCAGATTTTCCGGCCATCTTTCAGGCTGACGCAATAGCCGTCGTCATCCGGCTCAAGCGACATGGCGTGCGCTGGGGCCGCGATCCGCGCACCGAATTTCTGCGCCTGGATGGCGGCCCGCGCGGCGAGTTCGCGGCCCGATACGCCCATCGGGAAGCCGAGATAATTCTCGATCTTGGAGGAGGTGCCCGCCTGCCCACCGGGGCCGTCAGTGTCGAGCGTGATAACGCTCAGCCCTTCGGAGGCGGCATAGACCGAGGCGGCGAGCCCGGCCGGCCCGGCGCCGACCACGATGACATCCACAGCGCTGCCGTCGGGCAGAAGGTCTAGCCCGAAGGCTTCCGACAGCTCCTCCACGCTCGGCCGCGACATGATGCGAGACCGTCCGCGAATGACCACGGGCAGGGTGGCCTCGTCGATTTCGCGGGCATCCATGATCCGGCGGGCCAGCGGGTCTCTCGCCGGGTCGAGCCATTTGTGCGGCACCATGTGTTTCGACAGCAGGTCGCGCGCGGCGAAGACATCGCGGTCATGCGCGTCACCGATGACGATAACGGAACCGTGGTGGGCGTCCTGTGCAAAGGCGCGCCGCGCCGTCAGCGTGCGCACGAAGACGTCGGAAATGGCGGAGTTCTCGACCAGCAGGCGCTGGAATGCGCTGTGCCGAATGTGCAGCACATCGCCTTCCTCGCCCATTTCCACGCGAGACAGCGAGGCCTGTCCGGTCAGCACCGTAATGTCTCCGGCAAACTGGCCACGCTCCATCCAGCCAGCGCGCTTGTCGCCTTCAGCGGTTTCGATGAAGATGTTGGTATGGCCTGACAGCGTGATCAGGCAGTCCACGCCGGCATCACCTTCCTGGACGAGCAAGTCGCCGGGCCGGTGGTGCCGGATCTCGCCATAGGGTTTCAGCTGTTCGAGCTGGGCGTCACTGAAGGTGAAATTCACATCGGCAGGCGGCTTGGTCATGGATTGCCTCTTGGATGACGCTACGCCAGCAGGCTAAGTCTGGCGCATCTGAAAATAGGTCTGCTGCCGGAGGAAAGCCATGTCTGATCCAATCGTCCTCGTCGAAAAGGACGGCCCTGTCGCCGTCGTGACGCTGAACCGCCCCGATGCCCTGAATGCGCTCAGCCGCGATTTGCGCCGGGAGATCGTGAAAACTTTCCAGGCGCTCGCAAAGGATGACGATGTCCGCGCTGTCGTGCTGACCGGTGCCGGACGGGCCTTCACCGCAGGCGTGGACCTGAAGGAAGCAGGCCAGACCGGCTTCGCGCTCGGCGCCGATGGCGGCGACATCGATCTCGCCAAGGGGCTGGAAGCCTTTCCCTGGCCGATCATCGGCGCGATCAACGGCTTTGCCATCACAGGCGGTTTCGAGCTTGCGCTGATGTGTGACGTGTTGCTGGCCTCGGAGAATGCCAAGTTTGCCGATACCCATGCCCGCGTCGGCATCATGCCCGGCTGGGGGCTCAGCCAGAAGCTGTCGCGCCTCATCGGTATCAGCCGGGCCAAGGAACTCTCTCTGACCGGCAACTTCCTCGATGCCGAGACCGCTGAGCGCTGGGGCCTGGTCAATCGTGTCTATGCGGCTGACGAGCTGGTGCCGGCCGCCATCAAGATGGGTCACGATATGGCGAGCTGCATTCCGGACATGCTGAAGAAGTACAAGAAGGTCATCGATGACGGGTTTGACGTGCCCTTTGGCGAGGCGATGGACCTTGAGATCAAGCGCTCTGCAGAGCATGCCGCGAGCGTCACGGCGGAAAGCGTCGAGGAAGCGCGCAAGGCGGTCACCCAGCGTGGCCGCGGCCAAAATTAGCAATCGGTCACGAACGG
The DNA here is from genome assembly GCF_029937755.1 of Henriciella sp. GTDB lineage: Bacteria > Pseudomonadota > Alphaproteobacteria > Caulobacterales > Hyphomonadaceae > Henriciella. The sequence continues at coordinate 39,900 of NZ_JAPYPG010000010.1, forward strand.
CAACCCGTCCGTGAGGTTTTGCGTTTAACCCGTGAAACCTCATGGAGCCTGCTATGAAGCACCCTCAATTCCTCGCCATCGCTGCAGCTGCCGCGCTTTCAATGCCCGCCAGCGCGCAGATCGCCACCAGCAATGAGGATGGTGCAACAGGCGCCTACACCTCTGACGTGGAGTCCTCCTACACCTCGGAAGGCCGGTATGGCCCGAGGACCGCGATCGATGACCTGCGCGCCGGTGTCGACAAGGACAGGGAACAGATGGAGCGCGTCCGCCAGCGGCAGCTGAGCGAGCGCTCCAAGCCCGAGACAGACATTGAGCCCCTGATATTCGGGCCCCAGCCCGAAGCGGCCCCGGAAGACACCGACGCGGACCCCGAGACCGACTAGGCACGGAACTGCCTCATCCGGTCTCCGTTGATCTGGCAACAGATTTACAGACAACGGAGACCGCATTTGAGACAGAACGTCCTGCTATGCGTCACAGCGTTTGCCCTTGCGCCGGGGGCGGTTGCCCAGACGGCGAATACCTATGCCTATGCCAGCGACTATGAGGTCGCCAGCTGGCCGGTCGAAGACCGCGTCCGGCCTGAGCCGCGTGATCCGAATAAACTTCAGACGAACAGTGAACTCCTCGGTGGCCCCGTGCCCCAGGTCGAACGCCACCAGATAAGGAACGGCGAAGACAATAATGTTCGCGTCGTCATGACGGATGCCACGCGAGCGCGTGTAAACGCTTCGAATGCGGGCGGCCTGCCGGGCCGTGAAGTTGAAAACCGGCTGGGCACCTCGCTCGGCCGGATCGCCGTCGCCGAGCGTGACCGGGCAGGGGGTATCAGCACGATCTGGGTGCAGCCGCCCTTCCGCGAGACTGGCGAGTTGCGTCAGGTCGATGTGCGCTCCGTTACGCTGCGGAATGGCCGCGTGATTGTCGAAACCCGCTAGGGAAAGGCCGTCTGCGGCGAGATTGCACTTGTCAGCCAAGGCCAGATTGAGTGTAACGCACTCCAATAAACAAGGGAGTGCCTGCCATGAGAGACGTCGTCATTTGTTCCCCGCTTCGCACAGCCGTTGGCGGCTTTGGCGGCAGTTTCCGCGATGTTCAGGCGCCTGATCTCGCCTCCCATATCGTCAAGGCGCTGATGGAAAAGACGAAGCTTCCCGCAGAAGCCGTCGAGGACAGCGTGTTCGCGCAGTGCTATCCGTCCATGGAAGGTCCGGCGCTTGGCCGCATGGTCGCCCTGGATGCAGGGCTGACCACAGGGACGGCTGGCATCCAGATCGACCGGCGCTGCGGCTCCGGCCTGCAGGCGGTCATCTACGCCATCATGCAGATCGCGACCGGCGCCAGCGACGTGATGATCGCAGGCGGCGCTGAAAGCATGTCGAACGCGCCCTTCTTCTCGAACCATATGCGCTGGCAGATCAAGGGTGACGGGCTGATGCTGCATGATGCGCTCACGCGTGGGCGCTATACCGCCGGCGGCAAGAACCATCCTGTTCCGGGCGGCATGATCGAGACTGCAGAAAATCTCCGCAAGGAGTATCAGATCAGCCGCGAAGCCCAGGATGAGTTCGCCTACAACTCCCACATGAAGGCGGCGGCCGCGCAGAAGAGCGGCAAGTTCGCCGAAGAAATCGTCCCCTTCACGATCAAGGGCCGGAAGGGCGACACAGTCGTGTCCGAGGACGAGCATATCCGTCCTGATTCCAGCCTCGAAAAGCTTTCCAGCCTGCGTGCGATCTTCGGCAAGAAGGACGCGGAAGCCACTGTCACGGCAGGCAATGCTTCCGGCCAGAATGATGGCGCGGCCGCCTGCATCGTCTGCACGCGCGAGGCAGCAGAGAAATACGGCCTGAAACCGCTGGCCCGGCTCGTCTCCTGGTCGGTCGCGGGCGTTGGCCCGGAAGTCATGGGCATCGGCCCCGTCCCCTCAAGCCAGAAAGCGATGGATCGCGCCGGGCTGAAGCTCGCCGATATCGATGTCATTGAGCTGAACGAAGCCTTCGCCGCGCAGGTACTCGCTTGCACCAAGGCGCTCGGCTTTGAGGACGGCGACTATGAGCGCCTCAACCCGAACGGCTCCGGCATTTCGCTCGGACATCCCGTCGGCTGTACCGGCGTGCGCATCCTGACGACCATGCTCAATGAAATGGAGCGCCGGGAAGCGCGTTACGGTCTGGAGACGATGTGTATCGGTGGCGGCCAGGGCCTCGCCGCGATCTTCGAACGGGTCGCGTAGAAGGCTGGCGCTTCTTCTTGCGGGCAGCGTCCAAGCTGCATATGAGGCAAGGGGCGGTCATGCCGTCAGCGGGCGTGGCGAAATTGGTAAACGCAAGGGACTTAAAATCCCTTAGAAGCTTTGCCCAAATCATTGTTTTCTTGCCTTTTTTCTGCTCTTGCTTGTGACCGCTTCGGGACTATTGGGGGACAGGCCGTCAAGAGCGGCCCTCAGATCGTCCTCGCTAGCATTGGCGTATCGCACTGTCGACTGGATGCTTGCGTGTCCGAGCAAGCGCTGTGCCAGCTTTAGGTTGCCGGTCTTGCGAAGCATCGTCGTGCCGGCATGGTGGCGAGCGCCGTGGATCACGCGGGGCATATCCAGCCCGGCATCCTTCGCCGCCTTGCGCAGCCGGTAGTCGAGTGAGCCGAAACTGATGGCCTGGTCGCCTTCATGCCAGATGTATTCCAGCTTGAGCGCGGTCGCTCGCGAGGCCATTGCCGCCATGATGCGCGCGTCTTCATCCCTGAGCGGCAGAAGCAGGGCCTCATCGTGCTTGCGGTACTTTCCGGGGATGGTCAGCCGCTTGGCCTCTCCATCGACGTCAGCGGGCCTTATTTTCAATTCGCTGCGGCGGAGGCCGTAGGTGAGCAGAAGGTGAAGCGCGAACCGGGCGACCGGATCGAGGGCGGATTTCCATGCGGCCATCTGCCTCTGGCTGTATTCGCGGTGCTGCGGCTTCGGTTCCGAAAGCCTGAGCGAACGCCAGTCGATCTCCGGCATGCCCTTGGCCTTCCATACCTTACGGGCGCGGTTGAGCAGGGGTCTTAATGTTGTGTCGATCAGATCCCGGTTGACGGTGGTGTTCGATGGCCTGCGGCCCTTGTGATTGAGCCCGCGGCGCTTTGCGATCGCTTCCACGATATCGGGCGCGTCGATCTCTCTCAGAAGCTTGTGCGGGCCGACGCAGGCGAGCATCATGGCGAGGCGGCGTTCAACGGTCTTTGCGTCCCGCTTGTCCTGGCCGACTTCATCCCAATACCGGGACGCGGCCATGTCGAGGGTCATCTCTCCCGCGTCCTTGCCAATGCCGGTAGCGGCTTCAAGTCGTCTCTGTCGCTCCACGGCTTCGGCTGACCGTTTCGTGTCCTGCCCCGTCGAGCCGTAGTAACGCCGCCCTTTGAGGACGAAGTCATAGTGGAAGAATCGGCCTTTCCGGTAGACTGACATTTTGCCCTCTCGATATAGTCCAGCACGTCAGACAGGCTGAACCGATAATCCCGGCCCTCCCTGATGGCGGGCAGCATACCGGCTTGCACGCGGTTTCTGACCGTCTTCGGATCTCTGCCCAGCATCTCGGCCACCTCATGCGTGGAAAGCAAGGGGGTGCGAGAAAATCTCTGCCCGGATGCCACCCGTCCTGTCATGGGCGGTCCTTGGGGGTGGGGCTCTGCGTTGTTTGCGTACGGCATTTGCGCTCCGGGAACTTCCCGGGTTGCACGAACTCCAGACACACGCGGCAATACTTGCCATTGCCGACGATGACCCAATCATGTTTTGGATTGTCTGGTGGCCCCATATCACTCCCCTCCATCCGATAGAGAAGCTGCGCGGCGGGGCTTGGCGATGCCGTCAGGAAATTCAGCCAGCAACGATTTGCTCTTTGGAAGGTCGCCTATTTCGCGGTAATGTGTCGGCTCGGAGAACGTCGGAAGTGATGTCTCGTTTTCATCGCCAGACAGCAACCATTTTCCGTTGTCGTAATAAGCGGTCCACGCTTCACCGACTGACCAGTAAGGCGGCCCATCCCAGCCATCATTGACGCAGACAAGCCAAGTGTCACCATTCTTCGCTGTTTCATCAATCTCCCGCCACCCAGCGGGGATGAGAGAGGCGGAGCGGAGACGGCGGGCGGCTTCGAGCATAACGTTTGACACCCTGTCCCATTCGATCAGCGAGAGTCCCAGCGGGACGTTTGCAAGCCGTTCTGTGATGTGCTCCACATGTTCCGCCAGCGCTTCCGCGCTCAATTCCTTCAAAATATCAGTCATGAAGCTCTCCCGTGGTTGGGGTGAAAGTTGTGCCGATGCTCTGCGCCTTTGCGCGCTTTGATGGCGTCGGTTTTGTTTGGGAATGAGCCGATATGCTGGCGGCGACAATTGACTTGAATGAACGCTATCCAGCGGCCATTTCGCTTGTCGTGATAAACGCCGGGATGGCCGGACTTATTATTTGCCTGAAGCTTACTGTTTTTTCGGTTATCGGCTTTAGTAACCGATCTTAAGTTGGCCCAGCGGTTGTCCGTCCTGTTGCCGTTTATGTGGTCGACTTCGTGCTCAGGCCAATCGCCTGTCATCATGCAAAAAATGACGCGGTGCGCTTTGTAGGCTTTGTTGAAAACAAGGCCTAGATGATAGCCGTCATCACTTATTCGCCTGAAAGTTTCTTGGCCGCAGAACCTTTTGTTCCAGCTATCGGCTTTGCCCCGGCTGCTTCCGTATTTGCATAATTTAAATAGCCACGCAGGCCGCTCTCTCCAGTACAGCTTGCCCGTATCTGAATCATATCGCAGCAGGCGGTTTAGTAGTTTGGAGGAAGGAAGCTTTCTAGTCATTTTCAACCTCCACCAAACGCCCGCTTCGATAGGCGTTGACGAGGGCGACGATGAAGGAGGCGTCCGCGTCGTAGGTTGGGCTTGACAGAAACGTATCAGCCAATCGTCGCTCAACCGCGTTGCCGAACACCGTATTACCTTCAAACGTGCCGATCGTGCTTCCTTTGATCCATGAGTCGTTCTTGGGGTCTGTGCAGACAATCCAGTCACCCTGTGCAGCAGCCGCACTCAGTTCTTCCAGCTTACTCGTCATTGGGAGTTTCCTTTGAGGGTTCCAGATCATTTTCGTCCAGCTGGTCGATCAGGTCTTCAATCGCTACACTGGCAAGCATGGCGGCCGCCTTGACGTAAGCTTGCGTGGCCCGCTCGTCCTTGAATGTCGGAGACCAATCCTTGTGTGACTTGAAGCCTTTGCAGAGGATCGATCTGGCGTCGTTCATCATTTCGTAAGCGCGATAGATGGCGTGCGGGTCACTCATCTCTCAAATCCCTTGCTTGCTAGTTTCCGGCCCTTGGGCCATTCCGGTTTGCGATAAAAGCGATTGTCCTTCGACAGCCCCGACACCTTCGGCTTTGGGATGGAGCCGTGGCCGCGCTCTCGCAGGCGCTTCTGCTGGCCGGTCTTGCCCTGCCTGCGCCGGATCTTCGCCTGCACAGGCTTCTCGCCAGCCGTCTTGACCTTGGCGCATGGATCGGTGACGTAGAGTGCCCGGTTGTCGAGGTCGTTTGATCCGCCTTCGAACAGTGCCAGGATATGCTCGTCCGTGATCGCGCGCGGCGTCTGGAAGTCGAGCTTGCGCCCGCATCCGCATCCGCACTTGCCTTCCTGCCGGAGCGCCAGCATTGCGAACTGGTGCTTGGTCAGGGGTTTGCGAGGTTCGGCTGGTAGGGGGCGGGTCATGCTGCGCTGTCCTCCCAATGCTCGAAGTACACAGTGAAGCCGGTTTTCACCTTTTTGATCGAAGCTTTGATGCCGTAGTTATGAATGCCGCAGATGCTTCCCGTGGCCGGATCATGCTGCTGAACCCACCATGCGATCTGGTCGTAGGCCCAGCGCGCCGCGAATGCTGACGGGCAGTTGTTCAGGATAATCTTCATCACTCCCCATCCTTCTGAAAGACTGGGGTGGGGGCGGAGCGTTCAACACGACCAGCACAATCGCTGCATGGCTGGCAATGACCGCCAGTATACCCGCACGCAGTGCCCGGCTTTGAGTGGTAGGCGCTAAAAACTGGCCGAACCGGAATAGCCAAGGGGCAGTTTCCCGCGTGATATAGTACGCTTCTTCCCTCTGTGTCTGTGACGGTGTGGGTCATGAGTTGGCGCCCTTCAGAATAAACGGTTCAACAGGTGTCTCGGATTTCAAATAAAGAGGGTGCCGAGGGTGCCCATCCTTGGACATGCCGAGACAGTACAGGTCTCGCCCGTGCATGGCGGCAATGAACTTCTCAGCCTGCGGTATGGCGCGGCGGTCAGCGCCCCACGCGCAGATGATGGTCGCGCTGGATTTCTTGAGGGCCTGCCAGTGTTCGAGATTGTCAGGACCTTCAGGATCGTCCATCTTGAACAGGTCGGCGGGCTTGGTTGCTCGCCCGGCAAACAGGTTCATCACGCAGATTTCGTCATAGTCATCGCGCCGCGCAAAGCCGACACACCGACGGATTGTCGGGTCGTCCTCGTAAGCATCGGCAGTTGACGGATTCAACATCACGAAGGCCATCACGCGAGGGGGCGTGTACCAAGCTAAAGCCATGCTCTCCAAAGGCATTGGTTCCCGCATGATCCGCCCAAGCCGGTAGCGGTAAGTGCCGCAGTCCGACAAAGTGGCCACGCGCCGGATATCTTGTGTCTCGCTCATACCTTCATCCTTCCTGGGTGTCTGTGAACTTGGTCATCCGATCCTCGCAGTCGCGCGCGCGTTGCTTTGCTCTGTGCGCCACGCCTCGATGATGGCGGATGCTGCCGACCGTCGGTCACGCTTAGAATAGTCCATCTCGGCCAGCTCTTTCTTGGCGGCGAGGTGGTTCTCATAATCGGGGTGTGCGCGTGCCCAGGCCTCTTTCGCGGCTGCGGACTTCTCACCACTCTGAGCCATCAGCTTCGCCAGAACGACCTTATCCAGATCGGCCATGTGCTCGTGAGCGGCGCGGGCCTTCGCGGACTCGTTGTGCCTGTCGATGAGAATTTCCATCGCCCATTCGAGTTGCTTCTCGGTGATCATGCTGCAGCCTCCGCATCCATCATCCCGCGAAGCTCGGCTTCGGTGGCGGCGACTTCCTCCAGGAACTCCTCGACGGCTGCCTCTGTCTCGGCAATGAACTTGTCATCACGGGGAACGCGCTTCACGCTGATCTGAAGCTCTGGCGGTAAACGCGGATCGAAGGATGCGAAGTCGCACCACTCCCGATTGGTGCACGCCATTTGCCACTGCATCTGCGTGAGGTATTCATCCTTGATGGATCGGGTTCGCAGGAAATCGACATGCTGGGCGGTGTTTGGACATTTGATTTCCAGCAGCCCGGTATCCATCACAAGGCCGTCAGGCGATGCGTGGGTGCCCTTGATGTGCGGGTGCCGGACCAAGCCCTCTTCCTGAACCGCGATGTTGCGCAGAAAGGTGTAGGCAGCCCGCGCCTGTGACTCGGTGTCCTTGCCCCACTGCATGGCGGTGCTGGTGAACGTCTCGGTCGGTTCGCCCGTCAGGCGCTCCGCAACAAGCTGAAAGAGCGTGTCTTTCCGGGTCGCCGCGTAACCGCCGCTCTTGATCGTCTTGATAGCCCCGTGCACCTGAGACGCCCCGAGGGAGCCGGCACGCGCGCGGAGCCATTCATCGCTCCCCTGGATCATTGCTCCGACCCCTTCTGCTTGGCGAGATAGACAAGCCACTGACGGGCGGTCTCGAACTCCTTGGCCGTCAGGTCGGCAAGCTCCTCGATCTGCGTGCCCTTGCTGTTCAGGAAGTCGATGAAGTCGGGCTCATTGCGTCCGGCCTTCACGAGCCCTTGGCGAAGCTCCTGGACCTGCTTGGCGGAGATGGCAGATTGCGGAACATTGCCGTCATTGTCTTCGCCAGCCACACGAATGCCGAGAAGGGCGCAGGCCGTGTAGCGCTTGCCGTAGCTGACGGCCGACGCGACCGCCTGCAGGTCGTTCTTGCTGCCTGACTTGTCTGGCGGCAGAGGCAGGTCCGTACTGTCGGAGTGCCCGTCACGATGGCGAAGGATGCAGGTCACGATAACCTGACCGTTCTCCACGCGCGTCTTGTGCGATATCGAGAAGCCGTAACGAGACGTGACAGGCAGAACCTTGTCCTGAATGTCCTCCCACTTGGCATAGGCGCCGTGGTGAGACGTGCCTTTTTTCTCAATTGCTGGCAGATTTGGCTGCATTTCCGCGAAGGCGTCAGAGAAGGTTGTTTCGGCCTGCCGCGCTTGCATCTTTTCGTGCATCGCGTAGAGCCGCTCCATCTTCTCGACATCGACTTCAGGGTTCGTCGCGGCCCGCTCGATCATTGAGACGAAAGCCGTTGCTTCCTCCCGAACCGCTACTTCATTCTTCTTTTCGATCATTGCGCTATCGGGCATTGTCTTCTCCTTTGAGGGTGGCGCGGTAGGCTTCACGGGCGCGGCGGAAAATGCCGATGCTGAAGTCCGGATCGGGCATTGGCCAATGGTCGGGCATCTCATCAAACTTCCGATAGCCAAGCTCTGTCGTCTCGTACCTCTGGGCGTACCGGGTGCGCTCGTATTCGAACTTTGCGGCGATCGGTCCCAAGGCCTCTTCCATCGCGTCTGCTTGTGCTAGACGGTCGATTATGGCGGGGAGCGACTCCATCACGGTATTTGATGCGCAGTCGGCCTCATCGTCGTCGCCAAGCTGCCAAGCGCGATGCACCTTCTTCAGCCTATCAATGTCCAGTGTCATGACTGGCCTCCTGCAATCTGAGCCGCTTCCTTGCGGGCCAGCATTTCAGCGACTTCCAGCCGGTCGCGTTCGTCCAGGTGAGCCTCCGCAATCGCGGTGTGCTCTGCCATGCGGCGGCGGATATCCATGATCTTGATGTTGATCCGGTTGGCCTCGCGAATGCGTTCGGCGTGGCGTTCGGTTTCCCGCTCGCGGACCATCTGCGCTCTTGGGCAGGATGGCTCATGGCGGGAAAGGCGGGTGTGTAACTCAATCATCGAGTTGCTCCATCAGGTCTTCGATAGCCTCGGCTTCGGTCGCGCCGTAGCCGCATGGCGTATCCATGTCGTGGGTTCGGTCGTCGTAGGCGCACCAGTCGAAGCTGCGCCAAGGGACGGGCGGGGGGTCGTAGTGGGTGACGATCTTCGGCTCATGGGCGGGGGTGGAGGGGGTCATCGGTTCCATCCCGGAGTCTCAAGTTCTTTGCGCAGAGCCGGAGCGCACAAGTCGCAACTGCGGTTCGCAAATGCCACGCGCTCTGTTTCGACGCCCTCTGCCCAGCAAACGCTACATCGTTGCGTGGCGGCCTTAATGGCTTCGAACGAATAGATTTCAGGGATATCGATAACGAGGCCATCCGGACCCCATCCGCAGATTTCAGGGCACCCTCTTGGGCTTCCTTCCTCGTCAACCCGACACAATCCAGATATGATGAAGCCATCGCGATACGCTCGCCAAGCCCGCTCAACAGGCTCGTGACCGTAGGTCGGCAACACTTGCCAGCCGTCATCTGCCAATGCGTGACGATATGCGTGAACAGCCGCCATAAGGGGCTTTCGGTCGTTTGTTACAGCCTCCCAAGCCTCTCGTCTTCGGGTTCGAATCGCCTCTTTAAGGCGCGGCGAATCTGCCATCCAATCCTTGCGCGTCATCCCTTCACCCCTTCCGCATCATCCCCGCCAAAGCGGGCGGGCGCCTCCAGTTCAGCGCGAGCGTCTGCCGCATCGCGTCCAGTGAATGTCTCGATAAGCGAGAGGGCGGTGATCAGCTGGCGCCGGACAATCTCTCGGCGACCGTCCAGACCGCCGACCTTGGCGGCGTGATAGACCGGGCTGTCAGGGCCGTGCTCTTTCGGCTCGTAAGGCTCCAGATACTCCCCGGCATGCTCAATCTGGCGGACCAGATATTGAATGCGGGTCTGCAGTTCGTAGGCGTAGGCTTCCAGGGCCTCGCGTGGGAGCTGCTCAAGCTCCGTCATCGGCAGGCTGTCGAGACGGGTGCGAGCGGTGAGGGTGACGGCGACTGTCATGCTGTCCTCCGGTGCATTTCATCTCGAAAGTTGTGTCCGCATCGCAGGCAGGTGTCGGGGTCTTCGCCGCGCCCGTCATGAACGTGCGAGATACCTCTCCACAGCGCTTGTTGAATGGCGTCTTCCGGCTCGTAGCGATCAATGGCCTTGCAGACCGCCTCGACCAGAAACGACTCTTGAGAACTCGGCACACCGGCCAGAAAAAGCAGGTCTGCGAAGGCATCAGCGAACGTCTCTTGCGCTTCGCGCAGCTGGTCGGCTCGTTCGGTGAGGGTGACGGCGCAGGGCATTAGGCGGCTCCTTTCGAAATGGAGCGGCGAGGCTGGGTAACGCTTACGGTCCAATCTTCCTCGTGGAAGAAATCCGGATCATTGGCGAGCGCTTCAGCGACGGCCTCCGTGGGCGTTCCGCCAAAGCCAAGGTAGCCGCGCTCCTCGTCGCCTTCGATAAACGCGCCCCAATCAAAACGGCGATCCGGGATTGGCGGGTTCAGGTATTCGAGAGCAAGCTTTTGCATTTACGCCACCACCTTTCCGGCGATGCCATGCGCCGCAGCCGTGACCTTCTCGTCAGCCAGAGCGTCGTACATGACATCCATGTCGGTGAACTCATCCACGATGGACTCGCGGTAGGCTTCGATGACTTGCGGGATCAGATCGCGCTGGTTTGCCCGGATCAGGGTTGCGGCCAGATCGGCGGCAACGTTGAAACAGGCGAAGGCGTATTCAGCATCATTGCGGGCGGCGTGGTGCGCAGCCTCGACATTGGCGCGGGTCTCTTCTTCGCGGCGCTCTCGGATGGATAGTGGCATGGGTCTCTCCCGTTTCGATGGAGAGAGTTGTGTCACCAAAATGGTTACACGTCAATAGGGCTTCACCAAAAAAGTAACCGGAATGGTGACGTTCGGCGCGCGCCCTGCTATCCTCTCCGTCTCAACGGAAAGGGATCAGGCGATGCGGAAACAGGCGAAGATGGCGACGACGCCGTTTGGCGAGGGGCCGCTATCTCGCGCCCCAGGGGATGCGCCGGGTGGCGCGCTATGGCGCGATACGGTCACAGGTTTGCTGCACATGTTCCACGCGGGTGCGTGGCATGCGTTGCCGGAAGATCAGATGGAGGGTGCGGCAGTCACGGATGAAATGCTGTCTGCGGGCCGAACCGAGGCAATATCTATCGACCCGCGCGACGGGCTGACGAGTGAAGACCTGATCAGGATTTATAGAGCCATGCGGACTCTAGAGCCGCTCGATAATGTCGACTAGCCGACGCAGAGCCAGCCAGTCCGGCCAGCTCGTCATCGTTTTCAGTCATCAGGATGGTCATGATGGCGGCGAGGTCTTCTCGCATTGCGTCAAGATTTGCGATGGAGACCGAATGTTCTTTTAGCGGTTTACCGAAGGTCACGGTCCATTTTGAGGCGACCATATTCCCTTTGGCATCAGTATAGGTTCCGTGATGCAGGGCGGCGTTCCGGGCGGCTGTGATGGCCTCAAGCTGCTTGAGGGTACTACCCAAGGGAGCAGGCAGCGGCTGGCTCCTGTTGCTGTAAAGCCGCCTGATCGTGTCGATGGTCGCATTGGCCCCAAGCGCGCCAAAGATCGCGGCGGCGGCGGTCGGGTCCAATCCGGTCCGCTTCATCAGGAAATAGAAGGCCGCGTATTCGGCATGGGCGAAGCTATCGACCATGCGCCCCAACGCAGCGAAATATTGATCATCGTGCTTGCCGCTCACCCCAGCGCCCTCCCGATCACATGCTTAGAATAGATTTGCGAACTCGACCTAGCACCGAAGGCGACTGGCCTTCCCTCACGAAGATGGGCTGGTGAGCGTCGTTCACTGAGACTGGCTCGAACCGCTCAGGGTCCGGGCGGAAACGTTTGTAGGTGGCGTTTCCATCCTCGTCTGCGATCACATAGCAGGCATTCGGGACAAGAGCCTTCTCACGCAGATTCACGAAGATGACGCTCTCGGGCGGGGAAATGCGATCCATCGAGTCGCCCTGAACCCTGAGAGCTATCCATTCGCCGGTGGCCGACAAGTCCGGGGCTGTCACGCGGGGCGCGTCTGCGAGCGTGTCGACACTCATCTCTGAAAGCTTTGATGCACTGACCCATGAGATTAGGGGTGCGGACACTATGCCGCCGCCATCCTCATAAAGGACTTCAGAAACCGGGACTCGAAGGTAGCCAGCGATCTTTGCGGCCACGTCCGGAGGGATCTTCCGCGTCTGCTTTACCCAGCGGCCAACATTCTGACGACTCGTGTTCAGAGCCCGCGCGAGCTCGGCCTGGCTAGTGCCGCGCCGTTCAATCAGCCCCGCGAGACCGTTGGTGAATTTACCCTCAACATCCATAGGCCATATGCTGTCACCAATCAGGCTACGTGACGATCTTCCAAAGTGGTGACTTGCATCGTCACCAGAATGGTGACATAAGGCGTGTATGACACTCGCTGACTGGCTCACCAAGCACGACCTTTCGGATGCCGATTTTGCGGAGCGCATCGGCGTGAGCCGTCAAGCGCTGCATCGATACAAGACCGGCGACCGCCATCCGCGCACTACGATCATGGAAAAGATCGTTGAGCATACCGGAGGCGAAGTCACCGCGAACGATTTTTTTGAAGCCAAGCAGGCCCCCGCCGAGGCGGTGCAGCCATGACGCTCGCTTTCCTCATTTCCCTGTACCTTACCATCGGTCTCTTCGACCTGATGGCCCGTGGTCTCTGGATCGGCATTGACGACAAGGGGGTTATTCCCGGCGTCGTCGCGACCGCCGCGATGTTCATCTACGCCGCGTTCTGGCCGGTGCGTCTGATCAAAAGCATTTGGGAGGCGCTGTAGACCCATGCGCGCCGCCCGAGCCGTCCTCTCCTTCATTGTGCCGCTGCGTCTGCTTCCGCTGGAAGCGATCTGTGCGGCCATGCGCGACATTCGCGCGGGGAGGGGGCAATGAATACCCCAAGCGGACACCTCCGCCAGAGTCCCCGCCGGGACAGGACTGGTGATACACGGGCGCCATGCCACAGCCGCCGTGACGGGGTTCGACATACGCATCGGCTTAATGGCGTCAATCCCGGCTCATTTTCCATTCGCGCACGCAGGCGTCCCGCTCCCTGTGCCGTTCGTGCGCGTGCGCCGGGGGGCGATGGTTTTGCCGTCCCCCGGCGCGTCCCTGTTTGCGCTTCGCTCGTGCGTCGTCCCCCCACCCAGCCTGGGCGAAGTGCAAGAGCCGGAGGCGGCAGTCCCCGCTGTCTCCGGCTCAGTAATGCCCGTGGGCGAGAGCCTCGAAAATTCGAGTTCACGGCAAGAGCCGGGCGAGGGGTCAACTCCCTTCTCGTCCGGCTCGCTTCTATCATTCAGCGTGCGCTCGATTTCGACCCCGATGCGCAGCTGTCTTATCGCTTGTTCCAAGAGAGCCAGACCCTCGCTGTAGGCGGTTCTGGCTCTCGCATCTGTCGTCATGGCGGCTCCGTTTTCTCTGCCTCGTCTCCACGGAGGTCAATCTGATGGAGACGACGATGCATTCCAATTCCGAAATCGGCGACACTTTGCTGACCGAGATCGTTTCGCGCCGCTGGGCGCGTTTTCAGGCCGCAAGGTGGCCGTCAGGGGAAGTGCAGGCGGCAGACCTGCAGGCCCGCAAGGTGGTGGTCGATACCCGCACCGTGAGCGGCTGGCGCCAAGGCCAGCTGCCATCCAACAAACATAAACTTCAGCTGATCCGCGCTGGCTTCAAGTCAATGCTCGACCGGGCTTACGAGCCTGCCGAAGCCGCCGGGCGCATGGCTGATCTGGAGGCCCAGGTTGAAACTCAGAAAGCCGCTGCCGCAGCAGCCGAGAGAGAGCTCGCCCTCATTCGTAAAGCGCTGGCTGGCTTCAGCGATGATCTGGAGGGCTGAGCGCAAGCTCGACCTCTCCAACCGTATTCGCCGCAGCGCTGAGCGCCTGATGGCCAGAGCAAGGGAGGTGCTGAAAGATGAGCGATAGTCTGAAACTCATTTCTGAGCTTGCGACCGGGCTCAACTCTGGTGATCCATCTGAGGACATCGGAACGCCGGGCCGTGTTGATCGTGTGTCGGTGTTGGATCTGATAATCGACACTCGCTATCAGCGCACGATTGAAGCGGCAGGTGCGCGGAATATTCGTCGTATTGTCGAGGGCTTTCGCTGGGAGAAGTTCGAGCCTCTCATTGTTGCCCCATCCCCGGACTGGCCCGGGAAATACGCAGTCATTGACGGCCAGCACCGGGCGCTTGCTGCGTGGCTTCATCCGGATATCAACACAGTGCCTGCCGTGGTTCATGAGTTGAACCCGCGCGAGCAGGCGCGCGCCTTCCGTGACGTGAACAAGAACAGGACCAAGATTGGGCCGCTGCACATCTATCGCGCAGGCCTGATTTCTGGTGATCCCTCCGCGATTGGCATTCAGGCCGTCACCAATGCGGCGAGTGTCGAGGTCGCGCGCTTCAACTTGTCCAAGGCCAACATGCAGCCTCACCAGCTTGTCTGCGTGAACGCAGTTGGCAAGGCGCTCAAGCGCTCCGGCTTCGAAGCCGTGTCCCGGGCGCTTCTTTGTCTACGTCGCGCCGCGAAAGGCTGTGACTGTTCTTTGATGTCAGCCTGGGCCGTTCAGGTTGTCTCGATATGCCTCGCCTCGCATCGGTCCATTTCGAATGATGCCATGGTTGATGTGCTTCAGTCGGTTGATCTGGACACAGAGGTTAAGGACCGGGCCGACGAGTTGGCGGAATCCTACGCGAAGAAGATGGCCACCGGCGCTGATGTTCTTGCGCGGATGGTTCAGTCCGCAGGGGCGATTGCCGCATGAGAGACGAACGCTTCTTCTGCCGGCACTGTGAAATGCAACGCCCGGGTCCACCGAAAATCATGCCGCCGGGGTCTATCCCCTTAACTGGCTGCGAGTCCTGCAAGACCGCCGCTCTCGCGCGCGGCCCGAATGCCAAGACCAACTTCCACGTTGAACGCAACCACAAGGCAGGCGGAACCTCTGCGCAAGCGGCACAGGCTGCTGCTGAGGGCGCACGTCTCGGAGACCTTCACCGCCGGATATGGAAGGCGCTGGCTGAGAAGCCGATGACGGCCGATGAGGTGGCCCGCGAACTCGGAATTGTCCTGAACACATCTAGGGCCAGGCTGTCGGACCTCAAGTCCGCTGGCTTTGTCGAGCCGACCGGAGAGCACCGCGAAACAGAAACGGGCCGCATGGCTGACGTTCTCCGCGCTGTCTCGAAGGCAGAGCAGGGGAGGGCTGCTTAGATGGGCAAGCGCTCTGACTTCGCTCGCCTCAAAGGCGACTTCTACCGCACACCAAAGGCTGCGGTTATTCCGCTTGTTCCGCACCTGCCTGAGCGGTTCCTTTACTCCGAGCCCTGCGCCGGTGATGGCTGTTTGATTGAACACCTTCGGGCACTGCATCAGCAGGGCTGGTGCGTTCAAAGTGACGACATCGATCCGAAGCATGATCGGGTTAATGAAAGGGACGCGCTGTCCCCGGACTGGTCTTTGTCGCCCGAAGCGGACTTGATCATCACGAACCCGCCGTGGACCCGCGAAATCCTGCATCCGATGATCGAGCGCTTCTCTGCGCTTCGGCCAACATGGCTGCTGTTCGACGCCGACTGGATGCACACACATCAGGCCCGCCCATACCTCGCATTCTGCC
Organism: Henriciella sp.; assembly: GCF_029937755.1. Taxonomy (GTDB): domain Bacteria; phylum Pseudomonadota; class Alphaproteobacteria; order Caulobacterales; family Hyphomonadaceae; genus Henriciella. Next base: position 55,628 of record NZ_JAPYPG010000010.1, read on the forward strand.
GGAAGATCGTCTCTGTCGGTCGCGTCAAATGGATCGCGGACTCTCCGCACACCGGCAAGGATAACGCTGCCTGGTATCTCTTTGACCAGTCCAGCGAAGGCGCTGCCGAGTTCATCGGGAGGGCTGCCTGATGACCCGCTCCGACAATCTCCGCCCCCTCTCCAAGCGCGCTGAAAAAGCCGCAAAGGCTATCGAGCGAAAGACACGCCGGGAGGAGCCGGGCGGACCGGATACGCCAGAAAGTGTACACGCCCCGACCCCGCTTAAGGAGGTGTCATGAAAACCGAACTTGAACAAGCCGTGAGCCTTGTTGCTGGAGGCGCCACGTATGGCGATGCAGCGACACAGCTGGGGCTGACCAGAAACCAAGTTGCCGGCGCCTGCCACAGAGCAGGCTTCACGACCGGGAAAGGGCGCAGCCAAGGAAAGGGCAGGCCAGTGCCCGCTCGGATCGCGATGGCCCAAGAGGCTGTCAGGGCTCACCCTACACTTCGGGCGGCTGCCGATGCGCTGGGTATGTCCGCCTCCACGCTCAAAGACTGGCGCGATCGGTACTTCACGGTCGGAGCGTCATCATGAACCGCATCGAACACCCCTGGCACGTCCGCGTTGGCGCGGCCCTCTGCCTCGTCTCTGCAATCGCTGTCTTCGCCACTCTGGTGAAGCTGGTGAACTGGATGCTGGGGATTGGGGGATGAGGTTCCGCACGCTCCCCATCCCGCCGTCGGTCAATGGCATGTTCCCCGGCAAGGCCCGCCGCCACAAGTCCGCGGACTACAAGGCATGGATCGAGCATGCCGGCTGGGTGCTGGAGACGGCGCGCATTCCCCCGGTGATCGGCCCGTTCGCCCTGCATATCCGCCTGCCGGTGAAGATGAGGGGCGATATCGGGAACCGCGAGAAAGCGATCAGCGATCTGCTCGTCAAGCACGGCGTCACCCCCGACGACTCCAAGACCTGGCGCATCACCATCGAACGCCACCCGAACGTACGCGACTGCTCATGCCAGTTCGCCCTTACCGAAATCGACCCCAACACTGGCGCTGAACGCGCCGAGGAGGCTGCGTGAAACCTACCGCTGAACAAATAGACGACATGGTCGACGCATTCGAAGAAGGCATGCTCCCTAACCTCGTAGAAGAATTTGAGGCTCAGCGGGTAGAGGGGCTTCGCGCCCTGCTGCACGAGTGCGAGAGCCCAATCGAATGCAAGCTCGCCTACGCACTGGCTGCCCAGCGCGGCAATCTCATGGAATATGATTGGGTCAGTGGCAAGAAGCGTAAATACTTCGCCGTTCTGCCCGCCGCCCTTCAGATAATTGCTCAATATCCGATTGGCCGGTTCCGCGTCGATTTCGCCATTAAGGCTCCGCTCTGGAACGGCCCGGCGCTCCAGGTTGCCATTGAGTGCGACGGGCATGACTTTCACGAGCGCACAAAGCAGCAGGCCGCACGAGACAGATCCAAGGATCGACTACTGACCCAAAAAGGTTGGACCGTCCTGCGCTTCACTGGGTCCGAGATCCACAACAAGCCGGCCGAGTGCGCCAAGGACGTATCGAAAACCGTTGAGGCATTCCTGATCGACGACTGGAGGCGCGCCAATGGCTAAGCTTCCATACGTCCCGCTCTATCTCGATGCGTTCGGCAGTGCCGTCGCTCACCTTTCTCTGGAAGAAGAGGGCGCTTATTTCCGTCTCCTTCGTCTGTGCTGGGAAACCCCCGGATGTACGATCCCGACTGACCCGAAGTGGATCGCTCGCAAGTTGCGGGTGAACACGGAGGAATATCAGAACGCGGTCGTGCCGATCCTCAAGGAGTTTTTCAGCACACGTCGGGGCCGGTACTACCAGAAGCGCCTGCTGGCCGAATACGTCAAAGCTAACGACAAAGTTCGGGCACGTTCGGAAGCAGGAAAAGCAGGTGCTGCCGCCAAGCATCGGAAAACAAAGAAAAAAGAGCCTGACAAACGCAGCGATTTGCCAAAGCAAACGCATGGCATACCAGAACCAGAAGGTTCTGGTAGAACCCTTACAGGTTCTACCATGAACCTACCGCCTGACGGCGCGCTTGCCTTGGAGAGGCTACGCGCCGCAGCGGTAACGGAGCACGCCGCGAGCGAAGTCGAAGGCCTCATAGGCTGCATCACCGCATGGGATGACGGGACGTTCCACGTCACCGGCAAGTATGCGCAGGACCGCTTTTCCGAAAGCCTCTCTCGCGAACTTCGAGCCGAAGGGCTCACCCTGGCGATCGGATCGAGGAAGCCGAAGGCGGACAAGCCATCGCCCAAATTCACAGCAATCGAGGGAGGGAAATCATGACCCGCCGCATCGACTGGCCGGCCGTTCTGATCTGGCTCGCATACACCGCCATTTTCATCGCGCTACTGACAGGAGGAGACACCAATGCCTGACGACCACAAAATGAGCCTTCAGGTGCCGGGCCAGGATCCGGTCCATTTCACCAGCAGCCAGCTTCATCAGGCCGCTGAAATGTTCGGCGATCAGGACTTCGGCACAAAGCCGCCCTTCGACCCGGATCGTCTGGCGCCGGCTGCGCGCGAAAAGCTGCGGCTGACCGTTGAGCGTATCGAGCGCCTCGAAGAGGAAAAGAAGGAAGTCGCCGACCAGATCAAGGATGTCTACGCCGAGGCAAAGGCCATGGGCTACTGCACGAAGACGCTGCGGTCTGTGGTGAAGCTTCGGAAGCAGGACCGCGACGAGCGCCAGGAAGCGGAGTCCCTGCTCGAAACCTACATGATCGCGCTGGGGGAAATCTGATGGCCTTCGACATTCCCCAGACCCCGAAAGACCGCCTGCTATCCGAGGCCCTCGATGCGGCGTCGCTGTACTTCAGCCGGCCAAACGCATCTGGCGCGATAGCAGCCGAGCCGATCACGAAAGCCCGCGTCCTCGACCGCTGCAAGGCCCGCTACAACGTCTGGCCGCGTCAATGGTGCATGGCCTACATCCGCTGGAAATACCCGGAGATGAGCTATCCACGCATCGCCCGCATCTTCCGCATGAAGGACCACACCACCATCATGCATGCGAAGGAAGCGGCGAAGGAGAGATACCCCGACGCCATTTTCTGCCAGCCGGTTGATGAAGCCATCGGAGACCGTCTCGAAGCTCTGGGGCTGGCATCATGAAGACACTTCACGGCCCGCACACTGGCATCATCCAGCCATGGACCCGGAATAGGGGAACCCCGCCAACCGGCTCCTGCCAGCGCACCATCATTGTCGAGGGCAAGGCGAAGGTCTGCGGCAAGACCTGCAAGGGCCAGCTCTGCGACGAGCACAAGGGCTCTACCGCTCCGCTTGCCGGGGCAGGGCGGTGGCCGGGCGGGAAGGCTCAATCGAAGACAGGGAGGTTTTGAACATGCATACAATGAAAGTGCATTTGCCAGACACGGCGTTCGCGCATCGCATGGGCTGGAAATACCACGTCCAGTGGTTCGATGCGGGCCGCCCGTGCTGGTATCGCCGCAGGACGCTAGCAGAGGCCTCCAGAGACTTTCACGACCTGATGGCGGAAGGTGCTTCCCCGTTCATCGTCGACGCCCTCACGGGTGAACCGGTTAAAGCGGAGGCTGCTCGATGAAGAGACACGGCGAAATCTCTATCCGGCAGTGGTGTGACGGTAAGTGGCGCAGGACTTTCCATACCGGGCCGGGCGGTCCTGATGGGCTGGCCTACGATCTCCACTCACCGGGATTTGAGATCCGCGAAGGTGCCGAAACGTACCGGTTCCAAGGAGAGGTTGCGAAACGGCGTGAGCCGGTGGAGGCGGGATGATGGATGTGAAGGGACTTGCCGAACTTTGCCTCGCTGGCCCTCACGCCCTGCTCGTGATCCCGAAGCCGATAGCCTTCAAGCCGGGAGAGCGCATCAGGCTTGCCGGAAGGTCCGGGCCGCTTGGGCGCGTTCTCAATGTCAAAGAGAACGGCGACAGGCTCGATGTCTGCGCGAGCTTCGATTCCACTGAAATCCTGCGCTGGCTTGTCGGGAACGGGATGGTTCGGCTGGCGTCAAAACAAACGATTCACGGGGACGCACAATGACCACAGCAACCCTACGGAGGCCCTCATTGGCCAAGAGACCCGGCAGAAAACGCAACCTCAAAGCCAAGCGCTATCCGAACGGCAGCGTCCACCGCCATGATGAGCGTGTCGGCCCGACGCCGGAGCTTGAAGCGCGGAGGAAGGCGTTGCTCGGATCGAAGAACGCCGCTGGTGAGACAGACTGCGTGCTCGATCACCTCGCATCGCCCGTCAGCCAGGTTCTCACGCAGAAGCAGGCCGAGGCGGGCAGGCGGTATGCGACGGCCCGTCTGCGCGCGCTCAGGGCGGCGGGCGTGTCTCCGGAAGCGAAGTCGCCTCGCATGGCTGAACGGATCGGCGGCTCACCGGCCCCGGCATGGGTTGGTGACGACGGCAAGGCGGCGCACTATTGGCGGAAGGCAAGACAGTGTGTTTTCGACTGTGGCGGCGACGTTCGGCGGATCATCGAGAAGGTCTGCATCGACAACTGCCACCCGAAAGCGCACGAGGTCCGCAGGCTTCGCATTGGCCTCGACGCGCTGGTGCGGATGTGGAGGATTTGATGCCTGACGGTTTCCCTCCCGCTTCGCTCGACTGCACACGGCGCGCCCCTAAAACGGGATATACCTCACCCGAAAAGGCCGACTACCGAGAGCGAGTATGGTCTGCGATTGGGAATGAGGCCGGTGTCTTTTTGACAGACCCGCGCGCCATGTGGCTGCTTTTACCATCCCGTGAGGGCGCGGAGATCGAAGTCGCAATCCGGCACGGTATTCCAGAAGATCGCATCATTGCGATTGATGAGAATCCAGCGCTAATAGCTGTTTCGCACTGGCGGAAACGCTGGCCTCGCGTCAAGTATTTTGGATGTCCGGCGCGAGATGTTGGCAAAAAAATCGCCGATAGGGGATGGGTGCTTGCCGGAGCCAATCTTGACCTATGCTACAATTTTTCCGAAAGCCTGATTAACGAAGTCAATGCGTTCTTAGCCACAACACCGCGCTTTCATAACTTCTGTATTGCTGTGACAATCATGAAAGGCAGAGAAGGAAGCGCGCTTGCTCGTTTCGTCAATGAAACCACATCGGAAGCCTTTAGCGAGTCTCGGATGGCGGCACTTTTTGACCAGAGTGCCCTTTGCAGCAGTCCGTGGAGCGTATTAGATCAGGGGAAATACCGCGCTAGCAAGACGGCTGCGATATGGGCAGTCTTGAGGGGGTGTCCAGAACAGCACCCGCCATCGATTAGACCTTTGCTGGCAAAGATAGAGCGGCTCACAAGAAAGGCGGAGCGGATTGACCGTCTTGCCCGAGTATTGCGAGCTAGGGTCCAGAATGACATCGCTTTAAATCCCAGAAAAGCAGACCGGAAATACTCGCTTAGTCATCTTAGAAAAAGGGTGGATTTGCGCAACGCCGCCGTGCGGACAATTGACATTAGGCAAGAGCATCTCAGCAGAGAGGTGTCAGAGGCTCTGCACTTGCATTGGTCCAGCACGGTAGGGGCGATCCCTGCGTGGCCATGGTTTTGGAAGCCGAAAGTATCGCACACTATGCGTAGTGTATAGCCACCCCGCTATCCACAACCTCTAGCCCAACCCCCTTGACACACGAAACGAACACATAGAGAACCTGCATAAATTCAGTGTTCAGAAATGCGCCTAGGGCTCACGCTCTCAGGCGCTTTTTCGTATCTGCGGCAGCGTGTCGGATAGAAGCGGAAGCCGGGAAGCCAGTGACCGTCACGCAATGCCCGGCCCGCAGATAATGAGCAAGTCGCCCAGAAGCCCGAACTGTCACCGTATGGTGCGCGTTCCACCCAATCGGTTGGATAGGTCCATGGGCGCAGATACGTCGTCAGCGGTTATCCGCTGGCACCCCAGCACCCCGTTTAACGGCAGGCTGGGACTTGTAAGACGCAAGAGGGTGGAGTTGATCACCACCGGGCGGCGTCTATACGATGTGGCCCGGCAGCGCATCGCGAATACGAGCCTACCCGATTGGGCGCTACTGCCGGTCAATTTTCAGCGGGTACTCGCCACAGGTCAAATGCGATGACATAGGGCGGGCGAGCTAAGAGAATGCATGTGAGACTGCCCGCTCCCCCCTTCACCGCCCGGCGATCGAACCGGCCGACACCCTCCCTCCTGTAGCGACCGTGGCTTCATGTGCCGGGCGGTGATGACCTGAAACGGAGAGCGTATGCGAGAGAAGCGTAAGCTGGAAGACTGGGATAACGGCGAAGACGTGTGGTTCGACCGCATTGAGATCCAGCACATCACTCAAACGCATACCGCATACATGCTCGCCAACGGCTGCCAGGGCCTTCTCACAGACCAGCTGTTCGACAGCTTCCATGACGCTTACGCCGAGTTGAAAAAGCAGAATGGCCCCGACGCAGACATCGATGAGCAAATCGTCCGCGTTGTAGTCTCGATCATCCCTGACAATGGCGACTACCGCTACGAAGATTTCAATGAGCGCGGTCGGCACAAATGGGGCAGTGACTCGCGTTGAAATATAAACCTGTGGCTTCTGGCTTCACGGGCTGAACACTCGCAAACCTACATCAAAGGGTGAAACATTAACGTTTCTCGATAAAGATCATGGCCGAAGACGAGAAGAACAAGGGTGGCAGGCCGCGCCTGTATGACGACCCGGCCCTCTTCGAGGCCAAGGTCGAGCAATACTTCGATAAGTGCGACGACGCGGAAAAGCCTCGCATCCCGACTGTCGCAGGCCTCGCCTATGAGCTTGGTTTCGCCAGCCGCCAGAGCCTTCTCGACTACGAAAAGGATGAGCGGTTTTCTTGCGCCGTATCGCGGGCGAGACTTCGCATCGAGATGGACCGATCCGAGCGCCTGGTCTCGAAAGATCAATATACGCCCGGTCTGCCGATGGACCTTGCCAGCAATCACGGCTGGACCACGGCCCGCACTGAGACGGATGCGAACGTCACGATAAAGGACGCTGCCCGGACCCTTGATGACAAGCTCAGTAAATACGCTGACGCCGCCTCAGATGCGTTCGCTCCTGAAGGAGCTGACGACTGAGGAGAAGGCGGCGCTCAACTATCGCTGGGAGTTCTGGGCAAGGCCCGACCAGCTTGAGCCGTCCGGTGACTGGTGGACGGTCTGGCTCGCCCTTGCTGGACGCGGCTGGGGTAAGACCCGCTGCGGTGCCGAATGGGTGCGCCAGATCAAGAACGAGGTTGGCCGCATCGGCCTGATCGCTCCGACCGCTGCCGATGCCCGTGATGTCATGGTCGAAGGCGAAAGCGGTATCATGGCGATCTCGCCGCCCTGGGACCGTCCATTGTTCGAGCCGTCCAAGCGCCGGCTGACATGGGATAACGGGGCCATGGCAACGCTGTATTCAGCGGATGAGCCTGACCGGCTTCGCGGGCCCCAGCACGCCGCACTCTGGTGTGATGAGCTGGCCGCATGGAAATACATGCAGGAAGCATGGGACATGGCGATGTTCGGGCTGCGGCTTGGTAATCGCCCGAAGGTCTGCGCGACGACGACGCCGCGACCACTGCCCCTGATCCGCGAATTGCTGAAGTCGAAAACGACCTGCGTCAGTCGCGGTCGGACATATGACAATCTGGCCAACCTTGCCCCGGCCTTCCGGGCGGCAGTGTTGGCGAAGTATGAGGGCACACGCCTCGGCCGCCAGGAACTGAACGCGGAAGTCCTGGACGATGTGCCGGGGGCGCTCTGGACCAGGCAGACAATCGAGGAAGCGCTGTGGCGCAATGACCTGCCGGACATGAAGCGGATCGTGGTTGCGGTCGACCCGTCCGGGGCTTCTGGAACCGATGGCGAGAAGGCAGATAGTATCGGGATCGTGGCCGCTGGCCTCGGTGTTGATGGTCTCGGCTACATTCTCGCTGACAGGACATGCGACCTTTCCCCGGCTGGCTGGGGGCGGCGCACGGTCGATACCTATAACGAGTTTGGCGCCGATCGCGTGGTTGCTGAGCGGAACTATGGCGGGGCCATGGTCGAGCACGTCATCCGCACCGTCGATAAGTCGGTGAGCTACAAGGAAGTGGTCGCCAGCCGGGGCAAGGTCATTCGGGCCGAGCCGGTTGCCGCCCTCTACGAACAAGGACGGGTCCGCCATGTCGGCGGGCTGACTGAACTCGAAGACCAGATGTGCGCAATGACGAGCGACGGGTACATGGGCGATGGCTCTCCCGACAGGCTCGATGCTGCTGTCTGGGCGCTGAGCGACCTGATGCTTGGTGATGCACCTTATACGCTGGATTGGGTCTGACATGGGCTATGATATGATTGCCGCCGACAGCCTCCGCAGCTTCCAGAGCGGGCTCGGCACGCCTGACGACAAGACCACGGGCTCACACTTCTACCTGAACATCCTGCAGCCCGACCAGCTCGAAGCCATGTATGGCAGCGACTGGATGGCCCGCAAGGCGGTGGACATTCCCGCCTTTGACAGCGTGCGCGCCTGGCGTAACTGGCAAGCCGAGGCCGACCATATCACGGCCATCGAGAAAGAGGAAAAGCGCCTCGGGCTCAAATCCAAGCTGCTCGATGCGATGATCCTCGGCCGCCTCTATGGCGGCGCTGCCCTTGTCATGGGCGTGCGCGACGATGACCCACTTTCCCCGCTCCGGCCGGAAACCGTGAAGCAGGGCGATCTCCGCTACGTCCATGTCATGGACAAGTCCGAGCTGACATCCAGCGAGATGCGCCGCGACCCCGAAGACGAATGGTATGGCGAGCCAAGAACCTACAATCTGAACACCGATGTTGGCGCCGCCTATCAGATCCACCCCTCTCGCGTCATTCCGCTGACCGGCGCCCGCCGCGCCAACCGTCAGCGCCGGAAGGTGGACCCGTGGGGCGATAGCGTCCTGCAGGCGATTGTGGATGCAGTGAAGAATGCTGCCCTGGCCAGCCAGTCCATCGCCCAGCTTCTGAGTGAAGCGAAGGTGGACGTGGTCAAGATTCCCGACCTCGCCGAGCACCTTTCCACGGCAGAGAGCACGCAGCGCTTAACCACTCGCTGGCACACAGCGATGACGATCAAGTCGACCATCAACGCGCTGCTGCTCGCGGGCGGTGAAGAGTACGAACAGAAGCAGGTCAGCTTCGCCCAGCTCCCGGAAGTGCTGCAGCAATACATGCTGGTGGTGTCCGGTGCGGCGGATATCCCGGCGACCCGCTTTCTCGGCCAATCCCCGGCCGGCATGAGCGCCACCGGCGAAAGCGACCTCAAGAACTATTACGACCGCATCGGCGCCGAACAGGAACTCACCCTTACGCCCAAGCTGAACAGGCTCGACGAGGTCATGATCCGGTCGGCGCTGAATGACCGCCCCGATGAACTTCATTACAACTGGGCTCCTTTGTTTCAAAAGGATGCGAAGGAACTCGCCGAGATCGAGAAGACACGCTCGGAAGCCGCCGCCAAGAACGCTTCCTCCGGCCTCATCCCGACCGCCCCCATGGGCAAGGCACTGATCAACGCGATGATCGAAAGCGGCCAGTGGCCGGGCCTCGAAGACGCGATGGAAGAGTACGAGGCGGAGACGCCCGAGTTCGACCCGAACGCAGGCGACCCGAACAACCCGGACCCGGATGCGCCGGTCGATCCAGACCCGGAAGATGATCCGACGCAAGCGGCCGATGCGGCGCCAAGGACGCTGTATGTGTACCGGAAGGTGCTGAACGCTGGCGAGATCGTGAAGTGGGCGAAAGAGCAGGGCTTCGAAAACCCGCTCGAAGCCGACGACATGCATGTAACGATTATGCATTCGAAAAGCCCCGTTGACTGGATGAAGGCCTCAGACACATTCCTGCAGGAGCGCGACGGCAAGCTCGTCGTACCGCCCGGCGGTCCTCGTATCGTCGAGCCTCTGGGCGACAAGGGCGCGGTCGTCCTGCACTTCGCATCGTCGGAACTTTCCTGGCGCCACGAAGACATCAAGCGCAAGACTGGCGCGGAATGGAGCTTCCCGTCCTTCGAGCCTCACATCTCGATCGTCTATGAGGGCGCGGGCGACATGGACTTGTCGAAGGTCAAGCCGTTCACCGGCAGGATTGAGCTTGGTCCGGAAATCTTCGAGGAGTTCGTCGATAGCTGGCGCCCCAACACGAAGGACGCGCTCCCCCGTGACGCACGCGGGCGCTTCGTCAAACGGTCATGAGCTTTGACCTCGCCGAGCTGGCCCGGCAGGAAGGCCTGCGCAAGAACCGCGTGCTTCGCGGCATCGAGATCACGGACACGCTGAAGCGGGATCTCTACCGCATCGTGGTGCGACCGGTGCGGGCATGGGAGCGGCAGGTCATCGACCGGATACGCCCGGCCTACGGTCAGGCCATGTCCACGCTGACCCGCGATGATGAGAGCGACGACCTGGCCGAGGCGATCAGGATAGCAGAGGCGCAGGCCGCCGGCGCGACCGTCACGGTCGATGCGGAAGTTCGCGGCTGGGTGCTGGACGCCCTGAAGTGGCATGAACAGCGCTGGGCGGATGCGGTCAAGGCCGGGACAGGCATCGACGTGTTTCCCTTCATCGACCGCAAGGAAAACGCGGCGCGGGTGAAGGCCTTCCAGAGCCAGATCGCCAACCTCGTCAAGGATGTCGACGCGAAGACGAAGAAGGAAATTGCCGATACGGTCTGGCGCGGCTTCGCCGAGGGCAAGCCCCGGAAGAAGATTGCGAAGGAACTGACCGAGCGTATTGGCATCGCCCGGCGCCGCGCGAACACGATTGCAGTCGACCAGGCACAGAAGCTGAATGGCGAGCTGACCCGGATCCGGATGTCCGAGGCCGGCGTCCAGCATTATCGCTGGCGACATAGTCAGAAACGCCGTTTCCGTCCGGCTCACAAGGCGCGCGAGGGGCGCATCTACAAGCTCGGCGAACCGCTGGGGGATGAGCCAGGCATCGCGATTTACTGTTTCCCATCAGGGCAACCAGTCAGCATCCATGACGATGTACTTAAAATCTGGCGCCGTTGGCACAGCGGCCATCTGACCGAGTTCGTTACGGAAGCGGGCGAAAGAGTAAGTTGTACAGCGAACCACCCGATTCTTACGAACACCGGCTGGAAGCCGGCTGAGGCTCTGAATGTCGGCGACTATATCGCTCAACCGAGCTTCAGCAGCCTCCATGCAGGCGATGTATACATAGAACAGCGAGAGCCCACGATCGGCGAGGTGTTTGCAGCGGGCCAAACCATTCTTGGAGCGGTATCGGTGAATGTGCGACCGGGAGACTTCCACGGCGACGTTATTGCTGACGAGAATATCGACGTTGTAGACGCCGATGGCGGCCTGAGGCGTGAAATCACAGCCTGCATCAGTCAGGGCGTCTCGGAGCGTGTCTTCGAACATGCCCATGCGACTCTCATTGGCCTCAAACGTGCGGGCGCGCTTAAGACGCTGCCGCATTGGTCTCTTAGTGCCCGTGACAGCCGCGTGCGCAGCCTCCGTCTGCTTGAAGCGCTCTTCTGGCGTCATCTGATCCCAGACGATGCGCCCGGCCTCAGCCGCGCCTCGGATTGGTACGCCATTGCGCTTGAGCATGTCGGTGATGGTCTTGCGCTGGGGGCCGAGGCGATCGCTGAGCGATTTGACGGACTCGCCAGAAAGGTAGGCCCGGATCGCTTCCGCCTCATCGTACTGTATGCTGTTACTAGGGCGGCGGCCGAAACGGCTGACCCGATATCCGCGCCTGGATCGGAGGTGCTTGGACAAGCAATCGGGATGGAACCCGACCATGGTGCCAACCGCCTTGAGAGTTTCGCCGGCGTCGAGCTTCGATATAGCAAAGTCGAGGTCTGCGTCAGTCGGGCTTGGGAGGGACATGTCTACAATTTCCAAACTGCTTCAGGTTGGTACATAGCAGGAACAGCCGGGGTTGGGAACTGCGGATGCGTGTCGGAGCCAGTGGTGGATGTCGAGAATAATAACGGGGCCACGGAAGGGCAGGTTGCCGAAGCCGACGCACCGGCCACGGCGCCGGTCGATCCGCTACCGGAAAAGCACCCGATGAAGGGCAAGGGCGGTGAAGGGCTGGGTGGAGCCTCTGCCGAGATCGCGGAGGCCGAGGCGCTGGAAAGCGTTGTCGCCAATCTCAGCACGATATCGCCCGGAATTGTCCGCAAGGCCCGAGATGGAAACGAGAACGCGCTGAACGGCATCGGCTTGAAGATGACCACGGTCACGAACAAGCGCCGGCCGTTCATGGGAACGCGCGGCTTCGACAAGCACATACAGGACTATGCCGCCGCAACCACCCGCGCTGGGCGGATTGATGCGCTGGTCTACCTGCTGCACTCACTGAAGGCGGAGGCCCGCCGCTTTTCGGGACTCTACAGCACCTATTACGAGGATGACTTCATCCCGCCATTGCCGCCGCTGCCGTGAGGATCACATGAAGCTGGAAGACATCACCGCCGCGATCATGGAAGCGCTGGAAGCCCAGTGCTCGCAAGGCGAGGCTCCACGCCTCATGATGGTGGAGGCCGACGACTTCTCGTCAGTCTCGATCGAGGGCAGCTTCGATATCCGGGCGATTGCAGCGCATGTGGCGCAGCGCTTGCCGCGTGAGGCGGTCTTCACGGCGTCGGAAGCCGGGAGTGTCCAGTTCGACGGCAAGGGCGGGCTGACCATCAATATTGCGCCGGGTGCGCTGGGGCGGATTGGCTGATGATCGACGCATTCCGGGGAAAGACTATCAGCATCCTCGGCGGCGGTCCCAGCATCAACGACCTCGATATCCGCACCCTCGGCTCTGATCCGGTGATCGCGGTGAACAATGCGGGCCTCGACGTCTTCCCGGATGCTGACGTGCTCTTCGTCATGGACCGGCGCTGGTTCGACTGGAACCGGGAGCGCCTTCATCTGAACCGGTCGAAATACCGGGTCATCCGCCAGTTCCAGGAGCCGCGCGGCTGGGAACTGGCGTGGCCTGTGATCGAGCTGCAACACGACAAGTTCGGGACACTGAGTGAGGATCCGAAAAAACTCGCCGGGGCCTGTGGCGGAGCCATGGCGCTGAACCTCGCCTATCTGATGGGCGCGGCCCGCATCATCCTGCACGGCTTCGACATGCGACCGGGCAACTATCACGATGACCACCGGGTCAAGACACCGGTGAACAAGTACGAGGCCGACTTCATTCCCTCGATCGAGGCGATGGCGGTTCGGCTGGAAGGGAAGGTCGAGGTGTTCAACGCTACGCCAAATTCTGCCCTGCGCTGCTTCCCATTAATAGAGAAGCTATCGACATGACACAGACAATAAACGAAGCGGAAAAAGAGAACCGGAAGGGCGTGATCGAAGTGTTCGGGGCGGCCGATACAGCCATGATCAACCAATTGATTCCTGGGCTGTTCGATCGCGTTGGGGCCTGCGAGATGCTATTCACGGCCAAGACAGTGACGCGTAACTTCTCGAATGGCGCGAGCCGTATCGGTCCTGAGCCCGTTGCGGAGATCACATGTTTTTGCCTAGACTTCGAGGCGATCGAGCTGGGTCAAGACCCGCCCTATTATGATCTGACGGTCGAGAGAAACGCGGCTGAGCCGATGGATATCGGAGAGCAATCCGGGAAAGCTATCGAGTTCGAGTCTTTCATGCGTCCGCAGAAGGTGGTTGAGAGCTGGATATTTACAAAGCGGCTGGAGACGCACCCGCAATGACCATCCACCCCGACGCCTTCATCCATCCGATGGCGCTGGTGGAGGGGGCTACGGTTGGGGCGCGCACCCGCATCTGGCAATTTGCTTCGGTGATCCGGGGCGCTGTGATCGGGGCGGACTGCTCGATTGCGAGCGGCGCCTGTATCGATGGGTCAACAGTCGGTGACGAGACGGTCATCGCCCATAATCTGGCCGCTGGGCCGGGCTTTCAAATCGGCAGCCGGGTCTTCATCGGCCCGAATTGCACGCTTTGCAACGATGGCTGGCCGCGCGCCGGGAAGACCGGGTTCGATGTGTCGGCCTACAAGGATCGCCCCGCCATCATCATTGAGCCTGATGCAAGCATCGGCGCGAACAGCGTCATCCTGCCGGGTGTCCGCATCGGCGTCGGTGCCATGATCGGTGCCGGATCGGTTGTGTCCAAGGATGTGCCTGCCTGCCATGTCTGGATGAAGCACGGAGAAATGCGGCCGATCACGATGGAAGATGAAATCAGCCGGCAGAATAGGCGGGTGCGCTTTGCAGCCTGATCTCGTCGTCGCGACCCTCCTTTGGGACAGCAACCAGAACAGCAAGAGTTTCAGCCAGGCCTATGACGAAAGCTGGGCCGAAAAGCTATACCGCGGCTTCGCCCGCAACCTGACTGCGCCCTTCGAGTTCATCTGCTTCACTGACCGGGAGCGCGACTTCGGCGAGCCGATCACACAAAGGCTCATGACCAACCGGACGCCGGGATATGGCGACTGCATCGAACCCTACCGGCTGAATCGGCCCATGATCCTCGTCGGGCTGGATACCATCGTCACCGGCAATTGTGATGCTCTGGCGGAATACTGCTTCACCGCGGAGCGTATCGCCGTGCCGCTCGATCCATACTGGCCCTCTCGGGTGTGCAACGGGGTGGCCTTGGTCCCTGCCGGGCATGCCCACGTCTATGACCGCTGGCGCGGGCAGAACGACATGGAATGGATACGCCGGCAAAGCCCTGACGTACTGGACATGCTCTTTCCGGGGCAGGTGCTGAGCTACAAGGTCCACGTCAAGCCGCATGGGCTGGGGGATGCGCGGATCGTCTATTTTCACGGGCCTGAAAAAATGCACGAGGCGCCCGTCTGCGACCTCGACTGGGTGCGCGAGCACTGGAGATAATTCACTCTTTGTTCCGAGGATGGAAAGGGCTAGAGTAAACGAGCCGCCAGGTGCTGGTAACACCGAAGCGGCTCTGACCGATCAACATGGAGCGAACCCATGCCAATGGCTGCAAAACCAATATCACAACTGCTGCGCGGTGAAACTCACTTCTCCCGCCTTGAGGTCATCGGCGAGGCGCCGCCAGTCGTTCATGCTGACGGTCGCAAAAAGCGTTATGCGAGGTGTCGCTGCGAATGCGGTGAGATCGTGGATGTCTATTATTGCAGCCTGCTACAGGGCCGCACCAAGAGCTGCGGCTGCTATTCGGCTGACGTTCACCGGGAAACGGCACCCAAGATGCGGGAGGCCTGGACCCGCCATAAGCATACGGCTGACGGCACCATGACGAGCGAGTATCATGCTTGGACGGGCCTGAAGTATCAGGTGCAACACGCCGACGGCGCACAACTACGAAAGATACGGCGGGCGCGGGATCAAAGTCTGTGACCGCTGGCTGAACAGCTTCGAAGCATTCTACGAGGATATGGGGCCGAAACCCGGCCCATCATATTCTATCGACCGCATCGATAATGATGGCGATTACGAGCCGTCCAATTGCCGTTGGGCGACCCCGAAAGAGCAAGCAGGCAACCGAAGAAACCCAACAGCCTAACCGCTGGACGGACCCGGAGACCAATCATGAAAATCACTGACAGCGTGACGCTCGGCGACGCCCGAGTGAACGATCGCGGCTTCCTTGAAGCCAACGCCCGGACGGCTCGGACGGGCGTGCAGGTATACAGAGGCAGCGAGATGGGGAAACCCGAACTCGCCACCGTGAACGTCTACCGTGACGAGGCGGAAGTCTTCTCCAAGACTTCGCTTCAAAGCTTCTCGAAAATCCCAATCACGCTCGATCATCCCGCCTCCGGGGTGAACGCTGACAACTGGTCGAAACTCGCCAAGGGCACGACCGGCGACGAGGTTCTGCGAGATGGCGAGTACCTGAAGATTGGTCTCAAGATCACTGATGCCGAAGCCGTGAAAGCGGTGAGCGACGGCAAGCGCGAGCTGTCGGTCGGCTATTCAACCAACATTGTCTGGGAAGATGGCGTCGCCCCGGACGGAACACCTTACCAGGCGCGGCAAACCGCGATTGTGGCTGATCATATCGCCATAGTCTCGCGCGGCCGCGCTGGCTCGGAATGCAGGATCGGCGATGACGATCCGCATAGCTGGGGCATCTGCCCTGTAGTGGAAAACCACGAACGAAAGGAATCGGTCATGACCGACAAGACCACTCAAATCATCAGGGACGGGCTGCCGGTCAATGTGCCGGAAGCTGCTGCCCCGATCATCCAGAAGATGTTCGCCGACGCTGATAAGGCGATTGCCGACCTGCAGAAGCAGCTCGACACGGCGAACCAGACTGTCAAGACAAAGGATACCGAACTCGGCAAGAAAGACGCCGAGATCGAGGATCTGAAGTCGAAGCAGTTCGATGACGCCAAGCTCGACCAGATGGTCGCCGACCGCGCCGATATCGTCGCCAAGGCAAAGGCCATTGCGCCGAACCTGAAGACGGACGGCGTCTCGAATGCGGACCTGAAGAAGCAGGCCGTGGCCGCGAAGCTCGGCGACGAAAAGGTCAAGGACAAGTCCGACGATTATGTCGCTGGCCTGTTCGACCACCTCACGGCTGATGCCAAGCCTCGCAATCCGCTGTCTGACGGCATCAAGGATTCGAAAGTCGTCGATCTCTCCGATTGGGGTGATGACGTGTTTGCCCGTGCGGGCGTCAACGCCAAGAAGGGAGCATAACCCATGGCACTCACCGAAGGCGCTCGTAACGCGCAATTCCTCGTCTCGGAAGCGAACAACTATCGCTCTCGCGGCGCCGCCACGGTTGTCGTTCCTGCGAACACCACGCTCGCAGCCGGCACCATCCTTGGCTACGACACGTCTGCCGAGAAGTACGTCAACCCGGACTTCAGCTTCGCCTCCGGCGATCTGGAAAACCAGGCGCTTCTCTACGAAACGCTCGTGAACGACACCGGCTCGGCTGTCGATCATGTCGTTACGCTCATCGAGCGTGACGCCGAAGTCGTGGGCGCTCATCTCACCTACGTGGATGAAGCCGACGACACAGCCAAGGCAACCGCCAACGCGGCGCTCGCCACCAAGGGCATCATCGTCCGCTAGCAATCGACTGGCCCGCTGAGAAGCGCGCCCTTCCCATAGAAGGATACTTTCATCATGGCATCCATGGATGTGTTCAACAGCTCTGCGTTCAGCATGACTTCGCTGACCGGCGCTGTTGAGAAAACCGACTACAAACCGCAACTGCTCGGCGAGCTGGGCATTTTCGAGCCCATGCCGGTGCGCACGCGCACTGTCTTCGTTGACGAACGCGAGGGCACTCTCTCGCTCATCCCGTCCTCGCCGACCGGCGCCCCGCCTGAAGAGCTGGTGAAGGATAGCCGCCGTGCTGTCCCACTCCAGACGACCCGCCTCGCCAAGGGCTTCACGCTCTATGCCGAGGAAGTCCAGGGCATCCGCCAGTATGGCTCGGAAACCGAGCTGATGCAGGTGCAGTCCGAATATCTGCGCCGCATGGCCCGCGTGACCGACGACATGGAGCTCACCCACGAGTTCCACCGCCTCGGCGCGCTGCAGGGCAAGCTGCTCGATGCTGACGGCAGCACGGTGATCTATAACTACTTCACCGAGTTCGGCGTCAGCGAAGCGGCGGCCATCGACTTCGCTCTCACCACTGACGGCACCGACGTTCGCGGCAAGTGCCATGCGGTGACGCGCGCGATGGCTCGCTCTTCTAAGGGAGCATTCACGTCTCAAACGACCGTGCATGCCCTCGTCGGCGATACCTTCTACGACAATCTGATCTCGCATCCGAATGTCGAGAAGACCTTCCAGAACTGGGCGGCTGCAGCCGATCTTCGCGAAAACACCGCTTTCGGTGCGTTCACCTTCGGCGGCATCACCTGGCACAACTATCGCGGCACCGACGACAATTCGTCCGTTGCGATTGCGGCCAACGAAGCGAAGTTCTTCCCGGTCGGGGCGAATGGCGTCTTCAAAAAGGCGATGGCGCCGGCCGAGTTCGGGCCGTTCGTCAATACCGCTGGTCAGAACACCTATGCGATCAACGTCCTCGACCGTGATCGTCAGGCGTGGACGCGGGGCGAGCAATACTCGTACCCGCTCTACTTCTGTCAGCGCCCTGCTGTTCTCCGCAAGGCGGTCGGCAACACCTAAGCAGGTGACTGAGACGGGGGCCATCGTGCCCCCGTTTCCATTTTCAGGAGATACCCCATGCCGAAATACAAGATCGAGAACAACTCGCCGTTCGGAAAGGCCTTCAAGGTCTTCGGCGGCACGCATGAAGTGCGGCGCGGCACAACCGAAACCATCGAGGTTGAACACGAGTTCTCTGACGAACAGATCGAAGCCTTTGCCCGCGATGATGTGACCATTACGCCGGTCAAAGCCTCTGCCTCGAAGTCCTCCAAGGCCTCTGCCTCGAAAGACGAGAAGTCCGAGGACAAGAAAGACGGCGAGGACGAATAGGCCATGGCCTACACGCCCGCCGATGCAACCACGTTCAAGGCGCGTTTCCCGGCCTTTGCTGCCGTCGATGATGATGTCATCACGGCAGCGCTTGGCCGGGCGCGCCGGGTGGTCGACTCCTCGTGGCTTGCCGACGATCGGCAGGAAGCCGAGAGCCTGTATGCTGCTCACGACCTCACCATGGATGGCCTCGGCGCGACCCGTGAAGCGCAGCTACAGGGTTTCCACCGTCTGAAGCTCGGCTCGCTCGAGCTGGAGCGCGAAAGCGGCGGGTCCGGAGCATCCAGCACGTACAATCTCACGACCTATGGCAAGAGGTTTCTGGCAATCCTGAAACGCAATGTGCCGGGAGTTGTCGCCCTCGGAGGGTCCAGCTGATGGCTGGTCTTCTCGGTGGTGATCTCAAGGAAGTCTTCGGCAGCGTCTTCGCCCCGCTTCTGCTGGATGCGACGATCACGAAAGTCACGCTCGCCGATGACGGCTATGGCGGCTTCACCGAAACCGAACAGACCGCCGCCGCAAAGGGCATGGTCGAGGCCTACAGCGCCTATACCCGTGCGCAGGCGGGCATCCCATCCACGGATGTGAAGCTGATCATCCTGCAAAAGGATGTGGCGCTCACACCGGACCTCGACAGCAAGATCACGATCCGGGGGCAGGATTACTCCATTCAGGCGATCGAGGAAGACCCGGCACAGGCCGCATGGACCATCCAGGGCAGGCCGACCAATGGCTAAGTTCAAGGGCGTCAATCGCCACCGCAAGCACCTGAAGCAGATGCGCGGGCGCGAACTCGTCAACGAGCTGGGCAAGCGCGTCTTCGAAGCCGCCGATAAAGTGCGCACAGAGGCGCACGTCCTGATTGCGAAGGACGCCATTCAGGGCAAGGGGCACATACCGTCCAGGCCCGGAGAGCCGCCGAACAAGGATGAAGGCACTCTCACCGAAAAGACCACCGCGCGGCGAACCGGTCCGCTGAAGGCTGTCGCGGAGTCTGCAGCAGACCATTCCGTACCCTTGGAGTATGGCACGAGCACTATGGAAGAGCGCCCCTTCATGCGCCCCGCCGCTCGAACCGTTCGCCAGCAATACACCGTCAACATCCGCGCGGGCGTCAACCGCGTGAACAGGAAAGGATAGCCACGATGTGGTGCAAATTCTCAGATGATTTCAACTGGCGCCCTTCGCGCCGTGGCATGCGGTCTTTCAAGGCTGGCCAGAAGGTCAACGTTCCGCTCGCCTGCGTCGAAGCCGCCGAAGCGGCAGGCAAAGGCAAGCGCACCTCGAAAGAGGACAACACGTCTGAAACCGAGTCCGAGGCCACCGAAGTCTTCCTCACCGACGAGACCGAAGACGAGACCCCGAAGAAGCAATCCATGTTCGGCAAGCTGACAGGCACGGCAGACCGTGACGCCGACTGATCATTCCCTCCCGTTGCGCCGGGCCGTGGTCGCGCACTTGCGCAGCGTCTCGGCCGTCACCGATCTTGTGACCGCAACCCGCATCTATGGCCGGCGCGTGCCCGACAATCCGGCATGGCCCTTCATTCGCTACGGTGTGCCAGACACGCGGCCCTATGAGGCCACGGGGCAGGGTGGCAGCGACAGCGCGATCACGGTGCATGCGTTCGCACGCGGTCCAGATGAAAGCGACTGCGCCGAACTGGCGGCGGTCATCGTGGAAGCCCTGTCTTCTGATCAGCTGCCGCTTGAAAACGATCTCGGTCTCGTCTCGCTCGACTGGGAGCGCACGCAGATCCTCGAAGATGGCGACGAGAGCGCCGACTACCACGCAGTTATCGAATTTTCGGTGGTGACCACCGGATAGCAGACCTCGCCCGGCCCAGGCGCAGGATTCAACGACATGAGGTGTGGGCAGCCTCGTGATGCACCGCTGTGAAGCGGCGCGGCCCAATAGAAGGATGCCCATTTATGGCTCTGGCTCAAACCATCAAGTTCGGCTCGGCAATGATCATGCTGGGCGACGGTGCTTCGTCCGAAACGTTCGAAGCACCCTGTGGCTTTACCGAACTCACCATGACGGTGAACATCGAGAGCAACACGACCAACATTCCCGACTGTGAAGACCCGGACCTTCCGTCCTGGCTGATCTCGGATGAGGTCTCCAAGCAGATGACGCTCTCCGGCTCCGGTGTGCTCGACAAGGACGCGAAACAAATCTGGGATGACTGGGTGATGGCAGGCGGCGAGAAGAATGTCCGCTGGTTCATCGACCTGCCTTCCGGTGAGGGCGGCGGTTACTACGAGGCCCCCGCGATCCTGACGCAATACGAGCAGACCTTCTCGCGCGGCCAGCGTGCGAATGTCAGCATCGGCATCGCGATGAACGGAAAACCGAGCTTCACGGCCGGCAACAGCTAATGCCGGGACCGTATCGAAGCTGCGAAGTCACGCTTGAGTTCGCAGACGCAGACTACCTCTTCCGGCTCCCGCTCAAACGGATCGCGGAGCTGGAAGAACGCTGCGGCAGCCCCATCGGTACGATCTGGAAGCGTGTCTGTCTCACCGGCGATTACCATGCCGTCGATCTGATCGAGACCGTCAGGCTTGGTCTCATCGGCGGCGGCATGGACGCGCAGGACGCCCGCAAGCTCATTGACCGCTATTGCGATCAGTGGCCGCTGGCGGAATGGCACAAACACGCCCTCGCTATCCTCGGCGCGTGTGTCGAAGGCTACGAGGTCGCGGAGACGGCCCCGGAGGCGGACAGCCCAAAAAAGCAGGAGGCGGCGGGGACGGATACCTCAACCTCGTCGCCTGCTACGCGGTCGGCCTCGAAAAAGGCATCCCGCCCAAAGACATCGAAGACCTCACGCTCTGGCAGTGGCAAGGCATGATCGCCGAGCACAACAAGCTCATGAAGCCCGCCGACGCCGACGCACCGACAGATGAAGAGTTCGACGGCGCGCTTGACCGCATCCGGGCGATGAACCTGCCCGATGTGAGGGTCTAGATGTGTGTCCAGCCAAGTCTGCGCACTATTCGGCTTACGGTCGTTGGCGTCACTTCGAAGATGTCCGCGAGCTGAGAAAGAGAATGGGAGGGCCTAAGGCGGCGCATCTCCAGCACTTGCTCTTCGGTCAGTTTGGCATGTGGGTTCACTTCGCCTACTTGATGGGTGCCGTGCTCGACCTTGTCGGCCATGTTTTCCGACGGAGATTTCCAGCTGATGTGTCGAGGGTTTATGCAGGCGCGTTGATTGCAGGAGTGAGCGGAATGCCAGCTTTCGTCCGGCGGAGCGCCGCGCGTTTGGGCGCAGATGGCTCTAGCAGCGAACACCGGACGGCCGAATAACCAAAGGCGACCGTAACCGTCCTTTGTTTTCTGGTGAGGCCACAGAATGCATTCGTCAGTGTCTGAGCGCAGCGCCCGTGCGAAGAACGAAAGTTGCTCTCCCGGGCTGGTTCGAAGTGGCTTTGTCGCTTGGGCGGAGCCGGATCGAGACTTTCGAGTGTAGTGGGCTTGGCATAACCCTTTGGCTATATGCTTGTTGCCACACCCTTTGATCGAGCAAACCGGGCCATGATTGTGGTTGCGCATGGGGCCGCCAGCCGTAGGGGAGCCGTGCCGAAGAAAGCGTAGATGATGGGCTTTGCACCAACCTCGCGCCTTAACCGGCTTGCCGCAGCCGTCGATAGAACATATTCGGGAAGTAGCCATGAGAGCCTCCACATAGGCTGATTGGTCAGAACCCGCTTTGGCGCGCCAACGCCGGGGCGGGTTCGCTACCTTACCCCAATCGACACCGTGAACAAACCAAAAACCTGCCTGATGGGCGGAAAGGTGTAGCTATGTGCTCTAGATCTATAATTCTGCATGAGATTGAGCAGAGCATGGCTCCCTATCTGCGAGCCGTTGCCCGAGCCGAAAAGTTGTTCGATCAGAAGATGCGCGAGAAGCGGCAGTCCAAGAAGGGCGGTGAATAATGGCCGTCCGTGCAGATTCAGTCATCGTCGAACTTGAGGCCCGCGTTGCCGAGTATGAGCGCAAGATCGCCGGTGCTGACCGCAAGTTCGACAAGCACATGGACTCCATGCGCCGGTCGGCCGGGCTGACAGAGCGCCGCAACGTCCAGGCGTTCAACAATATCAGCACCTCGGCGAACAACATGGGCCGCACGCTGGCAGGGGCTGCTTCGGCGCTGGCTCTGGCGGCCGGCGCTGCCGCAGGCATCCGCGTGCTCGCAGGCTTCTCGCAGGCCATGTCCACGGTGCAGGCCGTGACGCAGGCCACGGAATCACAAATTGAATCCCTGACAGCAAAAGCCCGTGACCTTGGGGCTACAACCCGCTTCAGCGCCACACAGGCGGCTGAAGGCATGCTGTTCCTCGCTCGTGCCGGTTTTGACACCGAGCAGGTTCTCGGATCGATCGAGGGCACGCTACAGCTTGCTCAGGCGGGCAATCTCGATCTTGGACGTGCGGCAGATATCGCCTCAAACGTCCTGCAGGGCTTCCGGCTGGAAGTCTCCGAAACGGCGCGCGTGGTCGATGTGCTGGCCAAGGCGGCGAACTCTTCGAACACGGACGTTAACCAGCTTGGCGAGGCGATGAAGTATGTCTCGCCGATCGCGGCTGGTCTCAATGTCGGCATCGAAGACACGGCAGCGGCGGTTTCCGCGCTATCCGACGCTGGCATTCAGGCAGAAATGGCCGGCACCGGCCTCCGCCGCGTCATGATCGGCCTCGAAAAGCAGTCCAAGCAGGGCGAGAAGGTTCTCGCCAAGTACGGGCTCAAGATGGAAGACGTTGCTCTTTCCTCGACAGGCTCACTCGCCGAGTCGCTACAGCGCCTTGCTGATGCCGGTATCAATACCGCAGACGCCATGACGCTCTTTGGCCTCCGTGGCGGTCCCGCCTTCGAGGTGCTGCAATCTTCTATCCCGAAGGTTCGCGAACTATCCGCCGCTTATGACGAGGCTGGTGGCACCGCCGAGCGTGTTTCCAAGATCATGGATGACAACCTCAATGGCGCACTGCTGGCCACACGCTCGCGCCTGGAGGAACTGGTGCTTGCCCTTGGCGAGGCCGGGGCGGAAGACGGGCTCATCATTGCGCTGGAAAGCCTGCAAAAGCTGCTCGTGCTTGCGGCAGAGAACGCCGACATTCTGGGCGTGGCGATCATCGCCCTGTCTGCCCGTGCGCTCCTGCCGCTGGCGGCGAAAATTGTGCCTGCCGTCGCCGCCGCACTGGGCTCAGCCATTGCGTCACTCGTCGGGATGACCACGGCGGCCGGAGCTGCGACAGCCGCAACAACGGCGCTGGGCAGTGCCCTCAGTGTTATTGGCGGCCCGGCCACGCTTGCCATTGCGGCCGCAGCCGCAGCCTTCGTTATCCTCGGCAGGAATGCCCGCGAAGGTCGGCGCGCGATCGAGGAAGCGCAGGCCTCCATCGAGAGCATAAACGCAGCGCTCGAACGCACATCAGAGTTCGATAGCTTCAATGAGGTGCGTACCGGAGCCGAAAATTCGATCCCGGCGCTCAACCGCATGCGGGACGCCGTGCGAGAAATCAGTGAAGCCATCCAGGAAGTCACGGCGGCAACTATTGTCCAGCAGATGACTGATCTTTCAGTCGCCGTCGCTGAGGCGGAGTCGAAACTGGAGACCCTGCGAAAGAAGCGCGACGAAGCCTCCACGGTCGGCTTTGGGTCACTCGGGGTCACACGGGAAACGCCGGAGTTCGATAAGCAAATCCTGCAAGTGGAGCAGAAGCTTGCGGTCTTGCGTGGCCAGTTCTCAGGGGTGCTGGAAGGCGCCTTCGGCGAAGAGGGCGTCAACATCGGGGAAGCCATAGCCGAAGGTGGTATCGATGGGCTGGTCAAAGCGCTTGGGCAGCGCTCAACCGAGCTGCGCAATGTCGGCATCATTGAGGCTGAACTCGAACAGATCGAGAAGCTGAAGGACTCGCTTGAGCAGGCCCGCGCTGCTGGCACGGATGGTGCAGTCGAGCGCTTCCAGCAACAGATTGCCATCGCCGAGGAGACGATCAAGCTTCTGAATGCTGGCCTGGACGAAGCCACGGCCAGAGACCTTGCCCGCGAGACGGTGCAGGGCGGCAGGAGCCCGACAGGCTCCAGCAAAAATGCTGAGGTCGAAGCGGCCAAAGAGGCCCTCGCCGAACTCGAAGACGCCTTCAAGACCACTTACCAGATCGAGCGCGACGAAGCGAAGAAGGCCTATGACGAGCAGATCGCGGCCATCGAGACGCTTGGCCTGAAGGGCGAGGAAGCCCGTGAACGCCAGCTCGCCGCGCTTGAGGCCTACAACAACGAACTCGACCGCATCAAGGACGAGGAAATCGCGGCCGAAGACGAAAAGATTGCGAAGAAGGAGGAGGTCACCCAGCGCGAACTCGACATGATCGAGGAAATCGCGGCTGCGCGTGACCGCCTGGCCGGTCGAGGCTTCGCCTTGATCGAGCGTGAGTACGACCGCCGAAAGAAGGCTATCGAAGACGAGATCGAGGACGAGGGTCGCAAGAATGAGGCCCTCGCCGTGCTCGCTGAGGAGCGCGCTCTCGCAGAAGAAGATTACAAGCGCAAGGTTCTGGGCGAAGGCGAGTATTCCAGCGACCCCGCTGAGCGTATCAACGCCCAGAAGGACAAGGAACTCGAAGCCCTTGAGGAGCTGCTGACCGAGAAACAGGTTCTTGAAGAAGAGTATGAGCTTCGCCGTCAGGAAATCATCGCCGAGAGCGAAGAGAAGATCGCCGAGATCAGGGCGCAGTCGGCTATTCAGCAGCTCGAAGCCGGCCAGCAGCTTTTTGACGGCCTCGCCGGTCTCGCCAAGACATTCGCGGGCGAGCAATCCGGCATCTACAAGGCCATGTTCGCGATCGAGAAGGCGTTTGCTATCGCTTCATCGATTGTCCAGATCCAGAGCGGCGTGGCAAAGGCTCTGAGCCTTCCATTTCCATCAAACCTTGCTGCCGCCGCGACCGTTGCCGCGCAAGGGGCGCAGGTCATCGCGACGATCGAGGGCGCGACAGCCAATTTCGGCGGTGGACGCGAACGCGGTGGCCCCGTGAGGCCTGACGAGTTTTACGAGGTCAACGAAAAGGGCAAACCAGAGCTTCTGCAACGTGGTGGAAAATACTACCTCATGTCCGGTGGATATGGGCAGGTGCAGCCCGCTGTCACAGCGCCGAACATGGAAGCGCAGCTATCCCGTATTTCTCAGGCCAGCGCGGCGAGCCCGGCATTCGTCGGCGGCGGCAATCGTCCAATCAGTGTCAGCGGATCATCACTCGTCATTCAGGGCAATGTGACCGATGATGCGCTGCCTCGTCTCGAGGCTGCCATGGCACGTATGAACCGCGACATGGAAGGCCGGGTTCAGCGGGTAATCGCCCGTGACCGGCTCCGCACGACACCACGCCACCAGCGCGATAGGTTCCTAAACGGGTAAATCTGTCATAGGCTCCACGCTCCCTAGCACAAGAGGAGAACACATTGAGGGGACTTACAACAATAATGGCCGCGTTCGCGCTGGCGGCCTGCAGCACAACAGCCGGGACCGAGGCAAAGACCATGTATAGCGGCTTCGACGATGCGGCGGTCGTTCACATCGATCCGCACGGCAACGCATGTACGCAGTTCATCTGCACAGGCTTCGGCGGGCAATGGCAGGAGTCCAAGCCGGACATTTTCCTTCTCAGGGCCGCAGTGTTCAACGAGACCACGGCAATTCTCGGCGTGTCCTTCAATATCGACGGCGAAACAGTCGAGCTTGAGCGGGCGGGCGGCTTCACTGACTTCGAGCGCGTGCTTGATTCCGTTGAGGGGTCGGAAAAGGATTTTGTCGCTCCGGTCACCCTGATTGACCGCATTCTTACGGCGGATCGAGTGTGGATGCGCGTCACGACCAGCGATGGAAACATCGAAGATGCCGTAGTCGACGGCGACAAGGACAGCAAAGCCTATAATGCCCTGAAACGATTTTCTGCGGAGATCGAGAAGGTGGGCGCCGCCGAATAGGCGGCCGCCGAAACTACGACTGACACAGGCCCCGCTCCGGCGGGGCCTTTTTGTACCCGAACACAGGCCGCCCCTCACCGGGCGGTTTTTCTTTGCCCGAAAGGTCTCCCATGAGCGCAGGTGAACAGGCGCCCTGTCTCGGCATCATCGAGGCAGTTTGGCAGCGCAATGAAGTCCAGACCGAGACCGCGTCCAATTCAGGCGAGGCCGATATCATCGAGATCGGTGATCCGTTCTGGTCGATCGAGGTCAAGGTCAACATCAAGGATCGCGCACACTTCGATGACTGGGAAGCCTTTCTTGCCCGACGCCGCCTGCAAGACCTGACCTTCACGATGTGGCGGACCTTCCGGCCCAATCCCCGCGATACCTCGATCAGCTCTGACACCGGCCTCGGCGTATCCTCGATCAATGTGGCCAACAGCACGATCACGCTTTCTGGCTATGGTGCCGGCAAAAAGGCCCACCCCGGCGACATGATCTCCTATATCACGGCGGGTGATGGCTACTGGATCGGCCAGGCAACGGCTGAGGCGACCGCTGACGGCTCGGGCGTTATCACGATCCCGGTATGGCCACGCCCCGTCACGGCGAATGCAACGCCGCTCCCGCGCCGCATCCAAGCGCTGGGCGAGTTCCGGCTGTCTGGCAGTCCCCGCATCCGTGAGGGTCACAAGAACTGGTCTATCGACTTTGAAGCCCAGCAGGTGC
>NZ_JAPYPG010000011.1 GCF_029937755.1 Henriciella sp.
TGTGCGGAAGCGGCGCCCGGGCCACCATTGCCGCCTCGCAGCTCATGCGGAAGGGCTTCTCGAACGTCGATGTCTATATCGGCTCGATGAAGGCGTGGAGCGCAGCGGGAAAGCCGACCACCAGCTGACCGGGCTCGAAATTCCCCGCAGCCACCATATATCGATACCCGCTACGGGGTACTCTTCATGAAAACTGACACCAAGGACGCCGCAATCAGGAGACTGGCCCGGATCGAGGGCCAGGTCCGCGGCATATCGAAGATGGTGGCGGAAGATCGCTACTGCATCGACGTGATCCGCCAGGTCCAGGCGATCAAGGCGGCCCTCTCCGGCCTCGAACAGGTCGTGCTGGAGGATCACATCGATACATGTGTGGCAGACGCCCTGACCTCAGAGGATGCCGAAGACCGGCGCGCGAAGGTCGATGAACTCGTCGCCGTTCTCGGCGGCCGCAAGAAGTAGGCCTTTCGGACGACTTCGGTCGCCAGCTTCTCTCTTCCCAAATCAACGGCATAGCGACAGGCACAAAAAAGGCGGCGCCCTTGTGAGCGCCGCCTTCTGATGTCTGGCTGCGGCGGGGCCCTCCCCGCCGGTCAGCTTATTTCTCCAGGTCGTAGCGGTCGGCTTCCATGACCTTGACCCAGGCCTTCACGAAGTCGTTGACGAACTTCCTGTCGGCATCGGACTGGGCATAGACTTCCGCCAGGGCGCGAAGCTGCGAGTTGGAGCCGAAGACCAGGTCGGCGCGCGACGCGGTCCACTTCAGTTCGCCCGAGCTACGGTCACGCCCCTCATAGAGGTGGTCGTTGGTCTCCGACTGCTTCCAGGCCGTACCCATGTCGAGCAGGTTCTTGAAGAAGTCATTGGTCAGCTGGCCTTCACGCGTGGTGAAGACGCCGTGCTTCTCGCCATTATAGTTGGCCCCGAGCACGCGCATCCCGCCAACAAGCACCGTCATTTCCGGCGCCGACAGGGTCAGCAGGCTGGCGCGGTCGACCATCAGCTCCTCGGCCGGAACGGTGAGGAAGTCTTCCTTCACATAGTTCCGGAACGCATCGGCATACGGCTCCAGCGGCTCGAAGGATTCAGCATCCGTCATCTCGTCGGTGGCGTCGGTGCGCCCCGGCGTGAACGGCACGGTGATGTCGTGACCGGCATCCTTGGCGGCCTTCTCGACACCGGCAGAACCGGCAAGCACGATCAGGTCAGCCAGCGAAACCTTCTTGCCGCCCGACTGGGCGTCGTTGAAGGCCGACTGGATGCCTTCCAGCGTGGAGATCACGCGGGAGAGGGTCTGAGGCTCGTTGACTTCCCAGTCTTTCTGCGGCGCAAGACGGACACGGGCGCCATTGGCACCGCCGCGCTTGTCGGACCCGCGGAAAGAGCCTGCAGAGGCCCAGGCCGTCTTGACCAGGTCGGAAACCGAGAGGCCGGAGGCGAGGATCTTCGCTTTCAGGTCGGCGATGTCACCGGCATCGACCAGCTCATGGTCGACCGGCGGCACCGGGTCCTGCCAGATCAGGTCTTCTTCCGGCACTTCCGGGCCGAGATAGCGGACCTTGGGGCCCATGTCGCGGTGGGTCAGCTTGAACCAGGCGCGGGCGAACGCATCGGCGAACTCCTGCGGGTTGTCCATGAAGCGGCGGGAGATCTTGTTGTAGATCGGATCTTCGCGCATCGCCATATCGGCGGTGGTCATGATCGTGATCTGCTTCTTGGACGGGTCATGGGCCTTCGGCGCCATGTCCTCTTCCTTCACGTCCTTGGGCTGCCACTGATAGGCGCCGGCCGGGCTCTTGGTGAGCTCCCAGTCATAGCCGAACAGCATGTGGAAATAGCCCATGTCCCACTTGGTCGGGTTCGGCGTCCATGCGCCCTCGATGCCCGAGGTGATGGTGTCATCGCCGATACCGGTGCCGTGGGTGCTGGCCCAGCCGAGGCCCTGGCCGGTGATGTCGTTGCCTTCCGGCTCCGCACCGACAAGGCCGGCATCGCCAGCGCCGTGGCACTTACCGAAGGTGTGACCGCCCGCCGTCAGGGCGACGGTTTCCTCGTCATTCATGGCCATGCGGGCGAAGGTCTCGCGGATGTCCTTGCCGGATGCGATCGGATCGGGATTGCCGTCCGGGCCTTCCGGATTGACGTAGATGAGACCCATCTGGACAGCGGCCAGCGGGTTCTCGAGCGCTCGGCCCTCGCTGTAGCGGCTGTTTTCGTCGCTGCTGTCAGCGAGCCATTCCTGCTCGGTGCCCCAATAGACTTTCTCCGGCTCATAGACGTCTTCGCGGCCACCGGCGAAGCCGAAGGTCTTGAAGCCCATATCCTCTAGCGCGACGTTGCCGGCGAGGATCATCAGGTCAGCCCAGGAGAGCGAATTGCCGTACTTCTGCTTGATCGGCCAGAGCAGGCGGCGGGCCTTGTCGAGGTTGGCGTTGTCAGGCCAGGAGTTGAGCGGCGCAAAGCGCTGCTGGCCGGAGCCGGAGCCGCCACGGCCATCGCCAATCCGGTAGGTGCCGGCCGAGTGCCAGGCCATGCGGATCATGAACGGGCCATAGTGGCCATAGTCAGCCGGCCACCATTCCTGAGACGTGTTCAGCGCCTCGGCGATGTCAGCCTTGACCGCCTTCAGGTCCAGCTTCTTGAACGCTTCGGCATAGTCGAAGTCCGGATCCATCGGATCGCCAGCCGGGTGATTGGCGTGGAGAATGTCCAGGTTCAGCAGCTTCGGCCACCACTCCTTGTTGCCGGGGCCCCTGAACGTGAAGTGTCTCTCGTTTCCGCCCGTTACCGGGCATTTCAGATCATCAGCCATGGTCGCTCCATTCTTGGCAAGTGTGAATTCTGACCTGTCGATATCACCTCCCCATCCATCGAACAAATCGATTTCATGAGGGGATACTATTGACGTTTGCTATGGCTTAGCGCCACAGCGCGAACAGGGTCTGAGGTGGGCCGCCATGGCCCCTGCAGCAACCACCGCAGACGGGACTATCCACGGAAAGTTTTGTAATGCCGCTAGCCGAGGGCCAGCTCCATGAAGACCGAATGCGGGTCATCGACATAGCCCTCGAAGGGGCCGCGATAGGTAAAGCCGGCGCGTTCATAAAGCTTGCGGGCCGGATAGAAGGTGTCCTGGCTGCCGGTTTCCAGCAGCAGGCGTGTGTAATAGCGCGCACGCGCCTCGGCGATGATATGGCTCAGCATTCGCTGGCCAAGCCCGCCTTTCCGGAACTGGGCCACGGTATGCATCGACTTGATCTCGCCTGACTTTCCGTCCGAGAGCGCCTTCAGCGCGCCGCAGCCGATCAGCAGACCGTTCTCGCGCATTTCCCAAACGGTCATCTGCGGGGTCTTCAGCCCATCAATCAGCAACGCATGCGAGCTTTCCGGCGGGGTCGTCTCGAGCATCAGGGCCTTGTGTGCCTCGATCAGGCTCGTGAATTCCTCAGCATCAAGGTCGGCCAGCTCAATAATGACGCTCATGGCGTCAATGTCGCGCAAGGGAGAGGCACGTCAAGATAATCTCGACGACCTCATGGGGCATGCGTTCATCCAGCGCTCATGCAGACCTCGATAAGCTCTTGCGAAGACAGCAAAAAACAGCAAGTCTGGAGACATGGTGAGGGGGCAAGGGATGAAACTGAGGGCTGGCACGGGCGCTATCGCACTAAGCGTTCTGGCGGGATGCACGACCGCCGAACTCGAGGCGATTTCCGCCGGACTCAGCCAGGGCATGGCCGAAGCCGCCTACACATCGTCCTATAACAATACGTCCGCCCCTTACGGCCCCTCGGCCTATGGCTATTCCGGGCCCTACTGGTCACCGAACACGTTCAGTAGCTATGGCGGCTGGCCATCGAGCTACTCCTATGGCGACTGGGTCGGCTACGGCCAGTGCCGCAACACCGGCTCATTCTATACCTGCGACACCAATGGCGATGGCTATGCCGACATGTACGGCAACACCGATGACGGCTCTTATGCCTCATCCTCCCTGCGCGTGAACGGGCGCGGCGAGGCCTTTACCTGGGGCTCCGATTGCGGTTGCTGGGAACGCAACCGCGCCTATGACGGCCCGCGCCAACCAGACGAGGTCGTGATTTACGATGGCGATTAGGAACTGTCCGCCCGTTCAGGCGCTTGCATCGCGATGAAACGCTGGATCAGTTTCTTGCGCGGGGTGAATGTCGGTGGCGGAAACCGCCTGCCGATGAAGGAGTTCCGTGCCGTGCTCGAAGAGGCCGGCTACGAGAATGTCGAGACCTATATCCAGAGCGGCAATATCGTCTTCGACTCAAGCCATGAGAATTACTGGGACGTCTCCAGCGACCTCACCGAACTGCTGCGCGAGCATTTCGACATTACGCCGCGCGGCCATGTCTACGCGCCGACGGACCTCAAGCGGATGATCCAGCTCAACCCCTTCCGCGAGGAGGGTTTGGAAACACCGAAAACGGTCCACTTCTTTTTCCTGTCGGAGCCCGCCAAGGACGCCGACCTCGCCGCGCTGGAAGAATTGAAGGCGCACAATGAAGCCTTCGAACTGACCGACGAGGCTTTCTACTTGCTGGCCCCGGATGGCATCGGCCGCTCGAAGCTGGTCGAGAAGCTGGACCGGACGCTCGGCGTTCCGATGACGGGCCGCAACATGCGCACCGTCTACAAGGTCGCGGCACTGGCGGGCCTCGAGGTCGAGGACATCTAGGCGGTGTCCAGCTTCGCTTTCATCTTCTTGTTCTCCTTGAACATCTCCGTCATCGCGTTGAACACGCCCTCCTCATAATAGGTTAGCAGTGGCAGCGTCTTGCGATTGATATCGAACGCTTCAGCATAGTGGTCGATCACCGTGTCGCTGTCGGACATGTACTGGTCCGGCCCGGTTTCAACGGCGGGAAAGCTCGATTCCGTGCCGGACTTCTTGAGGATCTTTTTTGCCTCATCGTAGGCAGGCGTCCCCTCTTCCACGACCTCGAAGCGAAAGCGGTCAGCCAGGCCGGCTTCGGCGAGGAAGATGCGGAATTTCAGGCTGAACGGGCAATCGAGCTTCAGGATCACGCGGGGTGTAAAATCATCGGATTGCGGCATGATTAGCTCCTTGCGCTTTCAGAAGAGACTCTCCGCACGCCTGTCTTGTTCCCACAGAATGCGTGTCAGTGCGCCTTGCGACTCAATCTGACAGGCCATTCATGCCCCAGTCAGGTGGAACTCATTAACCTGGGCACCATGACACATTCCGCAAAGCAAACGATGAGCGGCCGGAAGACGCGTGGATGGAAACGGGTTGGCGCGATGCTCGGCATCTTCTCTGCCGGCCTTCTGGCGACCGGCTGTGTGAGCGGCTACGGCTATTATGACGACCCGTACTATTACGATGACGGGTATTATGAAGAGGGCTATTACGCGCCCGGCTACTATTCCGACCCGCAATACGGCTACAGCCGTAGTGAGGTCTATATCTACCCGAACACCCGCCAGTACACCCATGACCGCAACAGGCATCGCGGCAAGGCCAAGGGTGACCGGCATCACCGCGGAGATCGACATCATCGTGGAGATCGCCACCAGAGGGGTGACCGCCACCACAGGGGAGACCGCGACAGAGGGGATCGGGGTGACCGCCACCGCGACCCGCGCCATACCGGCCACCGCAGAGACCGTGATGGAGACCGGCGCGGCTGGAACAATCAGGGCCGTCGCGGCGATGACGGCCATCGCGGCCAGGGGCACCGCTCCGACCGTTCAGATGCCAATAACCGGCGAGACAGGGGCGACAACCGCCATCGGGGCCGGCGTGACCGGGCCGATGGCAACCAGCAGTCGCGTCCGCCCCGCCAGCGGTCTCAGCAGGCCCGAAGCCAGCAGAACGAGCGTCAGCGCAGGAGCCAGCGCGGCAAGGAAGAGCTGCGCGGCAACCGGAGCATCACCAAGCCGACACATCATCAGTAAGTCTGTTGGAAGCCGGTAGGCCTTATCCGGCGAGGCCGAGAATTTCGGCGCGCAGCTCCGGCAGGCCCCAGCCCTTCTCGGCAGACGTCACGCGGATGACCGGGTGGGCAGCCGCCCGCTTGGCCAGCACCGCCTCGACCTTGGCCTTCGTGTTGTCGGCCTCGGTCTTCTTGATCTTGTCGGCCTTGGTCAGCACGACCTGGTAGGTGACCGCTGAGGAATCCAGCATGTCCATCACCTCGGTATCGGTGTCCATGATCCCGCGGCGGCTATCGATCAGCAGGAAGACACGGCGGAGATTCACCCGCCCCCGCAGGTAGCGCAGCGTCAGACGCTGCCATTCCTGCGCCTGCGTGCGCGAGACCTTGGCATAACCGAAGCCCGGCAGGTCGACGAGCCACATCCGGCCTTCGCCAAGATCGAAGTAATTGAGCTCCCGCGTCCGGCCCGGCTCCGAAGAGGCGCGCGCCAGGTTCTTGCGGTTGAGCAGCCCGTTGATCAGCGAGGACTTGCCGACATTCGAGCGCCCGGCAAAGGCGATCTCCGGCCGGTCGGCCTCCGGAAGCTGTGAGAGTGCGGCGGCGCCGAGCACGAAGTCGCAAGGCCCCGCGCACAGCACGCGCGCAGCCTCCAGCGTTTCTTCGTCAAACTCGGGTGTCTCGCTCACTCAAGCGTCTTCCTTCTTGCGGCCCAGCAGGCGCCCGATGAGCTTGTCGAGCTCGGTCTCGACGCCATTGCGCCGCATGATGAAGTATTGCTGGATCAGCGACAGGGTGTTCGACCACACCCAGTAGAGCACGAGGCCCGCGGCAAACCCGGCAAAGACGAACATGAAGATGAGCGGCAGGAAGCGCATGATCATCTTCTGCGTCGGATCGGTCGGCGGCGGCGACAGCGCCTGGATGGCGGTCATGGTGACGCCGTAGAGGATCGGCAGGATGCCAATGCCAAGCACCAGGCCGATGATCGGGAGCGCCTTGATGTCAGCTGCTGCCCAAGGCAGCAGGCCGAACAGGTTGCCGATCGCCGTCGGGTCTGGCGAGGACAGGTCGCTGATGTACCAGAAGGGCGCGTGGCGCATCTCGATGGTGACGTAGAGCACCTTGTAGAGCGCGAAGAAGACAGGGATGGTCAGCAGGATCGGGATACACCCGGCAATCGGGTTCGCCTTTTCGCGCTGGTAGAGCTTCATGACCTCCTGCTGGCGGCGCTGCGGATCGGCGGCAAAGCGCTCCTGGATCTCCTTCATCGGTTCGGCGAGCTTCTTCATCTTCGCCATCGACTTGTAGGACTGGTTGTAGAGCGGGACGAGCGGCAGGCGCACGAGCACGGTCAGCGCGAGAATGGCGAGACCGAAGGTGCCGAGGTTCTGTTCCAGCCAGTAAAGCAGCGAGAAGAGCGGCTTGGTGATGTAGTAGAGGATATTGCCCCAGTCGATCGCATCCTCGAAGCGCGGCAGGCCGGCCTCCTCGTAATTCTTGAGGACGGTGTATTCCTTCGCGCCGGAGAAAATGCGGTTTTCCGACGTGATTGTCTCGCCCGGCTCAAGGACCCGTCCGGCGCCGGTGGCCGTAACCTGGAAGACGGCGCCGCTTTCGCGCGACAGGCGCTGATAGCGTCCGGCGAACTCGTAGTCCTGCTCGGGGATGAGCGATGTCATCCAGTATTTGTCGGTAAAGCCGAGCCAGCCACCCTCGGACGCACGGCGCACGCCCTGGTCATCGGCCTTCTTCAGGCCCTTGCCCTTTTCGAGGTTCTTGTAGTTGCGCCAGGTCAGTTCGCTGTCGAACACGCCGAGCAGGCCCTGGTGGGCCATGCCGGATGTGCGCGAGGAGCCGGGGTCTGTCGCATCCAGGAATTCTTTCCACTCGCCATGGCGGCGGATGGAGCCGAGCGGGGCCAGCGTGCGGGTTTCGCTGCCTGTATTGGTGATGCGGTCGGTGAAGGTGAACATGTAGTTCTCGTCGACGTGCACCGTCCGTTCGATCGAGACACCATTGCCCTCATAGGTCATGGTCAGCGGGGAGTCCGTGCTCAGTGTACGGTTCCCCTCCACCTGCCAGCGCGTGGCAGGCCCGGCGACCGGCGTATTCCCGTCAAACCAGTACCAGCCGGCATAATAGCCATACTGCGCATTGGTCGGGCGCAGCAGGCGAAGCTCGTTGACCTTCTCGACCGTGGTGTAGTGATCTTTCAGCTGCAGGTCATCGAGAAGCCCGCCGGTGAGACGGATCGAGCCACTGACGCGGTCGCCGTCGAACCCGACACGCGGATTGGCGTCCAGCGCCTCCTCGACGGAGGGCGCGAGTTCGATGGCGGGCTGG
Organism: Henriciella sp.; assembly: GCF_029937755.1. GTDB lineage: Bacteria > Pseudomonadota > Alphaproteobacteria > Caulobacterales > Hyphomonadaceae > Henriciella. Next base: position 8,271 of record NZ_JAPYPG010000011.1, read on the forward strand.
CTTTCGTCGATCGTGCCCGGCTCGACGCCGGCCTTCTGCTGCTCGGCCTGCTCCTGGGCTTCCAGGCGCTCCTGCTGCTCCGGATTGACGATGAAGGCCTGATAGCCAAACACGAAAGCAATCATCAGCACCATCGCGATGATGAAGTTTCGCTGGTCCTGCGGGTCCATCCCCTGGTTCATGTCGTCTTGTCCGTGATCTTTACATACTAAAAAAGGGTCAGGCCGTGCCCGACCCCTGTCTCAAGGATGCCGCGAGGCTTATCAGCGCGCTTTCCATATCGTCAAGCAAGCGCTGCCAGTCGATCCCGGCCGTATCCATGCGGGCGATGAAGACATAGTCGGCCCCCGGTACGCCGAGACGCGGCAGAAGCTCGCGGGCAGCCGCCTTGAGCCGGCGCCGGGCCCTGTTGCGCTTCACGGCATTGCCGGTCTTCTTGGTAGCGGTGAAACCCTCGCCGATATGCAGCCTGTCATCCCCGCGCAGGCGCGCCTGGATGACGAGGCCCTTCCGGCGCTCGGACAATCCGCCGCGCACAAAAAGAAACTGAGGCCGCACGGTGAGCCGTACGACCTCAGCTTTGGATTCGTCTGTCCTTGCCATGGGGGTCACCCCATCAGGCGCAGCAAAAGCGCGCTCAGGCAGAGAGTCTCTTGCGGCCCTTGGCGCGACGGCGGGCGAGCACCTTGCGGCCATTCTTGGTGGCCATGCGGGAGCGGAAGCCGTGGCGGCGTGCGCGCTTCAGGCGGCTGGGCTGAAATGTACGTTTCATGGGCTTACGCCTTGATTGTGTTATTGACCGAATTCGGAAACCGCGGCTGATACAGCCACAGACCAGCCGGGTCAAGGCTGTGATGCCAGTCTCCGGCACTCACGCGAGTGTGATGGCGTTGTGCCGCGACGTGACGTGTTTTGCAAGCCGGTCACGTCTATATCGCGGGCATGATGACACCATCGCTCGCCTCCTTTTCGCCGTTACGCATTGCGCTTGTCCTGCTGGCCTTCGCCCTCTCCGGCGCAGCTGCTCACGCCAAAGCAGGCGAGGTCTCGCATGATGGCTGGGGCGCGCTTCTGGAGCGCTATGTCGTGGCCAGCGAGGACGGGGTGAACCGGGTGGACTATGCCGCGCTGAAGGACAGCCGCGCCGACCGCGACCAGCTCAACCGCTACATTGCCCAGTTCGCCGGTCTCGATTTCTCCACCCTGTCGCGCGACGAACAATTCGCCGCCTGGGCCAATCTCTATAATGCAGTGACGGTGCGCTACATCGTGAACACGTATCCGAGATCCACGATCAAGCCTTGGTACTCGACCGGGCCGTGGAAGAAGATCACCGTCACGGCCAATGGCGGGGAGATTTCGCTCGACGGCATCGAACATGATGTGCTGCGGGTGGAATGGTCGGACGATCCACGCCTGCACTATGCCATCAACTGTGCCTCCTATGGCTGTCCAAACCTGCGCCGGGACCCATGGCGGGCCGCGACGCTGGACGAGGATCTGGACGCCGCCGCCCGCGCCTATATCAACCATCCACGCGGCGTGACCGTGCTCAGGCGCGGGCTTCGCGTCTCCTCCATCTATGACTGGTTCCGCGAGGATTTCGGTGGCAGCGAGGCGGGTGTCATTGCCCATCTCCTCGACTATGCCGACCCGGCACTGGCCGATGAGATCCGCGCAAACCCGGATATCCGCGATCATGAATATGACTGGTCGCTCAATGATACAGACCAGTAAGCGACGCGCAGAAGATATCCATGAAAGGAACCGGGCCCATGTCCGACACTGATGAGAAGACACAAGGCCGGTCGATCTGGATCAGGCTGTGGCCCGTCTATGTAATCGCCGCAGGCCTGCTGGCTGCGTGGCTGTTCGGCGTGTTCGACTATCTCTCGCTCGACACCCTGCAGGCGCATAACAGCACGCTCCAGGCCTTCGTCGCCGAGCACCTCGTCATCGCCTTCATTGTCTACATTCTCGTCTATGCAGCAGCCACGGCCTTCATGCTGCCGGGCTCGGTCTTTACGATTGCGGGCGGACTGCTCTTCGGGCTGGCAGGCGGGTCTGTCGCGACCGTTATCGGCGCCACAGCCGGGGCGAGCATCCTCTTCTTTGCCGCCCGCACATCGCTCGGCAAGGCCATGAACGAACGCGCAGGAAAGCTGGTCCGCCGGCTGGAAGGCGGCTTCAAGGAAGACGCCATCTTCTACATGTTCTCGCTGCGCCTCTTGCCGGTTGTCCCGTTCAACGTGGCGAACGTCGTCCCGGCGCTGCTGGGCGCCAAATACAGGGAATATGCGTTCACCACGGCACTCGGTATCGTTCCGGGCGTTCTCGCCTATACGTGGATCGGCGCCAGCCTCGGTGCGACGTTCGATGCTGGCGAGACGGAAAACCTTTTCGACGTCGTGAAGAATTTCATTCCGGCGCTGGCTGCGCTGGGGATCGTTGCGCTGCTCCCGGTGGCGTACAGGAAAATTGCCGGACGCAAGGCCGCCCGGCTTGAGGAAGCGGCAAAATGACCGATGAACAGCCGACACAGCAAGAGCCCCGTATCGTGGAGACGGAGACCGGCACACCGGGCGATACACCGGAGCGCGAGCCTCGCAGACTGAAGGCTGACCTCGTCGTCATCGGCGCTGGTTCTGGCGGCCTGTCGGCGGCGGCGGGCGCGGCCATGCTGGGCCTCGATGTCGTCCTGTTCGAGAGAGGCGAAATGGGTGGAGACTGCCTGAACTCAGGCTGCGTCCCGTCCAAGGCCCTGATATCTGCCGCGAAATACGCAGCAGCAGCACGCGAGAGCGAAGCCTATGGCATCACCTCCGGCGAGCCCCGTACAAACTGGCCCAAGGTCCAGGCCCATATCCGCAAGGCCATCGACACGATCGCGCCCGTCGACAGCCAGGAAAGGTTCGAAGGCCTCGGCGTCACTGTCATCCGCGAGCATGCGCACTTTACCAATCCGCATACCGTCGCCTCTGAAAGCGCCATCGTCACGGCAAAGCGTATCGTCATCGCAACCGGGTCACGCCCGGCGGTTCCGCCTGTACCGGGCCTGAACGATATCGACTACCTTACTAACGAGACCATTTTCGACATTCCGGAACTGCCTGAGCATCTTGTCGTCCTCGGCGCCGGGCCGATCGGCATGGAAATGGCGCAGGCCTTCCGTCGCCTCGGGTCTGACGTGACCGTGATCGAAATGGGCCGTGTGCTTGCCCGCTCTGACGAGGAACATGCCGCCCTCGCCGCGCGCGCCCTGCGGGAAGAAGGCGTCACGATCCTTGATCACCACAAGGCCGCCCAAATCTCCAATCAGAGCGGTCTTGTCTGCGTGGAGGCCGAAGGGCCGGACGGCACCACATCCGTTCGGGGCACACACCTGCTCGTCGCCACAGGCCGCACACCGGTCACGGATGGCATGGCGCTGGAAGCTGGCGATGTCGAACACGACCAGTACGGCATCAAGGTCTCCGACAAGCTGCGCTCGATCTCCAACAAACACGTCTGGGCGCTCGGCGATGTCGCCGGCAAGGGCCAGTTCACGCATCTGGCCGGCTGGCACGCCTCTGTTCTGGTGCGCCGGGCTTTCTTCAAGCAGGGCTCGACCTCGTCTTCCCTGCCCCTGCCCGCCGTCACCTATACATCGCCGGAAGTCGCGCAGGTTGGCCTGACCGAGCAGGAGGCCCGTGACAAGTATGGCGAGTCTGTCTCCATCAGCGAGTTCAGCTTCGACGAGAATGACCGCGCCATCGCAGAGGGCAAAACCGAAGGCGGCTGCAAGCTCGTCCTCAACAAGGGCAAGCTGGTCGGCGCCTCGATTGTGGGGGAAGGCGCAGGCGATATCATCCAGATCGTCGGCTACGCCATGTCGAACAAGATGAAGCTCACCTCGCTCACCAACTTCATCTCGCCTTATCCGACACGCGCCGAAGTCGTGAAGCGGGCGGCCAGCGCACACTTCCAGGATGCCGTCTTCGGCAAGCCCGCCAAGACGCTTGTAAGCTTGCTTCAGCGCATTCTCTGACTTATCTGCGCAAGCGTGTCTGACGCCCCGTCGCCTCCGTCCGGGACCGGCCGTTCCGGTCTGTTCGACAGCCTGTCCGTCAGGCTTTTCCTCGTCACCATCCTTGCCATTCTACTGGTGGAGTTTCTCGTCTTCCTGCCAAGCGCGGCAAGTTACCGGGCCAACTGGCTGAACGAACGGGTCCAGGCCGCACGCATCGCCGCGCTTTCGCTGGAGGCCGCGCCGAGCCGGATGGTCTCTGAAGAGCTCTCCAACGAACTGCTCCAGCGCGCCGAAGTGCTGGCTGTGGCGGAGCTGAGCGATGACATGCGCGAACAGATCCTCCCGCCCGCCATGCCGCTGGAAGGCCCGAAGAAGCAGGTCGACCTGATGGAAGAAGGCATGATGGGGTCCATCGAAGAGACCTTCGCCACATGGGCGGCACCTGATGGCCGCGTACTGATCATCCGTGCCATGGGCTCAGGGCCCGGCAAGGTGCTTGAGATTGTCGTACCGGAAGCGCCCCTGAAGAAGGGCCTGATCGCCTTCGGCTGGCGCATCCTTGGCCTGTCGCTGCTGATTTCGCTTTCGGCCGGGACAATCATCTATCTGCTGCTCTTCTTCCTCGTCGTGCGCCCGATGCAGCGGGTCACCGCCTCTGTCGTGCAATTCCAGCAGGACCCGGCCGCCTGGACCAAACGTCTGTCGGCCACCCCGCGCCGCGACGAGATCGGGCGCGCCCAGAACGCGCTGGCTGACATGGAAAGCGCGGTCTCCGACACGCTGCGCCAGCGCGAACGGCTCGCCCTGCTTGGGGAAGCGGTCGCAAAGATCAATCACGATCTGCGCAATACGCTGGCCACGGCGCAGCTTGCCTCCGATGCGCTCTCGACCTCCGATGACCCCCGTGTCCAGCGGGCCGTGCCACGGCTTGAGCGGGCGCTGGAACGCGCCATCAAACTCGCCAGCGAGACGCTGAAATATGGCCGCTCCAATACGCCCATGCCCCGCATCCAGACGATCAGCCTTCACGCGGCCGCGGATGAGGCCGCAGCAGAAGCGCTTGGCCCCCATCCCGGTATCCACTTCAGCAACGACATTCCCGAAACGCTGCAGGGAGAGGCTGACCCGGACCATCTTCACCGCATTCTCGCCAACCTCATGCGCAATGGCGCTGAGGCGCAGCAAGGAGAGGGCGACATCCTGATCCGCGCGGGGGAAACGGGGCTGGAGGTCTGCGACAGCGGACCCGGCCTGCCGAGGAAGGCGCAGGAGAACCTGTTCAAGCCGTTTGCAGCCTCATCGCGCCGCGATGGTTCCGGCCTCGGCCTCTCCCTGTCGCGTGATCTCGCCCGCTCGATGGGCGGTGAGCTTGAGCTGATAGAGACCGGGCCGGACGGCACCTGCTTCCGGCTGGTGCTGCCTTAGTCCTGAGGCAGGATCGCCTTCGCGACGCCTTCACGACGTGGATCGGCGCCGCCTTCGAGGCCCTTGTCCCGCACGACAATGACATGCAGGCCGGAATTCTCCCCGCTGCGCTCCTCGACCGGATAGCCCATGGCTGACAGGACATCCGCCCATTCCTGGCCTTTGGGAACATCGACCTCGACACCGACGGACTTTCCGCGCGCAATCACGTTCGGAAGGTTGATCGCGTCCTGTGCGGTGAGATTCCATTCCAGAACGCCAATGATGGTCTTGGAAACGTAGGCCACGATTGAATTGCCGCCGGGCGAACCGGTCACCATGAGCAGGTCACCGGCCTTGTCGAAGACGATGGTTGGCGACATGGACGAGCGCGGGCGCTTGCCGGCGGCCGGGGCGTTGGCCACCAGCTTGCCATTGATGCGCGGCTGGCGGGAAAAGTCGGTCAGCTGGTTGTTGAGCAGGTAGCCATTGACCATGCGCGAGTCGCCAAAGGCGGACTCCACCGTCGCCGTCATAGAGACGGCATTGCCATACGGGTCGACAATGGAGATGTGCGTCGTGCCGGCCTTCTCGTCCGTCATGTCGCGGCCCCAGATCCCCAGCATCGGGCCACGGCCAAGCACCTCGCCCGGATCGCCGGGCTGCGGTGTGGCATCCATGGCCCCGCCCTGTCCGGCGCGGGCATCGAGATAATCCGGATTGATCAGGTCCTCGCTCGGCACCTGCACGAAATCGGCGTCGCCGACATAATAGTCGCGGTCGGCATAGGCGAGGCGCTGGGCCTCGACCCAGGCGAGCAGAACGTCTTCCTCTGCCAGGTCTCCACCGACCGGCAGCATGCGGTTATAGAGCCCGTAGATCATGTTCTGCGTGATCCCGCCCGAAGAGGGCGGCGGCGCCGAACAGATACGCACCGCCTTGTGCTCGCCGCAGAGGGCCGGACGGGTCTTCACCTTATAGCCGGCCAGATCCTCGACCGTCATGGCACCGGGCAGCGGATCTGCGCTGAGCGCCGCAACAATCGCCTTGGCATTGTCGCCGGTATAGAAAGCGTCCGGGCCCTCTTCGGCCACCGCACGCAGCGTTGCAGCATAATCGGGATTATCGCGCACGAAGCCGACCTGCAGCGGCTCGCCATCGGGATAGAAATAGGCCGCGCTCGTTTCATGATCGTCAAGCTGCATCGCCCCGCGCAGGCGCTCATTCGCGAGCAGGCCGGCCAGGCGCGGGGACACTTCAAAGCCTTCTTCCGCAAGGCTGATCGCCGACTGGAAGAGCTTTGCCCAGTCGGCCTTGCCCTCAGCCTCGTGGGCCGTCTTGTAGAGGGCGATCATGCCCGGCACGCCCGCAGAGCGGCCAGACTGCCAGGCGGTGACATAGTCCAGCACCTCGCCATCCTCGATAAACAGGTTTTCGTCAGCCGCCATCGGCGCTGTCTCGCGTCCGTCGAAGACAGTCAGCCGGTCATCCTCGAAGTCGTAATAGACCATGAAGGCGCCGCCCCCGATGCCGGAGCTCTGAGGCTCGACAAGACCGAGCACAGTGTGCACCGCAATCGCGGCATCGACCGCCGTGCCGCCCTCCTCCAGCACATCGAGCCCGGCCTGCACGGCGCGCGGATCGGCCGCCGCCACCATGCCGCCCTTGGTCCACTCCCGTACCGGCGCGCTCGTCTCTTCAGACGGCTGCGTATCGCCCCCGGCGGGCGCAGACGGTTCGGGCTGGCAGGCCGGCAGGGCGAGCAGCATGGTCAGGGCGGGTAGGAAAAATCGCGGTTTCATGCTTGGGCGCATATCCTGTTTTGTGGTTCAACGCGGACAGACTAGACATTCAGCGCTCAGATAAAAGGTGGTTTTCTTCACATGTCACGACCCGGACCGCGAAACCTGATTACGGATGTGCCTGGAATTTCTGTCGGCAATGCCGAAGACCGCGGCGTGTTGACCGGCACGACGGTGATCGTCGCCGACGCCCCGGCAACAGCGGCCTGCTCGGTCGCTGGCGGCGGGCCCGGCACGCGCGAAACCGACCTCTTGCGCTCCGACATGATGGTCGAGCAGGTCGACGCCATCGTCCTCTCCGGGGGCAGCGCCTACGGGCTCGCCGCCGCCGATGCGGTTGCCACGAAGCTCGGTGCGATGGGCCGTGGTTTCGGTCTGAAGGATCTGCCCGGTGTGCCGAAAACCCCGATCGTCCCGGCGGCCATCCTCTATGACCTGGCCAATGGCGGCGACAAGGGCTGGGGGGACGCCCCGCCCTATCGCGCACTCGGCGAGGAAGCCTTCGAGAACCGGGCCGCAAGCTTCCCGCTCGGCAATGTCGGCTGCGGCCTCGGGGCGAATGCGGGCGCGCATGCCGGCGGGCTCGGCTCGGCCTCGCTGAAGACCAATGACGGCATCACGATGGGCGCGATTGCCGGCGTGAACTGCTTCGGCTCTGTCTTCATGCCGGGCACGACCTGTTTCTGGGCCTGGCCCTTCGAACTCGACGGCGAGTTTGGCGGTCATCGTCCGGGTCCGGATTATGACTGCGATCCGGAGGAATGGGGCGACGCAAAGATGAACCCGCAGCCGGGCCAGAACACCACCATCGCCTGCATCGCGACCGATGCCGCGCTGACCCCGTCGCAGGCCCAGCGCGTGGCGCAGATGGCGCTGTCAGGCTTCTCGCGCGCCATCCGTCCGGTCTTCGCGCCCTTCGATGGCGACGCGCTTTTCGTGCTCTCGACCGGCAAGGTCCCGCTGGAGGACCCAACCCCGATACAGCTTGCGCGCATGGGTGAACTTGCCGCCTCGACCCTTGCCCGGGCCATCGCGCGCGGGGTATATGAAGCAGATCAGAAGAGTGCAGCATAAGCGCTTGCATCGGGAGCGGTGCCCCGCTATGTGTCCGCCCTCGAAACGGAGCACCCGTAGCTCAGCTGGATAGAGCACCAGACTACGAATCTGGGGGTCAGAGGTTCGAATCCTCTCGGGTGTGCCATTTTCCGATTTCCTGAAAGCGTCAGCTTGCGCCGCCGTCTCCGTGCCGGGGGCCGAGCGAGTGCAGGAATTCCCGTGCATCGCCCTTGAGGCCGTCGAGGCAGCCCACGGCGCGGATCATCTCCGCTTCATCGGCAGGCTTGATCGGATCGGTCAGGGAATATTCGAGCCAGGCCTGTACCACGGCAAAGAGTTCCCGGTTGAGATCGAAGAGATAATTGTCACCATCCGCATGCGAAACGAGGCCGCCCGGCATACCGGCGTGGCTGACATAGGTGCTCTGGATCCTGAAACACATGAGCTATCCTCTTCAGCCTAAACTAACAGAGAACGCAGCCTGACCGAACCGGTAATCTTGGCTAATCCGTAGAAATACCGAGGATCGCACCCAATTCAGGGCCTCATTTGTGCCGTCCCGGCTAGCTAGATGGCATCGCCCGGCGTGATCTGCGCGATCACATGGCGGATGGTCAGGAAGAGGCGCATCACGGTGGCGACCAGCAGGGTGCACACCGCGACGGTTAGCCAGAACATCACTTCATACATGTAGAGATACCAGCCTTTGGGCATCTTCTCGAACTCACCGGCCGGCAGGACGAGCAGCAATAGCAGGATCACCGCGCCAACCAGGCTGATCGTCGACAGCCAGGCGACCTCCGAAATGCTCTTATAGGCATCGGCATCGAAATTGGCGTCCGAATTCCGGAGCAGGCCGAGCAGGGTCAGCATCAGGGCGAGCGTGGTTGCGGCCGCCCCCGCAATCGCCGAGCCGAGATAGAGGCCGGTCTGGGTCAGCGCCTGGATGAGATTGGTCGCCTCGGCCTCGCTATAGACCTCACCGATCGCAAAGCGCGCGCCGATGCCGATCAGCACGATCAGGCCGGTCGTGGAGAATATCGCCCAATGCTTCACGCCGGCCCCCGGCGCGGACGCGTCCCATGCGTGCACGTGAATGACATGTCATATCAAAGGCATGGGCGGCGACTTCGTTCCCTCAGGCGATTGTCGCCGCGGCGGCGTCATCACCTGAATCTCCTGCAACCTCGGAACGCGGCGTTGACCGGGCCGTTTTCCTATCAAGCAGATAATCAGGAGAAAACGACCATGTCCGATCACACATCGCTCGAGACATTCAGGCAGGCCTTTGCCGACTTTTCCGACAAGACCGTCAGCGTCTATGTGCCCCGTCCCGCCGTCGAGATTGGCGGCGAGAAGTGGCGCATCCTGCGCAAGAACGTCGTCGACGCCGTCGAGAAACATGCCCCGCAGGCCAAATTCATCCTGCAGCGGCTGGAAAGTTTCGAACTGCCGGACTTCCGCGCCAATGGCATCGCCCTTTTCGATGATGGCAAGCACCAGCGCATGGCGCACCTCAATGCCCGTCCTGTCGCCTCGATCACGACAGATGAGCCGCCCTTCATCCTGCCGCTCCTGGCCGACTTCCAGAGCCGCGAGACCCATTGGGTGCTCTTTGTCGCGCGCGACGAGCCGAAGCTGTTTCTCTATCAGGGCGGCCATGTGAAGGACATGACGGACCGCCTCGACGCGCCGAAATACCGTTCGGTCGAAGCGCGTCGTCACGTGCATGACGATGTCTTCTTCCATTCCGCCTCACGCGGGTCGGCCAGCAACCGTGAAGGCGAAGCCGCCTATCACGCGCTTGGCACGGGTTCGGATGAGGAACGCGACAAGACCAATCGCGCCTTCTATGAGGACGTCGCCAATGCTGCCGACCTTGCGCTTCCGCCGCAGACGAAGACGCTGCACGTCATCGGCGAGGAGGCCACAGTGGGGCACTTTGCCCAGGTCATGGAGCATGGCCGTTTCGACGTCGTGCAACACCATGCCGGTGGCGAGCACGAGGTCGAACAGCACATCAAGGAAGCGTTTGGAAAGGAGCCGGTCACTGAAGGCCAACTGCCGGAAGGCAAGAACCTGCCGGACCTGCAGGATGCCGCGAAGACCGGCCAGCTCGGCACGCTCTACCTGCCGCTGGAACACGCCCTGCTCGAGGAAATGCATGATCAGGCCGACGAGCATGTGAAGTTCCGCGAGTTCGCACATGAGAGCGACGAGGCCGAAGAGAACCGGACCGCCGTTCTCGCGCTGGCGAACGGCGCCGAGATCAGCTGGTATGCCGCGCATGACCATGACGCGGTCGCTGAACCCCGCGCCGACCTGCGCTGGTAACAAAACGATAAAATGGGGTGCGTGTATTAACCGTTTCGCGCACCCCAAATCGTAATAGTAATTACACAATACGGGAATCGAATACTCACAGCACACGGAGTATCCGATCAATTGTCAGGCGAATTCGCCCTGATGATCTCTTTACCCGCGCGAAGAAATCCCCTTTAACGGTGCGATGGTTAACGGCCATAGGTGGGGAATATGTTCGGGTTAGAGTTTTCGTCGCGACGGGGTGTCGTCAGTCTTGTGCTGACATCGTCAATTATCGCTTTTGCAGCGTGTGAAAGTGCGCCTGCACAGACAACCACAACAGCAAATGCTGCAGCAGGATGCACCGAATGGGCGGCTCCGCCGGGATCTGCCTCGGCTGTGGCCAGCCAGTGCAGTGACCGGGCCGACGATTCCGACATTTCCGGGCGCGAGGCTGCGCTCGCCTACTACCATGCCACCGTCGCCTACAACACGCAGGGCGATCACGCCGCCGCAGCCAACATGGCGCAGCGCTCCTTCAGCGAACTCTCCAATAATGACAGCTGGCTGACCTCTCCGCCCTCATCCCTCTCGGACAGGGCGCGGGACGCATGGCTCAGCCAGCGCCGCCAGTTCCAGCTTGACCGCCTTGTGCAGAGCGCGAAGGCCTATAAAGGCCTCGCCGAGAGCTTCGGCACCGCCGGGGCGACCTCTTCATCGGCGGCCTGCACCAGTCGCAATGACTGCCTGTCGCGAGCCATAGACCGGCTGCGCGAAGGTGAATCCATTGCCGCCGGGCTTGCCGGGGGCGGGACCGTCGCGCGCGCGCCGGCCTATGACGATTATTACCTGATGCTGGCGGAGCTCTATCAGGCGCGTGCCAATGCCGCCGACATCGAACCGGCGATCCGCGCCTATCAGTCTGTCGCCTCCAGCCCGCTCACCAGCGGCCAGGCCGCCTCGGCCCGGGCGAAACTCGCCACGATGACGACCAGCCTTGGCCAGGAGGCCGCAAAGAAGCCGACAGCCTCTGATGCCGCCCAGGCGATCCGTTATTTCAACATTGCCCGCGAAGCGGAGCCGAAGAATGTCGATGCCATTCTTGGCCTCGCCCAGGTCCAGCTTCGACTCGGCGGCAGCAGCAATGACGTCGCCCAGCTTCGCAACGCGGAAAGCACCTTCACCGAAGCGCTGGCGCTTGCAGGAACGGATGCCCGCAAGGCTGCTGCCTACTCCGGTCGCGGGGCCGCGCGCGACGCACTGGCAAGCCTGACCGGCAGCTCCCGCGAAGGTGCTATCGAAGACTATGCAGCCGCCTCACAGCTGGCCAACTCCGCCGACACTTTCCTGCTGCTCGCCAGCGCCTGCGGCGACCGGGGAGACTGGAGCTGCGCCGACGAGAACTACACCAAGGGCATCGACCGGCTGAAAGCCGAAGGCGCCCCGGCGGCCCGCCTGTCCGAAACGTTGATTGCGCACGCCAATGTGCGCGCCGAGATGCCCGCCTATAATGCCGGCAGCGTCCGTGCCCTGCTCCAGCAGGCCGTCAACACCAACCCGGCCTCGCCGGATGCCGTGATGGCATTGGCCCGCCATGACATGAAAGCCGGGAACTGGGCGGACGCCGAAGCCGGCTTCAAGCGGCTGGTCGCGACCAGTGTGGCCGGGGCCGATACCTACAAGGCCGAAGCCTATTCCGAGCTGAGCAAGCTGACCGCCGCCCGGCCCGGCGGCGACCTTGCACAGGCCATCGATTATGCCGACGAGGCGGTAAAGCTCGACAGCGCCGATCCGGTCTATCGCCGCCAGCTCTGCCTCGCACGCATCTATCGCGGCGCCAGCAGCGTCACCTCCAGCAAGTTCGCCGGCACCTGCGCACTGGGATCCAGCGCAGAATCCGGCCTGCTCCAGGCGATGTTCGAGATGCGCAAGGCGCAGTATTCGAGCACCAATGGCGCCGCTTCCATCCGCCGGGACGCCCGCGACCATATCAACAGCGCGCTCGACCGCGTGACGCCCGGCGCAAGGATCGACTTCGACTGGCCGGCCAAGACGAGCCAGCCGCCCGTGAAGACGCAGGCCGTCCTGCTCTATCTGCGCGAAGCGACGCTCGCCTGCGGCGGCAACTACACCTTCAACCCGCCGCAGACCGACGGGATCACGTCGGCCGATTATGCAGCGGCCCGCACCTTCCTGGACTTCTACAAGTCCCGGCTGTGCACCTGAGACAGGGACGGCGCCATGAAGACACGTAATGATTTGGGATCACCAGGAGGCGACCATGTCTAGCCAATCCGGAAACGCACCGGTTCTGTACGAAGATCGCACACTCTTCCCTCAGCCGGTGCATGAACGCCAGCAGGAACCGCCGCCGCGCACCGGCCTCTCGGCCATGGGCGTCATTGTTGTGGCCATCCTCGCTGCAGCCGTCGCAGGCGCCATCGTCTGGTTCGCCTCACAGTCGACGGGGGGCAGTACGGCCAGCACCACCACGGCTCAACCAAGCGAAGACTTCATTGCCCTCCAGAAGGAGAATGAGCGCCTCGCCGGGGTCATCGAGGAGTTCCAGGAGAACCAGGCGCAGCAGAAAATCGACAACTACGAAACCCGGATCGCCGAACTGGAAGCCACGGTCGACAATTTCGGCGCCTATGGCCGGCTGGCTGAACTGGAGCAGAAGATCGCTGCCCAGAAGGCCGAGATCGAGCGCCTGCTGGCCCAGCCGGAACGCCAGCGCATGCCCGCCAGCGCCCGCGAAATCCCGGAGCTGGAGAACGATACCGCCTGGGTCTCGCGCGTCGAGGACGAGCTGGAAGACTATCTGAAAATTCTGGAAGACCGGGTCGAATGGGTCGCTTCCTGGCCGGCCCGCAACCCGCCGCCGCCCTGCTCCGACCCGGAAAACTGCTGAAGGATATATGCCATGAGCGATGTGAAAATTCTGTTCGGAAACGAAGACAGCACCGAGCCGGAGAAATCTGCAGAATCCTTCCCGGATATCTCCAAGCTTGAGCAGGAGTTCAACGAGAACAGCGAGTCCGACTGGACGATCCCGGAGGCTTTCCTCTGCCTGCTGCTCGAAGCAGCCTTTGCCGACGGCACGCTCGCGCCGGAAGAGCGCGAGGAGATCGCCGCGCTGGTCAAACGCTCACGCACGATGAAGCGGCTGAGCCCGCAGCAGATGGCGGCGGTGAACCAGACGGTCAACGAGCGCATGCGCGAGCGCAAGGAGGGCCTGCGCGAAGCCTGCCTCGCCTTGCCGGTCGACATGCGGCTTTCGGTCTATGCCCATTGCGTGGACATCGTCCTTGCCGACCGCCAGCTGCGCGAGACCGAGGAAGATTTCCTCAACCGCATTGCTGAAATCATGCATCTGGACCCGGACATGAGCACGGCGATCCGCCGCGTCATGCTGATCAAGAACCGCTATTAGGGGGCCGAATGGCCGCTGGCGCCGCGTCAGCCCTTGGACTGAGCGCTGACGCACGCTACCTTGTTGGGCAGAGACCGGAGATCTGTGCCCCATGTTCCTGAAATTCTTCAATGAACTGCGCGAGCAGAAAGTCCCTGTCACGCTCAGGGAGTACCTCACCCTGCTCGAGGCGATGGACAAGGATGTCATCGGCATGGATGTCGAGGACTTCTATTACCTGTCGCGTTCGGCGCTGGTGAAGGATGAACGCAATCTCGACAAGTTCGACCGCGTCTTCTCGCACGTCTTCAAGGGCCTCGATTCCCTTCAGGATGCCGTCGATGTGCAGGACATTCCCGAGGAATGGCTGCGCAAGATGTCGGAAAAATTCCTGACCAAGGAAGAGATGGACGAGATCGAGGCCATGGGAGGCTTCGAGAAGCTCATGGAGACGCTGAAACAGCGCCTCGAAGAGCAGAAGGAACGCCATGAGGGCGGCAACAAGTGGATCGGCACGGGCGGCACCTCGCCCTTCGGCGCCAATGGCTACAACCCGGAAGGCGTTCGCATCGGGCAGGAAAAGTCCCGTCACCGCCGCGCGGTGAAGGTCTGGGACAAGCGCGAATTCAAGAATTACGACGACAGCGTCGAGCTCGGCACCCGCAATATCAAGGTCGCGATGAAACGCCTGCGCAAATGGGCGCGCGACGGGGCTGACGAGGAACTCGATCTCGACCAGACGATCCGCAACACCGCCAAGCAGGGCTATCTCGACATCGAGATGCGCCCGGAAAAGCGCAACACGGTCTCGGTGCTCCTGCTCATGGATGTCGGCGGCTCGATGGACCCGCATGTGCGCACCATGGAGGAGCTGTTCTCCGCGGCGCGCTCTGAGATCAAGAACCTCGAATACTTCTACTTCCACAACTGCCCCTATGAGGGCCTCTGGAAGGACAATCGCCGCCGCATGAATGAGCGCATCCCGACCTGGGACGTGCTCCACAAATACCCCTCCGACTACAAGGTCATCATTGTCGGCGACGCCACGATGAGCCCGTATGAGATCACCTATGCGGGCGGCTCGGTCGAGCACTGGAACGAGGAAGCCGGCGGCGTCTGGATCCAGCGCTTCGTGGAGCAGTTCCCGGATCTGGTCTGGCTCAATCCGGTCAAGTCCGGCGCGTGGGACTATACCGGCTCGATCAAGCTCATCAACGAACTCATCGGCCCCGGCCGCATGTTCGAGCTGACCATCAAGGGCCTGGAAGACGCGATGAAGGAACTCAGCCGGTAAAGGCCCGTCATCCTGTCGCGAGATAGATAAAAAAGCGCGCCAGCTGCCCTCCCCGAAACCTGTCAGTTGGCTCCGGAAACGACCGGAGCCGATAACGACCCAGGGGGAGGACTATCGTGATCCGCTATCTGAAAATCGTATTCGTCATTCTCGTCGGGCTTCAGGGCCTGTTCTACTTCATCTCGAACGCGGTGAATTTCGAATATGCACAAGGCGCTGTCGGCGCCGTGCTGGGCCAGGCCGACAGTCCGGCCTACCCGAATCTCGTCATTCCGGCGATTGAATCGCCTGCGCTTGTCACTGTTGCGCTCATTGTCATCATGGCGGGCGAACTGCTTGTCGGACTGGTCTGCTTCAAGGGGGCCTTCGACATGCACAAGGCCGCCGGCGCGCCGGCAGAACAGTTCAACGCCTCGAAGAAATGGGCTGTCCTCGGCTGCGGGATCGCGATCATCGTCTGGTTTGGCTTCTTCCAGGTCTTCGGCGCCGCGCTGCTGCAGATGTGGCAGAGCCAGGTCGGGATCGGCTCATTCGAAGGCGCCTTCATGTATCATGGCGCAAGCGCGCTCGTCCTTCTCTTCCTGAACCAGAGAGACGACTGACGCCCCTCACCTGACCGCTTAGTTTCAAAGGGGTCCTTGAGGTTTACACGCGCGCGCCTAGTGTCTTCGAAAACAATGTCAGGAGGAGAGCCATGGCGCGCGCGAAAACCAATGGAATCGAGATCGAGTACATGGAATTCGGATCGAAGGACGATCCGCTCATGCTGCTCGTGTCCGGTTTCTCCGGGCAGCTGACGCGCTGGTCGCAGGCTTTTATCGACGGGCTGGTCGATGCCGGGCGCCGTGTCGTCGTCTTCGACAATCGCGATATCGGTCTCTCGACCGAGTTCACAAACGAGGTCCCGCCCGCGCCGAAGGACATCGTGAAGGGTATCGCCGCCGGCGAAGCGATGCATGAGAAAGTGCCCTACATACTCGACGACATGGCCGCTGATGCCGCCGGCCTGATCGAGGCGCTTGGCGCTGACAAGGCAGATGTGCTCGGCGCGTCCATGGGCGGGATGATCGTGCAGCTGATGGCGCTCAACCACCCGGACCGTGTCCGCACATTGATCCCGGTCATGACCACCTCCGGCGCCCCCGGCCTGCCGCAGGCCGATCCTGAAGCCCAGGCCGCACTCACCGCCGTACCCGAGATGCGCACCGCTGAGGTGATCGGGGATCTCGCCATCCAGTCGCGCAAGGCTATCGGCTCGGTCGAGGGCATCCGCGATACCGATCCGGATATCCGCGCCGCCGCCATGGCCGATTTCAACCGCTCCGACCGGCCGATGGGTGTGGCCCGGCAATACGCTGCTATCCTCGCCCAGCCGCGCTGGCATGAGCGCCTCTCCGGCATCAAGCATCCGACCCTCGTCCTGCATGGCGGCGCCGACCCGCTGATCAAGCCTGATTGCGGGCGCGACATCGCCGACCGCGTGCCGGGCGCCGAGATCGAGATCATCGACAAATGGGGCCACGATCTGCCGCAGAAGATGGTCCCGGTCCTGCTTAACCGGATCGTCCCCTTCCTCGGCAAGCACGTGCCGGAAGAGGCGCGCGCCGACGCCGGCTGAACGGATGACCCTTGAGGCGATCGACAAGGACCTCTGGCTGGCTGAAGGCCCGGTGGTGGATTTCCACGGTTTCCCCTATCCGACGCGGATGGTCGTGGTCCGCCTGCCGGACGGGACGCTGTGGGTCTGGTCGCCCATCGAGCTAACCGATGCGCTGAAAAGCGAGGTCGAGGCCCTCGGCCCGGTCGCGCACCTCGTCAGCCCGAACGCGATCCACTACCTGTTTCTCGGCCAGTGGCACCACGCCTGGCCCGAGGCAAAGCTCTGGGGACCGGCCGCGACGATAAAGAAGTGCAAGGACCTGCCTTTCGAAGCGGCGCTGGAAGACACCCCGCCAGAGGCCTGGCAAGGCGTCATCAGCCAGGCCTGGTTTCGCGGCTCCTTCTTCATGGATGAGATCGCTTTCCTGCATGAGCCGACGCACACCGCCATCTTTGCCGATCTGTCGGAGCATTTCAGCGAGGGCTTTCTCAAACGCCACTGGAAAGGCTGGCAGCGCTGGATTGCGGGTCTCTGGGGCATCACCGAAGGCAAGGGCCACGCGCCACTGGAGTGGCGGCTGTCCTGGTGGAACCGCGAGCCGGCCCGCCGCGCGATCGCCAGGATCATCGCTGCAAAGCCCCGGCGCGTGATCATGGCGCATGGCGAATGGGTCGATGAGGATGCAGGCCTCTTCTTGCGCCGCGCTTTCTCATGGCTGATCAAGGACTGAAGGATTTATCCCATGACTGACGCCGTCATTACAGACCGCGACGATGACATCCTCACCGTCACCATCAATCGTCCGCAGGCCCGCAATGCCGTCGACCGTGACACCGCGCAGGCGCTGTATGACACCTTCAAGGCTTTCGATGGCGATGACGCACTGTCGGTCGCCATCCTGACCGGCGCGGACGGGAATTTCTGCGCCGGGGCCGATCTCAAGGCTGTCTCTGAAGGCCGGGGCAATGTCACGACACCCAAGGGCGATATGGGCCCGATGGGGCCGAGCCGGTTAAGCCTGTCGAAGCCTGTCATTGCGGCGGTCGAGGGCTATGCGGTGGCCGGCGGGCTGGAACTGGCGGCCTGGTGCGACCTGCGTGTGGCCTCCGAGACCGCGCGCTTTGGCGTCTTCTGCCGGCGCTTCGGCGTGCCGTTGATCGATGGCGGGACCATCCGCCTGCCGCGCCTGATCGGCCAGTCGCATGCCATGGACATGATCCTGACCGGCCGGGAAGTCGGCCCCGACGAGGCGATGGCGATGGGGCTGGCCAACCGGCGCGCGCCTGCGGGCGGCGCGCTGGAGGCAGCAAAAGACCTCGCCCGCCAGATCGCCGGTTTCCCGCAGCTCTGCATGCGCACCGACCGCCGCTCCGCACTCGATCAGTGGAGCCTCGATGAGGAAACCGCACTGAGAACGGAAATCACCGGCGGGATGGACGTGATCCGCTCAGGTGAAACCGTCGAGAGCGCCAGCGCCTTCAAGTCCGGCAAGGGCCGGCACGGCGCGTTCTAGCGAAGCTTCTTCGTTTCAAAGATACCCGTATTCACGAAATTGGGTATCTCGTCCGGATTGAAGGGATTTTGGCCAACATTGTAGTTTCGGGCCTCGAAGGTGCCTTCGGTACCTCGACCGCCTCTCACAGCGCGAGAGCGACTCTCGACAACATCAAAAGTCTGGGCCCGGCTGTCTTCATCATAATAGATCGTCACCATACGTGACCGGAACGTTGTTGCCGTTGGCGAGTCCCAGATACCCATCGAGTCGCTGCGAGCGTTCGGAGACGCATTGTTATCGGCAGTCTGTGCTGTCCCGTCTGCGTTCACCATCACCAGCTGACTGGAATTACAGGTGGTCACGAATCCGGCATCGAGGATGTCCTGGCAAGGTGTGCCGTCGATGAACTCGACCGTATAATCGGAGAAATATACACCGACAAATGGACCAGGCTCTGCTCCACTGTTCTGAGCTGACGCAGCGACACTCCATGCACTGGATACAAGGCCTGCCGCCACAATACTTTTGCAGATCATAGTTCCCTCCCTTTTTATTGAGAGTGGAATTGATGCCACTTCAGGTAATTTCGGCAAGTAAATTTTAGGCGACGAAGGCTGCTTACCAGCCGCCACCGCCGCCGCCGCCACCGCCGCCGCCAGAAAAGCCACCGCCGCCTGCCCCGGATGAGGAGGAGCTTTGCGGCATCGAGCTCGACACCGCCGAACTCATCGTTGAGACCATCGCCTTGTTCATGCTCGAGAAGCTTGAATGGCGGCCCATATGGCTCCAGCCCGGATTGTAGGCCGCTGCCTCTTGCGGGAGCACTTTCTCGAAATGCTCCGTCCACGGCTTCTCAACGCCGAGCGCGATGGCATAGGGCAGGAAGGTCTCGTAGCGCTCCACCGTCATCGGCGGCTCCTGGCCGGAGCCGACCTCGGCCACATTCAGCTGCAGCTTCTCAGCCTTTTCAAGGTAGAGTTTGAAGCCCTCGATCTCGGTGCGGACATCCTGGCCCTTCGGCGTCGGGGCGGGCATCAGGTACATGAAAACGCCATTCATCAGGACGATCGCAAGGACGAGCCCGAACAGGACCGGGGACCAGCCTGTCGCCTGCACGATCGCCCAGACAATCGCTGCGCCTGACAGCACGACGGCAAAGATCGTGTAGCCGACATTCCATTTGAAATAGTCCGAACCGAACTTGCGCGACACACGCTTGCGGAAGCTCGAATAGGCGCTGGTGAAGTCCCTGTTGTACTTGTCGCCGAGCGTCACCGGCCCGTCGGCGAGCAGCTTGCGGTCGAGCAGCGCCTCTTCGCCAGCGAGCGCGGCCTCACTGCCGGGTTTTGGCGTCAGCACCGTCTTCTTCTTGTCCCCGGCATCGATATCAACACGGCCCTTGATGCCAAGATTGACCAGCGTCGCGATCAGCGCGTCATGGTCATGGAATCCGCGATGGTAGATGTGGTGCACGGCCGCCGGGGAATAGCCCTTCGGCGCCTCATAGCGCGGGAAGACCGGGCCTTTGGGCGGATCGACGCCCACCGACCGCCACGACCGGTAAAGGAAATAGAAGACCCCGACCAGCGACGCCAGCAGAATGACAACGGCGCCGTAACGTTGCCACCAGAGCCATGTCTTGTCCGACATGCTTGGCGGATCGATGACGCCTTTCGGGAACGTCAGGGAGATCGACAGCCCCTCTTCCACGCCCAGTGGCTCGGTGGTCTCGAAGACATAAGCGTCCCCGTCCCGGCTGAACCGATAGGCCGACCCGGGGTCGCCATATCCGCCGGTATAGCCGTTCTGCTCAAGCAGCTCAGCGCCTTCCGGCAGCGTCACGCGCGCGGTCGCCACGAGGATCGGGAAATTCCAGTAACTGCCGGTGACGTTCCAGAATAGCTCGTCAAACGCTTCGCCGTAGCGAACCTCGTTCTTCACGCGGTAGCGCAGGACATAGGCATGCTCGCCACGCGACAGGAAAACATCCTCGTCACCAATGCGGATACGCCAGGCATTACCAACCGTGTCGGTGTCATAAGGCTCCTTCTCGCCATCGCGCTGGATCGAGAGGATGTCGTAGTCATAGCGAAGCTTGTCGCCGTCATTCATGAAATAGCGTGGCAGGTCGCGGAAGATACCGCGCCGGATCCGGTTACCTTCGGCCGTGACCGTGATCGTCTCAGTGACGAGGATGTCGCCATCCTGCTCGACCTCGATGCTGACATCGAAGCGGTTGATAAGCTCCTGCGCCGCGGCGCCGAGCGACAGGAGCGCGGCAGCAAGACAGGCGATCAGCAGTCGCACCATCAGGCCGTGCCTCCGAACTCGACATCGGGCAGCGCGCGTTCGGAGGTCTCGATCTCGAAGAACTCAGCCTGACGAAAACCAAACGGCCCGGCGACGAGATTGGACGGGAAGCTCTCGATCAGCGTGTTCATCTCGCGCACGGCACCATTATAGAAGCGACGCGCCATCTCGATCTTGGTCTCTGTATCGGACAGCTCCTCCTGCAGCTGGCGGAAATTGTCGCTGGCCTTGAGGTCGGGATAGGCTTCGGCCACCGCCATCAGCTTGCCGACCGGCCGCGACAGTTCGCTCTCGGCGGCGCCCCGCGCCTTTGCATCGTCTCCGGCCTGCTGGGCCTGGGCGCGCTTGGCAGTCACCTCCTCGAAGAGCTGGCGCTCATGCGCGGCATAGCCCTTCACCGTCTCGACCAGGCTCGGGATGAGATTGGCCCGGCGCTTCAGCTGCACGTCGATATCGGCCCAGCCATTGCGGACCATCTGGCGCTTGCCGACGAGCAGGTTGTAGACGACGATGAGGCCGATGAGCGCAACAAGCGCGATCACGCCAATGACAATCAGTGCAACCATCGCAGGTCCCCTCGTCTCCGCTGGTGTCGAGACGGCGACTATCGGCGAGTTTGCCGGGCCTGTTAAGGGCGGAAATACGGTGCAGGCCAGCACTGCCTCTGGCCAGCCGCGCCGATCTGCGGCATCGGGACCGGATGACCGCGTTCCCGCTTCGCCTCTTCCTTGTCACGGCGCTCGCCATGACGGCCTTTGCCGCAAACTCCGTGCTTGCCCGGCTGGCCATGGCAACAGGCGAGGCCGGACCTTGGACCTTCACCCTGCTGCGCATCGTCTCCGGGGCGGTGGTGCTGGGCGTCATCGCGTCGCCGGTTCGCGCGATCCAGTCGGGCAGCTGGGCCTCCGGGCTGGCGCTCTTCGTCTATGCGGCGGCTTTTTCCATCGCCTATCTGACGCTCGCCACGGGAACCGGCGCGCTGATCCTGTTCGCGCTTGTCCAGATCACCATGATCGGCTGGGGGCTTGCTTCGGGTGAGCGGCTTTCCGCGCAGCGTTGGGTGGGCCTGATGCTGGCGCTCGCCGGCCTGGTCTGGCTGCTGCTGCCGGGACTGGAAGCACCGCCTCTTCAGGGCGCAGCGCTGATGGCCATCGCCGGGGTCGCCTGGGGCGTCTATTCCCTTCGCGGACGCGGGCAGCGCCAGCCGACCGCGCAAACCGCCGGCAACTTCCTGCGCGCCGGGGTCATCGTCCTCGCGCTTTCCATTCCGGCATTCCTGATCATCGACGAAGCCACGCCGAGCTGGCCGGGCATCGGCTATGCGCTTGCCTCCGGCGCGGTCACCTCCGGGCTTGGCTATGCAATCTGGTACGCCGCCCTTCGCGATCTCAGTGCGAGCCTCGCCGGAATCGCCCAGCTCACCGTACCCGCCATTGCTGCAGTCGGCGGCGTCGTCTTCCTGTCCGAACCGCTGACTGTGCGCTTTCTTCTGGCCACGGCCCTCATCCTCAGCGGCGTCGCCCTGGCGAGCCTTGTGCGGCGCAAGCCTCAGCAGTGAGCGATTGACGAACCCGGCAATCCTCGCCATTGCCCTGCAGCATGACCGAGGCCCCCGCCACCCGAAAGCATGGGAAGAACGCCTTCCTGTTCGTCATCGTCTGCGTGGCGATGGACATGATCGGCTTCGGCATCATCATCCCCGTCATGCCGTCTCTGCTGGAAGAGCTGACAGGCAATCCGGCGGAGGAAACCATTGTCATCGCCGGCTATCTGATGGCGACCTATGGCCTCCTCAATTTCGTCGCCATGCCGACCATCGGCAACCTGTCGGACCGGTTCGGCAGGCGCCCGGTGCTGCTGGTCTCCATCGCGACGCTCGGCATCGACTTCATCATCATGGGGCTGGCAGATTCTGTCTGGCTGCTCTTTGTCGGCCGGGCGCTGACCGGCATTTCATCGGCCACCTTCTCGACCGCCAACGCTTATATTGCCGACGTCACCGAACCGGAGGAACGCGGCAAGGCCTTCGGCATGATCGGCGCGGCATTCGGGATCGGCTTCATCCTCGGCCCGGCCCTGGGCGGCTTTCTCGGCTCGATCGATACGCGCCTGCCCTTCTTCGGTGCCGCGGCACTGTCCATCCTGAACTTCCTGTACGGCGCTTTCGTCCTGCCGGAATCGCTGCGAAAAGAAGATCGGCGGGCCTTCAACATTACGCGCGCAAACCCGTTCGGGGCGGTGAAACACTTCTCGCGGCTCCCCAAGGTGGCCTGGTTTATCGTGGCCTTCGGCATTTTCCAGTTCGCCCACAGCGTCTTCCCGTCGACCTGGAACTTCTATGCCGACATTCGCTACAACTGGTCGGAAGCACAGATTGGCCTGTCGCTTGCCGCTGTCGGCCTCGGGTCGGCGCTGACGCAGGTCGTGCTGATCGGCCCCTCCATCAAGCGGTTCGGACCGGTCCGGACCGCGCTTGGCGGCATCGTCATCACAGTGTTCTCACTGACCCTGTTCTCGCTCGCCGTGAGCGGCTGGATGATCTATGCGATCATTCCATTGAGCGCGCTTGGCGGGGTCTTCGGCCCGTCGCTGAACCAGGTCATGTCGGGCCTCACACCCCGGAATGCGCAGGGCGAACTGCAGGGCGCCACTGCAAGCCTGAACGCCTTTTCCGTCATCTTCGCCCCCCTGCTGATGACGCAGACGCTGCACACATTTTCTGCCGCCGACGCGCCGGTCTATTTCCCCGGCGCGGCCTTCCTGCTGGCTGCGATCCTCACTGGCCTGTCCCTGATCCCCTTCTTCCTTGGCGTCCGGGCCAACCGGAAAGAGGTGGCAAGTCTCGCACCGGCCGAATAGGCACACGGCCGCTTCGCATATGGCCCATCGGGATGGACTCGTTTATGCACGCAAGCTGAGATGACCATCCGACACCCTGCCCTCTTCCTGGACCGCGACGGCGTGCTCAACGTCGACCGTGGCTATGTCAGCCGGGTCGAGGATTTCGAGTGGATCGAAGGCGCCATCGACTGTGTGAAGAACTTCAAGGCGCGCGGCTGGTATGTCTTCGTGGTGACCAACCAGTCCGGCATCGCCCGCGGCCTCTATACCGAAGAGGACATGCAGACTCTGCACGCCCATATGACCGAAGAACTTGCTGCCCACGGCACGGCCATCGACCGCTTCTACCACGCGCCCTGGCATGAGGAAGGCGAGGTCGCGCGCTATCGCAAGGCCAGCATCGACCGCAAGCCCGGCCCTGGCATGCTGCTGCAGGCCATGGCCGAGTTTCCGGTCAATCGCGAACAGAGTTTCCTGATCGGCGACAAGCCGACCGACATGGAAGCCGCGCGCGCGGCGGGTGTCGGGTCCTTCCTGTTCACCGGCGGCAATATCGCCACCTTCGCGGAATGGGCGCTGGCAAGTTTCGAGGATGGAGTGCGTGGATGAGTCTCAAGGTTCGCCCTTTGGAAGCCAGCGACAAGGCTGACTGGCGTCGCCTCTGGACCGGCTATCTCGACTATTACGAGACCGAGGTCGCCGAAGAGGTCTACCGCGCCACCTTTGCCCGCCTGCTCGATCCGCAAATGCCGGAAATGGCGGGCTTCCTCGCTGAGGTCGATGGCACCCCTCAGGGCCTCGTCCACTATATCTTCCACCATCATTGCTGGCGCATCGAGGATGTCTGCTACCTGCAGGACCTGTTCGTCTCACCGGATGTGCGCGGCGGCGGGGTCGGGCGCGCGCTGATCCAGGCCGTCTATGACGAGGCCGACCGGCGCGGCATGCCGTCGGTCTACTGGATGACGCAGGAATTCAATTATCGCGGGCGGATGCTCTACGACCAGGTCGCGAAACGCACGCCCTTCATCAAGTATCAGCGGTGAGCCGGAGGCCCATGAAACGTATCGGCATCCTTGGCGGGATGAGCCCGGAGAGCACGGTGATCTATTACCGGCTGCTGAATGAAGGTGCCCGGCATGCGCTCGGGCCGCTGGCGACTGCAGACTGCCTCATCGCCTCGATGAATTTCGGTGAGATCCAGGCGATGCAGAAGGCGGGAGAATGGGAGAAGGCCGGGGAGCACCTCGCCCGCGCGGCAAAAGGGCTTGAAGCGGCTGGCGCCGATCTGATCATCCTCGCGACCAATACGATGCACCGCTGCGCAAGCGCCATCGAGAACGCGCTTACCGTCCCCTTCCTCCATATCGCCGATGCGACGGCGGAAAAGCTGAAAGCAGACGGCCGGTCAAAGCCGCTCCTGCTCGGCACCGCCTACACGATGGAGCAGGATTTCTACAAAGGCCGGCTGATTAACGACCATGGAATGGACGTGATCATCCCCTCGGCCGCCGAGCGCGAACTCATCCATTCGATCATCTTCGAGGAACTCGTGAACGGCGTGGTGCGGGAAGAGAGCCGAGGCGCCTATATCGCAATTGTTGCCCGCCACGCCGCGGCAGGCGCTGACAGCGTCATCCTCGGCTGCACGGAAATCGGCATGTTGCTGGATGGCAGCAACTCGGTGCTGCCCGTCTACGACACGGCCCGCATCCATTGTGAGATCGCGCTGGACAGGGCGCTGGCCTAGAGCGGTTTCAGCGTCTTTCCGTTAAGCCCGCCCATACGGCAGACTTCCATCCACTCGTCTTCCTTCACCGGCTGCACCGACAGCCGGAAGCTGGTGACGAGCGCCATGTCCTCGAGCTTTTCGTTCGCCTTCACATCCTTCAGCGTGACTGGCTTTGGCATGTCGGTGACGGCGCGGATATCGACGCAATCCCACCGCTCGTCATCGGTGGTGGAGTCCGGATGGCTCTCGGCGCAGATTTCGACAATGCCGACGACCTCAAGCCCCTTGTTGGAGTGATAGAAGAAACCGAGATCGCCCTTCTTCATGTCACGCATGAAGTTGCGCGCCTGATAGTTGCGAACCCCGTCCCACTCGGTGCCTTTCTTGCCCGCCTTCTTCTGGGCATCCCAGCCCCATTTGAACGGTTCGGACTTGAACAGCCAGTACGCCATGAAACCTCCGTCGAATCTTCAGCTACGCGCTTCACTTAACGCAGTTTGCGAAGAATGCGACCGGTCCTCATGACGCGCCAGCCGACTGCCGGCAGGCCTGGCGCACCAGTGGTTCCAGCTGGTCCCAGCCCTTATAGGCGCGGATTTCCGGCGCAGTGCCGATCCAGGCATCCTCGAAGGCTTCGCGGATATCGGGGTCGGCCAGCATCGGCATCAGCGGGTCCATGCAGACGCGGATCGTGAAACAGATCGCGTCCGTCTCAGGCAGCTTGCGGATGGTCTGGCGCTCCACCCGAAGGAAGAGCTGCTCCGGCTCGATCCCGGTCGCGCTCGGGCGCTCCGGCGTATGGCGTGTGCCTTCGGCCTGGATCGTCCAGTTGAACCGTTCGAGCACTTTGCCGGGCTGGAGATTGTCAAAGATGCGATTGATACGGGTCGCCAGTTCCGGATCGCCGCCGGGGACAGGATTGTGTAGCTCGAACAGTGTCTGGCCGATCTGCTCGTCCAGCCACCAATATGTCGGCGCAGCGACCACAGCGGCCGTTAGCAGCCAGTCCCCCTCATCATCCTGTTCGAGCAGGCAGAGATCGTCGGAGACGAGCGAGGCGGCCGCCTCGAGCGCATTGTCCCAGCTGTGATGGGCAGAATCCCCGACGGCTTCACCGACCAGCGACAGCAGCTCACGGGCATGCTCGCCATCGGTGTCGCCAAGCACGGTATCGTGCGGACGCGTCGCCATGATGATGCGCTTGCCCGGCAGCCAGGCCTCGGCCTCGGTGTCGGGTAGCAGCCACTTGCTTTCCGGGATGGGGCGCAGGCCAGGCGTGACTTCGGGTGGCCCTGTCAGGAATGGCATATAGGGCGGGCGCCTATGCGACACGAGCCGACCCCCAGCTCACAAAGCCGGCAATCTTTGGCGTATTGGGAAGGTACATCGTCTCCATGCCTTCCAGCGCGAAACCCGACTGGGTCAGCATCCGGCCCGTGTCACGGGTCAAATGGCAACCGCCGGCCAGCGGCTTCCAGACAGGCTCGATGCGGCGCTGCCATTTGGCGACCCCTTCGTCCGGCGAGAGGCCATGTTCCGAGAACAGGACCTGCCCGTCCGGGCGCAGGACACGCCTCGCTTCGCGCAGCGCGGCCTCCCAGTCGGGAATGGAGCAAAGCACGAAGGTGATGACGACCGTGTCGATGGAGTTGTCCTCCAGCTCCACGGCTTCTGCCCCCGTCTGCATGAATTCAATCTTGTCGCCCCAGCCCAGGTCTCCGGCCTTCTTCTGCGCACGCTTGATCATGCCTTCCGACGGATCGATCGCGAAGAGACGCTCGATGTCGGCATGCGAATAGAAGTCGAAATTTGTGCCTGATCCGCACCCGATTTCCAGCACCCGGCCATCGGCGCGCGGCACAACCTTGGCACGCTGCTTCATGATCGGTTTTGTCGAACAGGCGCAGGAGACCAGTGGGGGAACGACATATCTCTCCCACAGATTCATCGGCTTCAGTCCCTCCGGTCCATCGCCTGGGCTGTCAGCGCATTGCCAGGCTTCAATGTCAGCGCATCCTGCGTCAGGACGACGTCATAGGAAAGCCCGTCGCCCATCGGCGCATAGACCGCCGAGCCGAATTGCGTCCCGTCCATACCGAAGCGTGTCCCCTCTTCCCTGGCAAGGGCGTAAACGTCGAGGCCGGGATTTTGCGACAGGGCGAGGCCGTTTGTAGTGGCTTCGGAAATCGTGGCGGTGTTGTAGCGCTTGGAATTGCGCCCTTCCATGTATTCGAGGCGATAGACGCTGTCATAGCCGAGCATGTTGGCCATCGGCTCGAAGGTGATGATGCGCGCGCCCATCGAGAACTCATCGCCGCGCAGGAGGCAGTCTTCCTCGCTGCCGTCGCTGACAAAGCAGGTCACCGCGTCCCCCTCGGCGAGATTGACCTTCACGCGATAGGCATTGTCCTCGCCGGCAACCTGATCGAAGCTCACCTGCGCAACCGGGCGCTCATAGGTCAGCCGCTTGTAGGTCTGCAGGTTGAGGCCGGCGAACGTGCCGATACCAGCCGCGCCAAGGAAGCCGACACCGAACAGGAAACGCAGCCCGCCCGCCGCCAGGCGCAGCTTCATCAGCCGGCCGAGACCTGCAAAGGTCAGCATCAGCCCGACCACACCGGCCAGCGCAGGCAAGATCCACCAGATCAGTCCCATCCGTCACCTTCACTTTTTGCCAGCATGCGCCTCATCGCGAAAACTTGTAGCGCAGCGCCAGCTTTTACCAAACACGTCATTGTGGATGCTGGGGATTTTTGCCGTTTCTGAGGCAAAGCTGCATCGCGGGTGAAGAACGCGCGAGAGCCATGCCCCGTTGCCCGCGGACACAGGGACAGCTTGAAGCGCAGAAAAAAAAGCGGGGCCCACAAAGGACCCCGCCATCAAGTCTTCAACTGCTCCCGGACACGTGTGGGAGCAGGAGACTGGCTTTGGTCTGGGAGGACGCTGAACAAGCCAGTGGCGGACATATCTGGTGATAGCCTGCTATCGTCAAGCTTTTATATAGCAGTCAATACAGTTTATTGCAGTCTGCCTCTCTGGTGGGCAGATGCGTCACATCCGGCGCACCTTGTCACCTCTGCGCTGGCGGCGCATGCTAGCGGCTCAATTCTGGTCCGATGGAGAGGTTTTCATGAAACGCCTATATTGCATGGCCGCGCTTGCGCTTGCGGCGACACTGCCAGCGATGGCGCAGGACACAGGCGATGACAGCCGCCGGTTCACCGCCGAGCGTGTCTTCGACCTCGAATATGCGACCTCGCCCCGGATCTCTCCGGATGGCTCGAAGATCGTCTATGTCCGCCACTCCATGGACATCCGCAAGGATCAGGACCGCGGTGATCTCTGGATCATAGACGTGAAGACCGGCCAGCAGCGCCCGCTCGTGAATGGCGGTTCCTCCGCAAGCAGCCCGGTCTGGTCACCGGATGGCACGCGTCTGCTTTACACGACCTCCAATGATGGCAAGCCAGAGCTTCGCCTCCTCTATCTCGATAGCGGCGACAGTTTCTCGCTCGCCCAGCTTGAGGAAGGCGCCTCCGGCGCGGAATGGTCGCCGAATGGCGAGATGATCGCCTTCTCCATGTTCGTCGCCGAGGACAAGCCAAGCTTCGCGACCCCGATCGACCAGCCTGAAGGCGCCGAATGGAACGAGCCGGTCAAGGTCTATGATGACCTCACCTTCCGCTTCGATGGCGCGGGCTATCTCGAAGACGGCTATGACCAGATCTTCGTACTCTCGGCCGATGGCGGTTCGCCGCGCCAGATCACCGATGATGAAGGCGGCTTCTCACCGCCCGTCTGGCTCGACGATGATACGCTGCTCGCCAGCGGCAATCTCGATGAGGACCGCGATATGCAGCCGGTCGAAAGCGAGATCTATGCGATCGAGCTCTCCGACCAGTCGGTCCGTCCGCTGACCAGC
The DNA here is from genome assembly GCF_029937755.1 of Henriciella sp. Taxonomy (GTDB): domain Bacteria; phylum Pseudomonadota; class Alphaproteobacteria; order Caulobacterales; family Hyphomonadaceae; genus Henriciella. Next base: position 37,452 of record NZ_JAPYPG010000011.1, read on the forward strand.
CGGGTCGGCCCGGACTATGGGCCGGTCGTCTCTCCGGATGGCGAAACAATCGCCTTCCGCGGCTATGACGATGAAGTCATGGCTTACCAGCAAGCCAATCTCTATCTGATGGACGCTGACGGCTCGAATGTCCGCGAACTCGCCGCAGATCTCGACCGCGAATTCGGCCAGGTCGAATGGGCGCAGAATGGCCGCAGCCTCTACTCTCTGATCGAGAATGCCGGCAATATGGATGTCTTCGAGATCGGCATGAATGGCGCCACCAGCATCGCTATCACCGGGCTTGGCGGAACCTCGATTGGCCGGCCTTATGCCGGCGCTGACTTCTCCGTATCGGACACAAACCGGCCCGTCTTCGCTTACACAGCAGGCTCTCCGAATACGCCATCCGAAGTCGCCGTCGCGGGCCGCAATGTCGATGACCGGGTGCTCACCGCGCTCAATGCCGATGTGATCCCTTATCTCGACATGGCGAGCATCGAGGAGATCAAGGTCTCGTCCAGCGCCGATGGCCGCGAGATCGAGGCCTGGGTCGCGCTGCCGCCAGACTTCACCGCCGATGGTTCCTTCCCGATGATCCTCGAAATTCATGGCGGCCCCTTCGCCATGTACGGGCCGTTCTTCGCCGCCGAGATCCAGCGCTATGCCGCCGAAGGCTATGTCACCGTCTGGTCAAACCCGCGTGGCTCGACCGGCTATGGCGAGGAATTCGCGCAGCTGATCGACAAGAAATATCCGGGCAATGACTATGATGACCTGATGAGCGTCGTCGATGAGCTGGTCGCGCGCGACTATGTCGATGAGGACCGCCTCTTCATCACGGGCGGCTCAGGCGGCGGGATCCTCACCGCGTGGACCGTCACGAAGACAGACCGTTTCGCGGCGGCCGCCTCGATCAAGCCGGTCATCAACTGGATGACGATGGGGCTTGCGAGCGATATCGGCGTCTATGTGAACAAGCACTGGATCGGCGCCAACCCCTGGGATGAACCCGAGAAATTCCTTGCCCTGTCGCCGATCAACTATGTCGGCAATGTCACCACGCCGACGCTGATGATGGTCGGCGAGGAAGACTGGCGCACGCCCGCCTGGGAGGCCGAACAGTTCTATTCCGGCCTGAAGCAGGTCGGCGTCGACACCGCCCTCATCCGCGTGCCCGGCTCCCCGCACTATATCGCGAGCCGTCCGAGCCGCCTGATCGCAAAGACCGACAACATCATGGGGTGGTTCGAGATGTACGACCCGGCCCTTGAGGATGAGGACGAGGCCAACGAAACGGACGCGGAATAGCGCCCATGGCGGACCTCGATGCCCTGATCGATGCGCTGCCCAAGGCCGAGCTGCACCTTCACCTCGAAGGCAGTCTCGAGCCTGAGCAGCTCATGGAATTTGCCGCGCGCAACGGCGTCGATATCCCGTTCAGGACGCTGGACGAGGTCCGCGCCGCCTACAGCTTCTCCAACCTGCAGGACTTTCTCGACATCTACTATCAGGGCATGTCGGTCCTGCAGACCGAAGCTGATTTCCACGATCTGACGGACGCCTACCTGCAGCGCGTGGCGGCCGACAATGTCCGCCATGTCGAGGTCTTCTTCGACCCACAGGGCCATACCGGACGCGGCCTTCCCTTCGAGGTCCCCATCAATGGCATCCTGAAAGCCCTTGATGCGGCAGAGGAAAAGTACGGCATCACCTACCGGCTGATCATGTGCTTCCTGCGCCACCTCCCGGAAGACGAAGCGTTCGAGACCTGGAAACAGGCCGAGCCATGGCTCGACCGGATTCATGGCATCGGCCTCGACAGTTCCGAGATGGGGCACCCGCCCTCCAAATTCGCCCGCATATATGAGGCGGCTCGCGAACGCGGGTTGAAACTCGTCGCCCATGCCGGCGAGGAAGGCCCGCCCGCCTATGTCTGGGAGGCCGTCGACGGGCTCAAGGTCGACCGGATCGACCATGGCAACCGCTCGCTCGAGGATGAGGCGCTGGTCGCCCGTATCCGGGATGCCGGGCTGACGCTGACGGTCTGCCCGCTGTCAAATCTCTCGCTCTGCGTGGTGGATGACCTGAAAGACCATCCCATGAAGCGGATGCTGGAGCTTGGGCTAAAGGCCACGGTGAACTCGGATGACCCGGCCTATTTCGGCGGCTATGTGAACCAGAACTTCCGCGAGACGGCCAGGGCTGTCGGCCTGACGCGCGAACACGTCATCACCCTGGCGAAGAACAGCTTCACCGGCTCCTTCCTGTCGCCGGACCAGCAGCGCGAGCATCTCGCCGAGATCGACCGCATCGCCGCCTCTCACTGACAGTCCGCCGGGAACCACGCCGGCGGATGGAACTCTGCCGTCTCTGATCGCTTGGTAAACCAAGCCGACCGGATAGATGAAGAATGTCGCCGAAGGATTTCCTGCCGACAAACATTTCACGCCAGAAAGTGATAAGCGCCGCGCGACTTGCCCTGCAATCCTCGCTCGCGGCAGCGCTCACCTTCTCCGCCATGGAAGCGCTCAGCCTTCCCGAGAAATTCATCGGGATCCTGGGCGCCATTTTCGTCATGCAGCCCAGTGTCGGTAATACGTTCGGCCAGGCCACAAGCCGCGTCCTGGCCACACTGGTCGGCTCCGGCGTTGGTGTCGCCTGTCTGTTCGCCTTGCCGGATGGCTATGGGACGGCGGCTGCTCTTGGTATTTCCGTCTTCGTCATGAACGCCATCGCGGGTCTTCGTCCTGACTGGGCCTATGGCGTGATCGCTGCGGTCGCGCTGGCGCTGAGATCGGGAGACGAACCGCTTCAGGTCGTACAGGACCGGGCCATCGCCATTGCGCTTGGCGCCGCCATCGGTGTCCTGATCGCGATGACGATCTGGCCGGACAGGGCGAAAAACCGCGCGCAACGTCATCTGGCCGCAGCGCTTCGCGCCGCCGGGGACAGTCTCGACAACGCCATCAAGGGCCTCAGCGGCGCCGGCCAGGAGGCGAGCGATGCACGCTCCCGCTACAATTTGAATATTGAAACCGCGCGCGGTGAAGCCGAAGGGATACGCTTCGGCAACCGGCAACAGATGGAAGAAAAAGTGAGCAAGACAGAGCGTCTCTACAACTCCGTCCTCATCCTGAACCGGATTGCCGAAGACACCACTGAGGCCGCCAGTGCCCGTGATGGACTGGATGAGCACGTCCGGACGGTCCAGGTTTGCGGCCATGAAATCGCGCACGGCCTGGCCGACGGGGATTTCGACCAGCAGGCGCGTCTCGATGAGATCAGGAGCGCCCTGGCATCGGCCCGCAAACTCGTCTCCTATGAAGCCGACGATGCCGAGCTGCACGTCTACTCATCCGCCCTCATCTTCGGTCTGAATGGGGTGGCAGAAAGCCTGTCAGGGCTCATCGAGGCCATGCAACCCAAAGAGAAGCCTGCCCCGAAGGCGCAAGCGCAATCCGCCTGAGGAGGCTCTATGGACACTGATACCGGAGAATGGCTGGGCCCACTCCTCGAAACCCTGTCCTATGGCATCGAGCTCGTCTCGGCGTTCATCCTCGTCATCGGGTCGCTGGTCTTTGTCTGGACGGTCGGCGCCGGGCTGCTTTCCCCTTCAATCAGCGTGACGACGGCGCTGCAGCGCGGACGGCTGAAGCTCGGCACCTACATTCTCGCCGCGCTGGAATTCCTGATCGTTGCCGACATCCTCTTTACCATTGTTCACCGCACGCTCGATGATGTCATCGTGCTCGCCATTGTGGCGGGTGTGCGCACCGTCGTAAGTTATTTCCTCGGCAAGGAGATCGAGGCGCTCAGCCAGGAGGAGAGCGAAGCGATCGGCGTGCGCCGGCGCCCGGACTCTGGCCCGTCCACCGCTTGAAGGCGCGTGAGAAGGCACTCGGATCGGAAAAACCGACCAGATAGGCCGTCTCGTTCACCGAGACTTTCTCGCCGTCGAGATAGTCGAGCGCCAGGCGCTTGCGCAAATCGTCCAGCAAGGCGTCAAAACTCGCGCCTTCCTGTTTCAGCTGGCGGTAAAGCGTCTGGCGGCTCATGCCCATCTGCCGCGCAATCGCACTCATATTGATGTCGCCCGTGTGCAGGTCCGCCATCATGCGCCGCTCGACCTGCGAGGACACCGTTTCGGACGCCTCAAGGCTTTTCAGGAGGGCGTTGGCATGCTCGCTCAGCGTACCGAAGACATAGCCGGGCGAGGTCGAAATCGACATTGAGAAATAGGCTGGATCAATTTCCATCGTGTTGCGCCCGGCGCTGAACCGGACCGGCACGCCGAGAAGCTCCTCATAAAGATCGCCATAGTCTGGCCGGGCATGCGTGACCTCTGCGGACAGATAGAGCGGCACCTTGGGGAAGAACCGGCGAAACCCGCAAATGAACCGCCCGAGTGTCGATTCCGTCAGTTCGGGGAAGGCGTTGGCATTGGCCCGCTTGTCGACGATGTAGGTGCGCCCACCATGCTGCTCGATGACAAAGCGGTCTTCGCGTCCCACGCCTTCCACCTCGATCACCAGCCGGCCATAGCGGTTCATCTGCCGGAAGGCCTCATCCATGGTCGGCGCGGCAAAGCAGATCAGCCCGACGATCGACAACACATTGAACGAGATGTCTGTGCCAAAGCGCAAGGCGAGCGCAGGATCGCCCGAGAGTCTCTTGCCCTCGCGCATCAGGCGCTTGAACCGGTCAAACGGAACCCGCGCCTCGCTTTTCTCAAGATCATCTTCGCTTAGCCCCGCTGCCGAGAGTAATTGGGCCCGGTCAGCGCCCAGGTTGACGGCAAGGTCAAGCAAGGCGCTCGCATAGCCAGCCGATACTGTCGCTCCCGCCATCATTCCTCCTCGCGGCGTCACTCCGCACCCTCATTGTTACCACAGGTCATGAAATTGGAACCCGCTGTCATGGGGCAGACGGCGCAGCGCCGATAATCTGCTGCAAAACATCACAAAAGAAGATCAAAAAATGACAGAACTGACCTTCCGCCCCGCAATCCTCCCGCGTCCCGATGCCTTGCGCCTCCTTAAACTTTCAGGCGCGCTATGGTTCGTCATCGCCGTCATAGGCCAGGCCGCCTTTGCGGCCTATATCCTCGGCTTTTACGGCGTCTCGACTGTCGAGGGCGATTTCGAGCGCATGGATGGCCGCGTCTTCCACGGCTTCATCAATGGCGACCTGCTCGGCAACAGCCTGTTCCTGAGCCACGTCCTGCTCGCCTTCATCATCACCTTCGGTGCGCCATTTCAGCTCGTCCCGCAAATCCGGAACCGCTTCCGCACTTTTCACCGATGGAATGGCCGCCTCTTCCTTCTCGTCGCCCTGGTGATCAGTACCGGCGCGCTCGTCCTCGTCTTTCATCGCGGCGTTATCGGCGGCGCCGTTGTTGCGACGGGCAATACAATCAATGCGATCTGCATTCTTGTCTGTGCAGCCATGACACTGAGATTTGCCCTCAAGCGCCGCTTCGCAGATCACCAGCGCTGGGCCATGCGGCTGTTCATAGCGGCCAGCGGCGTGTGGTTCTTCAGGCTCGGCTTCGGGTTCTGGGCCGGCGTCACGGGTGGAACGATGCCAGGCAGCGCCATGGACCTGACCGGCCCGTTTGACCGGTTCCTCGGCATCGGACACGCCATCATTCCGCTGCTTGTTCTGGAGCTTTATCTTCTGGCCCGTGACAGAGGCTCACCAACTGCCCGTTATGCCATGGCAGGCGGGATGGTGACGGTCAGCGCGGCAACAGCCCTCGGCATCTTCATGGCGGCGCAAATCTTCTGGCTGCCAGCCTTCCACTAGCCGGCCCTAGGGCCCGCTCAGGCGTCTCTGGCCGGCGCGGTTCGGGTCGGGGCCGACCTTCTCGATCCAGCCCATCGCCTTGTAGGCACGCACGGCGGTTTCGTTCTGCGTATCGACATCAAGCTGCAGCGGTGCGCGCGCCATGTCGCGGGCGACCCCCAGCAGGCCGGAGCCGACACCGCAAAGCCGCCAGTCGGGATTCACGAAGAGATGGGAAACGTAGGCTTTCTTGCGCTCCAGCACGAGGAAGCCGATCAGACCGGCGCTCAGTTCATGCGCGACGAGGCAGTCTGAAAGACTGATGGCATGACGCAGGCGGATGATTTCTTCGGTCTGCTGGCCCCGCCATGGAAAGGCGGTCAGGCAGTCACGGAAGACAGTCTCGATTCCGGAATTGTCCGATTGCATCCTCAACCGGATCTTCCAGCCAGCGGCCCGATGAGACATCAGCTCCATATGGCCAATTTACGGCGAAGTCGTGTCTGCGTCGATATGTCCGCTGCACGTTTCGCGACGCAAGACGCCTGAAATGCCCGCCACTGTTGATTGCCAGAACTGCTTTTGCAGCCGATACTCGGCCCGGAAGGAGGAGGAAAACCATGCTCAGACCCGCGCTTGCCGTTGCGGCAGCTACAGTTCTGGCCGCGCCGGCCGGGGCCGAAATAATCGCGGCCTCAGCCGACCATTATACGCTTCGTCACGAGGCTACCTCCACGCGCTCGCCCGGGGAAATGTGGCAGCGGCTGATCGATCCCGCCGCCTGGTGGTCACCGGACCACACCTTTTCCGGCGATGCCGCCAATCTCTCGCTCGATCCGCAAGCCGGCGGCCTGTGGCGCGAGGACTGGGCGGACGGGTCGGTCAGCCATGGCACGGTACTGAGTGTCATGGAGGGCAAGATGCTGCGCCTCGACGCCCCCTTCGGCCCGCTTCAGGGCATGGGGGTCACTGTCATCTGGACGATTACCATCGAACCCGATGGAGAGGGCGGCTCAACCGTCATCTTCGACGAAGTCGCCAACGGCGCCACCGCCAGCCAGCTCGCCCGGATCGCCCCCGCCGTCGATGGCGTAAAGGGCGAAGCGATCGCGCGGCTGGTGGCTGACGAAGTGGACGATTAGAGACCTTACGCCCCCGCAGAGGCCTTCGCCGCCCTTTTCCGCACGTTCGGGTCGAGGTGGACCTTGCGCAGGCGGATGGATTGCGGGGTCACCTCGACGAGCTCGTCATCGGCGATATAGGCCAGCGAGCGTTCCAGCGTCATCTGCAGCGGCGGGGTGAGGCGCACGGCCTCATCGGTCCCGGAGGCGCGGACGTTGGTCAGCTTCTTGCCCTTCATGACGTTGACCTCGAGGTCATTGTCGCGCGTGTGCTCACCGATGATCATGCCCTGATAGACCTTGTCGCCCGGATGGATCATCATCGGGCCACGGTCTTCCAGGTTGAACAGCGCGAAAGCCACGGCCTCGCCCTGCTCCATCGAGATCAGAACGCCGGTATGGCGGCCCTTGATGGCGCCCTTGTACGGCGCGTATTCGAGGAAGACGCGGTTCATGATGGCGGTGCCGCGCGTATCCGAGAGCAGCTCGCCCTGATAGCCGATCAGGCCGCGCGTCGGCGCATGGAAAACCATCCGCGTGCGGCCTGCGCCCGACGGCTTCATCTCGGTCATGTCGGCTTTGCGCTCATTCAGCTTCTGTACGATGATGCCGGTATGCTCGTCATCGACGTCGATGACGACTTCCTCGATCGGTTCGAGCTTTTCGCCCGTATCCGGGTCTTCCTTCATCACGACCTTGGGACGCATGACGCCAAGCTCGAAGCCTTCGCGGCGCATGGTTTCGATCAGGACAGCGAGCTGGAGTTCCCCCCGGCCAGAGACGGTAAAGGCTTCGGCCTCGGTCGAGCGCTCGACCTTGAGGGCGACATTGCCTTCGGCTTCTTTCACCAGGCGGTCCCAGATCAGGCGCGAGGTAACCTTCTTGCCTTCGGTACCGGCGAGCGGTGAGTCATTGACGCGGAAGGTCATGGACAGGGTCGGCGGGTCGATGGGCTGGGCCTCGATCGGCTCGGAGACGGATGGGTCAACGAATGTGTCGGCGACGTTTGCCTTGGCGAGGCCGGACAGCGAGACGATGTCGCCGGCAACCCCCTCGTCGATCGGCTCACGGCCAAGGCCGCGGAAAGCGAGCACCTTGGAGACGCGCCCCTGCTCGACCAGTTCGCCATCGCGCGACAGCACTTTCACCGTCTGGTTCGGCTTCACCGTGCCCGACGTGATGCGGCCGGTCAGGATGCGCCCGAGGAAATTGTCGGCGGAAATGGTCGTCGCCAGCATGCGGAACGGGCCCTCTTCGGTCTTCGGCTCCGGCACGTGCTGGGTGACGAGATCGAACAGCGCGGCCATGTCGTCGGCCGGCTTCTCATGGTCGAGGCTCATCCAGCCATTCTTGGCGGAGCCATAGAGGATCGGGAAATCGAGCTGGTCGTCATCGGCGCCGAGATCGGCGAAGAGGTCAAACACCTCGTTGATGACATAGTCAGGACGCGAGTCCGGCTTGTCGATCTTGTTGACGGCCACGATGGGGCGCAAGCCGACCTTCAGCGCCTTGGAGACCACGAACTTGGTCTGCGGCATCGGGCCTTCGGCAGCATCGACCAGCACGATTGCGCCATCGACCATGTGGAGGATCCGCTCAACCTCGCCGCCAAAGTCGGCGTGGCCGGGCGTGTCGACGATGTTGATGCGCGTGTCGCCCCAGACAACCGAGGTCGTCTTGGCGAGGATGGTGATGCCCCGCTCACGCTCGAGGTCATTGGAGTCCATCATCCGGTCTTCGGTCTGTTCGTTCTCGCGGAACGTGCCGGATTGCTTCAACAGGCAGTCGACCAGCGTGGTCTTGCCATGGTCAACGTGGGCGATGATCGCGATATTGCGAAGCGCGGTGGGCTCAGTCATGGGAGGGAGTGCTTTCGGAAGGGCTTTGTTTGCGCGCGTTTACACGGGCTTGAACGATTTGGCTATGGCTAGGGCTCAGCCTCGCCGTTTCCCTCTTCCAGAACGACAAGCATTCGCCTTGACACGCACGTCATGGGAACATGCTCTGTGCGGGAAGGGTTCAGGACAGACCTGCCGACATAGAAGGATGCCCCATGCGCTATATCGAGAAGAGCCTGTCGGACACCGAGGAGGTCCTCTACTGGGGCAAGTTCCACTGGCTCTGGTATGCGCGGGCCTGGGCGGCGCTGATCATTTTCGGCATCCTGATCATCGGCATCATCTACTTCATCTACGAGATGCTGCGCCTCAAGACGACGGAGTTCGCCGTCACCAACCGCCGCATCGTGATGAAAAAGGGCATTCTCTCGGCGCATGTCGACCAGCTGTCGCTGTCCTCCATCGAGGGGGCAGACCTCGACCAGGGCATCATCGGCCGGCTGTTCGGCTTCGGCCGTCTTGAGATCGAAGGCCGCGGCGAAGGCGAGATCCTGTTCCCTCCCATGGCGAAGCCGGGCCAGTTCCTGAGAGCCGCCAACAAGGCCAGTGAACAGCACGATGTCGCCTCGGTCGACCGGCTCGCGGAAGAGATCGAAAACCACGAAAATCACACCTCGACGCGTTAAATCGTTTTCAGGCCGGAACAGGCTGACATCTCCTGTCGTTATTCCCGAAAATGGCCAAGAAAAGCGGCCAGAGACCAACGAATGATCAGAAGGAGATTTCGATGCCAAAAGCAGACGGCAAAACAGTCGCCATTCTCGCCACCGACGGGTTCGAGGAAGTCGAACTGACCTCCCCGAAGGAGGCCCTTGAGAATGCAGGCGCAACCGTGACCATCGTCTCGCTGGAATCCGGTGAGATCGAGGCCCACCAGCACCGCGAAAAAGGCAAGAAGGTCAAGGTCGACAAGACGCTGGACGATGTGAAGGCTGAAGACTTTGACGCCCTGCTCGTCCCCGGTGGCCTGTTCAACCCCGACGCCCTGCGCGTCGAACAGAAAGCGCGTGACTTTGCTTCGGCGTTCTTTGCCCAGGCGAAACCCGTTTTCTCAATCTGTCACGGCCCGCAGCTTCTCATCTCCGCCGGCCTCGTCGAGGGCCGCAAGATGACCGGCTTCAAGGCGATCCAGCAGGATCTCGCGAACGCCGGCGCTGTCGTCACCGACGAAGAAGTCGTCGTGGACAAGGGCCTCGTGACTTCTCGCGATCCGGGCGATCTGGATGCCTTCAACAAGAAAATCGTAGAAGAACTCTGCGAAGGCAAACACGAAGCCCAAAAGCAATCGGTCGTTGCGTAGCCTCATCCCCTCGCTTATGCGACCGACGGAAGCGCCTCTCAAGAATGGGAGGCGCTTCTTTTTTGCGCCCTACTCCTGGCGCCGCTTCTTCACGGCATCCTGCCAGATCGAATAGATGAAGGTCGCCGACCAGGTGAGGATCATGAAGCCGCCGAGCGACTGCATCATCGATATCATGCGGATTGATCCATCGGTCTTCAGCTGCGTGAAGCCGAGCGTGACGAAGTTCATGCCGGAGAAATAGACAAGGTCATCCCAGGAGCCGGTATAGGTCCCGCCCAGCGTCCCGAACCATTCGCCCTCCAGCATCACGGCATAGGCGCCCGCCCAGGCGATGATCTCCAGCGTATGCAGCACAAGCAGGCCGAGAAACGCCGTCAGCACCGCGCGATGCGTCTGCTGTTTGAGACGCGGTACGCAGCGGTGCACGCACAGGATGCCGAAATGGTGCGCGATGCCGAGCAACGCCACAAGAATGAAGCCGGTGAGCAGGGCCATCAGTGTCTCCTTCACGAGCAGGTCAGGTCACACGCGGTGGTAGCAAGCCGCTCGCGGCAATCAACCTTGCCCATACTAATTAGCTTGACTGCTAATTTCTATTCATGCTAATTAGCAGAAATGGCAAATAGCGTTTTCAGTGCGCTCGGCCATCCCCTGCGCCGCCAGGTCATGGCGCTGCTGAGGAAGGGACCGAAGACATCCGGCGATCTCGCCGAGGCGTTCGACGCCAGCTGGCCGACGGTCAGCCGGCATCTGGGCGTCCTCAAGGACGCCGACCTGATCACGGCCGAGCGGCAGGGCACCAGCATCCTCTACCGCGCCAATACCAGCGTGCTGGAAGACGCCGCCGCCTCGATCCTCGCCCTGGTGGGCAGAGACAATGGCGACGATGAGGATTACAAGGAGGCAGCGGAATGATCCGTACAGGACTTATCTGGTCGGCAGGCGCCATCGCCGTCATGCTCGGCACCCTCTGGTGGGCCTGGAGCGCCCTGCCCGCAGGCGAACAGATCCCGGTGCACTGGAATGCGCAGGGCGTGGCAGACGCGTTCGCGCCGCGCAGAGAGGCCCTGCTCTACCTGCTGATGCTTCCCGGCTCTGCCCTGTTTGTGACAGCGCTGCTGGCCATCGCTCCGATAATCGATCCGTTCAGGGAGAATCTGCGCCGCTCCAGCAAGGCCTATCTCGCGATCTGGGCAGCCACGATGGTGCTGTTCGCCGCGCTGAATGGCGGGATCGCCTTCATGATGGCACGGGGCGCCGACGCCGAACCGTCCAACGAGTTCGTCCGCTTCGTCATGGCGGCCTGTGGTGTGATCTTCATCATTATCGGCAACTACCTGCCGAAGACGCGCAAGACCTTCTTCCTCGGCATTCGCACACCATGGACGCTGACCAGCGATTATACGTGGGAGAAAACCCACCGGCTGGTCGGCCCGCTCTACATCCTGGCCGGCCTGATCGGCATCGTGATTGCCTTCACGCTGGACGGTATCTGGATGGTGTTCGCCTTTGTCGGCGTGGTGATGAGCGTGAGCCTGTTCGGGATCGTCTATTCTTGGTTCGTCTGGCGCAAGGCGTCTGACCGGAACGAAGGCGCCGATTATCTGGTGTGACATTCACCTGTCTGGCAAGGCAACTCCTTCCGGGCGGGGGAGTTGTTACGCCATGCACAAATCACTGTTCGCGCTGGCCCTTGTGGCGGCGCTCACGGCCTGCAATGCGACCGACGAGGACATTCAGGCCCCGACCGTTCATGAAGCGATGACAGAGGTCATCATCCCGGCCTCAGAGGATTTCCAGGGCGCGGCCCTCGATATCTATGACGAGGACGGCGAGCTTAATTCCTCTGAGCTGACCAATGATCGCTGGGTGGCGCTGGCCAAGGTCGCCAGTGACGTCGAACAGGCATCCGCCGCCATCGCCGAGGCCGATGTGATCGAGGTGGCCGATGAGGGCGTGGTCCTCGGCAGCAATGACCAAACCGCCCGGCAGGTCGCCACGCTGGAAGATGTACGCAGTTTTATCGCCAGCGATGAGGAAGGTTTCCGCCAGGAATGGCGCACCTTTGCCGCCGCCGCGCAAGCCGTCAGCGTCGCTGCCGAAGCGCGTGAAGCCGCCGGGTTCGAGGAGGCCGCTCTCGCCTTCAACGAAGCCTGCACCACCTGCCATGACCGCTTCTGGTACGCGCCGGAAACCAGTGACCCTGCAGCGCAGGGCGTAGGCGCGAACGACTAGAGCGCCTCAAGCAGGCCCGGCAGGGCGTCAATCGTCTCGATGCGCCGGAAGCGCTCGGCATGCTCCGGCGGTTCGGCATGTTCGAGGTCCCAGGTGAGGTCATGGGGCACATGCACGCCCCAGCTGCCCGCTTCGATGGCCGGGATGACATCGGACTTCAACGAATTGCCGATCATCATGGCCGCACCCGGGCCGCCTTCGGTCGCGCCGAAGATGCGCTCATAAACCGACGGCGTCTTGTCGGAGACGATCTCGACCCCGTCGAAGAAATCCCCCAGCCCCGACTGGGCGAGCTTTCGTTCCTGGTCGAACAGGTCGCCCTTGGTAATCAGGATCAGCGAATAGTCCGGGGCCACCGCCTCCAGCGTGTCATGCACGCCGGGCAGCGTCTCGACCGGGTGGCTCAGCATGGCGCGGCCCGCTTCGAGGATTTCCTTGATCGTGGAGGCCGGCACCTTGCCGCTCGTCACCTCGATCGCCGTCTCGATCATCGACAGGGTGAAGCCCTTCACCCCGAAGCCATAGAGCCCGATATTCCGCCGCTCCGCCGCCAGCAGCTTTTCCCCGATAGTGGCCGGGTCGGCATAGTCATCGAGCATGTCTTGGAACTGCGCCTGGGTAAGCCGGAAGACGCTCTCATTGTGCCAGAGCGTATCGTCTGCATCGAAGCCGATCATAGTGATGGGACGGGTCATGACGGGGTCGTACAGCGGCCAATAAAAAGCGGCAAGCGAAGCATTCATTGCGAATAGTGGAGCCTCGCGGGAGTGTTTGCTTGTGTACCGGAACAATTCGGAGAATACTCGGCTTAGTGGGATTGGGGGCTTTCACAAAATGCTGTTCGAGCAGGGCGAGCCATGATTCTGCGCCGTCTCACCACCGCGCTTCGCAAGCAGGACTGGTTTACCGTCGCCGTGGAGACGCTGATCGTGGTGCTGGGTGTCTTTCTCGGTATCCAGCTCGGCAACTGGAATGCGGCGCGGGCGAGCCATCAACTCGGCGAGGACTATGTCGAACGTCTGACCGAAGACCTTCAAAGAGACCGGTATGGCGCCCGACATATCGCTGATTATTATCGCGAAGTCATGGTCGCCGTCATCGAAACTGACAGGCTGCTTTCGACGGAAGATCCCGACCCGAGGGAACTGGTGATCAACGCCTACCGGGCAACCGAGATCGCCCAATGGCCTCAGAGCAGGTCAACCTGGGAGCAGATCGTATCCTCTGGTCATCTTGGTCTGTTGCCGCAGGGGGCCACCATGGACGCGCTCAACTTGTATTTTGGATATAACCAGTCGCAGGCCTCCTACCTTGTCATGGAGAACTCCGATTACCGGAAGATCGCGCGGTCAGTCATTCCCATTCCGATTCAAGAGGAAATCAGGACGGGCTGCAGCGATGTCCTGGATGAAATCGGTACACCCACTGGCTTTGCCGATCCATGCGTGGTGAATGTGCCGCCGGAAGCCTTTGCTTCTGCTGCCCAGCTTCTGAAATCAGACATCCGGATTCGCGAAACACTCAGCTACCAGTATTCCGAGCTGAGCACCGCGTTGAATAATCTCACGGGCACGGTCGATTATATTGATGGTGCGCTGGAGGCACTGGTAGACGAGGATGGATTGCAATGATCCTCCAGCGTCTCGCCACCTCCATCCGCAAGCAGGACTGGTTCACCGTCGCGATTGAGACGCTCATTGTGGTGCTCGGTGTGTTTCTCGGTATCCAGCTCGGCAACTGGAATGCGGCCCGCCATGCACGGGACACAGAGCAGAATGCACTGACGCTGCTGCTCGAAGAGGCCGAAAACAATGTTTCTTATTCCGAGCTGACCATCTATCGCGCGAGCCTCCTTCAGCAGGATCGTGAGGCCGCGCTCGCAAAACTCAGCGGCGAAACACCGGTGGCCGGAGACCCTGCCCAAGGCATGGCGCTCATGCCGGTGTTTCGTGACATGACCCCAATTCATGCCGCGCATGACGAGCTGGCTGCGTCCGGCGATATCAGGCTCATACGGTCCGCCGATGTCCGCGCCGCGATGTCGCTCTATGAGGGCGTGGTGTTATTTCACGATCGCGCCCGCACCGAATATATGGACCGGGCGCAGGACATACTTACCCTGGCCTCCCCATACATGACCTTGCGCTACGATCTTGCAGCGCCGCTCGGCTATACGGCTGAGGTCGACTGGGCTGCGGCAGGCGAGGATGCCCAGCTCATGAACGCGATCAATCGGGTAATGGGCGAGCAGGTCATTTTCAATGAACGCCGCCAGATTGTCCTCGACCATGTTCGCACACTGTGTGAGGTGCTCTCGCAAGCCGCCGCGAAGCCCTGCGATCCGCAGGACTGGGTGGACATGGAGATCAGGGGAGTGCCCATCGAATGATCCTCCAGCGTCTCGCCACCTCCATCCGCAAGCAGGACTGGTTCACCGTCCTGATCGAGACGCTGATCGTCGTGCTCGGTGTCTTCCTTGGTATCCAGCTTGGCAACTGGAACGAGGCGCGGGCGGAAACGGCGCGGGAAACCGAACTGCTTCAGGCGCTTCATCAGGAAATCGAGTTCTCCATTCGCCTCACCGAGCAGAAAGCCGATGCGGTCCGACAGGTGGTCGCAGCCGGCAAGCGCTCGCTCGACTTCCTTGAAGCGGACGAAGACTGCGCAGACGAATGCTGGCCTGTCCTGGTTGATTTCTTCCACGCTTCCCAATGGCAATCGATCGAGGTCAACCGGTCAACTTATGACGAGATGCGCCGGCAGGGCTTTCCACGCTCGCGGGACGTCGTCGATGCCGTCGAAGGATACCTTGCCCAGAACGCGACCTTGTCGGTCACCAACGTCTTGCCCGGTTATCGCTCACGCGTGCGCCAGCTCATCCCGTTCGACGCTCAGGACTTCTATTGGGAACATTGTTATGTGCTGAACGATGGCGCGGAAACCTACGTCCTCGACTGCCCGAAGGGCATCAGCGACGAGGCCGCCGCACAAGCCATCGCACAGATCGCCGATACGCCCGATATCGGGCTCCTGCTCACCGAATGGGCGGGCCTCAACAGCGCTACGCCCACCGATCTGGCAGAGCAGAACAAGGCGGCACAACGCGCACTCGCAGTGATCGAGGAAGAGCTGGCGCGCCGCCAATGACCGGCTTCGACCTCGTCCTGCTGCTGCTGTCCTTTGTCTACGCCCTCGCGCTTGGCCACCTGCTGTCGCGCCTCGGCGCCCTGCTGGTCGCGCGCGACCGGGTGCGGTTTTCCGGGCTCCTCGCCCTCGCCATGCTGAACGCGGTGACGCAGGTCTATATTGGCTGGCTCGCCCTCTGGGACTTTCGCGGCGTCGAGACCTGGGACCTCTACACGATCACGCTGTTCCTGGTGTCGTCGATCCTGCTTTTCCTGATGTGCGTCGCCGCCTCGCCGGAGAGCCCGCACGGCGAACAGGTCGATATGGAAGCCTTCTACTGGAAGCACCACCGGCTGTTTTACGGCCTCTATCTCGGCCTGCTCGGCGTCTATGTCGCGATGACGGCAGTCTACCTCAACACGCCGACCCCCGAGCTTGCCCTGCAGCAGGCGCTTGGCAACGTGCCCTACATCCTGATCAGCCTGCTCGCCATCCTCGTACCCGGACGCTGGGCACAATGGGCTGCCGGCATCGGCCTGTTCGTGATGTCCGCCGGCTGGGCCATCATCTTCAGCCACACCATCTCCTGACAATAAAAAGCCCCCGCTCGGTCAGGGGCGAGCGGGGGCTGCAGCTTGAAGGTAACCGACGAGGAGCCGGGTCAGTCACCTTTTCGCTGTTTCACATCTTCTTCGTCGGCAATGGCGCGGTCCTCGGCGTTGAACTCGATCTCCGCCTCCTCGCCCTTGCCATAGTCGCGGGATTTCTTGGCCAGGCGCGACATCGACTCCTGCATGGTGCCGGCGCCCATCGCCATGGATTTCGAGGCCGAGATGCCGACGCCTTCGGCGTCATCGAACTTGGCAAACTCGGCACCGAGGAAGACGACTTCCCAGCCCTTCGCCTCGACCCGGTCGAGCGCGGCCTTCGCGCCTTCCTTCGTGATCTCACGCGATGAGTTTTCCAGGCCATCGGTCATGATGACGATGACGGCCTTTTCGGGGTTGTCGGCCTCGGCGGTCGCGACGATGCGGCCGATGGCGTCAAACAGCGGGGTCATACCGCGCGGGCTGACCTCGTCATTGGTGACGGTCTGCCAGCTTTTGGGCTGCACGTTCTGGCGCAGCACGTCGAATTGCAGGCTCTCCTGATAGTCGAAGACAGCGAGCGTCACGGCGGTTTCCAGATCGTCGGCCTCGCCCTCTTCGGCCTTGCCGACTTCGGCAGCATAGGCGTTCACGGACGTCAGCGCCTCGTCCCAGATGGACGACATCGACCCGGTCCGGTCGAGCAGGATGTAGGAATGCACGGCATTGTCTCCGGACAGCGGCTGGGGATCGGCCTCGGGGGCCGGGGCTTTTGCAGAGGCGCCGAACGCGGCAGCGGCTGCGATGGTGGTGATGATGGTCTTGCGGAACATTGGGGGTCTCCTCTTTGTCCTCCACGAAGCCCCACCCTTGCAAAGGAGCTCCAGTGACGAGGAGGCTGCGCCCCGAATGCGGCGGCGAGGGGGCAGGTTTCGGGTAACAGGATGGTCATCTTGAGGAGACGCGCCCCCCGCCTGCCGGGCGAAATCGCCCGCGACCGCCGGAACCATTACACCCGCCCGGCGGTTTTCCTCTCATCTACACAAAAGGGAGGGTCCCATGGATCCGGTTGCAATTCTCATCTGGCTCGTCATCGGCGCCATTGCCGGCTGGCTGGCAGGACAGGTCATGCGCGGGGCGGGTTTCGGCCTTCTCGGCAACATCATTGTCGGCATTGTCGGCGCCGTGCTCGGCGGCGTTATCTTCGGCGCGCTCGGCATCACCTTCGGCGGCATACTGGGCAGCTTGCTCGGCGCCTTCCTCGGCGCCTGCATCCTGCTCTTCCTGATCAGCCTGGTGAAACGGGCCTGACGCAAGCGCCCCATCTGACGCGACACGCCCCGGCCCCAACGTCGGGGCGTTTTGATTTTGCCGCGCAATCGCGCTTGCCCCGCCGCCGCTTCTGAATATGGTGCGCGCCGAAACGCCAACACCTGCCCGGAGCACAAGACGCCCATGGCCACGCCCACCACACCGCCGAAGAAAGTCGTCCTCGCCTATTCCGGGGGGCTCGACACCTCGATCATCCTGAAATGGCTGGAGACCGAATTCGGCTGCGAGGTCGTCACCTTCACCGCAGACCTCGGCCAGGGCGAGGAGCTGGAGCCGGCGCGCCAGAAGGCGCTCAAGATGGGCATCCCGGAGAAGAACATCTTCATCGAGGACCTGCGCGAGGATTTCGTGCGCGACTATGTCTTTCCGATGTTCCGCGCCAATGCCGTCTATGAGGGCGTCTACCTGCTCGGCACCTCCATCGCCCGCCCCCTCATCGCCAAGCGCCAGATCGAGATTGCAGAGCAGGTCGGCGCCGACGCCGTCTGCCATGGCGCGACCGGCAAGGGCAATGACCAGGTCCGCTTCGAGCTTGGCTATTACGCGCTCGCCCCCGACATCCGCGTCATCGCCCCCTGGCGCGACTGGGACTTCAAGGGCCGCTCGGATCTGCTGAAATTCGCCGAGGAGCAAGGCATCCCCGTGCCCGCCGACAAGCGCGGCGAGGCGCCCTTCTCGGTCGATGCGAACCTCCTGCACACCAGCTCAGAGGGCAAGGCGCTGGAAGACCCGGCCGAGGAAACCCCGGACTTCGTCTATCAGCGCACCGTCAATCCGGAAGACGCGCCGGACCAGCCGGAATACATCACCATCCAGTTCGAGAAGGGCGATCCGGTCGCCATCAACAATGAGGAGATGTCGCCGGCGACCCTGCTCACCGCGCTCAACGAATATGGCCGCAAGCACGGCATCGGCCGGCTGGACCTTCTGGAAAACCGCTTTGTCGGCATGAAGTCGCGCGGCATCTACGAGACGCCCGGCGGCACCATCCTGCTGACGGCGCATCGCGGCATCGAACAGTCCACGCTCGACCGGGGTGCAGCCCACCTCAAGGACGAGCTGATGCCGAAATATGCCGAGCTCATCTATAATGGCTTCTGGTGGAGCCCGGAGCGCGAAATGCTGCAGGCCGCCATCGACCATTCGCAGCGCTATGTGACCGGCGAGGTCCGCCTCAAGCTCTACAAGGGCAACACCATCCTCGTCGGCCGCTCATCGCCCTACTCGCTCTACAGCGGAAAGATCGTCACCTTCGAAGACGACCGCGGCGCCTATGACCAGAAAGACGCTGAAGGCTTCATCAAGCTGAACGCGCTGCGTCTGCGGCTCTTGGCTGGCCGGGATAAAGAGGCGGGGCGGAACTAGACTAAGGAGTCGTTCTAGCGGATTTAGTACGGGCGAAAACGCCGAACAACAAGCGCCCGATCAAGCTAAAACCAAATAATGCCATGATGATGTTAAACAGCATTACCGTGGCGCTTCCGTCGTTCGTCAGCACCATGCTGTCTTGCATTACAGCCGGGTAGTAGTTTGTAAGCGCTCCAAACGAGAACAAGTCTAACATTCTGAGATAATATTCGAATCCATATTGAGGGATGTCAAAAAGCCCTCGATCACCATCGATGCGCTCGGCTATCCCACCGAATGCAAAGCAGATCATCATGAAAAGCGATACTGCCGCCAAAGGTCTCACCCAAGCTGGTTGAACCTTGGGAAGTCGAATGGATGCCATCGCTATAAGTATAACGTATACGCAAAGCGCAAACGGAAAGAGGATATAGTCGAAGGTAAACTGCACCGTGTCATCGCCAGCAAGTTTCACTCTGAAGCTGAATGAGGACAACATTACTGAATAGAGAGTTAGACTCAGCCATAGAAGCGCGGCGCTTCTGTCTCTTATTCGACCTACCAAAAATATTGATAGAAACGTCACTATTGGCGCAGCCAAAAAGCTGACAGCCAAGCTAGCTTGTAGCACGTAAGCGTCCAATCTGGCATCCTCCGACCAGAACAAAATGGATACGAGCAGGATATTCCGCAAGTTGTCATGGCTTGTGCGTCAAGATTGACACTCCCACCCCGCCCCATCGGGGCCACACACCCTGAGCCTTTGCCTTCATCCCCTCACACTCTGATCGCTGATACCTGATCCGGGCTGGCCTGCATCTTGTCCGCTCACCCCGGCTTTCGCCGGGGTGAGCGGAGGGGGAGCCAGGCTGACCTCCCATCTACGCAATCTTACGGATGGCCACGGGCCCGCCCGGGGCGCAGGGTTGGCGTACAGGCTTCGTGGAGGGAAGCACGCAATGGATATTGGGAAGCTCTCGATCGACCCGCTGGCGGTCGGCGCGCTTGCAGGCTTTGGCGCGCTGGTGCTGATCACGCTCGGCCTCGTCTTCTGGTTCATCCGCCAGTCCGGCAAGAAGCCCGGCGAGCTTTAGGGCCGCACTCCTTTTCCCCTCTCCCGGTTTCGGGAGAGGGGGCAGGGGTGAGGGCTCCGGCGTTGGCATTATTCGCCAACCTGCCGACACACGCACCGTTGCAGCCCTCATCCCCGGCCCTTCTCCCGCATTCGGGAGAAGGGAGCAGAGTTGACGCCTCCGCCGTTTCCGGCCACCTCGCTCCCCCATGACCATCCGCCCCTTCCAGCCCGCAGACCTCTCCGCCCTCTATGCCATCAACCAGGCCTCCACGCCCGGGGTCGGCCATGAGGATGAAGCCGAGGGGCTGGCCGCCCTGTTCGCCATGGGCACCTGCCTCGTCGCCGCAGACGAGGCCGGAACCCCCACCGGCTTCATCAACCTGATCGAGCCCGGCACACTCACCTATCCGAGTGACAATCTGCGCTGGCTCGAACGCTGGATGGCCGATCACGACACCACCATGCTCTATGTCGACCGCATCGCGATTGCCGAGGCCGCTCGCGGACAGCGCATCGGCCAGCAGCTCTACGAAGCGGCGTTTGACCTCACACGCGAGCGGGACCGCACCTGGCTCACCTGCGAGGTCAATACCGACCCGGACAATCCGGGCTCACACCGTTTCCATGCCCGCCTCGGCTTCAAGCGCATTGGCGAGACCCGCTACCGCGAAGACTATGCCGTCGCCTTCTACGCCCGGCGGGTGTGACACCAATCCCCTCCTCCCGCGTCCGGGAGAAGGGGGCGGCATCGGCCTGCTCCCGGTGCCAGGGTCTTTCTCGCCCCGGTGACAGACGGCGATCATCATGTCCCAAAACGGGGGGTGTCGGAGCGAATTTGGATAGTTTCCAGCGCGGGGCCGTCATTGCGGCGGACGGGCCGGGATGGAGGCGGGATGGGACGATCCTGCCGCCCGCTGCCTCAGAAGTGGACTGAAACCGGACTAAAACCGGACTGTTTCCGGACTGCCGTTTTTCGTGGATGGCCTGTGGGATGTTTCCCCGCCCATCCCTCACCGCAGAAGCTGCACCATCGCATAGCGGTTGAGCGCGTCTTCATCGATGCCGAAGCCCGGATCCTCGAGCTGGCGGTGCTTGCCATAATTCATCTGCGCCTCGAATGCCGCGCGCGGCACGCCCATTTCAACAAGCTGGTTCTCAACCACGGCCGAGCGCTGGCGGCAGGCGCCTGTCATGCTCTCACCGGCCATGCAGCCCGAAACGACACGCAGGTATCCGGGCCGCTCGCCCTCCACATGCGGGCGCGCGACATAGGTCGCGAAGGCCTTGAGATTGCTTCGCGCCGCCGCATCCAGCGTCGCGGAATCCTGCGCGAAGAACACAAACAGGCCATCGTCCAGGAGCTCGTATTCCGGCGCACCTTCTACAGTTCGCGCCATGAAGGCCGCCCGTCCGGCGGTCTGCATCACATCCTTTCGCCAGGGCGTCACCAGGTCGGAGATCAGCGTCGAGACGCCCAGCGCTTCCTTCATCTGGCCTTCGGTCACGCGCCGTTTTCCGTCCGTGCCGGCTGGCCCTTCCTCCGGCGCTCCCTTGCCGACAATGTCATAGAGGGAGGTGACCTCAGGCTCGGCAGTGTCCCGTGTGCCGGACGCTGAAAGCCCAGTTTTTTCAGGGCTTTGCAACTGGTCGATCCGCGCCTCGACAAGGCTGCGGCTGCCGGAATCCGGGAAGGCGGCGAGAAAACTTTCCAGCACCCCGACACTGTTGGAGGACAGGGACGCCGTCAGCGCAGCGGCTTCCGAGCGGGCCGCCTCATTGCTGTCGCAGCCGGCAAAGCAGAAGTCGGCATTGCCGCGCAGGCCGCTCTCGATCCAGGGCTGCTGGCGGTAATTGGTCCGCTGCTCGACCCGCGTCGCGACCCGGCGGAATAGCGTCTCTGCCGCGATGCCGGGCGTGGCGATCAGCTCCGACAGGGCCAGCGTGAACTCGCTATTGCCGACCGTCCCATCCTCGGCGACAGCGCCCGGTGCGGTCGAATAGGCGATCAGCGTGCCACGCACCCGGCCCGTCGCCGCAAGACCCCCGCCGGTATTGCGCACCGCCGAGGGCAGCGGATTGTTGCGGCAGGCGTCCAGAATAATGAAATTTGCCGCGTTTCCGGCGTTGTCGAGATAGCGGAACAGGAGTTCGAGCCGTGGGGCGTTGGCCCAGACATCGGCCTCGTTATAGGCCACAAGGTCTGTCGGGATGAGATAGTTCAGCCCCTCTGACTGCACCCCATGGCCGGCATAGAAGAAGAAGCCCGTCGCGTCCGGTCCGGCCTCTTTCAGCCGCGCGCCGAACGAGGCGAAGGCCTCCTCCATCTCGTCTTCATCAGCATTGAGAACGATATCGACCTCGAAGCCGAGGCCCTCCAGCGCCGCCTTCATCAGGCGTGCATCGCGCGCCGGGTTTTCGAGCGTCCAGCCCGGCGTGTCATAGGTGGAATTGCCGATCACAAGGGCGACCCGCGGCTCGCTCGCACCTGTCTGCGCGCCCGGCATGGCGGCTGCGGCAAGCGCAAAAAGCCCGGCAAGGGCCGTCAGAATCCAGATACGCATTGTCTCTCTCCCACCCTGAAGATGAGAAGAGACTAACCGCAATTCCCGCATTTGGAAGAGGTTTGGGAGAGCGATAACGAGGGGCGCCTGGCCACAGTGTGACCGGCGCCCGCCCGTTCCCCCTGGAGGCCGTCAGGCCTCCGCAATGCTGCCAACTGCGCTTTTCGCAGGCCGTTTTCCGAAACGGAAAGCGGCCGGGCGTTCATAGAGCACAATCAGCGGCGTATTCCTGATCAGCCGGTGGAAGACAAGCGGCGCGGCCACAGCGAAGACCAGGACGACAAGGCTGGCCGTTCCGACATCCGGAATGAGACCGGTGGTCGCGAGCCCTTTCTGGGCGACCTTCATGGGAATGAAGAAGGTCAGGTAGATGACGATCGAATGCTTGCCGGCATACCGCAGCAGCCCGCCCACCTGGAAACGCGACAGCAGCGAAGCGATCGTGACGATGGCAAAGGCACCGGCAAACCCGAGCGCGAGGCTCATACCCGGAAGCTCGCTCCAGCCGATATGCACCAGTTCGAGGTTCCAGGCCGCCCAGCAGAGCAGTGCAGCGAGGGCCACTTCCCAGCTCTTGGCGACCTTGCGGGCCAGCGCAAAGATGAAAGGCGCGAAGGCATAGCCGGCGAAGAAGAAGACATACCAGTTGGCAAACCGGTTGGTGACCGACCAGCCGGTCTCGATCGCACCGGCATAGAACGCCACGTGCAGCAGGCAGGCGCCCATGAAGACACCGACGACCGGCAGGTCCTTGATAAGGCGCGTAATGACGTAGAAGACGAGCAGCTGGTGGATGAACCACAGGCTCGACGCCGGGAAGATCAGCTGCTTGGCGAAGATCAACGCCACCGCGCCGGGGTCGCTCAACAGCAGGTTTGCCTCGAAGGCCACCGTCTGCAAACCAAGCCAAAGTATGTAGAAATAGGCGAAGTGGACGACCTTCCGGTCGATATAACTCGCCAGCGGCCCGTGGATCGAGCGCGACAGGAACAGGCCCGCAATCAGGAAGAAGTCCGGCATGCGGAACGGTTTGGCGAAGGCGACGACATCGTGCATCCAGCCCGTGCTGTGCACCATGTCGCCATAGTTCAGCGTCGAGTGCATCATCACCACCAGGATGATGCAGATGCCCTTGCCGTAATCGACCCAGTTTACGCGGTCTTCAGCCATGTCCCACTCCTCGGGAGAAAATCACCTGAGAGGCGAGACGCAAGAATCATGCACAATTTTGAAGGGGTATCTGTCTCCAATTGTGACAGGCTGGCACAGGCCTGCCGCCGAATGGTCTTGGTTTCAGCCAAGGCCTGACACAGGATGACGGTTCAGTAATGAAGACCCGGGGGCTTCCGGTGTGACGCAAACCGTGTTTGAAACGCTGCGATTGCAAGGCCCCGCCGGGGAGAAGGGTTTGTAGGAGGCATCATGGCAACGCTGGCTCTGGTTGATGATGACGAGAACATCGTCGCTTCGCTGAAAATGTTTTTCGAAGCCGAGGGGTATACGGTTAAGACCTATTATGACGGTCTCTCCGCTCTCTCTGGTCTGACCGAGGCCCCGCCGGATCTCGCCATCCTCGATGTGAAGATGCCCAAAATGGACGGCATGGAGCTGCTGCGCCGTCTGCGCCAGACCTCCGAACTGCCGGTCATCTTCCTCACTTCCAAGGATGAAGAGATCGATGAGGTGATCGGCTTCAATATCGGCGCCGACGACTTCGTCCGGAAACCCTGTTCCAACCGTCTCCTTTCGGAACGGGTCAAGGCCGTGCTGCGCCGGTCACGCGGCGGCGAACCGGGCTCCGAGGATGGCGACCAGAAGCCGATCATACGCGGGCGCCTCACCCTCGACCCCAACCGCCATGCCTGCTCCTGGGATGGCGAACCGGTACGCCTGACGGTAACCGAATTCCTGATCCTGCAATCGCTCGCCAACCGCCCCGGCTACGTCAAGAACCGCGACCAGCTGATGGATGCGGCCTATGACGACCAGATCTATGTCGACGACCGCACCATCGACAGCCACATCAAGCGGCTGCGCAAGAAATTCCGCGAAGTCGATGACGAGTTCGACGCGATCGAAACGCTCTACGGCGTCGGCTATCGCTATAATGAGAGCTAGGGCGCTCAGGCGCCCTTGATCTGCAAGGCCCCGAGATAGTCCCGCTTGCCGAGCGGGACGCCCTTCATGCGGAGGATGTCGTAGGCCGTCGTGGCGTGGAAATAGAGGTTCGGCTTCGAGAAGGAGAACAGGAACCCTTCCGCCGTAAAGGGCATTTCCAGGTCCTTGAATTTGAACACCACATCCTTGCCCGAGAGCGCATCGACGTCTTCGCGGCTCAGCGTGTCGAGTTTCTGCCTTGCTTCAGCCAGCAGCGCCTGAAAACCGGCATAGTCGGTTTCGGGGATGCTCGAAGCGGCATGAAAGACACCGGCCTCCACGCCTTCGATGGCCTCGATCGAGTGATGGATCACGGAATCGATCTGAAAGGTGAGCGGCAGCATGTCCTCAAAGATGCGCTCACGCAGCAGGTCGTCCGGGCTGCGCCCCTTCGCTTCATAGTGTTGGGCGCCTTTCTCGAGCACGCCCTGTACGCTGCCCACCATTTGCAGGAATGGCGGGATAACCGTGTCGTAAAGCGAAAGCGTCATGGCGTTTTTCCTCTTCGTCTGTGTCGCAGGAAGAGCGCTAATGCCTGTCGCCGCACCCGGCAATAGGATGCTTTGGGGGCTTTGCTCCGGCGCCCCATCCCCTTATGCCGGAACGGAAAGACAAATGGAGACCAGACCATGGCAGATGCCGAAAACACGATCCTCATGGAAACAACCAAGGGCCCGGTGAAGATCGAGCTTCGCCCCGACCTCGCCCCCAATCACGTCGACCGCATCAAGGAGCTGGCGCGCGAAGGCTTCTATGACGGCATCGTCTTCCACCGCGTGATCGACGGCTTCATGGCGCAGGCCGGCTGCCCGAACGGTACGGGCACGGGCGGCTCCGACAAGCCGGACCTGAAGGCCGAATTCAACGCAGAGCCGCACGTCCGTGGCACCTGCTCCATGGCGCGCACCAACCAGCCGCACTCGGCAAACTCGCAATTCTTCATCGTCTTCGATGATGCCCGTTTCCTCGACAAGCAGTACACCGTCTGGGGCCAGGTCGTCGAAGGCATGGACAATATCGACCAGCTTAAGCGCGGTGAGCCGGTCCGCGATCCGGACTCCATCGTCTCCATGAAGGTCGCTGCCGACACCTGAAGCGTTAAGCGCGAGGGGACAGGACCGCTATGGCCAGGCAGGACGAAACAGCTAAGCGGGGCATCCGGGAACGCGGCAAGCAGTTCTTCGGATCGCGCATTGCCCGGCTGATCTTTGCGTCCAACCTGGCCGGGCTCGCCATTCTCATTATCGGCGCAATGGTGCTGAACGAGATGCGGGCGAGCTTCGTGGTCGCCAAGAAGCAGGACCTAGTCGGCCAGGCCCAGGTCTTCTCGAACCTGCTGGCCGAGGGCGCAACCTTCGGCCAGCCGCAGCCGGTCATGGACGAGGATCTGGCGCGCGCCACGCTCGCCGACCTCTCCCTGCCGGTCTCTGTGCGCGGCAAGGTCTATACCTCTGACGGTGAACTTGTCGGTGACAGCTACTTCCTGTCCGACCGGGTGATCGTCTCCTCCCTGCCCCCGCTGCAGGAGCCGAGCCAGCTATCGAAGATTGGCCGCTCGCTTTCGGAATGGGCGGTTTCGACCTTCGGCGCGCTGATCCCCAACCGGGGCGGCGATGCGGTCCGCACGCAGACCTTCCAGCAGGAATTCACCGTGGCGCTGGGCGGAGGCGAGGCAGCCAGCCAGCGCTTCAACGATCGCGGCCAGCGCATCATTTCAGTGTCCGTGCCTGTGCAGCACGTGTCGGCGGTTGTCGGGGTCCTGACGCTGGAATCAAATGATATCGACGATATTATCCGTGCCGAACGCGCTGCCCTCATCCCTTTCATCGGTGTGGCCGTGCTTGTCGCCCTGATCACGTCCGGCCTGCTGACGATCGGCATTGCCCGGCCGCTCAGGCGCCTCGCCAAGGCGGCGGATGATGTCGGCTCCGGCGCGACCCAGCATCTCGACCTGCCAAAGGTGACCCGCCGGCGCGACGAGATCGGCGCGCTTGCCAATTCCATGCAGGACATGACCGAAGCCCTGTTCGAACGCATTACCTCGAATGAGCGTTTTGCCGCCGATGTTGCGCATGAGCTGAAGAACCCGCTCACCTCGATCCGCTCGGCTGTCGAAACCGCTGAGCGG
The DNA here is from genome assembly GCF_029937755.1 of Henriciella sp. Classification (GTDB taxonomy): domain Bacteria; phylum Pseudomonadota; class Alphaproteobacteria; order Caulobacterales; family Hyphomonadaceae; genus Henriciella. The sequence goes on from NZ_JAPYPG010000011.1 coordinate 64,088, forward strand.
GTACAGGATAATCCTGAATCGATGCAGAAGCTGCACAAGGTGATCGCCCAGGATGTCGGCCGTCTCGACCGGCTGATCACCGATATCTCCAATGCGTCCCGTCTCGAAGCCGAGATCACGCGGGTGCCCACCGAAACATTGAATATCGGCCGTTTCGTCGAGGACATTGTATCGACCTATGAGCATCTCGGGCTGGAGGGCGACCGGGCGACGGTGGCCTTCAAGGACGAGACGATGGGCGCCGGGTTGCGTGTGCGCGGCCGCGAAGGCCCGCTCGGACAGGTGATACGCAACCTGATCGACAATGCCCTCTCCTTCTCGCCATCCGATGGCACGGTCACCGTTCGCCTCGACCAGGACCGCATTGGACCGCAGACCACCGCGCGCATCATCATTGAGGATGAAGGCCCCGGCATTCCTGACGACAAGCTCGAGAAGATCTTCGACCGCTTCTATACCGACCGGCCCAAAGGCTCCGCGTTTGGCAAGAATTCCGGGCTTGGTCTCTCCATCGTGCAGCAGATCGCGATCACGCATATGGGGCAGGTCTGGGCCGAAAACCGTGATGAAGGCGGCGCACGCTTCATCGTTGAATTACCGGCCAATTAACCCTCCCGCAGTCGAATCCGCTTGACCTCCGTGTACTGTCTGTCAGCATCAAAGGGCGGCTGGGTCGATTGGTAGAGGGCAAATGATTGGAATTGTGGTTGTCAGCCATGGCAAGCTGGCACGCGAACTAGTCAGGGCGACGGAGCATGTCGTCGGCGAACAGGAATATTTTCGTTCGATCTCGATCGAGGCCGAAGATGATATTGATGCGCGCCGTGAACAGATCCGCGAGACCGTCGCCGCCTGTAATACCGGCAAGGGTGTAATCATCGTCACCGACATGTTCGGCGGCACGCCGTCCAATCTCGCCATCTCCGTCATGCCCGACGCAAAGATCGACGTCATCGCCGGTGTGAACCTGCCGATGCTCATCAAGCTCGTTGAAGTCCGCGACCAGGTGAAGTTCGACGAAGCCGTCCGCGTTGGACGTGACGCCGGACAGAAATATATCCGTGTGGCGTCCGAAGTCATGGACCGCACAGCGTGAGCGAAACGGATACGGCCATAGAGAAGACGGTGAAGATCGTGAACCGCAAAGGCCTGCATGCGCGGGCCTCGGCCAAGCTTGCCCGGCTGGCGGCCACGCTCCCTGCGCCTGTATTCGTCATCCGCAACGAGGAAGTGGCGAATTCACACTCCATCATGGACCTGCTGATGCTGGCCGCGCACCAGGGCAGCGATGTCACGATCCGGGCCTCCGGCAAGGGGGCCGAAGCTTCCGTGGACGCCGTCGCAGAACTCATCGCTGACGGCTTCGGCGAACGCGACGAGGAAGACTAGGTCCTGGCCTAGAGCACCATCGGCGCGATGAAGTAGCCGATGGCCGTGATGATCACGATACCGATAAGGTTCACCCTCAGTCCGCGCTTCATCATGTCCGCCATGGCGACCTCGCCGCTGGCATAGATGATCGCGTTCGGCGCGGTCGCCACCGGCAGCATGAAGGCACAGGAAGCGGCAACGGCAGCCGGGCCCAGCAGGCTTTCCGGGGCTGTCCCGATACCGATGGCGAGCGCGCCAAGAATGGGCGCCAGCGTCGTCATCGTCGCGACATTGGAGGTCAGTTCCGTCAGGAAGATGACCAGCGTCACCACCGCAGCGATGAAGAAGATCGGCGGCAGGACAGACAGCACGCCAAGCTGCTCGCCTATCCAGGTCGACAGGCCGGTGCGCGAAACGGCATTGCCGAGCGCGATGCCGCCACCGAACAGGATCAGCACGCCCCAGGGTAGCTTTTCGGCTTCCTCCCAGTTGAGCAGCGCCCGGCGCTCTCCCGCGCCTGCCGGGATCAGGAACATCAGCACCGCACCGAAAATCGCGATCATCATGTCGACCTGTGCGCCGCTATAGGTCGACAGAAGCGGCCAGCCGGCCGACTCCAGCCCCCGCACGATCAGCAGCCGCATCACCCAGAGAAAGGCGATCAGGCCAAAGATGCCGGCCGCCCGCGCTTCAGGCGCTGTCATCTTTCCGAGTGCATGCAACTGATGGCGGACATCATCACGCACCGCCGCCCCGTTCCCGAGCTTGGGCAGGCCGCGCGTCACGCTCCACCATGCAACCGGAACAAGCAGTATGGCAGCCGGAATGCCGAAGGCCATCCATTGCGGAAAGCCGATCGTCGCCCCCGCTTCAGCCTGCAACCAGTTGATAGCAATCAGGTTGGTCGGTGTCCCGATGGGTGTCGCAACGCCCCCGATCGAGGCGGCGTAACAGATGCCGAGAAGAAGCGCGGCTGTAAACTTGTGCGTATCCCCGCCGAGTGCCCCCGCCGCCGACAGCGCAATCGGCACCATCATCAGGGTCGACGCGGTGTTCGAAATCCACATGGAGAGAAGCGCGGTCGCAATCATGAACCCCATGATCAGCGCTTTTGGTGCCGTCCCGACACGGGCGACGACATTCAGGGCAATGCGCTTGTGCAGGTCCCACCGTTCAATCCCCATCGCAATCACGAAGCCGCCGAGCAGCAGGACGACGATGTGGTTCATATAATCCGCGCCAACAGCTTTCGGGCTGCCCGCATCAATGAGCGGCAGCACAACCAGCGGCAGCAGCGACGTTGCCGGGATCGGGATCGCCTCGGTGGCCCACCAGACCGCCATCCAGACGAGAAGGCAGGCTGTGCCCCAGGCAGCGAAGCTCAAACTCTCCGGTGCTCCCGCCAGCAGAAGGATGAGCGCCAGCGCCGGACCAAGCACGAGACCTACAGATTTCACGGTAATTGTTCTTCCTCCCATAGCGGCGCAATGGGCCAGCCGGAGGCAACAAGGTCAAGTGATTTCAAGGCGTTTCAGCGCTCGAGGACAAGATCGTCCCGGTGAATGACAGCCGGCCGGCCGCGATAGCCGAGGCGGGCTTCGATATCATCACTGTGAGCCCCTGCCAGACGCTGCACATCGGCGGCATCATAGGCCGTCACACCCTTGGCGACGATCTCGCCGCCCGGCCCCTTGATGGCGACGGCTGCGCCCTTTTCGAAACGTCCCTCTAGGCCGGTCACACCGACCGCGAGCAGGCTGGACCCTTTCACCAGCGCTTTCACCGCGCCCTCATCGACCAGCACGGCGCCTTCGGGCGTAAGATGCCCCTTGAGCCAGGCCTGACGCGCGGTGGCCGGAGAGACAGGCGGAACGATCCAGGTTGCACGCTCACCGGACTGGAGCGCCGCGATCGGCCGGCCCCGGTCGCCCAGTGTGATTGCGGTGGCACACCCTGCCCCATAGGCGATCCGGGCGGCCGAGAGCTTGGTGGCCATCCCGCCGGAGCCCACGCCGGTTTCAGCATTCGCCGCCCCCGCCATGGCCTCATGGGCATCGGTCAGCTCGAACAGTTCCGCGATATGCGTGGCAGACGCATCCTTGCGCGGATCGGCGGTGTAGAGCCCGTCGATATCCGACAGCAGGATCAGCACGTCGGCACTCAACATTTGTGCGACCCGAGCGGCGAGCCGGTCATTGTCGCCATAACGGATTTCCTCGGTCGCCACCGTATCATTCTCATTGATGACGGGCACGGCGCCCGCCCCGAGCAGCGTATCCAGTGTCGCCCGCGCATTCAGCCAGCGCCGGCGGCGTTCGGTGTCTTCCAGCGTCAGCAGGGCCTGGGCAGCCTTGATGCCATGCGGCGCGAGGGCTTCTGCAATTGCGGACATCAACAAGGGTTGGCCCAGCGCGGCGGCGGCCTGTTTCTCTTCCAGTTTCTTCTGGCTGCCCTTGCCGAGATGCGGCCGGCCAAGCGCCACGGCGCCTGAAGAGACCCAGACCACATCCTTTCCGCTTATCCGAAGGGCGGCGATATCCGCGGCAAGGCCCTCCAGCCACGCCCGGCGCGGCTCCCCTTTCGAGGCGATCAGTGCGGAGCCGGTCTTGATGACAATCCGGCGGGCGGTGTCGAGCGGGGAGCTCATCAGGGCTGCCAGCCCTCTTCGGACTCGTCCTCTTCAATCTCAGCCGCCTCAAGATGACCGAGTTCCTTTGCGATCAGGCCAAGGGCCTTGCGCACACCCGTGCCGGCCACCGATGAGATACGAAGCGGTTCGTGCCCGCATGCCGCTTTCAGGAGCGCCGCCTGTTCGTCGACCATGTCCTCGGTCAGCGCATCAACCTTTGTCAGCGCGACGATCTCCGGCTTTCCGGCCATCGACACTTCATACTCCTCGAGCTCGTGGCGAATGGTTTTCCATGCGCCCGCAACATCATCCTGCGTACAGTCGACCAGATGCAGCAGCACCTTGCAGCGCTCGACATGGCCGAGGAAGCGGTGGCCGAGCCCAGCCCCCTCCGCGGCGCCTTCGATCAGGCCTGGAATGTCGGCGAGCACAAAACGTGTGCCGGGTCCGAGATCGACCACGCCCAAGCCCGGATGCAGTGTCGTGAAAGGATAGTCGGCGACCTTCGGCTTGGCCGCTGTGGCCGCGCGGATGAAGGTCGACTTGCCGGCATTGGGCAGGCCGAGAAGGCCGGCATCCGCGATCAGTTTCAGGCGCAGCCAGACGGTGCGTTCCTCACCCTCCTCGCCCGGATTAGCGCGGCGCGGTGCGCGATTGGTCGAGGATTTGAAGTGGAGATTGCCCCAGCCGCCATTGCCGCCACGCGCCAGCATTACGCGCTGGCCAACTTCGGTGAGGTCGGCGATCAGTGTTTCCTGGTCTTCCTCGAAGATCTGCGTGCCGACGGGCAGCTTTACGATCTTGTCCTCACCGCCTCTGCCGTGGCGCTGCTTGCCCATGCCATGGCCACCGCGTTCAGCCTTGTGGTGCTGCTGGTAACGGTAGTCGATCAGCGTGTTGAGCCCTTCGACGGCCTCGGCATAAACGTGTCCACCACGTCCGCCATCACCGCCATCGGGCCCGCCGAATTCGACATAGGCTTCGCGGCGGAAGGAGGATGAGCCCCGTCCCCCGTCGCCAGCCTTGATATAGATCTTGCACTGATCGAGGAATTTCATGCCGCGTCTTTAGCGCGTTACGGGCTCCGGCGCTACGGCACAGAACAAGCCTCAAGCAGCGTGCGGGAGATCCGTTTCTTCCGGAAACCGGACGACTTGCGCTTTCCGCCTGATCAGGGCCTTGCGGCCGACTGTTTGTAGCCAGGCTTCCGGTCCCGACATGATCGCCCAGGCTGCGGCAAGAACAATCGCCACCACAGCCACGAACAGCAGAGGACCATACGGGATGTATGCCGCCAACCACGGCGTCAGGCACATGCCGAAAGCAAAGTGGTTGAGATAGAGCGGATAGGTCATCAACCCGGTTTTCTTCACCCACGGCGCGCCGAAATGACGGGCGATGAACTCGCTGCGGAAAACACTGGCAATAATGACGCCCATGGCAGCCAGCCAGATACCGAGCGCAAGCGGGACCTCATAGAGATTACCGCCAACAACCTCGTAACCCTTGAGTGCGCGGCTCGTGATTTCAGCGAGACAGAAGAGGGTGAAGAGGCCCACAGCGCCAAATTCATAAGCCGACAGCCGGGTGCGAGCCGCTTTCCGGATCAGCATGCCCAGCGCGAAGAATACACCGTGCCACAGCAGTGCGACCTTGAACGGGAAGCGGTGCAGGGTGTCGGCGATGGGCAGGTTCATCCCGCTCGCAATAAGGTAGCCTGCGATGAAGACGGCACTCACGCCACCAAGCAGTAGCCCGCCGGCATCCAGCAGGGGGCGGCCAAGACGCGCGCCGATCAGGATAAGGGCGGCGACATAAACATAGAACACCGCCTCCAGGACCAGCGTCCACACGACGCCATCAATGTATGGCCCCTGCGGTGAAAGGATCGCTGAGCGAAAGAAAGCATTGGCGCCTTCTGCCAGCGGCATGCCCCAGGCCAGCTGCACACTGAGGGCAATGAGCGAACAGATCCAGAGCGCCGGGAAGACCCGGATGCCCCGCTTGACGATAAAGTCACGCGCTGTCGCCTTTTCAGCACTGGCCGCGATGACAAATCCCGAAATCACGAAGAACACTTCGACGCCGACCCAGCCCCCGGCACCCACCCAGCCGAGCCAGCCAAAGGCCCGTTCGTCCATCGTGGTGATATAGGACGGCGATGCCGAACCGAACGTGCTGAGGTGGAATAACAAGACAAGGAAAGCCGAGCCGAAACGAACCAGGTCCAGCCCGTAGAGGTGCTGCTTCTTCGTCATCGCCGTCCCTTTCGAGGCCGGCAATTGTCTGAACGTGTACCCTTCTGGCACTCATCACCGCCGGCTTTTTGTCCAACAGCCAGGCGGAGCAAGACCTATACCATCGGGGGCTGTTTGCGGCGCACGAAGACGTGGTCGATTTCGCGGTCACGGCCGAGGCAGAAGACGGGACTTGTGCCCGTGTGTTCGAAGCCAAGCTTCTCCAGAACGCGACCGGAAGCCGGATTGTCGATGAAGTAGCCGGAGATCAGATCTTCAGCCTGCCCGCGCCCCTCCAGCCAACCGATCAGGGCTCGCGCGGCCTCCGTTGCCACACCACGCCCCCAGTCCGAAGGCACCACCCAGTAGCCGATCTCGAAAGGCTGGTCGGTCGCGGGCCGGTGGGCACCGATGGTGCCGATAATCTCTTCCGCTTCGATGATGAGAAAGACGTGGTCGATCCCCAGCTCACTGCCGCGCTCTGTTCCAAGGATCCAGCGGCCTGTCTGCTCTATGGTTTGCTGCGGCGGGATACGGGCCACCTTCTCGTAAATGCGCGGGTCACGCACCAGCGCCGTCACCGTCTCGGCATCGGCAAGCTGCGGCGGGCGGAGCCGGAAGCGCGCTGTCTTGATGTCGCTCATCACCTTCTTTCACCCGGGCATCCATGTTCGGCATAGAAAAAGGGGAGACAGTTACCCGTCTCCCCTCGGAATGTCTCTTGCTGAAGGCGCAGCTTATTCAGCCGCGTCAGCCACCGGAGCGACAGATACATATTGCCGGTCGCCGCGCGAGCGCTTGAACTCGACCCGGCCTTCTTCCAGCGCATAGAGCGTGTGATCCTTGCCCATACCGACACCCTTGCCCGGATAGGTCTTGGTGCCGCGCTGGCGGATGATGATGTTGCCAGGGACAACGTGCTGACCGCCGAACTTCTTCACGCCGAGATATTTCGGGTTTGAGTCGCGGCCGTTACGGGATGAACCGCCTGATTTCTTGTGTGCCATCGTGGCGCTCCTTCAACTCGTCTTGAAGCCCTATATCAGACTTCAGGCGTCCTTTGCCAGTTGCTTGGCCTGCTTGGCCCACTCGTCACGCTCGATGCGGCCGCCGAGACCGGCTTCCTCGTCGAGTTCCGTAATCTGGGCCTTCTTGAGATCAGCGATCTGCCAGAAGTGGAAGATGCCAGCCTCATTGAGCTTCTTCTCCATGGCCGGGCCGACACCGGTGATCTGCTTGAGATCATCCTTCTTGCCGTCAGCCTTCTTAAGGCGGCCGCGCTCATCGGTCTCGGGCTTGGCGTCTGCCCTGGCTTCGGCCTTCTTCGGCGCAGCCTCTTTCTTGGGAGCCGCTTCTTTCTTAGGAGCAGCCTTGGTCTCGGCCTTTGCAGCCTCTTCCTTCTTCGGAGCGGCTTTGGTCTCGGCCTTGGGGGCCTCTTCCTTCTTCGGCGCGGCAGCTTTCTTCGCTGTCGGCTTCTTGCCGTCAGTCAGGATCGACGTAATCGTGACAACGCTCTCAAGCTGGCGGTGCCCCTTCTTGCGCCGATAGGTGTTGCGCTGGCGCTTCTTCATAATGGTGACCTTGTCACCCTTGCGCTGGGTAGCAACTTCACCGACCACGCTTGCGCCTGCGACCAGCGGGGCTCCAACGGTCACATCCTTGCCATTGCCAAGCATAAGGACATCAAAGGTGACATCCGCGCCAGCGTCGGCTGCGAGTTTTTCGACGACAATCTCGTCGCCTTCGGCGACTTTATACTGTTTGCCACCAGTCTTGATGACCGCGAACATGGCCTCGTCCTTCCGGCAGGGTAAAATTCATAAACTGAGTGTCCGCACGCGTCCCGCGCCGGACATGAAGGCGCGGATAAACACTATGAAAGCGTCCGTGTCAAACCCTGACCTGCATGACATATGGGGCTTGCACGCAGTGAGGCCGCACGCTATGTCCGCGCCCTTACGGAGAGGTGCCGGAGTGGTTGAACGGGGCGGTCTCGAAAACCGTTGAGCGCTTTTGGCGTTCCGAGGGTTCGAATCCCTCCCTCTCCGCCACGCAGACCCTGATTTGAAAACCAGATCCGGATTGCGCCCTGATCGCCCGCCACTGGCGGGCTTTTTCTTGAGCTGCCGTCTCTGCTCGCCCGATTTTCCCTGCTCTTCCCGCAATTTTCGCCAGTCGTCTCTAACGGCCACTTTCGCCAGATCTCTTAGGCCCGCTTTCCCTGATACCCCCCGATTTACAGGGTATTTTGCAGAATTATCAGGGACGGGCTTGGAATCCACTTCCCGCAAATGCAGTGTTTACAAGGGGTTAGAAGTCAAATTCCCTAAACCACGGAACAGGGAATGGAAATCCGCGGATCAGGGAATTTGATTCCGGGAACAGGGAACGGCATCGGAAGATCAGGCAAACGCAAATCCAAGCACTTCTGCCTGGCGATCCCAGTCCAGCGGGATGTCTGTACGCAGCAGCTTTTCGAGGCTGAGATCGGCGGGCTGGCGGCCATCCAGAATGGCCTGAACGATGGCCGGCGATAGGAAAGCGAGCTTCAATCTCTGACGCAGCGGCGATGTCGTCCAGCCGATGCGCCTGGCAATATCCGGCAGCGATGCGCCGGCCTTCCATTCTTCCGCCCAGGCATGCGCACGCGCGACAGCCTTGATCAGCGTCTCATCCCGGTTCGGTGTTTCAGCGCCAAGAATGAGGATCGTCTCGACCCCGCGCTTGCGTTCGGTGAAAGCTTCAACATGCACCAGCGCATCCCGGGCAATGTCTTCACGGCAGAGCCCGCACGCCTCAGCAATCGCATCCGGATTGACAGCCAGCCGCATCTCGCCCGGCTTAAGATCGATCCGCTCGACAAGTCGAACGAGAGCAGGTGTCTGGTTTGCGGTCAGCTGCTCACCAAGCCTCGATAGAGCAGCTCTAACTCTGGCAAACGTTTCAGCGCCGGGAGCGACAAGCAATTGCTCCGGCGCCTTCTCCAGCCAGTTGCCAATCGCTTTGGCGACCGCCGACTCCAATTTTGCAGCTGGCAGTCGCCATCCGGCGGCGTATGCCTCGTCACCTTTCATCACGCTTCTGGAAACATAGTAGCGCCAACGTCGTCCTCTCGTCGTGGCATAGGTGGGCGTGAGCCGATTACCGGCTTGATCGAACAATCGCCCGGTCAGAGGTGATCCCTCCGTCTTGATTGCACCACCCTGCCCGCGCTGGCGCCCACCTTTGGCAATTAACGCTTCCTGGATACGGCTCCAGATCGCTTCCTCGATGATCGCGGGATGGTTCCCCGGATAGGCATTTTCCTTGTGCCGGATCATCCCGCGATAGACGGGATTGGTGAGGATGGAATGGAAGGCCCCGCGGGACATCACGCATCCGCCCAGCGACTTGCCGCTTTTGAAGGTTCGCCTCTTCGATCGGATGCCTTCCAGCTCTGCCTGCCGGGCGATGCGGCCAAGACAGCGATGCTCGTCATACAGATCGAATATTCGCTGAACCTGCTTGGCCTCATCCTCGTTGCGGACAAGCTCCCGCGTGTTCGGATCGGGATGCGGATCGTAGCCAAGCGGCGCCAGCCCACCCATCCAGAGGCCCCGCTTTGCTGATGCTGCGAGCTTGTCCCGGATGCGCTCGGCCGTGACCTCCCGCTCAAACTGGGCGAATGACAGCAAAACGTTGAGCGTCAGCCGCCCCATACTGGTCGATGTGTTGAAGGCCTGCGTAACCGACACAAACGAGCAATCCGCCTTGTCGAACCGCTCAACCAGCCGAGCGAAGTCTGCCAGTGACCGCGTCAGCCGGTCGATCTTGTAGACCACCACCATGTCGATGCGACCGGCATCAATATCGTCGAGCAGTGACTGAACTGCCGGGCGTTCAAGATGACCGCCCGATATCCCGCCATCGTCATAGCGGGTCTCGACCAGCTTCCAGCCCTCATGCTTCTGGCTTTCAATATAAGCCTTGCAAGCCTCCCACTGCGCATCGAGCGAGTTGAAGTCCTGCTCCAGCCCCTCCTCGCTCGACTTCCTGGTGTAGATTGCGCACCGGATAATCTTCTTCGCCATCAGCCAGTCTTTCGCTGCAGGCCGAAGAAACGCGGCCCCGACCAGCGAGCGCCCGTGATCTCGCGAGCGACGGCACTGAGGGACCGGTATGTCTTACCGCGATACACCGCACCTTCCTTGGTGACGTCGACAACATGCCGAACGCCATTCCACTCGCGGACCAGCCGGGTGCCCGTCGTTGCTACCTTTGCCGGCGACTCCGGCACCCCATTCGCTACGATAGCCTGAAGAGCGGACCGGGTCCGCTTGCGGAGCCCGCCATGCTGTCGAGCCTGGAGCTCATAGGCGAGAAGCCGCGCCAGAAAGGGTGTGCTGATTTTCCTGGGCAGCGCGCCGAACTCCTCCAGCGACCACAGCTCCAGCAGGTCCCCACGGGACATATCCCGCAGGGCATCCAGCTCGGTCGGTACATCGACCGGCATGCTCAGGCTTTCTCCAGGCGGTATCGCGTACATCGTTCACCCTCTGCAGGTGGCACCTTTTCAAGCTTGCCGTCGCCGGCCCGCAGGCGTGTCAGCGCGGCGCGAACTGTATGCGGCAGCCAGTCTAGGGCTTTCGACAGTTCGTTGACGGTGACGCCCTCCGCTTTGCCGAGCAGCTGGATCAACTGCTCGCGCTTGGTGAGAGGCTTCTTTTTCGTTTGGGTCTTGGTTGCTTTGGCCATGTGGCCCTCCTTCAGTCAGATTGCAGAAGCGATCATCCGCTCCCACTGACTGAAGGCCCGACCTGGCCGAAGGTGCGGGCAGCGCGGTCTTTCTATTGTGGCGCTTGCACACTGACGCTCTGTTGCGCGCTGAAGTCCAGTCGAAAGTCAGCTGTCCGGCCGATTTTTCCGATGGGCTTCCAGAGCACTCTCTGCGAGTTCTATCGCCTTTCGTGCATTCGCGATCGCAAGCGCGGCCAGCTGTTCAAACATCAACCCACAAAGTTTCGGCGACTGGGCCTGGACAGCCGCCTCATGCGCGTCTTCCAGCGCCATGGTGACATCCGCCATGAGCTTCTTCGGGAGGTCGTTTCGAGCCATGACCCGACGAATGCTCCAAATGGCGTGTTAGTCCAGACACAGTGAGACTGCTTGTTCCCGAAACCAGTCATTAGGTGTTGTTGTCAAACTCAGGATTCTCCGAGCGATCTGATCGCATCGAGTGAGCTGGAACATCAGTCTCCGTGAGCACACGGATGACCTGAGCCCCGATTGGTCCCGCATTTGAATTGAGAGTCTGTCGTTATGGAGA
>NZ_JAPYPG010000015.1 GCF_029937755.1 Henriciella sp.
TGCCGGTGGGAGGGGCCGTCCACCCCATCAGTCTAACGCGAACCCGTCTCCAGCAACTCTAGGTACGCCGCCCTATCCGACCAGAAGCTGCCGCCATTCGAGGAGAGCAGCGTCGCGATTGAATTTGAATGTCTGTCTACGGTTGATATGGCGGTCGAGATTGAAATGGTTGTGCAGCGAGGCGTGGGTCGAGGCGAATTTCTGCAGGTTCGACATTCGCCTGAAACTCAGCATTGCTCGTTCTCGTAGGCGAAATGGTAAGTGCGAATTCTCCGCTCGATTATTGAGGTGACGACCGACCTCCTTGCGGTCGATATTCCCGATGTCTTTCATTGCCGCTCCATACGATCTGAGCCTATCGGTCACGACGGTCCTTGGCGCGCCGTATCGCTTCTTTGCAGTCATGAATCGAGGCTACGGGGATCGCTCCACCCGCTCAATCCGTCAGTTCCGCTGACAAATACCCAGAATACAGCTCGCAATTGACTCCTGCGGCATGAGAACAAATAATGAACATATGGCTTCCCCACCCTCCCTCTCTCCGGCGGTTTTTCGTCTAGGCACGGCACCAGCCAAAGGCCGCGCAGCCTTTCCGCTTGGGCTGGGGGACCAGGGCATTCACGAGGTTTGCGAGGCCGGGTTTGGCGATTACGGGGCACTGACCGGCTTTGTCCTCGGCGCGGCGCCCCGCAGGACAGGAGCCGTCGTCTGGGTGAGCCAGACTCATCTCGTCCTCAATCACGGACGGCTGTTAGAAACGGGCCTGAAGGCCCTCAGGCGTGAGCGGTTGCCCACGCTTCACGTCCAAGTCCGCAAGCCGATGGAGGCCCTCTGGGCGGTCGAGGAAGCGATCCGCTCCAAGGCCGCCGGGCTGGTCGTTGCCGAAGTTCTGGACATGGATTTTACCGCTAGCCGGCGGCTGACCCTGGCGTCGGGCCGCCATGGCGTCCCGGCGATCCTGCTCATGCCCTACAGCCGTGAAGGCGCAACCGCTGCGGCCGCACGCTGGCGGGTCTCGCCACGTCCGTCTGCCCCCAACCGTTATGACAGCAAGGCGCCCGGCCATCCCCGCTGGCACGCCGTACTCGAACGGTCGCGCCAGGCCCCGCATATGGCCGGCCACAGCTTCGACCTGGAACTCGATGATGAAACGCTATCTCTCCGTGTGGTTTCCGGACTGGCCACTGACCCGGCTGAGGCGGAAACGGTTCGCCCTGAACACACTCCGGACACGCGCAGACGGGCCTGAGACGCGCCTGCCCTTCGTCCTGACCGAGGCCGGCCCTTCCGGCCTGGTCGTCGCGGCCGCCAATCACAGGGCACAGACCCTTGGCATCAGCCCCGGCCTCGGCTTCACGGATGCGCGTGCCCGGGCACCGAAGCTTCACGCCGAAGAGATTGACCGGACCGCCGATGCCGAAGCCCTCGACCGGCTGGCTCACTGGATGATCCGCTTCACCCCGCTTATCGCGATCGACGGGGTCGATGCGGTCATGCTGGAGACAACTGGATGCGCCCACCTCCATGGTGGTGAGGCGGCGATGATGGCCAACATTGCCACCATGCTGGAGCAGAATGCCCTCCCGCATCAGATGGGCCTCGCCGGCACGGCAGGCGCAGCCTCCGCACTTGCCCGGGCTACCCCCGGTAAGGCTCTGGAGGAAGGCGGCGAGGAAGCCGGGCTTGCCGGTCTCCCGGTGACGGCCTTGCGGCTTTCGAGTGATGCGGTGCAGCTCCTCAAGCGTTTCGGTCTCACCCGCATCGGCCAGCTCTACGGCATCGACCGGAAAGCCCTTGCCCGGCGCTTCCAGTCCAAGGCGGCTGCAGAGAGCGTCCTCATGCGACTCGACCAGGCACTCGGCCTCCGGCATGAACCGCTCGACCCGCTCCGCCCGGCGCCTCTGAAAAGCGCACGGCTTGCCTGCCCGGAGCCGATTGCCACCAGCGAGGCGATCCGGATCGGGCTCCAGCAACTTGTGGCGGACCTCTGCGGGGACCTCACTGCCTGGGGCCAAGGGGCAAGGGAATTCGTCCTGCACGCCTTCCGGGCGGACGGCACGCGCAGCAGCGTCTCTGTCAGGACAGCCCAGCCCGTTCGCACGGCCAAGCATATCATCAGGCTGTTCGGGGAACGGATCGACACGATTGATCCAGGCTTCGGGATCGACCTGCTGATGCTCGAAGCCCATCGCACAGGCCTGATGGAGACCAGTGCAGCGGCCCTGTCGGGCGACCTTGCCGCGAGCGATACCGATGATGTGGCGCTGTCAGCCTTGGCAGACCGGATCACGGCCAGACTCGGGTCCGGGGCCGTGCAGATCGCCCGCCCGCAGGAAAGCCATATCCCCGAAGTTGCCGAACCCCGCATCGCGTTTGAAGGTGCCATACCCGATAAGCCGGCTTCGTCCCGGCAGGCCGGTCCCCGGCCGATCCGGATATTCGAACGGCCGGAGCGCATCCGGGTGCTGGCCGAAGTGCCGGACGGCCCCCCGCTTCATTTTGTCTGGCGCCGCGTGACCCGCCGTGTCGTCCGGGCGGACGGGCCGGAACGGATCAGTCCGGAATGGTGGAAGCACAGCAGCGCCCCACCACCCGCGACGAGCCCGAAAGGTGCGGAACGCAAATGGCTGGCCCCGAAGCTCGACAAACGCGCCGATGCCAACCTGATCGCAGAGGCACGGGAGGCACTCTCGCGAGAAGACCCGGGCGAGCCGATATACCCGCTCTCCCGGGCGCGTGACTATTATCGCGTCGAGGACGAGACCGGGCGGCGCTACTGGCTGTTTCGCGACGGCCTCTATGGTGACGGGCGCGGCGGGGCGCCGGACTGGTACATGCAGGGGCTTTTCGCATGAGCGCCTATGCCGAACTTGCCGTCACCACGAATTTCTCCTTCCTGCGCGGGGCAAGCCATGCCGAAGAACTGGTCCTCCAGGCCGCCCGGCTCGGCCTTTCGGCCATCGGGATTGCTGACCGCAATACGCTGGCGGGCGTTGTACGGGCCCATATCGCGGCCAAGGAACACGGGCTCCGCCTGCTCGTGGGCGCCCGGCTGGTGCCCGAAACCGGCCCGCACATTCTCTGCTATCCGACCGACCGGGCCGCCTATGGGCGCCTCTCCAGCCTGCTGAGTGAGGGAAAGCTCCGCTCGGAAAAAGGCGAATGCCGGATCCTCGAGGAGGATATTCTCGCCGCTTCCGAAGGGCAGGTCCTGATCATCATGCCCCCCGACAGGCTTGATGATGCGTTTGCTGGTCTTCTGGAGCGGTTTCGTCATGTGGCGGGTGACCGGCTCTATGTTGCCGGCTGCTTTCGTTTCCATGGCCGTGACCGGGAAAGGATTGCCCGGCTGAGTGATGTCTGTGCCCGTAGCGGTGTGCCCGTGGTGGCCGTGAATGACGTGCTTTACCACGCCCCCGAGCGCCGTCCGCTCCAGGATATTCTCACCTGTATCCGGGACCACTGCACGATCGACAACGCCGGTTTCAGGCTGGAAGCCAATGGTGAGCGCCATCTGAAACCGCCTCAGGAAATAGCCCGGCTTTTCAAAGGCTTCGAGCCCGCCCTTCAGTGTACGGAAGAGATTGTCCGGCGCTGCCACTTCAGCCTCGACGAACTCGCCTATGTCTATCCAGACGAACCTGTCCCGCCCGGCAAGACGCCCCAGCAGCATCTCGAAGACCTGACCTGGGCCGGTGCGGCCTGGCGTTATCCAGATGGGCTGCCTACTTCGGTACAAGCTGCGCTCGAAAAGGAGCTCAGCCTCATCGAGGACCTCAACTACGCACCTTACTTCCTGACAGTACATGACATCGTCGCGTGGGCGCGCGACCAGTTCATCCTCTGCCAGGGGCGTGGCTCGGCGGCGAATTCGGCGGTCTGTTTCTGCCTCGGCATCACCAGCGTCAATCCCGGTACGACCAGCCTCCTCTTCGAGCGGTTTCTATCCAAGGAGCGCAAGGAGCCGCCGGACATCGATGTCGATTTCGAGCATGAGCGGCGCGAGGAAGTCATCCAGTATGTCTATCGCCGCTATGGCCGCAACAGGGCCGCGCTGACAGCGACCGTGATCTCCTACCGCCCACGCTCGGCGGTGCGTGAGGTTTGCAAGGCGCTCGGCCTCTCAGAGGATGTTGCCTCCGCGCTGGCGGGAACCGTCTGGGGCAGCTGGGGCTCGGAGATCAATTCGAAGCAAATACGGGAAGCCGGTCTTGATCCGGCCAACCCGATGGTGCGCCGCGCCATTACCCTGACCCGCCAACTCATCGGTTTCCCGCGCCACCTCTCCCAGCATGTCGGCGGCTTCGTCCTGACGCGCGACCGGCTGACGGAAACCGTCCCCATCGGCAATGCCGCCATGGACGAACGCACCTTCATCGAATGGGACAAGGACGACATCGACGCCCTCGGCCTGATGAAGGTTGATATCCTCGCCCTCGGCATGCTGACGTGCATCCGCAAGGCCTTTGACCTGCTCAGCCTGCACAAGGGTATCGAGCATGACCTTGCCAGCATCCCACCCGATGACACGGTGACCTATGACATGCTCTGCGAGGGCGACAGTCTCGGCGTCTTCCAGGTCGAAAGCCGGGCCCAGATGAACATGCTGCCAAGGCTACGACCGCGCGTCTTCTACGATCTCGTCATCGAGGTTGCGATCGTCCGGCCCGGGCCGATCCAGGGCGATATGGTCCATCCCTATCTGCGCCGCCGAAAGCGGCTGGAGCGTGTGGCCTATCCGAGCCCTGCCCCTGAGCATGGACCGCCCGATGAGCTCGAACGTATCCTCAGCCGGACACTCGGTGTCCCGCTCTTCCAGGAACAGGCGATGCAGATCGCCATGGAGGCCGCGAAGTTTACGCCTGAGGAAGCCAACGGCCTTCGCCGGGCCATGGCCACCTTCCGCAAGGTCGGCACGATCCAGAATTATGAAGAGATGATGGTCGAGCGTATGGCCGCGCGCGGCTATGACCGGGCCTTTGCCCAGAACTGCTTCAACCAGGTGAAGGGCTTCGGCGAATATGGCTTTCCGGAAAGCCATGCCGCCTCCTTCGCCCTGCTCGTCTATGTTTCCTCATGGCTGAAATGCCATCATCCGGACGTCTTCTGTGCCGCCCTCCTCAACAGCCAGCCCATGGGCTTTTACGCCCCGGCCCAGATCGTCCGGGATGCGCGCGAACATGGCGTCGAAATCCGCCCGGTCGATGTGAACCTGTCGGACTGGGATAATACGCTGGAGCCGGGTGAAGGAGAATATCTCGCTGTCCGCCTCGGTTTTCGCCAGGTCGATGGCCTGCGCGAAGACGAGATGGAAGCGCTGATGCAGGCGCGGGGCGCCGGCTATGAGCGTCCGGAGGATATCCGCCGGCGCTCCGGTATTACCCGCCGCTCGCTGGAAGTGCTGGCCGCCGCCGATGCCTTCGGCTCGATGGGGCTCGACCGGCGTGCCGCCCTCTGGGCCGTTCGGGGCGAGGCGACCGGCCAGACGCTACCGCTCTTTGCAGCTGCCGATGAGGCTGAACAGGGCGGCGAGGAGACAGTCAGCCTGCCCGCCATGCCGGCCTCCGAACAAGTGCTGCAGGATTACCAGACAACACGCCTGTCGCTAAAGGATCACCCGATGACCTTCCTGCGGGAGCGCTATAACCGTTTCGGTCTGAAGACGACAGCGGAGGCCACGGCCATGCGAAACGGCGCACGGGTCCGCACGGCCGGTGTCGTCCTGGTCCGCCAGCGGCCGGGATCGGCAAGCGGGGTCTATTTCGTCACGCTGGAGGACGAGACCGGCATTGCCAATCTGGTAATCTGGCCGCGAGTTGGGGAGATCTATCGCCCGGCCCTGATGGGCGCACGTATCCTGCTGGTGAACGGACGGGTCCAGACCGCCGACAATGTCACGCATATCGTCGCGAACCAGCTGATCGACCTGACCGGCGACCTGTCCCTGCTATCGGAAGAAGCCCAGACCGATCCGCTGAGACATGCCATTGCCCGCGCCGACGAAGTCCGCCGCCCCATCCCCGACCGCAAGGGTCCGCCTTCACGCGCCAACGCAGGCCATCCAAGAAACGTCCGCATAATCCCCGCCAGCCGGGATTTTCACTGAGACTTGCCGGCAGCCAAGATCTGCTTTCGGGATCTTCTGGTACTCGGCTGCTGCCGAACAGGCCACGCAAGAGTTTCGGCGTGGCACATGCATTGAGGCCGGATCGAATGGCAACTGCAGGAGGTAATCATGCCGTTCGACGCAAACTCAGGAACATGGGTTCCTTGGAATAGAGGCAAGCTGGTGGGCCAGAAGGCGCCGCTCAAGCCGCAAGAGGTCTGGGCGATTCGGGTCCGTCTCGAGATTGCAGAAAAACGCCGGGATCTCGCGCTCTTCAATCTCGCCCTGGACAGCAAACTTAGGGGCCGTGATTTGGTCTCATTGCGTGTTGCGGATGTCAGAACGGGCGGGGAAATACGCGGTCGCTCGAAAGTGCTTCAGAGTAAAACGGGCAATACCGTCCAGTTCGAGATCACAAAGCAGACCCGCGAATCGATTTTAACATGGTGCGAAGCAAAGGAACTCAGAGCACATGACTGGCTGTTCCCGAGTCGCAAGGACACAAGCCGGCATATCTCGACGAGACAGTATGCCCGTCTCGTCGAAGCTTGGATTTTCTCGATAGGTCTACCGAGGTCCTCCTATGCGACCCATTCCATGCGCAGAACCAAAGCAACTCTGATCTACAGGAAGACTGGCAACCTGCGCGCTGTCCAGCTGCTACCCGGTCACACAAAGATCGACAGCACGGTTCGATATCTCGGTGTTGAGGTCGAAGATGCATTGGCGCTGGCAGAAAGTATCGAACTGTAAACTCAGTTCTCTACAGTTCCGGTTTCAACGCGCAGCCATTTCCCGTGCTGGACGCAAAAGGAGAGGCATATTGTTTGCTGCGGTAACTCGTCCAGTGAAATCTTTAATTGCGATGGAGCTGTCTACAATTGCTAAAGGCCCAACGTGCTCAATCCCGGATAGGTATCTGGCCGCCTGCCCAGCGGCCAGTATAACAACCTTTCCTCTTCGCGGATTGGCAAGTCGTTGATGCTGGCATGGCGGCGCACCATCAGGCCGTCCTCATCGAACTCCCAGTTCTCATTGCCATAGGCACGAAACCAGTTGCTCTCATCATTGTGGTATTCGTAGGCATAGCGGACGGCGATCCGGTTGTCCTGAAAGGCGAACAACTCTTTCACGAGCCTATACTCTCGCTCTTGGCGCCACTTCCACTCAAGGAAGCGCACGATCTCGCAGCGGCCATAGATGAACATGCGGCGATTGCGCCAAAGACTGTCAGTTGAGTACGCCATGGATACCTTCTCCGGATCGCGGCTGTTCCAGCCGTCTTCGGCGAGGCGAACCTTTTCGATGGCGGATTCAAGTGTGAAGGGTGGGACGGGCCTACGCATCGGTCTTCTCCAGAAATCAGGATGGGAGGGCGGCCCGGCCAAGCCAGGCCGCCGCATTCGTCGCTACAGGTCGCCGACAGCCTTGTGCTGTATGCTCGGCCATGTCTTGTCGGCCTTGGCGATCGTGCCCTTGCGGTCCTTCTTGTACTTCTCGAAGATCGCAGCGTTGACGAAGAGATAGAGCTTGCCATCAACGATATCGGCATAGTGCGGGTCGCCATCGAACTTCTTGCCGACCGCCACGGCGTAGGCGCAGAATCCGCCATACTGCGGCTTGTACCGGTCCGGGTCGGCCTTGAAGGTCCGCGCCGCGTCGGCTGAGGCGAAGTAGTAGGCCACCCCGTCATTCACGATGGTATGCGCAGCGTCACCTTCGGCGACGGCATTCAGCGTCGAGAGCGCGACAGGGTCAACGCCGTGAAGTCCAAGCGGCGCACCGGCGGCCGTGATGCCGGTCGAAACATTGTGCTCGTCTTCAGCAAAGCTCGGAAAGGCCGGCATACATGCCATGGCGAGCATCGTTCCGGCGAGGAGGAGTTTGTGGGTCATGGTTTCAGTCCTTTGGTTTACGGGCTGCAGAGGCAGCGGGTTGGAAGAGCTGTGAACGGACCCTTGAAGAGCCGGCACAGCAGGGCTTCGTTCAGCGATGCGATGGACGGAACCGCTGTCGAATTCGGGAAGGGGCGCCCGGCTGACGGGGAGATCAGAGGCACGTCGGCCGGGCGCGAGGTGGGTCATCCATGGGCGGAGGGGTGATGCTGGATGACCCGCGGGGAGGCGGTTACCGGCTGTAGGCGGCGTTGATCGCCTTCACCGTGTTCTCGGTGTTATCGACCTTGCTGGCGATCATCCGGAAATTGGTGAGAGAGGCTTCATAGCCATTATAATGCTCGGTAATGGCGCCGGCTGTCGCGTCGGTGACAACCATGACCTCAAAACCCTGCTCGATCAGGCTGCGCATGTGCGACTCGGTACAGAGGTTCGACGACATGCCGGCAAGGATGACTTTCGAAATTCCCGCCTTGCGAAGTTGAAGCGCGAGATCATTGCTGTCGGGTCCATAGACCTTGTGGGGACTGGTCACGACGGTTTCGCCATTCTCAATGTACGGTTTGTACTGTTCGAGCCAGTCAGCGCCGGAGCCCTCGAAGCTTTCAAGATCGAGGGCATTCGGCCGGTCGAACATGCCGATCGAGTGCATCAGGGTTTCCAGCGTGCCTTCGAATTTCCAGCGATGGTCATGTTCGTAATAGTAGTGCGGCGAGATGAAGAGCGGCATGCTCGTCTCGTCGGAAGCCTTGAAGAGTGCTTCGATGTGCTCGACCGTGCCGTTCTCGGTAATGCTCTGGCCAACGACGCCCCAGGTGACACCCTCGGGGGAGAGGAAGTCATTCTGAGGGTCGGTCACCACTATGGCGGTTTCGCCGGCGACAATGTCAAAGCCTGGCATGGGCAGCCCGTCATTGACCGGCGGCAGCGAGGCTGTTGCAGGCCGGGACTTGCCGTCCTGGGCAGACGCAGCACCGGCGTAGACGGAAATCGCAATCGTTGCGGAAATCACGATCGTCATGATCGGATCGGGTTTGTGTTTCGGGTCGGACATGGCAGCAGGTCTCCAGATCGGTTATCACAGACCTTGAACCGATCCGGAGGGGGCTGTGTGACCGCCTGTCCGCTGTTCGGTTCAAGGTGTGGCAAAGCTATCGGCGGGCAGGGCTGCCCGTATTGACGGCGCGCGACAGGTTTTTGACCGCTCGCGTCAACCTCTTGGCTCTGACCATTTGAACCTTCGAGAAAAGCCCCTAAAGTGAGCGCACCGAGGCGTGGGGAATGGGGCGCGGTTGCATTGGCCGCGGACAGATATGGCGCAAATATCGGCACTGTTTGCGGTCAGGATGATCGATCAGGCCGGTCCGGACCTTGACCGGGCCGCCCTTTTCCGCTCCTGCGGCCTCGACATGTCCGCGCCGCTCGATCCAACAGTCATGATCTCCGACACAGACTACTACACCCTGCTTGAAACGATCGCCGAAAAGGAGAAGCCCGACATCGGCTTCCACATTCGTGTCTCGCAATCAGTAACCTGCGCGGATCTTGGCGCTGTTGGACTGGCCTGGAAGTCAGCGCCAGACCTTCGCCACTCGTTCCAGCGGATGGACCGGTATTCCAGACTTTATAATACGGCATCGACGTTCAAGCTCGTCGACAATGGCGATACTTACCTCTGGACGCACAAGCGCACGACGCCGAATCGTCTGGGAATGCACCTCTCGAATGAGGGGGCCCTTGCCACATACGTCAACATCTGCCGTGAAGCCACCGGGGCCCACAACCGGCCCCAGTCGGTACACTTCCGCCACCGGCCTTATGGTAGCGAGAAAGCCCTTGAAGCGCATTTCCGGTGCCCGGTGGTCTTCGGCGCCGATATCGATGCCATCGTCCTGCCGGCCGAGCGGCTGGACATGCCCAACCTCGTCGGTGACCAAAGCATCTGGAAGTTCTTCTCCGACCACATTGAAGAGACGCTGGCCGATGACAAGGTGCCCTTCGAACGCCAGATCGTGCTGCAGATTGCCGATATGCTGAGCGATGGCGTGCCGCCGCTCACCTCGGTCGCGGCCAGTCTCGGCATGAGTGCACGCACATTGCAACGCCGTCTCGCCGATGCAGGCGCGACCTACCAGCACCTCGTCAACCAGGCCCGACTGGAACTGGCGCAATCGCTTATGGGTGAAACCAAATATTCCTTGGCGGAAATTGCCTTCCTGACAGGCTTTTCGGAACAGAGCGCCTTTACCCGTGCCTTCAAGCGCTGGGTCGGCAAAACGCCTGGCGCGTTCAGGAGCGAAGTGCGGGCCTGATGACATAGCGGAGCTCTGCAAACGGTATTGGGCGCAAAAGCGGACATGGGCCACTACGTCATTTCGAATCGCTTGCGATAGAGCGCACTGGCGCCCGGTTGGGAGATCTTGTCGAAGCTGATGGGTTGGATAGTGAGGGTCTCCCGCGTGGCCTCAATGAGGCAGAAACCGCGGCGGTCGTGGTGATCGATAATATGCGGATTCTGCGCCGAAAGTGGCTCCCAGCTCTCGCGCCGCTCGTTGCCATCTCCGCTGGAGGTGACGGAGGTCACGGTCAGTTCCATGCCGAAGCGTGTATGTGGATCGCCCCAGTCCGTGCGCAGCTCGCTCAGATAGTGGGCATGCGAGTCACCGGAGATGACGAGTGTCCGCCCCTTGGTGTAGCGGGCAAGCATCGCATGGAAATCCGCTTGCGCGCCCGGATAGCCGTCCCACTTGTCCATGGATATCCACGGACCTTCGCTGTCATGGACGATCTGGCGATAGGATGGAACCTGCTGACCGATGACGGCCCAGCCGCCATCGAGCGTCGCTAGTTTTCCCTCCAGCCAGGATTTTTGGGCAGCGCCGAGCATTGTGCGGTCGGTCTCATGGAGGGCGTCGCAGGGCCGCTGTGTCTTGTCCCCGCAGGCCTGGTCGCTTCGGTATTGCCTCGTATCGAGAGCAAAGAAACGCAAGCCCGCGCCGAAGGTGAACGCGCGGTAGAGCTGCAAAGCGGTCCAACCCGGAGCGGGCCGGGCCCTGACTGGCATGAATTCGTAGAAGGCCTGGAAGGCGGCCTTGCGGCGGTGTGCAAATACGGGCGAACGCTGCTTGTCATACATGCCCGCCCAGTTGCCGGCGACTTCATGGTCGTCCCAGCTTGCAATAATGGGCACTGCAGCATGCATGCGCTGCATTGATGGGTCGAGACGATATTGAGCGTATCGACGCCTGTAGTCGGTGAGGTTCATACACTCCCCGCCGATGTGCTGGCGCGGCAGGCCGGGCTTCGCAGCCTTTTCGTAGATATAGTCGCCAGCGTGGAACAGCACGTCCGGCTCCAGATCGGCGATATGGTCGAAGGCGGTGAAATAGCCGTGCTCATAATTGTTGCAACATGCCACAGCCAGTCGGCACGTGTCGCTCGCCGGATCGGAAGTCCTGAAGAGGCCTCCGGGGCTCGTCTCGCCATCGGCTTCGAACCAGTAGCGGCAGGCCTGCCCGGGCGCGAGCCCGGTCACGTCGACATGCACACTATGCCCGAGACCCGGCCGTGTACGGACTTCTCCTCTTCGCAGGGTTTTGGCGGGTGCCGAGGCGCTGGCAACAAACCATTTCACCGTGACAGGCTTGGCCGGCATGCCGCCATCTGCTTTCAGCGGCGTCCGGGCAAGCCGCGTCCAGATGATACACCTGTCAGACAACGGATCACCACTGGCTACACCAAAGGGAAAAAGAGTGGTGGGCGCTTGCCGCTCTCCGGCACCAGTGAAACCGGCGAAGGTCAACGCGCCGGATCCGGCCAGGAGGTCGCGGCGGCGCGGGCGAAGGAAAGGCGTGTCAGTTGTCATTCCGGCACTCCTGTGGCGGTGCGGTGCAGTTCGGCGGCAACATCGTCGAGCGAGGCTGTCAGGAAGTCTATAAGCAGGGTTGCCCGGTAAGAGCGGTAGGGCACGCGGGGGTATTGTAGATAGACCTGCCGTCGCTCGCTGCTGGGATAATGGTCGAGCACACTGACCAGATCGCCCTGCGCGATGGAACCGGTGACGAGATGCGCGGGCAGGCGAGCGATGCCAAGTCCGCTCTTGCATAGGTCAAAGAGGTGAATCGATAGGCCGGATATGTAGGGGCGCGGCTGCACGATGACCGGCCCCTTTTCACCGCGATAGCTCCACCTGTCGCGCAACTCGCCGGCCAGGTTCACCGGCACAAGGCAGGAATGCTCAAGCAGATCCTCGGGATGCTCAGGGGCGTCATGGCGCGACAGATAGGCGGGTGAAGCGACCGTCACCCAGGGAGAGCGGAAAAGAATCTTCCCGATTATGCTTGTCTCTTGCGGTTCCGACGCGATGACCAGAGCATCGAGCTTGTCCTTGTGAATGGAGAGATTGCTTCCTCCTGTCACAAGGTCGACCCGGATCGCGGGATGGGACTCGCAGAACTCGCGAAGGCGCGGCAGGACCAACTCCTGGGCCAGGGAGGCCGATACTCCGAGCCGGACAAGGCCGCCTGGGTCTTGGGCTTCACGTGCCACCAGGACTTCGGCCTCCTTGATGGACTGCGCGACTTCTGCGCATCGCGCGGCGAAGATCTGCCCGGGTTCGGTCAGCTTGAGCGACCGAGTTGTGCGGGAAAAGAGGTGGACGCCGAGGCGCTCCTCCATGGTCTTTACCCGCCGGCTAATGGCGCCGGGTGTCATGCCGAGCTCACGAGCTGCACTGGCGAAGCTGCCCGCCCTGGCGATGACATCAAAAAGAAGCATGTCCCCTTCGCTGCCCATGCGCCGGCTCATTCGTGATTTCCAGTCAACAGTGAGTTTCCAACAAAACGGGTTTCTCTCTCCAAAAATATGGATTAAGCAAATAAAGTTTATATCTACACTTTATAAATTTTATGACAAAGCAGAACTACTGTAATGTCATAAATACTTAATTTGATCAATTAAGAAAAATTTCCAAAAAGGCCTCTTGTCGTCAATCGTGAATATTTGGCGCGCTTGGAGCAGTTTTCCACTTTTTGGGGGTTTGGATCATGAATCGGTATTTCTTGGGCGGCACATGTGCCGCCGCGCTTGCTTTCGCACTGCCTGCTGTCGGGCAGGTAGCTGACACGAACAACACGTCGAATGATGGGCAGGAGGCCGCAGCCGTTCAGGACACGATTACGGTCACTGGCTATCGTGCAAGCTGGACACGCGCCTTGCAGAACAAGCGCGCCGCTGACGACATCCGCGACGTGATCACTTCAACGGAGGTTGGCGAACTGCCTGACCAGAACGTTGCCGAAGCGATCCAGCGCGTGCCTGGTGTTTCGATCACCCGGGACCAGGGCGAAGGCCAGTTCGTAACCATTCGCGGCCTGCCGCCGGAATTCTCGCGGACCACGATCAACGGCATGACGGCGACATCCTCCGACAATGGCCGGGCGGTCCCGCTGGACCTCTTCGCGTCAGACCTGTTCAGCACAATTGAGATCGTCAAATCACCCTCTGCGGAGGATACAGAGGGTGGGCTGAGCGGTCAGATCAATCTGATCACGCACGATCCTGGTGCGGTGAACAAGCCGTTGTTCAGCGCCGATGTGGCGGGCTTCTATAACGACCTTTCCGGCGAACTCGGTCCGAAGCTGAGCCTGATCGGCGCGAACGAGTTTCTCGACGGCAAGCTTTCGGCACTGGCCGCAGTCGCCTATTCCGACCGCAGCGTGCGCCAGGACGTTCTGGCCTCGGGTGGCTGGAACAGTGTCGGCGACCTGATCGGCGGCGACCTTGCGGAAGACGTCGCCAGCGCGCAGATGTGGGAGAATGGCCAGCTTCGGATGTTCGAGGAAGACCGCGAGCGCCTCGGTCTTCTTGGCGCCGTCTCCTTCAGTCCTACAAACAACCAGACCTATGAGCTCAATGCGCTCTACTCGAAATATGACCTGCTTCAGACCAAGTACCAGTTCCTCAACAAATTTAAGGCCGGCTCCTCGATCGAGGATGTGAGGCTTGAGGACGACACCGTCGTTGCGGCCACGTTCCGGGATGCCACCATCGGCTCTAACAATCAGCGTCGCAGTGAGGAACGCGATTCGCTGATCCTTACAGGCAGCGGCGAATGGGCGCTGGACCAGTGGCTGGTCGAAGCGGGCCTCGGCTGGTCGGAAACCAATGTCGAGACACCCGAGGACCTCAAATATGTGTGGGAAGGCACGGCGGATATGAGCTACGATCTCGCCGACCCATATGCCCCGGTGTTCGGCTATCCGAACACATCGGTCGAAGAGATCTATTCAAGCCCGGAACTCTACACTTCGCTCAAACAGATCGTGGTGGAGAACCGCGATGTCGAGGATGCCGAGGGCCGACTCTATGCCGATATCGAGCGCACCTTCGATCTGGGAAGCATCTCCGCCATCAAGGGCGGCTTCGAGTATCGCAGCCGCCAGAAGCAGCAATCTGCTGCGCAATTCAAGGACAAGTCCAAGCCAAAGACGAGTAACGGTGTCAGCCCGCTTAGCGACTATGTCGGCTACCATGAAGGCGAGGGCTCCCGAAGAGCATCTCGAAAATTATGTCGAAGACTATGGAATGTGAGATCAGAAGCGCTCAGTTCCAGACTGTCACATAAGCGCCCAAACCATTTACTCATGCTGTCAGAGCCCGTTCCTCGCGGATTGCCCGTCAAGTGTGGGAATAGCCTGCCGCCGCACTTCTGGCGCTCCTTGACGTAGTCGATAAATCCGAGCTTCACGAGTTCTGGGTGAACCGGAATACGGCGGTCGCTAGGCTTCGTCTTTGTGGACCTGTCCTTCTCATCATCCGTCCAGAGTTCGATCACCCAGATGTTCTCGATTACTCGGATATCATCAGCCGCCAGCTGACAGATTTCATCGATCCTCATGCCGGTGAATAGAGCGATCAGCGGCAGCCAATAGCGATGACGTTTCGGCTTGTTGTTGCCCGCGCGCCGATATCCGAGTTCATCATCAACACAGCCCGTAAATATCGGGGCATCAAAAAGTTTCTGCAGCTCATTCGAAAGGGGCGTCTTGGTCGGCTACGCGGGACATTCACGCGCAGTATGTCCGCAGGATTGTCTGCCCGGATGCCAGTCCGCTTTGCCCAATCAAACAAAGACCTCGTTATAGTTACGTACTGGCTCTGGGTCTTCTTCTTCATGGGACTGAGGTTTCGTTGCTCAGCATCCGACAGTATCTCGGCTAGCGGGCGCTTCACGCCAGTCTTGGTTCCACTGGCGGGGAATTTTTCGATCACTTCGGCCAGCAGCTTTCTGCAGTCGTCCTGAGTAATTGAAGTCACCTTCTTTGAGGCACCCAGCGCTTCAACAATGATCGCGATACGAGACGCCTTTTGGCGTCGCGTTTTCGGGTTGTTCGATGCACCCGGCTGGTCCATCCACTCCTCTGCCAATTGAGCAACTGTTTTATTGGGTGCGGACGCCGATAGTCTGTCGGCGTCAAACCTGCCGCGCCCAAAAAGCGCTTCATCTGTTACTCTGACGGCAGGCTCTTCCAGCTCGTCGAGGAGCTGGCGGCTAAACTCAAGTTGCCCCCTAATTGCCAGATTGCAAAGCTGGTCGAATAAAGGCGATCCTTCTGCGACAGCCAAACCCTTGTCTTGGATGATAGAGAGCGCGATCCACCGGGAAGAAGTCGCATAATTGCCCTGCTGATATGCGCTTCTGAGCGAAGAGATTGTTTGCTCCAGTTCAGTTCTTCGCTCTGACATGGTCCCTAATTTGGGCGGTTGTCTCTCACGGTCCCGATACGCCGAAAACCACTCACGAACGGCTCGCTCCAGATCATCGGTATCGGGCACAAAGCGAAGGCTTTCCGACGCAGCGGAAGCGGATGCGGCCCCAGCGTGCTCAGCGCGAATATCGTTCAGCTTCCTGTCAAAGGCCCGACGTTCTGCGGCAAGTCTCGATACTGCCTCCCTGCGATCGCCCGTGTGCAGAGACTTCCAGACCTGCATACCCCTAAAGCCGAACTTCTGTCGTAGGTCCGTTCGCATATCCCGAACATCACGTGGCACGCTCCTCACGAAATAGAGGACACCGCCCGGTCTTCGATAAAGGTACTTTGCAACCCGTTGCATTCTGGCTCACTTTAGCAGTGAATTTAGCAGTCGACGCCAACGAAACGTCAGCATTGACAGCGGTTTGCAAGATTTCTGCCTACTTTCAGGGGAACGTGTAAAGGCTGGCGGTGCTGTCATGTGTGGACGGCCCCGGTTCTGCAAGCACAAAATCAAGCGAGTGT
>NZ_JAPYPG010000020.1 GCF_029937755.1 Henriciella sp.
ACAGTTCGGCTCGAGCGGGCGTACCTAGTGTCGCTGCTCACACCAGCACTGGGGTGCCGGGAACCCGCTGACCGCGCAGGCGCGGGCAGACACTCGAGCGAAAGGCCGGACTATGGCAATCGAAAAGCAAGCTCCCGACATCGTAGATCGAGGGCCCGTCGCGGAACCGGCGCGTTCCGAGAGCCACGGACATGCCCTGAAACGCACCCTGGGAACCTGGTCCATCATCTTCATGGTTCTCGCGGCTGCAGCGCCGTTGACCGCTGCCACAGGAGTCCTGCCGCTGTCTATTCTGTTCTCGGCGAACTCGGCGGCGCCGTTCTACTTCCTGGTGACAGTTGCCATGCTCGCGTTGTTCAGCGTGGGTTACACCGCGATGAGCAGAACCGTGGAGAACGCGGGCGCGTTCTACGCCTACATCGAGGCAGGCCTCGGCAGAACGGTGGGGAACGCAGCGGCAATGCTCGCACTCGGTGCTTACTCCCTCACCGTGCTCGCGCTGACCGCATACGCTGGCCCGTTCGCAAGCCAACTGGCGGCCACATTCACTGCGTGGGACAACTCGCCGTGGTGGCTCTGGTCGCTCATCTGTTGGGCAGTGCTCATGTTCCTCGGCTATCGAGACATCGAGTTGAGCTCGAAGGTGCTTTCAGTTCTGCTTGTGCTGGAAGTGGGAGTCGTAGGCATCCTTGGCCTTGCCATCCTGGTCCAGGGTGGGGCCAATGGGATCAGTCTGAGCCCGCTGTCGCCGGTGCAGGCGTTCGACCATGGCTCACCCGCCACCGGAATCATGTGGGCGGCGCTGTGCTTCATCGGCTTCGAAGCCACCGCCGTTTTCCGGCAGGAGGCCCGCGATCCGGAGCGGACCATTCCCCGAGCGACGTATTTCTCGATCCTCCTCATCGGTTGCCTGTACGCTTTCACCGCGTTGGCCGTCGTCCTCGGCGTCGGCGCCGAGGATGTGGTGGAAACGATCGGTTCCGATCCGACAGGCGTCTTGTTCGCCCTGGCCAGTGAGTACGTTGGAACGTGGTTCGCCGATGTGATCAACGTGCTGCTGATGGGCAGCATCTTCGCCTGCGCCCTGTCGTTCCACAACGTGGTGAACCGGTACCAGTTGACGATGAGCCAGGGTGGGCTGCTCCCGCAGCACGTCGGACAGATCCACCACAGGCACAGGGTGCCATCGGCCGCCTCCGGCGTCCTGTCGGGCGTCGTGCTCACTGCCTTGGCGGTCGTCGTCTTTCTTGACCTTGACCCCGTCACCGAGGTGTTCGCCCCCCTCGTGGGAATCCTGGGCTTCGCCGTGATCACCCTCATGAGCCTGGCTTCGCTGTCGGCGGTGTTCTACCTCAGGCGCAAGCAGAACGGAACGTCGATCTTCACGAGTACGATCGCGCCGATCGTTGCCCTGGGCGCTCTGGTCTGGGTTCTGTTCCTGTCGTTCTCCAACATCGACGTCATCACCGGTTCGAAGACCGGGTCGGCCATCGTGACGAGTCTGATGATCGCGCTTCCCGTCGTAGGTGCGATCGCTTCCTGGAATGCGGGCCGTCGCAAGGCCGGGTAATCCGATGATGACAGCCCACCAACCGTGGACCCGATTGCGGCTGTGATCGGGTGCGGTCCGAGGCGAGAGCACCGGGACGTCGGTTGGATTAAGGCTCGTTGGCGCCCCGTTCCCTGGGCACTCGTGCGAACAAAGTCCATCTCGATGAGGCTGCGCCTTCGTCGGTGTTCCAGATCGGAACACCCGGGTCCGCGGCGGACGCCACACAGTTGCGTAACCAATCCGGCCCGTCGGCCAAGGCTTCGACAGGTCGCCGTTCTGCAGTCAATGCCATGAAGGAGTAGGCATGAGCAACCCAACCGATGCGGATGTCATCGTGATCGGAGCCGGGCCCTCGGGCTCGTACGCAGCGAAGTTGCTGCACGACCAAGGTGTCAAGGTCAAGCTCGTGGAGGCCAAGGATCGAGTCGGCGGTCGAACGTGGTCGAGCAAGACCGAAGCGCTCGGCGGACCGATCGACTTCGGAGGTCAATGGATCGGTGAGACGCACGTCCTGTTGCCGGAGTTGGGCGCTGAGTTGGGCCTCGAGACCGTCTCATCCGTCAAGCCAGGCAACGACCTCTTCGTCTTCAACGGCGACGTGGTCGTTGGTGACGAGGACCAGGCGCCGTCCAGTGCCAGTTGGACTGACGAGCTGGCCAGGTCGTTCGAACTCCTCGACGAGGAGGGCGCTCGCCTGGGCTGGGCCGAACCGTGGGCATCACCGCACGTCGGTGACCTGGACACCCTGACGGTCGCGCAGTGGCTGGACCAGAACGTGCAAAGCCCTGAGGTACGCATGATCCATGAGGTCATGGTCAACATTCTCAACGGGGCGAGCACGACCGAGGTCTCGATGGCCTACTGGGCGTACTTCGTACACCAAGGCGAAGGCATCGAGTCGCTCATCGGGACACGCAGTGGCGCTCAGGTCGCTTGGTTCATCGGTGGCATGGGACAGGTGACTGAGCTGATCGCCGACAAGCTCGGCGACGACGTCCACCTCAACTGGCCGGTGACGAGGATCGAACAGGATCAGACAGGCGTCACCGTGTTCTCCGGTGAACGAAAGCTCGCCGCGAGGTTTGCAATTCTTGCCACCCCGCCCAGCGCGGGTTCCCGGGTCATCTTCGAGCCACCCCTTCCCGCCAAGCGCGCCCAACTACAGGC
>NZ_JAPYPG010000021.1 GCF_029937755.1 Henriciella sp.
GGTACGACCTGCCCGACGAGGACACCTTGCGGCTGGCCTTGATGACGAGTCCACACGAGGTGCGTGGACTGCTGATGATGTACGCAGGGCTGCGCATCGGCGAGGCGTGCGCGGTGACTTCGCAATCAGTGTCCGGCGACCGGCTGACCGTGGACAAGCAGGTTGTCCAACTGCACCGCACCGGGCATCCGACCGTGACGCGCATCGGCCCGGTCAAGACCTCGGAGGCGACGGTCATCATTCCCCACTGGCTGACCGGGCTCACGCTGACACTGCAAGGGACGGAGAAGCCGGACTGTGTCCGAGAGTCCTTGCGCCGGGCCGGTCGCAAGGTCGGTGTCAGTCTGACCCCGCACATGCTCCGCCACTGGTATGCGACGACGATGCTGGAGCGAGGAGTGCCCCTGCCGTTGGTCCAGGCGCAGATGCGGCACAGCGACATCAGCGTGACCCTGAGGACTTATGTCCAGTACCGCGCCGAAGGCTCTATTCACGACACCTTCGGATAAATAGGCTTAATGCACGAAATGCCCCCCACTAGGGTGCCAAAAAGTCTCTCTCCTAACACCTCGCAAGGTTGCTTGATAACGCTAGTTAAGGTATACTGGGGACATCATCTTGAAGAGATGCCTCTCCTGCCGGAGCATGGAATGTCACCCTAGTTTTCTTCTTTGAATAAGAAGCGAAGAAAGGACCTCCGTCGACCGGCAGCGACGGAGGTCCTTCACTTATCCAGAGGAGAAAACCAATCATGAATAGATACGAATTCGAGAGCGCCGTCTATGAGTCCAAGATGGACGCCCCGGCCAAGCAAGTCCTGCTCTACATGGCGCACCGCAAGAACTGGAACGAGGACACTGCCGCGTGGCCAAGCACCTTCACGATGGCCGCTCACACTGGCCTTTCACCGAGCACGGTCAAGCGAAGACTCGCCATCCTCAGGGAGACCGGCTGGTTGGTGCCGACAGGACGCACGGTCGGTCGCGGCGTCGTCGTGTACGACCTCCACGTCGGTCATCCTGACCCGGTAGTGGCTCAGTGCGATACCGAGGTAGGTCAGCCTGGGACAGCAGAGGTGTCAGTCAGACCTACAGAAGAAGTACAGGAACAAGTCAAGGAAAGTGAACAAGAAGAAGTATCAACCGGCGCAGCGGCGCCGGTAGTCGAAGAATCCTTCTCCCCAAGGAAGGATATGAGAAATCCTGACCAGTCCTCTTTGGAGGAAGCGGCGGAACGCCCACTCACTCGGGAAGAGAGGCGAGCGGAACGCGAATATCAGGAATTCATGGCTTGGGAGCGCAGAAACCAGTGGGAAAAGCAGCGACAGAAGGTGTCGGGCGCGAACACGACCGCGGACGCGTGGTGAGAGTCTAGCGAAATTCTGGACCGCTAACGGCACGGAGGTCCGGCGCAATTCTGGTAGGCCGTCAGAGCACCCACAGAGCGGCTCTGGCGGCACTCCTTCCCGCATGCATGGGCAGAGTGCTGGCAGGGTGAACCCATGATTGAGAGCAGGGCCAGTCGCCGCGAGGCTCGCAGGCCCAGAGCGCAGCAAGACTTCGGGAAAGCCGCCGAGGCCGTTCTGGACCTTCTGGAACTGGTGGAGATGTCCTGGCACGACTGCTACAGGCAGGTATCGCCAGACGACCAAGTGGTCGAGGACATCTTCACGGTCGCATCAGGAAGCGTGTCCGACCTGATTCGTGCCGCTCGGCTCGCAGTGGAGGACCACCGTGACCTCCGAGTGCAAGCCGACGCCCTGCGGCGCTGAGCGCGTGCAAGTCAGGCGGCAGATGCGTCGAGTTCGGCCGAGACGAGCACTGCCTTGACGGTCGAGGGATACCACTTCGCACCGCCGCGCGCGGTAGCGACTCCATCGCGATTCAGCGACTTCGCTATGCCAGCGAGCGTCTGCCCCTCACCCCGAGCAGCGACGATGCGAGCGGTGACCTCAGCGGGAAGGGTGCGCGGACGACCGAGCCGCTTGCCCTGGGCCTTCAACTGCTGCAAGGCGGCACTGGTACGGGCTCCGATGAGTTGCCGCTCATACTCCGC
Source organism: Henriciella sp. (assembly GCF_029937755.1). Classification (GTDB taxonomy): domain Bacteria; phylum Pseudomonadota; class Alphaproteobacteria; order Caulobacterales; family Hyphomonadaceae; genus Henriciella. Next base: position 2,056 of record NZ_JAPYPG010000021.1, read on the forward strand.
GAACGCAGCCATCACGTTGGCCATCAGTTGACCGCTCGGGACCGTGGTGTCGATGGCGAGGTCGAGGACGACCAGTTCCCAGCCTTCACGCTTGGCCCGGTCCATCAAGGTGGCGAAGTCGAGCAAGGAACGAGAGAGCCGGTCGAGCTTGGAGACAACGAGCACGGACGCCTGACCCTTGCCGAGCATGTCGAGCGCGGTAGCGATGGCAGGACGCGACAGGTTCTTCGCGGAGAAGCCCTCATCAGACAGGTACTCGATGTCAGTCCAGTTGCGTCGAGCCGCCTCAGCAGCAATGGCGTCCCGCTGGTCACCGAGTCCGAGTCCGGAGACCGCCTGCTCGTCGGTGGACACGCGCAGGTAGCCGATGACCTTGTCCGAGCGTCGCTTCATGCCCGCCAAGTTACACTAAACCCTCGTTTTATGTACGTATCCGCCTACACTTCTCGCGTGACAACCCTGCTCATGCCCGTGCCAGCGGCCATCGCCCAACTGCAACGACCAACGGGC
>NZ_JAPYPG010000016.1 GCF_029937755.1 Henriciella sp.
CACTCGCTTGATTTTGTGCTTGCAGAACCGGGGCCGTCCACACATGACAGCACCGTTAGATGTATTTTCTTCACAAGCTATGCATTTGCTTGGCGACTTTCACCAGCTTCTAGCGCGGCAAGCTGATCGATGCGCGCTTTTGTGACCTTGTGATTGGGGCCATGGACCTTGTGTGACAAAGCAAGAGATCGTTTAAGTAGCGTTCGCGCGTCGGTGACATTGTTCTGCTCTAGTTCCAGCCAAGCTTCCATTCCGTCACACAACACAATTCCGTGAGACTCTAGTCCCAGTGCATCGCTGTAAACTTCTCGGGCGTCTCTCAAGGATTCATATGCTTCACTATAATGCCCATCACGGAGCATCACCTCAGCGAGATCTACCAAACTCCGAGCGGTGGCAGGATGCACTTTGTTATAGAGATTTCGTCGGATTCGTAATGAGTTGGCCAAAGATTTGCGGGCTTCAGCCAATCGTCCCATTCGGCTCAAGGTGCGGCCAAAAATGTTTAATGCGTAAGCCTCAAGCAGACTCTCATTATTTCCGATAAGCTCAAAAGCGCGTTGACAGTACATTGCAGCTTTGCCGAGTTCTGATCCGCCCATAGGGGAAGTCGAACTTTGATAGCTCACCTTTTCCAAATTGACGCGCGCCAGAGCAACAAACAGCATAGCGAGTTTTTCATTGCCTGGATTTGGCAACGCCTCCAGCAAGCTCAGCACCTCTTCGCCAAGTTGATCTGCTTGAGCATTGGTGTCGCCAGATTGCGCTACCTCCCATAATGCTTTTGTGACGAGAATTTCAGCGATGCGGACGCTGTTGGATGGTTCATAGTCTCGATAAAGTTCTAAGGACCGATCGAGAAGGCGCCCCGCTTTTCTCAATCCGTCTTGAGAAGGAGCTTGAAACGGAGCCATCCGTCTCATCAATTCTGCGGCCGCGATTTCAGCGCCTGGTACGGGTGTGAGATCTGCGCCAAGAATGTATTCTGCATGCGGCATTAGCCAGCGGGCTCGACTATAAGCCTTTTCGAAGTCTGAATCATCTATGGGGAATACAGCCTGAAGCGCATTTGTCAGCACCGCCAAAATCTCATTTCGTTTCTCGTCATCCAGCTGCGCAGGCACGACCTTGCGTACAAACCGGTGCATCCGAACAGCAACTTCTGTTGGTTTTGCGGCGGCATTATCGTCGACACTTTCTCGCAAAAGCAGGCCGCATTGAATCAGAACCAACGTGGCGTCGAACGTCGAATTAGCCGCCACCAAACTGCGCAGTGGTTCAGTCATAGTGGCCTGACTTTCCTCGAAGATAAAAAGCGGGATCCAGTCGGGTGCTAGCAATGAAAGATACAAAACAAACTCAGCTGCGGCCGGGTCTCGCTCTTGGGCATATGTGATGGCAATTTCGTAGGAAGTCGCTGCGGGCCTGTGGGCGTGATATTCAACCGGGACAGTAAGTTTGCTATTGAAGACTCTGTCGAATGTTTCGGCAAACAGACGAGCATAGGCAGTTGGGGTCATCCCTCGTAATGCACAGTAGGCGCCAGCCATTTCTAGCGCCAAAGGCAACCCTTCCAGTTCGCGCGAGATCTCTTCGGCAGTCTGCCGTTCGGAGTCCGGTACTGGGTCGTGAATTGGAATTCGGCGGATGAGGAAATCTCCACCCGTCTCCGCATTCCATGTGTCCACTCCGTATTCCTGAAATCGCCAATTGAAGCTGTTTGACGTAATCAGAATGCAGGCATTACCCCTCTTGGGGACAAATTCACGAATTGCCTGCTCGCTGATCGCATTGTCATAAATTATCAATAGGTCACGACCCTCGTCCTCCAACCGGTCGAGGATTTCGCGAACAGGAAATTCATCTGTTTCATCTGGCTGCACCCAGCCTAATCTAACACCCAACTGAGCAATGCCGACGCGAATGCTTTCCGGATCTGCTGCATTGATCCACCAACATAACCGGTAACGTTCGAGGTTCATCTCGGCGTAAGCCACTGCAACGGTGGTTTTTCCGCTACCTGGGATCCCTCCAAGGACTACAACCGGACGATGGCCAGACTCTTGTTGAAAGGAATCATCGATACGGCGCAAGATGTCGCCTCGGCCAAAAAGCCCATCGTGGAAAAAGCGCGGAGGCGCCGATATCTTAAGGTTGTGCGGAAGGCGCCCGGGGAAGGGCACAGGATTGATGGCTCGCTCTACCGCAAGAGCGGGAGCATCGGAGAAGTATGCTTGCAGTCGCGCCCTCACCTGAGCTTCAAACGCGTTGACCAGGTCACAGCGGCTTATGCTCATATACATGGCATCGATAACACAAGGGCGGATCATTGCTATTCGGCAAAAATCGGACCTCTCGGAACTGGCGCGGTGGGCGGCCGTTCGAAGTTCGTCAGCAGAATCTGTCTTACTACTGTCGAAGTATTCAGGGGATACGAGGCACAGTGTATAATCGCACTCTCGCAATTGAACCGACATCCAGTCGCGGAAATTTCCGCCACCAACGCCGCCTTGTTCCCAATCGTGAATTCGCACTTCGTGGCCCATAGAAATCAGCTCGTGACCGATCCAGTGGGCCCAAGGGCGGTCTGATGAAGTAAAGCTGATGAATATCCTTGCCATGCCGCTCCCTCCACTCAGGTGAGCTAGATTGTTCTAAGTTCGCCGCCAAAGCAACACGCTGTGCTCTCTGAAAAAAGCGACATGCTCAAGTTGTGTTAGGTCAAGACTACAATTCCGACGTTCATTTTCTGAGGCTCGCAAAGGCGTATTTCTCTTCGGAACCTGAGCGTGAAACGATAGTCATCGGCGTGTCGTAAATCGACTCGAGGGTGTTCGTATCCAGAAGTTCTGCGGCCTGTCCCTTCCAAACGATCTCACCGCTTTTCAAGGCGATGATATGGTCACAAAACCGAGCGGCCAGGTTGATGTCATGAAGGATCACGAAGATGGAAACGTCGCGAGAATTTGCCGCCTTCCTGATTAACTCCATCGTTTCGGCTTGATAGCGCAGGTCCAAGGCGGAAACTGGCTCATCGAGCAGGAGTGTCCTGGCTTCCTGCGCGAGCAGCATGGCAATCCAGCACCGCTGGCGTTCGCCGCCTGATAGAGTATCCGCAAATCTCTTCGCAAATCTCGTCATTCCCGTAATAGCAAGCGCCTCGGCAACCGCGTCCGAATCCCTGACTGTGAATGGCCCAAGGGCACCATGCCAAGGAAATCGTCCCATGCGGACAATTTCCTCAACTGTGAGCCCGGGAGTTGAAGGAATTGACTGAGGCAAATAGCCGACGAGTTTGGAAAACTCGCGTGTCCCGTAGGAACCATACTGACGGCCTTCAAGACGGCATTCGCCGGAGGACAATGGGGTCTGGCGTGCAAGGACTTTGAGCAGGGTCGACTTTCCTGCACCGTTAGGCCCGATCAGACCAGTAACCATTCCAGGAGCCAGCTCCAGATTGACGGAATCGATTAGCCGCTTTGCGTCAATCATAACTGTTCCGTCGGTCAGCTGAATGCTAACCGCTCCAGAATGCCGTTGACTGCTTCCACCTGATGGCCGCTCGGTCATCGCTGCCGCCCCTCTTGTGCAATGAGATAGAGAAGAATTGGGCCAGCCAGCAAACTTGCTAGAATTCCGGTCGGCAATTGAATCGGAAACGCGATGGTTCTTGCCAGGGCATCGGCTACGATCATCAGCAAAGCGCCCACCAGAGCGCTAAGCGCGAGCCCGGCCGGAACGCTGCGGATGCCACTGAGCCGAACAGCGTGAGGTGCCATCAACCCAACAAAGGTTATTGGCCCAATTACCGGCGTGGCGATGGCTGTCATTACGGCCGCAAGGACGAGCAGCAGAAGACGAGATGACAAGACCGGAACTCCGAGACTCATAGCCGTCGGCTCACCGAGTGGAAGTATCTTTAGCCATCGAGCACCAAGCACAGAGATACCAAGAAGCATTACTGCGGCAGTAGTTGTCGCCGCGGCTGCCGCAAGCTCAATCCCCCCGCTGGAGCCTGACATCCAGGCCAACAGCAGCACGGCGCTAGGGCTTCCACCGGCCATGAGCAGGCCCACGAGAGCGTCTGCTAAGGCCGAGAGGGCGACACCAGCAAGAAGAATGCGCTCCGGCGCAGCCGTCCGTCGTGCCGAGACGGCCAGGACGAACAATAGCGCTAAAAAGGACCCTATTACCGTAGATGCCGTCAAGCCAAGCGTGTAGCCACTACCAAACAGAAACAGAGTTGCTGCGGCGCCTAGAACTGCTCCAGCGCTGACTCCCATGATTTCGGGGCTGGCCATAGGATTGTGCGTCACCCGCTGCAAGATGTAGCCGGCAGTGGCCAGCAGCCCTCCTGCGCCAGCCGCGCCAAGCATTCTCGGCATACGCCAAGGCAAAACGTCTGGAAAGGCCTCCGGGCGAAGCAGATACCAGCTCCCATCCGGGGCACGCCCGAGCAGCAGGAGTAGGGCTGTGACACCAGCCAACACGCCGCCAATGGCCATACAGACCGGCAATGACCATCGCCGCGGTGAAGGCTGAAGCCTGAAAGCGGATTCGCTGACTTCGCCCTGGTGCGGCCTTGTTCGCATACGTGAAAGAAGAAGTAGCAGCAGAGGCGACCCGATGACTGCCGTGACCGCGCCTGTGGGAATAAAGGTGCCAGTTCTGTCGGCAGCGAGCTGCACGCAGACGTCGGTGACGAGCAGGATCAGGGCGCCCATGATACCGGACCAGATGCAGCGCGAGGGAAAGCGCTTTACTCTACCGAAACTCACCAGCGCGGGGGCGGCCAATCCGATGAATCCGATGACCCCTACCGCGCTTGTAACGAATGTGGCCAATAGTACGGCAAGGCCAATAGCGTATAAACGGATACGCTCAACACGCACGCCTACGCCCCTGGCCAGCTCTGCGCCTGCATCTAGCACTGACAGTGGCCGCATGAGGAGCGCGAGCGGAATCATTGTTATGATAAGCCTGATGCCGAGGTCTAGCGTCGGCTGCCAGCTCTGCTGGCTGAGCGAGCCACTGCCCCAGATGAACAAACCAACGAGGTAGCGATCCTTTGCGAGGACCAGGATTGTAGCTAAGGCGCCGCAATAGAGGCTGACGACGAGGCCCGCAAGAATTGTTGAGAGAGGCGAGTACCGTCGTGCCCGTGCTATTATGAGCACAATAGCCGTCGACATGATCGCCCCTGCAATGGCGACTAGGTCGCGGCCAAAACCGAAAAGTGCCGGCGCAAACACTGAGACAAACCCCAGCGCAAGCCGAGCACCCGCGCTCACTGCTAGCGTGTCAGGAGCCGCCAGCGGGTTACGCAGAACCTGTTGCAGGATTGCGCCTGATATCCCGAGCCCCGCACCGCAGAGCACGCACATGACCAGTCTGGGCAGCGTTGCATGTACCAGGATCAGGTTCTGGAATGTCTGATCCAGTGTTTGCGTATCGAATAAGTCCTGTACCGGCCGAAAGAGAAGCACACTGACTAGAATTAGTGCCAAGCAAAACAGACAGGCAGAGAGTAATCGAGGATCGAGCGCTTGCTTCAAAAACTATCCCCACCTTTCTTCGAGGTGAGCGACAATCAGCTTGGCGAAGCGCGCTGCTGAGGGAAGCGAACCGAACATGAAAACGGGAGGAATTGAGCCTTGGTGGCCGGAAACGACAAAGGGCAATCTCTTCCACAACGGGCTTTCGGCGAGCGCATGTGAAATATCCGGTTGGACCGGCTCTACTGCAATGAGTTCTACGTTTTCCTGCGTCGCAAGATCCTCCAAACCAACCGTCGAATATCCGAAGTAGCCAACATCTCCTTGCCAGGCATTTTCCAACCCTAGCCACGCCATGGCGTCGGCATAAAGACTGCTGCCAGAATAGACCCGAGCATGCCGGTTATCTATGAAGGTCACCATAAGGACCGGACGCTGTTTCAGGCGTGCCAGCCGCATTTTGACATCTTCACGCAAGGTCTCGAGCTCACGGAGAAAGTCTTCCAGTGCCGATTCTGCGCCAATTAGAAAGGCAAGATCGCGGCTGGCTTTCATGCGTTGTCCGAGCGGCTCCTCACTTGGATCGTATACCGACAGCTTCTCCGAGCGCGCGATACGGTCGAATTTGAGTTTCTGATGCTCAAGGAAAGGAGAGAAGAGAATGAGGTCCGGCTTCAGAGCGGCCATCAACTCGAAATTCAGTTCCTGTTGCAGGCCGAGATCGGCCGTCTGCTCCGGAAGCTCGGGTTCCACGACAAAGCGTTTCCAATCTGCCGCCGCGACGACGCCGGCTGGCGCTCTGCCCAGAGCGATCATGGTTTCGGCGAGCGCCCAGTCAAGCGAGAGCACTCCCCCCTGCATGGAGTGCTCTAAACTGTCGGGCGAACAGGCGGCGAGTGTAGCCAGCCCCACAGTTTTGAGAAGCGTTCTCCTCGTCGGAAAAATCATAGCGTCAAGCAATGCAGCTCGCTAAAATCGGGTGGAAACCGAAAATGCAACCGTCCTGGGCGCGCCAGGCGATGTCGCGGCCCAGTAGTCCTCATCGGTAGCGTTCTTCACGTTAAGCCGCGCTGTAACAGCCTTGCCGTATAGCTCGGTCTCGTAACGAATCCCAAGATCCACTAGCGTGTAGCTTTCAAGGTCTCTGCTGTTGAGCGGATTCTGATAGCTTTCGCCATTGAAATAGGCGCCAGCGGAAAAGGTCCAGCCTGGCAGCGCATTTGGAAGGAATTCGCCATAAAGCTTAAAAACTTCTTCGGCCACGCCATAGGGCTTCTTGCCCTCCAGCGCTGGATCGGAGCTGTCTTTGATCTCATTATCCATTAGAGTGAGACCGGCGATGAGGTTCACCTGGTCATTTGGCTTGCCGATGGCGCTGAACTCGATCCCCTTATGGACCTCCAGGCCGTCCTGCACAAAGGTGCCGGTCGCCGTTCCGTCATTTGAGCGTTCGCTCGCCTTTTCGATCTGGAACAGGGCAGCTGTGAGGAGGAGGTCGCCGTAATCCACCTTCGTGCCAAATTCATACTGTTCGCTGCGCAGCGGCGGTAGCATTTCGAAGGCGTTTGCATAGGACGCGCCGACGATCGATCCCTGCTCGATGGACTCGATATAGGTAACATAGGTATTCCAGCCCGGCGCGGGCTTATACATGATCGAAGCAGTAGGCGTGACGGCTGACTCATCATAGTCAGAGTTGGGGAGCGGGTCACCTGTTGCAAAATCGAAGCTTTCCGAGGCTATATTGGCGTAGTTGGCGCCAACGAGAAGCGACCACTGGTCATTGAACACAACCTCGTCGCCCAGAACAGCATTGACGTTCTGGCTCGTTGCGTTCACCACCCAGCGGGAGTCGTCGATATCCCAGTCCGGAATACTCAGATCGTTTACCGAACGATCCGAAAAGTCGAACTCGTAGGGTCCGTCAAAAAAGGACGGAAAGCCATTCGACACGATAGCTAGGCGGTTTTGATAGTCATACCCGTTTACCCCCAGGGTCAGGCGATGCTGGATTGGGCCGGTGGAGAAACTGCGGTCGAGATAGGCATAACCGCCATTGGTTTCTGCCGAAAACTTCCCGCCATAGAGAGTGAACTGGTAGCTAGTCTCGTCCGGTTGCAGGCTGCCGAGACCGTAGACCATTTCACGCACGTCGTACTTATACTGATAGGCTGCTCGGAAGGCCCACTTTTCATCCGGCTGGTAAACCATGGAAAGATGAGCAAGATCGGAATCAGTGTCGAGATAGGTCTCACGAGGCGCATAGAGCTTCGAGCCGTCGACAGGTGCCGGAACATCACCGCCAAGAAAAAACTGGAACTGGCGGCCGTCGAGATGATAATTCTTGGTCGAGAGGAAAAGCTCGAATGCAAGGTCGCTGGTTGGACGCCAGTCCATCGCGCCGCTGACCATCCAGCGCCGTAGGCTCTGTTCGTCGATCGATGTGTCGCCATCCTGCGTCAGCAGATTGATGCGGTAACCGACCGTATCCCCGGAATCGATAGTGCCACCAAGATCAAGGTGCGCGAAATACTGGCTACCGCCGTAGTTTCCAACAGTCAGGTTTCGTAAATTGTCTTCCGTCGGTCCCTTGAGTTCGTAATTGATCAATCCGCCTACCGGGCTTGCTCCGAACAGAAAGCCTGAAAGTCCATTGAAAATTTCGAGATTCTCGATCTCCTCGACAAACACACCCTGACCGAGATTGTTGTTTTGCACGCCGTTTACATAGGCGCGCGCAACGTTGAACCCGCGGATAGTGGCTTGGGCGATGTTATTGACGGCCTGCGACTGCCCCGTCTGAACCAGCGGGCTGATAGTGAACAGGCTATCCAGGCTTCGCGACGTCGTATCTTCGATCAAATCATCTGAAAGCACGGTGATGGAGTACGGAAGATCCTCGATGGCACGGTTGGCCCAAGGACCTGTTGTTGTGGCGCCATCTGGCTTGAATCCGGCGTCTTCGTCGGAAGTGGAACCACGCGCTTCCAAAACAACAATCTTGTCCAGCACCGTAGTCTGGTCTTCACTTCGCGGCTGTGCAGGGTCGGCTTCTGCTTGCAGGGCCGGCAAGACCAGGGCACTCAGAACTGCAACTATGGTACTTGTCCGCAGCAGGCAGCGGCCAAAATTATTCCTATCGCCGATTACCATCGTGGATCGGTTCGGCGCCCCAAATGCGGCGTTCATTGTGCAAAATTTGTTGATTCTGGTCATATCGCGTGTCCCCCGACCTGCTGAAATTATGGTTAGGTGGATAGAAAACCCAAAACAACAGCAAATTTGAATTCTGGTTGCCTGCGGCTGGTGTTGCACAGTTTTCAGAATGTGAATGCGTTTGAAGTTCGTGGGCAGGCATCTGGGCGATCCTCTCGAGAGAAGCCGATGAACCATGAGGGCATTGTCAGCGGAAAAGGCCGATTGAGCGCGTAGGATGATACGGATAGCGTCACCTCATGTCCCGCAATCCATTCCTCTACTTCAAAACGTCACCCGAAATTATCCAGCTCGCGGTGATGATGTATGTCCGCTTCCCGCTGTCCTTTCGCAATGTCGAAGACCTTCTCCACGAACGCGGGATCGACATCTGCCACGAGAGCGTGAGGAAGTGGGTAGATCGTTTTGGCCCGATGTTCGCCGGCAAGATTCGCGGGCGCCGAGCCAGCTACATGAGACAGATCACTCAATGGCAGTGGCACCTGGACGAGGTCTTCGTGAAGATCAATGGAGAGACCCACTATCTCTGGCGGGCCGTCGATCACGAAGGCGAAGTGTTGGAAAGCTATGTCACGAAAACACGAGATAAATCAGCGGCTTTGCGATTCTTGAAGAAAGCCATGAAGCGCTACGGTGCACCGCGGACAGTCGTCACCGACCGCCTAAGATCATATGGCGCAGCGATGAAGGAGATCGGAAATCACGACCGCCAGGAGGTCGGTCGCCACCTCAATAATCGGGCAGAAAATAGCCATCTGCCGTTCCGGCGACGAGAGCGGGCGATGTCCCGGTTCAGGCGAATGTCGAACCTCCAGAAATTCGCTTCGACCCACGCCTCATTTCACAATCACTTCAATCTCGACCGCCACATCAACCATCGCCAGACGTTCAAATCAAACCGCGATGCTGCTCTTCAGGAATGGCGCGGTCTTCTGGTTGGATAGGGTAGGGCGTGTCGTGCGCTGCTGGAGACGCGTTCGCATTCCACTGACAGCACCGGTTGCAGGCTATTTTGCAGGACTTGACGCTGGACGGGGACAAGACGTCGGTGAGGGAGCTGACACAAAAGAAGAACACCGCAAGCTGGCAATTCTGTTCGGATCGGAAACCGGCAATGCGGCAGAGATAGCGAGCTCCCTGCACAGCGAAACGCAGAAGTCTGGACTGACGTCCTCAGTGCACGACATGGCAGATTATAAAGTTCGCAAAATTACAGAAGAACAGGACATACTGATCGTTGTCAGCACGCATGGTGAAGGCGAGCCACCGCAGCCTGCGATAAATTTTTTCGAGTTCATGGAAAGCCGTAAAGCGCCTCGTCTCGACGGCCTGCGATTCTCGGTCCTCGCCCTCGGAGATTCCACTTATGAATTCTATTGTCAGGCTGGAGCCCCCAGTGTCAGGATTTGCCTAGCTTCCCCAGCTAAGCATTTTTTTTGGCTGGTAGGGTAGATCACTTGAAGTAGAGGAAAAGCCCTGTAGTGTCTTCAAAGAGGCTTTGGAGCATATCGCAATACACATCATCATACTCTTTGAGAACAACAGCAGTATTCTCCACCGCACGAAAGAAAATCATACGGTAGGTATCAGAGCCAAGACAGTAGATAATCCGCACGACATTAGAGCGAACACCTTCAATCTCTTCCGCTGTGCCTTCAAACTTGATATCAACAATGGTATCACCTTCATTGCCCATCGGCACCGCAGAACCTTCAACATGACCACCAGCACCCATAGCAGGTTTGCCACCAATAAGCTTTAGTGCCATGTGACCGTCGCCGAACCAGAAAAGCAGGTGGCGTGAATGATCTCAGAGGCGACAGATTCCTTGACAACTACCGAACACGATGCCCATGAGCGAATGGCACGTACTGAAACGGAGACAAGGTGCGCTTATGAATCACGGCAACGGCGGTCACGGCCATGCGGGGCACATGCCTTCCAGTGGATCTGGAATGGCGATTTCGGCCTGGCTGACGGGGATCTACTTCTTCATCGAGATGGGCATCGGTCTTTGGACCGGCTCGGTCGCGGTGATCTCGGACGCCTTCCACACCTTCTCGGCGGTGGGTGGCGTGCTGGTGGCCATCACCGCTGCCCGGCTCGCCCGCCGCCCGGCTGATGAGGACCGCAGCTTCGGCTGGTATCGCGCCGAGATCGTGGGTGCCCTGGTCAACGGCGGCTTTTTGCTGAGCATGGCGCTGATCGTGGTCGTGATGGCCGGCATGCGGATGACCGACCCCATTGATCTGTCCACGGCACCCATGCTGTGGGCGGCGGCTGGCGGCCTGCTTACCGAGATCGTCTCGCTGGGCCTGATCTGGAAACAAAGCCGCAGCGACCTGAACGTCAAAGGCGCATTGTGGCATATCATCCAGACTTTCGTCGGCAGCCTGCTCATCATCGTCACCGCGCTGGTGATTCGCTTCACCGGGTTCTTGCTGATCGACCCGCTGCTTGGCATGGCCTTCGGCTTCGTACTGTTGTGGGCGAGCTGGGGTATCCTGCGCGATGCCACCCATTTGCTGATGGAGGGTACGCCCTCCGAGATTCGACTGGCCGAGGTGACGGAAGCACTGATAGCGCTTGACGGCGTGGAAAATGCTCATCACGTGCACGCCTGGGCACTGACCAGCGGCCGTTACGTATTCTCCGGTCACCTGCGAATCTCCGACGGCACCGATCCACAGGCCGTGCTCAAAGCCGGCTATAGCATGCTCAAGGATCATTATGGCTTTTTCTTCGCCACACTGCAGGTGGAGACCACCTGTCTCGACGAGTCAGGTGCCGAAGTGATCGATGTCACGCGACCGGCGAGCAAGGGAGGGCAGGCATGAACACCCTCCTTCTGCTTGCGCTGATCACGGTCTCCGAGGCGACCATCGGTGTGTTCGTTAAGCTTACCGACGGGCGGATTCCGATCCAAACTTTGACCTTCTATGCCATGGCCTTCGCGGCGGCCTTCCTATTCATAGCGCGGGCCCTGGCAACTCGGCAATGGCCTCGGTTTCCCAAAGGCAACGTCAAGGATACCGCCATCATCGGCGTACTGATCGCCACCCAGGGCGGCGTCTTCAACTTCGCCATGTCACTTGTGCCGATCGCCAACGCGGTGATCTTCTGGAGCATCGCGCCATTCTTCGTGTTCATCTTTTCGGCGCTGTTCTTGGGCGAGAAGGCGCGCAGGAGCTATGTCTTGATCTTCGCCATCGCCCTGATCGGTATCGCGCTCGCCAATCCGCTCGGCGGCGGCCATATGCTGGGCAACCTCGTGGCGCTGGCCACCGGGGCGATCTACGCCGCGATGGTTACCTACATGCGCTATGAGGGCAAGACCGAGACCGGGAATGACATCGCCTGGTCGCTGCTAGTCGCGGCGCTGGTGCTCTCGCCGTTCCTGTTGATCGCGGGTCCCGGCCAGGTGGCGATGACGATCGCCTATCCGGCACTCGGCGTGGAACTGCCGGTGATGCTCTGGGCCGCAAGCCTGGGCATCGTGTCCACGGGCTTCGCCTATTTCGGCATCTCCATCGTCTTGAAGTCGCTCAATGCCAACGTCTATGCCCTGGTCGATATCATCGTCTCGCCGGTGGTGGCCTCGAGCCTGGGTTTTCTGATCTTCGCAGAGGTGCCGGGCCGAGGCATGATCTATGGCGGCGCCTTGCTGCTCGGCGCCGGCTTCTGGCTGACCCGCGAGATGTCGCGGGGTCGGGAAAGCCAGGCCGTGCATCCCTGTCAGGGCGTATAGATTTTACCGAGGACGAAATACTTCGGCTGTTTGCCGCGAGCCTCGCCGGTGGGCACGCACCAACGGGTGCGTACCTGGGGATTCGGACGCTGCGGCACCAGCCCGCACTCCGTGAACAGCAATCCGACCCTGAAGGGGTCGAGACCGATTGACTGTCGCGCCTGCAGGCTGAGGCCCACCTCGAAGGCCCCCAGGCCCAGCATCGCCAGCAGCGTCAGCGTCAGAAAGCCACCGATGGCCCGAGGCGACGCCGGCTCGTCGGCAGGCGGACGGTGTGCCGACTGTTCGCGAACGTGATGGTAGAGCAACAGCCACACCGCACCGGCGAGTCCCGCCGTGACCACGAAGGGCCAGGCCACGGGTCCGCCGAGCAGCATCTCGGATTGCGGCATCACCATCGGAATGCTGGCGAGCCAACCGCTGAGCATGGGGCCGGACAGGAAGCCCAGGGTGCCCCCAGTGTCAGGATGACTGTCGTGCCCTCTGATACCCTGTTCCTATAAATCGATCAGGGGGCGAAAGGAGACACTCATGCCTCGTTACTCAGAGGAGCGCCGGCAAGCCGTGGTCACCAAGCTGCTGCCTCCCCACAACCTCTCCCCACAGGTAATCGCGGAGCAGGAGGGGATCTCGCTGGGCACCGTCTACAAGTGGCGCAAGGAAGCCCGTGCCGAAGGGCGCTGTCTGCCGGATGCTCTGGGCAAGGGCGCCGATGGCTGGTCGTCCAAGGATAAGTTCAGCGCCGTGATCGAGACCGCCTCGATGAACGCTCAGGAGACCGCGGAATACTGCCGTCGCCGGGGCGTCTATCCCGAGCAGCTGGAGCGGTGGCGCCATGACTGCGAGCAGGCTGCCAGTCTCTCGCACTCGGAACGCCAGCGTGAAGCCGACGCGGCCAAGCAGCAGCGCAAGCGCATCAAGGCGCTGGAAAAGGAGCTCGCCCGCAAGAACGAGGCCCTGGCGGAGACCGCAGCGTTACTGGCCCTCAGAAAAAAGGCGAGGGCGATCTGGGGGGGCGAGGACGCATGATCAGCACCCCAGATCGCCAACGCGCCATCGCGCTGATCGAAGAGGCCAGGGCCCAGGGAGCACGCCTGGAGGCCGCCTGCCGAGAGCTGGGCATCACCGCCAGGACGTACCAGCGCTGGACACGCGGCGGCGAGCTGCACGAGGACCAGCGCCCTTTGGTCGACCGGCCGGTGCCGGCTAATGCGCTGACACCGGCCGAAGAACAGGAGAGGGATTGTCAGCGGAACGGCTGATTGAGCCTGTCGGGAGATCCGGGTAGCATCACGGGATGCCCCAAAACCCGTTCCGCTACTTTAAGACATCGCCCGAAATCATCCAGCTTGCGGTGATGATGTACGTTCGTTTTCCGCTCTCGCTTCGGAATGTCGAAGACCTTCTCCATGAGCGCGGGATCGATGTCTGCCATGAGAGCGTGAGGCTGTGGGTTGATCGGTTCGGGCCGATGTTCGCCGGCAAGATCCGCGTCCGCCGCGCCAGCTACATGCGTCATATCACCCAATGGCAGTGGCACCTGGACGAGGTGTTCGTGAAGATCAACGGAGAGACCCACTATCTCTGGCGAGCCGTCGATCATGAGGGCGAGGTCCTGGAAAGTTATGTAACGAAAACTAGAGACAAATTAGCGGCTTTGAAGTTTCTTCGGAAAGCCATGAAGCGCTATGGCGCGCCTAGAACCATCGTCACCGACCGACTTCGATCCTACGGTGCGGCTATGAAAGTGATCGGAAATCACGACCGCAAGGAGGTCGGTCGTCACCTCAACAACCGGGCGGAGAACAGCCATCTGCCACTGCGACGGCGAGAGCGGGCCATGTCCAGATTTCGAAGGATGAGCCAGCTTCAGAAGTTCGCCTCGACACACGCGTCACTGCACAATCATTTCAACCTCGACCGCCACATCAACCGCCGCCAGACTTTCAAATCCAACCGCGACGCTGCTCTCCGGGAATGGCGCCAGCTGCTGGCTGGATAGGGTAGGGCGTGTCTAGCGCTGCTGGAGACGGGTTCGCGTTAGACTGATGGGGTGGACGGCCCCTCCCACCGGCATCGTGATGTGCCATGCTGG
>NZ_JAPYPG010000022.1 GCF_029937755.1 Henriciella sp.
TTTCTTAACGCATTGTTTATTCAACCGTTTGCTACTCTGGTTCCTTTTTTTGGGGTCCAGAGTCATGGCAGCAAAGAGAATTCCAATGCGCAAAATCAGAGAAGCCCTTCGCCTGAGGCTGGAAGCCGGGCTTTCGATCCGGCAGATCAGCGCTGGCACCAAGACCAGTGTCGGAGCCATACAGAAGCTCCTTTCTCAGGCTAACGCCTTAGAGATTACTTGGCCGTTGCCGGAGGATCTGGACGATGGCCGCTTGGCGGCTATGTTCTATCCGGGCTCAGATCCCACCTCATCGTCACGTTATCAAGTGCCTGACTGGACAACGGTTTATCAGGAACTCAAGCGTAAAACTGTCACCAAGCAGTTGCTGTGGGAGGAGTACACTGCCCGGTACCCCAACCGGTGTTACAGCTACTCGCAATACTGTGATCGCTACCGGCACTGGTTGAAGCAGCAAAAGCGCTCCATGCGCCAGACCCATAAGGCCGGCGAGAAATGCTTTATTGATTACTGCGGCCCCACCGTACCCATCATCAACCCGCAAACCGGCGAGATCCGCACGGCTCAGGTGTTTGTCGCCGTACTGGGTGCCTCCAATTACACCTATGCAGAAGCCACCTGGACTCAGGAGTTGCAGAACTGGCTGTTGAGTCACGTGCGCACGTTTGAGTTTTTTGGAGGTTGTCCGGAGATGGTGGTACCGGACAATCTTCGCAGCGGTGTCAACAAAGCCTGTCGGTACGATCCGGACCTGAACCCCAGTTACCAGCAACTGGCGGCGCACTATCAGGTCGCGGTGATGCCAGCGCGGCCCTACAAGCCCAAAGACAAATCCAAGGCGGAAGTGGGCGTGCAGATCGTTGAGCGCTGGATACTGGCCCGGTTGCGTCACCACACCTTCTTCACTCTGGCAGATCTGAATCAGTGCATCCGATCACTGTTGGAAGACCTGAACAGCCGACCGTTCAAGCGTCTACCAGGCAGTCGTCAGGACGCCTTCAAGGCGTTGGACCAGCCTGCTCTGAGGGCGTTACCGAAACACCCCTATGAGTACGTGGACATCCGACGCTGCCGGGTCAATATCGATTACCACATCGAGTTCAGCCAACACCATTACTCGGTACCGCACCAGTATGTGGGGGAGCGAGTGGAGATCCATGCCAGTGAGCGTCTGGTGCAGGTCTACTTCCGGCAACGGCAGATCGCCAGCCATCCTCGCAGCCATCAATTCGGCATCACCACCGAGCCTGGACACATGCCTACACGCCACCGAAAACAACAACAGTGGACACCTGGGCGTCTCAAGAACTGGGCCCGTGACATCGGGCCAGACACCCTGATCTGGGTCAGTGATCGGTTGGATGAGCGGGAGCATCCGGAACAGGCCTACCGGGTCTGTCTCGGGCTGCTCAATCTGAGTAAGGCCTACCCCGGTTCACGCCTGAACGCCAGTTGCCGTATCGCCAACCGCGAAGGCCTGAACCGCCTGAAACACATCAAAGCCATTCTCCAGAGCAACCGCGACAAACTGCCGGAACAATTGCCCCTGCATACAGAGCTGCCCCAGCACCACGAGAACATCCGTGGCCCGAAAAGCTTCCACTAGGAGACACCACCATGAGTACGATCAAGACCCTGACAAAACTAAGAGACTTGAAACTGGGCGGCATGGCTGCCGCCCTGGAACATCAACAAAACCAGCCGGGTACTTATGACGAGCTGTCGTTCACTGAACGGCTGGAGCTGTTGCTCGACCGGGAGTGCCAGACCCGGGAGCACCGGAAACAGGATCGCCTGGTTCGCCAGGCTCGCTTCAAGCTCCGGGCTTCGGTTCAGGACATCGACTACCAGCACCGACGCAATCTCAAGAAGGCCCAAGTGGCGCAGCTGGCCCAGACCGACTGGCTGGAACGAGGACAGAACCTGCTGATCACCGGCCCCTGCGGCAGCGGCAAAACGTATCTGGGCTGTGCCATTGGCCATCAGGCCTGCCTGAACGGTCTCAGTGCCCGCTACTACCGAATCTCCCGATTAATGCTGGAGCTGACGCAGGCCAAAGCGGACGGTACTTACCAGAAAACTCTGAACCAGCTGAGCAAAATAAACCTGCTGATCCTGGATGACTGGGGGCTGGAAGCGCTGAGCCCGGCGCACCGAAATGATCTGATGGAAATCATGGATGACCGGCACGGCACCCAGTCGACCATGATCATCAGCCAATTGCCCACCGATCAGTGGTACGCCGCCATCGGTGACAACACCTTGGCCGATGCCATTCTGGATCGGCTGATGCACAACGCCCATCGCTGGGCCCTGAACGGAGAATCCATGAGAAAACGACTTCCGGAAATTGACTGAACGTGAACACCCGGGGTACAAACCTCGGTGGGTAATGCGTTAAGAGAAAAGGTGTTCACGTTCAGCCGGAATGAGTGTTCACGTTCGCCGGAATACGCA
>NZ_JAPYPG010000023.1 GCF_029937755.1 Henriciella sp.
CTCCTGGACCAGCGATGTCAGCCCTTCGAAACTTCTGTAGCCACTGGAACCGCCACTTAAGTACAACGCACCAAAGTCCACGCCACCCGGATTCCCTCCGACCCAAGCGCCCTCTTTGCCCGAATCGTTCCATGTAGCTGCACTGCCGAAGAGCTTTCCGGCCTTGTGAATGGCGTACGTGGCGCCCGAACCAGAGCTCTTGGTTGCGTCCAAGTACAACTTAAGAGTCGCCGCGTTTACCGTGGCGTTCTCAGGGATGCTCGCCAGTCGAAAGGAGATTAGTCCTCGATATCGACCTGTCGCGTCCTTGCCGGCACGGATGGTGAGTGACTGATCGCCGCAAGACGCGTCGTTTGGGGAAGCCGACTTGACGGTGCAATCTCTAGCGGGTGCTACGACTACCGATGGGTCGACCGCTACGGGATAGGCGCGCTGTGCGCTTCTCGACCAGGTCATGTCGGGACTGACGGTGAGGAGCCATCCCTCTCCTACCGCCTGCAACTGAAACTCAACTTCTGAAGAGTGCGCCCCGTTGGCATCCACCATGACCCCGCCGGGGATCTGGAAGACTGTTCGGCCTGACGGTTCCCTCAGTTCGTAGCCGCCGTCGGCCGACTCGTACGGCGACAGGCTCTTGGAGGTGCGGAGTTGATAGGTGTACGTCGCCTCCGACGACGGGGGCGAGGCTAGGATTATGTCTTCTTTGACTCCGTTCGGCTGAACGGAGTATTCGACAGTTTCGTCGCCCGACATCTGGTAGTGCACTGCATTGCCGTCAACCTCTGGCCGAACCTGTGAGAGGCCATGCATGCGCATCGTTAACCACGAGTCGCTGTATGAGACTTTTACCGGCGTGCGACTGCCGTCCTCGGGGAATGTTGCGTCCCAGGCAGCGTCCTCGACGGACGCGATCGCGCTTCCCTCGTCAGTCGGGTTTAACGAGGGCTCCGCTGCCGCCCATTCACCCGACGCGTCCAGGGAGTTCACAACCCCCAGAGTTTGCTCCGTGGTATAAGTCGCAAATGAACCGTCAGGGGATAGTTCATAACTCAACAAGTTGCATTCGGAGCAATCGCGTGTACCGCGTTTCCTTGCCCCTGGTCGACCGCACCGTCATCCGTTGCGGCCTCCGCGACGGCGGGCAAGTGTTGGAAGGGTGACATAACTGCCGCTGCCAGCAAGGCGCACGCAAGTTTCCGAGAACGCATCTTTGCTCCTGATGTCTTAGTGATCAGGAAGAGCGTGGAGCCAGGCGCCGCGCAACGGCTTCGATGGCACGATTCGCTACTGTCACGAGACCAACTCGTTACATTTGAGGATCGCGTTCCAGTGCCAGGCCGCTGACCTCAGGCAACCCAGCACCTTCGGCAACCTCTGGCCCACCCCGAGTTCCCAACCCGGGCTCCGAACTTCTGGCATGGACGGAGTCGGCCCGTGCCGACTTGCCTCCCAGGTGGTCGACCGGAACGTTGACGCCGGGGTATCCCGACCGAACGACTCCCAAGGCCTTGAACACCTCGCCACCGCGCGGCCAGACGACGCCACTTCCGGCCTGAAACTAGGCGCCACCGACAGCGATCTGACTCCCCCGGCGAGTCCGGAGACTCCGTTCCTTGGGAAGGATGGAGTCATGTCAGGGAGTACGTCGAAGAGGTACCCGGCCGAGCTGCGTGAGCGGGCGGTCCGGATGGTCGCCGAGATCCGCGCCGATCACGATTCGGAGTGGGCCGCGATGGCCAAGGTTGCCGAGCTCGAACGTCGCCGCCAGAAGCTGCTGGATGCCTACATGGCCGATGCACTGCCGATCGACTTCCTGAAGGCCGAGCAGTCGAAGGTCGGCGTCGAGATTGCCGACGCCAAACGGCTGATCGCCGAAGCAAGCGAAGCGGTGGAACGAGCGCAGAAGTACCTCGACCAGGTCATCGTTCTGCTGACCGACGCCTGCACGCTCTACCAGCAGCTTGGAGGCAACGGCCGCTCAGCGCTCAACGCCGTTGTCTTCGACTACTTCGCACTCGACAGCGCCCCCGACGACGAGGGAGCGGTCAGGGGCAAGGTCGCCGGAGCGCCCCTCTCGGACGTCGTGGCAGCCGTTCTCGCGCCTGGGACTACCGGTGACCCCCAGGGACCACACAGCGAAACCCCCGCCGAACCTTCGTCCGACGGGGGTTCCAACCTGAGCAAACTGGCGGAGGCGGAGGGATTTGAACCCTCGATGGGGTTGTAGCCCCAAACCCGCTTAGCAGGCGGGCGCCATAGACCTGACTAGGCGACGCCTCCATGCAGCCCCGACAGGCTACAAGGAGCGGAGCGCGGGCGCCGAATCGCCCTCACC
>NZ_JAPYPG010000007.1 GCF_029937755.1 Henriciella sp.
TCCCCACCAGCGGTTCTTTTCTAACCAGAAGACCAGGAATCTCTAAGACAAGCGCGGGCGCGCGGTCAGCCGGCGAGGCCCAGCACCACGTTCTTTAGACGAACAACCGGACCCTCATTGAGCCTCGCCGGGCCGGTCGGCGTAGGATGGCTCCTGCGGCTCCGGGGCGAGCGCCGGGCGAAGGTCGGCGATCACCCCGGACCGCCCCGATGCCTCTCAACGGCCCCTACAGCCGGGCGAACAGCCCCGCGCCAAAGGCGCGGGCAGGCCGCAAAAGACTCCGTGCCGCTGAACGCCCTGATCAGGCGGCGGTCTTCGTGATCCCGAACTGCGACCCGAGGAGTTCGACGAGATAGCCGCCATCGCGCAGCGCTTCGGCTTTCAGGATGAGGTAACGCATGCTGTGTTTCAGCGACGGTCCATTCCAGTCCTCGGCCACGCGGTCCTTGCCAAAGATCACTTCTGCGATTTCGCGGCGATTGAGGCCGGCTTCCAGACAGTCCAGCGCGATGAGGCCATTGCGCAGCATCGCCGTTCGTTTGGTCCAGCGCGGCTCTGTCAGGTCCGGCCCATCGCCGATCAGCGCAAGCGCGGCTTTCTGGGCCTTCACCTTGCGCTCGAAGGCATCAAGATCAGAAATGGTGAGGTTCATCCTCACTGGCTCCATCCCGAGAAGGGAGAGACCTGTGCAGCGCACCTGGACGACGCAGCCCTTGCCGCGGATCAGCAGGAATTCGCGACCGATGGAATCGGTGATGTGGGTGATGTTGCAGATCGGTACGGTGCGCTCCCAGATATCGCAGGTCTGGCCGGGGCGAAGCGAGCTGCAATTGACCTCGACCTGATCGGGATAGGCAAGCCGGGTCCAGACGACATCGGCCTCGAATCCGTTCTTTGCAGGATCGGGCATAAAGGCAAAGCCGAGCCGTTCGGCCATGGTCTGAGGCACGCGGGATTTCAGGAGGCGGATGCTGGCGCAGGGCGCCTGCATCTCGGAAATGTCGTCCGGCGTGCGGCTTTCCGCGTAGCGGCGAACCTTATTGCTGCGACGGGCATATTCCCAGGCCCAGCGATCCTCCGAGAGCCGCCACAAATAATCATACTTTGCGGTGAATGCGTCTGTTTCGAGTGTGAATGTTTTCATGGTTGAACTCCCTTCTTACGAGAATTCCGGCAAGAAGTGTGCCAACGCTTGTTTGGCGCTTCTCTCTGACGACCTCAATTAAGATGTCTGAAAACAGTGTTCTAATTGCTTTGCGTCTAAACAACGACCCTTTTTCGTTTCGCTTGTGACACGAAAAACTGCCGCAAACTCTACAGAAAAGCGCATTTGTCATCCTTTACCGCAATATGCCGGAACGCGCCGCCTTGCGCCGCGTTCGGCCTCCATTTGCCGCCATTCACACTCCCGTAGAATTCATCCGTCTGCGATCCTTGGCTTTGTTGAAATGAACAGTCGGAGCCCTGGGATATGTCCCTTCATGCGCACCATACCGAAACAGAAACCCGGCGCAGCACCATGCTGCGCACGGCCTTCTGCCCGGTGGTGCGTGAGGCGCTGGAAGCGCCGGACACGATCGAGGTGATGGCCAATCCGGACGGCTCGGTCTGGATCGAGAAGGCTGGCGTGGGCGTCATCATTTCGCAGCACACACTTGCCCCTTGCGACCGCGAGCGCGTTATCCGCCTGGTCGCCTCCGGGGTGGAAGAGGCCGCTCACGCCAAGTCCCCGATCGTCTCGGCCGAACTCCCCGGCAGCGGCGAGCGGTTTGAAGGGCTTCTCCCACCTGTCTCGACCAGCCCATGCTTTTCGATCCGCAAGCCCGCGACGACGCCGTTCGAACTCGGCGACTATGTCACCCAGGGCGCCTTGGCTCCGGCGCTGGCACAGGCGCTCAGAGACGCTATCGCCAGCAAGGCCAACATCCTCATCGCGGGCGGCACATCGTCCGGCAAGACGACGTTCACCAATGCCTTGCTGGCAGAACCCTCACTCCAAAACGACCGCATTGTCATCCTGGAAGACACGCGCGAGCTGCGCTGCGCCGCGCCCAATGTGGTGCAGCTGCGCACCCATCGCGGCAGCACCAGCCTGCAGGACCTTGTCCGCTCGACCTTAAGGCTACGACCCGACCGGATCATTGTCGGCGAGGTCCGGGGGCCTGAAGCGCTCGACCTCCTCAAGGCCTGGAACACCGGCCATCCGGGCGGGATCACGACGCTTCATGCCAACTCCGCACACGGCGCGCTAACCCGGCTTGAACAGCTCACCCTGGAAGCCACACCGCGCGCGCCCTTCGACCTCATCGCAGAGGCGATTGACGTGGTCGTGTTCATGAGCCGCGCGGGCGGCCAGCGCCGCGTCGAAGAGGCGCTGCGAGTCACAGGTTTTGACGGCGAGGGGTATCAGACCGCCCCGCTCGTCTCCCGTTCCCTGTCCCTCGTCCAACATGGAGAAACCCAATGACCCTCTACACCCACCTCCAGACCGTAAACCGAACGGTGCAGGTCGCGGCCTGTATCGGCCTCGGCCTGATGATCGCCGGTCCCGCCCATGCGGCAGGCTCCGGCATGCCCTGGGAAGGCCCGCTCGATCAGATCCTGACCTCGATCGAGGGACCGGTCGCGCGCATCGTCGCGGTGATCATCATCACGATTACCGGCCTGACGCTGGCCTTTGGTGAGACCTCGGGCGGCATGCGCAAGCTGATCCAGATCGTGTTCGGGCTTTCGATCGCGTTTGCCGCGACAAGCTTCTTCCTGACCTTCTTCTCGTTCGGCGGCGGAGCGCTCATCTGATGTCTGCCGACGGCTATGAAATCCCGCTCCACCGGTCCCTGACCGAGCCAATCCTGATGGCGGGCGCGCCAAGAACCGCCGCCATCGCCATCGGGACCCTCGCGGCTGCTGTCGGCCTCGGCCTCCAGCTCTGGATACCGGGCCTTGTGCTCTGGGCGGTGGGGCATTCGGCAGCGGTATTCATGGCGCGGTCTGATCCGGATTTCATGGCCGTCGCAGGCCGCTCGACGCGCCACAAGGAGCATCTGACATGCTGAACCTCAGAGAATATGCCGACGCGCCGACGCTTCTGGCCGACTATCTGCCCTGGGCCTGCATCGTGGCGCCGGGCGTTGTCCTCAACAAGGATGGCAGCTTCCAGACGACGTTCCGCTATCGCGGCCCTGACCTCGAAAGTTCGACGGAAGAAGAACTCGTCTCCGTCATGGCGCGGGTCAATAATGTGCTGCGCCGGTTCGGCTCGGGCTGGGCCCTCTTCTTCGAAGCCCAGCGCCATGAAGTGCATGACTATCCGGAGGCGGAGTTTCCCGATGCGCTGACCTGGCTCACCGATCAGGAACGGTCATTACAGGCGGAAGAAGCCGGAACCCGGTTTGAGAGTTCGTATTATCTGACCCTGCTCTGGCTGCCGCCCGCCGATGCCACCGGCCGCGCCGAGAAGGCCCTGATCCAGCGTGTCGAAACGGAAGACGCCGCGACCTGGCGGCATAGGCTTGAGACCTTCCAGCAGCACGCTGACCGCGTCTTTGATCTGTTGGCCACCTGCCTCGCCGAGATTGCGAAGCTCTCTGACGACGAGACGCTGACTTATCTGCACTCGACGATCTCAACCAAGCGCCACCCGGTCGTGACGCCGGAACTGCCGGTCTTCCTCGACGCCATTCTCGCCGATGAGCCCTTCGCGGGCGGGCTCGAACCGATGATTGGTGAGGCGCATTTGCGCACGCTGACCATTCTCGGCTTTCCGGCCACGACCCTGCCGGGCATTCTCGACGAGCTGAACCGTCAAGGCTTTGCCTATCGTTGGGCGACCCGGTTCATCGCGATGGACAAGGCCGAAGCCGAGAAAGTCCTCGGCAAGAAACGCCGCCACTGGTTCGCCAAGCGCAAATCCATCGGCGCGGTGCTGCGTGAGACCATGTTCAATGAGCAGGCGGCGCTCGTCGACAATGACGCTGACAATAAGGCCGCTGACGCCGATGCGGCGCTGCAGGAACTGGGCAGTGATCTCGTTTCCTACGGCTATGTCACGACCACCATCACCGTTGCTGACCCCGACCGCCGCACGGTGGACGAACATATCCGAATTGCCGAGCGCATCGTGAATGGCCGCGGTTTCACCGCGATCAGGGAAACACTGAACGCGGTCGATGCCTGGCTCGGCTCATTGCCCGGTCATCCTTATGCCAATGTCCGCCAGCCCATTCTGCACACGCTGAACCTTGCCCATATGGTGCCGCTCTCGGCCGTCTGGGCGGGCGAAGACACCAATCGTCACCACAACGCCCCGGCGCTCATTCAGGCGCAGACCGATGGCACGACACCGTTCCGCCTGAACCTGCATATTGGCGATGTCGGCCATACGCTGGTCGTCGGCCCGACCGGCGCGGGCAAGTCTGTTCTGCTCTCGCTCTTAGCCCTGCAATGGAAGCGCTATGAGGGGGCGCAGGTCTTCCTGTTCGACAAGGGCCGCTCGGCCCGCGCCGCGACGCTCTGCATGGGCGGTGCACATATCGATCTCGGCGGTGCCCGCGCGCCAAGTCTCCAGCCGCTGAAAGATATCGACACCGAACATGGCGCAAGCTTTGCCGCCGACTGGCTCGCGGGTCTTTGCACCAATGAAGGCGTCGCGATGACGCCGGACCTCAAGGCAAAGCTCTGGGAAGCGATCCAGTCTCTCAGCTCAGCGCCTGAACCCGAACGCACGCTGACAGGCCTCAGCCTGATGCTGCAGGACGACACGCTCAAATCCGCGCTGCATCCGTTCACGCTGGAAGGTCCGCACGGACGGCTCCTCGATGCCGACCATGAAAGCCTCGCGCTCGCCGACACAGTCTGCTTCGAGATGGAAGAGCTGATGCATGCGAAAGGCGCCGTGGCGCCTGTGATCACCTATCTCTTCCACCGGCTGGAAGCGCGGTTTGATGGCAGGCCAACACTGCTCATCCTCGATGAAGCCTGGCTCTTCCTCGATGATCCCATGTTTGCCGCGCGCATCCGTGAATGGCTGAAGACCCTTCGCAAGAAGAACGTGTCCGTCGTGTTCGCGACGCAAAGCCTTGCCGACATTGCGAACAGCACCATCGCGCCAGCCCTCGTCGAATCCTGCCCCACGCGCATCTTCCTGCCGAACGAGCGCGCGCAGGAACCACAATCCCGCGAGACCTATCAGCGGTTCGGCCTCAACGCGCGCCAGATCGAACTGATCAGCAGGGCCACACCGAAGCGCGACTATTACTACCAGTCGCCCCTCGGGGCCCGTGTCTTCGATCTTGGCCTCGGGCCGATTGCATTGTCCGTCTGCGGCGCGTCATCGCCCGAAGACCAGGCCCGCATGGATCGCATCTGGGCCGAGACGGAAGGCGACGGCTTTTCCGCCTGCTGGCTGATCGAAAAGGGCCTGCCCTGGGCAGCCGAGCTTCTCACCCGCTGGCCCGGCCATGCGCCGGAGCCTGAGGCGCACGCGCCCTTCAATCCCTCCCACATCCTCGCCGCCGAATAGGAGCCCCCGATGAAACGCATACTTGCCTCCGCTTTGATCTGCGCCGCGCCGCTCTCCATCCTCATCGCGCCGCCCGCTTCGGCCCAATGGACGGTGTATGACCCGGCCAATCACATCCAGAACATCTACCAGGCCATCCGCTCGCTTCAGGAGGTCAACCAGCAGATCCAGCAGCTCACCCATGAAATCGAAATGCTGGAAAACATGGCGCGCGATCTGGAAGCACTGCCGGATTCTATCGCTGACGACATCCTGCGCCGTATGCGCCGCATCGAGGAGCTGATGCGCGAGGCCGAAGGCATCGGCTACCGCGTCGAGGAAATCGAGCGCGAGTATGAAGAGGTGTACCCGGAAGACTATGGCGCCGAGCCGCCGCGTCAGGCCGTGCTCGTCGAAGAGGCCCGCGCCCGCTGGCGGCAATCGCGCACAGCTTACAGGGACAGCCTGACCGTCACGGCGCAGGTCGTCTCCACAGCGCGGGCTGACAGTGACAGCCTCGACCGGCTGATCGCGGACAGCCAGTCCGCCGTCGGCAATCTCCAGGTCGCCCAGGCCGGCAACCAGATCGAAGCCCTGCAGACCGAGCAGCTCATGCAAATGGAAGCCATGATGGCGGCCCATTACCGCGCCGAGGCGCTGGAGCGGGCGCGCCAACTCGCCGAAGCCGAACGTGGTCGCGCACGCACCCGGGCCTTCCTCGGAGAATAGCGCGCCATGGACGTGATCGACACCTTCCTTGCGACCTTCATAGCTTACATTGACAGCGGGTTCGGCCTGCTGGCGGGCGATGTCGCTTATTTGTCGACCACGCTCATCGCCATCGACATCACGCTGGCGGGCCTGTTCTGGGCGCTAAGCCAGAACACGGACGTCATCGCCGGGCTCCTGAAGAAGGTGCTCTATGTCGGCTTCTTCGCCTTCATCATCGGCAACTTCTCTCTCCTCGCCGGTATCGTCTTTGACAGTTTCGCCGAGCTTGGCGTGACCGCTGGCGGCGGGACGATGACTGCCGATGATCTCCTGCGCCCCGGCTTCATTGCCAGTGTCGGTCTCGATGCCGGTCAGCCGCTGCTCGAAGAGATCAGCGACATGCTGGGGCCGATTTCGTTTTTTCATAACTTCATCATGATCGCG
This sequence comes from Henriciella sp., assembly GCF_029937755.1. Lineage (GTDB taxonomy): Bacteria > Pseudomonadota > Alphaproteobacteria > Caulobacterales > Hyphomonadaceae > Henriciella. The sequence continues at coordinate 6,656 of NZ_JAPYPG010000007.1, forward strand.
GTCATGTTCGTGGCCTGGGCGATCATCATGGTCGCGTTCTTTGTGCTCGCCGTGCAGCTCTTCATCACGATCCTGGAGTTCAAGCTGACGACCCTGGCCGGGTTCGTGCTCGTGCCCTTCGCGCTCTGGAACAAGACGACGTTCCTCGCCGAACGTGTCCTCGGCAATGTCATCACCTCGGGCATCAAGCTCATGGTGCTCGCCGTTATTATCGGCATTGGCTCGACGCTCTTCTCGTCGGTGACCGATGCGTTCCGCACCGGCGATGATGTGACGCTGGCGCAGGTCATGGGCACGGTGCTGGCTGCGATTGTCTTCTTCTGGATGGGCATCTTTGCGCCCGGCATTGCGAGCGGGCTGATCACCGGCGCTCCGCAGCTCGGCGCAGGCTCAGCAGTGGGTGCTACAGCGGGCGTCGCTGCCGGGACCTATGTAGCGGGCATGGGCGGCCGCGCCGCTGTCGGCGCGGTCGCGGGCGGTGCTTCAAGCGCCGTCAAGGCCGGCGCCAGCATGGCAGGAGCGGCGCGCACCTCCTATACGCTGGGCTCTGTCGCCTCCGGCGCATCCGGCGCAGCGGGCGTCGCCGCCGGCCTTGCCGGTGTCGCGCGCGCAGGCGGGGACGCCATGCGCCGCGCTGCAAGCCGTCCTGCCCAGTCCATGCGCGAGGCCTACCAACGCGGCAGTCAGGGCGCCTGGCGCGCAACCGGCGGGTCTGAGACCGCATCCATGCAAAGCTCTGCCTCCGGATCATCCTCATCCCAGAGCCCCGGCTGGGCCCGCCGCATGCAGACCAGCCAGCGCATGGGACAGGCAGGCCAAATGGCCGCCCATTCGATCCGCGACGGCGATCGCGGCGCTTCGGGCGCGAACCCAACCCTCAAAGACAAGGACGATTAGACGATGGCTTTCAGGCGATCTTCCTCCAGCTATGGGCCAAGCCCGTTCCCTGAAACGCCTTACCAGAAGGCCGGACAGGTCTGGGACGACCGTATCGGCTCCGCCCGCGTGCAGGCAAAGAACTGGCGGCTCATGGCGCTCGGCTGTCTCGGGCTCTGCTTCGTCACCTCCGGCGCGCTGGTCTGGCGGAGCATGCAATCGACCGTCACGCCTTATGTCGTGGAAGTCGATGAGACCGGCGCGGCCCGCGCCGTTTCGCCAGCGACGGAGCGCTACACCCCGACCGATGCGCAGATCGCGCATCACCTCGCCAACTTCATCGAGCACGTGCGCGGCCTCAGCGTCGATCCGGTCGTCGTGCGCGAAAACTGGCTGCGCGCCTATGACTTCGTCACTGACCGCGCCGCCACCACGCTCAATGAATACGCCTCGACCAATGATCCCTTCGCCGATGTCGGCAGAAAATCCCGCACGGTGGATGTCGTCAGCGTCGTGCGCGTCTCGGACGACAGTTTCCAGGCCCGCTGGATCGAGAAGACCTATGAGAATGGCGCGCTGGTTCGCGCCCAAAGGTTCACCGGCAACTTCACCCTCATCACCCAACCGCCGACGGATGCGCAGACCCTGCGCGCCAATCCGCTCGGCCTTTATGTCCATGCCCTGAACTGGGGTCAGGACCTCGTTACAGGAGAATGATCCCCATGCTTCGTATCCTCACCGCCGCTTCTGCCATGGCGCTATTGTCAGCCTGCGCCACGACGGAACTCGACCCCATCGATGCCAGCGCCTTCGTCGCCGCGACGCCTGTCGAGGACCGCGCTGACTACCCTGTCGAGATTGTCGAAACCGCCGTGGCACTTCCGCTGCCCGGCCAGATGATGCCCATCGGCACCCGCGTCACCACCAATCCCGATGGCAGCGTGACACGGACCTATACAAGGACCGTCAGCACGCCGTCGGTTTCACCGGCAGAAGCGATAAGACAAGGTCGCACCAGCGCCCTGATCGAACCTTCGGTCGACGGCTATGTGAACGCGATCCAGGTCTATCCCTATACCGAAGGCGCGCTTTACCGCCTCTATGCCAGCCCCGGCCAGGTGTCGGACATCGCCCTGCAGCCGGGCGAGGAACTCGTCTCGGTTTCGGCCGGTGACACGGTGCGCTGGGTGGTGGGGGACACGGTGTCCGGTTCGGGCGCGACGGCCCGCGCCCATGTGCTGGTCAAACCGATCAGCTCCGGCATCCGCACCAATCTGATGATCGCCACCGACCGGCGGACCTATCATCTGGAGCTGGAGAGCACGGAGGGCGGCTATATGGCCGCGCTCTCCTGGCGCTATCCGGCTGATGAACTGGCAGGCCTCACCGCCCGCAATGAACGCGCCATTGCAAGAGACGCTGGCAGCATTGAGCGCGGCCTGACGCTGGAAGGCCTGAACTTCGATTATCGGCTCTCCGGCGACAGCCCCGACTGGAAACCTGTGCGCGTCTTCGATGATGGCCGTCAGGTGTTCATCCAGATGCCCGAAGACATCGCCACCACAGACATGCCGCCGCTCTTTGTTCTGGGTGCGGACGGTGACGCGGAACTCGTCAACTACCGGGTGCGCGGCAATTATTATGTCGTGGACCGCCTGTTCCGTGCGGCGGAACTGCGGCTCGGCGAACGAAACCAGATGGTCGTCCGCATCTCCCGCAATGAGCGCCGTTCGCCTCTGGCTGGCCTGTTCGGGAACTGATGCCCATGTCCGAGCCCATTCCCTTCGACGAGCATGCCGAACGGCTGAAGATCCGCTCCAGCCCGAAGCCGGTTACGCGGATCAACCGCAAGGTCCTGATGGTCGGCGCAGGCCTCGGCGTGCTTGGCCTGTTCGCCGCCATGAGAATTGCATTGAAGCCACCAACCGCCGTCGATCCGGATGCAAGGCGCGAGCTCTACAACACCACGAACACACGCAAGCCCGAAGGCCTCTCCACCCTCCCGGCAAGCTATAGCGAGATTGCCCCGGTGGAAGACCGCATCGCGCGCCTTGGCCCGCCACTCTCCGGCGATCTCGGCGCGACCATGCTGCGGGCTGAACGCGAGCTTGGCATCGAACCCGAATATGTGACCCGCTTCGAGGACGATTTCCGCCCGAACCCGGCCGACGAGGCCGAACGCGCAAGGCGCATGCGCGAGGCCGCGCTTGCCGATGAAGCGGCCCGCGCGCCGGTCTTCTTCCGGCTCGACTCTCAGAGCGGTACCGCAAGCACCACCGACACCCGCTTCGCTTATCGCGACCCCGCGCTTGATCTTGGCTCTGAGCTGCTGGCGCTCGCCGCCCTGCCGCAGGGCGCGCCGTCAGCGTTCGGCCAGCCCGCCGATACCAATCTCCAGTCCCGTAAACTGGCCTTCGCCAGGGAAGGCGCGGACAGCGACATCTACAACCCTCACAGCATCGAAGACCCGGCTTCGCCCTACCAGGTCATGGCGGGCACGCTGATCCCGGCAAGCCTCGTGACCGGGATCAATTCGGACCTGCCCGGCACGATCGTCGCGCAGGTCACCCAACCGGTCTATGACACCGTGACCGGGCAATACCTTCTCATCCCGCAGGGCTCGCGCCTTATCGGGCGGTATCAGTCGGAAGTCTCGTTCGGTCAAGACCGCGCGCTCGTGACCTGGGACCGGATCATCTTCCCGGACGGGTCCTCCATCGTGATCTCGGCGCCGGGTGCTGACGCGCAGGGCTTTGCGGGGTTGTCCGACCGCACCGATCACCACTGGGACCGCGTGTTCCTCGCGGCAGGCCTCGCGACCATTCTCGGCGTCGGCGCCGAACTTGGCGCAGACGGAGACGGCGACCTGGAACGCGCCATCCGCCGCGGCACGACCGACACCGTCAACCAGGCCGGTCAACGCGTCGTCGAGCGCAATCTTGGCATCCAGCCAACCATCCGCGTGCGCCCCGGCTGGCCGGTGCGCGTGGTCGTCACCCGCGATCTCATTCTCAGACCCCATCCCCAAGGAGCCACACGATGACCCTTCGTCTCGGACAATTACCCGACCGCACCCCGGTGCGCATGAGCCTCTCGGTCGATCCCGAGCTCGCCAGCGCGCTCAGCGACTATGCCGAAATCTACCGCCAGACCTACGGCGCGGAGGAAAAGCCCGAAGCGCTGATCCCGGCCATGATCGAGAGCTTCCTGGCGTCCGACGCCGGGTTCAAGCGGGCGCGACGCGCCCTTCATTCAACCGCCAGCACGGAGACCTAAACCCATGGCACAGATCGGAACATTCACCCTGAAGGAAGGCAGCTATACCGGCACCATCCGCACCATGACCATCAATGTCAAAGCCCAGCTTGTTCCCAACAGTGACAAGGCCTCAGACGGTGCCCCCGACTTCCGCCTCTATGCCGGCGGGGCCGAACTCGGCGCTGCCTGGCGTCAGGAAAGCAAGGATGGCGAAACGCCCTACCTCGCCGTCAAACTCGACGACCCGAGCTTTGCCAGCCCCATGCGCGCGGCCTTCTTCGAGAACGAGAAAGACGGCACCGGCGTGATGGTGTGGAACCGGGCGAAGACGGTGTAATCGGAGTGCGTCATGTTGCATCGCGTAAAGGAGGGCGGGCGCACAGGGCTTAGGGATTTCGCGCGGGACCTGAACCCGCCGCCAAAGGCCCCTGCTCCGGTCACTTCAACCGATCCTGAACGGATCACGCCCGCCGACATCTTCAGGCGCCGAACCGTCAGGCGGCCGGAGCTTCGCAAGCTTGTGCCGCTCTCCGATACGACGATCTACGAACTCGAACAGAAGGGCGAATTTCCGCAGCGGTTCTACCTGACACCCCGATGCGTCGTCTGGCCCCTCGCCGAAGTGCTGGAGTGGATCGACGCCCAAAGGCGCAAGGGTCGCGAAGGCTGCGGACCGCATCCGGATTATCGAATGCGGTGAACTGTCTCAAATATCCCTCATTGCGGACAATGCTGCGTTTCGTAGGCAGCGCGCCCGTTAGCAGACATCCAATCGTTAAGTCGTATTGACTGCGACACCGCCAAAGCATCTTCCGAGCCGCCCACCGCAGGATGAGTTGAACAAGCAGCTGACGAAGGCACAGTGCATCGCTTGGCCCCGTCTTGGACTAGAGGCCGCGAAAGATCAGCCACCGCCTCTTGCAGCTACGGGGTGAGGAGCTCCTGCAACCCGCGATAAGCCGCCGCAAGCTGCTTCACCAGCGCGTCGTAGACATCAAAGAACGGCGCGGCGGCCGGGAGACCAAGGCGGCTCGTGATATCGTCCATCTTGTCCGACGCCGTCCCCGTAGATGTGAGATGCAGGTTTGCCACCCGGAGATCGTAGGTCACGAAGAGCGGCAGCATGAGATTCGAAATTGCGGAACTGCCGGGAAGCGTTTCAAGTAGTGTCTGCAGGCGCTTCAGGCCGCCAAGGCCTTTGGGATCGCCTCCGGCCGCGCTCAGCAACTTCCCGATGGCCTGTGTATCCAGAGATTCGACGTGGATCTTGTTGAGCGCGTCCGCCGCATGCTGTTGGTTCTTCACGCTGTCTGTGAGCGGCCTCGCAAAGTCGAGGGCGATCGCCACCACTTCGGCTTCAAGGTGGGCGAGCGTCGCTCCAAAATGCATCCTGGCAGCTTCGAGGAAGTCCGTCCTTGCCGCGAGTAGGTCGTTTTCCGGTGTTGGATCGGAAAATATGCAGTCGATCTGTCCATCGTAGAATTCGCTGCCGATGGAGTGATCCGATTCCACGTTTTCAGACAGCAGGTAATACTGTTCCGGCACGGGCAATGTCGCGATGTCGCCGAGCCACATCACGACGCGGCCATTTCGGTTGATGCCAAAGCTTATCTGGTTGTCTTCGTCCGTGGTGATCGTGCCGTACGTCCGAGACGCAAACGTCAGGCGATAGCCCGACGCCGTGTCGTATTTCAGCAAGACCCCTCTCTTGAAGAACACAAGTGTGAGAAAACCGTCCCCCTGCCCGCGAAGGCCAGGCAGGTATTCGTAGTCGTCCGCATCATACTGGAACGGCACGTCCGTGAAGGGGTAGCGGTCTTCAAGCTTCCTACGCGTTACGGTGACACCGGCGGATACCTTGGACACGCACTGCTCGTGCAGCCGGATGATCGAGATGCGCGATCGGTCCGGAAGATAGTCCTTCTCGCACGTAGAACACCGAAGTACGGGCAGCCCTTTGATGGCTATCCGCGCCCCTGACACAGTTTCGTCGAAGTCAGCATAAGCGAGATCGAGCCAACCGTCGCAGTCAGAGCACCTCAAGCGCTGCACGTGACCAGGCGGCGGGAAAATGTCTTTGATGTCCACGGTGCCCCCCATAGTTACACCTTCCTACTTAGACCGATGTGTTGCAACATGGGATTGTCCACGACATTCATCCAATCTGACCTGGGATCCACGATTGGCCGTTTGGCGCCATCAGCGCTGCTTCGCGCCGCAATCGCAAACGTCAGCTTTGGCCTACGCTTCATGCCGGTCGTAAAGACTCCTTCTGCGCCCGAACCGGAAGTGACGATCACCCCACCCTCGGATCAGCGGCGTAGACCGCCATGCTCTCCGGGATGATGTTCGGCTTGCGGCTTTCACCCGCAGCCCAGGCATCGATCATGTCGGCCCATTCCTGCATCATGTGGCGGCGCTGGTCTGCATATTCGGCCTTGTTGTAGACCCCACGCGAAGAGCGCCGGTCTTCGTGCGCGAGGCTTTTTTCGATCCAGTCGCGATTGAAACCAAGCTCATTCAGGAGCGTCGAGCCCGTGCGCCGCAGGTCGTGGACGGTGAAAGGCTCCAGCGGAAGCTCCATCTCGCTTGCCAGCTTGTGGGCGCTGTCGGTGATCCGGTTGAAGGTCGCATTCGATATCGGGCGAAACGTGTCATAGCGCGACGGGAAGACGTATTTCGATCCGCCTGCGCAGGTTTTAAGCGCCACCAGAATATCGAGCGCCTGGTTCGACAGATAGACATTGTGGTCGAGGCCGGTCTTCATCCGCTTCTTCGGGATGGTCCAGACCGCATCCTGGAAACTGACTTCATCCCATGTCGCATGGGCGACCTCGGTCTTGCGCTTCATCGTCAGCAGGATGAATTTCACGCCGAGCTTCAGCGTCGGATTGGCGGTGATCTCTTCGAGCACGCGATAGAGGACCCGGATCTCCAGCGGCGTGAGCGAGCGGTCGCGGGGCCGGACACGCGCGATCGACCGGGGATCGACCTCCTCGGCGGGATTCTCGACACGGATGCCGTGCAAATTGGCGAAGGCGTAGATGAGCTTGATGAACTCGCGGGCGTGCAGCGCCGTTGAAGGCGCGCCCCGCTTCTTGATCTTGTCGCAGAGCTGACGGACGTCCTCGCTCGTCACTTCGCGCAAGGTGTAATTGCCCAGCGCCGGGATCAGGTCACGATCGACAATGTGACGACGCATGTCGCGGGTCGAGTCCGACATCTCGCTCTCAGCGAGCCAGCGCTGAGCAAGCTCCCCGAACGTCCCTTCGGATTTCGCTTTGGCCTTGGCCCGCTTCTTTTCCTTGGCGGGTGAGACACCCTCATCCACGAGCTTCTTCGCATCGATCAGCTTCTCGCGCGCAGCCGCCAGCGTGATCCCGTACTTGCCATAACGCCCGATGGTCAGCGTCTCCCGGCGCCCGTTCACACGGTAATCGTAGCGGAAGGTCTTGGTGCCCGTCGGCGCGACGGACACATAGAGACCGTCCCGGTCTGCGACCTTGTAGGGTTTATCCTTTGATTTCAAAGACTTGATTGCAATATCGGTCAGCATGTTGCGCCTCCTTCCCACCAATTTTACCGTCAGGCCGAAATGGCCAATTTTCCACAACAAAAAACTTATTTTTCAATGCGTTATGCCGAAAAAATACCGTCAGGCCGCCAAAATGGGCTGACGGTATTTTGACTTTAGGCAGGAAGAGGCAATTTGTATACCGTCAGGCGATACCGTCAGAATGTTCCGTTGGCCCGCGATAGAAGGCGATAGACACCGAACGAAAATCGGTATCAAGCTATTGTATTTGTTGAATTTATTGATCGTTCGCGATAGTCCGCGAGAGACGCGGAATCATTCCCACTCGATCGTTCCGGGGGGTTTGGAGGTGACGTCGTAGACGACGCGGTTGACGCCTTTCACCTCATTGATGATGCGCGTGGCAACCCGGCCGAGGAAGGCGTGGTCGAAGGGGAAATAGTCGGCCGTCATGCCATCGGTGGATGTCACCGCGCGGAGCGCCAGGACGGCCTCATAGGTGCGCTCATCGCCCATCACACCGACCGTGTTCACTGGCAACAACACCGAGAAGGCCTGCCAGATCTCATCATAGAGCCCGGCATTCCTGATCTCCTCGATATAGATTGCGTCTGCCTTGCGCAGCGTGTCGGCCTTCTCGCGGGTGATTTCGCCGGGGATACGGATGGCGAGACCCGGCCCCGGGAAGGGGTGGCGCCCGATGAAGCTCTGCGGCAGGCCGAGCTCACGGCCAAGCGCGCGGACCTCGTCCTTGAAAAGCTCGCGCAGCGGCTCGACGAGCTTCATGTTCATCCGCTCCGGCAGGCCGCCAACATTGTGGTGCGACTTGATCGTCACCGACGGCCCGCCTATGGCCGAGACGCTTTCGATCACGTCGGGATAGAGCGTGCCCTGGGCGAGGAAATCGGCGCCGCCGATCTTCTTCGCCTCTTCCTCGAAGACGTCGATGAAGAGCCCGCCAATCGTCTTGCGCTTCTTCTCCGGGTCGGAGACGCCCTCGAGCGCACCGAGGAAAGTCTCGCTCGCATCCACATGGACGAGCGGAATATTGTAATGATCGCGGAAGAGGCCGACGACCTCCTCGCTTTCATTCTGGCGCATCAGGCCGTGGTCGACATAGACGCAGGTCAGCTGGTCGCCAATCGCCTCATGGATCAGGACCGCCGCTACCGAACTGTCGACGCCGCCTGACAGGCCGCAGATCACCTTGCCGTCGCCCACCTGCGCTCGGATTTTCGCAATCTCTTCCTCACGATAGGCGGCCATGGTCCAGTCGCCCGATAACCCGGCGATCTTGTGCGTGAAGTTGCGCAGCATCTGGCGGCCATGCACGGTATGGACGACCTCCGGATGGAACTGCGTGGCGTAGAAGCGACGTTCCAGGTCAGCGATAATCGCAAGCGGCGCGCCCGGAGATTTCGCGATGACGCCGAAGCCCGGGGCCAGCTCGGCGACATGGTCGCCATGGCTCATCCAGACCTGTTCCTTGTGGTCATCGCCGCCGAACATCCCTTCAAGCAGCTCGCTCTCGGTGACCTGTTCGATGAAGGCCCGGCCAAACTCCCGGCTTGTGCCGCTTTCGACCTTGCCGCCCAGCTGCTCCATCATCACCTGCTGGCCATAGCAGATGCCGAGCACCGGCACGCCGCGCGTGAAGACGGCCTCGTCGGCGCGCGGGCTGTCGTCCCAGGTCACGCTCGCCGGCCCGCCGGACAGGATGATCGCCTTCGGATCGAAGCTGTCGATGAAGGTTGCGTCGACCTTGTTGAACGGATGAATCTCGCAGTAGACCCCGCTCTCGCGCAGGCGCCGCGCAATGAGCTGGGTAACCTGCGAGCCGAAATCGACGATCAGGACGTGTTCGTGCTTGTCTGCAACGGAATCAGGTGAGCTGGCCATGCCGCGTCCTAGCCGCTAATCGGTTAGGCTGGAAGAGCCGCAGATGGCCTTTGAGGGGTAAAATATGGACGAGCAACAGGCACAGGCAAGATCACAGGCCGCTGCCGGAATGCAGGCCCTGCAACGCTCCGATGGTAATGGCGCGCTTGCCGCCTTCCGCCGCGCCATCGATCTTGGCTGGCCGGGCGCCGATGTCTGGGTGGCATCCTCCTTTGCCCACTCGCTGCTTGGCGACATGGCGAACCGGCTGGCCGCGCTCGAAAAAGCGCTCGAAGTCGACCCGGCAAGCGTCCGCGCACGGCTGCATTACGGACAGGCCCTCGTCGGTGCAGGACGTCACGAGGACGCCGAGACCCAGTTCCGGCAGGGCCTCGAGGGCGTCTCCAGGATGGGCATCCGCAATGTGGAGATCGAAAAGCTTGTGGAGGCTGCCCGCGACTTCATCGGCCAGCGCGCCGAGCCAGAGCCACACCCGGTTGATGACTTCGCCCGACAGCACAATGTCGGCAGCGAACCGGGCGACGACTTGTTCAGGCAGTCGCTCGATATTCTCGCCGGCCGCGCCGCGCCGTATGAGTCGCGCCCGACGCGCTATCTCTATCCCGGCCTGCCCAACCGGCAGTTCTACCCACTGGAAGACTTCACCTGGACAGAGGCACTCGCGGCGAAGACGCCCGAGATTCGCGCCGAACTCGACAATTTGCTCACCCATCAGGCGAGCGAGGCCGACCGGTTTGCCCCCTATGTCGAGAAGACAGGCCGCGAAGGCCCGGGCGTCTCGCACCCGCTGCTCGACAATCCGCAATGGAGCGCCTTCTACCTGATCAAGCAGGGCAAGCGGATGGAAGAGAATATCGCCCTCTGTCCCAAGACGATGGCCGCGATCGACGCCATCGGGGAAGATGCCCGTCCCGCGCCTGCCCCTTCTGTGTTGTTCTCATTGCTGAAACCGGGCGCGCGCATCCCGCCGCATCACGGCATGCTGAACACCCGCCTCATCTGCCACCTGCCCATTATCCTGCCCGGCCAGTGCGGCTTCCGGGTCGGTAATGAGACGCGCGAATGGAAGGAAGGCGAGGTCTTCGTGTTCGACGACACGATCGAGCATGAGGCGTGGAACAACAGCACGGGCCCGCGCTACATCCTGATTTTCGAGCACTGGCGCCCCGAGCTTTCAGCGCGTCATCGTCATCTCGTCAGCGAACTCTTCAAGCTGGGCGGCATCGCAGGCTAGGCCTGCGTGCCCATATCTTCCGGCCAGCCGAAATGCTTCACCGGCAAATGAAAGCTGATGCCGGGATGGGCGCGCGTCTTTATCTCGCAGAAGCGTCGCAAAAGGCCTTTTCGCTCAGCCGCCTGAATGTCCGTACGCGGAATAATAAGCGGCGGATGCACCCAGCGAAACAGCACGTGCGGTTTCAGCAGCAGCCGGTCCGTCTCGAACTCTGCCCACAGCACACTCCTGTAGTGCACGCGTGGGAACCGCCCCCGGCCGAGCGTCACCGTCCGCAGCTTTCGCCCTTCGAAATCGGGCGGCAGGGCACCGCCATAGGATTTTGCCAGGTTACGCCAGCCACCGGCCCAGGCGAGAAAACCGACAATCCCGAACCACATCGCCCCGAAGAAGACCGGGAAAGCAAGGACAATGAGGGTGAGGACAAACCAGTCTATGCCCGCGCTCCCTTGTCCACGATGGCCCGTGCGCGAAACCGGTTCATCAGTTCCGCCAGTTCCGGCCCCTTCATCTGATAGTGTTCAGTGAGGCGGACCGTCCCCTTGTAGAGTAGCCCGGAAAGCCGGCCGAGCACGCGTTGTTTCTCCGAGGTCAGCTCAAATGCAACCTGCCGGGTTTCGGGCACGCCGCGCACACGCTGGCGATAAGGCCGGAATTCCGAGACATCGCTCCAGGCAATCTTGCCGAGCGCTTTCAGCTCGCTGGACTGGAACCCGTAACGATCAAGCTTCAGCCAGCTGCGCTTGAACAGCGCGGCAGAGGCCGCGATCAGCGTGACGATGGCGAAGAACACGGTCAGCCAGACATTCGCGTCATAGGCCGGTTCCTGGTCGAGCAGGCGCATTGCCGTCAAAAGAATGACGAGCAAGGCCGAGACAGCGCCCAGCACGATGTACTGGCGGTTGCTCGCCTCGAAATGCATGTGTTCAGGCAATGGCTCGACCATGCGAATCCCTCCGGCTTGCCGGAAGCTTACGCGTCCTGAGCCTTGCGCACCATGACCGAGAAGAAGAAGCCGTCCGTGCCGGCCCGGCGTGGGGTGAGGCGGACCGACGTGCCGGCCCGGCTGCCAGCCTTCACGGTCGCCGCACCTTCGTCGGTGAGAAGGCCTGACGCGATGGCCGCCTCCCCTGCGCTCTGCTCGGTGAAGTCCGGATGTCCCGACAGGAACGCCGCCACCCGGTCTTCATCCTCTTCCATCAGGAAGGAGCAGGTCGCGTACACCAGCCGCCCGCCCGGCTTCACGAATTGCGAGGCGGCTTCGAGGATTTCCGTCTGCTCCTCAATCCGTTTCTGAAGCTGCTTCTCCTTCAGACGCCACTTCGCATCCGGCCGGCGCCGCCATGTACCCGTTCCGGTACACGGTGCATCGACGAAGACGACATCCATCTGGCCTTTCAGGGCTTCAACGGCTTCAGGCTCGCTCGGATGGGCCAGTTGCACATTATGCGCGCCGGAGCGTTTGAGCCGCGGGATCAGCGCCGACAGCCGCCGACCATCAATGTCATAGGCATGGACCTGGCCCTTGCCTTCCATCATCGCAGCCATGGCCAGCGTCTTGCCACCCCCGCCCGCGCAATAGTCGAGCACCTGTTCGCCAGCCTTGGCATTCGAGGCCGCCGCTGCAATCTGCGACCCCGCATCCTGCACCTCGACCCAGCCCTTGGAATAGGCCGGGATGCTCTCGAGCGAGGCTTCGCGTTCGGACGGGTCCCGCGCCGGGATATGATAGGCATTCTTCAGCAGCGGCGATTCCACGGCATTCGCAGACCGCATCGGCCCACCCGCCTTCTCTGCGTTCACTTTCAGCGTATTCACGCGGATATCGACATCGGCGCGTACCGCCATGGCCTGCGCCTCGACCACCTTTTCCTCGCCGAAGACCCGCTCCATCATCGGCTCCATCCAGTCTGGATAGTCGCCGCTGATCCAAGGCTCAGCCGTCACGTCGGGCGCCATGACGAGGCGTTCGCGTTCGTCCAGCGTCAACTTTGAGGGCGCATGCTCCTCATCCATGGCAGAGTCGATCCGCATGATGTCCCAGCCCCAGGCATGGGCCAGCGCGCCGAGGATCAGCGCGCGCGGCTCATCCGAACCCATCGCGTGCGCGATCGAGTTCTTCTTGCGCAGCGCGTCGAGCACCAGTCCCGAGACAAAGGCGCGATCCTTCGACCCGGCATAACGCGCCCGCTTGCCCCAGTCGCGCGCGGCCGACTTCACCGGCTGATGGCGATTGAGGACGTCCGTGAGGACATCGATGGCTGCCGCTATTCTTCCGCCGTCTCGCATGGATTGATGACCTCTCTTGTCAGAGGCGCCGTGTTAACGTCCTCTGCCGCCGGTGGAAACAGCGAGGGGCATATCATGCAGGTCTGGCTATTCGGGGCGGCAAGCCTCATCCTCGCCTGAGGGCGCCCAGCCCCCGTCGCTTGCGCAGTCTGGCAGATTTCCCGTAACCTGCTGCCAGAATTACAGAGAGGGGAGAGCGAGGGAATGAAGACGCTCGCAATAGCGCTTTGTGCGGCAACCGGTCTGGCCAGCATGGCATACGCCGAGACCGACCTGCTTGATGAAGGCGACAACTGGATGGTCACCTACAGTGACACCGTCGATCAGTGCGTTGTCCACGTCCAGGATGACCTCGGCGCCCTGCTGATCGGGCGGGACCCGGACGGGGTCCATCACTTCAACTTCTTCCTGGAGACCTATATCGGCGAAAATCCGCAGGTGATGCTGACGTTTCGTCTGCCCAAGGCGAAGACACTCGGAGCAACAAGGCAGCTTGAATACCACAAGGGATATGAGGGCTATCATATCTATAGCTTCAAACCCGAACGGAAGCTGATTGACCTGTTCTGGGTCGGAGAACGGCTTTGGGGCAACGAGCCTGGAGAGCCGTCAATTCTGGATGTCCGGATCGAATTCGACAATGACATGCACTACGCTTTTCACAAGTGTATAAAAGAGCGGCTCTGAGACACGCCTGAAAGGACGCAGATGCTCGAGATTGACCTGCCCGATAGCCTGCGCCTGGCAACCCGGCGCGACTGGCGCCAGCTTGGCGACATTACGGCGGAAGCGTTTGCGGAAGATCCGTTCAATCTCTGGCTTTTCGGCCGCGAGCGGGCCCTGCGTCCGCTCTTCCGCATGATGGCGCGCGACATCTACCTGAAGCATGGCTTCTGCCATATCGCCGACGACCGCGGTGCCACCATGTGGGCGACCCATGAAAGCGACCTGCGCCTGCCCCCGCTGATGCTGATCCAGCTGATCATTGCGCAGCAGATCCACGGCTCCAAGGGCGCGATGAAGCGGGGCATGGCCGCCGGCAAGACGATGGAAGAGCATCATCCGCGTGACCCGCACGTCTACCTCTTCACCGTCGGCACACGGAAGGCAGCCCGCGGCAAGGGGCTCGGCAAGGCGATGCTGACGCCGGTCCTCGCGAGCGCCGACAAGGCGGGCCTGCCCGTCTATCTCGAGAACACCAATCCGGTGAATGACGGCTTCTACCGCTCGCTGGGTTTTGAACGGCGCGGCGAGTTTCGAGTCGACGAAACCGCCCCGCTGGTCACGACGATGTGGCGGGAAGCGCAAGCGCGCCCATGACCCCCATTCTGACGAAAGAGGTTTTCAGCGCCATCGCCATGGTGCTCACCTTCATCGCCTTCTACCCCTATATCCGCGCCATCATGAAAGGGCGTACACGCCCGCACGTCTTTTCGTGGTTCATCTGGGCGGCGGTGACCTTCACCGTTGCGACGGCCCAGCTCGCCGGTGGCGCCGGTGTCGGGGCATGGCCGATTGCGGTCTCCGGCCTGATCACCGGCGGTGTGGCCCTGCTCGCCCTGTCGAAATCTGCCGACACGTCCATCCATCGGATGGACTGGGTGTTCCTCGCCCTGGCCTTTTCCGCCCTGCCGCTGTGGTGGCTGACCGCCGACCCGCTCGCCGCCGTCATCATCCTGACCAGCGTCGACCTGCTCGGCTTCGGCCCCTCCATCCGCAAGGCGTGGACCCTGCCGCATGAAGAGAACGCGCTCTTCTTCACCCTCGGCGCCCTCCGAAATGGCTTGGTTATTCTGGCGCTTGAGCACTCTTCCTGGACAACGGCGCTCTTCCCGGCGGCGGTCGGGATTGCATGCCTGATGTTCGTGACGGTGATTTTGGCCCGGCGGCAGATACCGCTTCACCGCAATGCCGGCTAGACCGCGGCGGGGCTCGAGAATATCTGTGCCAGCTCGCCCACAGGTATCGTCTCCCGGCGTTGCCATGGCCGCGCCGTCCAGGCCTTCCAGGCCGAAAGCGCCCCGATCAGTCCTGGCACGAACACGTAGCGCTCAGCCCCCGGCTCGCCAAAGACAATGGCTGCAAAGCTCAGCCCCAAAAATGCGGGAATCGCGAAGCACACAAAGACAAGCCAGCTGGCGCCCAGGCCCGCACCGGACTGCACCGCAAGATCAGGCTTCACCCGGCTCAGCGCTGACAAGATCGCTGCGACGGCTTCATTAAAGACGTCCTGATCATGAGCGTCCGCAAGCGTATTGCAGTTGATGACCAGCTTATCGTCGTCGTCACCCTCCAGAATGAGGGCATAGTCTGTCCGCTGCGGGCTGGACGTCTGAACCCAGCGGACCATGCCAATCGCATCATAACACATCACCCGGACCGTCTTGCCAGACGCAACCTCGATCTGCTCTTCGCCGAGCGTCACGCTCATCGCACCATGGCCCCAGGCGCGCTTGAACTCGAATTCCGGCATTGCCGTCTCCACCTCTGCCTGCCTTGATAGGCGCAGAGGAAAGAGGAAACGGGTCAGCCCTACCGGCTGATCGAATAGTTCGGCGCTTCCCGGGTCATCGTCACATCGTGGACGTGGCTTTCGGAAAGCCCGGCCCCGGTGATCTGGATGAACTGGGCCTTCTCGTGCAGCTCGTCCATCGTCTTCGCGCCGACATAGCCCATGGCTGCACGCAGGCCACCGACCATCTGGTGGATGATATTGCCGACAGGCCCCTTGAACGGCACCTGGCCTTCAATGCCTTCCGGCACGAGCTTGTCGCCCTCGACCTCTTTCTGGAAATAGCGGTCGGCCGAGCCGCGCGACATCGCGCCGAGAGACCCCATGCCGCGATAGGCCTTGTAGGAGCGCCCTTGGAAGAGAAAGACCTCGCCGGGTGCTTCTTCGGTTCCGGCAAAGGCCGAACCCATCATCGCCGTCGAGGCCCCCGCCGCCATCGCCTTGGCAAAGTCACCGGAGAATTTGATACCGCCATCCGCAATAATCGGCGTGCCTGACTTCTGCGCGGCTTCCGCACAGTCCTCGATGGCGGTGAGCTGCGGCACACCGACCCCGGCCACCACGCGGGTGGTACAGATCGAGCCCGGCCCGATCCCGACCTTTACGCAATCGGCGCCTGCATCGATCAGCGCCTTTGTGGCGTCACCCGTGGCGACATTGCCCGCGATGACCTGAACAGAATTGGAGAGCTTCTTCACGCGGCTGACGGCATCCAGAACGGAGCGCGAATGACCGTGCGCAGTATCAATCACGACGGCATCGACACCAGCCTCGATCAGGGCCTGCGTCCGCTCGAACCCGGCATCACCGACCGTGGAGGCCGCGGCCACGCGCAGGCGGCCCTGATCGTCCTTGGCGGCGTTCGGGTTGAGCTGCGCCTTCTCCATGTCCTTGACCGTCAGGAGACCGACACACCGGCCCTGATCGTCAACGATCACAAGCCGTTCGATACGGTGCTTGTGGAGCAGCTGGCGGGCTTCCTCGATGGGCGCGGCCATGGTGACGGAGACGACATTGCGGGTCATCAGCTCGGCAACCTTGGCGGTCGGGTCATCGACAAACCGGGTGTCGCGATTGGTGATGATGCCGACGACCTTGCCATCATCCTCGACCACCGGAACGCCAGAAAAGCCGGTGCGCGACTTGATGTTCTGGAGATCGCTCAACGTGGCGGTTGGGGCGATGGTGATCGGGTTCATCACCACGCCGCTTTCATACTTCTTCACCTGCGTGACCTGACCGGCCTGTTCTTCCACTGTCAGGTTGCGGTGGATCACGCCGATGCCGCCGGACTGCGCCATCGCAATGGCGAGGCGCGCCTCGGTCACTGTGTCCATCGCCGCAGACAGCAGCGGAATATTGAGCGGTATGGATTTCGTCAGCCAGGTGGAGGTGTCGACATTGGCCGGCATGACCTCGCTCGGCCCGGGCTGAAGAAGCACGTCGTCGAAGGTAATCGCTTGTCGGATTCGCATGTGGGGAGCTCCCTTTTCGGCCTAATAATGGAGTCGCCGCCCTTCTGGAACCCCCTTTTACAGGGAAAACTGAAGCTAACAGGCCTGTCCCACGCAGGGAATGTGAAGGATCATGGTCTCGATGATCCTGACGCGGGCTGCTAGTCTGTCCGGCCACTGCTTAACGACCGAGGACGGAGATCCGATGATGGCCTGCCTGAAGACTTTCGCCTTGCTGAGCGGTTTCTGCCTCCTCGTGGCGTGTGATGGACCGCCCGCGCAAAGCCCGGCGCCGGCGCAGAGCAGCCCCGCCCCCCAAGAAAGTGACGTCCCGCGTGAGGAATTGCTGGGCCAGGGCGAGGCTATGGCGGAAAATCTCTGCGCGCCCTGCCACGCCATCACCCGCACTGACGAAAGCCCGCATGCCAGCGCGCCGCCCCTCCGCGACCTGTCTTCGAAATACCCGATCCAGTCGCTTGCCGGACCTTTGTCCCGGGGAATCCTCATCGATCACCCCGACATGCCGGAGTGGCAGTTCGAGCCACAGCACGTCGATGCCCTCATCGCCTATCTGGAAAGCATCCAGACGCGCCAGGAGTGACAGTCCTCCCCGGCTTTGCCGCGCTGGGCACAAAGAATATCCGACCGGATGAACACCGCCCTTATCCTTGAGGGCATGGAACAACACAGGGGTTTTGTCGAAGCCGGGCTCAAGTCGGCCCGTGATGCGCTGCAGGAGGCAAGCGCAAGAGAGAACCTTCACCTCTACCCGGAAGAGATCACGCGCGCCGCAACACAGCGCCTGCGCACAAAGCTGCGGGCCATCGAAACCCTGGTACGCCGGCTCCTCCTGCTGCTTGCCGCGATGCTTGATGTCGCCCAAGCAAATCCACACCATCAGACGGCCAGCCCGTCGAAGCGCTGTGACGGGCAGCCGGCCCCATCCGGCCGTGTGGCTCGCTTCGACCTTCTGCCGTCTGCCACCTTCGATCCGGTGGCGCTAGCAAAGCTGCGTGAGCGAGGTGGGCTGGAACCGGACTGTAAATGGACCATGGCCGGACCGCTTCTGGAGCGTTTCCGGCGTATCATGGACGTGTTCGACGATCCGGGCCGTTATGCCACACTCATGGCCCGGCGCATCAACCGGCTGAAAGCTGCCGGTGGCCTGCCGCCGATCTGTCCGGAACAGGGACGGACCTTCCGGCTTGGCCATGAACTCGGGCTTATCGCCACCGCCCTGCCCCGACTGGTACGGGACGCGCTGCTCGCCTGGTTCGATACGGGCTGACCGTCTGGAAAATGGAGGATGACGGGCCGGAGATCCATCGGATCTGCGGATACTCGCGCACGCCTATTCGTCGCGCTCTTCCTTGTAGCTCGGCGTTTCATCCGCCTGATCGGCCGGGCGGCCGGGAATGGCATAGGAGCCCTTCAGCCAGCGGGAAAGATCGACATCCGCGCAGCGCTTGGAACAGAAGGGCCGGAAGGCCGGATCGGTTTCATGCTTTTCGCAAACGGGACATTTTGCCTTGCTCATGCGCGCCTCACCACTGATCGCTCGCCTGTGCCACTCGCGATCGTGACCCGGCCGGAAAAGGCCTCCTGGAGGATCGCATCGCACTCATTACGGCGCGTGATATAGGCCTTCAGCGCATGCGGCGACAGGGTCAGCCTGTAAAAAGCAGAACGGTTGGCGGTCGCTTCCCGTTCGGCCTGGCGGAAGAGGTCGAGGAGTTCCGTATCCGGCGTTGGCTGGCCGCCCTCATCAAGAAGCCGGTCGCCAATCGGGCAGGCACCCCATGCGATCTGCGCTTCGAGCAGACCGAAGCGGGAGGGTTTGAGCGCATCCGGTTTTCGGCTCGAAAGGGACTGAAACGTCTTGAGAAATTCCGTCCGCAATGTGGTACGCGCATCTGCCGTCAGCGGCCCGATACAGTCGATCACGATGAGCCCGCCCCAATCCCGAAGCGCCAGTTGCCGGGCAATCGTGGTGACGGCCTCCCGATTGGTGCTGAGCGCCCGGGCCCCGGCACTGCCTTTCTGGAGCCGGCCAGCGGTGTCGATGTCGGCCGCAATCAGCGCACTGGTTCGTTCCAGCCGGACCAGTCCGCCCTTTGGCAGGCCGCAACGGGTCGAAAGCGCCTCATCGAACGCGGCATCAATCTGGTCAAACTCCTCCGGAGTGGTGGCTTTTTTCGGCTCCGGTACGTCATCGGGAAGGGTATCGAACCAGCGCTCGAACACACTGTCCACGGCGGGCTCAGCCTTGGTCGACAGGCTGGCACGCGCAAGCTTGCCATGCCGGGCTTCGGCGCGGATTTCGAGCGATGTTTCAGCCCCCTCACTCAACCCCTTGGGCAGCTCATCACGGACGAAAATCCGCTCGCCATTGGTTCGCTCGAAAAATGCACCACCATCTTTCGGATCGTTCTGGCGGAGCCTTGCCTGCACCACATCGCCCAGCGTTGCAGGCTCTCCCCGTCCATCCCAGCGCTCGAGAAAAAGTCTGACCGGCCGGCCCACCGCATCGAAGGCCGCCGCCCTTGTCTCTCCCGGCGCCTCATGCAGGAGGATCCGGGCGATGCTCATCCGGCCTTTCCGCGAAAGCCTTGCGCGATCACGAAGAGTTCCGGCGATCCGGCCCGGCTGGCCGGGGGTTTTACGTGTTTCACCGAACGGAACATCTGTTTCATCTGGTTCATCATCTCCGGCGTCGCGCCGCCCTGAAAAACCTTGGAGCAGAAATTGCCACCCGGCGCGAGATACTCACCCGCAAACCATAGCGCCATCTCTGCCAGAGCTGCCGTCCGGAGGCTGTCTGTCTGTTTATGGCCAGTCGTATTTGCCGCCATGTCGGAGAGGACAAGATCAGGTGGTCCGGAGAGACCTTCCATCATGGCCGCGACATCGTCGGGTTCATTTATGTCACCCTGCACAAGGTGAGCGCCCGGGATCGGATCCACAGGAAGAAGGTCGATTCCGACAATCTCCTTCACGCCCCGCCGCAGGCAGACCTGCAGCCAGCCGCCGGGTGCGGAACCGAGGTCGACAACCCGTGTCGCGCCTTTCAGTACGCCGGTCTTCTCATCGATCTCGATCAGCTTGAAGGCGGCGCGGGCGCGGTAATCCTCAGCCTTCGCCTTTTGCACATAGGGGTCCGACAGCTGGCGCTCGATCCAGCGCTTGGAGCTTTCGTCCTTGGCATTGTACGCAATGATCTTCCGCTCACCCATCCGGCGGCCGGAGGAGCCCTTCTCGTTCTTCGGAGGCCCTTTCCAGCGGCGTTTTCCATCGTCGCTCATGACTTCGCCTCCATCTGCGCCTCGCCGGCGGCTTCACTGCCAGTACGCTTGCGCCCACCCCGGCGCCGCCGCTTCTTCTTTGGGCCGCGCATCATCGACAGGAGAAGCCCTTCCCGCAAACCACGATCAGCCACGCGCATCCGGGCTTGAGGGGCCAGATCCCACACGGCTTCCATCAGCGCACAGCCCGCCAGCATTAGCCCGGCGCGCTCCTCGCCGATTGTCGGGAACTCGGCCCGCCCCTCGGGTCCTGCCTTGATCAACTCGTCCATCGTCACCTGGCAACTGTCGCGTTCCATCCACTTGCCATCCACGAGGTCACGTCGATACCGAGGCAGTCCGAAGTTCACGCCAGCAACGCACGTCACCGTGCCAGAAGTTCCGATGATATGCGCCCCCGGCGCGGACAACGCCTCGCGTACCTTGTGCTTTTCCGCCCAGGCATCGACATGTTCGCCGATCAGCGCGCGCATCTTGGGCCACGCCTCCGCCTCATCCATGCCCGCAAACGCTTCCGTCAGCGTGACGACCCCATAGGGAATACTTGTCCACGCCTTGATTGGCGCGCGTTTCAGCATGCCGTTAAGTCCGGCTTCCCGCGCTTTCGCCGCATCAACCAGGGAGAGTTCCGTCGATCCGCCACCAATATCGAGCACGAGAATATCCGACGCATCCGGATGTATGAGATTATGACACCCGATAAGGGCAAGACGGGCTTCTTCCTGCGCGCCGATAATCTTGAAGGTCAGCCCGGTACGCTCCCGGATTTCGTTGATGAACTCCGGGCCGTTCTCGGCCTTGCGGCAGGCCTCGGTGGCGATGCAGCGGATGCGGCCGACCCGCTTGGCCTTGAGCTTTTTCGCGATAGCCTCCAGCGCGTTGAAGGCCCGGTCCATCGCCGCATCCGACAACCGGCCCGTCTGGGCCAGGCCTTCACCGAGGCGGGCAATCTGCGAGTGGGAATCGACCACGGTAAAGCCACCACGGCTCGGCGCGGCGACGAGAAGGCGGCAATTGTTTGTGCCGAGGTCCACCGCCGCATAGAGAGGAGGCCCCTGCTTGTTGCGCGGCGATCGGCCATTCGGCGGCCGCCTGCGCGATTTTTTTTCAGCCATGTGTGGCCCAAATCTTGTCGGTTGCCGATTGGTCTATCACATTGGGTGGTGATGAGCCATGGATGGGGCATAGGAAAGCGCATTGCCGCTCTGTTTCGCCGTAAAGTGCGAGACGAAGGGCCGGTAAAGGGCCATCAACCCGTTTATGAAACGGTTGCGCCCACCGAACACGACGACACCCTCCACAATGCGATTGACCAGCGCCAGGCGCGATTCCAGATCGGCCAGGTCGTCCAGCACCGGATTTTCGATTTTCGTGGCGTAATCTTCGATGTCGATCCGGTCTTCGCCAATAGCGATGAATGGTATGAGGCCATCCCGGAAGACATGCGTCCGTCAAAGGACCAGCCTTATTACCACCTCTTCGCCGAGAACGACAAAACCCACTATGTCGCCTATGTCTCGGAAGGAAACCTGTTGCCGGATGAGAGCGACGTCCCCGTCACCCATCCGGATATCCCACACTTTTTCGAGCGCACGCCGGACGGTTACGCGCTGAAGCGTGCACACGCCAATTAAGATCAGTCCGGTTTCACAGCATCTGGCGCAGCGCGCTTGAATGCATCGATCTCACGGCATTTTGCATCGGCATCGACCAGCCGGGGAAATGCGTCGAGTGGTGTGTCGAAGCGACGGGCATTATACATCTGCGGAACAAGGCAGACCTCAGCCAGGGTCGGCTCATCTCCGAACAGTAGCGCCGAATTCAAGTCGCTTTCCGCCACCATCGCCTCAAGCGCCGTGAAGCCGCGAATGATCCAGTCGCGATACCATTCGCCCACCGCGTCCTTGCTGGCGGAAAAATCGCTCCCCAGCTTGGCGAGGACTGATAGATTGTTCAGCGGATGGATGTCGCAGGCGATCACGTCAGCAAAGCCACGCACCTTGAGCCGCTTCCACGGATCGGCCGGCAGGAGCGCCGGGGCCGCCCACGTCTCCTCAATCCATTCCAGGATCGCCATGGACTGACCCGCCACCTGCCCGTCCACCTCAATCGAGGGGACGCGCATCTGCGGGTTCAGCGTCTTGTAGGCGTCACCGAACTGTTCGTCGGCACCAGGCGCGATGTTCACGACTTCGCTCTCATAGTCGATGGCCTTGAGGTTCAGCGCGATACGAAGCCGGTAGGCAGCAGAGGAGCGCCAGTATTCGTAGAGCTTCACCCCACTCATGCCCTCACCACATCCTGCTCGATGGCGCCGAACACCGAGTGGCCGGCCTCGTCCTTCACCTCAATGCGGATTGTATCGCCGACCTGCATGAAGCTGGTCGTTGCCTCGCCATTGCTGATGGTCTCAATCATGCGGATTTCTGCAATACAGGAGTAGCCAAGCCCCCCTTCTGCGACAGGCTTGCCGGCGCCGCCATCCGGATCGCGGTTGGAGATCGTGCCAGACCCGATGATCGTGCCAGCGCCAAGCGGACGTGTCTTGGCTGCGTGGGCGACCAGCGTGCCGAAGTCGAAGGTCATGTCGACATCACAGTCGGGCTTGCCAAAGGGCTCCCCGTTATAGGTCGACAGCATGGGCAGATGGAGCTTGCCGCTGGACCAGCTCTCACCAAGCTCATCAGGCGTCACGGCGACAGGGGAGAAAGCACTCGACGGCTTGGACTGGAAGAAACCGAAACCCTTGGCCAACTCACCGGGGATCAGCCCGCGCAGGCTGACATCATTGCAGATCAGAATCATCTTGATCTGATCGAGCGCGGCTTCCTTGCTCGCGCCCATCGGGACGTCGCCCGTTATGACGCAAACCTCGGCCTCAAAGTCGAGGCCCCAGGCCGGATCGCCCAGCGGGATCGAATCGCGCGGACCGAGAAAGCTGTCGGATCCGCCCTGGTACATCAGAGGGTCGGAATAGAAGCTTTCTGGCACTTCGGCGCCGCGAGCCTTCCGGACCAGCTCGACATGGTTGATATAGGCAGAGCCATCGGCCCACTGATAAGCGCGCGGCAGTGGCGAGGCGCAGTCATGCTCATGAAAGCGTTCACTCGGCACCGAACCGACTTCCAGCTCTTCAGCGAGCTGGGCGAGTTTCGGTGCGGCAATATCCCAGTCATCAAGGGCAGCCTGCAGGGTCGGCTTGATGTGGCTGGCGTCAGCGTACTTGGTGAGATCCCTGGAAACAACGACGAGGCGGCCATCGCGCCCCTGCTTCAGACTGGCAAGTTTCATGGTGTGCGCGTCCTTTCAAATCGGTTTGTGCCACTGCGAAGGGCGGCTTTTCATTTCAATCAGCGCGTTTTGCGTTATAATAGTTGCATGAGCAACCATTTTGAAAAACCCGATCATGCCCGCGAAGACTGGACCATCGATCAGGGCTGGTCGAGCTATTCCGACGAAGAACATGCTGTCTGGGACTTGCTCTACAAGCGCCAGATGGACGTTCTGCCTGGCCGTGCAGCGCCTGAGTTTCTCGATGGCCTGAAGGCGCTCGACCTTGGCCGGGGCGGCATTCCTGAGTTCGAGACAATGTCCGACGAACTGGAAAGCCTGACAGGCTGGCGCGTCGTGGCCGTCCCCGGTCTGGTGCCCGATGAAGTTTTCTTCGATCATCTCGCTAATCGCCGCTTCCCGGCCGGCCAGTTCATCCGCAAGCGCGAGGAGCTGGATTACCTGCAGGAGCCGGACGTTTTCCACGATGTGTTCGGCCATGTGCCGATGCTGACCAATCCGGTGTTTGCAGACTATATGGAAGCTTATGGCAAGGGCGGGCTGCGCAGCCTCAACTATGCCGCGCTGAAGAATCTTGCCTCGCTCTACTGGTATACGGTGGAATTCGGTTTGATCCGGTCCGGGGAAGGCTTGCGCATCTATGGTGCGGGCATCGTCTCTTCGAAATCCGAGAGCATCTTCGCACTGGAAGACCCCTCTCCGAACCGGGTTGGATTCGATCTCGAGCGGCTGATGAAGACGGACTACAGGATCGACGACTTCCAGCAGACCTATTTCGTGATCGATTCCTATGACCAGCTCTTCCGGGCAACGGTGGATACCGATTTTGCGCCGATCTACGAGCGCCTTCAGGGCGAGTTTGCGTATACGCCGGAAGACATATTGGCCGACGATGAGGTGATCGCGAAAGGCACGCAAGCCTATGCCAAGGCGGGTGGCCGCTTCGCCGAAGCAGGCTAGCGGCTAAACCAGCCCGCTCAGCTCCAGTTCTTCCAGCAGCGCTTCTCGCGCAAGCTGGCATTCGCTTGCGAATGTCGGATCAGCGAGGTCTGCAGCCGTCAGCCGATCACGATAGGTGCGCCGGATAATATCCTGAAGCGCATCGATCTTTGTCTCGTTCAGCATCACGCCTTGATGAACCGCTGCAATTTCTTCATCCGACATCACCACCCTGAGACGTAGACAGGCCGGCCCTCCACCATTGCGCATGGACTGACGGACATCGACATATTGTACACGGCCGATCGGACCATTGCCCGAGACCATCTTTTCGCAAAAGATTCGCGTACTCTCGGTTTCCTGGGTTTCCATCGGCGCCAACAGGACAAGACGGTCCTCGCCCGGCCACTGCAGCAGCTGCGAGTTGAACAGGTAGGAAGTGATGGCATCCCCGATTGGCACCTCGGCCTCCGGGACCATGACCGGTTTCAGCTCAAACAGGCTCTCCGCCGCCTTGCGGATCGCCTCCAGGGTCGCTTCCGTATCCTCGAAGGCAAATTCATGGAAGAAAAGCGTATCGAGGGCGCCGACGCAGACGACATCATTGTGGAACGCCCCCGCCTCGATCGCAACGCGCGCCTGCCGGGCAAGGACCGTGCGTTGCGAAGAGAGACGATGAGACCGGGCAATGCTCTCGCTGGCAAGTTTTGTCTGACGGGCTGGAAAACCAGCCGTACTTTCGCCCGCCTCGCGGCCATAGACGAAGAGTTCGACACCCTCGCGACCATGCTCCGCACACAGACGAACATGATTGGCCGCGCCCTCGTCAGCGAAGTCAGCATGCATGGGCAGCGCTCCATGAATAGCGAAGCGCTCCTCGTTCTCGAAGATCGAGACAAGGCTTGCCGTCGTATCCGGATGCTCGGTCGACCGGTGCAACATGGTGGAGAGGTTGGCGCTGGTCAGATGCAGCCGACCATCAACCGAGTCCGCTGAAGGCGACACGGTGGCGGCATTCGCGGCCCACATCGAACTTGCGCTATAGGCTGCCTTCAACAAACGAGGCGCTTCCCTGGCCGCCTTCTCGATAATCTCCGCATCCGAACCGCCGAAACCAGCCGACACAAGAAGATCAAAATTCGGGCGCGGGAGCGGTGGCAGGATGCCTTGCGTCAAACCTGCCTTCACAAGCAGACGCATCTTCTCCAGCCCCTGAAGGGCGGCTTCGCGCGGATTGGAAACGTCGCCGGCATTCGTCGCGCTGGCCAGATTGCCCTGCGACATGCCGCCATAATTGTGGCTCGGCCCGATAAGGCCATCGAAATTGACTTCGCGTGCATTGCTCATTAGCGCCGGATTACACGCCCCCATTCCGGGAGGGAAGTCATTCCTCGACGGTTTCGCCAGCCGGGTTACAGTGGCCCTACCCAATTCAGGAGGAGTTGTCCGTGAAACGCATTCTTTTCATCGCCGCGCTGTCCACGAGCTTCGCTGCTGTTGCCCATGGCCAGACTGCGGAACAAGGCTTCGTAAAAGGCCCGGTGCTCGAGGGTTTCGGCCCGGCCGCTGCCGTAGATAGCGATCTCGAGATTCCGGACGATATGAGCTTCAAGATCGCCTTCGATATCTCGGAAGCCGCTGATGAAGGCAGGGTAAGCCGCCGCTTCGAAAGCGTCGCCCGCTTCATCAACATGCATGCTGCCGCGGGCATCGCGCGTGAACGGATTGAGCCGGCGATCGTCGTGCACGGGCCTGCCGCTGCTGACATCCTGAAGCCCACGGATGACGAAGAGGCTGCACCAACTGCGGCGCTTGTCGAGGCACTGCTTGAAGAAGGCGTGCCGATCTATCTTTGCGGGCAGACAGCAGCTGCAAAAGGCATAGGCAAAGACGATCTCATCCCCGGCGTCCAGCTCGCTCTCTCAGCAATGACGGCCCATGCCGTACTCGCCGAAGACGGCTATTCATTGAACCCATTCTAGACGTCGGCGGTGACTATCCAGGCGGCTGCATCCAGCCGGACGCGGCCATCCGCGCTGGCTTTCTCAGCCAGACGTGCTTCAACCGTCTCTCTCACACGGTTGGCGTCCATTTCCAGCTCGGCAATAAGCCGGGCGGTCGGCCCCATCTTTGTCGCAAAGGCAGCCGCTTCGGAGACGGACTCTCCGGGGAGCGCTATCTGGCCGACCCAAGGCTTGGCTTCGGCGGATTTCCATCCAGCCCGCTCAAGAATGGAAACGGTTCTGTCAGGATCCTCAAAGGCAAATGGACCCGGCGCGCCGGGCTCCGGCCGGTCCAGTCTTTGATCGGTCAGGGACAGGGCAGCCCGCAAGGGCAACAGCGCCCACTCGTTCTGATCAAGCGGCTGCCAGCAAGCGAATGCCAGCCTGCCGCCTGGCGTCATCTGCGCATGCAGGTTGGAAAATGCGGCTTGAGGATCGGCGAAGAACATCACGCCGAAGCGCGATATCAAACGGTCGAAAGATTGGTCCGCCTGCCACTTGGAAGCATCCGCCTCGACGAACTGGACCTGTGTCTCGCCATCGGCGCGCTGACGACCGAGCGCGAGCATGGGGGCGGATACGTCGACGCCCGTGACCTGCCCTGCCCCGGCCCGAAGCGCTGCCAGGCTGAGCGCGCCGGAACCACAGCCCACATCCAGCACGCGTTCACCGCCTTCAAGGCCGGCTGCACCCAGGACTGCCGTTATGAATGGCGCAAGCATCCCGTCCAGACGTTCAGCTTCGCGTGCCCAGTTTTCACCGGCCTTGCCGTTCCAGTACTCTCGCTGAGCGGCGTTATCGTCTTGTGTGGCACTCATTTCGGAAAACCCTTCGCAGGCAGGCGCTCAGCTTTGTCCGCCACCTGGCTCGCCTGCGGCCAGGCGCAGTAGTCTGCCGCATAGTAGGCGCCAGGACGCGAATTGCCGGAGAGGCCCGGCCCGCCAAATGGCATATTGCCGGCAGCACCGACCGTTGGACGGTTACGATTGAGAATACCGGCCCGCATTTCGTTATGCACCTGCAGCCACCGGGCATCATCATCGCTGATCAAGCCACCCGAGAGGCCGAAGCGCGTATCGTTGGCCATTGCAATTGCGGTATCGAAATCCTTCACCCGGGTGACCTGAACGAGCGGGCCGAACAGCTCCTCGTCCGGGAGGTTGTTCGCATCGGTCACATCGATGACCCCAGCGGTGACAAACCCACCGCCACGATCCATCCGCTTGAGACGGCGTAGCGGTTTGCCGCCAGCTTTTGAAATCATTGTCTGGAAATCGACAGCCGCTTGGGCTGCCTTTTCCGAAACCAACGGCCCCATGAAGACATCGTCTTCATTCCACGCCCCGATACGAAGTCCGCGCGCGCGCTCAACCAGCGCCTCGATGACACTTTGGCCGAACTTGTTGTCGGGCAAGAAGATCCGGCGTGCGCAAGTGCAGCGCTGGCCCGTCGTAAGATAGGCCGACTGGGCCGCGAGATCGGCCGCAGCATCCACGTCTGCCGGGTCCCAGACGATGAGCGGGTTGTTACCGCCCATCTCGAGCGCCAGGATCACATCAGGCCTTCCGGCAAAGTGACGATGAAACGCCGTTCCAGTCGACGCAGAGCCAGTAAAAAGCAGCCCGTCGATTTCGGCCTCCAGCAGCGCGCTGCCCGTCTGCCGCCCGCCATGGACGACATTCACGACACCCGGCGGAAGGCCGGCCGCGTCAAAACATTCGACCATGATCTCGGCAACTGCCGGAGCGAGCTCCGAGGGTTTGAAAACGCAGGTATTGCCCGCCAGAAGCGCCGGAATAATGTGCCCGTTCGGCAAATGGCCCGGAAAGTTGAATGGTCCGAAGACCGCCATGACGCCATGCGGCCTATGGGTGAGATGGGCCGACCCAAAGGCTGTTTCATTGGACTTTCCGCCAGCCCGTTCGATCTGAGCCTGGATCGAAACGGCAATCTTGCCTTTCATCGCCGCGGCTTCGCCGAGCGAGTCCCATTTCACCTTACCCATGTCGCGGCTGATCGCCTCGGATATCTTTTCGGCCCGCTTGCCGACTTCTTCGGCGTACGCCTCAAGGATCTTCGTGCGATCATGATGCGGCATGTGCCGCCAGGCCTTGCCGGCCTGACGGGCATTTTCAACGGCTTCGTTGACCTGTGCCGGGCTGGCCGCCTGACCTTCCCAACTTGTCTCACCGGTCGCGGGACAGGTTTTCTCGAACCAGTCTCCATCGCCCGTGGTCCATTTTCCTGCGATATGGGCGCCTTTCGCCATGATCAGCTCCTCAACCAGATTCGGGCCGGGTCTCCGGCTGAGAGCTTGAGCCGGTCGAGGACAGCCTTCGTTGTCACGAAGACATCTCCCTTCAGCTCACCCTCGGCCATCGTGACCCGGATGTCAGACGCCTTGTCGTTTGAAACAAGGCCACTCGATTCGTTTGCTTCACCGACCTGAAGCGTGACCACGCGGCTTTCCCGGATCGTACGGATCAGGCTACGCGGGGCAGCGACCAATGGACCACCATCGAAGATGTCGACCGTGCGCTCGAAGCGGAAGCCTTCCCATTCGAGCAGCTTCAGCGCCCCGACGCCATCAGCATGCACGCGTCCAATGACCTCACGCGCCTCCGGCGGCAGCAGGTCCACATAGATCGGGTATTTCGGCATCAGATCCAGAATGAACTGGTTATCCGTGGTCGCAGACAGGATGTCGGCTTCAGTGAACTCCATGCGGAAGAAGTGCGCGCCGATTGCATCCCAGAAGGGCGTCCTCCCCTCCGGATCGACCACGCCGCGCAATTCGGCCAAAACCATGTCTCCGAAGCGGTCAGGTGCCGCCGCCATCAGGAGGTAGCGCGATTGCGCCAACAGCCGCCCGGCTCCGCCACCGCGATGGGCCTGCCGGAGGAATAGCGTGCCAACCTCGGTAAAGCCGACGAACTCATTGGTCAGGACAAGCGCATCCATGTCGAAACGACGATCGCCCGCGGCACTCGACTGGGCGATGGTTATGACGCGGTAATTGAAGAAGGGCTGGTCGATACCCACACCCGCTTTGACCGCACTGCAGCCACCCACCTCACCCGTCTCATGATCGACCATCATCATGAGGTACTTGCCATACTGGGGCTGCGACAGCTTGCCGGAAAAAGCCTTCTCCGACTTTTCCAGACGTTCCCGGATGATGGGCTCGTGCACGGGCAGGCTCGTAAAGCCCGGGCCAGATTCCTCGGCCAGCTGCATCAATATGTTGAAATCATCCAGCCGGGCCGGCCGCATGACATAAGACGAACTCATTCCATCAAAGCCTTGATTTTCTTTGCATCCATGCGGCCGTCCGCAAGCCGGTTGAGCAAAAGACCGGACAAACAGGCGCGCTCCACGAAGCTCGACATGACCACGTATTCCTCATTCGAATGGATACGCCCGCCCATGACACCGAGCGTATCGACATTGGGCACACCGGCGGCGAAGATGTTGTTACCCTCACACACGCCACCCGTATCGACAAATTCCAGGTCCAGCCCCAGCGCCTTGCCAGTATCGGCCACAGCCGAGAAAATCGCCTGCTGCGCCTCATTGCGCGGCTTGGGCGGGCGGTAGAACCCGCCATGGAGATGCCCGGAAATGCCGTCACGTGCCTTTGCTTCGCGGAAGATGCGCTCGACCTCCCAGGTTGCCCATTGAGCCGCATCCGCATCGGGTGCCCTGGCGCCAAAACGGACGACCGCGAGATCAGGCACAATGTTGACGGCACCGCCGCCCTCAATCGCGCCAACATTAAAGGAGACCCCTTCGCGGCGATTGTTGAGCGCTTCCAGATCAACGACCATATGTGCCGCCGCTTCCAGAGCGCTGCGGCCATCTTCCTTGGCGCGCCCGGCATGCGCGGAGCGGCCATGAAGGACAACGTCAAAAACGGCCGATCCCTTACGGCCGCCGGACATCGCGCCGGTTTCCATGCACGGCTCATAGGTCATACCGATCATGGCGCCGGACTGCGCTGCCTGTTTGAGGGCGGGCGAACTGGCAAAATTGCCGATCTCTTCATCAGGCGAAACGACGATCTGATAGCCAATTTTCTCCTTGAACGGCCCGGCTTCGAAAGCTTCAAGGGCACCGAGCATCACTGACAGGCCGCCTTTCATGTCCGCCAGCCCCGGGCCATTCATACGGCCATCGCCAAGATCGGTGATCTCGGTGAATGTGCCGTCGGGAAAAACGGTGTCATAGTGTCCACTCATCACGATCTGGACCGGCGCTTCGGGGCGCGATGTCACGCGGATGATAGGGCCGGTTTCGAAATCCTCCGCTTCCCCCTTCGCATTGACCTTTTCGAACGGCTGCGACGGATCGAGCTTGATACTCGCATCCAGGGCCGAGAAGGCGTCTGCAAGCTTCGGCGCCAGCTGGTCCAGTCCAGCGCGATTCCAGCTGCCCGTATTGATCTTCGCCCAGTCCAGCGTTCGCGACTGCATTCGCTCTTCGGCATCGGCGATCCGTTCGCAGATGGCCTCGTCTTCGGAGGTCTTTTGGGTCAGATCTGTCATGCTTCTTGGTTTCATGGGAAATCAATTACTGCAAGCCCGATGGCTAGCCTTTCCCGCCCCCATAAGACGCTTCCACAGCTGCCGTATCGACTTGTTGGGATGTATTTGCGATAGGCCCCCGAATTCCAAGGAGGGTCTTACATGTTGTTTCGGAATGCGTCCCTGATCGCGCTCTGCCTGGCTGCCAGCCCACTGGCTGTCGCTGAAGATGGATGGAGCGGCGAGGGATCCTTCAGCGCTGGCTACACAACGGGCAATACCGAGACAACCGATCTTGGACTTGCCCTGAAAATCGACCGCGAAGCCGGTCTGTGGACGTTTGGCGTCGAAGCAGCTGCGGATTATGGCGAGACCGATTCGGTCGAGACCAGAAATCGCTGGTATACGGCAGGCGAAATCGAGCGCCAGCTTGGCGATCGCCTCTTCGGTTTTGGTCGCACCTCCTATGAAAAAGACGAATTCTCGGGCTTTGATTCGCGTTTCTTCATCGGCGGAGGCCTTGGCTGGAAGATGATTGACGGGCCGGAGACCCAATGGTCTCTACGCGGCGGTCCTGGCCTGAAGATCGATGAGGTGCAGGAGACCACGGTTCTCGTTAATGAGGTGCCGCAGACCACGCCAGCCTCAACCGAAACATCCTTCTCTATCGTCGGCGCCTCGGAATACTCTCACCAGTTCAATGAGGCCGTCGGGATCTCCAACGAGACAAAAATTCTCTACGCGCAGGAATCCACCCAGATCGGCAATATCGCCGCACTGACTGCCTCGCTTACTGATACGCTGTCGGCTCGCTTCTCTTTCGAGGTCCGCCACGACACCAATCCGCCGCCTGGCTTCGAGGCGACGGACACGGTGACACGAGCATCGGTCGTCTACACCTTTGGCAACGTGACCGACTGAGCCGCTAGACTTTCTCGAGCGCCTGTTCGAGGTCGGCGATCAGGTCGTCGGCGGCCTCGATTCCAACCGAGAAGCGGACCAGGCCATCCGTGAAGCCGATCCGATTGCGGATTTCCTCATCGACCCCCGAATGGGTCGTGGAGCCTGGATGGCACATCAGGCTCTCCGTCCCGCCCAGCGAGACGGCGAGCTTGATCAGCTGGAGATTGTCGAGCATGCGAAAAGCCGCTTCCTTGCCGCCCTTAACATCGAAGGAGAATGTGGAACCGGCAGCTTCACACTGTTCGTCATAAACCTTCTTCTGAGGGTCTCCCTCTTCGAAGAAAGCCGGATACATCATTTTGCCGATCTTCGGATGATCGCGCAGATACTCGGCACAGATGCGGGCATTATCGAAGGCTTTTTCCATGCGCAGGCGCACCGTTTCCAGAGACCGCGTAACAAGCCAGCACGTATTGGCATCCAGCGTTGTACCAAGATAGTTGCGCACGCGGCGGATCTTGCTGATCGTTTCCTCGTTACCAATCGCAGCTCCAGCCACGAGATCAGAATGGCCGCCGATATACTTTGTCAGCGAATAGAGCGCGAGATCGGCGCCGTGTTTCAGTGGGACATGCCCGATCGGCCCCATCATGGTATTGTCGCACATGATGACCGGACGGTGCCCCGTCTCTTTCTCGATTGTATCGGCAACCCTCTTGCACGCCTCGATATCGACCAGAGCGCAGGTCGGGTTTGCAGGAGACTCGGTAAAGATCACGCTGAGCGGACCAGACTTGGCAGCTTCGCGGGCCTTGGCGAGGATCTGTTCCTCAGTCGCCCAAGCATCCATTTCGAACGGGGTCACCCCGAAGTCCGGCATAAAAGTCCGCATGAAGACCTCAGTGCCACCGTAGAGCGGACTGGAGTGCAAAATCGTGGTGCCGGCACCTGCACACGCAAGTAGCGCTGTCGTGATCGCACCCATGCCCGATGAGAAGACCAGCGCATGATCGCCTGCATCATAAAGGGTCAGCCGATCTTCCAGCACTTCCATGTTCGGGTTGTTGAAGCGGGTATAGATCAGGTCCGCTTCTTCAGGGTCGCCCTCTTCGCGCTTTCCGGCGAGTTGCCGGAACAGCGCTTCCCCGTCGCGTGCAGATTTGAAGACAAAGGTCGACGTCATGAAGATCGGTGGCTTGATTGAGCCTTCCGACATCGCCGGGTCGAACCCGTATCCCATAACCAGCGATTCCGGTTTCAGAACATGATCACCGATCTTGCGCTTGCGGTAAGACTTGCTGGGCTTGCTCATGGCAGCTTCCTTTCCTGTAACTTGTTGCAAGTGAAACCATTAAGGCGGCCAAAGCAACAGTTGGCGGCCCGCCATAAAGAAAACCCCGACCAAAGGCCGGGGTTTCCCTCGTTCTTCAACAAAGTCGAAGCAATGGGCCTAGCTGTTTCCAAGCTCAGCGAGTGCTTGCTCAGCATCCTCAAGACGCTGATCAACGGTGTTACACTCTTCCGGCACGTTGCTTTCACCAAGAACCGCCAGGCGCTCGCAGCGCTCCTTCTCATTCTTCGTGTCCTGCACGAGGCTCTGAGCTTCAAACCTGACAAGCGCTGCTTCGGTCCGCTCTTCGGAATCCATGAACTGGAGCCAGCCGCGGCCACCGCGATTGTTCGCATTGCGGAATGCCTCGCGAGCGCCCGGACGGTCACCACGCTCATAGCGGGACTGGCCAATGAGCACCCATGCCAGACCACGGTCCTTCACGCCACCAGCGTTCAGGGCCTGTAACATGGCATCTTCGGTCTCTTCCCATTCCTGTAGCTCAGCATAGGAGCGGCCGAGGCGCTCATACATGGCGCCGCTATTGTTCATCCGGGCCGCTTCTTCAATCACGGGGATAGCCTTCTGGAACTCACGGGCCACCTGGTAGAGGTTGGCCAGAAGCTCCATCCGGTCATAGGTCTTGGAGATACGACCAGCGTTCATCTCTTTTTCGAGCGTGCGCGCCGCGTGATAGGGCACGTCGAAGCGGTTGTAGAAATTCACAATCCGCATCAGCTCATCTTCCTTCTGGAGGATGCCGCCGAGGTACATAGCCTTCTGGACCTCAAAAGCTTTCCGCTCTTCATTGGCCTGAAAGTAGTCACCTGCGATCGCATCCCAGAGCTTGCGCTCGTTCGGGTTGCGCGCGAGCAGCTGCTCGAGCAGCTGGGCCTTCTTGGCACGCTGGTTTGTCGCGTCATAAAGATAGATGAGGAAGTCATAGACTTCACGCTTCGCGCCGGGTCCATCGATCTCGAAGACACGCTCTGCCCATTTCAGGGCTTCCTGATTGTTCTCAAGTTTCTGGTTCACGACAGCGAGACGCCACATGTCATCACGATCCGGGTCGCCACCGGCATTCATCCACTTCTGAGAGTATTCCAGCGCCTTGTTCAGGTCGTTCTGGCTCAGATAGATCTGGAAGATGTTGTAATAGGTCTTTGCGCGTTCGCTATCCGGGACATAGCCCTGATTGATGGCGGATTCCAGATCGGCAACGGCCCCGGCGTAGTCGCCTGCCTGGATCTTGATGGCTGCACCGAGCTTGAGGACAGCGCCCTGCTCGTAGCAGTTCAACTCCATACCGCGCAGCTTGTTGATCTGCTGCAGCGCCGCTTGCGGGTTGTCATTCTGAAGAAGCTCGGTTTCGGCTTTGAGGTAAACCTCGCCGGTTTTCGAGCTGAACTGTGTCTCTTCGCACTGGGCGGCCTGTGCCATTGCGGCGCCAGCGCCAAACATCGTCATCGCCCCGGCAAAAATGGCGCCTTTCAGGATTGGCTTAAGTCCCATGGTGTCTCACTCCTTTCGCCGTGACGGCGGATGTCTGTCTTTGGCAGGCTCCCCAGCCTGACCGGTTCGGATCACGAATCCGCCGTATCGTTGCTATTGTTGTTCACGGCGCGCTATCGCATAACAATACACATCAAGATATGAGCGGTTGGAAAGGTTGCGTCAACGCTTGGCGCCCCTCCTTCTGCATCAATCTGTCTTCAACCTGAATTCCCGCGGATAGATAACGTTCTGCCGTGCCCGTGGGCGGCCGTCGATAATCTCCGGCGCGAACAGCACACGGCGCACCGCGCGCTCGGCCTCACGTTTGAACCCCTTGTGGGTGCAATCGGCTTCGACATTATGGGGTTTGCCCGATACATCGACGTCGAACCGTACATCGCAGCGGCCTTCCACCTCAGCCTTTGCCAGGCGTGGCGGATAGCTGACTGCAGGCGGAGACAGCGGCTGGGCCACTCGGTTTCCATAAACAACCGGGGTTACACTGATACCCTGTAGAAAATCATCGGGATTGAGCGCTGGCACACTGCCCCCAATGCTGACCGTGGGCAAACTTACAATGCTTGATCCCGCCGACAGGGCCGGCAGAGGCGGCGGAGGCGTTGCCGGGTCAAGCGGGGTAAATTCACGCTTGGAAAGCGGCTCAGGAAAGCTCGTCTCCCCGGGAAACACAAAGGCGGTAAGCTCTCGCTGAGCTTCGACTTCCGACGGCACGAACTCGTCGGAAATCATGGCGGTCATGAAGCCGAACAGGCCCCAGACTATGATCGCGGCAAGCGGTAATCCGACGCCTGAGCGCAGAAGAATATGATTGAACACGAGCAGCCTCCCTTTTTTATATGTTATATTATATCATTTTATATTACGCAGCGTCAACCCCGCTAGTCTTGCGTTTGGTTATTGACGATTTTTTCTAATGCCAATGTCCAGCAGGCGCCGTCACAAACCTCCTCTTGATGCTGCGAACTGGACGGCCTGCGAAGAGGACGAAGTCCCCAAGTATATTGGGATTTCCGGCATAAAAAATGGGCCTCACTCGGAGGCCCATTTCTGAACTTCGATAGCGTCACGCAAACCTAGTCTGACAGCTGGAATTCCAGCGGGTAGACAACATTACGGCGTTCAGCGGCCTGCCCACGCACGATCTTCGGCGCGAATTCGACCCGGCTCACGGCGCGTTCGGCTTCCCGTCTGAAGATGCTGTCGGTGCAGTTTGCCTCGATATTGTAGGGCTTCCCGCGTGTGTCCACGTCGAAGCGGACCTCGCAGGACCCTTCAATACCGCGCTCGGCCGCCCGCGACGGATAAGTCGGGACCGGTGGTCGGATCGGCTGCGCATCGCGGTCAGAGATAGCGACCGGATCAATAGCCAGGGAATCGAGACGCTCGACATTGAGTTCCGTCGGAGCAGCCCCCTGGATATTTGGCGTCGGAAGATCAATGTCCGACCGCGATGCCGACATTTTTGGCGGCGGCGGCGGCTTGTCAGCCGAGTCGATCTTGCGGGCCTTGTTGCGGCTGCGCTGGCGGACTTCGGTGTCCTCGTCCGCCGGCGTAATCCGTTCCAGAACGCGCTGTTCGACGTTCTCAGGCTGCTCGTAGTCCTGGTTGATCATGTTGTACATGAACGTGAACAACGCATAGACAACGATCGCGGCGAGCGGGATACCAATCGCAAGTCGAATGATGGGATTGCTAAACATGGCAGTCTCCTATTCCTGCTCGACCGACACAGGAATTCGGGTCAACCCGTCTTCCTTGTTGATCGTCTCGAGCAATGAGATCAAAACCCCCGCTTCAGAATCTCGGTCGGCCTGAATCACAAGCTTGCCCTTGGGATTATCCTCACGAAGTTCGCGGATACGGTATCCGACTTCCTGAGGCTGAACCTGCTCCTTGTCGATGTAGATATCGCTATTCTCATCGATGGCGATCAGGATGCCCAATGGATTCTGGCGTTCAAGATTATCGACTTCCGTGCGATTGATCTCGACACCGGGTTCCTTGATGAACTGCGCCGTCACAATGAAGAAGATGAGGAGAATAAAAACCACATCCAGCATCGGCGTGAGGTTCACATCATCATCGCCAGAGCTATCCGAGGCGAGCATACGTTTTCTTCGTGCCATTTCTGCCTCCTATTCCTGACTCTGAACGATGTTAACCCGTTCCATCTGGGCATTGTATGCCTCGTCACGGATCTTGACGATGATCCCCGTACGAGCCCGCGGGTGCGCCTGAATGATCAGGGAGCTTTCCGGGTTCTCGGCACGAAGCCGCTCCATGTTTGCCCGCACACCGCCAATATCGGTGTAACGGCCGTTCACCTGGATCAGATTGTCCTGACCAACAAAAACCAGAATGGCATCCTGTTGCTCATTATCAGTAGACGGCGCCGGAGGGGGCGGCGGCTCAAGCCCGAGCGCCCTCTCCTGAATGAAGGTCGATGTCACAATGAAGAAGATGAGGAGAATAAAAACCACATCCAGCATCGGCGTGAGGTCGACACTCGCCTCTTCAGGCGCCTTGTGTTGACGTCCTCGCATCAGCGAACCTCCATCTCGTCTGCGACGCGCTGCACCAGGCGGTTCACCTTGCTGTCCATACCGGACGTAAAGATGATGCCGGAGATCGACGCGACCATGCCGGCCATGGTCGGGATGGTGGCACGAGACACACCGCCCGACATGGCCTTGGCATCGGCACCGTCCGTGATTGCCATGACGTCGAAGACGGTAACCATGCCGGTCACGGTCCCAAGCAGGCCGAGAAGCGGCGCAAGCGCCACCATCGCCTTCGTCATGCTGACATTGGCTTCCGCTTTGGCGCGGACTTCCGAAATCAGCTTGTCACGGATCCAGTGCGCGAACACGGATTTATGGTCGGACCGCGCATTCCATTCAGCAATCGCCTCGTCCGCGACGGACTGGTGGGCGAAGCGAAAATAGAACAGGCGCTCCAGGATCAGGGCCCACATGATGAATGTGGCAACCATGATGACCAGAAGGACGGGACCACCGCGTTCCAGAAAGGCTTCCAGATCGTTTAATCCAAAGTCCATTGAAGCACCTCCCGAAGGAGGGAACGGCGCTTAGGCCGTTCCCGTGTTGGACTCTGCACGCTCGGCGACGAGACCGGCAGCCTGCTCATCGAGGATCTGCTGGTTACCGCGGGCGAGCGATGCAGCGACAGCGTGCAGCAGGAGCAGCGGGATGGCTGCAACCAGGCCGAGCACCGTCGTCATCAGGGCGACCGAGATACCACCGGCCATCAGCTTCGGATCGCCGGCACCAAAGTTGGTGATGGCGGTGAAGGTGATGATCATGCCGATAACCGTACCAAGCAGACCGAGGAGCGGGGCGACAGCAGCGAGCACCTTAACGATGTCGTTGAAGCGTTCGATCTTCGGCGTTTCGCGCAGGATCTGTTCGTCGAGCTTCAGCTCGAGCGATTCAAGGTCCTGATGCTTGTTGGTCTCATAGGCTTCAAAGACACGGGCCAGCGGATTGCCCGTACCGGCCTGGCGGGTCTTGGCGGTCTTGCGCATGGAGCTGCCCATCAAGAACAGCGTGACGATCTTGAAGATCGCGAAGGCTGCACCGATCGCGAGCAGAACCAGAATGACGGCACCGACGATACCACCTTGAGCGATACGCTCACCGAGGCCAGGCATTTCACCTTGCACAGCAAACAGATCGCCCTTGGTCGGATCAACCGGCGTAATGACCACGTCGCCTTCGTCAGCATTGATGAGCTTGCTCATCGCCGACTGGAAGTCGCCGCCCGGCTGAGCCTTCAGAACGCGCAGATAAGGTTCGTCCGTGCCGTCGGTGATCACTTCAACGAAGCGGGCGTTGTCGGTTGTTGCGGCCGTAAAGATACCGACGCGCATCAGCTCGGTGTTGACGACCTCGCCTTCAGAGCCGGCACCCGCGACATCCGCCGTGAAAGTTTTCACCTCGGATTGTGCAATCATTTCCTTCAGCATCGCATCCGGAAGAGCATCAAGGTCTTCACGGGTCGGAAGCGAACGGGCTTCCGACACTTCAGCGAGCTTTTCGGCACGGCCGCTATACTCATAGTTCGAGAGCGACTCGCGGATGATCGGCATCGTCTCACCAGCGGCAGTCCGGAACTGACCCAGCAGTTCACCGAAGTCACCGGCCTGTGTTTCGAGTTCGGCAGATAGCTGGCTCAGCTGACGTTCGTTTTCATCGAACTCCGCAGACAACTGACGGCCGCGGGCCTCGGCAGCATTCAGGTCAGCTCGTGCCTGCTGCATCTTCTGCTCTTGGGTCGCAGCGTCCTGACGGAACTCCTGAAGACGGCGCTGGTCTTCAGCCGACATCTGCTGGGCATCCTGCTGGACGCGGCGCAAAATGTCACTCAGTGAAACGTCCTGCGCCACGGCAGGAGCGGTAACTACCATTGCAGAGCCCATGACCAGCGCGGCTGCGCCGAAGGCCTGCAGAGATTTCTTGATCGGGTTCATATCGATAATCCTCTGGAACTTGGCGCTTAGGGTGCGGTCACAGCAAGACGGGTCGCCGGTGCGTAAAGAACGCTCGGCGTCGTCGTACCCTTGGCCACTTTGATGGCCTTGCCGATGTTTTCCTTGAACTTGCTGGCGACCGGGACCCAGGCATTCTGGGCGCGATCGTAGCGCGCGGCATAACGCCGGTCCGGCGACATATAGACGAGTGCAACACGGCCATAGAGGAACATATCCACCATCACCGGATTGCCGTCGATGTCGATCACTTCCGGCCAGGTGCTGATGGTACGCCCGTACTCCATCTCGGTTTTGTAGGCCTCGATGATAAGACGGTACTGCTCAACGATCGGAACTTGCGGATTTTCCATGGCGGCGCGCAGGGTTTCGATGCGCTCCTTGCGATCTTCAAGCTTGAACGGAAGGTCGGCCTGAACAAAAGCTTCCAGATCGGAAATCATATCAATCAGCATGGGCGTGGTCTGCGCTGTGATCTCGTCTACGCGCTCAAGCTGATTTTGCAGCGATTCAAGTTCGCGGCGCTGACTTTCAACCACTTTCTCTTGCTGGCGAGCATAGAGTTGCGAAGCCTGGGTACGTTGCAGAAGCGTCCGGAACTCGCTGACCATGTCGGAGCGCTGGTCATCAAGCTGATTGATCTGCTCCTGTACTTGTTCGGCCTTGCGGGTTGCCTGCTCTCCAGTTTCCAGCGCCTGGCGCAGCTGGCTTTGTGCCACTGCAGGCATGGCCAGGCCGGCAACAAGCGCTGCCATCATGGCACCGCGCGCCGGTGTCAGTACTTTCTTCATGAGGTTTGCCTCTTACTCTCCGAATGGTCGTGCCTTTATATGTCGGCACGGTGAAACTCCAATGCGGCTGCGCCCCCTGAGTATTGGCCGCCGCTGCTCTTTCAGTCTTGGCCGCCACACACAGGGCCACAGTCTGGAGGCGGGTGAGAGTGACACCCAACGCCTTCCCATATTTCCGGAGTGCTTGTTGCACTCTCTATATTATTTCTCGGCAAAGCCTGACGCCGCCGAGGCGACCATCGCGTGGGACGCTAGCAATAGCAACCTCGCTGATCAATGGCCGTCCAGAAGGTGTTTAAAAAACTTACCGTTTTGAAGCGCAAGCACAATCACGCATCACAGTAGACAGAAAGAATGCGGTATTTTGGTGATTGATAGAGGCAACGCAGCGACACCGGCGGCTCGGCGGCCGTACCGAAAAATAACCCGGACCAGTGTCATTCATGCGTAAGAAGTGGCTGGGGTACCAGGATTCGAACCTGGGAATGTCGATACCAAAAACCGATGCCTTACCACTTGGCGATACCCCAACACTGAAGAAGGCTGGACATAGCCAATCCATTTCACGGTTTCAACTCCCAAACTGTGGCAATGACAGCTGTCCCTTTTCTGCATAATCCGGGACCGTGATACTTGCCACGAAAAGGCGGCTGGGATATAGGCGCCCGCTCCGGTCCGGAACATAGCTCAGCCTGGTAGAGCACCGTCTTCGGGAGGCGGGGGTCGGAGGTTCGAATCCTCCTGTTCCGACCATTTACTTCCCCTGGAAAAAAGCTTCACGAATCGCACGGGTCACTCACATCCGGCCTTTACTTTTAATCGATAAGCTTCATATCGTTTATTGATAAATTCCGGTTCGGAGGCCAGAAACGCCGTGAAAACATTCTTTACAGCCCTCGGAGGCGCCATCCTCGGGACAGTTCTCGGCGCAGTGCTTCTCTTCTTTGTTGCGTCCATGGTGGTCAACAGCGTGATGCAATCGGCGAGTTCTTCGTTGGCCGGAGGCGGGGACAACCCCGATTCCATGGTGCTTACCCTGGACCTGCGGCAGGAGCTGAGCGACCAGCCAGCGACCAGCGGTCTTGCAGCACTCTTCGGACAGAAAGGCTTCGTCAATGTGCTGACGAGGCTCGATGCGGCGAAAACCGACGATCGGGTAAAAGGCCTCTTTCTTCGTGGCAGCGAATTTTCCATCGGCTCCTCGCGCGCCGAAGAGTTGCGGGAAGCCATCCTTGAGCTTCGGGAAGCCGGCAAGTTCGTTGTGGTTCACTCTCAGGGCACCTATGGCGGCGGGCCCTCGTCCATGCGCGCCATTGCGGCAGCCGACGAAATCGTTGTGCAGCCCGGTGGTGACCACCTGACAGGCGGCGTCACTTTCGAGACCATGTTCTTCAAGGGCCTGCTCGACAGGCTTCATATCTCTGCAGAGATCGAGCAGTTCTACGAATATAAGAACTCCCCCAATGTCTATAAGGAAACCGGTTTCACTGAGCCCCACCGTGAAGCCATGACCGCGCTCGCCGATTCGGTATGGCAGACATCGCTTCAGGATATTGCGAGTGATCGTCAGCTTGACTTCTCGATTGTTGAGGATGCGATGTCCGGCGGCCCGCTCAGCCCCGAACGCATGATCGAGGTCGGTCTCGCCGATTCGACCGGCTGGCCGGAAGATGTCATGGAGCGTGTGAAGGAACGCGGCGGAGAAGAAACCGAACTTCTTGACGTCCTGGCCTACAACCCACCATCTGCGCCGCTCGGCACACCGGCCATCGCCATTGTTGGTGGTGAAGGTCCTATCGTGACCGGTGGTGTCTCTGGTGACCTCTTTGCCAACTCTGCTGAATTCGCTTCGGACCCCGTCGCCAGCGCCCTGCTCGCAGCTGGCCGCAATGAGCGGGTGAAGGCAATCGTCTTCCGTGTGGACAGCCCAGGCGGGTCGCCGGTTGCTTCCGACCAGGTTTGGCATGCTGTCGAGATGGTTCAGGAGATGGACAAGCCCGTTATCGTTTCCATGGGGTCGGTGGCTGCATCCGGCGGATACTATGTCTCTGCCGGCGCGGACTGGATCATGGCCAGCCGCTCCACCATTACGGGCTCTATCGGCATTTTCGGCGGCAAACTTGCCCTTGCTGACGGCTTGCGTCAGATCGGTATCAATACCGAGGAAATCACAGTCGGCGGCCCATTTGCGGGAGCAATGACCACCATCGATTCCTTCACGGAGCAGCAACGGGAAATGCTGCATGCCTGGCTGGAGCGCGGCTACAACCGCTTTGTTGGTCTGGTTGCTGAAGGCCGCGGCATGACCTTTGACGAGGTCAACGAAGTCGCCCGGGGGCGTGTCTGGAGCGGCGAGGACGCCCTCGATGTTGGCCTGGTCGATCAGCTCGGCGGCCTTATGGATGCTATCGACAAGGCTCGCGACCTGGCCGGTATCGAAGCCGACCAGCAAACCCGCTACATCTTCTATCCGAAACCTCAGGGCGGCATCCCTGGCTTCGGCCCCATGGCCGAAGCTTCGGCAGAGGATCTTGGGGCGATTTCACGTGCAGCAGCCATCCTTGAAGACGAGCGAATCCAGGCCCTGATCGAGCGTGGGTCCATGTTGCAAGGATCACCCGTACAGGCTCGTGGCCCGCTTCTGATCGAGAAATAGGCGTCAGGTTGTCAGGACGCGTGCGTCGGGCAGGCAACTGCAATTGGCGTCTGCGTCGAGCCGCCACACGCCTTGCCGTATCTGAGACACCCATATAAAGCGGCTAGACCGTCTTCAGGGAGCATACATGACCGATACGGCCGATCCCGACATACGCCGTCATACCGCCGAAACAGCTCGCACAATGGGCGATGTCCGTCACGAGATTGATCGGCTTGACCGGGCCCTTGTCGCGCTGCTCGAGGAAAGACAGTCCTTCATGGATGCCGCGGCCCGCATCAAAGGCAAGCGATCCGTTGTCCATGACCGGGCGCGCATTGAGGATGTGGTGGCAAAAGTTCTGGCAGAAGCCAGACGTCAGGGCCTCTCCCCCGCGATTGCCGAACCGGTCTGGCGCACTTTGATAGACCGCTGCATCGCCTACGAGTTCGAAGCCTTCGATGCTCTCAAGCCGGGGCGCGATAAAGCGTGAACCGCACGGCCGCATGCATCCAGTGTGGCGGCGATCTCATCTTTTACATCATTGAGCAGTAAGGCTGCGCCCGCTGGTGTCGGGGGCACCTCGCGGCCGGTTTGTTCAGCTACCCGGCAGCGCTCGGCAAGCTCATGCGCCCCGATGCTCAGCGCGGCACCTTT
The DNA here is from genome assembly GCF_029937755.1 of Henriciella sp. GTDB lineage: Bacteria > Pseudomonadota > Alphaproteobacteria > Caulobacterales > Hyphomonadaceae > Henriciella. Next base: position 50,109 of record NZ_JAPYPG010000007.1, read on the forward strand.
CAGAGTGTGCGCGGCATCAGCCCATTGCGAAGCCGGTGCGCGCGGGTCGAGCAGACGCGACCAGATCTCCACCTGCTGGCGGAAAATGTCGATCACCTCTTCGGCCAGGTCGACATCTCCACCGGTCATCGAAAGAAGATGGTCGAGATCAAGGTCGGTCGTTTCAGCCATGCCAGAGAACCTCTTTGTAGCCAGTGAATCCGGCTTATCGGTTGCCAACTTTGTAGAAACTGATTTCCCCGCCGTTAAAAAGCGCAGCAGTGGTCCGCTTTTGATCGCCTGACCATTGCTTTCTTAACGGTTTCGGAGTATCGATACTTATCGATATTCAATAGGGGATGCGTCATGATTGCGCTTCTTGTTGCCATGCGCGACTTCGCCATTACTGTTCTGATCAGCTGGCTGGGTGTAAGCACTGAGCCTGCTGACAAGCAACAGCAGGCTGAACCGGCCCAGCCGACGACCACAGTCGTGTCGATGATCGGCTAAAAAATTTTGCGGCCTCCTCCCTCCATGGAAGGGAACGTACATCATAAAGAGCGCAGCCCCTTAAGGCTGCGCTCTTTGCTTTTAGCCTAATCCCTGGGCAGCGGAGCCATGTCCCGGTCCCCTGCCCCATGCGCGATCCGGGAGCCCGGCACGCGAATATCCTCGACAAGTTCACGAATGTCTTCGGGTGGCGCCTTGGTCGCCAGGGCTACGGCGACACCTACAGCAGCGGCCAGCCACATGAAGACAAAGCCAATGCCCTCAGGTGAAACACCGAAGACCCAATGCGCCGGATTGGTATCGACGAATTTGAACCAGTAGATATAGCCGAACGTCGTCGTCAAACCGGTCACCATGGCAGCAATCGCGCCTTCCTTGTTCATCCGAGTCCAGAAGATGCCAAGGAAGATGACCGGGAAGAGCGAGGCTGCAGCCAGTCCGAAGGCGAAGGCGACCACCTGGGCCACGAAGCCAAGCTGTGAGGAAAATATCCCGAGCAAGCCCGCGCACAGGACCGCCCCCGCCGCCGAGATGCGCGCCACGCGTAGTTCGTCCTTGTCAGTCATGTCCCGGAAAATGGTTCGCCGGCATAGGTCATGACTGACGGCTGAGGATATCACCATGAGAAGGCCTGCAGCCGTGGAGAGTGCGGCCGCAAGACCGCCTGCCACGACCAGGCCAATGACCCAGCCAGGCAGGTTCGCGATCTGTGGATTGGCGAGGACAAAGATATCCCGATCGGGCGTCACTTCATTCGCGATACCATCGGGCGCATCCGGCCCGCGATATTGCATGATGCCATCACCATTCCGGTCCTCGAAGCTCAGCAGGCCCGTAGCTTCCCAGTCCTTGTACCAGGTCGGCACCGGCTTGCCGCCGTCTGCCTCGATCTCGGCGGCACGGCTCTCATAGTCCTCCTCGTCGGCGATGTAGGTCGACTCGTTCACGGTATCGATGAAGTTGATCCGGGCGAACGCACCAACCGCCGGCGCCGTCGTATACAGGATAGCGATAAACACCAGCGCCCAGCCGGCGGACACCCTCGCCGCGCCAGCGCTTTTCACCGTGAAGAAGCGGATAATCACGTGAGGCAGGCCGGCTGTGCCAAACATCAATGCGGCCGTGATGCAGAACATGTCGATCTTTGACTTGTCCGTCTGCGTGTACTCTCCAAAGCCGAGATCGTTGAGCACATTGTTGAGCTTTGTCAGCATCGCAACGCCCTCGCCTTTCGCTTCACCAATGAAGCCGAGCTGCGGGACAGGATTGCCGGTGATGATGAGCGACATGAAGATCGCCGGGACGGTAAAGGCAAAGATGAGGACACAATACTGGGCGACCTGAGTGTAGGTGACGCCCTTCATTCCGCCGAGGACCGCATAGAAGAAAACGATCACCATTCCGATCACGATGCCCCACTCGAAGGGCACACCGAGAAAACCGGAGAAAGCGACCCCGACCCCCTTCATCTGGCCGGCAATATAAGTGAACGACACAAACAGCGCGCAGATGACAGCAATCACGCGGGCTGTGGTGGAATAATACCGGTCGCCGACAAAGTCCGGCACGGTAAACTTGCCGAACTCCCTGAGGAATGGCGCAAGCAGAAGCGCCAGGAGCACGAAGCCACCTGTCCAGCCCATCAGATAGACCGAGCCGCCATAGCCCATGAAAGCAATCAGCCCGGCCATCGACAGGAAGGACGCTGCAGACATCCAGTCGGCAGCCGTCGCCATGCCATTCACTGTCGGATGAACATGATGACCGGCGACATAGAATTCATCGGTCGAGCCAGCCCTCGCCCAGATGGCGATGCCGATGTAGAGCCCAAAGGTCGTGACGACGAAGAAGAGGGTCCAGAAATCCATGACCTAGGCCTCCACGCCGTGCTTCTTCTCGATACGGCGCATGGCGAAGCAGTAATAGAAGATCAGCGCCACAAAGACGTAGATCGAGCCTTGTTGCGCAAACCAGAAACCCAGCGGTGCCCCACCGATGGAAACCTGATCCAGCCAGTCCCGGAGCAGGATGCCTGCGCCGTAGGACACAGTGAACCAGATAACCAGAAGGCCGATCGTCAGCCGGACAGTATCTTTCCAGTAGGCCTTGGCCCGTGCTTTTCCGGACTCGTCTGCCATGCTGCCCTCCCCTTATGTTTTATGTCGTTTTACAGCGATGGTACGAGTCAAAGCCTGACCCTGCAATCGGCAATACGGTTTGCGCACGCGTATCCCGGGCCTAGAAAGAAGGACCGGTCGCTAGAGAAAAGGTCCTGATCACCATGAGCCGCATCTTTGGGAACGTCTGCCAGAACGGATATGTCGTGCGAGAGCGGCGATACAGCACTGGATCGAAGTGATGGGCGTCGGCCCGTGGTTCTATATCGAGGATGTGAAGACCGACTGGTTCACCCATCGCGGAAACCCCTCAGACGTGAAGATGTCGATCGCGCTCGCCAATTCCGGGGACTTGCAGATCGAGCTTATCCAGCAACGCAATGATGCGCCTTCCATGTACAAGGAATTCCTCGATGCCGGGCATGAGGGGCTCCAGCACATGTCCTACTGGACGACCGACTATCAGGGCCTCTACGACAAGGCGCTGTCGCTCGGCTATCGGGTCGGCCATGAAGGGCAGATCGGCGGAGAGAAAGGCCGGTTCGCCTATTTCGACACCGAAGCTCATCCCGGCACTGTCGTAGAGATATCCGATATAAGCGGCTCGAAGGGCGAGACGTTCGCCCATATTCGCAAGGCCGCGCAGGGGTGGGATGGCGAACGCGCTATCCGGCGGATCGGATGATGTCTCAACGCCGGAACCGCCACGGCGTCTCCGCCTGGCGTTTCGTGTCAGATGCCCTGCAATGACAGGGCCGGGCGCGTCCGGTTTGAACGCTGAAGTGACTGCCGCTCTTTCGAGACGGCGATAGAGCGCCCGAACCGGACGCGCCCGCGAGGTTTATTGGCCGTGCAGGTGTCCCTTACCGGCCCGCCAGAGGTGGTACGCGTGAGATCGCTCAGCGCGCGGACTTACTGACGTAGCGCCGCACCGCCCTTGTGAGGCCGTTACCCCTCACCCGCAGCACGGTCACCCTCGCCTCCGCCGCAAGGCTATGCGGCCTCTTCGGCCTCGGGCCGGGGTCTTTCCGGAGCGACGCCACTGGCGTGGCCTTTGCCGCCATCAACCGATCCACCGGATCGATTGACCGGCTGCGCCGACCGCCGTCAAAGAGCACCCCCACCCGGCCGGTCCGGACCGCCCTGTCTGGGGATGGGATGAGGAGGAGTATGTCTGATGCGCCATAGAGGCGGACGGAAAAGATGAACTTCCCCTGCGTCCGGCGTTTCGTCACAACGCGCGGCATGTTACTTCACTAGGCAAATAAAAATGCTGGAGGAAACATGCATTACGCCGAGTTGCAGAGGGCGCGAGAGCAGCTGACCGGTCCGGGCGGCGACTTTGAAATTGTCGAGGCTGAGATCCTTGGCAACCGCATCCGTACCTACAAGAATGCTCCGCCGAGCGTACGCGAATTCTGGCTGTCGACGCAGCAATTCGCCGAGCGCCCTTACCTCATCTACCATGATGAAGTTCTGACCTATGCCGAGACGCACAATCGTACGAATGCGGTTGCAAACTGGCTGTTTGCCCAAGGGGTGAAGCCGGGCGACCGGGTCGCGATCTCGATGCGTAACTATCCGGAATGGATGATCATCTACTGGGCCTGCTGTTCGGTCGGCATAACGGTTGTGGGCATGAATGCCTGGTGGACGGCCGAGGAAATGGCCTATGCACTGAAGGACTCCGAGCCGAAAGTTCTCTTCCTTGATGTCGAGCGCCTCGCCCGCGTGCGTGAGCGGCCCGAAATCGCTAAGGGCATCAAGCTGGTCGGCGTGCGCCTGCCAGAGCCAGCTGAGGGCGTGACGCCATGGGACGATGTCATTGCTGCCGGCGGCGACCTGCCGGACGTCACAGTCGATCCCGACAGTGATGCCTGCATCTTCTACACCTCCGGCACGACCGGTTTTCCCAAGGGCGCCCAGCTGACCCATCGAGGTTGCGTCGCCAATCTGATGAACATGATGTATGCGCGGGCCTCCTCCGCACTCGCCGTGCAATGGGCGACCGGGGAGGCCCCTCCGGATCCGCCGCCCGTTCCTGTCACGCTGATCACGACCCCGCTCTTCCACGTCACGGCCAACAATTGCGGCGCCTATGCCGCAACCGCTGTCGGTGGCGCGATGGTGATGATGTACAAGTGGGAGGCGGGCGAAGCGCTTCGCCTGATCGAGAAGCACAAGGTCACCGGCATGAGCGGCGTCCCCGTCATGGCGCGCGAGCTGATCAACCATCCCGACTTCGACAGGACCGACACGTCCAGCTTGCTCGTACTCGGCGGCGGCGGCGCGCAAGTGCCACCGGACCTTGTCCAGAAAATCGAAGACAAGGTCTCTACGGCGCGGCCGAATACCGGCTATGGCATGACAGAGACCTGCGGCATCATCACGTCGGTCGCCGCCGACTTCTATGTCGACCGTCCGGACAGCGTAGGCCCGGCCATGCCGAACTTCGAGGCCAAGTGCGTTGGCGCGGACGAGGAGGACCTCCCGCCCGGCGAGACCGGCGAGCTATGGGTGCGCGGTTCTTCCGTCATCAAGGGCTATATCAACCGCCCTGAAGCGACAGCCGAGAGCATCACCGATGGCTGGCTGCACACCGGTGACATCGCAAAGATAGATGAGGATGGCTTCATCTATATCGTCGACCGCAAGAAGGACATGGTGCTGCGAGGTGGCGAGAACATCTACTGCGCGGAAGTCGAATCCGTCCTTTACCGCCACCCGGCGATTGCGGAATGCTCTGTCTTCGGGGTTCCGGATGAGCGCCTTGGCGAGGAGGTGGCCGCAGCCATTGTCGTGAAGCCCGGGGAAGCCCTGAGCGAAGACACGCTGCGCGAGCATTGTCTCTCGCTGATGGCGAAGCACAAGGTGCCGCGGCATATCTGGATGCTGGACCAACCCCTGCCCCGCAATGCCAGCGGCAAGTTCCTGAAACGCGACCTGCGCGAAAAACTGCAGGCCGAACTGGACTGATTCCAGCCATGGTGTCCGCTGGACAGAGCGGGCACCATGGCCCGAAATTCCGTTTAACTGGAATTACAACGATCTCCTCATGAGCTTGCCACTGGCGCTACCACGCCGGTTCAAACCGGCTGCCTGCACACACCCGTCATCGACAAGACAGAAGGAAAATGTTGATGACAAAGACCCTGACCCAGACCCTCGCCCGTGTGCTGTGCGCCGGATCCATCGCCATGTCTCTGGCCTCAGCCGCTCATGCAGTAAGGCCCAGCGAAAATTTCGAGGTCGCATTCAAGTATTCGAGAACCGCGCCAGTCGAGCAAACGCATACCGACTTCAAGAGGACGGCCCGCAAGGCCTGTTTCTCCGTGCAACGCGAGATATTGATGCGCCCCTATCTGAACGCGCAACGTGATTGCCAGGTGGAGCTCACCGAAAAGGCCGTTCGGGAAACCGGCCTTGCTGAGCTGATCGCCTATCACGCTCATGTGACCGGCGAAGCCAGCGCGGACGCGACCCCCGCCGCGCGCTGACCCTGCGCGCGACGCCCGAGAGGCCCCGCGCTCCGGCGCGGGGCTTTCTTTTTGGGCAAACCTGCCTGCAAGGCAGGTCAATCGAAACATCCGTCTCACTTCTCAAACCGAAGAGGATGTCACGACGTCATAGTTCAGGTAGATATTGGACCAGACGGGATCTTACACCATGCTGTCCATCCGTACCTTCGGCCCCCTCGGCGCCTTCGTCGATGGGGAAGCGCTTCCGCTTCCCGCATCGCGCAAGACACGCGCCCTGCTGGGCTATCTTGCCATTACGGCAACCCCGCAGCGGCGCGACCGGCTATGCGAAATGTTCTGGGAGGTTCCGGACGATCCGCGCGCGGCCCTTCGCTGGTCGCTCAGTAAATTGCGCCCCGTCACCAATGCCGGTGACCAAATGCGGCTTGTCGCCGACCGCGAGCGCGTTCAGCTCGAGATCGATGATGTCGCCGTCGATTTTTGCGATGTACGCCGGATTGCGAACGGGAACGAGGCAACGCCGGAAGTCCTCGAAGAAGCGTGGGAGGAAGCCGGGCCACTTGTCATGGAAGACTGCGAACTGCCCAACCAGCCGGAATTCGCAACCTGGCTCGAACAGCAGCGCAATGAACAGGTGCGCTTCCGCATGCGTCTGGCAAGGCGGCTGGCCGTCTACCCGCCACTTCCCCCGGAAGCACGCGAGCGCTGGGCCGAACGCTGGCTGATGGACGCACCTTATGACCTTGATGCTGCCAATCACGCCGTCGCTGCACGCCGCCGGATGGGGCGCGAACGTGAAGCAAAGGCGCTCGAGGAAGAACTTGGGCAGCGCTTCAAGGAAGCCGGGCTGGAAACCCCGGACTGGTCGACGATCAAAGGGGATCATGATGAGGTCGCGGTCACGCTTCCGATCAGGGAAATCGAGCCGCAAGTGCTTCCCCGTCAGTCTGTCCGGTTCGCGCAGGCAGTCGATAAGACATCGCTCGCCTGGGCCAGTGTCGGCTCTCAGGATAATCCACCACTGGTGAAGGCTGCCAACTGGCTCTCCCACCTGGAACTGGACTGGGAGGCCCCGATCTGGAGCCCGCTCTTCCGCGAACTGGCCAAGACGCACCATTTTATCCGATACGACGAGCGCGGCTGCGGACTATCAGACTGGGAGGTTGGCGATATCAGCCTCGACAGCTTTGTTTCCGACCTCGAACTCGTTGTCGATGCTGCTGGCCTGGAGCGCTTTCCGCTGCTCGGCATCAGCCAGGGAGCGGCTGTCTCGATCGAATATGCCGCGCGTCACCCAGAACGCGTCTCTCACCTCATCCTGTTCGGGAGTTATGCTGCCGGCTGGCGCCACACCGCAACACCCGAAGAAGTGAAAGAGCGTGAGGCCATCATGGTCCTCACCGAGACAGGCTGGGGCCGGTCCAATCCCTCCTACCGTCACATCTTCTCTCAGACCTTCATGCCGGACGCCACGCCGGATGAACTCTCCTGGTTCAATGATTTCCAGCGGCGGACCACATCGCCGGCCAATGCGGTGCGCTTCCTCGACGCTTTTGCCAATATCGATGTACGCGACCGCCTCGCCGATGTGCAGGCGCCAACATTGGTGCTCCACTGCCGTGAAGACATGCGCGTGCCAATGAGTTCAGGCCGGACCCTTGCGGCCCAGATCCCGAATGCCGAATTCGTTGGTCTCGACAGCCACAATCATCTCCTCCTCGGTCGCGAGCCGGCCTCCGGCACCTTCGTTGAGGCCGTCCGCCGTTTCCTGCAGACCTGAACCATCTGGGTAGTTGCACTGCCAGTCAGGTGGCGCAGACCTCGAGTGACGAAAGGGTCTCATGGTCAGCCTCGAGTTCCGCCATGTCCGCATCATGCCCGGCGTCCGGATCCAGGCGCTCGAACAGCATACGCGCCTCTTCCAGGCGCTCGCAGCCGGAAGCACTGGCCTCGCCAGCCAGCCGTAAATCTGCGTCGAGCAGGAGAGCTTCCAGCAGGATTTTCTGATAGAAAACGTCATCTGGAAATTCATCCACCAGACCGCGAACCAGATCGAGGCTCTCAGCCGTTGAGACAAGGGCAGCTTCGGTCCTGCCGGTGAGGACTTCTGCCCGTGCCTTGCCAAGCAACATGCGCGACAAGCCTTCCGGACCTCCGGCATCCTCAGGATCCGCATCTCGTATCCGGCGCGCAAGATCAACGGCGCGATCGGCCGCCTCAAGGCTCGCTTCTCCATCGCCGCCATCACGATAGGCCGCCGAAAGTTCTGCCACCGCCACCATCAGCTGGGTCAGCTGATAGTAGTTCTGCGGGGCAGCCTCCAGCTGGACGTCACGATAGGCAATTGCCTCGGCGAGCACATCTGCAGCCTCGTCATGCCGACCAAGCTCGTTGAGCGTCTGCCCCTGCTGAAAAGCCATATAGGCGCCCATCTCCTCGCCCCCGCCAAGACGATCATACATTTCCGGGGTGAGCTGCGCACGCCAATCCGCAAGATGAGCCTCGGCCTCTTCGAGACGATTCTCCCGGAGCAGAATCTGCAGGAGGTCGGTCCGCGCACTCCAGAGGTGACGCAGGAAGGGACGCTCCTCAGCCGCGTCAAGAGCAAGCCCGCGTTTTGCCAGGGCGATCGTCTCGGTATTGCGCGCCTGGGCAAGGTTGGGATCAGACGCGTAGTTCAATGCCTGCATGGTCTGTACGCGCTTGACCATGATAAGCTCGGCCAGCACCGCAGCATTGTCAGGGTCTTTCTCGAGCGCGAGTTCCAACGAGGCCTCGGCATCCTCCAATAGGGCGGCAGAGGTTTCCAGTTCACCGAAATTCGCCATGCCTATCCCGCCATAGAGATCAGACAGGCGAAGCTGCATCGTACCGACCTCGAAGAGCAGGTCTTCAGGCGCGGTCTCGTCCAGCGCCAGATCGTTCACATAGTCGCGCACCAAGGCGGCGAGTTCCTGACGCGGTTCCAGCGTCCCGGCAACATCATCAAAGGAATCATAGACCTCAAAGATCAGCGCCCGGCTGAGTTCACGCGCCTCATTGAACCGGGCATTGGCACTGGTCAGGGCCGTCTCCGCGCGGTTGTACTGGATCAGGGTGAGGACGAGGGTGCCAGCCAGTGCGAGCACAGCCAGACTGCCGAGCGACACGGCGAGACGGTGGCGTGCGAAGAAGCGGCCGAAACGATATCCGGCGCCGCCCTGTCTTGCCTCGACCGGCAGTCCCTTGCGGTAACTGTCGAGATCATCGGCCAGCGCATCGACGCTTGAATAACGCGCCTCCGGCTCACGCGCCGTTGCTTTTGAGACAATGGCGGCGAGGTCGGCATTCGAGCTATAATCCGGCAATAGATCGGCCAGCAGCTTGCCAAGAGAATAGACATCCGAAAGCGTGTTGGCAGGCGCACCTTCAAGCCGCTCGGGTGCAGCAAAGCCTGGCGTATACGACATTGAGGCTATGCGCCGGGCCTCGTCATTTTCGCCCGGCCTTGCAGGCGATATCTCGTGCGGCTTGGCGATGCCAAAATCGATCACCTTGACTACCCCATCGCGGGTGACGAGCACATTGGTCGGCGTGATGTCGCGGTGCACGACGAGGTTCTGGTGAGCATAGCTGATTGCCGCACAAATGTCGGCGAAGAGAGCTATCCGGCCATCCTCATCCAGGTCGCGGGCGTCGGCATAGTCGAGCACGGGCTCGCCATCGACATGCTCCATGACGATAAAAGGCGAACCGTCATCCAGATATCCACCGTCAAAGAGCCGCGCGATATTGGGATGGTTCAGGCTCGCCAGGATCTGCCGCTCACGCGAGAAGCGCTCAACAAGAGAATCCCTCAACGCCCCGGGACGGATCACCTTGATTGCAACGCGGTGGTCGAAATCATCCTGGTCCCGCTCGCCGAGATAGACGGCCCCCATCCCGCCCTGCCCGATCTGATCAACGATCCGGTATGCCCCGGCACGCTCGGGCGCGGCGGTTTCACGACTATCCTCTCCAGCCCCGCCCGTTCGGAGCATTGTCTGTCCGCTATCGGCATCGAGTAAGGCCTTGACCCGGTCGAAGAGCAGCCTATCGCTCCCGCACCGCGCCCGCAGCCAGGCGTCTTGCTCGGCTTCTGGCACCTCCAGCACCTCGGCCATCAGTGCCATGGCCTGGCGCTCGATCGTGTCAGGGTCCTTCATCTGGTATCAGAGGCAATCGCATCGACGAGCCAGGCCCGGGCCACCCGCCACTGACGCTTTACCGTCGACTCTGATGTACCGGTCACCTCCGCGATTTCCGGCAGGGTCAACCCGCCGAAATAGCGCAGCTCGACAATGTCGGCCTTCTCGCTATCGATTGCGTTGAGCCGGATCAGCGACTTTTCAAGAACATCAAAGTCGAGCCGGTCCGGCTGGCCTTCCAGGCGGGTGACGAGGGTCACACGCTGGTGATGGCGTTTGTCTGACTTCTTGCGGCGGGCATGATCAATGAGAATGCGCCGCATGGCCCTTGCCGACAAGGCGAGGAAATGGCTCTTGTCGGACCAGTCGATCTGATCCAGCTGGATAAGCCTGATGGCGGCTTCATTGACGAGATCAGTGGTCGAAAGAGAGCTGTTCCGCTCAGCCCGCAGCAGAGCCGCAGAAACCTGCGTCAGCTCCGAGTACAGGCACTCGAACAAGTGGTCGCGGGCCTTGAGATCCCCGTCGCGCCAAGCTTGGAGCAGCGCCTTGCAGTCGACATCCGCAGTTTTCATAATTCCCGTCCCTCTCAGAGACAGTGACCGAAAAAAGGGCACAGTGCAAGAATTGCAGCAGTCTGCGCCCGACATCTACTTGCTTTGACCTTAATCGATCACTTGCAGACAATATCCCCGACACGGTGGAATATTTCTGACTGGCTAAAGTCTACGAGCAGGCCGGCTTCCGGCACATGGCAGGTCTCTCCATTGGCCGTGTAGACTTCGATTTCTTCGTCCCGGCTGGAGGTCAGGGTGAAATACCCCCGATCATCGGTAACGGTCATGTCGCTACCCGACTGCAGGCGTGCAAAGGCGAGCGCTGTGCGATCAGGCGTTAGCACGCGACCGAACAGTGTGGCGACTTCGGTAGCTTCCCATTCGATAACCGCGACATTTCCGGGATAGAGGGGAACTGTTCGGGGCGTCAGATCAATGTCGAATTGGGGCGCATCAACCGGATCGAGCGTAACCGAGTACTGACGCAGGGATGTAACACCGACGGCGCTGGAGCCTGTGCCATCCACGTAACCGTATTCCTGATTGTCCACGATAAGCCGGTAACCCCCGCCCTCCGGTTCGTGTCTGGTCTGGTCCCGGCTGCCGAGCAGTTCCTCCAGATCCGGTTCCTTTTGAGGACCCGGCGTGCTCCGCACAGTGTCAGGTTCTTCAACACGCGCAATGATCATGGCATCGCCAGGCTCACGCATGCCGAAGTTAAAAGTTTCGCTGCTGAAGGCGAACCCGGTGTGGCCGTTGAAGGAGAGCTGGTTGGAAACCTCGTCAGACTGGTCCTGCTGGGCGAGGACGTAGGTTGCATCGATCGCACCGAGATCACTGACAACACTCCCACCCAGATAGGCCCGGTTTTCAAACGAATTCGTGCTAAGGCCAGCGGCACCCGAATAATCGATCGAAGAGCCGAGCCGGCCATAGCGGGTATAGTCGAGATCGGCTGTTGGTGCGGTCTCCCACGAACGGGTCGCTGTGCGCCTATGCTCAACACCGATGGATCCGCTCAGCCGCGATGCCCTCGACGTCTTGCGGGAGAAGGTCAGACGGACCCCGACACGGTCTTCCTGGTCGCTGGCCGTCCCCTCAACGTTCAGGTTCGTATCGACGTTGTCGAACAGCTCGAGCGGGCGGGAATAGCGCACACCAAACCGGTAGCGGTCATCCACATCGTCGGGACTGGTCGAATAGCTGCCCAGCAGGCTGAGCGACCCGCCCATAAGCGGTGCATAGACGCTGGCATTGATCTGGTCTTCATTCCTGAAGAAGGGATCAAAGTTCGGCGTTTCGTCACCTGTCGTCTCAGGGGTTTCATCATCGGCCCGGCGAGCTGACAGGAAGCTTACAGAAAAGCCGCCTTCCCCGACCGGACGACTATACGTCCCGATGACGGAGTGGCCGCCATTGGCACCAACCGCCCCCAGGATCGACAGTTGGTTAAGGCCCGCATACCAGTCGGCGCCGACTTCCGGGATCAGGTTCTCGTCGACATAGGTCACAGCGCCGCTGAGGCTGAAGGATTCACTCAGCCGGCGCGTCACTCTCACTTCAGCAGTGTACGACTCCGCCGCCTCCGGGAGCACATCGACCTTGTCATCTTCCTCGACGAGAAAGCCGAGCTCTTCTTCGGCGCGCTTGCCGACCCTGATGGCCCAGAGGGTTTCATCACGGCCCGGCAGATTGTTTGTCCGGGAAAACGTCTTCGTTTCCCGGAGTATGACCTGGCCGCCGGCACGGGCAACGACCTGGATCGGATAGGACCCGGGTGGCAGGGCTGACGTGTCGAGATATTGCAGGCCGGCATCGTAATTCTGCGCACTGACAAGTGATCCGTCCTTGTAGATTTCCACGGTCGCCGGGCGCGGCAGGACGATGTCCACAGGCAGGCGTTCCTCGCCCCCATCCCTGCCAAGGCGCGTCCCGGAGTCATTCGTGACTTCAACGCCGTAGAAGTCATAGTTGCGGACAACACCCGAGCCCTGGGCGCGCAGGAGGCCGGCGCTGGCCTTCCATGTGTCCTCGATGCGCTGGACCCGCAACTCGTCGACCCGCGTGCCGATTGTGTTGTCGAGACGTGTCTGGACCTGAAGGGATGTGCGGCCCACGCTGGCGATCGAGTTCAGGCTGGCTGACAGGCGGTCGCTCGTCTCGCCATTCTGCGCTAGAGAGCCGGCAAAGGCGATGTTCTGGATGAAGGATGGCTCCGATACGGGATCACCCAGATAGCGGATCGGTTCGGCGGTTGTGTCGATATATTCGCGCGACAGGCTGACATCGACACGGAAGCGGTTGGCATCGACAACGATTCCGCTTTGCCCGGCGGGGAGCGCCCCACAGTTGCTGGCCTCTCCAGGCCGGCAGACAAGGCGCCCGTTTGCCGACAGAATTTCGGAGAAGAGCTCCTTGAGCTTATCTTTCTTGACGGTCTCGTCGAAGCCGGAAACCACGGCATCGGGATTTTCAAACGAAAAGACCGTGCCGCTCAGTGTCCCGAAATAGGACCCGATATACTTGTCGAGATAGTAGACGTCATAGATGGTCGAATAGACTTCATCCAGCCCCTCGAAACCGGGGGGTGCGCTTGTCGTGATTGTGGGTTCGCGGGCTGCAGCGGGGGCGGTTCCGTGCGTGCCGGCCGCGCCCATGGCGACTGCCAGGGCATAGTAGCTGACCCGAATATCACGCTGCATACTCGACCAGCTCCCCCTCAGAGCGCGATCAACTCGAACTCGAAATTGCTGGAATACTCACCCGCCAGCCCCTGCAGCGCAGCTGCCTGGGTCAGAGTGATGTCGAGCTTGGCGTTAGCGCCGCTTGAGCAGCGGAACTCCGGTTCGACAGTACCCCGAAAGACGATCTCGCCGGCGCCGCCAATCTCTAATGTTCTTTCGCGCCCATCCGGTCCACGGAACCGGACCTCATAGGTGAGGTCGTGATGGTCCGGTCCGAAGGAACCTCGCCTGCGCATGACAAGCTGAAATCGCCCGGTCGATGAGGCCACGCACATACGCTTTGATACACGTACGGCTCGCTGGCCCCTCCATTCTACACGCATCTGCTCGCTGCCGAGCATCTGCAACTCGGCCTCCAGCCCTTGCGAAGCAGTGGTCTTGGGTTCGGCCTGTGCTGTAAATGCGGCAACAGCACCAAGCGCGATACAGAAACTCGTTGCATTCCAGCGCATCGGCTTCTCCGGCGGCAAAAACAAAATGGCGGGCGGCACTTCCCTGCATGGAAAATGCCACCCGCGGGTTTGGCCGTTGCCAGCTTACGGTGCGGAGACCGTAATCGTCAGAGCACCGGTATAGGTGTCGGCGACCGTGGACAGCACTTCGCTGTTACGGAAGGTGACGGCGAGTTGCGTGTTCTCACCACCCGTGACGTTACCGCAGTCGGTATCCGTCGGACGCGGCAGACCACCGGTCGTGGTAGCGCGCGGATAGGAGGTGCCGTAGTGGATGAACTTGAACGGCGATGCGAAGTCGTCGGTGAAGGCGACCGTGAAGTCGAGCACATTGCTGCCCGAACCCAGCAGACGGAACGGATTGGCGGTGTCACCGCTCGGAGTACCCGTGATAGCGACGTTGTAGTCGCCCGTCGTGTTGACGTTCGAATACACGCAGAAACGCTGCGTTTGACGCGTATTGCCGAAGTTACTGTTCAGCGTCGCGGCATCGAGCGTGAAATCCATCACACCGTCCAGGCCGGAAATGCGGACCATTGGATCGACAGTCGCGTTGATCGTCACATCAGCAGTCGAGTCCGTGCCAAGCGAACCGCTCACCTGAGCGACAGCGCTTCCAGCCAACAGCGCGGAAGCTGCGGCAAGCATTGTCAGTTTCTTCATAGGAAAACACCCTTGTTGGTTTTGCAAAACGGAGCGTAAGAAAAACTAACTTAGCCCCACTTCATGTTAACCTTCTGTTAAGGTCAACACAACCTAAAAACCAAACTGAACAAAGGATTTTTTCCTTTATTTTCAAGAAATTATTAGCTTGTGGCGCGAGCAGGGCTCACACTTTTCCCCTGACAGGGGAAAGCATTTTCATGCACTAAAAACTAAAAAACGACAGACTTTTCTTCGTCGTTCGCACGAAGTTTGACCTTGGCGTGTAGCTGCAATGATTTCTCCTCGATTGGGATCTTCCACTGGTTGCCCGGGTGCAGTCGCCGGGTACTGACCTTGTTGCATGCCGCATCATCCGCCCCGGGCTCCTTACCAGCCGGACAAAGGTAGGCATCGTAGACAAGGGCATTAGAATTTCCGGCATTTGACAGGGTAATCGCGTCCTCTGTCCGGCTTGAATCCAACTCATACGAGGGATTGAGCGGCCTTGACGTCACCAGCACTTCGTAGGCGGTGAGGATTTTCAAGACCATTGCCCGCTCGGCCTCGAACCCCTCGGCGCGAATCTCTCCTACTTTCGGCTCAATCCGCACCCGATAGACACGGTCGCGCGACATGTCTCCACTAATCCTGATGACACGTAGCGAGCGCGACTGCCCCGGGTCCAGGATCAGACGGTTCGGCGTAACGAGAAGACCCAGTTCCTCAGGGTCCGAATAGGAGACGCGCTCCTCTTCGTCTGTGCCCGGATTAACGATCTCAACAGGATCAACGCTGATATAATAGCGCTCATCGCTCTCGTTCGCGAGTAGCAGGTCGCCTCGCGTGTCGCGTTGCTCGTCGAAATCAATCCAGAGCTTATCAATCGCAAGTTGCGCCGATGCCCCGGCCGCAATGGCACTGGCAAACAGAAAAAGGATCACTGATTTGAAAATCGCAACCAAGGTCCCACCCTGCCCCGACGTCCCACGGGGGCTCGTTTTTCACAGGGTTAAAGCAACGTTAAACAGCCCGTCAAGGGCCATCTTTCTTGAAACTGCAGGGTTATGGAGCGCCTATTGCGCGGATACCACAATATGCGTGTAGCCTTGCGATCTATCAGTTACACTCTTCCCCTTCAGAAGGGGGCTGAGGGCGAAGCTTTGCCGGACATAATTCTGCATGGCGGTCTCATCACTTGCCGTAAGGAAGGATGATCCGCCGTCGCCGGGGAAACCGACACTGACCCGCAAAGACGAACTGTTGTGCGCATACATCACGAGCGGTTGCCCGTCTTCCCCAGAGGTCTCCGGCACGCTCAACATTACGCTCGGTTCCCTGCCTGTGTAGGCGAAGGTGCTCGCAGCACTGTCCTGCTGCGCAAGCTGCAACGACTGGAAGTCGGGAATGTGAACCGAAATCGAAACTATTTGCGGCTCGGCCATTACAGGCGTGACGAAGACAGAAGACGCGGCCAGTAGAATGAGGGTCTTTTTCAACGCGGGCTCCTTCGCTGTGCAGCTTAGTGGCAGCCATTCCTATTAACCATGGTCCGGTCTGGATTGGCTGTCAGCCTCCCTATTTTCCACAAGAAAGTTTCCAAGATGCGAATATCCGCACCACACTAGCCCGTGCCCCTGCCCTTTTTTTGAGAATGCGATTGACTCGCAAAAGCGAGACGCTTAGTCGCGACTGAAACTAACAATCATTCTCAAAAATTTCTCTTCAGTGAGGGGCATATGAAATTTGCAGGACTGGCAGCGGCGCTCACATTCTCCGTCAGTGCAGGCGCACTCGCCACGGCGCAGGAAGCCGATAGCGACCAAGACACGGAAAACCGCCAGGAAACGGTGATCGTCACCGGAACGACTACTTTTGGTGCCACCAAGTCACAGACGCCGATCGTCGAGACGGCCCGCTCTCTCTCGGTCGAGACCGACGAGATGTTCATCGACAAGGGCGCGCTCAGCCTTTCGCAAGTGCTGACCTATGTGGCTGGCGTGACGGCAGAGCCCTATGGCTTCTCCACGCGTGGAGACTTCCCGCAATCGCGGGGGCTTGAACTGCCGCGCTACCGCGACTCCATCCAGGAACTGTTCGGCAGCTACAATTCCACCCGCGCCGACACCTATACGATCGAGCAGGTCGAGGTTCTGAAAGGCCCGGCCTCAGTACTCTACGGCCAAGGCTCCCCGGGCGGCATCGTCAACTATGTCTCCAAGACACCCAAGGACACGTTCGGCGGTGAGCTTCAGGCGGAAGTCGGCAATTTTGACCGCTACGAAGTTGCCGGCGATGTTACAGGCCCGGTGGCGGGCACCGACGGAAAACTGCAGTTCAGACTGGTTGGTCTCTATCGCGACACCGGCACGCAGATCGATGAGGTAGACGAGAAGACCACTGTCTTCATGCCATCCATCTCATGGCTGCCGACAGTGGATACCAAGTTCACCCTGATTGGCCTTGCCCAGGACACCGAAAGCGATACCGCCGCGCAGTTCATCCCGGTCGAAGGCACCCTCTTCCCGCTCGATGATGGCTCCTATCTCGACTGGGAAGTCTATGCCGGCGAGCCGGGCTTCAATCGCTATGACACCGAATCCCAGCAGGTGACCTTGCTCGGTGAGCATCGCATCAATGATTCGCTGATGATCGAGGGCACGGCACTATGGCGGTCGGGCGAAGCCGACTATCATCAGGCTTGGCCGCTGTTCACCGGCGCTGGCGTGTCGCGCTATCTCAATGACTTGCTGGCACTCAATCCTGCCTTGCAGGCGGCCGCAGACGCACAAGGCCTGACCTTCTCCGACACCACGGTACCGCGCACCTTCTACCAAGGTGACAATACGTTTGACCAGCTGGCTGGCGATGTGCGCCTGCGCGCTGACTTCGAGACGGGAATCCTGACGCATGAACTGCTCGCTGGCGTGCAGTACCAGGATGTCGAGACTGACAGCAACACTGCCTACTATGCCGGGGGCGGCGCGACAGCAGGCGATTTCCGCTACGTGCTCGACCTGAAGAACCCGGTCTATACCGGTGCCCCGGACCAGAGCGTGTTTGACGCGATTTACAACGATGCACCGACGCAGACCGTGAAGGATCTCGGTGTCTATGTCTCCGACCAGATTTCGCTGGGCGACTGGCGCTTCACCGCAGGCATTCGTAGCGACAATGTGGAAAACGAATCCGGTGGCGCCACACAGGATGATGATGCCATCTCCACAAGCTTCGGGGTTCTCTACCGCTTCGACAATGGCTTCGCGCCCTATGCCAGCTATTCGGAATCCTTCGAGACCGTGGTCGGAACGGACCTCGCTGGAAATCAGCTTGAGCCGGAAGAAGCCCGCCAGTACGAAGCCGGTTTCAAGTATGAGCCGCGCGGTATTCCGGGCCTGATCACAGCGGCCTATTATGATATCGAGATATCGAACCTTCCGAACCCGAGCAGCTTGCCAGGCGATGCCGCACAGCAGCAAGGCGTGTCTAAACTGAAGGGCTTCGAGGTCGAAGGACGGCTTCAGCTTGACGACTTCTTTGTCCAGGCTGCGGCGTCTACAATCGATGCAGAAGATCCGAATGGCTTCAAACTTGCGGCCGTCCCGGAGACCCAGGCTTCATTCTGGACCACCTGGCGGCCAAGCGGTGTGCTGGAAGGCTTCAAGGCCGGGGCCGGTATCCGCTATGTCGGTGAAACGGTCTCGGAGAACGGCACCGTACGCTATGTCACGCCGGACTACACGCTGGGTGACCTGATGGTCGGCTATGAGTGGGATCAGTGGGACCTTGCAGTCAATGCCCGCAACGTGACCGATGAGGAATACCTCACCGGTTGTCTGACGCGTGGCGATTGTTTCCCGGGGCTACGCCGCACGGTCGTGGCAAATCTCCGCTACAAGTTCTGATCGGCGAGGGGCGAGGCAGATGACAGCCATCGACTGGGTCATGATGACGGTCGCCGGACTGAGTGGTCTGGTGGGCCTCGCCCTGCTCTATTCGTGCTGGAAGCGCCCAGGTCAGCCAACCTTGCTGGCAGGCGGGTGGGGCCTGCTGACAGTATCGGTCCTGCTGGCCTTCTTCGCCAATGGAGACCGGGGCATCGCGCAGGCAAGCGTGATTCTCATGGCCGGCGCGACCGCTGTCTTCTGTATTCCACTCCTGCGGGGGATCGCACCGCCTGTGGCGACAAGGCGTACGCGTCAACATACCGGGACACCAAAGGAAGGCCATCCGATCAGGAAGGGACTTTCCTGCGTCTGGACCTTTCTTGTGACCGGGCCACTTGCTGGCGTCATCGCCCTCCTGGCGTCCGCCGCCCTGTTCAAGCTGATCCGCCCGACCGATGGCAATCCGGCAACGGCAGGTGTGATTGCCATCATCGCTGCCGTCTTGATCTGGGCGATGGTCTCGGTCCTGCTGCTCATCGAACCACGTACTGGCCGGCGCTCTGCCTATGCTGGCCTGGCCCTGGCTGTCACCGCGGCCATCGCCTTTATCTGAGGGAGAGGACATGGCGTCTTCCATCTGGCCAAAATCGAGCAAAGCGCGGGTCGACCGGTCGCTGTCGGCCCACTCCGTCATGGGGCTGGTGATCAGCGCCGTGCTCTTCATTGTCTGCCTGAGCGGCGCAGTCGCCGTCTTCGAGGACGAGATCGGCTGGTGGGAAAACCCGGTTTCCGAGCCGATCCAGACCGTCTCTCCTGAAACCGCTCAGGCCACAGCCGAAAGTGTCATCGCCGCCCAGCCGGAAACGACGCATCTCTATCTCTATCTCCCACGCTCGAACTGGCCGCGTTATGTTGCTGGCGGCGATGACGGACTTCAGACCGCAAACGCTTCCGGCGATCTCACCGGCGAGTACGAGACGCCGTGGAACGACTTCCTCATCCACCTGCACTACTATCTCAACCTGCCGACCAGTTTTGGCATGATCATCGTCGCGATCCTTGGTGTGATGCTGGTGGCAATGGTTATTTCGGGCTTCCTCGCCCATCCGCGCATTTTTCGCGACGCGTTCCGCTTTCGCCGCAAGGGACAGCCACGGCTTGTCCAGGCGGACCTTCACAATCGTCTCAGCGTCTGGACCGCCCCGTTCACCATCATAGTGGCCGCAACCGGCGCGATGATCGGGCTTTTCTCAGTCGTCGCACTGGTCCTGGCCCAAACGAGTTTCGATGGCGATACGCGCGTTCTGGCAGAGGCCGTCTTCGGAACGGAGCCTGCGCCGGACGCCACGCCGGCGGAGTTGGCCAATATCGCCACAGCACTTGCCGCCATGCCGGAAATCGCCCCGGAAGCCGACCCATTCCTCGCCATCATTCATGACCCGGGCACAGCCGGTCAGCACATCACTATCTATGGCGAGCATCATGACCGCCTGAGCTATGGCGAGACCTATGAATTCGACGGGGCCGGCACCTTCACCGGAACGGGCGGGAATACCGATGGCACGGCTGGCCAGCAAATCGCCATGTCCACCTACCGGCTCCACTTCGGCGATTTTGGCGGGCTAGCGATGAAGCTCGCCTACTGGGTGTTCGGCGTGGCGCTGTGCATCATCATCGCTGCCGGTCTGAACATCTATTTCCTCAAGCGCGCCGAAAGCGGACGGCCAATGCCGCGCCTGGCATCGGCTTGGTCGGCGCTTGTCTGGGGGAGTCCTGCCCTCCTCGGCCTGACGCTGACAGTGAGCCTGCTTGGCCTTGGCGGCATAGGGCTGACGGCGGTCTTCTGGCTCGGTACGCTGGCGCTTTGCATCGGCGGTCTCTTCATTGCGGATGCGCAGCGGACAGGGCGCCTGTCCCGCCTCCTGCTGGTCGTGAGCCTTGCTGCGGGTATCATTGTGCACATCGCCCGCTTCAGTGGCAGCTATGACAATCTTTACGTCCTGCTGGTGACCCTTGGTCTGGGCCTGACGGCCGTCGGCTTCATCGCCGCGTCCCTTGGACTTCGGCCAAGCACCCAGCGAGTGCAGCCCAGCCGGGCCAACTCTTGAAGCCCACAAAAAAAGCGGAGCCGGTGAGACCGGCTCCGCTCATGATTTCGCTGATGCCCCGATTTATTCTCCGGGCGTCTCCGCGCCGGCACCGACATCCATATCCGTCGCTCCGGACGCTTCGCCCGGCACACCGAAACCACGATCACGCATCAGCGCGTTGGTGTCCGGCGCGTGGCCGCGGAATTCCTTGTAGGCCTCTGACGGATCGATCGTATTGCCGACTGACAGGATCCACTTCTGGAATTTCGCCGCGGTTTCCTTGTCATAAGGGCCGCCCGCTTCCTCAAAAGCTTCCCAGGCATCGGCGCTGAACGTATCGGCCCAGAGATAGGCATAATAGCCGGCCGCATAGCCTTCACCGGAGAAGACGTGTGCGAATTGGGGCATGCGGTGGCGCATCGGAAGCTCTTCCGGCATGCCAAGGCTGTCGAGCGTCTCGCGTTCAAACGTATCTGCATCGAAGCCGGTGAAATCAGTCATCGTATGCAGTTTCATGTCCACCAGGGCGCTGGCGAGATACTCCGTCGTGTCGAAGCCCTGGCGCGCATTGGCGGCGCGTTCGATCTTGTCGACCAGCTCCTGCGGGATCGGCTCGCCGGTTTCCACATGCAAGGCATAGCGCTGGAGCACTTCCGGTGTAGGCAGCCAGTTTTCGTGCACCTGGCTCGGGAACTCGACATAGTCGCGCGGCACCGCCGTCCCCGACAGGGATGGATAGGTGACGTTCGAGTTCAGGCCATGCAGGGCGTGGCCAAATTCGTGGAAAAGCGTGCTGGCGTCATCCCAGGAAATCAGGATCGGTTCGCCTTCGGCGCCTTCCACGAAATTCGAATTGTTGGACACGATCGGCGTGGTGTAGCCATTGATATTGTCCTGCGTGCGATACGCATTCATCCACGCGCCGGACCGCTTGCCCGAACGGGCATAGGGGTCGAAGTACCACAGGCCGACATGCTCGCCGTCGCGAAGCACTTCCCAGAC
This sequence comes from Henriciella sp., assembly GCF_029937755.1. Lineage (GTDB taxonomy): Bacteria > Pseudomonadota > Alphaproteobacteria > Caulobacterales > Hyphomonadaceae > Henriciella. The sequence continues at coordinate 71,734 of NZ_JAPYPG010000007.1, forward strand.
ACGAACGTCCTCATGGAAAACCGGTACATTGTCCACCGGCTGGAACTCGAAGCCGTAGAGTTCACCGGCCATCCAGAACATGCCTTCCCGAAGGTTCTCAAGCTGGAGGTATTGCTTCACCTCTTCGGAATCGAAATCGTATTCCGCCTGGCGGACCTTCTCGGCATAGTAGCGATAGTCCCACGGCGCGATGGTGATGTCGGCGCCTTCAGCATCTGCGATCTCCTGCATCGCGGCGACTTCGGAATCGACCTTGGCCTTGGCAGCCGGCCAGACCTTCATCATCAGGTCCATCGCGGCGTCCGGCGTTTTGGCGACGGCTTTCTCGATCGACCAGGCCGCATAGTTGTCGTAGCCCAGCAGCGCCGAACGCTCGGCGCGCAGCTTCATGATGTCCGCGATGACCTGATTATTGTCATACGCGTCGCCATTGTCGCCGCGATTGTAATAGGTCCGCCAGACCTCCTCGCGCAGCGCACGGTTGTCGGAGTAGGTCAGGAACGGGTCCATGGAGGACCGGGTATTGAGGATGGCATAGTCGCCGCCCTCATTGTCCCGCGACCCCGCGGCCGACTTTGCAGCACTGATGACCGATTGCGGCAGACCGGAAAGCTCCTCCTCCGTTAGCCAGGTAACATAAGCCTCCTCGTCATGGAGGAGATTGTTGGAGAAGGTCGTGTAGAGTGAGGCGAGCTCCTGATTGATCTCCGCCACGCGGGACTTGTCGGCTTCGTCCAGGCCAGCTCCGGCACGGGTGAAGTCGGTATAGTAATCCCAGACAAGACGCTGCTGTTCAGGCGTCAACGCGTCGAAATCCTCGCCATTGTAGATCGCATCGATGCGGGCGAAGAGGTCAGCGTTCTGGTAGAGGGAATCCTGGAAGGCGGCGAGCTTCGGAGCAACTTCACGCTGGACGGCCTGAACCTCCGGACCACTCAGATTCGACGCCCAGATGCCATAAACAGTGGACACGCGCATGATTTCTCCGGCGCCCTCCTCCAGTGGAAGGATCGTGTTCTCGAAGGTCGGTTCAGCGGTCTGTGAGACTGTCTCGTCGATGCCTTCCTGCGCGGTCTCAATGGCAGCTTCGAGCGCAGGCTGGAACATTGAGACCTCAACCTTGTCGAATGGTGGCACACCACCATAAGGCCCATCCCAGTCAGCCAGCAGGATCTTCCAGTCGGCGTCGGCCTTCATCTCAGCCATCTCGTTATCATCAGACGTATCAGCTGCAGACTGCCCTGCAGCGATCTGCGCCTCTCCTGAATCGAGGCTGTCCTGCGTCGTGGTGCATGCGGCAACCGCCGTCAGGGCAAGCGCAGAGGCGCCAATGAATAGAGTGGACTTCATGGATCGAATCTCCCGGTCTGGATGCAGCGCCGGCGGGACAGATCACTGCCGGCGGGATGGTTTCATCAACAACTGTCAGGACGGAATAGCACCCGTTGGTCATGCGCGTCCAATGACTTGCTGCCGCACGACGAAGTGACTGCCTCTCATACGCTTGGGTGCCGTGCGCTGCACGACTGGCGAATAAGGATCAATCAGGGGCCGCACCCGGCTTCTCCGCGAAGCCCCCCAGGATCGGCTACTAAACTGGTTAATGTCCAAGCATTCCTGCCCGCCCTCGCGCCACTCAGTTGAGGTCAAACCCGGTCCTCACTCCGCATGCCGAGTGTTATAAAACATTGATTTGAGGCTGTAGCCCCGCAGCAGTAACCCCTCCTCCGCTCCCTGACAAAGGAGTTCCACTAGAGGGGAAACCTATGAAAAATAAATATGTCTATGCGACTGCGGTCGCAGCAATTGGCATGTCCAGCAACCTCCTAGCACTGGCACAAGATCAGCCTACGAACAAAATTGAAAAGGAATACAAGCTTGAACAGGTGCTCGTCACCACCCAGAAGCAGCAACAAACGCTGATTGATGTTCCGATCAACGTCTCGGTCGCCGATCAGGCGCTTATCGACAAACTCGGCGCCGATGACATTGAGGATCTGAGCAACTTTGTTCCAGGCCTTAACGTCCAGGCGCAAAGTTTGAACGCACCGAGCTATTCGCTGCGGGGCGTTGTTTCCGACAGCGGCACGCCGCGCGTCGCCCTCTTCCAGAACGGCGTCGCCATCGGCAATCCGGGTTACGGCAGCAATCTCGCCATTTACGACATGGAACGCGTCGAAGTGGTCAAGGGCCCGCAAGCCACACTGTTCGGCCAGGGCGCTCTCGTGGGTGGTATCAACTTCATCCAGAACCATGCCTCGCTTGCTGGCAATGAGGGTGAACTGACGCTTGAAGGCGGTGACTACAGCTTCTTCCGTGGCGAGGGTCACTACAATTATGCCGTCAATGACACGCTCGCCTTCCGCCTTGCCGCACAGGTCAAACGGATGGATGGGTATGTGCCCAACACAGCTAACTCTCCTGACCTGATGGGGCAGGATACAACGGCCGCCCGCGCAGCCATGCGCTGGGCACCGACCTCCAGGCTCACCGCTGACCTGTGGGTGAATGTCCAGGAAGACGACTCAACCGGTACGCAGTTCACCTCTGGCTTCTTCCCTGTGAATGGCCGCGTCGACCCGTTTGGGCCGACGGCGATGAATATCAATGCCGACCAGCCACGCGAGAAGCTCGGCAATGACCGCGATCTCTTCTACGTCACGGCCAATGTCGAGTACGACCTGAACGACGCGTGGTCGCTCACCTCGCTGACCGACTATCGCAATCTCATCTCCAAGGAAGCATGGGACTCCGACGGGGCTGCCTTCAATCTGCTGCAATTCTACCAGGCGCGTAAGGCCAACACGTTCAGCCAGGAACTCCGCCTGAACTATGATGCCGGCGGGAAGCTTTCGGCCTTCTTCGGCGGCAATTACTTCACCATCAGCGGCAGGGACCGGCTGCTCTTCTCGACCGATGAGGCCTATGCCCAGTCACTGTTTGCACCTGACCTTGCTGCAGGCGCTGGTTTGACCGTCGAACAGGCGGCCTTCCTGCTTGCCCAGGCCGGCGTACCGGGTGGCGAGAACTTCGGAAGCTTCGACAATCCGCTGCAATACTCAGCGCTTGCCGCGCTTGTCCTGAACCAGCTCGTACCGCTCTATGGTGAGCATCTGGAACAGCAGATATCGACGGATGACCGCGACACGTATGACCTCTTCGGAGACGTCACCTATGCCGTCACCGACCGGCTCGAGCTGACAGCGGGCCTGCGCTACACGAAGGAAGACCTTGCAGCCAGTACGGGCGGCACTGTTCTGAAATCAAACCCCTTCCTCGGCGGTCTAAACGGCGTGACCCTTTCGCCAAGCCTCCTGCTCAGCGGCGATACACTCAACACACGCGTTTCGGCTTCGGAAGAGACCGATGGCGCCTTCACCTGGCGTCTCAATGCCTCGTACCGCCTGTCGGACAATATCAATACCTGGCTTGCCTATGGCCGGGGCCGGCGCCCGGAAGTGCTTTCTGCCTCAGGGGCAAACTATGCTGTGATCGATGCGGAAACGCTGGACAATATCGAGGCGGGTCTTTTCGGCCGCTTCTTCGATGAGCGCCTACAGCTGACCAGCTCGATCTACTATGGTCAGTACAAGGATTTCCAAACGACGCGATTTGACCCGATCCAGGGCATTTTCATCACGGAGAATTCGGGCAATGCCACCCAGTATGGCTTCGAGTTCGATGGGCAGGCCCTGCTCAGTGACAATGTCCGCCTGCTGGCCACCTACGCCTTCACACACTCAGAGTATGACGACGAGGACGACGACGGCAATCCGCTCCAGTTCGCCGGCAATAGCTTCCGCCTGAGCCCGGAGCACAGCTTCTCGCTCGCTTCGGAAATCACCATCCCTGTCGGCCAGTACGGCGATGTCTCCATTGTGCCCATCTACGTCTGGAAGGATGATCACTTCTTCGAAGACGACAATGGATACGACTATGTCGCCGACGGCAATGGCGGATTCGACCGTGTGCCCGAAATGTATCCTGATGGCACCGTTGTCCAAGAGTATCAGGAGGCCTATGGGATCGCCAATCTGCGCGGTGGTTTCGATGCCGCGGACGGGCGCTGGGGCGTCTACGCAGTTGGAGAGAACCTCTTTGATGAGGAATACCTGATCGACGTCGGCAATACCGGCGGCGCCTTCGGCCTTCACACTATCATTCGCGGCAAGCCGCAAATGTTCAAAGCCGGCGCCTATGTAAGGTTCTAGCCCGGGCAACACCCCCGGGGCGGGTTCGCCGCCCCGGGGGCTTTCAATTCATCTCCACACGGATGACTTTCATGAAAAAACTGATTGTGATCGCCTCTCTCGCCATGATGGCGTGCGCAGCCCCGACACCCACCGACTCCCAGATCGCTGGGCCATCCTCTACCGAAACCAAAACGATGGGCTTCAGCACGCTAACGGGCGAACCGCCCATTATCATTGCGCATCGCGGCGCCAGTGGTCTCTATCCTGAACACACCGCCAAGGCGTATCTGGCGGCAATGGAACAGGGCGCCGATTTCATCGAGCCCGATCTCGCCATGACCAAGGATGGCATCCTGATCGCAAGCCATGATGCCTACCTCTCGGACACGACCAACGTGGCTGACCATCCGGAATTCGCTGACCGGAAGGTCACACGCAAGACACCGCTCGGCGAGCGTGAGGACTGGTGGACGGATGATTTTACCCTGGCCGAGATCAAGACCCTGAAGGCACGCCAGCGCGTCGCCGGCCGCAGCCAGGAATACAATGACCTGTACGACATTCTGACCTTCAACGAAGTGCTGGACCTAGTCATCGCGCAAGATGCCGTTGGCCGGACTGTTGGTCTCCACATCGAAGCAAAGTGGCCGAGCTATTTCTCCTCGGTTGGTCTCGACATGGTCGATCCTATCCTTGAGGCCCTCGACCGCAAGGGCATCAGGGGGGCCGGTATCCCGGTCTATATCCAGTGTTTTGAACCTCAATTCCTTGAGCAGATGGCAGAGAAGAGTGACCTGCCGCTGATCCAGAATCTCGTCGGCCCGCCCTATGCGGCCCTACTGGGCATGGATCTCAAGCTCGAGGACATTCACACAACCGGCGTTGGCGCAAACAAGACGCTAATTCTGTCCGAGGACGGATCAGTGACGGACTATGTGGACCGAGCCCACGAGCAGGGCCTTCTGGTTCATGTCTACACCGTGCGCGACGACGCACCGGCACCGGGCTTTGACAGCGCCGATGCGGAACTGAAGGCGCTTTTCGGCGCTGGCGTGGATGGCGTCTGGACCGACTATCCCGCAACCGCGCTCAAGGTTCGCGACGGGGAATAAGATCCCCTTTTCATTCTGGGTGCAGCCAGGCGCAAACTGTTCTGGTTGCACCTTTTGCAATAATTGAAACCTTTCAACGCACCCCGTGTCGACAACAGGAACCGCCCCCCTTTAAGCTGTCAGAAATTGCTGATGGAGATGTGGATGCGTTTTGCTGGTTTTAGTCTTGCTGTGGTCCTGCTCGCAGCCTGTCAGGTCACGAGCGACGCCCCTCCCGCTGCGGCACAGGCCACGTCCTCCGACACGCCGGCTCCGGAAATCACCAGTCTTGATGGCTTCATCGACCTCAAGGTCAACACATCCGAGAACAAGATTCTCGCTACATTGCCTGCGCCGAATGAGGACGGCATCCTCCTGCGCATGATCCATAGCGTCCGGCTGAGCGCCGGTCTTGGCTCCAACCCGGTCGGCCTTGATCGAGGCTGGGGCAGCAGCGGGGAGATCATGATCTTCCGCAAGATGGGTGACCGGGTCATCCTCGAAGTCGAGAACCAGACCTACCGTGCCGATCCGCAAAACCCGCTCGAAGCCCGAGCGGTCAGCGAGAGTTTCGCCAATTCCTTCGTCGGCAGCGCTGAGATCACCTCCGAAGACGACGGCATTACCTTCGACCTTACCGACTATCTCACCAGTGACAGCCTCAACCTTGTGCAGCACCTGAAGGACAGCGAGCAGGGTGAATTCTCGATCGCAGAGGAACGCACACTGGTCGATACGTCAAAGGTGTTCGCCTTCCCGGACAATGTCGAGATTGATGTTTTCCTGACCCTGAGCAGCGACGATCCTGGGCGCGAAGTCTCCACAACGGCAGCAAATGGCCGTGATGCCACACTCGTTCAGCACCACTCTTTCGTGCGTCTTCCTGAGGAGGGCTATACGCCGCTCCCTTCTGACCCACGCGCCGGGGTGATCGATGAGGTTCATTATGATTACAGCGCCAGCCTGTCCGAGCCTGTCGAGACACGCCTTGCCCGTCGTTACCGGCTGGAGAAAAATGCGGCTGGCGAGACAGTTGATCCGATCGTTTTCTACATTGATCCGGGCGCGCCCAAGCCGATCCAGGATGCCCTGCTCGACGGAGCCCGCTGGTGGGGGGATGCCTTCGCGACCGCCGGATACCCTGATGGCTATCGCGTAGAGATTCTGCCAGAGGACGCGCATCCGCTGGATATCCGTTACAATGTCGTCCAGTGGGTGCACCGCCAGACGCGCGGCTGGTCCTATGGCGGCGGCATCTCCGATCCGCGCACAGGCGAAATGCTCAAAGGTCACGTTATCCTGGGCTCGCTGCGCGTACGTCAGGACCGAATGATTTTCGAGGGCCTGGCCGGGACATCGAAAACGGGGACGGGGCAGCCGGAAGACCCTGTTGAACTGGCACTCGCACGTATCCGCCAGCTATCAGCTCACGAGATCGGCCATGCTCTCGGCTTCGCGCACAATTTCGCGGCCAGCACATACGGCAAAGGCTCGGTGATGGATTACCCCGCCCCCGATGTGCGCGTGTCCAATGGCGATCTCGACTTCAGTCAGGTCTATGGTGTCGGTATTGGTGAGTGGGACAAGTTTACCGCCACCTGGCTCTATGGCGACCTGACCAGGGCGGAACGTGACCAGCTTGTGCTGGATGCCCGTTCTGACGGCCTGATCTATGTCGCCGACGAGGACGCGCGCAGCCCGGCCACCGGCCATCCTTTAGGGAATATCTGGGATAATGGGCCCGATCCTGTCGCGGCGCTGAACGAAACGATGCGGGTTCGCCGTATCGGCCTCGACAATTTTGGACGCGACCGCGTGCGCGAAGGCGAGCCGGTTGCCGACCTCAACAAGGTGATCGTGCCGATCTATCTCTATCACCGCTATCAGACGGCCGCCGCCGCGAAGCTGATCGGCGGGATGAGCTTCAATTACAGCCTACGAGGTGACGGCCAGCCGGGCGCCGAGATCGTCCGGCCAGCCCGCCAGCGCGCGGCCCTCGACGCAGTTCTGCAGACAATCGATCCGGCAGCACTGGATCTCAGCGATGAAGTACTCGACCTGCTGACGCCGTCCGTGGCGAACTACACGCTCGCCGACAATGACCGGGAACTGTTTGCGGGCACCGCCTCTCCAGCTTTCGATGTGACGTCTGCGGCCGATACAGCTGCGGCGATGACATTTGGCATCCTGCTCGCGCCGGAACGTGTCGCGCGGCTAATCGAGTTCAACCGTCGTGATGCCCGCAATCCGGGTGCGCAGGCCATGTTCTCAAACATCCAGACCCATGTCCTGAGCAATCCGGACTCATCACGCGGCCGCGTGCTCGCCGAAGCCGTTCGCGCCCGTTATGCTTTCTCACTCATGGGCCTCGCCAAGGCCGATACGACGACAGGCGTCAAGTCCGCGACGCAAGCCGCACTGAAAGCCTATTCGTCAGCATTGATGGGGCTTGGCAGAGACCATTCGACCTGGCTCAGCGGTCGGATCGATGCGTTTCTGGACGATCCGCAAGCCTTTGACGTACCGGCCGCAGAAGCAAAGCCGCTTCCGCCCGGCGGCCCGATCGGCATGGGCCCGTATGAGACCTGCTGGCACTGTGACATTCCTTGAAGGACCGGAAATTTCCAAGCGCCACTAATATGGCGTCTGGAGGGAAAGATCATCGGCGCCATGCTCCACCACAGAGTAGCGAACCTGGCGGAACAGGGCCACTTCTTCGCCAAGTGAGGAAGGGGCCGGGCTAGCCGGATCAGGCTGCGAAATAATGAGCCGGTCAAGCGTCAGCCCTCGCGCCGATAATGCATCTATGGCCGTAAGGGTGTGGGAGACAGCCCCCAGATAGGGCGCGGCAACCAGAATGACCGGCAGACCAAGATCTGCCATGAAATCAATCTGTAGCGCTGAATCGGTAAGAGGTGACATCACCCCGCCCGCGCCCTCTACAAGGCAGTAATCCGTAGTTGCGCTGGCAAGACGCTCACGCGTGAAGCGGAGGATGGCTTGGTAGTCCTGCTTCACGCCCGCCTGCCGCATGGCGACATTTGGTGCCAGCGGCGCTTCGAAGCGGTGCAGGCAAATACGGGAAACCGTTTCGGGGTCCACTGCTGTTCCGCAGGCGGCAAGTAACTGGCCGGCATCAGACACCTTGAGCTCTTTTTCCCCAAAACCGCTCATCACGGGCTTCAAGGCATGAACGGCGTGGCCCGCCTGACGCCATCCTCGCAGGAGGGTGCCGCTTACATAGGTCTTGCCGATCTCGGTGCCGATGGCTGTAACAAAGTAGGCTTTCATGCCGCCATCACCGCGCTCAAGGCTTTGCTCAGCCTGCGGACATCTTCTTCGGAATGGCCTGATGCGAAGGTGACCCGCAAACGTGATGTGCCTTCTGGCACGGTAGGCGGTCGGATAGCTGTAACGAGATAGCCCTCCGCTTCCAGCGCGGCTGAAATTGTCATCGCGCGCGCTTCCTCGCCAACGATAACGGGCACAATGACGCTATCCGGAGGTGGCAGATCCAGCAACTGGCAGAACAGCGCGGCATTCGCCTTGGCCTGTGCGGCGCGTTGGGGCTCGGCATGCATGATGTCGAGCGCAGTTATGGCGGCAGCGAGGATCGGCGCTGGCAGCCCTGTCGTATAGACGAGACTTCTAGCTCGGCTGACCAGCATATCAATGACCGGCGCTGGCGCACAGACGTAACCGCCATAAGCCCCCGCAGCTTTCGACAAGGTTCCCATCTGGATCAGCGCCGGATTGGGCTTTTCCATTATTCCGAGACCATGTGCGTCATCGCTCATCAGCCAGGCATCATGACGCTCGCAAAGTGCGGCCAGCTCTTCGAGAGGGGCGAGATCACCGTCCATCGAGAAGACGGTCTCGGTGAGCAAGAGAATTTGGCCGGTGGCTTCCTGCATAAGTTCGGCAGCATGGCTCACATCATTGTGCCGGAAAACACGGATTTCCGCCCCTGACAGGCGTGCGCCAGCATGCATGCAGGAATGCGAAAACTCATCCAGCAGGATGGTATCGTTCCTGCCGACCAGCGCCGGAATCGTACCGATATTGGCGAGATAGCCAGACCCGAAGACAAGGCAGGCCTCCATGCCCTTCATCGCAGCCAGGCGCTGTTCCAGGACGCTATTGAGCGGACAGTCCCCGGTGATCAACCGTGAAGCCCCTGCCCCGACACCGTAATGCCGGGCCGCCTCGCAGGCCGCATGAATGAGCCGTGGATCGCAGGACAGTGAGAGATAATCATTGTCGCAAAAGGAAATGAGGTCACGGCCCGCCCGGCTTGCACGAGCGTCGGTCGCGCGATGCGTCGGCCTCAAGACCCGGTGCTGCCCTGCGGCCCGAAGCCGCTCCAGCCGCGCCTCGGCATGGCGTGTCAGTCGCCCTAAAGAACTCATGAAGTGGCGTATCCTCGAATTCGTCTCGCGCATGTCCTACTGACCTGCTTACGCCCCGCAAGTCACCCGCCTCATCAGGAGCACTAAACATGGCCGACTGTAATGACTGGTTCAGGACCGGGCTGGAGCATATCTGGCTGCCCTATGCCCAGATGAAGACCCAACCGGGCCCCGCGCCCATCGTGTCGACGTCCGGCGCACGCCTTGAAATGGCAGACGGCAGCACGCTGATCGACGGCGTCGGCAGCTGGTGGACGAGCGTGCATGGTTATAATCACCCCACCCTGCTCAAGGCCGCGCATGAGCAGCTGGAGACGATGCCGCATGTCATGCTCGGCGGCCTTGCGCACGAGCAGGCCTATCGGCTCGCTGCACGCCTTGCGGAGATTGCGCCGGGGGATCTCTACAAGACCTTCTTCACGGAGTCCGGCTCTGTCGCCGTCGAGGTCGCGATGAAGGTCGCTGTACAGTACGCCATGAACCTGGCCGGGGAACGGCGCACCCGGTTTGTCTCATTCAAGGGCGGTTACCATGGCGACACCTTCGCCACGATGTCGGTTTGCGACCCTGAGGAAGGCATGCACAGTCTCTTCAGCGGCGTCGTACCGGACCAATATGTCGTGGACCTTCCGGATACAGACGATCGCACGGCAGTCATCGAAAAACTGCTATCCAGCCATAACGATATTGCCGCCGTTCTCGTCGAGCCCCTGATCCAGGGCGCCGGTGGAATGCGCATGCATTCGCCTGAGACCCTGAAAGCCCTGCGGGAGGCCTGTGACCGGCACGGCGTGCTGCTGATCTTCGACGAGATCTTCACCGGTTTCGGCCGGACCGGAGCGATGTTTGCAGCCGACCGTGCCGGGGTGATCCCAGACATCATGTGCCTCGGCAAGGCGCTAACCGGCGGCATCACGCCTCTGGCGGCAACCATTGCCAGTCGCAAGGTCTATGAGGCCTTCCACACAGATTCCGTTGATCATGCCCTGATGCATGGCCCAACCTTCACAGGTCATGCCATCGGCTGCGCGGTTGCCAATGCCGGGCTCGACCTGTTCGAAACGAAGCCGCGCCTCGAGCAGGTGAATACGATAGAAGCTCAATTAACCGAAAGGCTTATGCCGCTTTCAAAGCTTCCCCAAGTCGCTGATGTTCGTGTCTGCGGAGCCGTGGCAGCCGTTGAATTTGCAGATGAATTCGACGTGAGTGCAGCCCGAAGCTGGTTTATCGAGCGCGGGACATTCATTCGCCCGCTCGGCCGCGTTGTCTATCTCACGCCCGCCTATGTGATCGAGCAAAAGGATCTCGCAACACTCACCGGCGCAATTTCAGAATTCGCAGATACGGTCAGATAGACTGAAAGAGTGGGCAAGATCGTTGGATGCAAATGGTCCAATCACGGCCTCCGTATAGGGGCAGTTTTCAGGCCCAATATCTGGCGGCTTCGGGGAGTCTTTCAGTTTCTGACCAGGTCCACCGAGTGGGGTGTAATGACCCGAAAAGGTTTCGAAACGCACTGAAGGATGTGGCTGCGGCATCCGACACAATCGCTCACAAACCTGCCGCCGTGGCTTTCCAATCCTCCGGAAGCATTCTAACGCAGGCTGATGTCGAACGCCGTCGATGACTGGTTCATGCAGGAAGTGCTGCCACTGGAGGGAGAGCTTGAGCGCTTTCTCCAACGGCACTGGTCCGACGGGTTTGAAGTCCGCGACCTGCGGCAGGAAGTGTTCAGCCGCCTCTACAAGGCGGCAAGCAACGGGCTACCACGCAATACGCGCGCGCTGATGTATTCGACCGCCCGCCATCTCATTATCGACCTGATAAGGCGCAAGCGCGTCGTTTCAATTGAAACCGTGATGGATTTTGAAAGCTGGGACGTCTCCTCAGACGAGGCCGGCCCGTTCGATACGGTGTCGGCCCGCCAGGAACTGACCATGCTTCGAACAGCCCTTGAAACCTTGCCCCGGCGCACTCGCGACATCGTTCATATGCGCCGCATACAGGGGCTTTCCCAACGCGAGACAGCGCGCGCGCTCGGTGTATCCGAGCCGACGGTGGAACGTCATGTGAGCCAGGGGGTACGTCTGCTTGCCGATGCGCTGGGCAGACTTGGGGTTGATCGCGGCCAGCAGCGTCTCAAATCGAAGAGGAAGGGGCGCAGCCATGAACGCTGAGAGCCGCCTTGCTTCCGCCGAGCCCGTTGAACAGGCAGCAGCCAACTGGCTTGCCCAACTGGACCGGCACGGCTTGTTGGCCGCCGACAGCGATCTCGACCGGCTTGCCGAGGAGGATCGCGAATTTGCGAACTGGCTCAACAAGAATACCGCACACCGCGTAGCATTCCTCAGGATGTTCTCCACATGGAGGCGCGCAGAGCGACTAACAGTGCTGCGAGGAGGCGAAACCACACCGCGCCGAACCTTTATTCGCCGGCCTGTTGTGCAGGCGCTTGCAGCAGCTGCCTGCGTGGCGATGGCAGTGGTCGGGTTCACCTCACTCGAGGTTTTTGGAAGCAGGCCAGAGGCTCCCGCACCGCTTCGCTACCAGACCGCGCATGGCGATATCCGGACGATCAATCTCAAGGACGGGTCGGTCCTGACACTCAACACCGATACGAGCATCACGGTCGCGTTCAGTGAACAGGAGCGCCAGGTCGATCTCTTCAAGGGCGAAGTCTTCTTCGATGTCGCGCCTGATTCGGACCGGCCGTTCCGGATCGATGCCGGTGATGGTCAGGTCGAAGTGCTGGGAACATCGTTTGGCGTCGAGCGAAGGGAGGCCGGCGTTGAGGTAGCTGTCAGCGTAGGCACAGTGTGGCTCAGCAATACTGGCGCAGCCAAGCAGTCCGCCAGCGTTCTGAAGCCCGGCATGATTGGCTATGCCAGCCCGGACGGCCTGATTGTTGAAAGCTCCGGTCTGGAGACGGTTACCAGCCGCCTGCTCTGGCGGGATGGGCGGCTGCGTTTCGATAATACACCTCTTACCGAAGCAGCCGCTGAGTTTAATCGCTACAATTCCACCCGGCTTGTCATTGCCGATGAAGCCACAGGGGCAATTGAGATCGGCGGAACTTTTCCAGTCGATAATGTCGAAGCGTTTGCCCGTCTTGCCGAAGACGGTCTTGGGCTCGAGGTACGTTACAGCTCGCGCCAGATTGAGCTGTCCAGCAAGTAAATCGCAGGCCGCCTGCGCACCATCTGACGCATTTCCTGCAGAATTGCGTCAAAAAGTTTGAGGGATTTTCTCTTCCGGCTCGTCCTAGCCCTTTGAAGGGGGGTGGATTCCGCCACCGGCCCACATGTTTGGGGAGACAATCATGGCAAAATGGTCTGCAGGACTTTTCACCAGCGCAGCCTTCGTTGCGCTCTCGGCATCGCCGACGCTCGCGCAAGTGCAGAGCCCTTCGGCTCAATCGTTCGACCTGCCAAGCGGGCCGCTCAGCGAGGCGCTCGATGCCTTCATTGCGCAGTCCGGCCGCGATCTCATCTATCGCACCGATCAGGTCCGCAACATATCAGTTTCCGGCGTCGAGGGACGGCTATCCGATCGCGAGGCGCTTGACCGCCTACTTGATGGATCGAGCCTGCAGATGCGCACCGACGAGTCTGGCGCAATACTTGTTTATGCTCAGGCCGAACAGGCCCCCGCCCCACGCGCCCCTGCGCCACAGCAGGTCGAGCAGCCCGCGCCGCCGGCGGCGCCTGTTTCCCGCCCCGACACAGATGAGGAAGCCCGCCTCGAGAGCATTATTGTGGTCGGCAGCCAGATCCGCGGCGCCCGGGTCGATGGCGAGCTTCCTGTTACAGTCGTCGGTGACGAACAGCTCGCTGCGATCGGCGCAACGGACGGTGATGATCTCTTTCGCTCGATCCCGCAATTCGGTGATGTCGGTTTCAACAGCACTGAGAACGTTTCCGGCGGCGTAAATTCCGCACGCGGGGATGTGGCCTCGATCAATCTTCGCGCGCTTGGCACTGGCAATACGCTGGTTCTGCTTAACGGGCGGCGGATGGTGAACCACCCAGGCACGCAGTCCGAAAACCTCGTTCCGGTGACGACCGTCAACGCGAATGCCATTCCGGTAACGGGTATCAGCCGCGTCGAAGTCCTTCTGGACGGAGCCTCAGCTCTCTACGGCTCCGATGCAGTGGCCGGTGTGGTCAATACCGTGCTCAAGGACGACTTTGAGGGACTGACTGTCTCCGCCCGCTACGGCACCGAACCGGATGTCGAAGCAGACGAGTACAACTTTACACTCGAAGCCGGCAAGAACTTCAACAATAGCCGCACCAATATGGCGCTGTTCGCAGCCTATACGGACCGGGACCCTGTCTTTGCCTCAGAGCGTGACTTCGCCGCAAATGCTGACCTGCGTGACCGGCTACCGGACGGCTGGGCTGGTGACCTCAACTTCCGTAACAATTCCAACAATACCCCTTGGGGCGCATTCACTTTGCGCGACCCGGCGACCGGCGATACGTATTCCCTGGACGGTATTTCCACCAGCGGCGGTGGTGTTCACGTCCAGCCGGATACGTTTGATGGATGTGTTGCACCGCTCGGTGACGGTCTGTGCCTCGATGACGGCAACTCGTCCGGAAATGTCGCTCAGCGCTACAATACGAATGCTGATCGCACGATCAATAATGGTGTCGAGCGGCTGAACCTTTTCGGCACGCTGCACCATGACTTCAGCAACAGCCTGCGCTTCTTCGGTGAGGCTGGCCTTTATCAGGCCACATCAAAGGCGCAGCGGGCTGGTTCAGCCCAGCTGAGTGCAGCCCGCATGCTGATTCCAGCGGAGAATTACTACAACCCGTTCGGCCCGGTCGGATCTCCTAATCGCGTCGAGGGAATCGGGACGCCCGACGAAGGTCTCGCTGTCGAGCTACGCCGCTACCGTCTTGTCGATGCCGGCGCTCGTGAGATCGAAGTTGAAAACACCAATTGGCGTGTCCTGGGCGGTCTTGAAGGCGAATGGGCCGGCTTCGACTGGGAAAGCGCCCTGACCTATTCCGAGGCCGAGACCAATGATACGACATCCCGGACCTCGAACACGCTTTTCCTGGAAGCGCTGAGCCTCGATACACCGGACGCCTACAATCCGTTTAATGGCGGTGGTTTCCCCATCTCCGACAGCGGAGACGCAACGCCGAGCGATGCGGGCACGATCGACAGCTTCATCGTCCCGGTCTACCGCAAGTCGTCGACAAGCCTGACCATGTGGGATTTCAAGCTTTCACGTCCGGATCTGTTTGAACTCTGGGCTGGCCCTGTCGGGGCTGCCTTCGGTGTCGAAGCCCGTCACGAGACTTATGAGGATGACCGTGACCCGCGCCTCGATGGCACGATCGAGTTTGTCTCTCCGATCACAGGCGAGGCGACAAGCGACGTCATGGGGTCCAGCCCGACGCTCGACTCCGAAGGTGAGCGGGACGTTTTCTCGGCGTTTGCTGAAATGCAAGTTCCACTCGTGTCGCCGGAGATGAACATACCGCTGGCCCAGTCGGTGAATATGCAGCTGGCCGTTCGATACGAGGACTATGATCTGTTCGGCAGCGTCACGAAACCGAAAGTGGCGCTGGCATGGCGGCCGGCTGACTTCCTGCTCTTCCGGTCAGCCTGGTCGCAAGGGTTCAAGGCCCCAAACCTGCAGCAGCAATTCGACCGTAGCCTGGAACGGGTAAACACCCGGACCGATTATGTGCAGTGTGAGGCGGACCTTCGAGCCGGCCGTATTGCGAGCTTCTCCGATTGCGAGCAAGCGGCTGCCATTGTCAGTCAGCGCGAAGGCTCTACCGATCTCGGCCCTGAAGAATCCGAGAGCTTTTCGGCCGGCCTCGTCTATGACGCGACCTTCCTGCCTGAAGAAGCAGGCGCACTTCAGGTCACGCTGGACTACTGGTCAATCGAACAGGAAGACGTTGTCGGCATTTTCGGTGACGAGAACCACCTCATCCTCGATTACCTCCTGCGGACCCGCGGTAGCTCCAACCCGGCGGTTGTCCGTGCAGACCCGACAGCCGAAGACATCGCTGCCTATGCGGGCACGGGGCTCGATCCGGCCGGCGAGGTTCTCTATGTCGAGGATAATTACCTCAACCTCCTGCCACGCGACGTCGAAGGTCTCGATATCGGGGTCTATTACGATCTCGATGACACGGCGTTTGGGGATTTTGGCCTTCGGGTGAACGTCGCCCAGCTGCGCAAGTTCTACCAGGATATTGCTCCGCGCGAGGCTGAAATCCTCGCCGCACAGGAGGCTGGCGAAATCAGCGAAGTCGCGGCTCTCGAAGGCGCGGGTGACCTGATCCGACAGGATGGGCGTCCCGAATGGCGGTGGAGCGCGTCAGCCACATGGCGCATGGATGCCTGGGGCGCGGGCTGGTACACGAGCTATATAGACGATGTACTCGATACCAGCGCTACCAATGACGATACCGGTGATTTCTGGGTCGTGGACTCCGCCATTCGCCACAATGCGTATGTGCAGTACACGTTCGGGTATGCCACGGAGAAGCCGCTCCAGCTGCGTGTCGGGGCTCGTAACCTGTTCGACGAGGAGCCGCCGCTGGCCGATGAGTCCTTCGGCTATATGGGCGGGCTGCATTCCTCTCGTGGCCGCTTCGTCTATGTGAGCGCAAGAAAGAGCTTCTAATGCCACGGATGCCATCAGCGAGACAGCGGGGCTTCGGCCTCGCTGTTTCCGCACTAACGCTGACAGGGTGCGCCCACCTGGTAGCCCCTGCTCCGAAGACGACGACTCTCTGCGAAACAGAAGAGGTCAGGATCACCACAGGTTTTGTGGGCGCGGGGCATCATGGCTGTGCGATCTCTACCCTTGGGCCAGTGCTCACAGTATGGCCGGAGGCCTCGATTGCCGGTCCGATCAATCCGAGTCCATGGTATGCCTTCGAGGCTGACATCCGCTCGAGCAAACAGATCAGGCTCCAGCTCGACTATGCGGGCTACTGGCATCGCTACCATCCCTGGGTCAGCCGCGACGGTGGCGAGAGGTGGCAGCAGCTTCCGAGTGAGGCCGTGTCGGTCGGCGAAGACGACCATATCGCGACTCTGACCCTGCCCGCTGGGCCAGGACACCTTCTTGTGGCCGCGCAGCCGGTTATGACCCCGAAAGACATGGCAGAATGGAGCCGCACCCTTGCCAGTGAGTACAAGCTGGACCTCATCAACTACGGAGAAAGCCTTGATGGTCGGCCGCTGGAGGCCCTTACGGCAGGCCCGGAAACGGCGCGCCACATTGTTTTCGCGATTACGGGCCAGCACCCGCCGGAACAGTCCGGTGTGGAGACCTTCAAGGTCTTTGCCGAAACGCTGATGCGGACGCTGCCGGAGGATACGCGCGCAAATACACGGATCGTCCTGCTGCCGCTTGTCAATCCGGACGGCCTCGCCCGTGGCAACTGGCGCCACAATAATGGCGGTGTGGACACCAACCGTGATTGGCTCGATCAGAGCCAGCCCGCCATCAAGGCAGCGACAGCTTTCATCAGAAACGAGGCAGAAGGCCGGACAACCGTCGCCTTCATGGACTTTCATTCGACCCAGG
Organism: Henriciella sp.; assembly: GCF_029937755.1. Lineage (GTDB taxonomy): Bacteria > Pseudomonadota > Alphaproteobacteria > Caulobacterales > Hyphomonadaceae > Henriciella. Next base: position 89,000 of record NZ_JAPYPG010000007.1, read on the forward strand.
AGACCCTTGTCTATACGCCGCCTCTTGAGGAAGATCTTGCCGATATGAACTTCCCGCGTGCGCTGAAGCAGGCATTCGATGCAGGGATCGATCCCGACCCCGAATGGATTTCCGGGCATAACGCCGACTCGGGCACATCAAAAAACTGGGCCCTGCAAACGCTCGATGTCGCGGCGCTGACAGTGGAACTTGCCGACGATGCCCCTCAAGTAGAGATCGTCAAGGTCGGCGAGATCGCAGCACGGACTGTGATCTCTGCCCTGACAGGTTCATCAGGCAAAGAGGACTGAGCCTACTTTCGAGACATCCACTTGGTGCCAGAAGATACCGGTTGAGTGGTTGCCTGGCTGCCCGGTCTCGGTTTCGGGTTCCGGACTGAGGAAAACTTGAAACTGATGGCCTGCAGATCTCGGGGCGAGTTCAACAGCGCCATTGCCTCGGAGGCGCTGAGCATGGACACAAGTTCGTAGACTGAGGAAGCACGCTCCGCCCGGGCGCGAGCTGTCGCCAAGGGCAAATGAACCTCACTCCGCGCCAGCGGCCAGTATGGGTCCACCAATGCATCACGATTCCTGAGGCGGTCTCGATCAAGGAGAAGAGAGGCCAACCGGTCCGGCTTCAGAGCGCGGAAGGACGCATGAAGAGACTGGGCTTTCAGATAGGCGGATGGTGGTGTCACATCGGCCGCGTCGCCGCCACGGCCAATGACTGACTTTCCTGGTCTGATGCTTGCGGCGCCTTATTCTCAGACCCGCAACTCGTAATATGAAGGGTCACGGCAAGGATGACTGGTAATCCCTTTCGGGAAAATCGTATGCGCGCCATAGATCACCTCGACACCTGCCACCCGAGCTTAGGCGCAGAGTTGTGCGCCGCAACATGGGCTTGAAAGAAGGAATGATCAGGGCGTCACTTGGTTGCACACCAGTCGATCAGCCGCCAACATGCCTTCATTTGTTGCATAGAAAACGGGCGGACGGGCGACGTTCGTAAAAATCGGGAAATCTCAAAAAAGTATGTGAGGGTGGCCTGGCAACGGCACGCCCCACGAGGATAGTTTTTCATCCCTTTGGCGACAAAGGCCAAAAAACTAGTTTCATATTTTTTGTTTTTTGAATATTCTAGGCAAATGAGTGAAGAACTGTCGATATTTGATATCAAGATTCTGGAGCAGCTTCAGAAAGACTGCTCTGTCTCCACCGTCGAACTCGCCGAGATCGTCGGCCTGTCACAGTCGCCCTGCTGGCGCCGCCTGCAACGGCTGAAAGACGAGGGCTACATCAAGTCCCAGGTCGCCATTCTGGACCGCGAAAAGCTTGGCTATGGCCTGCATATCTTTGCCTATGTGAAGGTGGCCAAGCTCTCGGAGAAAGAACGCGAGACGTTCAGCCGAAAAATCCAGAACACGCCGGAGATCATCGAATGCTATTCCATCTTCGGTGAGATGGACCTTCTGATGAAGATCCAGGCGAAGTCGATGAAATGGTATCAGGAATTCCTGATGGACTTCCTGCTGAACCTGCCCGGCGTGGAGAACGTCAACTCGACTGCCACGCTCGGCGAAATCAAGTCGACCACGGCTATCCCTGTACGCGGCAGCATGGCGCTCTAGGCGCGGCGGCGTCCGAGAGAAAAGCCAAGCCCGCCTGCCAACAGGATGCAAAGCCCGCCCAGGGTCCACACCAGCCAGTCGGGCCCGTCCTTGCCGGCGACCACAGGAACGGCACCCGCGCCCGGAACATGCGCCAAGCACTCGACCTCGATCGGCGCGCCAAGCGCCAGGCCGTCTGCGCCAAAGGCACTGCGCGCCGGCATCTTGCCCGGCTCGAAATAGGTCTTGTAGACCTCATTGAACGACGGCCACTTGTCCATGTCGTCGATCATCACCGTGCACTTGAAGATGTTTGACATGTCAGTGCCCGTACGCTCGGCAAGCGCCTTGATCGTATCCATCACCTGTCTGGCATCCTCCTCGAAGGTTTCGCCGCCACGCCCGATCTGGCCTGACAGGTAGATGATATCGCCAACACGCACGGCCGCCGAGAAGGGCAGCGTCGCAGGATCGACTGGCAATCCGTCCGCCTGCATCGGGAAGTGCTCGACGAACGCGTCATCGCCTTCATAGCGCGCCGGCTCGGCTTTGGTGACGTTGCCGGCTGACACGTCCATCAGATCAGGTGGTGCTGAAAAGGGCTCAATGCTGAGCGCCTGATAGATCTCGGCGGGGAAATAGACGTCGCCATCCTTTACGACCATTCGTGGCGCGCGAATCGCAGATAGGTCCCGAAGTGGATTGCCTGCGACCAGAACGAAATCGGCGAGCTTGCCTTCCTCGATGGTACCAAGGTCGTCGCCATAACCCAGATACTCGGCCGGGCCCCAGAGACCGAGGCGCAGGACATCTACTGTCGGAATGCCAGCCTTTTCATAAAGCTCCAGTTCGCGGTGGACCGTGAAGCCGGTCCTGTCATCGGTTCCCGGCAGGAGGCGGATCCCGGAATCATGCAACAGCTTCAGGGTCTCCAGAACTCGGTTGAAGCCCTCGACATAAGCGGCGTCTGCGGCATCATTTTCAAGCGTCACGAAAGTCCGCTTACGATAGCGCTGATAGCCAACCGGCATATGGTCGAGATAGGCCGCATCGCCTTCCTGGATGGTGCCGGCACGGCTCAGCATCAGGCGCTCGAGAATGACGGCCGTCGGGTCCACACCGACATCGTTCTCCTGCATAAGGGCGATCGTCGCCCTGACCTTGTCGGCCCCGAGGTCGAGCCCTGCCCCGCGGGCCATCCCCGTCAGCCGCAGCGGCGTGCGGGTATCCTCGCCAGGCTCAAGCAGCCAGCCCAGCATGAGCTGGTTGATGTGGGTGATTTCGTCATAGCCTGCCTTGATCATGGTATCGGCGTTGGTGAAGGCCGGCACATGGCCAATGACGCCCATGCCGTGTGCCTCGGCGCGCGCCGCCATGGCGGGCACCCAGTCGGGCTTCGTCGAATTGTAGATCTTGATGAAGGGGTACCCGCGCTCGGCATACCAGTCGACCGCATCGACAGCTTCCTGCTCGCTGGCCGCAATGATACCGTGGCGGGCCGAATAAGGGCTGCGCCCTTCGATAAAGCCGGCCGGGGTAATGCGCGGACCGATCAGGGCGCCCTGCTCCTGTTTCTCCATCAACCGCGTCAGGAAATCGTTGTCATTGCCCATGTCGCGGGTCGAAGTGACACCGGCCGCGATATAGTAGAGGCCGGAACTGGACGAGGCGTGTGAGTGCATGTCCCAGAGGCCGGGCATCAGCGTTCCGCCAGCCCCGTCATAAACCGTCATGCCCGGGTCCAGCGCTTGCGGCCCGCTCCACGGCGCTATCCGCTGTATGCGGCTGGCGTCCACATAAACCGTCGATGGCTCACCGAGTGACCCATTGACCGGATCGAGAATGCGCACATTCGCAATGGCGTAAGGCACTTCTGACGTGTGGCGAAGGTCCTTCGCCAATTGCGTCAACCGCTCGTCGCCTTGCTCGCGCGAGATGTCGTGCAGGGCGGGCAACAGGTCGCCATAGCCTTCGCGGATCATCGAGAAATTGGTGAAGAACATGCCTTCATCATCGAGCGCGATGAGCGACGGGCTGAGATCAATCCCGGACAGGCGGTAAATCATGAGTTCCAGCGCCTCCCCCTCATGATCGAGCGTGACCTTATCGACTTTTTCAAGCGAAAGCGTGCCGGACGGGAGGACCGGCATCGACCGGTCGTCATCCTCAAGAAGGGCCCGCGCATAGACAAAGTCGGCCCAAGGGCTGCCATCATTTATCGCGTAGAGGGCCGGCCCGGATACGCTCTCCCGGCCACTGTCGGCCTGGCTGTGCCACGTCGCGGCGCCTTCATCGAGCGCGAACGTCTCACTCACGTCCGCGCCCATCAGGGAGGTGCCCTCAACGGTCCAGCCGACAGGCACATTGTCAGCGTTCAGTTCGATGACCTCGGTGTGCTTCGGACCGCGTCCATTGCTGTCGACAAAATAGTCGACCGTCTCCGTCGCGCCGTCCTTGTCGACCTTCAGGTAACCGACATTCTCGTCGTTCTGCATCAGCACGTAATTGTATTGCTGCGCAGACGCAAAGCCCGGTCCGATGCCGGCGAGCACGAGGCCCAGCCCCAAAAGGCGTGCTGTGAGTTTCATTCCGGTGTCTCCCCTGCTTTCCCCTGGTCGGCCAGCGCATCCGCTATGAAAGCCCGGATGTGGCCGGCGAACGGTTCCCGCAGTTCCTCTTCATCGAACGGTGAGTGCCCCGAGGCCATCACCACGTATTCCACGCGTTCCTGTGGCAGCCCGGCATGGGTAAGCGCGTATTGCGTCTGCAGCGCCGTCACAGCGAGATCGCGATAGCCGCCAAAGACAAGCAGCCCGGCGTCTTCATTCTTGTCGAGGAACCGGGCCACCAGCGGCGTTGCATTGAAACTGAAGACCGGAGACTTACCGGCACGTCGCCAGTCCCAGGCGAAATTCGCATCGAGATTGAGCGACCGGTAGCCGTCTTCCCGATCCAGTCCCGTCAGCGCCTTCAGGTAATCCGCAATGTCTTCCGCGATGATCTTGTTGGACCGGCCAAGGCCAAGCGACGGGTCGTTCGCGCCCGCAGGGCGGTCTGGATTGGCCGGCGGCTTCTTTTCCTGCGTAACCGCCGTGTTGAGACGGCTGACCAGCTTGTTCTCGTCCGCCAGCACATTCTCGAGAAAGACCTGTTTTCCGACCCGCAGGTCAGCGTCCATGATGAGCGCGCTGGACAGCCCCGTCATCGATGCGACGCGAGTGGCGATCCTTTCGCGCTCATCGTCGCCAAGCAGGTCACCGCGCTGCAGCGCGACGAGATAGTCGGTTTCGGCAAACTGGCGCGCCTGCTCCCAAGCCTCCTCCTCGCCTGCCGCATCAATCGACGACTTCCCGAACCGCCATGCCGTTGCCGCCATTGTCGGTAAGGCAAAGACGTGGCCGAGATCGCTGGACCCTCCCCCCATGTCGAGCGCTGGCGAGACCATGACGAGGCCCTCGACATTCAAGTCATCAAGATCTGCTGCGAGGTTCGCCAGGCGAAAGCCGCCATAGCTCTGGCCGGTCACGAAGATCGGTGCCTCGCTACGCTCATGCGCTTCCAGCCACGAATGGATGAAAGCGCCTACAGCTTCGACATCGCCATCGATGCCAAGATAACGGCTCTCGCCATCCGGTGAGGCAGACCGGCTGAAGCCCGTCTCCACCGGATCGATGAAGACAAGGTCGGTATCGCGCAGGACGGTAACAGGATTGTCAGGGAATGCGGTCTCCCCCTCCTCGCGGTCCCGGCCTTTCGGACCGAGCGCAAAGTGAAGGGGAGAAGACGAAGCGCCGGGCCCGCCATTGAAGAGGAACATGACCGGACGCTCTGAACCCGGGCAGTCGCAGTCGCGCAGATAGGCCGTTCCGGAAATGGTCGTCTCGGCCCCTGTGTCGTCGGTATCGAGCACCAGCCTGTCCCAGTGAGCGGTATAGCGCACCGGCCCTTCATTGAACGCATCGTCGACTGAAAACACCTCGCCATTGGTGACATGCTGCAAGGCGGTGGACGCTTCAGTCTCGGCGGCGGACGGTGCTGTCATGCACCCGGCGATGGTGACGCTCATGGCTCCGGCGGCAAACAGCCGTGCCAACGCGGACAGGGAAGGTTCTCTCATAGCAGGCAGTGTCTGATGATCCCTGACGGATTCCTATGCCGATTGTGCAGACCCGCGCAAAGGAGCGGGCAAATTCATGCGATTCCTTGCGGCAGGCAGAATTATTCATTCGCCGCGCCGGGTGAATTGGCAAACTTCGAAAACGATTGGCCGCCGCAGGTCACTAGGGTTGAATGGACGCTGATCTTCAGGAGCCGACCATGACGCTGACCCGCCGCGAAGCCCTCACGCTGACTGCCGCCGCCTTTGCGGGCCCGGCTGCCTGTCGGTCAACGGGTGAGGCCGTTGCCCAGACCGTCGAGAGCCAGCCGGCAGCTGTCCCGGCGGCCCTGCCCGACCGGGCAAGCTTTTCGCTCGGCGAAACGGTCTACCTGAATGCCGGATCACAGCACCCTTTCAGCAAGCAGGCGCGCGCATCAGTGGATGCGTATTTGCGCCACCGCGAAACGCATGCCCCGGATGACGGATATGAGCTGAACAGCGATGCTGCGATCGAAAAGTTCGCGCGGCTCGTCAACGCCGACCCGGAAGAAATCACCTGGGTCCAGAGCACCACCGCTGGCGAACAGATGATCGTGCGCTCCCTCGGCCTGCCCGAAAGAGGCGCAAAGGTCGTGACCGACACGTTGCACTTTTTCGGATCCTTCCCGCTTTATGGAGAGCTTGAGCGTCAGGGCTGCGAGGTCGCCTGGGTCGAGGCGCGCGATGGCCGTATCTCAGTGGAGGACATGGACCGCGCGATAACGCCAGGCACGAAGCTCGTCTCGCTGTCTCTCGTCTCGACGATCAACGGTTTCGAACACGATCTGAAAGCGGTCTGCGACCTTGCCCACTCACGCGGCGCCCTCGTCTATGCCGACATCATTCACGCAGCCGGCTGCGTTCCTGTCGACCTTCACGCCAGCGGCGTCGATTTCGCTGCCTGCGCCAGCTACAAATGGCTGATGGGGGATTTCGGGCTCGGCTTCCTTTATGTCCGCAAGGGCGCGATGGAGCATCTCACCCGCACCAATTACGGCTATTACGGCATCAGCCAGTTCTCGACGCACATGTATCCCTTCGATGCCCCGGGCGAGGACCTGGTGGAGTACGAATTTGCCGACACTGCATCAGGCTGGTTCGCGCTGGGCACGCATTCGCACACCGTCATCGCCCAGCTCAATGCCTCGCTCGACTACATTCTTGACCTCGGGGTCGAGACCATACAGGCGCATGCGCAAACGCTGACGGCGCGTTTGAAGCAGGGGCTTCGCTCTCAGGGCTTCACCTTGATGACGCCGGAGGATGCCCGCACGCCGATCGTCACCGCGCTCTATGAAGACGCCTACAAACGGCTCGCGCCCGCCATGAAGGAACGCGGCATCGTCACAACTCTCTCGCGCAATCGCTTCCGCCCGACCGTTTCCGTGTTCAACACGACCGACGATATCGACGCCTTCCTCGAAGCCGTCGGTACTGCCTAACCAGCGGTCAGGAACTCCCGCAGATCATCGGCAAACGCTTCGGCCGTTCCGCCAAGATAGAGCATGTGGCCGGATGGATAATCCTCGAAGCGCACCCGATCCTGCGGGACGCCCGAGTCCGCAATCTGTGCATAGGCTTCCGCCGGGGTTGTCACCAGGTCATAGAGACCGGACGCCACGAAGAGCCGGAGGTCCGGGTTGCGCCGCATCGACCAGGCGAGATCGACCGCAAAGCTCTGGCCCGGCGCCACACCGCGGCGCTGCCAGTTCCAGTTCTGCAGCAGATCCTTCCAGTAGATCGCGCGATAAGGCCGGGCAATTTCCACGTCGAGGTCGTCGCGCAGCATCTGGTTAAAGGCGGTGACAAAACCTGGCACATAGCGCCCCATGGCCGGGTCATCGGCCACAGGGTCATTACCAGTATTGGCCAGCGGCAGGGTATAGCGGCTGTCATACATGCCTGCTTCAAGGCCCTGATCCTTCAATACGAGTTTGGCGAACTCCCGCTCACCGATGTGGAGGTCCTCGCCGATCTCGCTGGCATCAAGCCCTGTAAAACGCGTCAGCTCAGCCATCACCGCCTGACGCTCGGCCTCGCCCAGCGTCCCGTTCTGGAGTTTGAACAAGGCCGCCTTGTAAGGGCCGCGCGCATAGGCTTCCGCCTCGCCATAAATGGTGTCCGGGGCCGTCGATGCCGTGGAGGCTTTGCCGTGAAAGGCCGCTGTCACCGCAAGCCCGGGAAGCGTGCGTGCCTGCTGGGCCGCTGTCTCTTCTGCAGAAGGCTCGCCTTCACCGCCGCGGCCCCCAAGCGTCGTTCCAAGCAGGATAATGCCGTCCAGCGTAATGCCGCGCATGACACCGTTATAGATCGGGCTGCCCATGAGGGCGCGCGGCAGGACGGCAGCGCGCATCGTGCCGTAGCTTTCACCGAGCACGTATTTCGGCGAGTTCCACCGCCCATGCTCGCTGAGCCAAAGCTCAATGAACTGTGCCACCGACTCTGCATCCTCATCGACGCCCCAGAAACGCTTTGGATCGACACCATCCGCCGGGCGGCTAAATCCGGTTCCGACCGGGTCGATAAAGACGAGATCGGCGACGTCGAGAACGCTGTCGGGATTGGACTCGAGCCCGAAGGGCGGAACGTTGGAAGGGTTCACTTCCGCATCGAGAACGACGCGCCGGGGCCCGATCGCGCCCATGTGAATCCAGAGCGATGCAGAGCCGGGGCCACCATTGAAAATGAAGAGGACAGGCCGGTTCGGATCGTCCACGTCGGTCCGCTTGTAGGTGAAGGAGAATATCCGCGCGGTCGGATCGCCATTGAGGTCGGTGAGCAGCGTCTCACCGGCAATCGCATCATAGGTGATGCGCTCGCCATTCGCGACCATCTCATGGCGCGTGACCGCCCTGTAGGCCGGGTCAACATCTGGCGCGGGCATCATCGTATCGGCGCTGGCCTCAGACGTCTGCTCGAGCGGCGAGGAAGTCGCGAGGTCATATTCCTGCGCACTGGCACACCCCGTTAACAACGCCAGGCCCAGCGCAAACGCGCCGCCACTTTGCAGCCGCTTCAATGTCCTCATGTCCCTGCCCTCGCCTTTTCGAATATGAATGCCGCAGCGGCGATATCCTGGATGATATGCCCGAGCGAATTGTAGATGGTAACGTCGTCTGCGCGGAGACGGCCGGCAATCTTGCCGAGAATGACCTCGCCAATTTCCCCGATAAGATGGGTCTCATCGACAGCGCCAGCTTTCAGCGCGTGGCGGAACTCTGCTCCTTGCGCCCTGACTGAAGCGCTGGAATCGGCGAAGAAGCGGCTGGCCTCAACGAGATCGTCATTGATCTCGCGTGGGCCGTCAAAGCTTGATCCGACAAGATTGATGTGGGCGCCCGGCTTCACGCATGACACCGGGAGGATCGGGTCCCTCGCGGCGGTGACCGTACAGATGATATCGGCTCCAGACACGGCGTCTTCGACCGATGAGCAGGCGTTCACCGGAGTGCCGGTCTCCTGCGAGAGGGCCTGGCAGAGCGCTTCGACTTTTGCCGCCGTGCGCCCCCAGATGCGGATCTCGCTGATCGTCCGCACCTCGAGCATGGCAAGCGCATGGTGGTGGGCCTGCTCGCCCGTCCCGAGGATCGCGAGTTCGCGGGCATCTCCGCGGGCCAGTACATCGGTTGCCATGGCGCTCGCGCTTGCGGTGCGGATCGCTGTCACGGCCCCGGCCTCGACCTGACAGGCCGGTGCGCCCGTCTCCGGGTCGAAGAGGATGACGACGCCCTGATGGGACGGAATGGAGGGATCGCTGCGTTCGGGCGTGACACTGACGAGCTTTGATCCCCATGCCCCGCCCGGCCCCATCGTACCGGCCATGACGCCAAACATGCGGCCCTGATCCAGCGGCAGGATCTGGCGAAGCATCTGTTCGGTCTCTCCAGCCGAGAGCCTTGCCATGGCGTCCCGCATGACCGGGATGCACTCACCATAGGAGAGCAACTCGTGAACACGGGCGGCGTCGATGAAGATCATCCCGGGTCTCGCTACTCGCCCCCGTTGGCCCAGTCTTCACCGCCGGCGATCCAGTCACGGATGTCCTGTCCGAACGCTTCCGCCGACTCGTCGCTCGAATAGGCCATATGGCCACCCTGATAGTAGGACAGGCGGACGCGATCCATCGGCCAGTCGGCCTGCGCGACGAGATAGTCCGCAGCCCCCACCGTCGTCATCGTGTCGTGATACCCGTTGCCGACCAGCAGGCGGAAATCCGGGTTGGCCTCGAACGCTTTCTCGAGCCGGACGCTGTAATCGAAATGGCCGAAAGGCGAGGCCTCGCCCCATCCCCAGGCATTCAGCCCGCCGACCTCCGCAAGCGTCCGGTAGCTCTCATCGATTTCCAGATCGAAAACCTCGGAAACATAGCGCGTGAAGGAGGTGAGGTAGGCCTGCGTCACGACGCCCGAAGCGTCGCTCTGCGGATCACCGCCGACATAGCGGCCGTCGCTGCGGCCGAGCACCTTGCTCTCCGCCTTCAGCAATTCGCGGCGATACTGTTCCTTGCTGATGCGCAGGCGGTTCTCGACGTAATACGCAGCAGGAATACCGGTATATTCTTCCAGCTTGTCCGCGATGCGCCGAAGCTCATCACCCTCCAGCCGGTTACCCTGGAAGAGCGCTGTCAGATAATCCGTCTCCCCGAATGCGGTGGCATCGGCGATGAACGTCTCGAAGCTCCGGCCTTTGCGCACGACCCGGTCCTGCTCCCACCCCATTGCGGCAAGCGTCGGCAGGGAGACGACATAGCTGATGATGTTCTGTCGCCGCTGGGCGTATTCGATGATGTTGACGGCCTGCCCCATGAGGAAGACCCCATCGGCTGGCGGCGGGCCACCCGGCTCGGCAAGCTGTCCAGCTGCTTCCGCCGCCCGCATCGTCCCGTAGCTTTCGCCGAGGATGTAGATGGGCGCGCCCTCGCGATCATGACGTTCAAGCCAAGCCTCGATGAAATCGACGAACTGCGCCGCATCCGCTTCTATCGAAAAGAAGGCCGTCGGGTCGCCTCCCTCAGCCACCGTGCTGAACCCCGTCGAGGCCGGGTCGAAGAAGACAAGGTCTGCAACATCGAGAGGCGCGTGCGGATTATCGACGAGTTCGAATTCATCAACCGGTGCCGAAAGATCATAAGGCGCCGATACCCGCTTCGGGCCGACCGCGCCGATGTGCAGCCAGAGCGATGCGGAAATCGGCCCACCATTGAAGACGAAGAGAACCGGCCGCTCAGCCCCCGCTGTCGGGCTGTCCGCGACATAGGAAAACGACACCAGGTTCGCCGCAGGGCGTTCATCCCGGGCCGGCAGGTCGAGCTCCTCCACAGCCGCCGTGTAAGAGATGGGCTCACCGCCAAAGATGCCCTCGCGCTGGACAGAGCGCTCCAGCGCTTCCTCCATAGCCACCTCCGGAGACGAAGGCTCCGGGGTCGCGTCCAGACTTGCGCAAGATGAGAGAATGGCTGCGGTGGCCAGACAGGCAATCGTTCTGGTCGCCATATTGGTCCTCCGCAGCCCGGCCCGACTGGGCCCATTTCTCAACTTCAATACCAGCCTTGTCCGCATCAGAAGCGGATGTTCATGCCGGCAAAGTAACGCCGCCCCAGAATATCGCCATGGGCGAGCGTCGGATAGGAGGGCTCTTCATCAGTCAGGTTGGTGACACCTGCCCGAAGGGTTACGCCATTCTCAAAGGAATAGAGCGCTGAAATCGAGTGGGTGATGTTGGAGTCGATGACCGGAAGCGGCGTGTTCTCGATCGTCGCGCCCTCCTCAGCTTTCACGCTGTCGAGGTAATCCAGCTGATAGGTCAGGCGCAGCGGCCCCGTCGAGTAGACCGCATCGAACCGGCCAGCCCAGTCAGGCTGGTCAACCGTGTTGTCGGTCCGGTTGAAGGTGGTGCCGGTCACAGAGGTCGAGAGTTCCGACGTGTGCGTGGCTTCCAGTCCAAGGGAGATGTCGCCGACCGACGTGTCGAACGCATAGTTCAGATAGTAGACCTCACCCCGGTAGATGATCTCACCGGCATTGAACGTCGTCTGGCGTCCGGTCACCACCGTGCCGGGCGGATTGGAGCCGTCGGCAGCCTGAAGGCGGGTGAAAGCCGAACACACATCGGCTGACTGGGGCGAGCTGTCATAGCAGGCGGCCATGAAGTCGCCGTTGGTGAAGGCGGACAGGCCATCTTCCAGGTCAATCTCGATCCGGTCTGCCGAGAAGGTCAGACCCGGGACGAAGAGACGGTCGACCACGATGCCATAGGTCGTTGTGTTCGAGATCTCGTTTTCGAGCTCCGGATTACCGCCGGTCGTGACCTCGGTGATGGAGAAGTTTTCCGCCGGATCCTGGAAAGTTGCGAGATCGCCATATTGTGGATTGGCCGCCCATTCAGCTTCACAATTGCTGCGCCGGACATCCGGGTTAGGCCCTGCATTGATACGGTCGGCATCGCACGGATCGAGACCGGCATTTGTCACAACGACCGTGGTCGGTGCGAAGAGCTGGGTCAGCGTCGGTGCGCGGAAGTTGCGGCTGCGGGTGGCGCGAACCGTTACCCCGTCCATGGGCTCCCAGCGCGTGCCGAGGCTCCAGACCGACTCTTCACCCGCGATGGAGTTGTCGACATAACGATAGGTGCCATCGAACTCGAGCTTCTGCACCAGCGGGAGAGTGAAGTCGCCGCCGACCACAGGCACGAGAAGTTCGACCGAGAGTTCGTTCGTGTTGTAATCGCCCGACGTCGCCACTTCCTGCGTACCCGTGCCGGTCAGGCCAAGCTGGTTTGCCCGAAGCGGTGTGAAGCTCGCTTCCTCGCGGCGATGCTCATAGGCAAAGACCGCGTCCACCGCACCTGCCGGAAGCTCGAAAAGTTCGGTCCCGATCGTCGCCAGAAAATCGATCTGCTCGTTCTCATAGCTGCTGCCAATGGGAACCGAAACGTAGTCGGTCGCTGCCTGACTGATATTGCCCGCCCCGAAGGGATTAAGCGGCGCGCAGGATGGGTCGTCATTCGACGGATCGGCGTCGGCATTGATGGCACAAACGATGTTACCGTCACCGTCCCGAACGGCGTTCAGCGCCTGATTGAAAAGTGTCGTGTTCGCGCCCCAGCGTCTTTCTTCGCCATCGACCTGGCCGTAGCTACCAGAGACCGTCCAGTAGAAGTTGCGTCCGCTGGCATTGAAATCCCCTTCAAGGCCGAGCATCGCCCGCATCGTCTTGGTATCGTTGGTCTGCACGTTGCTGGGGAAGAGATCATCATAGAAATGACGTGACAGCCAGAGCGGCGCCCCAAAGGCGAAGCCAGGATTGGCCGCGCTCAACGCGTCGATCGCATCCTGGCTCAGATAAGGGTTGTTGGCCGTGAACATGATCGCGCCAAGCGCTGGGTCGGTCTGGTTCAGAACGGTGCGGGCAGTCCCCTGCGGGACACTTTCCGCTTCCGTCTTGGCATAGAGCAATTCGGCGTTGAGGCGCAGATTTGGGCTTATGTCATAGTGCGCCAGCACATTGCCGGTGTAGCGGTCCACGCCTGTGCGCAGCCCCGCCAGATCGCTGTAACGCGTCCCTTGGCCACCCTCTGCGAACGGAATGCCGAGGATGTTTCCGGGATTGTAAGGCACAACTGAGCCGTCCGGCGCGAACTGAAGCCCTGTGAGGAAAGGCGGCGGCGGAGCCGGCGCGCTGAAAACCACCCCATTGCCGTTAAAGTTCCAGAAATAGGCTGGCATCACTTCCTGGACTGACGGGATACCATCGTCGGGACCTGTATCAGCCGGGTTGCTTTGGGTAATGCGCGACCGGTTGGACGTCTCGAACTCTGAGAAGCGCGCCAGCGGTGTACTGGACGTTTCCAGGTTCACCGAAACATTGCCGCGATCATTGTCAAAATTCTTGCCTGCCGTCAGACGAAGCGCATGGGTCGGGTAATTCCCGTTCTCTGCATTGCCAACCTGTGCATCGAGTTCCAGTCCCTCGAAGTCATCCTTCAGGACATAGTTGACAACACCGGCAATCGCGTCGGAACCGTATACGGCCGCGCCGCCTGCCTGAACAACTTCAATCCGCTCGATCAGGCCGGTCGGAATGATGTTGGCGTCCACCTGGGCATCGCCGAGACCGCTTGACGTCGTTACGAAACGCCGGCCATTGACCAGCGTCAGCGTACGACCGGTACCAAGACCGAAGAGCTCCGGGAATTGCTGGCCCGAGCCACTGGAAGTGCCATCGCCTGCCGCCTGATTGAACTGCGGGCGCAGGGAGGTGATATCATTCAGCGCATCCGCGGCACTGATGAGACCACGGTCCTCGAAGTTCTGCGCGCCATAGGTGGTCACGGGCGCCGGGGTCGAGGCGACCTCGCGGCGGATACGCGAGCCGGTAACAACGACTGATTCCATCGTTGCTGTCTCGTCTTCACCATTGTCCTCGTTGAGTGTGACCGGTTCCTCACCCTGTCCCTGGGCGGTTGCCGCCAGACCCACGATGTTCGGCACGAGCGCAGTCATGGCACATCCGCCAAGCAAGCCCTTAAGAATTGCCTCACCCTTCATTTCATACCCCTTCCAAGATTTGACGTGGCGGATTCTTTTCTTGAAGGACCCGCGATCTTCCCTGACCATCAGAACGCTAGGAAGCGCATAACGGATTTTTTATACTATTTGCGGGAACAGTCCGGTGGCTTCGGCAACAACTATTCCCCACGCCCTGCTTCGGGAATATTTATTCCGTACGCCCGGTCCCGGAGCCAGCCGCCCCGTGCAGGGTCGGACGCGCGCCGCCAGACCTAGTGAGGACCGCATAGTAAATGCAGCCGACGAGGGCCCAGCCTGCCAGCAGCGCATAGGGACGCCAGTCCGCCGACCATCCAAGAACAATGATCGCCGCGCCAAGCACGATACCCGCTCCGGCAAAACCCATGAGTACGCTTCGGGAAGGCCTGAAAGCGGATGTCTCGTAGAGCTCAGGCTCCCGCCGCAACAGCATGATCGATGACAGGCAGGTCGCGGCGTATTTGAGAATGGTGGGAATGTTCACGGCCAGAAACAGGAAAACCAGATTGTTCGGCATGAAAAGGCCGAAACAACAGAGCACGAAGGCAACCAGCACGGCCCGGCGTGGCACGCCGCTATTCTCATGTACATGCGCGAGCGATCCGGGCAGCATCCCAGCACGCGCCATGGCATAGAGAAAGCGCGACATGATGATGAAGGTCGCATTGATCGAACTGCCGATGGCAACCGTCGCGGAGATCAGGATAAGCCACCGTCCGGGTTCGCCAAGCGACACAATCGCAGCATCAAGGAGTGGCGCATCGGAGGCGGCAAGACCGTCGGCGCCGAGCACGCCGATCGCCGCATAGGCCACCCCGAAGTACACTGCGGCGGTCAGCAGCACGGAAATACTTATGCCGAGCGGGATCGTCCGGGAGGGGCGCGTTACCTCTCCGCCCACCTCGGTCGCACTCTCTATTCCGAGGAAGAGCGAGATCATCAGCGGCACGGCCGCGAGGATTCCGATGACGCCGTGGCTAACGAAAGGCGTAAAGCTCTCCGTGGAGATCGCTGGCACGCTGCCAAAGGTGAAGATCGCGCAGGTTGCCAGCAGGATGAACAGCATCACCGTCTGGCTGACCGTGGCCGCGGAAACGCCGATCAGGTTCACAATCAGGACGAAGAAGAGAATGCCCAGCATGGTGGGCTTGAGCGGCACGTCTATGGCGGTTCCGAGATAGGACACAAGGACCATTGTGAGCACGATCACCGCAGCGGTGCTGCCCGCAATCCTGAGCCAGCTGATGAAGAAGCCGAGAAAGGGATGCACGAAGCGGCGCGGCCATTCGAACGACGCCCCCGTCACCGGCGCCGCAGAGCCCATGAAGGCATAGACAAAACCGAACACGATCATCGGCACCATCGCAACCAGCATGGAAACCAGCATCGCCGGTCCGGCCAGGGCCGTGGCTGGCGCGAGGATGGAAAAGACCGAGACACCGATCGCGGTTCCGAGACCGAGCGACACGACGCCCATGACGCCGACGCTGCGTTTCAGCTCGCTCGCGGTCTCAGGCTGCCTGGCCATCAGGCGATCCGCTGTTTGTCCGAGAGCTTTTCCTGATACTCGCCAAGCCCGGTAGCGAGCCGCTCGAACGCCTTGCGGAGTTCGGCTTCTTCCAGCGAATAGCCAATGCGGACGTGGCCGGCCATGCCGAAACATTCACCCGGCACAACGACCACGCCGTGACGTGCAATCAACCAGCGTGACAAAGCCACCGTATCCTCGACCCCTCGTATCTTCGGAAAGCAGATACATCCTTCCAGGGGCAGGGAGATGTCAATCAGGTCGCGGCTGGCCATGTCCCTGAGAGCCGCTTCCGCGACCGGGCGCGCCGCGGTCATGTAGCCTTGCCGCCAGGTGTCATAGTCCGCCGACCTTGCCAGTACTTCGGCGGCCACCGCATGGGAAAACTTGGAGACAGAAAAATCCACCCGATCGCAATGCGCCTTGAGCCGGCTCATCGTGTCGCCCGCCGCAAAGATCCAGCCACAGCGCAGCGTGCTCATGCCGAAAATTTTTGTCAGACTGCCGATACGGATGACATTAGGATGGCGGTCGAGATCGAGCCCCGCAGGCGCATCCTCCTGGTAATCGCGATAGACTTCATCCACCAGCAGATAGATGTCCCGCGCATTCAATGCTTCAGCGAGGCGGGCAAGTTCTACCTCGCTGACCTGCGCTCCGCTCGGATTGTGCAGGTTGGAGATAACAACCATGCGCGTGCCCGGGCCAAGCTGCTGCAGCACGGCTTCCATCGTCAGCCCGAAGTCTGGCGCCTTGCGTTCGAAGAAGCCGACATTCATGCCGGCATCGCCTGCATAGTTGGCGAATATGTCGAAGCCCGGCCGCTCTACGAGGACATCATCTCCCCGTTCGAGCAAGGCTGGATAGATCAGCTGAATCGCAGATGTTGCGCCGGTCGTGCAATGGATATGGCGGACCGGCACGCTGTAGCGCTCGGAAAGCCGCGAAACGAGATCGCTATTGCTGCGCATGAAGACG
The DNA here is from genome assembly GCF_029937755.1 of Henriciella sp. GTDB lineage: Bacteria > Pseudomonadota > Alphaproteobacteria > Caulobacterales > Hyphomonadaceae > Henriciella. The sequence goes on from NZ_JAPYPG010000007.1 coordinate 105,780, forward strand.
CTCTGATAGCTCGACGGCACGCCGTTGCGAAAAGCTTGCGAGACGGTTTCCGCCAGCATGGCTGTCGGCTCGGGTACCGAACTTTCGAACAGACCGATCTTGCCGGGCGTACCACTTCGTATCAGGCCGAGCGCGTCGCGTACCCAGTGGGCATAGCTGATCCAGCTTTCCCCATCCGTTTTGAAACTCGGTGCATCCACTTGACCTGACCCCATTTCTACACGCCCGGCTCGCGCCGGACATCTCGCCGAGGAGGACAATAGGTCCCGCTGCGAGATTTTTTATGCAAAGGCCTCAAGCCGACCCTGCCTGCGCGCATAGATGTTCTGAATCGGCGCGCGCGCCGGAAGCCCTTTCCCCGCATCGCCCTACTCGTTGGCTCCTGTCGTGAAGCAAGCGTCCGGGTCGACGCTTTCGACCGGGACCCAACGCATCGCCGGATAGATTTCGCCGTCTTCCTCGATCTCTGTGCGCACACCTTCCACACAACGCCCGAAGCTGTCTGACGCCGGGAAGAAGACGTCGCCATCGACATGAAGGGCCTTGTGAAACGCCGTTTCGTCCGTGCCGGTCTCTTCGCTTACAAGATCCCGCCACGTGTCCGGCGTGAGCACGATCTCGCCAGCTTCGCGGGCAACGAACACCTCGCTCATGAAATCGTGGAAGTCCCGCTCGCCATCGCTCGCCTCACGGATACGCGCATCGAGATCGGCAAAATAGAGCGCTCCGCGCTGATAGGGAACGTGGCGGATATCGTTGTCATTGAAGCCGACCTGCTTGATCTCGCTGATCGACCAGTCGCGGCCCGGATTCGTATAGAAATTGCGGCTGAGCCGGTTCAGGCCATCGACATAGCGTTCGAAAGAGATCTCTCCGGCTTTGAACGGCAGCGTATACTGGTAGTAAGTCGTCAGGCCTTCTGAGAACCAGTTCTCGTCAATCGACCCGCCCTCGACCGAACCGACCCACTGGTGCAACAGCTCATGGACGAAGACCATGCGGATATCGGCATAATCGTTATCTTCCTCGGGCGTTTGCGGCCCGCGTGACAACATGAAGGAATTCGCCAGCGCCGTTCCGCCGCCGAAGGGAGGCGTATCGAGCAGGCGCATGAAGACCCGGTACTCGGGCGCCGGATCCAGATGGTCGAAATAGTCCTCGAAATAGTCATACATCTCGGCGGTGAAGGCCATGCCCTCGCGCTCGTCGAAGGGGAAATCGCCAAGCCAGTAGGCATGGAAAGCACCCTCTGACAGGTCTTCGGGGAAATGCTCGGCCGGCCCGGCCAGGTACCAGCCCTGCATGATGGCAGGCGGTGCACCATCGACCACCACGCGACCATCGCCAAAGGTCGTCACGCCAACCGATGGCCCTTCGAAGGCAGCAAGGTCCCACTCGATCACAGAAGCCTCAGACGCCGCATTGGACGGCACGAGCATGAAGCCCGCTCCAGCGCCACTGATGCCGCCCGCGGATGGCCGGATGCCAAAGGCCGGGCCGCGCGGCCCGCCTTCCGGCTGGGTCAGGGCGCGATAGCTGATCTCCACAGGGAACTGGACATCACGGGTGGCGGTCCAGTGTCGGAAGTATGGATAGCCGCCTGGCACGGGATCGTCCTCGGCGGTCGTGAAGGGGATCGCGCCTTCCGCATCGTTCACCGTCAGGTCGGTGATGCGGTCGGCAATGCCCATGACGTTCACATAGACGACCGGCGCCATCAGCTTCAGCCGGTCTTCGCCTTCCGCCAGCCCGCCTGTCAGCGTCGAGCCCACCTCGATCGCATCAACGACGCCCTCATCATCGAGGGTCGGTTTCAGGGTCACAGTGTAACCAAAGTCTTCGGGGTGGTCTGTCGATGCTTCAACAAGAGCCAGGGTTGTTGTTTCCGATGCAGGTGTGGGTGCCATCTGACAGGAAACGTAGAGTAGGCCGGGTAAGGCCAGCACTGCCACCTTGAAGAGAATGTGCAGGTTTGAGCCCCTCGCTTCCACTTTCTGACCTTTCCCTCGTCTCATGTGAACGCTCCCCGGTTTCGGCTGTGAAGTTTCTCTCATTATGAACCTGAAAGAGCTATTCGAAGCTCCAGCCGTTTCTTTATCCGCGCGCATGGATTGCCTTCCAGATAGCGCGCTTCGGCATAAGCCTTCCAAGGCTTCGGGCTACCGGAAGGTCCATTCCTGACAGGATGAAGGCGCGCATAGATCTTTCCGCAATGACGGCACAGACAGTCAAAGCGCCTAGATAATCCTCCAGCGCTGCTTAGCCTGAGATGAAGAAACACGAGGCACAGAATGAATAACCCGCTCCCCTCAGGCCAGTGGTCATCAATTGGCGTCATCGCCTTGGCAGCAGTGCTCTTTTTCACCGCCTGCGCAGCACCGGAGAAGGCAAAGCATATCGATAGTGCAGGCGAAGTGATGCGTATCGAGATCGCGCCGAGGCTGGAAAACAGCGACCGGGTGTCATCACTCGACATGAGAATAGAGGTGCCCGCCCCCGCGCTGAAAGCAGGCGATACGTTTCTCTCCATGGCGATTGTCCGCGTCATGGCGCCAAGCGCCCTCACCGACCCTCAGACGCTGACGGCGAGCGATGATCTCGGCCCCATTGCGCTGACCATCGAGGAAGACCCGGAAGACCCCTCGAACTTCCGTCAGGACCGGCGCTGGATCGTTCAGCGTGACACTGCGGGGGATGTCGAAATTCACTACACCATTGAGCCTCGCGTGATCACGGCGAGTACGCGTCCCGGGCCTCTCATCGATACGCGCACGGAACTGTGGGGCGTCTATGGGTCCGGCAATACGATGCTTGCCCTGCCCGTGAATGACTGGCCGCGCGATGTTCAGCTTGAGTGGGACCTCTCCGAAATGCCGGAAAACGCCCGCGCTGCATCGAGCCTTGGGCCCGGCCCGGCCCGCGCGCGTGTGGACCAGCAGGACCTCAACAACACCTTCTTCATGGCTGGCCCGCTGAAGAGCCAGCCGGAGGATGGCGAAGGCGCGTTCGTCGTCTACTGGATGACCCCCGCCGCGTTCGACCTTCAGGGGGCTGCCGAGTGGACCCAGGAGGCCTATGACTATTTCGTCGACTTCTTCGGGCAGGACGTCGATGCATTCCGCGTTTTCATGCGCACGACCGAGCGGTTTCAGGGCGGTGGTGGCGGCGGCTACAACTCCTTCATCTTCGGAACCGTGGAAGGCGAAGACCGCGATCCGAAAGAAGTCCGCTCACTGCTCGCGCATGAAGCCATCCACCACTTCGTCGGCGGGTATGGCGAAGGCGGCGGCGCCGGTGGCCAGCAATGGTATTCAGAAGGCGCGACGTCCTACTACACCATCGTGCTGCCCTATCGGGCGAGTCTCACGACCCTTGAGAGCTTTATCGAGGACTTCAACGCGCACGCCCTGAATTATTACACGAACCCACAGAGCGGCCTGTCTAATGAGGAGGTCACCCGCCTCTTCTTCTCTGACTCCAACGCGCAACTCGTGCCCTATAATCGCGGCCCGCTCTACTTCGCGCTGCTCGACTATCGCATGCGGCAGGCCACGAATGGCGCCAAACGTGTCGACGACCTGATTTTCCGCTTCATTGAAGAACGTGATGCGGCCGATGACGCAGTCGCTTTCTGGCGGGAGATCGTCAGTGACGCATTGGGCGAAAGCGGTGGCGAAGAGTTCGACGCCATCATGTCCGGCAAGCCGCTGGATCTGCCGATGGATCTCTTTGGCCCCTGCTTCTCGGGCGAAGAGAGAGAGCTGCGCAATTTTGCCCGTGGCTTCAGACCATATCCGGACGAGGAGGGTCGCACCCGTATCGGTCCCGTCACCCCCGGCTCACCGGCCGCCCAGGCTGACCTGCAACGATATGACATCATAGAGAACCCGGAAACGCTGGAGGCCGCCGAAGATGACCGCCCAGGTAGCAGCATCAAGCTGAATATTATTCGGCAGGGTGAGCGAATGACTGTGGCGTACACGCCGTGGACCCTCCCGACCAAAGGGCTGCAATGGAACCGTACCGGAGTTCCCTCGGAGCAGTGCGGTCTTTAACGGGACTCTGTCATCCTGCTTTTGAGAACGAAAGCGGCGCCGGGCGCCTTCCCTGAGGCACCTGCTGGATGAGGTCTCCGTACATGATTACGTGCGCCACCACCGTTTGGCAGTGACTGTCCGCCCAAAGGTCGGCCAGGGCGCAGTTGCACTCACAATACCTCCCTGTTCACTCGGCATATGTTGACTTCACTCTCCATTGAGTGAATATCGTGCCACGGGAGTGAAGCGGGTCGCGGCCCCTTCTTCGAAGTGACGCAACCAATGGGACATTGAAGCCCACGGGAGGAAAAATGAGCACCGACATGACCGGCGGCGTCCCCGCCGCCAGAAAGACGTCGTCCGAAGAGGGAAGCGGCGCTGCCAGTACCCCCTATTCCAAACCGCTCTATCGCTATTACGTCCTGATGGTCCTGACCGTCGTCTATGTATTCAACTTTGTGGATCGCCAGCTCCTGGTCATCCTGCAGGAGCCGATTAAGGCTGAGCTTGACCTGTCAGACACCCAGCTTGGACTCCTGACCGGTTTCGCTTTCGCACTGTTCTACGTGATTTGCGGCATTCCGATCGCTCGGTGGGCGGACAGAGGAAACCGGCGCAGCATAATCGCGATCTCCTTGACAGTTTGGAGTGTGATGACCGCGATGTGCGGGCTTGCGGGAAACTACGCTCATCTTCTTCTCGCGCGCATCGGTGTTGGCGTCGGCGAAGCCGGAGGCAGCCCGCCGGCGCACTCCATGATTTCCGACATCTTCAAACCGAAGAACCGGGCGGTGGCGCTATCCGTCTATTCCATTGGGATCTATATCGGGATCTTGATCGGGTTCGCTTTAGGGGGCTTTCTTGCCGACGCCTTCAGCTGGCGCCTCGCTTTTTTTGTTGTTGGCGTCCCCGGTATCGCTTTGGCTTTGCTGTTGACGTTCACAGTACGCGAACCAATTCGCGGCTGGTCCGAAGGCGACAAGAAGGCGTCCGAACCTGCCCCTCCGATCAAGGACGTTGCACGCCTGCTCTGGACACGCATTTCCTTCCGCCACATTGCCCTTGCTGCCAGCCTGCAGGCCTTCATAATCTACGGTATAGGCAACTGGCTTCCCTCATACTTTCTACGCACCTATGAGCTGGACCTCGGCACAATCGGCGCATGGATGGCTCTGACCACCGGGCTCGGCGGGGGGCTGGGCTCTTTCTGCGGCGGCTGGATGGCCGACAAGTTCGGCGCAAAGGATGTGCGCTGGTATCTCTGGGTGCCGGCCATCCTGACGGCTCTCCTTGTTCCGGTCCAGCTGGCGATCTTGCTTGCTGGTGATGTCTATTTCGCCCTGATCCTGACGGCGCCCTTCCACTTCCTGTCGGCGGCCTATCTCGGCGCCGTTCTCGCGGTCTCGCACAATCTCGTCAGCGGGCGGATGCGCGCGCTGACCTCTGCGGTGCTGTTCTTCGTTCTGAACCTGATTGGCCTCGGGCTCGGTCCTGTCATCGTAGGCTTCATGAGCGATACGTTTACCCGGAACGGCCTCGACGCTCCGCTCGGCACGGCGATGATGATCTGTGGTACTATCGCGGCGGTCTGGTCGGTCCTTCACTATATCCTGGCCGCGAACAAGGTCCGCGATGACATCGCACGGCGGCAAGCCTGATGCGGCGCGCAGGTGTATCTGCGGCAGCGCTGGCCATTGCCAGCTGTCTGCACGCGCCCACTGAGCTGAGCGTAGCCGATACGCCTACACAGGCGCAGACGCCGGCAGGGCAGTTCATCTCCTGGCGAGAACACCGGATCGATGATGAAGGCATCAACAACAGCGTGCCTATCCGCGGGGCTGATGGCCTGCAGATGGCCGACCTCGACCGGGACGGCTTCCTCGATATCGTCTCGGTGCATGAGGACTCAAATCATCTGCGCATCGCCTTCGGCACGGATGATCCGGACATCTGGATCAATATCACGATCGGCGAAGGCGCCGAGGTAGCAGCGATCGAGGATGTTGCGGTCGGCGACCTCAATGGCGATGGCTGGCCCGATCTGGTCGCAGCCTGCGAAGAGGCTCATCTCATCTACTTCCAGAACCCCGGCAAAGCGGCCCGAACCGCTACCTGGTCGAGTCTCATTCCTCCCATCACGCAAGGGCGCGGCTCCTGGCTGCGCGTGTTCATAGCCGATCTTGACGCCGACGGTCGCCTGGACGTGCTGGGCGCCAACAAGGGCGCTGCTGATATCATCGACCCTTCGCTGCCGTCTGCCGCGAGACCGACCTCCCTCTTCCTGATTGATGGCGACCCGCTGGAGGCTTCCAGCTGGCGCGAGCAGGTACTTTCACGAGAGGTCGTCCCGAACACGGCCATGCCGGTGGACATTGATGGTGACGGCGATCTTGATGTGCTCGCCGCCGCGCGCCTGCACCAGACTATGACTGTGCTGGAAAACACCGGCTCACGCGACGGCGGCATCGAGGTAACGCCCCATCCTATCGCCATCGTACCGGGCTTCGAAGCGCCGAAAGACTGGCAAGGCTCATCAAGTGGCTTCCAAACAGACTTCGCCGACATTGACGGAGACGGGCGCAAGGACATGGCCGTCGCGGTTTATGAGACGCCAGCCGCTCTTGAGGGCTCGCCGCTTATGGGCTCGCTTGGCTGGTTGAAACAGCCCGAGAGCCTGGACGCGCCCTGGACATTCCATCGCATTGGCAACGTTCTTCCGGACGTAGTCATCGGTATTGCGGTTGCGGATATCGACGGCGATGGTGATCTCGATGCCGTCACCGGGGGCTATTCGGGCCTGAACGTCCTGAAGGGCGGCTATTCCGGCGCATCGCGGGATTTCGACGAGCCGGGCGTAACAGCATCCTCCACCGTTGGACGGATCGCCTGGTTCGAAAATCATGGAGATCCGACGGCCACATGGACACGGCACGACATCTCGCGGCGCGTCCGCGGCATGTATGACGCCTTCATTCCAATCGATATGGATCGCGATGGGGACATGGACCTTGTCACCACGCGGGGCAACAGCGGGGAGTATGATGGCGTGATCTGGCTGGAACAGGTGCGCTCCGCGCAGCCACTCCCAGCCTTCACGCCCGCCCGGGCCAGCGAGAGCCGCGCCTTGCCCCTGCCGCCGGAAAACTGGCGCGACAATTATGAGAGCACCATGACCTTCACGGCACCCAACAAGGCCAGCGACTGAGTGCGCCTATTCGAGCGGCTCCGCACCGAGCCCGACGCCCAGAAACCACCCCTCATCCGCCGCGCGGTGCTCCTGAAACAGTTGTTCGTGAAACTCAAACATGCCGGGATAAACGTCTTGGCGAAGCTCCGGGCTCTCATCAATATGCAGATAGGCTTCGCCATCGCTGTAGGGGCGCCATTCCGGGCCATTCTCGCTCACCGGCTGTCCGGTTGCCGCAAACGAGGCCCAGTAGTCCACCAACACATCAGCCAGCACGTCAGCCTCCTCGACAGGCGGCTTTGGCCATTCCGGAGGATAGGTTTCTAATTTTTCGGCCGTGCTGAACACGAACGGTACTTCGCTGGCGTGAAAGGCACACAGGTTCCGTTCCGCCATCTCTGGATAGCAATAATCGAAGAGATAAAGATAGGCTGACAAGCCGCTTTCGCTGACCCTGCGCACGATGCGTTCCGTCGACCACCCGAAGACATTGTCCCGGTTCACTGCCAGCATGGATTCGACCATGTCCTCGGCAGGATAGAGCGCGAGGAAATCGTCGGCTCGTTCGCCATAGCGCGCACGTATCGCGGCTTCATAGGCTTCTGCTGTCTCAGGCTTCTTCGGCAGCAGCATGCGGTAGGTCCGCGCCTCGCCGCTGTTGAAGCCCGCGAGTACGGGCACCTTGGCAAAGTCGCCATCGTCGAACGCTTCGTTGAGCTGGCGCGGAACGTATTTGCCGTCCACCGTACCCGATGGTGCGTATCCGGCTAGCGTGGCGCGCGTCGTGAGATTCTGCGCATCAGCCGCGCGGGCAGCTTCGAGCGTATCGAGATTCAGCGTGTCGAGTAGTTCCGCACCGATCGTCTCGGCTGCAGGCAGATCATAGCTTGCCTGCCCAAGCTCGGCGAAATTGCGCGTGTTTGTCGACTGGATGATCGCCTTGTCGAACAGGCCTTCAGCGGGCGGACTTGTCAGGAGGTAGGTCACGCTGAGCGCGCCGGCAGATTCACCCATGACGGTAACATTCGACGGATCGCCGCCAAAGGCGTCGATATTGTCCTCAACCCATTCCAGTGCCGCAATCTGGTCCATCAAGCCGTAATTACCGGACAGCCCGTCCGGGCTCTCTGCCATCAGGTCTGGATGGGCAAGCCAGCCAAGCACGCCGAGCCGGTAATTGATCGAGACGAAGACCACGCCACGCTCGGCATAGGCGGTGCCATCATAGACAGGTTGCGCCGCCCCGCCGATGCGCAGCGAACCGCCATGGATCCAGACGACCACGGGGGCATCCTCCACATCAGCCGGTGCCCAGATGTTCAGCGAAAGGCAGTCTTCCGAAGAGTCTTCTGGCGGATCGTAATAGACGCTTGTCGGCGGCACCGGCGGCTGCATGCAGCTTGGCCCGAACGCGCTGGCATCGCGAACACCGTCCCAGTCGGCGGGTTTCATGGGCGGCTTCCAGCGCAGCTCACCCGCCGGTGGTGCGGCAAACGGAATACCGCGATAAACATTGACCTCACCTTCTCTGACACCTTTCAGAGCCCCCTGATCGATGCTGGTTACCGGTTCGTCCGATCTCGCATCCGACGATGGCACTGCAGACGCTGCTGTCGTGGTCTCGTTGGAACAGGCTGTCAGGGCGAACGTCGCCAGACCGGCCGCGAGCAATGTGGAGTTCAATCTTTTCATGTCGGCTCCTCACCCTGTTAAGCTGCGCCATAAAGGCTGCGCAGGCGAACTTTGTCGATCTTACCTGTCCCGGCGAGTGGCATACTTGGCACGCTGATTACGGCATCCGGCAACCACCATGACGGCACACGATCCTTCAGCGCCTCCAGAAGGTCGTCATCCTCCAGGCTCTCGCCATCGCGGAACTGGACGAGCAGTACGGGACGCTCGCCCCACTTCTCGTGAGCACGGCCAACAACGGCAGAAAAAGCCACTTCTGGCAGGCCCGAAACCAGCGCCTCGATCTCGGTCGGGTTGATCCATTCACCACCCGACTTGATCAAATCCTTCGCCCGCCCCGTGATAAAGAGCTGACCATCCTCGCTGATTTGCGCGAGGTCGCCTGTCGGGAACCAGCCATTTCTCGTGGCGGCCTCAGCCTGCCCGTAATAGCGCTCCACAACCGATGGTCCGCGAACCCAGAGATGCCCCTCATGCCCGCGCTGCGTGGACAGCGGCGTGCCTTCGTGATCCGTCAGCATGAGGTCTATTCCGAGTGCTGGCCGCCCTGCCGTGTCCGGTGAACGGGCATCACCTGGCGGCGCGGCCGTCCCTAGCGGTGACAACTCGGTCATCCCCCAGGTCGTCTGGACGGCAATCCCGCGCGACTCTATCCGTCGCATCAGCGCGGCATTCATAGGCGCGCCGCCAACCATGATCCGTTTGAGGCTCGGCACTTCCAGGCCCTTCGCATCAAGATGGTCGAAAAGAGCGAGCCAGATTGTCGGGACTCCGACGGCTATGGTCACACCCTCGCCGATAATAAGCTCGGCCAGTGTTTCACCGTCGGACTGTCGCCCACAAAAAACCAGCCGCGCCCCAGTCGCAGGTGCCGAATAGGGTAGCCCCCAGGCATTGGCATGGAACATGGGCACCACAGGCAGGACAACATCGTGGGAATTCAGTCCGCTGACATCAGCCTGGAGCTGCCGCAGCGTGTGGAGATAGCTTCCGCGATGGGTATAGGTCACGCCCTTGGGAAGGCCCGTGGTGCCTGAGGTGAAACAAAGCCCGCAGGGTGTGGTCTCAGGGAAATCACCCCATACTAAGCCGTCTGGATTAACCTGCGAAAGCAGCGCTTCGAAATACTTTGCCTTCAGGAGGTCCGGGTGCGCGCCACAGGCCGGCCCTTCAGGGTCGATGATCAGGACATGATCAAGCGTTCCGGCCTTCATGGCGATGTCGGCAGCCAGCGGTTGCAGGTCTTCGCTCACGATCAGAATTCGAGCTTCGGACTGACCAATCATCCAGGCCAGCTGCTCGGCAGTCAGGCGCGGGTTAAGCGTGTGGCACACTGCGCCCATGCCCATAATGCCGTACCAGCATTCCATGTGCGCCTGCGTATTCCAGGCAAGCGTAGCGACCCGGTGCCCCTTGAGAACACCGAGCCCGGCGAGCACCGCACTTACCTTCCGTGCGCGTTCGCGAAGGTCGGCATAGCCGATGCGCGTAAGGCTGCCGTCGATCTGGCGTGTGGCGACATCCTTTTCAGGATGCCACTTCGCAGCATGATCGAGCACCCGGTCCAGCGTCAGGGCATAGTCCTGTGTCGCGCCATCGGTCATTCGCATGAGGCGGTCTCCGGCGGCAGCGGCGGCGATATGATGCCGACATTCCAGTTCCACTGGACATCCCCGGCGGCCCGACGTCGGCAGATGATGGACTCATGCATGGCGAAACGCTCACGCGAGAGCCACGGCCAGGCTTTTGGTTCTGCAGCGAACACCATGCCGGTCGCGTCCTCGCCATAGGTTGGCCAGTCGGGGGCCCCTTCGGCCGATGGCATGCCGTCTCGGGCAAAGCTCGCCCAGTAGTGCATGATCGCGTCCATGAGGGCCCTTTCACCCTTGCTACGGGGCGCTTGCGGCCAGGGGTCGGAAATGTCGAACAGCGTGCCGAAGACATAGGGGATTTCCATCGCGTGGAAGGCGCGAAGGCCGAGCTTTTCGGCGGCGGGATAGGTATGGTCGAAGAAGTAGAAATAGGATGGCAGTCCCGCGGCCGTCTGCGAGGCAGCCAGACGCTCCGCCGTCCAGCCATACATGGCATCGCGCGTCGTCGCGAGCATGCTCGCTTCCGGATTGTCGGACGGATAGATCTCCAGGAACCGGTCCGACAGCTCGCCATGACTGGAGCGGATGGCCTTCTCATAGGTCTCGCTTCCCGGCACGGGTGGCAAGAGGAAGCGCAGGGAGCGGATTTCCCCCTCATTGAAGCCTGCGAGGACAGGCACTTTCGCCTGTTCCCCCTTGTCGAACGTGGCCGGCATCTGGTCGGTCAGCCAGACATCGTCGATCACCCCGAAAGGAACAAAGCCATTGCGCCCGGCGATGGAAACAAGGTCATCGGCGTCCATCTCGCGAAGCTCGGCGAAGGATGCGGCCTTCGCCTTTTCCTGAAACGCCACGCCTGCCTGCTCCGCCGAAGGATGGCCGTTCGCGGTGCCCCTCAGGGGCGCCATTGAGACCATGTAGGCGCTCTGAGCGATTGCTTTATCGAACAGACCGCGCGCTTCAGGCGAGACCATCAACAAGACAACGCTGAGTGCGCCGGCCGACTCCCCGGCTACCGTGACATTGTCCGGATTGCCGCCGAAAGCTTCGATATTGCGCTCAACCCATTTCAGCGCGGCCACCTGATCCTTCAGCCCATAATTTCCGGAAATACCCTGAGGGGACTCGTCACTGAGCTCAGGGTGAGCCAGATACCCCAGAACACCGAGGCGGTAATTGATCGTGACGACGATGAGGCCGGTTTCTCGGGCAAGCTTCGCGCCGTCATACATCTCCTGGCTGCCAGTGCCTGTCACTAGCGAGCCGCCATGAACCCAGACGAAGACAGGGGCATCTTCAGCGCCGTCCGGCACCCAGACATTGAGGCTCAGACAGTCCTCGTTCACCGAGGGCAATTCCCAGTGGTAGATGCTGCCCGGCCGCGAGGGCGGCTGCGGACAGGCCGGACCAAAGGCCGTGGCCTGCCGCACACCGTCCCAGTCGGGAACTGGCTCCGGTGGAGCCCAACGTCGCTCGCCGACCGGGGCAAGCGCGAAAGGGACGCCCCTGTAAACCGTGACGCCCTCTTCCATCTCGCCCTGCATCGCCCCGACGGGTGCATTCGTCACCGCCACGAGCTGTGCGTCTGTATCCGGCGCCTGCGCCGCATCGTTTGCCGCGCACCCGGCCTGCCAGAGCAGGACGGCTGCAAGCAGCGAAGCGGCAAGAGGGCCGCCGAAGCCGGGGGGCATTCTGCGTCCCACCGGCCTTCCGCCAAAGTCAATCACGTCCCTGCCCCCGATCAGTATTCGAGGCCCAGTCGGACGCCAACCGTCAGCGGACGCTGGCGCGCATAGCGGGCATCGACGAAAGATTCCGGGTGGACGTAGGTGATCGAATTGTCATCAAACAGGTTCTCGACATACCCGGTCACTTTCCAGTTGTCCCGGGAGACGCCGGCCTGCAGGTTCACCACCGTATAGGCATCCGTGTAATCGAAGGTTGGCGCCGGCACGTTCGGCTGGCCAGGCACGTTCGGAAGCAATCCCGGGAAGTCGCCGACATAGGAAGCCGTACCGGCTATGAACGCATCCATGTCGCCGATGCCGAAATCATACCGTGCGGTCGCAGCGCCCTGGAAGTTCGGCATAGCGAGCTGCAGTCCCTGCTCGGCCCCGGAGATCGCGGCTTCCTCAGCCGTGAGTTCGGTAATTTCGGTATCGTTGAGCGAACCGTTGAGAAACAGGCTGAATCCGTTGCCGGGATAGTAGCCGAGCTCAAACTCGATCCCCTGGCTCACCGCCTCGCCGATATTCGTGGCGAACTGGACCTGATCCGACAGGCGGTTGGCCTGCACCTGGATGTCTTCCCAAAGGATGTAATAGGCTGACAGGTTAGACGTCACCTTGCCATTGAAGAACCTCCCCTTGAGGCCGACTTCGTAATTGGTCAACTCATCTGAGTCGGCGCCATCCGGGATGACGAGATCGTTCGGGTCGACGAGGCTGACCGCCCCTGCCCGCGCATTCGCGACCGGCGAGCGGAAGCCTGTTGAGACAGTGGCGTAGGTAGTCAGGTTTTCCACCGGCTTCCACGACGCGCTGACCTTGTAGGAGATATTGTCAGCTTCGACTTTTTGCCCCTCCTCACCCACGATGGGAAAGACGTTGAGTGCGACGTCCGTGAACCCGCCCAAAGCGACGGCAAGGTAGTTAGAGTTATAGCCGCCCGGCAGCGTAAAGTTCTGTATCTCGGTTTCGGTATAGCGCAGGCCGCCGGTGACCCAGAACTGGTCGGAGAACCGGTAGGTCAGCTCACCGAAGGCAGCCGATTCGATCGCATCAAAGTAGCCAGCGCGGACCTGATAATACTCATCCGGCAAGCCCGTCAGGTTTCGCGCCTGCAAGAATTCGATAGAAGAGCGGTATTCGTAATCAATATCGCGGCGCTTGTTGAAATAGAAGCCGCCAACGGTCCAGTCCCAGTCACCGCCATCGGCAGACACCAGCCGGACTTCCTGAACGAAATTCTCGTCAGAGCCTACGGCGTCGAGCGCGAAGGGAATGGCCTGATTGAACGTGCCGGCGAGATCGACAATGAAGAGACCATCGATGTTGGAATAGGTCGATGAGCTGGTTAGCGTCGCCCAGTCCATCTCGTAGTTCGCCGTCAGGTTGTAGCTGGTGAAATCGGACTGGAAGAGGTCTGGCCTCTCCGTGAAACGGACATACTCGCCGCGGTCCGGATTGGTGAGAGCAGAGTCTGCAGGATTGTTGTCCTCGTGAACCACAAGAAGGCCGATATCGAAGTTATTCGTGGGCTCCCATAGCAGGTGCGCGCGGCCACCGGTCGCTTCGAGGGAGTTTGCGCCCTCAATACCAGTGCCGAGGTTGTCGACCCAGCCTTCCTCGTCGCGATAGAATCCGACCACACGAAGCGCTAGCTGGTCTTCGATCAGCGGAATATTGATCATGCCATTGTAGCGCTGCCGAAGCGCATCACCGTCAACAAGGCCAAAATCGACGAGCGCCGAGGCCTCGAACTCGTTCGGGTTCGGCGCCTTGGTAAGGATACGCACAGCACCCGAGAGGGAGTTCGCGCCGAACAATGTGCCCTGCGGCCCGCGCAGCACCTCGACGCGTTCGACGTCATAGAGCGTTGGGTCAAGAATTGTGGAGTTACCATTGCTCGAGATTGGCAGCTCGTTGATGTAGATCGCCGTCGCGGCCTGCAGGTTCGCGCCATAGCCATTGGTGGCGATACCGCGCGTGGTGATCGTGTTGAAGTTCGCCGTCGGCTGGTTGAGCACGATGCCCGGCGTTTCGCGAGCCAGCCCGTCATAGCTGACAATCCCCTTCTCGCTCAGCGTGTCCTGCTGCCAGGCCGTTACGGCAAGCGGAACATCCTGCAGGTTCTGCTCGCGGCGGGTCGCCGTGACCATGATGCGTTCCTGCATCGCGACATCTTCGTTCGCCGCTTCCTCATTTGCGTTTTCGCCGGCTTCGGCTGGTTCGGCCTCCTGGGCGATGGCTGGCGCCGCCAGTGCGATGAGCGACGCCAGTGAAACGGACGCCATATACCGTGAAGTCATGTTTTCCTCCCTTGGAATCACGGGTGTTCCCGCTTGTGGCGACGATAGGAGAACAGAAAAAACGCCATGTCAATAAAATTCACTCTTGCGATAATGAACATTATTGCGCTTGTGTCTTGTTAGCGATGGCTGGATACCTCAAGATTGTATTTGGGTGGGGTGAATGGCGGTAAATGCGACGGCTGAGACCATGGCGAATCGCTGCTCCAACGCTGTGCTGAGAGGCTAACTGCGACCTTGCGAGCCGTTGACATGGGGCGCGATTGACCATTCACCGGAACAGATCAAAAAGAATGGCTGACTGAACGAATGACAAAAACCGAACCCAAGCGCCGCCGCATGACAAAGGCGGAGCAACGCGCCGAAACGACGGAACAGATCCTCGATGAGGCCGAGCACCTGTTCGCCCAATTCGGCTTCAATGGCGTTACACTCAAGGATATCGCCAAGCGCGTGGGCGTGCACCATACGCTGCTTAACTACTACTACGACGACAAGAAGAGCGTCTTCGACGCGGTGATTGCCCGGCGCGCCGGCGTGACGAGTTCGCTGCGCATGAAGGCCCTCGACGATTACGAGCAGGCAAGCGGGGGCAAGCCCACCGTCGAGGGTGCGCTTCGCGCTTTCCTCGATACCGACCTCGACCTCTACAGTCAGGGCGGCGAAGGCTGGAAGAATTATGGCATCCTGGGCGCCCAGTCATCAAATACGCCCTATGGGGCGCAGCTCTTCGACTTTCACTTCGATCCGGTGGTCCTGCGTCTCATCAGCCTGCTCGAAAAAGCCCTTCCCGATTGTTCACGTGAAGACCTCTTCTGGGGGTACCATTTCGTAACCGGCGCCCTGATGCTGACGCTGGGCCGCACTGGACGTATCGACCGCCTTTCGAACGGGCTGTGCAAGTCCGACGACTTTGAAGCAGTAAAAGAGCGCATGGCATCTTTCATGGCGAGCGGATTTCACGAACTTTGCAGAAAGTCCAAGACGAATGGTGATGCGCCAGGCCTTTGATTTTTAGGAACGCCTCGTCGAAGCCTCATTACCATTCATGTCATGTGAAAACACTCACGATAGTGAGCATTGTACCGGGTCGAGAAACCTCGTTGAGGGTTATTGGCTGAATGGGGAGTTGGGCGCAGGCTTCAATCGAACAGAGGCCTGTCCGGTTATGGCTTTCAAGGATATACGGCGTCCTCGTTGAGAACTAATCTCGGCTGTCGCGTTGCGCGCGGCCATCGCCGCTAGAGGTAACAGAGGTCACCTTCACCTCCATGCCAAAGCGGGCTTGCGGATTCTCCTAATCCTTCGGCCACGGCATCCACCACTGCATGGGGGCCGGCTGATGCGGCGGAAGGATACCGAGCGGGTTCTCTCATCCTGGTACGAAGTGACGGGTTCAGCTGTATCCAAATCCCTTCGCGCGCTGACGCCTCCTCCCATAAATCTGAAAGCGTTGCTCTTAGAGAAGCTCCTCCGTTGACGCTTTGCGTAGCCTGATGTTTGAGCAAGCGCCGGAAGTAAGAAGTGTCATCTTTGGCGCAATCATTGTCGCCAATTCACAATCACCAGAAGCACAACCCTCCTACCCTCTCCGCACACAAGCCGATGGCTACGAAACCCGTCGGCAGCCGGTATTGTTCAAGGGAGGGCTACGTGTTGGGCTGGATGAAAAACAGAAACAGGCACGAGACGGACGAGGTGTGGGAAGACCTTAGTACCTTCTACGCACTGAAACCCGAAGAACAGGTACGCCGTCTTGAGAAGCTCTGCCAGATCGCGCTCGGCGACTGGGGTCTCGGCGGGGCCGATGTGTCACTTCTGAAGTATCGCGAAAACGCCGTCTTCCGCATCGAAACGCCAGCAGGTGACCGCTACGCGATGCGTATCCACAGAGCCAATTACCATACCGATGAGGAGCTCTCCTCCGAACTGATCCTGATGGACGCCCTGCGCGAGAACGGTATCGAGACACCGCCTCCGGTACCGACCACGACCGGGCACCTCCATGTTACGCGCCAGCAATCCGGCGTGCCTGAGCCGCGCCAGATCGACCTGCTCGGCTGGGTCGACGGAGAACCGATCGGCGCGATCGAGACGGATGCAGGATCGTCCGGAAATACCCTGCGTGAAAGCCGCGTCATGGCTGGAAGACTGGCCGCAAAGATCCATAACTTTACCGAAAGCTGGACACCCCCTGCGGGATTCACCCGCCGGCACTGGGACGAAGAAGGCCTGTTCGGCGACAATGGGCATTTCGGCTGCTTCTGGAAGCAGGAACTGCTGGACGAGGGTCAGCGAGCGCTTCTTCTGAAGGCGCGCGAGAAACTGCGAAGCAAACTCGCCGCCTTCGGCAAGAGCCCTGATCGCTATGGTCTCACACAAGGGGACTTTTTGCCGGAGAACCTGCTCAGGGAAAAAGACACGATCCGGATCATCGATTTCGACGACTGCGGCTTTGGCTGGCACCTTATGGACATTGCAACGTCGCTGTTCTTCCTCGCCGGCGAACCGGGTTTCGATACAGCTCTCGAAGGCATGGTGGAAGGCTATCGGTCCGAACGTGCCCTGCCTGATGCACATCTGAGCTTATTGCCCGGCATGATCCTCGCCCGGGGCTTCAGCTACATGGCCTGGGCGCAAAGCCGGGCGGAGACAGAAGCCGCCAAGGAACTCGGACCGGCTCTCGTCGACGGCGTCTGTGCTTTGGCCGAGGACTACCTCGCCAACGCCCCGGCCGCTTCCGGGCCTTCGCCCGCTGATATTTCCACGGCGTCTGCGAGGGTCAGAACCGCAAGCCGGCCTTTAGAAGGCAAAGTGGCTCTGATCACTGGCGCACGATCTGCTCGAGGTATGGGTTTTTCCACAGCGCTGAAACTGGCTGAGGCCGGCGCTGACATCATTATGACGGCGCGCACCACCGGAGACATCAGCGAGACCCTCGAGGTGGACGGAGACAAGCGTTTCACGGACTTTCTCGATCTGGTGCCACAGGTTCTCGCCTGTGATGTCCGCTGCCTGGCCTTGCCAGTGGATGTTGCCGACCCCGCACAGATCAAGGCTGCCGTCGCCAGGGCATCAGACCAGTTCGGGGGCATAGACATTCTCTTCAACAATGCCGGGACAGCCTTCGCAGGCGCCTTCACCGAGACCACAGGCGAGGCATTTCAGGACGCGTTCAACACCAACGTCCTCGGGATGATCCATGCCAGCCAGGCCGTCATTCCATCAATGATCGAGAGGGGCGGTGGCAGCATCATCAACAACGCATCGATCTACGGTCTCGGTGCAGCTCCCTTCGTCTCCGCCTATGTCATGAGCAAACACGCCATCGTCGGATTGACGAAGACAATGGCGCTTGAGCTTGGAGAAGCCGGCATCCGGGTCAATGCCGTCTGCCCGGGCATGGTGCTGACGGAGATGGGCGACAAGGAATACGAACTCATCGCCAGCCTTGAAGGATGTTCCTTTGAGGAGGCGAGGGACAGCCTGGCGCAGCAGAATGCACTCAAGCGCGGCGCGCAACCCGAAGAAGTTGCCAGTGTCGTGGCCTTTCTGGCCTCCGACGCAGCCTCCTTCGTCACAGGCAGTGCCATGCCTGTATCTGCAGGACAGCCTGCAGGGCTTTGATTCCCCTCCCCTTCAAGATTGAACCCAAGGACCTTGCACAATGACATCCCGCGATGAGACCATTCAGCTGCACGAAACCTATCTCTCCAAGCACAAGCTTCCGCTTTTCCGGCAGTTCGGCTGGGAGGTCGTTGAAGGGAGGCGGGAGGGCGTCTTCTTCTGGGACCTCGACGGCAAACGCTATTTCGACTGCCATGTCTGCGGCGGCGTTTACAATCTGGGGCACCGGAACCCCAAAGTCATAAAGGCGGTCAGCGATGCGCTTGGTCATCTGGACCTTGGCAACCACCACCTGGTCTCGACCGAACGCTCAGCCCTCGCAAGGAAACTGGTAGAGTCCGCCGGCGAGACCTCCTCCGGCGAACGCATGGGGCGGGTCGTTTTCTCCTCTGGCGGCGGGGAAGCCATGGATTTCGCGTTCAAGATGGCCAAAGGCTATACTGGAAAGTCGAAGATCCTGTGTCTTGAGGGTGGCTATCACGGCCACACGGGCCTCTCCATGGGAGCGGGCGATGAGAAGTACACAGAAGCCTGGAACTACAAGCCGGAGGGCTTCGCCAAGGTCTCTCTGGAAGATCTCGACCAGATCGAGAAATTCTTTGACGAGGATACAGCCGCCGTTTCGCTGGAAACGATCCCTGCCACACTGGGAATGAACGTCATCCCCCGCAGCACGATGCAGCACATCCGGAAGGTGACACGCGAGCACGGCATCCTGTTGATCCTGGACGAAATACAGACAGGTTGCGGACGGTCCGGCCGAACCTGGGCATTCCAGCACTACGATATCATGCCAGATATTTTCGCGACCGGAAAAGGCTTTTCGGGCGGCATCTATCCCATCGCCGCGACCGTTTATCGTGATGAGATGGAGCGGGTCTATGAGGAGAATCCGATGATTCACTTCTCGACCTTCGGCGGCAGCGAAATTGGCTGTGCCGCCGCTGATGTCGTAATCGAGCATGCGACCGACCCGGACTTCCTGGCGCACGTAAACGCGCTCTCGGACTATTTCAGAACCGCCATCAAGGATCTGGCCGAACGATCCAACAAGGTTAGCGGATTGCGGCAGGTCGGAATGTTTCAGGCCATCGAGTTCGTGGATGTGGCGACCTGTATCTCAGCCGTCGCGCGTCTGAATACAAACGGCGTATTTTGCGTGTTCTCGAATAATGACCGGGTGTGCGCACAGTTTATGCCGCCCCTGATCATGACGCTCGACGAAGCCGAGGAGCTGATGGGGCTTGTCAGACAGAGCGTCGAGGAGGCGGAGGCGCAAGACCTCTCATCATCGAGTTTCTTCAGCACACAGACGGAAGCAAGGGTCCTCCGCGCCAATCGGGCCCTGTGAAGCCCACAGATCTGCTGGGAATCTTCAGAAGGCTCGGGCGTGTCGCAATTCACCTATTTGTTGTCGCGTCTGTCCTAATCCCCTGCTCCGACAGCCCGTAGCGTCATGTCTTGGCGCCTTTGGGGTTGGCTGGGGCGCGGCAACACAACGAGGGGTATTTGACATGAACAGGTCTGTTTTTCTGCTTGGTGCCGCGGTCCTGGCGCTTGCACCTGCCGCGATGGCGCAAGATCCGGCGGCAGATACTGCCGAACAACAGGAGGATACGGCCCGGCTGGGCACCGTGGTCATCACCGCACAGAAGCGTGAGCAATCGCTCCAGGATGTCGGGATCTCGGTCACAGCCTATTCGGGCGAGCAGCTGGATGATGCCAACCTGTCGGACTCCAACGATCTCGCCCGGCTAGTGCCGGGTCTCAATATCGGCCTGCCGACGGGGGCGGGCAACCAGCCGGCGATCTTCCTGCGCGGCATCGGCCTGAACGACTTCGCTACCAACAATCTGGGCCCCATCGGGGTCTATGTCGATGACCTCTTCATTTCCTCACCGGGCGCCCAGGTGATGCAGGTCTTCGACCTTGAGCGCGTTGAAGTGCTCAAGGGGCCCCAGGGAACGCTTTATGGGCGGAACACGACTGGCGGCGCGATAAAGTTCATTACCTCTCGCCCCACGGAGACACTTGAAACAGGCCTGACAGCACAGTTCGCCGAGTTTGGCACAACGAAGCTGGAAGGCTATTTGTCCGGCCCGCTCTCCAAGGCTATCCGGGGGCGGGTGGCCTTTCAGAAGAACGATTCCGATGGGTATATCACCAATGCCTTTGACGGCTCGGATGCTGCAGGCACCGATAATCTGTCGTTCAGAGCATTGGCCGATGTAGACTTCGCCTCAGATTTCTCCGGCGAATTCGGCCTCTATGGATCGGTGGTCGATCAACCCGGCCCGCGCTATCGCAGCCAGGGCGTGCTGAGCCCGTTAGACGCAACAACGCCTTGCGGCACGGAAGCTATCCTCGCGAACGAGTGCGTGAACGCCGTCGGGTTCCGCAATCCCGATGGCTTCTACACCGTCGACCAGAACACTCCGGCAAGCCTCGAGGCAGATAACTTCGCTGCCCAGGCGAAGCTGATATGGAACATCGGCGAGGTCAGCATCACCTCCATCACGGGCTATCAGAGCCTGGACAAGACCTTTCTGGAAGATAGCGATTCCTCACCTGCCAACATCCTCACCGTCCAATACGGCGTCGAGTCTGAGGACATTAGCCAGGAAATACAGATCGCTGGCGGCAGCGACAGGCTGAACTGGATATTGGGCGGCTTCTACTCAAGCTCCAGCCTCGACCAGGATCAGCGTCTCGACCTCTACAAGGAGTTCCGGCCGCTGATCGAATCGGTTGACCCGCAGGCCTACCCGGGTGGCTTCGACCCGGACGGTGCAGCGATTGGTGTGCCTGCACTCGACTATCGCACGGTCAACAAGCAGGACACGACGATCTACGCAGCATTTGGCCAGCTGGACTATCAGTTCGCCGAAAAGTGGCGCGGCACGCTCGGTCTGCGCCACACGACCGAAGACAGGGATTTCACGCAGGAAGCAAGCCTTGTAGAAGCCGGGCTGGGGGTCTTTCCCCTGTTCGAGTTCGCCGATCAGCAGACCGATGAGGAGATTTCCTGGAAGCTTGGCCTCGATTACCTGCCCTATGAAAACGGCCTGATTTACGCAAGCGTCGCCAACGGGTTCAAAGGCGGGGGTTACAATGGCGGCTTTCTCTTCGATGCGAGCGAACAGAAACCTTACGACCCCGAGACGGTGACAGCGTATGAGCTGGGCCTGAAAACTGACCTTGCCGATGGTATCGCGCGCCTGAACGCAGCAGTCTTCTATAATGACTATAGCGACATGCAGATCTTTACGGTCGTGTCTGGCGGCGGCCCGGTCGCATTCCAAGTTCTGGACAACGCTGCCAACGCTGTCACTCAAGGGGCAGAAGTGGAACTGACAGCTCTACCGGCGCGCGGGCTCAACGTCTCACTCGGCCTCGCCTATCTCGATACCGAGCTGAAGGATTACCGCTCTGACAGCGGCCTGGATCTCTCAGGGAACTCGCTTGTTCAGGCACCTGAATGGAGCGCCAACGGCATGCTGCGATACGAGCGCCCGGTGTCCGCCAATCTTCTATCCTCCGTACAGATCGACTTTAGCTATCAGGACAAGGTCTACTTCACGTCGGACAATAGCGAGCCGCTCTCTCAGGATGCGTACTGGCTCTGGAACGCGCAGGTCGGTGTCGAAAGTCAGTCGGGCAGATGGCATGCAGCCGTGTTCGCCAGGAACCTTGGCAGCGAAGAGTATTACTCGCACGGGTTCAACCTGGCCGATACCATCGGCGCAAACCAGCTGATGCTGGGGTCGCCAAGCCAGATCGGCCTGGAGTTCGGTGTGCGCTACTAACCGCTGCCGTCAGCCCTGCCGCCAGACTCCAGGCGTTGCCACTCGCGAAACCTGGAAGGTGTTTTCCCGGCCTGCTTCTTGAACGACTTTATGAAGGCGCTGGTATCGCAGTAGCCGAGCAGGTAAGCGATCTCGCTTATCGACATGGTCGTTTCTGTCAGATGGTGAGTGGCGGTCTCGTAGCGGACCCGATCCAGCAGGCCGGTAAAGCTCATTCCTGTCTGGCGAAGCCTGCGCTGCATGGTGCGTGACTGAAGGCCCATGGCGGCGGCGACATTCTCCAGAGTGGCCATTCCCCGCGGCAGGAACTGCCGGATATGATACACGATATTCCCCTCCAGGCTGTCACTGCCAGGTACGGATGCAGCCATGTCCATGAGATGGCGCTTGATGACGGGGAAAAGATGCAGGTCGGCGAAAGCAACGCGGCGGTTCTCGTAGAGGCGCGGGAAATAGATCGCGTTTGTCGGCTGATTGAACAGCGGACGCACGCCAAAAACCTTCTCATAGGCGTCAATATCGGCGATGGCGCTGTGCTCGAAGAAAACATCGGTCGGCGTCGCCGATCGCTCGATCAGACGGTCGACGATGTTCTTCACGTAGGCGATTGAGAATTCGGCATCCTGCTCCCTGTTGGCAACAGACGGATGAGTGATCGCGTATTCGACCCCTATCTCTTCCTTTGTCTGACGGAAGGCAAAGTGGGTTCCAGTCTGCCAGATAGTTGCATGCGCCACGACGTTTCTCAGCGCGTCTCCCAGTGTTGGAGAATTGAGCACAAGATAGCCAAAAGCGCCCCAGCGCGCAGGATCCTGCCTTCCGCCAACATTCAGCCCGATCGTCGCACAGTGGGTTGCGTCCTGAGCAGCCTTCAGCAGATGGGTGAACTTGGAGAGTTCGATCATCTGATAGGGGTCAGTCGAGATCCTCACATCGAGGCCCGCTTCAAGGAAGACTGGCTCGGCATCCAGTCCGCACTTGCGAATAAAAGCGGCAATATCGCCTGTCGCCGCGGCACTGACGAGAGGTACTGAGGACACCGCTCCGGCAGCATTACTCATCTTCGCCCCCGCTGCCCCTTGTTCAGTTCACATCTTAAGGCTAGCAGGCCGCGCAAATGCTATGCAAGGTGCTGGCAGTCTAATGCGAACCAGTCTCCAACATTGCCAGACGTATCCCCCTGTGCTCGTCACAAGCCCAGTAGCATGAACACGCGCTGCGCGAGCATGTCCAGGATCGCTAAGCCATGACAAAGACAACCAGAGCCACCAAGAGCGCCACCAGCACGGTCGGAACGCCGAGAATTATCCACCATTGTCTAGGCTCCGACGCAGAGGGTCGTGAGACCTCATTTCGATAGGCCGTCGCACGCTGCGTAGCTCCGCTATCCACGCCGGCCACTTCTTCGTCGGTTCCCAGTGGAGCAGCGGCCGGATCTGGATAATCTATCTTGTCTCCGGTTTCAGCGGAATCGATACTCTTGCGGAGCATGTCGGTCGTCGGAGCGCCCGAGGTCTGTCGTTTCTGATCAGCCATCATTGCCTCACTGTCTGCTTGCAGCAACAACGGGTTCTCGAACTTAGAGTTCAATTGAAGCGCAACCGTCAGCGCGCGTCTTAACGTTGCTGTAAGCGGACAGCGCAGCTGAAGACGGTTTTTTTGACCGAGGGTTAACACAGATTAAACCTGCGCCACTTTCAAAGCCGCGCCAAGTTTCAACAGGGAACAAGCCCGCCCCCCATCTTGTTCGATCCAGAACGCGGGTGGGCGGGAACAGACCCGCTCCCCGATCATTAAAATCTCACCATACTCGCTTTTGCGCAGCAGAAGCTGGACCCCGATAATATCGCCGGAGACCGATGTGCAAAAGACGGAACTCACCATCAACCGGAAGAAGCGCTCGATAGAGGCTGACCCGCGAACCACACTTCTGGATGCCCTACGCCATCATCTTGACCTCACTGGCACGAAGAAAGGTTGCGATCACGGCCAATGCGGGGCTTGCACGGTCCTTGGAAACGGACGCCGGATCAATAGCTGCCTGACGCTGGCCTGCATGCACGACGGCGACGAGATCACCACAATTGAAGGCCTTGGCACTCCTGACGATCTCTCACCGCTCCAAGCCGCTTTCGTGCGCCATGACGGCTATCAATGTGGCTACTGCACTCCGGGCCAGATCTGTTCAGCCACGGCCATGCTGCAGGAAGTCGCCGAGGGCTGGCCCAGCAATGTCACCGAGGATGTCGAGGTTGCGCCGCCTCTGTCGCGCGAGGAAATAGCCGAGAGGATGAGCGGCAATATCTGTCGCTGCTCGGCCTATCCGAACATTGTGAAGGCCATTCTGGAAGCTGCAGAGGCAGACCAATGAGACCCTTCAATTATTCCCGAGCAGAGACAGAGAAAGAAGCCGCCGACGCAGGGTCCGATGGCGCGACCTTCATTGCCGGTGGCACCAATCTGCTCGACTTGATGAAGCTCGAAGTGATGACGCCAGATGCACTGGTCGATATCAATCCTCTCGACCTCAAATCCATTTCCACGACCGATGACGGCGGCCTGCGCATCGGCGCCCTGGTGACCAATAGCGACTGCGCCGCTGACCAACGTGTGCGCCACGACTACCCTGTTCTCTCCAAGGCCATCCTTGCCGGCGCCAGCGGACAGCTGCGCAACAAGGCGACAACGGGCGGCAATCTCTGCCAACGCACCCGATGTTATTATTTCTACGACACGGCCATGCCCTGCAACAAGCGCGAGCCCGGCAGCGGCTGCGGCGCCATAGGCGGCGTAAATCGGCTTCACGCCATTCTCGGTGCCAGCGATGCGTGTATCGCAACCTACCCCGGAGACATGGCCGTTGCCCTTTCCGCACTCGATGCATCGGTCGAGATCCGCAGCGCTAACGGAAATATGCGGTCCGTCCCGGTGACGGACTTCCATCGCTTGCCGGGCGACACACCCGAAAAGGATAATGTGCTTGAGACCGGAGACCTGATCACCGCCGTTACCTTGCCCCCTCCCCCCGGCGGGACGCACGTCTACCGGAAGGTGCGCGACCGTTCATCCTATGCCTTTGCGCTAGTCTCGGTGGCCGCGGTCGCGAAAATGGAAAACGGAAAGATTTCCGGTATCCGCCTCGCCTTTGGAGGCATCGCCCATAAGCCGTGGCATGATCCCGCGGTGGAAGATGTCCTTACAGGCGAGTCCCCGTCCGAGGCGCTCTTCGATAAGGCGGGCGAGATCCTGCTGAAGGATGCGATCGGTCAGGGCAGCAACGACTTCAAGATCCCCCTAGCCCGACGCACGCTCTCAGCTGTGTTGCGGCAGGCAACAGCTTCAGGAGCCAGCGCATGACGAACAAGTTCGAGATGAACGATCCGGTCGCCGACCTGAAGCTCGACCGTATGAAGCAAGGCCTTGTCGGCTCCCCTATGGATCGGCCAGACGGCAAAATGAAGGTCAGCGGACAAGCCACTTATGCGCATGAATGGGACGTACCCGGCCGCGTCTACGGCTTTCTGGTCCGTTCGCGCCATCCCCGCGCGAGAGTAACCGGAATAAACCGGGATGCCGTCATGCAGATGCCAGGCATTTTGGGAGTCTATGATGACAAGCGCCTGCTCAGGAACCCGGCGCAGGGCATGGCAGACGAAGCTCCGGTTCAGGGCACAGAAGAAGTTTTCTATCTTGGTCAGCCCATTGCACTCGTCGTCGCGGAAACGTTCGAGCAGGCCCGCCACGGCGCCGAAGCGCTTGAAGTCAGCTACACAACGCTCGACGATGGTGTCTTCGACCCGGAAACCGCCAATATCGCCGATGATGACCGTGGCCGAAAAGCGCTCGACCAGGGCGACATCGAAACCGCCATGGCCCAGGCGGAGTTTTCGCTGGACGAAACCTATCGCACCCCCGGCCATAACAGCGCGGCGATGGAGCCGCACTGCTCCATCGCCGAGTGGGATGGCGACCAGCTTACCCTTCGCGGCAGCTACCAGATGCTGAAGTTCAACCGCAATGAGCTGGCGGACTCGCTCGGGATCGACCCCGCCAACGTGCGTATCCTGTCACCCTATATCGGTGGCGGGTTCGGCTCGAAGCTCGGCATCGCGCCCGAGGCGGTGTCGGCCGCCATTGCAGCGAAGGATCTTGGTCGCCCGGTTTGCGTAACGCTGGCACGCCAACAGGTATTCGACATGGTGATGCGGCGGTCTGAAACGCGCCAGCGAGTGCGCCTTGCCTGCGATCAGTCCGGTAAGCTGACGGCTATTGGTCACGAAGCGCTCGTCTCGAACCTGCCCGGCGAAACGTTTTCCGAACCCGTCGTTCAGGCCACACACTTTCTCTATGGCGGAGCAACCCGCAGGCTGGGCATCGACGTTGCCCGTGTGAACAGAATGTGTGCTGGCTCCGTGCGCGGACCCGGCGAAGCCGTCGGCATGCAGGCGCTTGAAAACGCGATGGATGAACTGGCCGAGAGAGCGGGTATTGATCCAGTCGAATTCCGCAAGCGCAACATTCCCGAAGAACACCCCGAAAAAGGTATCCCCTATTCCACTCGAAAACTCCACGAGGCGCTCGACGAGGGGGCTAAACGTTTCGGATGGGAAAAGCGCTCCGCCGAGCCGGCCAAGGTGCGCGAGGGCGAATGGCTCATCGGCACAGGCATGGCGACGGCCGCCCGCGTCAACATGCTTCAGGAATCTCAGGCTCGTGTGACCCTGACCGCGGAGGGCAAGGCGGTTGTTGAAACCGACATGACCGATATCGGCACCGGCACCTATGCCATCCTCACCCAGATTTCCGGCGACATGCTGGGGCTGCCTCCGGAAAATGTTGAGACCAGGCTCGGCGACACCGACTTCCCGCCTGCTTCAGGGTCCGGCGGCTCTTTCGGGGCGAGTTCGAGCGGCTCGGCTGTATTCCTCGCCTGCGAGGACATTCGCAAGCAGATCGCCGAGAAACTCCAGGCCGACGAGGCCGATCTCGATTTAGAGAATGGCGAGGTAAATGCCGGAGACCAGACCCACAAGCTCTCCGACCTCCTGAACGGCAAGCCGATGACGGGCGAAGGTCATGTCGTACCCGGCAAGACAGGTGAGGCTGTGAGCCAAGGCACTTATGGCGCCTTTTTCGTGGAAGTCGCCGTCAACTCAACGACCGGCGAAACGCGAGTGAGGCGCATGCAGGGGACCTTCGACGCTGGCCGCATCCTCAACGAGAAGACCGCGACATCCCAGTGTTATGGCGGCATGGTCTGGGGCATCGGCATCGCCCTCACAGAAGAACTCATGTTTGACAATCGCGACGGCCACATCGCCAATCGCGACCTCGCCGAATACCATGTGCCCGTCAATCTCGACGTTCCGGACATCGAGGTTCACCTCTTGAAAGAGCGCGATCCCTGGGCCTCGCCCATCCAGTCAAAAGGCATTGGTGAGCTCAGCATCTGTGGTGCTGCTGCCGCAATTACCAACGCGATGTATAACGCAACCGGCATTCGCTTCCGCGACTATCCCGCGACGCTCGACAAGGTGATTTCAGGCATGGCTGATTGACCTTCCGGGCTTCGCGTACCTTGAGATCAACGCACCACCCTGCACCGCTTTTATCAAGATCAATGGCCGGTCGGATTCCAGCCTGGATAGTTCGTCCGAAGCGAACGGGCGCTTCCGTCATGAGATTGCTTCTCGCAGTTACCTCCCTCAGCACCGGAGACTGCGCATGTCTGACCCCAGAATATCAACGACAAAGTCTCCTTCGCCCTAACGCTTGAACTGAACCGCCACGAACGCGACAGCGGCAAGTTCATTGCGGTGAACGGAGCAAAGAGTGTCACACTGACGGGGCAGTTCGAGGGCGAAGTCAGGGCCAAAGACCGCGGGCAGCTTGAATGAACATGGCTAGGCCCTCCTCACAAAGTGGCAGGCGTCGATTCCTCTTTCCTGAAACTCATCAGTCGCGTCGCTGTCCGTACATCAGGCCGTCGATTTAACTGCGTCGCTGAGGATATCCAGTCCCTCGTCAAGAACCTCGAACGGTAT
Source organism: Henriciella sp. (assembly GCF_029937755.1). GTDB lineage: Bacteria > Pseudomonadota > Alphaproteobacteria > Caulobacterales > Hyphomonadaceae > Henriciella. Next base: position 133,795 of record NZ_JAPYPG010000007.1, read on the forward strand.
CGTGAGCGGCATCAGGAAGCGGATGACATTCGCCCGAACGCCGCACGACAACAGAAGCAGTCCGCGATCGCGGGCTGCGCCGACGATCTGCTTTGTCCTGTCCGGGTCGGGGCGTGACGCATCGCCATCGTGGGTCATTTCCATTGCCGCCATTGCGCCGAGCGTGCGGACGTCGCCGATCCCCCGGTCAGACTGACGCATGCCATTGCAGTGGGGCGTCACGCGCTCGCCGATTTCAATCGCGCGTTCGCAGAGATTTTCTTCTTTGATGACATCCAGAACGGCGAGACCTGCAGCGCATCCGAGGGGTGATCCGCCATAGGTTCCACCAAGCCCACCTGGCGCCGGTGCATCCATGATGTCTTTCTTGCCGATCACTCCCGAAATCGGGAATCCGCCTGCCATGGCTTTCGCAACTGTCATCAGGTCAGGCTCGATATCAGCATATTCTGTCGCGAAAACGCGGCCCGTGCGAGCGAAGCCGGTCTGGATCTCATCGCAGATGAGCAGGATGCCGTGCTCGTCGCATATCGCGCGGAGTTTCTGCATGAAGGCGGGACTGGCGGCATAGAAGCCGCCCTCACCCTGCACCGGCTCGATAATCATAGCCGCGATACGCCCAGGTTCGACATCCGCCTTGAACAAATTCTCCAGCGCCCTGAGCGAATCTTCCTCGGATACTCCATGATAAGGCACCGGGAACGGCACATGCCAGACGTCGGCAGGAAACGGACCGAACCCGATCTTGTACGGCGCGACTTTGCCTGTCAGCGCCATCGTCATCATGGTGCGGCCGTGAAAGCCGCCACCGAAGGCGATGACACCGGGCCGGCCTGTTGCAGCCCGCGCAATCTTCACGGCATTTTCAACGGCTTCCGCACCGGTCGTCAGGAAGATCGTCTTCTTCGGCGTTGATCCTGGTGCCATCGCCGAGAGCTTCTCAGCCAGTTCAATGTATGGCGCATAAGGCGTAACCTGGAAGCAGACATGGGAGAAGTTATCAAGCTGCGCTGCCGCTGCAGCCTGCACCTTGGGATGGTTGTGGCCTGTATTGTTGACGGCAATCCCGGACGCGAAATCGATGTAGCGATTGCCTTCCTCATCCCAGATTTCCGCGTTCAGCGCCTTTTTGGCAAAAACGGGGTGCATGCTTCCAATGCCGCGTGGGACTGCGGCTTCGCGCGATTTCAGGAGTGTTTCATTGTTCATGGCATATCGACGGGCTCAGGCGCCCAGCCCTCCTAGCAGTATGTATTTGAGTTCAAGATAATCATCGAGACCGTGGCTTGAGCCTTCGCGGCCAAGGCCGGATTGTTTGACGCCGCCAAACGGGGCCGCCGCGTTCGACAGCGCGCCATCATTGATGGCAACCATGCCGTATTCGAGCGCTTCGGAAACGCGAAAGGCCCTGCCGAGATCTTTGGTGAAGGCGTAGGCCGCAAGGCCGTAGTCGGTATCGTTCGCGCGCAGGATCGCGTCCTCTTCCGTGTCGAAGGCGATGAGGGGAACGACCGGCCCGAAAATTTCCTCGCGGGCGATCTCCATCTCGTGGCTCACATTGGAGAGGACCGTTGGCTGGTAAAAAAGCTCGCCTGCCGCATGGCGGGTCCCACCCTCCACAATGCAGGCTCCGGCTTCTGCCGCTGACCGCACCAATGTTTCAACCTTGCTAACTGCCTGTGCATTGATGAGCGGTCCGATCTGTGACCCGCCTTCGAGGCCCGGCGCCACCTTTAGAGCGGCGACCTTTTTTCGGACGATCTCGGCAAACCGGTCCATGACGTCTGCTTGAACGAATACACGGTTGGCGCAGACACAAGTCTGGCCGGCATTGCGGAACTTGGACGCCATCAGGCCCTCGGCAGCCTTTTCGAGGTCTGCATCCTCGAAGACGATAAACGGTGCGTTGCCGCCGAGTTCCATCGAGACCTTCTTGATCGTGCCTGTCGCCTGGCGCATCAGGATGCGGCCTGTGTTGGTGGAGCCCGTGAACGTCACCTTCCGGACCTTGTCGCTTGTCGTCAGGACCTCGCCGACCTCGGCTGGCGCAGTCGTCGGCAGGACATTGAAGACACCAGCCGGAAGCCCGGCCCTTTCAGCAAGCTCGGCCATCGCCAAGGCAGAGAGCGGCGTATCCTCAGCCGGTTTGGCGACCATTGTGCAGCCGGCCGCAAGCGCAGCGGCCACTTTTCTCGCAAGCATCGCATTCGGGAAGTTCCAGGGCGTGATCGCTGCACACACACCAACCGGCTGGCGGATCACGAGAATCCGCTTGTCCGAAGCCGGAGACGGGATGGTCTCACCGTAAATGCGCTTGGCCTCTTCAGCGAACCACTCAAAGTAAGATGCGCCATAGAGAATCTCACCGCGCGCCTCAGCCAGGGGTTTGCCATTCTCACGGGTCAGGATGTCTGCCAGCCGGTCGGCCTCTTCGACCATCAGATCGCGCCACCGTCGCAACACAGCTGAGCGTGCCGCAGCAGGCATGGCCGCCCATGCCGGCTGGGCACCGTCGGCTGCATCCACAGCCGCTTGCGCGTCCGACGCTGTACAATCGGCGACGCTGGCGATCACCTCGCCCGTCGCCGGATCGCTTACGTCAAAAACCTGTTTTTTGTCGGCAGCGCGCCACTCGCCAGCGATGAACGCTTGTGTTGGACAGTCGAGTTCGATGCCAGCCATTCTGTAGACCCTCATATTCCGATGAGGCCAGACTAGCCGGTCGGCCCAATGCCAATAGTACCAGTTGAACAGTGTCTATTGCGCCAGAACCGGGTCACGCCTGGCGTCGAGATGCCGGGCGGGAAACAACATGATCAACATGCTGAGAGCCAACCCAGACAGCGCGGCATTGATCAGGGTCGACAGGCCAAGGTCGGCCCCAAGGATCCATCCGGCCAGCAGCGGCCCGGAGGCAAGCCCCATTTTCGAAATGAACCCACCAAAAGCCGACGCGCGTCCGGCTTTGTCGAATTCTGCTGTCATGCCCAGCAGATAAGCGACCACGAAGCCCCAGGTGATTCCCGTGCCACAATTGGCGACCATGTAGGCCACAGGATTTGCGCTCCAGTGGAACACAGCCGTCCCGACGAGTGTAAGACACATTGAAGCAAACAGCAGCCAGAACCGGCCGAATTTCAGGCCGCAGATCATGACCAGCGCAGGACCCAGCAGCGCGACCCATGTCGCTAACCCAAGCGCCGTTGACACATATTCGCGCTCAAGCCCGTAACCGATACCAAGACGGATGATGTAAGCGAGCAGCCCCATATTCGCAGCCTGGAAGACGAATATGGCAACCAGCGTCATGACCAGCGGCCGCCACTGCATGGGCGGTTCGTCCTCGTCGCGTTCCGGATTCTTCTCCGGAGCCGGGTGCGCCGTCAAGAATGGCAGCATCAGGAGCGTCGCAAGGCTGAACGCGGCGAGCGACAGGAAAAGCGCGCTTGTCCCGTATAGCGGTGCCAATGGAGGCAGAAGCATCACGCCAAGTCCGCCCAATCCGAACTGGACGAAGAGCAACATACCAAATGTCCGGTCCGACTTTGCCGTACGCGCGATAAGGGCAAATGCCGTTCCGGTCAGTAGCCCCCCGATCAGGCCGTGAAAGGCACGGGCGGCAAACAGCGTCGGGAAGCTGTCGATGGCGATCGACCCGAGATCAATGGCGATGAGCGCCAGCAGGCACCCGACACAGAGGGCGCGCCACGGCACCCGCCGCACGGTCACCGTAGCGATCAGCGCGCCGGCCGCTGCGCCGTAAATGTTGATGGACCCGATCTGCCCGGCCTGGCCTTCTGACAGTCCGAGGCCCGCCACCAGCCCATCGACGATGGCCGCCATGATGTTGACGTAGAAGAGGCCGGCTGTCGCGAGGAAGGCAAGAATGACAGCCGCAGTCCAGCCATCCGGATGGACGCGGAGCGAAGCCCGCGCACGGGGTATCGAGGTGTCGCTCATGGGCGGCCTTCCTTGCAGAAGTCTGAAATCTTGCTGGTTTCAAGCGCAGCACCAGCCCAGCGATAGGCCCCGCCATCACTGATATAATAGTAGCTCACACCGTTCGGGATGATGGCGGCGACCAAGCCGCCGAAGCCCGACATGAATGGGATGCGCGTGGGGGCCTCACAGTCACCATAGGACTGGATGTCGAAAGCCCAGAAACCATTCCTGTAGAAGAGTGGCGCCTCTGCGGCGGGCAGACTTTCGTTATCCCCCTCCTCCTGAAGCGCCTGTCTGAGCGGCCCTTTCGCGAGCACTTGTTCACCATCGATCTGCCCATCGGCGCTGCCGAGAAACTCGAGAAGTTTCGCCAGATCGCCGCGCTGCATGAACAGGCCCCAGCCGGTGAAAGGCTGGGAAACGCCCGACGGCTCGGAGCGCCGTGTCTCATCGAGCACCTGCGAGAGGCCGAGCGGTTGCCAGAGCGGCTCGACCAGAAGATCACGATAGATATCGGCCCCCGGCCCTTGCTTTTCCTGCAGGAAGGCCTGCATGGCGGTGCCAAGGAGATAGGTATCAGAGGTGTGATAGACGAAGGTCTTTCCCGGCTCGGTACGCCGCGGAAATTGTCGGCAGGCCAGCGCCAGCTTGCGCTCATGCGAGGTCGTGACGAAGAATTCCTGATCGACCGAGGCATCTTCATCGGCATCTGGTGTGGCCGACTTGTAGTGCCCGGTCGCCATGTTCAGCGCATCGCCGAATGAAACATCGTCCCAGGACCCTTCCGATGCGCAGGCTGGCACATAGTCGGCGATGAGCGCTTGCATGGCCCCCGGATAGAGTTGCTCCAGCCGCATCATGCCAAGACCCGCAAACATGGATTTTGCGAATGAGTAGGATGGAATGACCAGCTCCTCGCAAAGTGGCATAGGCCCGGCCCGCGTGCCGCATTCACTTGCATAGTGGCGGCCATCGACCGTCAGTCCGTAAAGCGTCATGTCATTGGGAGCGACATCGCTTGCGGCGCCGAATGCATCCGTCTCGATCCCCGGGAAATCAACGGCCATGCGCTCGACAGGATAGACGGGAAGCCGATCACCAGCCTCCTGTCTGTAGCCTTCGGCCAGCGCCGCTGCGTCAGGCACCGGCCCTGCATCTAGGTCGACCCGCATCAGGCCCCAGGCGTCAAACTGGAAATAGGCACACGTCTCGGATGCGATCTGCCAATAGGCAGGCGAAGTCGATCCATCTGCCAGTGTGTCGAAGACGACCAAGCCATTGTGGACGCAGTTCGCATTCTTCTCGACCAGCGCAAATGGCAAGACGGTGCGCCAACTCGCCTGATCGCCAGGCAGGCTCCAAACACGGCCAGCGGTGACGATCGTATCCCAGTGCGGGTTTTCTGAGATCACAAGGCGGCGCTTGTCCGGAACGACATGGCTGCCGGACGACACGAGGTCGATCGTCATTTCAGGCAGCTCACGATGAGGCGCCGATCCATTTGCATAACCAAAGCGATCGGTCACGACCCTCGCCTGTATTGAACGGGGATCGGGGATAAGTGTCAGCTGCCCTTGCAGCGCTTCGACGGGCGCGTCTGCCCCGGGGGATAACGCAAATATGTTCATCGGCAACAGGCCGGAGGGCGTCCCATCACCAGCGAGAATCTTTTCAAGCGCAGCCCGATCATCCGGTTCCGTCGGCAAAGGCGCTATCCTGACCGCCCGGATATTATCGGCCCAGCAGGTATCGTTGCCGGCATTCCCGTCGCTCCGGACGCGGATCGCCAACTGTGCAAGCGGGCCCGCGATCTCCCCAGAAACAGTCGTCAGTGTGACACCATCATCCTGACCGTAACCGATGCGGCCAACTTCCTCCCAGGGCTGCCCCCCTGCCGAGACTTCGAGAATGCAGGCATCCGATTTCTCCAGCCCGTCGGCTGCTAAGTCAGCCTCGATTAAAAGTGTCTCACCAGCCGCGATCTCTCCCGGTATCGTCCGGCCAGCCCAGGCGTCCCGTCGCAGGCGAAGAGACCAGTTGCCTGCATATTCCGTAAGCTGAATATCTCCCCTGCCTGGATCTCCACGCCATGACCCGATATCTCCCGACTGGAATGTTTCGTCCAGAAGGGTCTGTGCCGATGCGGGCTGCACACACGCAACGACAGCGAGGGCGAAGGTGAGACGGGAAAAGATGCGGCGCATCAGCTCGTGTCCTCAAGAAGCTCGTGCAGGGTCGTAAGCTCGCTCTCGTAGCGCCGCCATTTGCCCACCGAAGACGCGTAAAGGGGCTGGCGCACTTGCGCTGCACTTGCGGTGGCCGATGGTGAAGGGTTCTTATGAAAGGCGAGGCATGCCGGGTCCCAGTCGAGATCAAGGAAGGCAAGAAGCCGTTCTGTCTCGGCGCGCTGGCTGGAAACGACCGCTTCATAGTCAACGTGCAGGATATGGCCAGGCAACATTGACTCCCAGTGCCGCATAAGCCGGTCCTTGGCTTTCATATACGCCGCTAGATCCCGGAAATCATACGAGAAGGGGTACCCCATCCGGAACAGCGTCTTGTACATCGCGAAAGCGTTATCCATGGGATCGCGCCGCATATGGATGATCTTTGCGTTCGGGAGCGCTTTCGCGATCAGGCCGATATAGAGATAATTGAGCGGCGCCTTGTCGATCATGTACCGGCGCCCTGAGGCGCGCTCTCTCAGCCGCCTCAGATAGTCCTGCCCTAGCGCTATCGGGTCCAGCTTTTTTGAGGCCGAAACAAGCTCTTCTCCCGGAAAGGCCCTACGGCAGAGTGTTGTCAGCGCCATGGGAAAGTCATTCAGCTCTCCCAGGCTCTCCACCTCGCCATGCGCGCTCAGGATGCGATCCACCAGCGTGGAGCCGCTGCGGGGCAGGCCCAGAATGAAGACCGGCCCCTCCGAGCTGTCTCCGGCGGGCTCCGCCTCCAGGAAGGTGCGATCGAAAGTCTTCTCGATCTCCTGCATCCGCTTGACATCGCGCTCGACCGCGTAAGCCATGCCAGCACGGCGTTCTGCTGCACCGGCCTTAAGGGCCGCAAAACTTTCCTCGTATCGGCCGAGGTCTTCGAGCTCGTGCGCCAGGGCATAGTTGAGCTGGGCGCGGCCGAGCCCGGACACGCGGCCGGAACGCAGGAATGCCTGCAATGCCTCAACCTGATTATTATCCTCGGTCGGCTTCCGTAGCGTTGCGCGGTTGTACCAGGCATCGAAGTCATTGGGATCACGTTCGATGATGGCGTCGAGTTCATGTGCGGCTTCTTCGAGCCTGCCGAGGGCGGTCAGAGCGGAGGACAGGGCAAACCGAAAGCCCGTCGCATCCGGTTGAAGGTCAACGGCACGGCGCGCGCACCGTTCCGCAGCAGCAAAGTCTCCGCACTGGGAGTAAGCCTCACCCAGCCGGCCGAGCCAGGCGGCATCCTGCTGCGCCGCCTTTTCCATCTGCGCCAGGGCCGCTTTCGCCTCGCGAATTCGCCCGAGATGAATAAGCGCCTCGGCCTTCATCAGGCTGACAAGCGGCGAACCGGGGGCAAGGCGGGCGCCCTTCTCAAGCCGTGGAAGCATCGCATCGAAGTCTGCGCGCATCTGGGCCAGCCGCGCCGCCACGATCCAGCCATCCGCCAGATCAGGCGATGTCGCCAGCAGCCCATCGATCATATCGCCAGCACGGGCAAGGTCCCGGTGTTTGAGGGCCTTATCGATTGCGGCGAGTGTCCGCCTGGCTGGTTCCGTAAGAATGGGTGAAGACATGAAGATTTCCGGCGCAGTGAACAAAGCCCACTGCGCCGGCCCGGATCAGAATTTGTAGCGCACCGTAGCACCGAATGTGCGCGGAAGTGCGATCAGCTGCTTGTTGGCATTACCGAAATATCCGACCGCGGGGGCGGTCCCCATGTAAGCTTCGGTGAACACGCCGGTGACGCCTTCTTCATTGGCGATGTTCTTGACCCAGAGCGAGAGGTCGAAGGTATCGTTCGACAGCGTGGTCGTCGCATTCCAGATGGCGAAACCGTCAAGTGGGACATTGAAGCTCGGCGACGTCGTCACGGCGTTGCGCGTCTCGGACTGATAATACCCATCGACCCGCGAGAACCAGGTCCAGTCGGAACCAACGGTTGTCGTATAGTCGAGCGCCCAGTTGAGAGCATGCTCTGGCGTGCCCGGGAGCATGGCGCCATCCAGTGCGATGGGCGCGGCTGGCGGCGGACGGTCCGGTGCATAGAAGTCGCTCGTGAGCTCGGCATTCACATAGGCGTAACCTAGCGAATAGTGCCAGTTGTCATCGAGATAACCGTCGAGGGACGCTTCAAGCCCATAGGTCTGCGCCTCCTGCCCGTTCTGGACGACAAAGAAGCCCCAGTTCGTGGTCGAGGTATTGAGCTGCGGCTCCTGCCAGTCGACCAGGAAAGCGCTCACATCGTAGCGGATATCACCACGCTGGCCTTTGACGCCGAGCTCATAGTTGGTCACGGAGTCGGAATTGTAGATCTGCCAGCGAGGATCTTCCGCGAAGGTCCCGGTCAATGGCACGGCGTTGGAGCCGCCTCGCCGGTAGCCCTCGGAGATGGTGGCGTAGAGCATGTCAGATTCATTGAAGTCCCAGGAGGCGTTCACCTTGAAAAGGATGTCGTCTTCCGAAGACTCAAAGTTTGCGTTGGTCGGCTCCGCCACTGATGCATATAGAGGTAAATCAATGAAAGTGTCGTTCTTGGACTCATTGTCGAAGTAGCGCGCGCCAACCGTAAGATCGAAGTCCGGGGTGGCATGCCAGGTCAGTTCACCGAAGGCTGCCAGTTCTTCGAAATTCTCTGTCCGGCGATAGGCGAAATCCTGGTCGCCCGTCACGGCTGCTGCCGCTCCGGGCAGGAAAGCATCCCACCAGTTCTTGAAGCCGCGGAGATAGCTTTCCTGCGTCGATTGAAGCTGCTGCTTGCGATAGAAACCGCCGACGACATAGTCGAACGTGTCATTACCGTCCGTGACGAGACGCACTTCCTGGACAAACGCTTCATCGGCGTAGGTCCGCACGGCCGACGCCATTGGACGCGGATAATTATAATAGAAGCTCAGAAAGCCGGCCTGGGCATAGAAGCCGGTATTCTCCGACACGCTGTCCCCGGTGTGATCGTAATGCGATGTCGATGAGGTCAGCGTTGCAAACCCGACATCGAATTCAGCTTCAAGCGAGGTTGAATTGACATCCCGCGACGACGGCTCAAGCTGAATGGAACCATTCTCGTATTCGCCATATGTGTCGCCAAAGCCATCCTGGCCGATTGTGACCTGACGGCGACCGCCAACGTCATCGGACTGGCGCGTGTGGACGAGCTTGATCCTCGCGGCAGAAGACGGCTCCCAGAGCAGCGTGCCCCGCCCCATCCACTGCTCGACCGTATCGGCATCCTCCACCGAGCGGTAAGAAGCAGCCGGGTCGAGCACGCCATTCGGCGCGACTGGAATTCCATTCGCGTCGAGCTCATAGACGTTCACATAGTCGACGAGACCTGGATAGTCGGTCACGCTGCCAACAAGGCGAACCGCCATCGTGTCGCCAAGCGGAATGTTCAGGACACCGTCATAGGCATATCCGATGTCCTCACTGCCATCGACAGACGAGAGCGAGGCGCTGACATTGCCGCCAAACTCGCCAAGCACCGGGTCGCGGGTGATGTACTTCACCGTACCGCCAAGCGAACCGGACCCGTAAAGTGTGCCCTGCGGGCCTCGCAGCACTTCGACGCGCTCGATATCCTTCAGCATGAAACCCGCAAAGATCGGCGTATCGTTGACATAGGTGGATACAGAGGCGACCGACGAAACTGCATAATCGCCGAGGGCATTGCCGTCGACGGCCAGCCCGCGAATCCGGGCGGCGTTCAGTGTGCCAGCATTGCGTGCGCCCCGGTCCACGACCGCGACACCGGGAACCGAGCGCAAGAGTTCGGCCTCGTCCAGGATGTTTGACGCTTCAAGCTCGTCGCCTGAAACCGCAGAGATGTTATAGGGAACATCTGTCAGAGACTCGCTTCGCCGCGTCGCTGTCACCGTGACAGTTTTCTGCCGGCTGACAGCTTCAACGGCCGCTTCATCCTCGGTGTCCTGCGCGGCAGCCACAAAAAAGGCGGGTGTCGCCAGCGCCGTGCCTGCCAGCAATGCCGAGAAGATGTGAACCCGGCTGGAATATCTGGAAATTCTGCTCATGTCTTTATCCCCTCTTTCGTGAACTGATGGTGGTCTTGTGTTTAATCTCGGCCGCTGCGGCCATTGGCCTGCGGGCGATCGTCTGTGGGCTTTGATGAATGCGGAATCGACTGAGACGCTGGCGACTCGCGCTCGGGTACGGCCAGCTCGCCAAGGCCGGACAGCGCTTCCTGACGCTGGGCGGTGGACGCATGGAGCGGGAAAGACACACTGCTGTCCCTGAAGCTCTTCATGACCTGGCCCAGCCCGTGCCAGCCCCGCTCGCGGACATGGGCGACCTGGTCGAGGTCCAGCTCCAGCGCGATGACATCACGGCCCGTTCCGGCTTCGTAGATCAACTCGCCCCCGGGACCGAACACGACAGAACGGCCATTGCCCAGTTTCCCGGTTCCGTTCACGGCCACCATGTAGACTTGCGAAGTGGCCGCGTTGGCCCTGGCGATGGTAATTTCGACATCGCGATCGATTGTGTTGGTAAGCGTCGGAGCAAGGATCACTTCGGCGCCCATGGCACTTAGTGTCCGGATGACTTCGGGAAACCAGATGTCATAGCAGATGACGAGCCCGATCCGACCGATACCGGGTATGTCAAATACGCAGTATCCCGAACCGCTGGCGACCGAGGCCTCATATGGGCGGAACGGAAACATCTTGTCGTAACGGCTGACAATCATCCCGTCTGGCGCGATGACGGGGGCCATGTTGTAAACCTGCCCGCCGCGCGCTTCGTACATGGACCCCGGAACGAGCCAGATATCGAGGTCGCGCGCCAGGGCCTGAAACCGCTTCTCTGTCGGCCCGCCGGCCGGCTCTGCCTTTTCAGTCGAAGGGCCATGCACGATGAGTTCGCCAAGCGCTACGAGCCGCAGCCATGGAAACCGTTTGACCACGGAGCGAATTTCTTTTTCGACAAGGTCGAAATTCCCGCTAGCTTCAGCGTCAATCTGCAGGGCTGCAAGTCCTAGCCGTCTCATGTCTCTTGAAGCCTCACCTGGTTCCTGGCCGGGGCAATATCCCGGCGTCGAACAAACCATGACGGCATGATGACAGATGCTTTAGAGCCAGATGAGGCCAATCCTTGTAGCCAGATTCCGTTCAGGACGCGTCTGGCTGTGAATCAGTCTTTTCGTCAGATGGCTCAATGATGACGGCAGTATCGCGAATGATATGGTCGTCATCGAGCCAGAAAATCTGGTGGTCCTGAATGGCAACATGGAAGCTCAGCGTCTCGCCGAAAGCCCATCGCTCCCAATGGCGGAACCACTTTCCGTCCTCGGTCCACCAATGACCCTGATCGACATCTTCACCGGCCGAACCAGCCCGGCCGTGCATGGTGCCATCCGCGTTGAGCTGGATCGTGCAAGGCTCTCCATAGACCGTTCGATAGTAAAGCGTCAGTCCGCCAATCCGGTCTTGTACTTCAGCCTCGGACAGGATCTGCAACCGCTGCTCCTGCTCGGCCTCTGCTCCAGTTGTTGCCAGCATCGCGTCGGATAGGGCAGCGATACCGTCGCGGATGCGTTTCGCAGGGAGGCTGGTCACACCAAGCCGAAACACGTTCGTCGGCGCCGTGCCCGACGTGTAATAATCTTCCACTGGCTCGATCAGCACACCCCGGGACTGCGCTTGCCTTAGAAGCTGGCGTGTCGAAAGGTCCGAATCAGCTCGGATCCAGAGGGTCGTGCCCCCTCGCACCGGGGCAACAGCGATCGAGAGAGGACGGTAATGGTTCAGCGCGTCGCGCAGGGCAATCAGCCGCTCTTCGAAAACGGTGCTCAGACGGCGCAGCATAGCATCATAGTGCCCGAGTGACAGAAAGAATGCCGCCGCACGCTGATTATTCGGAGACGGACGACCGGAGGCGATACTTCGCAGCTGCCGTGCCGCTGCGATGAACTCAGGTGGCGCCACCATGAAGCCCAGCCCCACCCCCGGCTCAAGCACCTTGGACAGGCTTGCGACATAAACAACCCGGTCTGTCTCGTCCATTCCCTTCAGGGCTGGCAGGGGATCGACGAGGTAATTCAACTCGCATTCGAAATCGTCCTCAATGATCACGAAGTCGTCACGCTCTGCCCGTGCAAGCAAATCCTCCCGGCGTGCGCGCGACAGTGTAACGGCCGTGGGCCGCTGCCGGCTCGGAGAAACGTGAACGACATCGCACCCGGACAGATTTTCATCGACGATCAACCCCTCATCGTCGACAGGCAGGCTGACCCTCTGGCTGCCTCGCTGATCGATTAGCGTACGCATTTCCGGCAGGCCCGGCTCTTCCATGCCAACCACCGTCCCGCTCGAAGCAAGGACCGCCATGGCAAGGTGCAGCGCCTGCTGCTCGCCCGCCGTGATCAGGATTTCATCGGGCCGCGCAGCGATGCCGCGCCTTGGCAGAAGTTTGCTCCTGATTTCGTCCACCAGGTAAGGATCATCGGCTTCACCTGACCCGATGGACCAGGTCGCTACCTCTTGCGCCGCGAGCGCCAGCCGGCTCGCCTCACGCCACTCGACGACGGGAAAAAGCGAGCGATCGTAGCACCCCTCCAGAAACGGGTACCGGAAGGACTGCCAGTCAGGCGGAAAACTGAAGCTTCGCCCCCTCTGCGCCGCTGGATCGATCCGCTGGATGGCACTGGCCGCTGTCTTGCTGCGCCGGGGGGCAATGACCTGCATGCCAAGGTCACCGACCGGGTGCCCTGCCTGCGCGACGAACAAGCCGCTGCGCTCACGCGACTCCAGGTGTCCATCCGCAATCAGTTTCTGGTAGGCGATCAGGGTTGTATTGCGCGAGACGCCCAGCGTATCGGCGAGCTTTCTCGAGGACGGAAGCCTGGTTCCCGCCGGCAGGATACCGGAATTAATGGCTCCGATGACCGCCCGTCTGATCTGGTCCTGAAGGGAGAGCTCATTATGCTTGTCGAGCTTGCAAAGCGGGGCAAGCGTTTCGGCGTCCATCGTTGCGAGGCTTGGCTGGCGTGACATGGTTCTGGACTTCACGCTGAGAGAGCGACACGCGTCAACCGCGATGTGCACCAGACAATGAGGCCGTTGCTTCCACATAGCGGAGCGTTCAATTGACGTTCGAACCCCGCTAGCGCTTCACACGCTGATAGTCGGCAAGTCACTGAGAGCGCACCAGTTCCAGCCGAAGAAAGTGCACGTCTCTGACGGCATATCTCGTATAGGAACCCGTCAGATTAGCATCACGCAAACTTGACGCTTGCAGAACCGGGGCCGTCCCCACATGACAATGCCCCTATGCGCAGTCGCCCAGCGTCATTGAACCACGTCGATTTCAAAGCCCGCGCTCCGCTCTTCTCCATCTGCCTTTGTCTGCAGGAACAGGCGGTGTGGGCCAGCTTCTTCGAATGTCGTTTCAAATCGAAGCTCGGGGCCGCCCCTGGATGTGTCCCCGTGCGGGTGATCACCTGTCGAGTAAGCCTGCACCATGGATGTGGCACCCTGGCTAAAGCCGACCAGATGACCATAAGCGCCCATCAGCGGCTCAAGCCCCTCGAAAGGCGCGCGGTCGGCACCAGACACCGTGACGGTGAGGTTCACGGGCTCGCCAACTGTAACCTCTTTCGCCAGAGCCAATTCGTACCGCAGACCATCGACGCTGGCTGTGAGGACGTTACCCGCAGGCAGAGGTGGCGCACTCTCTTCCCCCACGATCAAAGCGTCCGACAGCATGACCTCGCTTTCGGAAGCGGTTGCCTCGTCATGATGGTGATCTTCATCCTCTTCATGGCTGTGCGCAGCCTCCCCTCCAGCAAGCGCATAATGGGTCCAGACCCGGTAGGTGCGTGGATAATTAGGCGTGAAGGTGACCTCGAAAAATCCGTCAGGTCCAGCGTCAGGATGCAGGCGGATGAAATCCTCAAGCCCTTCATCAACAACCATCACATGCAATTTTTCGCCATGTGTGGAGGCGATATCGTCAGCAGTCACAGCCTCTCCGTCCGGGCCGTTGAGGATCAACGACACGGTTACAGGTTCACCAGCCGTGGGCATCTCGGTCAGCGAGAAACCGAGGGTCGGCTCTCCCGTGCCAGCGGCATGCTGATGGTCCCCCTCACCGGCACCGTGTTCATGACCATGATCGTCACCCTCATGCGCGTGCTCACTCTCTCCTTCATGCGGATGGTCATCGGCATGATCCTCGCCGCCATGCTCATGCGCATCCTCGCCCTCATGCGCATGGCCGTGATCGTCATCAGACGCCGAACCTTGCGAACAACCGGCCGCAACAAGCGCGAACAGGCCGAATGAGGCCAGAAGGGCATGGCGGGAAGGGATTGTGCGTTTCATGAGTATCTCCAGACGTGTGCTATGAGCGGTTGCATTTTTTACTCGGCGGGCTGTGGAACGGCGGCATCTTCGTCAACCGGCCCATGCCGCGCGTGGCGTTCGCCGAAACGGGCATAGAGCGCTGGCAGAACTATCATGTTGAGGATGGTGGACGTCGTCAGACCGCACAGGATCACCATCGCCATGGGCGACTGGATTTCACTGCCCGGCTCGCCGGCGCGCAGTGCCAGCGGCACGAGCGCAAGCGCCGTGGCAAGCGCTGTCATGAGGATCGGGACAAGCCGTTCCATTGCCCCCTGCCGCACCGCGGACAAGAAGTCTGGTGTTTCACCAGAATCGACCAGATGGCGGATATGCGCAACCATCATCACGCCATTGCGGGTCGCGATACCGAAAAGCGTTATGAAGCCAATGATCGAGGCGACTGACAGGACACCCCCTGACAGGTAGACCCCGCCTACGCCCCCGATCAGGGCGAGTGGCAGGTTCACCATGACGAGTGTCGCGTCGCGGGCGGAGTTGAACGCCATATAGAGCAGGACAAACACACCGATCACGACGGCAATCGAAAGTATGGTCAGCCGGTTGGTCGCGGCGTTGGCGCTTTCGAACTGGCCGCCATATTCGACATAATAGCCGGACGGCAGGTCGACGCCGGTCTCGATATTGTCGCGGATATCATTGACCGTACTTAACAAGTCGCGGCCGGCTACATTGGCCATGATGACGATCTTGCGCGCCCCATTCTCCCGGCTGATCGTGTTCGGTCCGCGGTCCCGACGGATCTCGGCAAGCGCCTTGAGCGGGACTTCCGCTCCTGTCGGCGTGACGAAGCGAGTTTCACGCACAGCATCAAGGCTCGCCTTGGCGTTCTGGTCATAACGTACGACGAGATCAAAAGCCGCGCTTCCTTCCAGCACTCGGCTTACCTCGGCCCCGGCAAAGGCTGCCTCGATCATTTCGGCGACTTCGCCAGTCGTCAGGCCATACTGACCAATCACCTGACGCTGGAAATCAACCGTCAGCGTCGGCACGTCCGCCTGCTGTTCGACAGAGAGATCGACCACACCGGTAATGCCTTCCATGGAAGCCCGTATGTCCTCCGCCTGACGGCGCAATTCGTAGAGGTCTTCGCCAAAGAGCTTCACCGCAATGTTTGCGCGGGTCCCCGACAGCATATGATCGATCCGGTGCGAGATGGGCTGACCGATCGTGATGTTCATGCCGGGAACGCTTGTGAACGAGGCCCGCAAATCCTCAAGGAAGGCCTCCTTCGAGCGCTCGCCCATCTGTAGCGCCACTTCGATCTCGGAGGCACTGACAGCCTGGGCGTGTTCATCCAGTTCAGCCCGGCCGGTGCGGCGTACCGTCGAGACGACTTCCGGCTGTTCAAGGACGATCTGTTCGACCAGCTTGCCGAGCTCATCGGATTGCTGCAGCGACGTGCCAGGCAGCGTTACGGCACTAACTGTCAGACTGCCTTCGTTGAAGTCAGGCAGGAAGGACCGGCCTGCCATAGCGAGGAAGGCCGTCGCTGCGATAAGGCCGCCAATGGAAAGCGCACTCAGTAATTTCCAGCGTTTCACCGTGCCATCCAGAACAGGCGCGTAGACCTGTTTCACAGCGCGCGATAGCCACGGGTCGTGTGCAGCTTTCACCCCGCCATCCTTTGGCATAAGGATCGCAGCCAGCGCTGGCGTCACGGTGACAGCGACGAGCAGTGAGGCAGCGAGCGCAATCACATAGGCGAGCCCCAACGGCTGTAGAAGGCGCCCCTCAACGCCCGACAGGAAGAAGAGCGGCAGGAAGACCAGCATGATGATCAACGTCGCGAAAACGATGGAGCCCTGGATCTCCCGCGTGGCGTCTGCAACGACTGGCAACACGCCACGCGGCTCGCCCTTCGCCCTGTTTTCGCGCAGCCGCCTCGTGACGTTCTCGACCACGATGATGGCGTCATCAACCAGCGCGCCAAGCGCGATTGCCATGCCGCCGAGCGTCATCGTATTGATGCTCGCCCCCATGGCCTGGAGAATGAGAACCGTCACCACGAGCGAAAGCGGGATAGCGAGTAACGAGATCAGCGTTGCGCGCCAGCTCATCAGGAAGGCGAAGACGATCACGATGACGAGGATCGCCCCGTCCCGCAGCGCATGGGCAACATTCTCGACCGCGACAGAGATGAAGTTCGACTGACGGAAGGTGTTGGTCTCGATCCGCATACCTTCGGGCAGGCTCGCCTCGGTTTCCGCGATGACCCGGTCGATTTCCCCGGTCAGTGTCAGCGTGTTGGTATCAGGCTGTTTCTGGATACCCAGCACGACGGCATCTTCGCCGTTATGCGAGCCGGTGCCACGCTTCAGAGCGGGTCCAATCTCAACCGTAGCAACGTCTCTGACGAGGACGGACACACCGCCGCGCACGGCGACAGACGTCGCTGCGATATCCTCGACCTGCTCCGCGCGCCCGAGCCCGGTGATCAGGTACTCCTGGCCACCCTGATCGACAAAGCCGGCAGACGAGTTCTGGTTCGTGGTACTGACCGCCTCCGTGACCTCCTCAAGCGTCAGGCCATAGGCTGACAGACGCGCCGGATCGACGGTCACCTGATACTGCTTGGTATCGCCGCCAATCGGGATGACCTGCGCCACACCGGGCACCGCCAGGAGGCGGCGGCGCAATGTCCAGTCGGCGGCTGTCTTCAGCTCCATCGCATCATGCCGGTCGGATTTCAGCGCGATGAACATGATCTCGCCCATGATCGAGGACACGGGCGCGAGGACGGGCGGCGGCACATCCGGAGGCAGGCTGTCCTGCACCAGCTGCAGCTTTTCAGAGACAATCTGGCGCGCACGATAGATGTCGGTGCCCCATTCGAAGTCCACCCATATGATGGCGCTTCCAACGGAGGTCGATGAGCGCACGCGGCGCACGCCTGACGCGCCGTTGAGCGCTGTCTCGACCGGGAAAGTGATCAGTGTTTCGACCTCTTCCGGCGCCATGCCATGCGCCTCTGCGACGACAGCGACCGTGGGGGCCGTCAGGTCGGGGAAGACGTCGACCGGCATGCGTGTTGCCTCGTACACGCCCCATACAAGCAGGCCGACGGCGGCGATGAGGACGAACAGGCGATGGGTGAGTGAGGCCTTGACGGTTTGCGTGATCATTATCTCGTCCTAGTGGGCGTGGCCGTGGCCGGCTTCGGCAGGTCCCGAGGCGGCGAGATGAACGAGATAGGCACCGCGCGACACGACGCGTTCACCGACATCCAGACCGGATGCAATCCCGACCTGATCGCCATCTCGCAGGGCAATCCTGATCACCCGCCGCTCCCAGTTTTCACCATCGGCCATGACATAGACGACATCCTGGCCGGCATCGTCGATGATCGCCGATGCCGGAATGACCGGACCAACAAAGATGTCGCTCGTGCGAACACCAGCCGTGACCGAAGCACCAGCTCTTAGGGCGCCGCCCGGATTGTCGAATTCAAAGGTAATGGGAGCGGTACGTGTGACCGGGTCAATGCTGGCGCGGGCCGATACCAGGCGGCCGTTAAGGTCTTCCAGATCACGAACCGCATCAGAGCCCGCGATGCGGAACCAGGCCCCTTGCGGGGTGCCAAGGGAGGCCATGTCGGCTTCCGCCACCCGCGCCACGAGGCGGAGCGTCTCATCCTCAACAATGTGGAACAGCGCCTGGCCGGATGTGGCATAAGCACCGGGCGTGACATTGACCTCTATAACCCGCCCACCAATCGGCGCAAGCACGGAAACACCGCCTGATCCGCCGGCTGCATTTGCGCGGCTGCGGGCTGCATTATGGCGAGCCTCGGCCTGGCGTTCCGCTGTACGGGCTTCATCGACACGGCGCTGCGGAACCGCGCCATCCTCGAGCAGGCCCTCGACACGACGGGCTTCAGATCGAGCGGCCTCAAGCGCAGCTTCTGCACTTTCAAGTTCTGCATAGAGCGAAGCGCGATCCAGGTCGCCGCCAAGTCGGGGCTTGATACGCACAAGCAGGTCACCTTCGGAAATGATCTCCCCAAGTTCAGGAAACCCACCCTGAGGGGCGCTCACAAGGCCATCAGCGGGCGCTGCCACACGAGCTTCCGCGTTCGGCGAAATAGTCAGGCTACCGGGCGCCATGACCGAACGCGCCAGCGTGCGTTCAAGGACAGGCGCTGTCGCGAAATCCACCTTCCACTGCTGCTCTTTCAGAAATGCAACCAGCGTCTCGCCCTCTTCCGCATGCGGAAGCGTTGCGTCGGCTTCGCTAGCGGTGCGATAGACCTGGTACTCACCAAGGTCATGGACTGACGTCAGGTCGCCGCTTCGCAGCTCGACCGTTACGCGGCGCAGGGTGGCATGTCTCGGCACGGCAACTGGCCTGAAGATACCAACTGTCGGCGACGGCCCGGCGCGGAAGATCTCCTCTGCGGCACCACCGCCCGAGAGACGAATAATTGCTTCTCCGCTGCTCACAGGCTCAAGTGTATCGAGGCGCGTAAAATGCGCGGCGAATGGCGATTCACGGCCGACAGCGAAGGGGGGAAATTCGACGAACAACTCCGCCATGTCGGTGAAATCGGTCACGACAACACCGCCATCATGGCCGTGGCCATGACCATCGCCTTCGTCGACATGACCTCCATCCTCATCATGTGCATGACCGCCGTCCGCAGGATCGTGCCCATGGTCGCCGGTGCCACCGCAGGCTGTCAGGCCAAGCGCAAACAGTGCCGCAGCAAGATAGGTCAAACGGCTCATTGGTCGGTCTCCGGGAGAAGTTCGGCAAGGGCCAGAGCGGCCTTGCGAGCATTATGCTTCAGGGTAATGGTTCGCAGATCGGCTTCACGGGTCGACTGAAGGGCATCGATAACTTCGAAGACGGCAATTTCTCCGCCATTGAAGGACGCCAGCGCGATCTGGCGCAGCTCAGTTGCTGAAGACAGCGCACCGGCCTCATAGCGCTCAGCTGCTGCCATCAGTGTTTCCAGACGATGGCGGAGCGAGGCAATTTCCGAGGTCAGGCGCATTTCGGTGAGACGCAGACGTGCCTCCGCTTCATTCACGTCCGCGGAGCGAGCGCGGTATTCGCCCTGGTTCCTGTCAAACAGCGGCAGCGGCACGCTCAGGCTGAACAGCAAGCCGGTCGACTCTGAAAGTCCTTCCGTCTGGCGAACGCCTGCCCCGATTGTTAAATCCGGCATGTACTTGGACGCTGACTGCCGACGCCATCTCGCGCCCTCAACCTGCGCTTCCAGCGTGCTGATCGCGGGCAATCTGGTGGTGCTCGCCGGTGGCAGATCAGCTGGCAGAAGATCATCCGTCAGAACGACATTCTCCGAAAGCGGATCGGTCCCGATCAAAGCGGCAAGCGATCGTTCGGCCGAATACACATTCGTCTCGGCTTCAGTCAGAGCTATACTGGCGGCCAGCGCTTCTTGCCGAACACGCTCGACATCATAGCGCGCCGCATCGCCACCCTGTTCACGTCGTGTCGTTTGGGCGAGCAGCTCATTGACCTCCTCCCCATACCGCTTGGCGACAGCAAGTTCTTCCCGTGCTGCCACCAGATCGAAATAGCGACGACGCGCCTCGACGCCGAGCGTCGCCGCCTCTGTCAGCGCCTTGAAGCGTGCCGCCTTGATGTCGGCTTCAGCCCCGCGCCGGTTGAAGGAACGTCGGCCCGAGAAGTCGAGAGTCTGTTCAACGGTGAGGATTGTTTCAGACCCGTCACCACCAAATCCCTCAGCCCCTTCACGCTCAAAGCTGGCTACGGGATTTGGCAGCATGCGCGCTGTCTGAAGATTGCCTTGCGCCCGCTCGATCGGCGCCTCAAGCAACTGAACCGCTTCCGGGTGATCCGTTGCGAGACGGGCGGCGTCATCGGCAGACAGTGTCTGGGCGGCAGCAGGCATCGCCAGCAAAAGAAGAACAGGAACGATTAAAAACCGATTTGAGATCGGTTTTTTGATCGGCATTGTGGATGACGAATGAATCATGAGGTGTCAGTGATGATTTGAGAGGAAAATGGATTCGAGCTCGTGATGGATAGGCTCGGAAACGATGAATAATGAAAGCGCCGAAGCAAGCATCGTCAGGACGAAACCGGCAGCGCTCCACCCCGTTGCGAAGAAGCGCGGGGCGAGCAGGGCATGCGCGCGCAGTTCGATGTCAGCGTCCCCGAATGCCATGCAGGCATCTGGCACCTTGTATCCAAAGGCCTGCTTCAGCCGCTCGACAGCAAGAAGTGTTTCTGCCGTGCGGATCGCGCCATGCGCTATCGCGGCCAACGCATCGCAGGCTTGTTCCTGCGCCAGCTCCAGCTCATGCATGAGCAAACGCTGTGTCCACGGCAGATGGCCGATGCTCAGCAAATGACCCATCAGGCGAAACAGACCATCACGGCGCCTCGCATGCGCTTCTTCATGGGCCATGACCACGGCAAGCTGTTTCGAGTCGAGTGCCCGTACGAGGCCATCGCTCACAAAGGTCTCAGACCGCAGCAGACCCGCCGACAGGGCCACCGGCTTGGGTGTCTGAACGACATGTGCATCAGCCAACCGCGAAACTGAAGCGAGCCGCAACAGGCGCTGGCTTTGATTGGACCGGCTGATGAGGCCGAAAAATGAGAGACCGAACCAGAGGAGAATGGCGCAGAGGCTGCCTGCTCCTAGCGCGGTCAGGAGCAGCGTATCATCAGCCCGCGCATGTGAGGCACAAGCGGCGCTATCGATATGGCAATGATGGGTAACAAGGTCGAGCGGCCACGCATGCGTGGAGAATGCTACGAGAATGGCGACAACGGCGCCCGATAGCAGCGGCGCACTGAGCATGCCTATGAGAATGGCCACCCGGAGCCCTGGCGCGACCCGGCGCAGCGGTCGCAGCATGAGCGGCGCGGCAACCGCAAGCGCGAGGCTTGCGACGATAGCGACAGCGATGCCGCACAGTACGGCAATCCAGATATCGGCAAGCGCGATCACTCCGGCTCATCCTTTGCCAGCCGGGCCTCGCGGACCAGTTTTTCGAGGGCGTCCAGGGTCTCGGGAGTGGCACTCGCCGTGATGCCCGCAAAGGCCGCCAGCAGGCCATCATCGCTTTTCGCCCGAAACCGGCCGAGTGCTTCATCGACAAGGCGCGCCATTACCGCCTCGCGGCTCTCCGCTGGAGAATAAACGTAAGCGTGGGAAACCTTGTCGCGGAAAAGCAACCTTTTGCGATGCAGGCGCTCAAGCGTCGATTGGACGGTAGAAAGAGAAATACCGCGAGACCGGCTGAAATGCTTATAGAGGTCACGCGCATCAGTCTTGCCCCAGGACCAGATGGCCTCAAGGGTCGCGACTTCCAGGTCTCCAAGTTTCAGTTGACCGGCCACGCATTCCTCCAGCTCGTCATTCACACAATCATAGATTACAAAAAGCCGACCAGCAATCGGTTTTTCAACAGGAAGGAACGGATCGTGTGGCATAATCTTATTCAATTCGCTTCATGACATCCGGAACGACAAACGTCGTGCCAGGAAAAGTTCCGTCGATACAGCCGGAGGCCCAATTGCGGGCGGAGGTATGAGGGTCCCGCGCTCTTGCCCCCGGCTGCTCCAACGGGAGTTCAGAATCCAGAACTAATCAAACTGGACTGCGTACTCTCCATAGATCGGATCGTAATATATGCCGCCCTCTTGATAATTCTCGTTCCATACTTTCTCCCCGGCCTCGTCGGTACGGTAGAGATAGGGAGACAAGAGGAGGCGTTCCTGATGCCAGCGACCATCTTCGCCGGAGGGAATCTGTGTGCCCGAACCATAGAGCATGAGCCCGTCATCCGACCGGATCTCATGCTGGGGACTAACCTCCATGTATTCATGGCTCACATTCATCAGCTTGTGACCAAGCTCATGAGCGATTGTGAGCTTGTTCGTTGCGTCGTGCTTCGTAAGCGAAATGACACCGCGAATTCGCTCCGGGATCGTATCTGCATACGAGTAGGAAGGAAACGAGAGCCCGGACGTGTTTACGATCTTTGGAGCCCAGTTCCGCCCACCATCAAGATCCTCATAATAGGGCATATAAACATTCTGAAGCGCGACGAGATAAACCGTCCGGGCATTATCCGACGAAGGTTCGACAATGGCCTGGAAGGTCTCTATCGCTCCCTCCGACATTTCCGTGGGATGGACCGCACCCTGAACATACATGTTGCCATAGCCACCTGAAGGCATGTCCGTTTCCCATTTCGACGCGAAGATTGCCAGGTGTTTCGGATCAACTTCGCCCGTCTTCACAAAGAGGAGATTCAGTTGAACACCGGTCGGCTCAAAGACCTTCTTGGCATTCCTGAACTCCTCGATGAGGCCGCTCAGCGGCAGCTTTTCCTTTGCCCCTTCGTGAAGGTTGGAAGGATAGTACAAGCCGACATCCACTGTCGGCTTGCCCGGTTCAAGGTCGGCGTTGATCGCCTGGACATCAACCGATTGAACCGAGGCCCATTCGACACCCGGCACGGATGCCTGGTCTGAAGGCTGTGCGGCCGATGTGGCCACACCTCCCCAAATCGTCAGAGCCAGCAGCGATGCAGCAAACAATGTCCTCTTCATAGAGATCTCCTCGTCATTCTGGTGCGGATTGGACGCGCCCCGCGGGGCGCGTCCCGGACTTATTCCTCCGCTGGTTTGGACGCTTCCAGGACCTCGTCGAAGTTCGGATTCTTGGACTTCGCGAACTCGATGGCCGGGTGATCAGAGCTGAGCTGGTAATAGTAGAAGGGCTCGCCCTCTTCCATCTGGTCATCCAGCGTCTCCGCCATTTCGCCAATGCCCTTGACGAAGGAATCGTAATTGTCGCCTTCCCGCTTCTTCTTGAAGATCAGGATGTCGGCTCCTTCGGCGAAGGGGGCTTCCCAGCCAGTCGGCATGTTGGAACCGAAGTGGAAAATGGAACCGGCCTCCATGACCTGCCGCTTGCCTTCGCTGCAGAGGACCCAGCGGCCACTCATCGTGTAGATGATGCTTTCAGTGGGGTGGGGGTGCTCCGACAGGAACATGCCAGGCTCGAGCCTCAGCGTGTAGCTGCGCAGGTCTTCCCCGAACAGGAGCGGACCGAAATAGCCCTCATGGGTGAACGTGGCGCTGTCTCCATCCATCGCTTCCTGGACATTCTCGATGATCTCCACATTGTTGGCGAGCTGGATGTATTCAGGCGACGTCGGTGTTGCCTCGACGACCTCGGCTGGTTTCACATCATCGTGTGTGGTGTGCGAGCCGTCCGGCGCGTGAGAGTGTCCGTGGTCGTCATCGCTGGACTGCGCCTGCCCTGCAGGGGCGGAACAGGCCGCGAGCGCAAAGGCAAAAAGCGCGGGAGCGATTATCTTCGTATTCATGGTGACCTCCTGGGTCGTCTGGTGTGGATTTGATGCGCTCAGCAGACTGAGCTCTGGTGTTCGATGGCTTCCGGTTGAAGAAAGAGCGGCCACCGCGGGATTGACCATTGTCGTTCCCGCGATGGCCATTGTTCCTGGATCAGCCCAGCACCCAGGTCGCGCGGGCGTAGAAATACCGGCCCAGAAGCGAATAGGTCATGGTGTCAGTGTTGCCGTCCGACCAGGAGCTCACATAAGGGGCTTCCTCATCGAGAACGTTGTCGACACCAACGCTCAACTTCAACTGATCAGTAAACTGATAGCTTCCCTGGATGTTGTGGTAGACGACTGCGTCGATATCGGTGCCCACCTCACCCGGGGTGCCGAAATAGTCGGTCGCGGCACCAATGAGCTGAGCGTTATAGACGCCTGTCCAGCGGTCAGTGCTCGCCGACCAGAACGCATTGCCTCGCCATTCAGGATAGCCGCCGTCGCAGCAACCCACGCCACCGTCGTAGACGAAAGGTGTATCCCCATCGAAGGCGGTGACCTCATACTTGATCAAATTGGTGGCCTGGAGCTTGATGGAATGATCGATACCACCCGCCGCAAAGTCGTAATTGGCCGCAATATCGACACCCTGCATGATCTCGTCGCCCGTATTCGCGCTTTGAGCGGACAGGAAGTCGATGTCACCCGTCAGCGGGTTGCGGGTATGGTGAGACGGTCCACAGAATGGGTGCGACAGTCCAACAGATGTGTAGCAGGACGCCAGCTTGGTGGAGCCGGAGGTCTGCCGGATGGCATCCTCGATATCGATATCGAAGTAGTCGACCGTGAACGAGAGCCCCGGCACATAGCTTGGCTGATACACGGCGCCAATTGTGAAAGTCGTTGCGTTTTCCGGCTCCAGGTTGGGGTTACCGCCCTGATCAGTAAGAATGGCCGAATTGAACTGGACATAGTCCACCGGAACACCGGCAGCCTGACAGTTCTGATAGACCACGCTTGAGGGATCCAGAGACGACCAGTTGGAGCACGGGTCAGTGGTTGGAATCTGGCCTTCGCTCACCCCTGAGAACAGTTCCGTGACACTGGGGACCCGGAAAGCGGTCGAGTAGGTGCCGCGGAGCTTGAGGTCAGAATAGACCTGCCAGTTCAGGCCAACCTTGTAGTTCGTATCCGACCCGAACAGATCATAGTCCGAATATCTCAGAGCCAGATCGAGATCGAGCACCTGAGCGAGGGGCACTTCCCGCAGGAGCGGGACATTAACCTCAGCATACACTTCCTGGGCTTCGATCGATCCTCTGACAGGATCCTGCGCATTGCCGAGCGCATCACCCGCTACAAGGAGAGAATCCGGCTCCAGCCAGCCTTCGTCTTCCCGATACTCAAACCCGGCCGCAAAGCCGAGCGGGCCGGCCGGCAATTCGAACAACGAACCGGCAATATTGCCCGTAAAGCTGATCTGCTCGTTTCCGCCTGTGTCTCGCTGATTGGTGAGGATGTAGTCACCAACTTCAGCCGTCAGGTCTCCCTCACCAAGTATGTCCGCACACGGAATGCCGTCTGTTCCACAAATTGATGGGTCGAGTGCTTCGCCCAGACGCCGGGTATTGATGTTGTTCTTGAGCGCATCGACAGCGGTGTTCCGGCCCCAGTTCAGGGAGAGATCATAATTCCAGCTGTCCCACAGATCGCCCTCGATACCCGCAACCAGGCGCCAGGTAGAGACATCCTGCTCGAATTCACGCGCCCCGAACTCAGCCGTGCGACGACGCAGGAGAACGATGTCCTGGCCGGTTGGATTTGTCGGGTGGGAAGCGTCAAACTCAATATTGCTCAGGGTGGCCGGAGAGCCCGGCTGGTTAGACGTCCGCCAGTTGAACAACGCCTCACTGAAGAACCGGACCGAGTCGCTCAACTCGTAGTTCCCAAGGGCCGCAAAGCTGACCCGCTCAACAGGATTGGACGCATTGAAGAACGGATTCGAATTGAAGCCGTGATCGGCAATATTGAAGGGTTCGTATGCGTCACCGCCAATGAAATTGATCTGGTCGCCATTCGGGAACACAGCCCGGCCGCCCGCCGTGCTCGAACTACCGGCGGTGCACTCGAGATCACCGTCGCCATCCGTATCGGCGAGCGCGCAAGGCGCCCGGACGTCCAGCGGCGCCTCAAGATTGTTCTGGTAGCTGGCATTGAACATCATGCTGCCCCGGTCGCCCACGGCACCCCAGGTCAGATCGACAAGATACTCTTCCGCGTCGCCTTCGCCGGAAATGCCGTACTTCGTATCCAGCTTGAACCCATCGAACTCATCAAGGGTAATGAGGTTGACCACGCCCGAGACAGCGTCCGCGCCGTATACGGCAGACGCCCCGTCTTTAAGCACCTCGACCCGCTCAAGCAGAGAGACAGGGATCATGTTGAGGTCGACCGAGCTGTTCGCCCCGGAACCGCCAGCAACCACCCGCCGGCCATTCAGCAGGACCAGCGTGCGGTTCGGGCCAAGTCCGCGCAGATTGACTTGCGCTGTGCCCCAGCCACCAGAAACCCAGTACGCGGCGTTGGAATTACCCGCAAAACCAGCAGAAAACGATTGCGTCTGCAGCAGCTCTTCGACGTTTGTGATGCCGGTCGCGTATATTTCCTGGTCATCAATGACAGAAAGAGGGCCGACACTTGCGAGATCCGTCCGCTGAATGCGGCTGCCGGTCACCACAACCTTTTCCTGAGTGGAAACTTCTTCATCCACCTGCTCCGCCTCGCCATCAAGCGTGACCGCCTCATCCTGCGCCCATGCGCCGCCGGCCAGAGCCAGGGACGCGCCCAGCGAGATGGCCGTCGACACCAGCAACCTGGACGTCAGCCCACCCCTATTCCTCGCAATATGTGTACTCATTTGAACCACTCCTCTGGTTGCGCCCATCACTTCCCGGAAAATTGGGATTGAGCGAAAGTTAGAATAAAGTCAGTGCTTTAGAGCGTCCTTTTTCGCGCCACGCAGCAGAGGTATACAGCTCCGCACACAAAACCGACTGTTGATCGGTTTTTTGCCTAAATTTTAGGCGGCTCATGGATGTTTTGTCTGCTCTGCTCATCACTATGCGGCGTCGCCGTTCTTGGATGAAAGCCCCGTACTCTACTTGGTACCCCTTGTTTCAATCCGCTCGCCGCATGCGCCATTTCATCCGCCCAGGGAGTAATCCAGAACGATGCCGGCCCGCGCCACTCGCAGCCAAAGTCGGCTTTTCTCATCCGACCAACCTGTCTGTATTGTTATTGGCAAAAAAAAGACCGTCAACCGTTTTGATTAAAATCTTCGTATTATGCATGCACATAAAAAATCTGATCATTTTCTGATCTGCTATGCACAAGCCATCACCACAACAAGCGACGATGTCGAGAATATTGCCATCCGCGGCCAGGAAAAGGCCCATACGGTCATGGCCTTACGACGCGCCAGCCCAGCGCGCTTTGATCAGGATAACGATGCTGAAGTCGGAAAGGGGATGGCTGAATGCGACACTGCGGCGAATCCTCATTCCATCAAGCCGGCTTAGGAGCGGCCGCCGAAGAATCCGCGCCAGATTCAACAAAGCCACCCTATCCTACAGATGAGCACCGGCTCAGGTCCTGATCACATGACTAGAGCTGCGAGTAGAGCTGGTAGCCCTCGCGATAGAACAACTTCATGGTCGTGACGAAGTCGCCTGCCAGAGAGGTCGTCCGGTCAATCACGAAGATTGCCGCCCCCTCTTTTGCCTCAAGCGCGCTTGCAACTTCCTTGCTGGCGCTGACAGCGGTGAACACAACGTCACCGCTCGAAAACGGGACCGTCTGGACAAGCCACTCATTGGCACTGATCTCATCAAGGGGCGCATTTCGCATTTCAGGCACGACTTGAAGATTTACCCAACGCGCCTCGAACGCGAACGGGCGACCGTCAGCCAGATGGATCGTATCAAGCTGCAGCGCCTTGGCACCCTTTTCCAGGCCGAGCCGTGTCCGAATACCCAGCGGAGGAACTTTTTCCGCCTTCCGAAGCACCTGGTGCCTGTACTGCGCCCCGAACGCTTCGACCTGCTCGCGAACGATAGGGATATCGAATTTCGCCTGACGAACCGGCATTTCAGAGACACGGGTGCCACCCTTGCGCTTTCTGACAATGAGGCCCTCACTCGCCAACCCCTGCAGGGCGCGATTGATTGTTGTACGCGCGCACCCATATTCATCGGCCAGAACGGCCTCGCCGGGTATCAGTTCGCCAAGCGCCCATTCCCCCTTTTGAATTCGCTCGAGAATGGATTGTCGTATCGTCTGATGGGTAACTGAACTCATACCGCTCCCCTAAGCCGCACGATCGTTTCTGAAAATGCCGGTACTATCCTGTCGCGATGAACATGCCTGCCGCCGCTGACCATGTGACGACCCGCAGACCAGACGTCACTGACGATATCGTCTCCGCCCGCAAAGATCCATGCGTCGAGCACTGCATCCTCCGACAACCCGGCAATCGCAATTGCGTCGTCGTCGAGCGCAACCAGGTCAGCAAGCGCGCCGACTTTAATCTCTCCAGCATTGCGCCCGAGCGCTTGAGTGGAGCCGCGGGCTGCACCTTCATAAAGTTTGCGGCCGTTTGACGGAGTTTCCTCGTCCGTCAAAACGACCCGCCGCTTGCCATGCAGCCTCTGCGAAACTTCCAGCATCCGCAATTCCTCTGCCAATCCTATCCGGACATTGGAATCAGATCCTATACCAAATCGCCCACCTGCCCCCAGATATCTCTCGCCATCAAATATTCCATCGCCGAGATTGGCCTCGGTAATCGGGCAGAGACCCGCGACCGCACCGGACCGCGCCAGATCAAGGGTTTCCTCCGGCTGCATCTGTGTGGCGTGGATGAAGCACCAGCGCTCATCTACGTCCATGTTCTCGAGAAGCCAGGCGACCGGCCGGCTGCCCAGCGCATTCTTGACCTCCTGCACTTCTTTGACCTGTTCCGCCGCATGGATGTGGATGGGCCCACCTTCACCCAGCCTGACGGCCACATGCATCCCCTCGATCGGCACCGCTCTCAAGGAGTGCGGGGCAACACCGAGCCTGAAATCGGAAGGAAGGCGCTCGAGACGAGCACCAAGGCTGGAATGTAATGCTTCATACGAATCGAGACCGCACCCGAAGCGCAACTGGCCGCCTTCGAGCGCGCGCCCGTCCATTCCACCCCTCATGTAAAGGACGGGAAGATGCGTATACCCGATACCCGTGAGCTGGGCTGCCTCGAAATGCCTGAGAGACGTCTCGTCGATCTGGTCATAGGATACGCCGCCGGGCCCATGGTGCAGATAGTGAAACTCGGCCTGAGCAGCATAACCAGCTTCCAGCATTTCCATCTGGACCTGGGCTGCAATCACTTCAATATCATCAGGCGAGAGGACATCCAGGAAACGATACATGACTTTCCGCCACGTCCAGAAATCATCAATTGCGTTAGGCCCGCGGCGTTCCGCAAGACCAGCCATCGCTCTTTGAAAGCTGTGACTGTGCACATTTGACATCGCAGGCAGCAACACCCCCACACTCTGGTCAGATTGAGCGTCATCATCCGAAATTTCTGATATGGTTCCGGAGTCATCTATTGTGACTTTGGCATTGTGCCGCCAGCCTGCTGCTGTGAGGACCTGCCTGGCAGAAATTTTGACTGACATCTGTGTTGCACACCTCTTATTATGTGCGTACATATAAGAATGTTGTTGGCATTTATACAAGTTTCATGACCCAGACGATTTACACCAACTGTGCCGTGGCCACCATGCAACATGGTGAGGCGAATTATGGCCTGATACCCGACGCAACGATCGTTGCCAAAGACGGACGGATAGACTGGGTCGGCGCTTCAGCTGACAGGCCTCCAGAGTATAAAGACTGGCCGGAAGAGCGGCTGGATGGCCGACTCGTAACACCCGCCCTGATCGATTGTCACACTCATCTTGTTTTTTCCGGCAACCGGGCGCGCGAATTCGAACAGCGGCTGAAAGGCGCAAGCTATGAGGAGATCGCGCGCAGCGGCGGCGGAATAAGCAGTACTGTTACCGCAACGCGCTCAGCAAGTTTTGAACAGCTCGTCGAAGAATCTCTTCCCCGCCTCGACGCGCTGATCCGCGACGGTGTGGCAGTCGTCGAGATTAAATCCGGCTACGGACTGACAATTGAAGACGAACTGAGAATGCTCCGTGTCGCGCGCCATCTGGATACGCTTCGCCCCGTCAAGGTTGTGACGACCTGGCTGGCCGCGCATTCCCTGCCTCCTGATTTTGCAGACCGCGCCGACGCGTATATCGACGAGATTGTTATTCCCGGCCTTTCCCGCGCTGCGGAAGAAGGACTTGTGGACGCTGTCGATGGCTTCTGCGAAAGCATCGGCTTTTCTCCCGCCCAGATCGAACGCGTGTTCAAGGCCGCACAGTCCCTGAGCCTGCCGGTCAAGCTTCATGCCGAGCAATTGTCGGATCTGAAGGGCAGCCTTCTGGCGGCCCGGTATTCAGCCCTGTCCGCTGACCATCTCGAATTCCTGGCCGAAGAAGACGTTCCCGAATTTGCAGCTGCCGGCACGGTTGCCGTGCTGTTGCCCGGTGCCTTCTACATGTTGAAGGAAACAAAGCTGCCGCCCATGGAAGCCCTGCGCCAGCATGGCGTGGATATCGCCATCGCAACCGACTGCAACCCGGGAAGCTCTCCACTTTCGTCAATCCTCACCGCGATGACGATGTCCTGCATCGAGTTTGGCCTTACTCCGGAAGAAGCGCTGTCCGGTACGACCCGCTGCGCCGCCAAGGCTTTGGGGCTCTCCGGCCAGTACGGTGAGATCGTCGCTGGCGCCCGGGCAGAACTTGCCGTGTGGGATGTCGGGCATCCAGCCGAACTCTCATACTGGATGGGTGGCACACCCCTTTACCAACGTCTGGCCACCGGGGCACTCAAATGACGGTTATTCTCGAACCAGGCAGGGTAACGCTCGACGATTTGGCATTGATCTATGCGGATGGCAGGGACTTCGCCCTAAATCAGCATGCTTATGAAAGGATTGCGGCATCGGCCGCATCGCTTTCGCAGAGAATTGCTGATGGCGACACGATCTATGGCGTGAACACCGGTTTCGGGAAACTCGCCTCCGTACGCATCGACGGTGACAAGCTTGCTATTCTTCAGAGGAATCTTGTCCGGTCGCACTCGGCCGGTTTTGGCGCCCCGCTGTCGCCTCCGGTCGTTCGGTTGATAATGGCCTTGAAATGCATTTCACTGGGACGAGGCGCCTCTGGCGTACGCCCGGAACTCGTCAAAAAAATCCAGGCGATTGCGGCGGCCGACATTGTGCCTGTCATCCCCTCCCAGGGGTCGGTCGGCGCGTCTGGAGATCTTGCACCACTTGCCCATATGGCCGCCACCCTGATCGGCGAAGGCGAGGCCTTTTATGGTGGCGAGCGGATGTCCTCAGCGAAGGCGCTCCAGGCAGAAGGTATTGATCCCATCGAGCTTCAGGCGAAGGAAGGCCTGGCCCTGCTCAACGGGACGCAGGTCTCCACGGCTCTCGCGCTGGCAGGCCTGTTCAGCGCCTGGCGCCTGGCCCTCACCTCGCTGACCACTGCTGCCCTCTCAATCGATGCGGCCATGGGTTCAAGCGCGCCTTTCAGTGACGAGATTCACCAGTTGCGAGGCCATCGCGGCCAGATCGACAGCGCCCGCCGGCTGCGGGACCTTCTTGCAGGCTCGGAAATTCGGGAAAGCCACCTTACCGGTGACGAGCGCGTCCAGGACCCCTACTGCCTGAGATGCGCGCCCCAGGTTGTGGGCGCCTGCCTGGACCAGCTTCGACAGGTCGCAGCAACGCTGCAGATTGAAGCCAATGCGGCCACCGACAATCCGCTTGTCCTCTCGAATGGCGAGATCGTGTCCGGCGGTAACTTCCATGCCGAGCCGGTGGCTCTCGCGGCCGATCAGACAGCTCTGGCAATCTCCGAGATAGGAAGTATTGCCCAGCGGCGCATCGCGATGCTGGTGGACCCGGCACTCAGCTTTGGCCTGCCGGCTTTTCTGGCCCCAGAGCCCGGCCTAAGATCGGGGCTGATGATTGCCGAGGTCACGTCGGCGGCCCTGATGAGCGAAAACAAGTCGCTGGCAAATCCGCGATCAGTCGATTCGACGCCTACCTCGGCCAATCAGGAAGACCATGTCTCCATGGCGTGCCATGCTGCTCGTCGACTGCTGGAGATGAACCGGAACCTTGCCGGCATACTGGGTATCGAGGCCATGTCTGGCGCCCAGGGCATCGAATTGCGCGCGCCTCTAAAGACCAGCGACAACCTCACGGCCATCATCCGGTCCATTCGTGATCATAGCCCCGCCATTGATGAGGACCGCATGGTCAGCATGGATATCGAAACCATGGCCAGCCTCGTCCATGAAACGGGAGTGCTCACCGAGTTCGACGGCGATGTGTCTCCGATCGGGCTGACGTAATGGAGCCAGTGACCGTCATCAGGGGCTCAAGCCCGATTATTCTGGGCCAACCCCACTCCGGAACGTACATCCCCGCTCCCATGCTTGAGCGGCTGAACGACAGGGGCCGCCAGTTGCTCGACACGGACTGGCACGTGCCGCAGCTTTATGACGGGCTGCTCGCTGACGCTACGATCGTACGGGCAAATTTCAGCCGATATGTCATTGACGCGAACCGTGCGCCTGACGGCACAAGCCTGTATCCCGGACAAAACACGACCGGACTTGTGCCAACCAGCACATTCGATGGAGAGCCTATCTGGCACGTAGAACCAACGGAATCCGACATCGCGGAGCGGCTGGAAAGCTTTCACCAAGTCTACCATCACGCTCTGGAAAGCGAGATAGACCGGGTGAAGCAGATACACGGCGTAGCGGTACTGTATGACTGCCATTCGATCCGGTCTGAAATCCCGCACCTGTTCGACAACCGGCTGCCGGACCTGAATATCGGTGACAATCGGGGCACGACCTGCGCACCCGAGATTACGGCTGCCGCGGCAGCGGTTTGCGCAAAGACACCCCGCTACTCTCATGTCGTCAATGGCCGTTTTAAAGGTGGGTGGACGACCCGCCATTATGGCCGGCCCGAAACTGGCGTTCATGCCATCCAGATGGAACTCGCCCAGCGCGGCTATCTCGCGTCTGAAACGCCGCCCTTTGATTACGATGTCAATCGCGCCGGGGAACTCCGGAGCCTGCTCAAAGACATCCTGACTGCCGTCAACGATACGGCAAAATCACGCCTCATGACGGAGACCTGAGATTGGATACGATGCTCAAGAACAAACGCGATATCAAAAGCCCAACGGGTTCTGACCTCAATTGTCTATCGTGGACCACCGAGGCTCCCTTCCGGATGATCCAGAACAACCTCGACAGGGAAGTCGCTGAAAATCCGGATGAGCTGGTCGTCTATGGTGGCATTGGCCGCGCCGCACGGACCTGGAGCGACTTCGACCAGATCCTCGCTTCACTGAAAACCCTCACAGAAGACGAGACCCTGCTTGTCCAGTCCGGCAAACCTGTCGGCGTTTTCCGCACGCACCGGGACGCGCCCCGCGTCCTGATTGCCAACTCCAATATCGTGCCGCACTGGGCGACCTGGGACCATTTCAATGAGCTCGATAAGAAGGGGCTCATGATGTACGGCCAGATGACGGCCGGCTCCTGGATCTATATCGGCACGCAGGGTATCGTTCAGGGCACATTCGAGACATTCGTCGAGGCCGGGCGCCAGCACTATGATGGCGACCTCAAGGGCCGCTGGATCCTGACGGGCGGTCTGGGCGGCATGGGAGGGGCTCAGCCTCTCGCCGCCGTCATGGCAGGGGCATGTTGCCTCGCAGTGGAATGTGACCCCGAACGCATCGATTTCCGGCTTCGCACCAGGTATCTCGACGAAAAAACCGACAGCGTGGATGAA
This sequence comes from Henriciella sp., assembly GCF_029937755.1. GTDB lineage: Bacteria > Pseudomonadota > Alphaproteobacteria > Caulobacterales > Hyphomonadaceae > Henriciella. The sequence goes on from NZ_JAPYPG010000007.1 coordinate 167,618, forward strand.
GCACTCGCGCTAATCGAACGCTGGACGAAAGCGGGCGAGGCCAAGTCGGTCGGCCTCTGTGGCAACGCTGCCGAGGTCTTTCCGGAACTGGTCCGCCGGGGGATCCGGCCTGATCTGGTCACTGACCAGACCTCTGCACACGATCCGATTAATGGCTACCTCCCTGCCGGCTGGACGATTGCCGAGTGGAAGGAAAAGCGGGCTTCAGACCCCAAGGCCGTGGAAGCGGCAGCCTGCAAATCCATGAAGGTGCAGGTCGAGGCCATGCTCGACTTCTGGCATTCGGGAATCCCGACCCTCGATTACGGCAATAATATCCGGCAGGTTGCGTTCGACGAAGGCCTTGAGAACGCCTTTGACTTCCCCGGCTTCGTGCCCGCCTATATCCGTCCACTGTTCTGCAAGGGTGTCGGTCCTTTCCGCTGGGTTGCGCTCTCCGGCGATCCTGAGGACATCTACAAGACCGATCAGAAGGTAAAGGAGCTGCTGCCCGATGATGAGCTTCTCCACAGATGGCTCGACATGGCACGCGAGCGAATCTCCTTCCAGGGGCTTCCTGCCCGCATCTGCTGGGTCGGCCTCGGAGACCGCCACCGCCTCGGGCTCGCCTTCAACGAGATGGTTGCCAATGGCGAGCTGAGCGCTCCTGTCGTGATCGGACGCGACCATCTCGACAGCGGGTCTGTCGCCAGCCCCAACCGTGAGACGGAAGCCATGAAGGATGGATCGAGCGCGGTCTCCGACTGGCCGCTTCTCAACGCGCTGCTTAACACAGCCTCTGGAGCGACGTGGGTTAGCCTTCATCATGGCGGTGGAGTCGGCATGGGATACTCCCAGCATGCCGGCATGGTCATCGTCGCGGACGGTACCGAGGATGCAGCCCGGCGCATTGAACGTGTTCTCTGGAACGATCCGGCCTCCGGGGTCATGCGTCATGCCGATGCCGGCTATGAAGAGGCCCTCGAATGCGCCCGTGAGAAAGGGCTGAACCTGCCCGCGATTCCCACGAGCTGAGCGACACCTTATCCCTCCCGCACAACCCCGTGCCAGCGCCTCAGCGGCAACCCGACCTACCAGGTGATTCATGAGCAGGAAGATCGCATTCAGAGTGCGCCAATGGCACAAGTGGCTGTCGCTGATTATCGGCGCGCAGGTGATGCTTTGGCTGGCAACCGGCGTCTATATGGTCGTCATCAATCTCGATTTCATTCACGGCGACCATCTGGTCCAGAACATGACGGAGACGGTGGCCGGAGAATATGAGCCGGGCGTCACCTTCGCGGATATGCTGGCCGACTACCCGGACGCGAGCGAAATTGTCCTGGCGAGCTGGATCGGACAACCCGTTTACCGGGTGCAATCCCCCGGCGGCTCGCACCTCGTAAATGCTGAGACCGGCGGGGAAATCTCCCCGCTATCGGAGGAGGATGCGATTGCCGTTGCTCGCTATCACTATACGCGGACGGCGGACATCACAGCCGCCACGCTCCTGGTCGACAAGGCAGATGCGCCAAGTGAAATCCAGTCCCGCCCCCTCCCCTTGTGGCGCATTGATTTCGATGATCCCGGATCAACCGCCTTCTATGTCTCGCCCGATGACGGGTCTCTGGTCACGAGGCGGCACACCTATTGGCGCATCTTCGATTTCGCCTGGATGCTGCACATCATGGATTATGAAGAGCGCGCCGACGTGAACAATAATCTCCTCCGGGTTTCCGCAGGACTGGGTCTGATGCTCTCATTTTTGGGGATGTGGTTGCTCTTCTTCAGCTTCAAACGCCGCCGGAGGAGCGCGCCATGATGACATTCGTCCGACAGGCACACAAATGGATCGCGCTCATCCTCGGCATTCAGCTCGCCCTCTGGATGTTAAGCGGTCTTGGAATGGCAATCCTTCCGCATGACAGAGTGGTTGGCGAACACAGACGGGCAGACGTCATTAATAAACAACCGCTGAGAGAAGTGGCAAATGGCACGCTCGGCGCGCCTGAAACTCTCAATGCAGATGAAGTTCGCCGGATCCGCCTGAGAAGCTTGAACGGGCGCGTGATTTTCGACACCGTTACAGCCGAGGGCTCGGTGCTCACCGATGCTGTAACTGGCGAAACTGTAACCGTCGACGAACAGCTTGCCTCAGAGATTGCCCTCAAGGATTATTCCGGCCCCGGCGAAATCACGCGCGCCAGCCTGCTGCCGGAGCCCACCCTGGAAATCCGCGATCATGCGCCGCCAGCCTGGCGGGTCGACTTCTCAGACCCTGAACGCACAAGCATCTATGTTTCAGCCTCCGACGGCGAAATTCTCGAAAGACGGAACAATTACTGGCGCACATTCGACGTCTTCTGGATGATCCACATCATGGACTATGTCAGCCGGTCCAGCTTCAACCATCCGCTGATCGTGCTCACCGCCCTCGTCGTGCTCTGGCTTGGTGTCAGCGGCATTGCGCTCTGGTGGGATAGCTTCAGACGCAATGACTTCAACCTGATCGGCAAGTGGCGCAGCCGAAAGCAGACCTTCGCCCTGTCGCTAGCCGACAGCGAAGGTGGCGCCCTCAGAACGGTCGAAGCCCGACCGATGCAATCCCTGTTTGCGGCAATGGGCGACCAGGGCTACCCGCTGCCATCGACCTGCGGAGGCGGCGGGACCTGTGGTCTTTGTCGGGTGCGCATTGGCCCCGAACTTCCCATCCTGTCCGCCGACCGCCGGCAAATCCCGGACTCGGAACTGAAGGCCGGTTACAGGCTCGCTTGCCAGCACAGGGTAACCGCTCCGCTCTTCGTAACCCTTCCCCACGGCCTTATGGATGCCAAGGACGTTGAAGGAAGGATTGTATCGTCGACCTTCATTACGCCTGACATGTACGAGCTGCGCATATCGCTTCCTGAACCCCTCGAGTTCAGAGCTGGCAGCTATCTCCAGGTCGAAATCCCGCCTTTCTCATCGGATCTGGATCATCTGCAACTCCCCGCTCCTGTCCTGGAGCAATGGGAAACGTCCGGCACGGCGAAGACATTCGGGAGCGGGGAAACGGCCTTCAGGACATATTCCCTCGCCAATGCTCCGGGCGAATTCGGTTCGGACATCATCCTGAACATCCGCCTGGCCCTGCCGAAAGCTGGCGCATCCGGTGCGCCAGTGGGTGTCGGCTCGGCCTTCCTGATCTCAAGGGATGCCGGAGAGACAGTAAAGCTGCGCGGCCCTTTCGGTGACTTCCATGTCGACGACGAGGACGAAGAACTCGTCTTCATCGGCGGCGGCGCCGGTATTGCCCCCATCCGCTCGATCATTCTCGATGAACTGACCCGGAAAGGCCGGACCTCGCGCATGTCTTTCTGGTACGGGGTCAGAACGCAGGATCACATCGTCTATGGAGACGATTTCGACCGACTCGAGCAGGCTCATCCGAACTTCTCGTGGCAAGTTGCACTTTCCGATGCATCAACGAACCATGAGTGGACCGGCCCTCGCGGCCTGATTCACAAGATCGTCCGCGACCACTATCTCGCGTCCCACCCGGATATCGGAAACTGTCGCTTCTATATCTGCGGCCCGCCCGCCATGCTTGAAGCGGTTCTGGCCCTGCTGAAATCGCTGGGCGTATCAGACGCCAAGATCGCCTTCGACGATTTCGGCAACTGACCCAGCTGACGGTGCTGTCAGTCTGTCGAACCAGCCAAGTCTAAGCGCAGCAAGGTTCCTACTGAACATGACCCAAAGCCATACCAAGAATGGTAATCATGGGACGGGCAATTCTGTTGTTCTGCGAACTGCCCGAAGTGCGAAGCTGGAATTAACACGAGCAACATGCGGCAGGCAGGTTAATCTTTCAGCATGAAATCGCTCGAAATCTGCGATTGGATTTGAAAGTCTGGCAGTGTTTGAAGGAGCGCGAGAGAGATGGGGCTGCAGATGGCGCTATCTAAGTCACTCTCACTGCTCAATCAGCTGTTTCCACTTACAATGCCGTTGCTCTATTCATAGGCGATCTCAACCCTGGTTGTCGCACCGCTAGTTATGTTCACTGTGCGGGTCTGACCACCTGGAAAGACAAGGCTATACTGGCCGACGGGCAAGGAGATGGGTTCAGCTCCAGGAACCCCCATTTTCGCGACATTACCAGAGCTGTCGAGAATCTCGAATTCCGGATGCACGGCGGTTCGCAGCGCATCACTCAAGGAACTGGAATCGTCTGCCTTGTAGTATTGGCCGTTACCTGCCTCCGCCCACGATCTGAAGGTTTCATCAAGCTCGGCCCCGACAGCGAAGCCGACGACGCTGACTTTCAGATCCATCCCCTGGGCCTGCAGTTCGGCAAGCACCTTGCGGGGATCTCCGCCGCAGGTCTCGTCGCCATCCGTGAGCAAAACGACAAGAGGATCTCCTTCAGCTGAGTCGAGATCTCTCGCCGTCAACCTGAGCGACTCGGCAATGGGCGTCTTGGCCAGGTTCCGCGCCTGGATCTGCTCGAGCTTCTCGACAAAGCTGCCATCACTGATCGGGGTCAGTGGCTGGACCAGGCGCGTGTCGCAACTGTCGGGCTCGAGGTGCCCGAACACCCGCAGGGCGGCTGGTGTTCCTGCAGGCAGGCCAGAAGTGACAAGGTCCTTGATCGAGGCCTTGGCCGCCACGATGCGGCGACGGCCATCCGGCAGACGCTGCAGCATGCTTCCCGATGCGTCGAGAACGATCTCGACAGGATTGAGCGTGATGCGGGAGTCCTCATCACCTGCTTCGGAGGTGATCGCGACCACGAGTTTGCCGGGCGGTGGTGGCTTCTGGTTGTAGGCGTAGGCCGTCACTTCGTAAGGCTTCGGGCCTCGAAGCCGCCCCATGGCTGTCTCGAACAGGTCCACAATCTGTGTCGGGTTTACCACCTCGGCGAAGCTGCCATCGGACGCAAGCGTAAATCCTCGCAGACGACGGCGCTGGCCGAACAGGGACCAGCCGCTGGCCAGGCCTCCACCATTGATCTGTCCGGCAAACATGAGCGCGCCGGTTTCCTCGAGAAGATCGTATGGTCGTCTCGTGCGGTAATCGATCGATGGATCGTCCATATCGGTGACCGTCAGCAAGGCGCGCGCACCTGCGCGAGAATCCAGCATCTTTAGTCCTGTCTCGAAACTACTCGTCGCCGAACTTGAGTCGTTTTTCGAAACGCTTCTCAAAAGCGTTCGCACTGTTTCACGATCCGTCAGCCACTCCCCTCCGAGCAGCGATGAACTTCCGAATGGCAGAAGACCGATAGCGTCCATCTCCGGGTCAATTTCAGTCGCAATCAGGTCAAGCGAACGCAGGATCGCGGGACGGAAACTTCCTATGGAACCGCTGGTATCCCACGTAACGAGAAGGGATCGGCGTGGCTCGTTGAAGACAAGGTCATGATCACCTGCTTCAGTTTCCGCGATACGGATCGGATGCCCCTCGGGAATGTCGAATCGTTCTCGTAGCTCTTCAGCCTGTTCAGGGCCGGGTTCGGACAGAAGCGTGCCGTCATTGTCAGAGGGGTTCAGTCTTACCTGCGGCAGGATCGAATGTTCCGGGTCAAAGGCGAGGACGATGCGGTTGGCGTCCTCGGGCACTGTGATGGCATATTTCGGGACTGTCTCGCCGCGCTCCACAACACCAGAGACGGCCTGATCAAGCTTGAGTTGGCCATCGGCCCGCACCGGAGCCTTTTCTTGCGACGCTTTCGGCACGTGGCGTTGTTTGCCATGGCCGTAAAAGCCGAGGACGGAGGTGTAGCCATCTCCCGGAACGCGTTCATAAACTTCGATATCGCTTGTGATGCGAACGGTCCGGGCCGACTCTACGCCTTCACCAGGGCTGACAGCCACAAAACGCAGGTAGCGGGCTTCGACCGGATTATCGAGTATGAGGTCCGGTTCACTACGCGTGAGCCTGCCAATCTCTCTCCACGGACCAGAAAGACTTCCTGATCCTGCTTCGACCATCAGACTGTCGACTGCAGGACGGGAATTTCCGTTCGACTCAACCGCTGTCCAACGGAGCCGGTCGATCTCAGCGCGACGGTGAAAGCGGAAGGCGGTGGTGAACTCCGGCGCGGGGTTACTCCACCCGCGAAAAAGCGCCACCTTGTCAGTCGTCCGTGTCACCACAGCGGTACCATTCTGAAGGGACGGCACACCGCCGAGCATCTCGCCGCCGCGGGCAAAGCTTGCAATCTCGTAGCCCGTACCTCCTGTTGGGTCATATTGGGGACTGGCGATCACCTTTACTTCGCTGAGACGCAGGATCTGGGCACCGTAATTTCTCATACGAATGCGAACGGCATCGGCCTGAACCGTCTCGTTAAAGGGGATCACGACTTCATCGAGACCGGTGGCAAGGTCACCTCGCCAGGTTTCCTGCCATGCGCCATCGATGCGCGCCTCCACGACAGCATGAGATGGCGCTGTCGCAGGATAGCGGCGAACCTGGGCAGGGTGTGGGTAGAGCACAATGCCCGTTACCGGCGCGGTGTCGAAGCCTACCGCCACAACCGGTTCGCGCCCGCCGTCACCGACCCAGGCTTCGAACGTGCTTTCCCGGCCAACCATCCCGTCGATCAGGAGGTGCAGGTCTTCGCGTTCATCTTCATCCGCAGTTTCTGACTTCAGCATCTGTCCGCCAACACTTGCCGCGGCCAGGTTGAGGCCTCCGAACATGCTTTGCGGGATTCCACGATTGGACGCGATCGCCTGCGGCGACTTTCCGGCTTCAACCGGAACCTTCACGGATGTCGCCGTGCGCCCGGGGCCATTCACATCCGCAATGATCATGATGGGGCGTCGAGCCGGCAGGTTTTCCGGAAGAGCACCTTTGAATGCGACATCTACCACTTCACCAGCTGGAATTTCGAGCGTGTCAGTCTCCGGACGCACACGCGCGCCGACAATGCCCGTTCGCAATCTTATCTCTAGCTGCGCAGTATCACTACCTTCATTTGTTACCTTCAGTGTACCGGAGACAGGTTGTGGTGCCGGCCAATGAGCTGCCAGCGGAAGAGCGTCTTCATCGAGAGTAAGCTTGGCAGAGAGGTCCGCATCGCCAAGGTCAGGTGGCGTTTCGCCTGCTGGCCAGATTGTCAGTTCATAGGGTTTCTTGCCGTCATCGACCCGCAGATAGATCGGTGTCTTACCCGGGAGCTTACCGGCACCACTGCCCGACCGGTCATCGGAGACCGATAACTCCTGGATGGTGTCATTGGCGCTGTTCACGATATCAAGCGAGGCGCCACCTGCGTCACCGGTCACGATCAGGGATTGGGCGGCCCATTCATTGGGCAGACGATAGATGTCATACGGCCCATAATAGCGGGCCCAGTCCCCGTAATCGTCGAAACCGCCGGTTACCCGGCCATCCAGGGGAAGGTCGCCTGCCGTCTGGGGAGAATTGTTCGGTTCGCGATCAATTCGGGAGGCAAACTCGCCGCGATCGATCGCTTCCAGGGATAAGCGATAGGAGGCGCTCTCGTGATACGGCTTGAGATTGATCAGGGACTCGCCGGCTTCGAAGCGGCGTTCCATAACATAGGTGCCCCCCGCCTTTGCACGGGCATCGAAGTCTCCGCCGGTGACCGGGTGGACTTCAAATTCAAGATCCGCAGCGTCGCCAACTTCAAGCGTGACCCGCATGGGTGTCGCCGTCTCCGTCGAAATCAGGAAGCCGTCCGAATCGTCGCCAGCGGCAAGCGTCCCGGCCCGTTTGTCGCCGGGTGACATCGGGGTGGCCGTGCGGCGGCTGTTATTGGGCTCCAGTTCCCGGTCATCCGCCACATCGCCCAAACGTGTGGCGTCAATGAAATACCGGCCCTCGCCATCTTTATGTGAACCGCGCATGGTGAACAGGTGCCGCCCGGCAGGCAGGACCAGGCTGTCGAGTGTCGCCTGGCGTCCGCGGCTCTCCGATGTGAGCTTGCCATAGCGGCCGCCATAATAGGTGAGCCAGTCAAGATTGTCCGAGGCAGTCACGTTGATACGCCAGACGCCCTGGCTATCCGTTTCCAGAATGAAGGAGTCATATTCGCGCCCGACGAGGCGTCCTTCGCCTTTGCCATTCTCAGCAAGGAGGGGAGCGTCGGTTCGCGCTTCATTAGGTTCGGCGAAGCCCCTCAAGGCTTCTCCCTGTGGGTCCCTGATACTCAATTGATAGTCAAGCGGCTCATTCCCCTCATGGGCCACGGACAAAAGCAGGGGCGAACCGGAGGGGCTTTCTACAGCCTCGAACCCGACACGGCGCCGGGCCTGCCGGCACTCAGGCTCGCCGCCTTCCGTGCGAACGCAAAGGGTTACTTCGCTGAGGCCCAGCCCACGCAATTTCAGGCCCTTGCGTTCCCCTTCTTCAAGGTCGAGCAGATAAAGATCCTCGTCACGGCCATCAGAGAGTTGGCCGCGTACGAACCGCGTTCCCTCGAGAGGCTGGGCAGTGGAATCGGAATCATTCGGCTCCCGCTCCACTTCCGGACGACGCTCACCTGTCGCAAGGACCGAGAGGTGCCACGGCGCGTCATCGCCTGTATCGACATAGAAGGTGTAATTTCCGGGATCCAGCCCGTAAGATGTCAGATCAACGCTCCCCCATTGATCAGCGCGCCGGCTGACGACTTCACCACTCTCGTCATTTCGAAGGATGAGATCGGGTGCGTCATTCGTGGAGCCTGCAAAGCTGATCCGCCAGAGCTTTTGCGAAGCTTCTGCGCCAAGCTCCCATTCGATCTTGGCATCACCTGTTCCCTGACGGGTGATCGTGGCGTCTTCGTTGAGCGCTGGCTCGTTCAGGCTGAGCGTGTAATCTACGCTGCCTCCCGCGCGAGACAGGCCGATGATATAGTCATCTTCGACAAGGGAAACCGGAACCTGAACCTGCCCGCCCCCGAGAGGCGTGGCGACCGCGGCGATTCCGTCGGCAGCGGTAATGCCGCCATCCTCGTTGCGCTCTAACCTGAAGATGTCGGCCTTGAGCAGACCGGCGCCTTCGCCAGTGAGAACCAGTTGTGCTGCGCTATTTCCGAGGACGGGGACAAAAGCATCCTGATCACTGCCCTCAAGACTTCCCGTAACGCACTCGCCAAGCGCCAAACGACTTGCATTGTCCGGCGTGTTGTTAGGTTCTTCCTCAGCTTCGCTGCAATCCTGCGCCAGGGCTGGGCCCGCGCAGGCAAAGGCCGTGGCCATAATCAATGCCGCTAGGTGTTTCATGTCGATTGTCTCATCTCTGGCATGTTTCCGCGAAGCTGCTGCCAACCGTTTGCTCCATCAGGAACATGTTGACCTGGAGAAAGGCGATCGCGAAGAAGACTGCCGGGTGCTTTGGCGCAAGGGCACCCGCGCCGCCAGCACCGATCGACCCGAAGCTGAAACTGCCCGCGGCCAAACAGCAGGCAAGGCTACCGCCTTTCTTGTTAAAGTCGTCGCTCATGCATTCTTTCGTGCCATCCGCAAGACTGATTGCGGACGCGACGCTCAACCCCACCTGGAGGACATTTAGATATTCGGTCAGTTCGGCCCCACGGCCGGAGCCGATCATGGCAAGGGTTTCACCTGTTACGGGATCGACCCGCCACCAGGCCCCATAGCGAGCGCCGTCTGGCAGTCTCTTCGGCGCAAGCACGGCAAACCCGGACTCCAGATCCCGCCTGATGGCCTGCAGACTATCGCGAGGGAGGTCGAGACCATCGACCGGCGATGTCTCGCCCGACGCTTCATCGGCTGCAGGTGTGATGGCGATCAGGTCGATGCCCTGTGACTGCGCGTCTGCCAACAGCCGCTCGGTGTCGTGAGAGACACCCGTGTCTCCTTTTGGCGAAAGGTCTCCTTCCAGCCGGCTCATCCACACGCCAGCGCGAAGACCCGCCCGAGGGTAAATGGCGTCGCCATCCGGACCGATGGCGAGGATCGGGCTCGAAACGAGATCGACAACACGGCGCATGCCATAGCGGGGGCCATCAGCCGAAGGCGGATTGATCATGGCTTCCGTGCCCACCATCCGGATGAGCGGACGCTCCGGCATGGTAATCGGACGCACTTCCATACCCATGGTTTCTGCGGTCAGTCCAAACAGGGCCAGCGTTCCCTCGAGGGCGCCAAGGTCATTTTTCCGCGGTGCCCTCGTCTCCTCGAAGGCGAGCTGAACGAGCGGACCGGAAGGGTCAATGTCGGCAATGACCTCCGATGTCGGTGGCAGCCGGTCCGGGCGCACCATGTCACGAAAGATGTCATACTCGATAAGATGCGCGATATCGCGGGTCTGCGTGATCATGCTCTCAGCCAGCCCGGTCTGGGTTACACGGCCGGTGCGCGCGCCGATCAGATAGCTTCCCGTGAGCTCTGCGGCGATGTCACCGGAATCGCGCTGACGAACCGTGCCGTCTTCGCTGACTGCATCGTAAAGAATGCGCACATCGCGGCGATCCTGCATCGATGGCGCCTGGCTGATGAAGACCAGCTTCACCTTCCGGATTGCGAGAACATCCCTGTCTTCATCCCCAGACAGGGCCGCAATGGCGCGTTCGCCTTTGTCGGACACGGTCGCGAACAGATCAGCCATGCCATAGGACTCGGCGCCAAACGCTTCAGGCGGCACGACCACACCACTCAAGGAGAAGGGATCATGCGAGCGCTGTCCATTGATACCGGCTGCAAAGAATTGGGCCTCTTCCATCGCCTTGGTGAGATCACCCTGCGGATTTGCCATCAGTGTGTCAGGCATGATGGAGAAGACCACCGGATCCCGGGCGAGTTCCGATCCGGGAATTTCTTCCAGTTCGGCAAGGGTGAGAGTTTTTACATCCCCATCGCCTACCTGGATTTCCATCTCCATTCGGATGGTGACCCGCTGAACCGCATCATCCGGCAATGCGCGGTAATATGCGTCTTCCACGTCCATAAGCGAGGGGGGAGCCTGTCCGCCCGGATAGGCAGGGTGTGCATCTGTCCAGGCACCAGCAGGTTCGTCGCGATACTGGACCCACGAATAGTCTCGCGCGGATTCCAGCGTCCAGTTTGGCAGGTCTGACGTCTCGGGCGGCGCAGCGTCTCCGAGCCCATCAATCAAGAGATTTTTCTGCCGATCCAACGCACTCAGAAGCGCCGCGTGTTCCGCATCTGACTGGCCTTCCAGATCAGCAATCTCACGGGAGAGACCCTTGCGGAGAGCTTGCATATCATCGGTGGAGAAAGCTGGTGCATCGGGCAGCGGGCGCTCGATCGATTTCACAAGCCTAAGTGCATCTTCGGCGCTTATCTGGCCGGTTACGATGCGGGCTTCGATCCCGGCCCTGTTGAGCATGGTCGCGAGCAGCACAGCCTGGTCGATGGCATTACCACTGCGAGAAGCCAGCGTGCCATCCGCAGCCCTGAGGCTGCCAGCATAGGGCAGATAGCTGATAGACTCCGTCACATCGGCGACGATCGCATCCGGATCCCCGTCCAGTGATCGAGAGCGGACCAGGGGATCCGTGAACTGGCGGTTCAGCCTGGATTCCAGCCGGTCAATTTGTGCCAAGCCCCGCTCAAGCGATTCGAACCGGTCATAGGTCGCATCGAGATCGTTGGGAGAACTCGGAGCAGCAAACGCTGCCTTATGCAGCGGTCCCGCAACTACCAGGAAAGTCGCCGCCATACCGGTTACATACGCAGCAAGCCCGAATTTCTTCGAATGAGACACGTCCCCTCCCTCGCTCTGATACGTCCTCTTTGCCACAAAGACTGATGTGCAGGATGGCAGCCGACCTGTTGCAGAGTCAACGCAAGGCCGCGAAACGGCCAGTCGACACGCTTTCATCTGCTGACAGTCTAACGCGAACCCGGCTCCAGCGGCTCTGACCCTATCCAGCCAGAAGCCCGCGCCACTCGACAAGGGCAGCTTCGCGTTGTGATTTGAAAGTCTGGCGGCGATTGATGTGGCGGTCGATATTACCGATCTCCTTCATCGCTGCGCCGTACGATCTTAGCCGGCCGGTGATGACTGTCCGCGGTACGCCGCAGCATTTCACCGCTTTGCGCAAGAACTTCAAAGCCGCTGATTTGTCTCGGGTTTTCGTGACGTAGCTCTCCAGAACCTCGCCCTCGTGATCAACCGCACGCCATAGATAATGGGTCTCTCCGTTGATCTTCACAAACACCTCATCGAGATGCCATTGCAATTGCCATTGGGTGATCTGGCGCATGTAGTTCGCAAGACGCACCCGGATCTTTCCGGCGAACATCGGCCCGAAACGGTCCACTCATGTCCGGACGCTTTCATGACAAATATCGATGCCGCGCTCATGCAGCAGGTCTTCGACATTCCGAAGTGAGAACGGAAAGCGGACATACATCATCACCGCGAGCTGGATGATTTCAGGCGATGTCTCGAAATACCGACACGGATTTCGGGACATTGGGCCAGGATAGCCGGGCACTTTATCCGCTCGATCGCCAAGCTCTCCTGGCGACCCCGTCGAGGTCTACCTTGCATCCGATAATGGAAGTCCGTATCCCCCGATGAGGGCCACTGATCACATGAACAGGACATGACGATGATTGGTCTCGGCATTGGTTTGCAGATCGCGCTCACCGTAGTCGGCCTTTTTGTGGCCCGTGCCGCGATCACAACGGCGAGGACGCCACAAGGTGCCGCCGCCTGGGTTGTTTTCCTGATTTCTTTTCCGCTCCTGGCGTTGCCTGCGTTCGCGCTGTTTGGTGGTGTTTCCCGGCTAACTTCGCGAACGGACGGGTATAACGTGCAGGCGCCCGCAAAGCCCGCCCAAGGGCGACTCGACAGTTTCGCCAGCCTTGCCGCCAACGCCCCAACCGATGGCAATACAGTCACGCTCCTTGTCGACGGACAAGCGACATTCGATGCCATCTTCGCCGCCATCGATGCGGCAGAGCATGAAATACTTGTCCAGTTTTACATTATCCGCTCCGATGCTGTCGGCCGCGATTTAAAGGAGCGCTTGATCCAGGCAGCAAGGCGCGGTGTTGAAGTCTGTGTGCTTTGCGACAAGATCGGCTCGTTATTTCTGGACGTCAGCTATGTCCGCGCACTTAAGGCGGAAGGCATCGAAATACGGGGCATTCCGGGTCCACATCGGGCCCTGGGCCGCATCGGCGTGAATTTTCGCAATCATCGCAAGGCGGTGGTGGTCGACGGCTTGCTCGGTTTCACTGGAGGGATCAATGTCGGGCAGGAATACATCGATGGAGGGAAGAGGTTCGAATCCTGGCGCGATACGAACCTGAGCATCAAAGGCCCTATGGTGAAGCAGCTGCGCGATGTCTTCGCGTTCGATTGGGAAGCGGTAACAGGAAAAGGGCTACCATCCCTGCAAACCAAAACGCCGTCAGACGCCCGCGGCAGTCAGCGTGGCCTCATGGTAGGCTTCGGCCCCACCGATCGTCTCGAGCGCGGCAGCCTGCTGCTCTGTGGTCTCGTCAACCTTGCGCGTTACAGGCTTTGGCTCGCGACGCCCTATCTGGTTCCGCATACTGATCTTTTGACGGCGCTTCAGCTGGCTTCAATGCGCGGCGTTGACGTTCGCATCCTGATTCCAGAACCCGCCGACAATATCATTGCGTGGTATGCCTCCCGCCATGCCGCACGCAGCCTATCGGCAGCCGGCGTCAAAGTTTTTGTGTACCAACCCGGTTTCATGCATTCCAAGATCATGTTGATTGACGACGATATTGCATCGGTTGGCACGGTTAATCTGGATATCCGCTCGGCCTTGCTGAACTTCGAGGAGACCGCACTGATTGAGGATCAGGCCTTCGCCGCCGATGTTGCGACCATGCTGGAGCAAGATTTTTCGAAATCACTCCCCGTCGCGCTTCCGGGGCCTTGGCACGTCAGAGCACTGGCCCCGGTTGCTCGGCTGTTTGGCCCGCTTCTCTGATGCAGGGCGTCCGGATCGTCAGTTGGAACATTCGCAAGGCCGTCGGACTTGATTGGCGTCGCCGACCCGAGCGCGTTCTGCGAGTGCTTAAACGCCTCGAACCCGATATCGTACTATTGCAGGAAAGCGACAAACGTCTGCCACCACGGCCACCGGCCCTGCCCCTCGATCTCGTGCGGCTTTCAGGTTGGACAGCCATCGACGCCGATCCCGACACCCCCTCGATTGGCCACCATGGCAATGCGATTTTGCTGGGGCCGGGTCTAAAGCTGAAGACGTTGAGAGCGCTTGATCTGCCAGGGCTGGAACCGCGCGGTGCCGTGCTGGCGACAGTGACCAGACCTGGCATGAGCCTGACCGTGGGCGGTCTTCATCTTGGATTGCGGCGACGGGACCGTCTGCGTCAGATGGCCCACGTCCTCGACGCCGCTCAGCAGTTTAGCGGTCCGGTCGTTCTAGGCGGCGATCTGAACGAATGGCGCAAGACCAAAAGTCTTCTGCCCTCCGGATCGCATTGGACCGAAATCGCCCCTGGCCCGTCCTTTCACGCATCCGCGCCGTGTTTTAATCTCGACCGGTTCGTAATCAACGCAACCGTGACCGTTAGCTCCCATGGCGTTTTGTCGAAACATTCAGCTGAGCGCGCCTCTGACCATCTTCTGGTCTGGATCGATATCAAGCTAAACGACCAATAAGCTGATTTTATTGCTTTTTCAGGTGCATTGTAAGGTGCTGTCATGTGTGGACGGCCCCGGTTCTGCAAGCACAAAATCAAGCGAGTGT
>NZ_JAPYPG010000017.1 GCF_029937755.1 Henriciella sp.
TCCCCACCAGCGGTTCTTTTCTAACCAGAAGACCAGGAATCTCTAAGACAAGCGCAGGCTGGCGCGATCACCGGCGAGACACCCGCATGCCGCTGGGCTGCCCGGAAGGGCAGACCAGAGGTCCGGAGACGAGCCGGGCCGCTGGCGGCGTGCCGCCCGCGAAACAGCCCCCTCGCGTCAGCGAGGGGTGATCGCCGGATCAAGGTCTGATGCCAAATTGGATCTGCTCAGGTCTGTGCAGTCAGGAGGTCCCTGTATCCGCCATCCCGGAGTTCACGTCCTCGCACGAGGGCGCGGCGCATTTCGTCTTTCATGGCCCGGCTGGGGCTCTGCCAGGCTTCGGTGGCGCGATCCTCGCCATAGATGATGGCAGCGGTTTCAAAATAAGTTAGACCGGTCTCATGCGCATCGAGCGCAATGAGCGCATTGCGAAACGCAAGCGATGAGCGTGTCCAGGTGTCGTTGAAACTCGGATCGTCCTTGCCAAGAATACGCTGAGCCTTGCCGATGACTTTAAGTGTTTCGTCCATGCTCGACACATTATCGATGATCAGTTTCATGCGGACGGGTTCGACGCTGAGTAGTGACAGACCAGAACAAGCGACTTGGATGCTGTGGCCGTGCCCACGGATCATCAGGTATTCCCGGCCGACGCGATCTGTGAGGTGGGTGACTTCACACACATTGATCGTCTGATCGAAAATATCGTCGCGCTCGCTCGGATGACGCGGTACGACCTGCATGGTCAGGGCGCGAGCATAGAGGGCAGGGATCCAGAAGACGTCGGCCTCGTAGCCATTCGCGTCTATGTCGGGAAAAAAAACCAAGCCGAATTTCTCAGCGTCGATCTGGTCGCATAGCGGCCGGAGCAGCCGGATGCCGTGACAGGCTGGCTTTTCAGATATCTGTGAGTCGCCAGCCCGCAGGGCGGCTTGCCTGAATTCGCTATTTCGCCGAAGAAATTCCCAAGCCCAGCGACTTCTGGAGAGTCGGCAAGTATAGGCGTAGTCATCCAGATCAATACGGACCGAGGGTGTGTCGGCGGGACTCATCAGGTGCCTCCTTCACAAGCGGGTGCTGCAAAAGAGGTGCCAAAATTCTACTTCAGGCTAAAAGAAGCGCGTTTTCGACGGGTCCGAGAAGCGTTGCATAACCGCCGTCCCGCAGGTCACGGCCGCGGGCAAGGGCACGTCTCATCTCGTCTTTCATCGCTCGGCTTGGGCTGTGCCAAGCTTCGCGGGCCCGTTCTTCGCCATATATAAACCGCGCCGTCTCAAAATATGAGAGTTGGGCATCATGACAATCGAGTGCGACCAGTGCATTGCGAAGGGCCAAGGAATGGCGAGTCCATTCCGGGATATCCGCCTCTGCTTGCGGGTCATAGACACGCTGGGCGCGCTGGAGCGTTTTCAGCTTGGCCTGGAATTCGTCGAGACTGTCGATGATGAAGCTAAGCTTGACAGGTTCGCGGGCGAGAAGTGACATGCCCGTGCAGAACACCTGAATGACGCAGCCATTTCCCTTGAGAAGAAATTGTTCGCGGCCGGCGAGGTCGGTGAAGTGCGTTATCCTGCAGATGCCAACAGTGCGATCATAGAATTCACAGGATTCATTAGGACCACTCGGAGAAACTTGCATGTGAACCCGCCTCGGATAGAGACCTCCCGACCAGAACGCGTCGGCTTCAAGGCCGCTATCCTCTGGATCCGGGAAGAAGGCGAGCCCCCATCGCTCAGCAAGCGCCTGAGGGGCTCTAGGGCGCACGAGGGTGATCTGATGGCAGGCGGGAGCGAAACTAAGCTCACTCGCGGAAGGAAGCGACGAGTCCTCAAGAAACCGGCGGTTTCGGCGCAGGAACTCCCAGGCCCATCTGCTGTCTGACAACAACCATGTGTAGTCATAAGCACTTATATGATCTGCCAGCCGGGACATTTGTCCTCGTTTCCCAAGAGAGATTCAACTCAACAGGGAAAGCAAATTCAATGCCGGAATAGAAAGTTGATCGAGTAAATATTTGTTACGGTAACGCTTGGGAACCCATCATGCGAGGCCCAGTGACGCTGCGCGCGCACCATTTTGAGAATTTTACGCACTTGTTTCATTCCGGGTTTGGGGCATCATCCTGACTGATGCTTATCAGCATGCGCATCGCGCAGAATATCGATTCCACCATATACCGCAATCGCCGCGACTCCCAATCCGACAAGCAGATCTGGCCAGTTGGACCCAGTCCACAGTACGATTACGCCCGCGAGAATGATCCCCCCATTCGAGATGAAGTCATTGAAACTAAATGTTGTAGCGGCTCGCAGGTTTACATCCTTCTTTTCTATTTTTTTCAAAAGCCAGAGACAGATCAGATTTACAACACCTGCAATCGCGGCCATTGCCAGCATGATGAGACCGAGGGGTTCAGATCCTTCAAAGTATCGACGGATTGCGTCGCCGGCGACGCCGACGGCAAATACAAGAAGCATTCCACCTGACAGTCGAGCGGCGTTGCGTTTCCAGATCTGCGAACGTGTAAGTGCAAGCAGGCTCAAGCCATACACAATCGCGTCCGAGGAATTATCCAGCCCGTTCGCCAGGAGGGCATTGGAGTCGCCGAACCAGCCTGTGACAAAAAAGCCAATGGCTATGAGTATGTTTAGCCATAGTACGATTTGAAGAGTTCGGCGCTCGTCTGACGTCTCGATTTTCAAGTCTTCGCTACCCATCCTATGATTTTACCATGCGTTGTCGGTGAGGGGAGATGCACCGTAAGAATTTTATCGAAGCGTCTCCGTTAGAAAGCTTTGTATTGCGAGCGTATTGAGGATAGCTGGAGTAGCGGTAGGGCCCTGTGGTGGCAAGTGTGCCCTTGGCTCCTGGTGTCTCGTCGAAACCGAACCGGAAATCTGCGCGCCAAACCACCATATTCGCGATGATGAGAGGGGCAAACCCGAGGCCGAATATCGCCCAGCAGGGTACGGGAGCGGTTGCCCTACCTGAAGCCCCAATCGACAGCGCCGCTCCGAAATTCGTGATCGTACCCTTCCAGATGATTGGTGCCACGAAACGCGAATAACGCTGCGGGAGCCAAATTCTCTGCGCGGGGAAGGCTGCAGACCAAATAGGAATCACAGCAACTGCGCCACCTGTGGCAATGCCGAGTATCTGGATTGTCGTATCACCACTCATGTTGCCTCCTGCGCTTGTGTTTTCAGCCGTCAGGGTTATTTCCTGCAGTCTACAGTAACTAGAGGGGCAAGGGGCGCTATCATGGCCTTGATGACGATCGGAAAACTGTCAGGGGCGACGGCCGTAAAAGTCACGACAATCCGCTATTATGAATCCATTGGCCTGCTCGACGAGCCGCAACGCAGCGCAAGCGGACAGCGGTTGTACGCAGGGGCCTCTGTAGAGCGTCTCCGTTTTATACGTCATGCAAGGGATCTGGGGTTTCCCGTCTCAGCGGTAAGGGAACTGATTTCGCTGCAGGTAGAGCCAGGCAGGGAGTGCGTCCTGGTTGACCAGATTGCACGTCGCCAGCTTGACGAGGTTCGCCGCAGGCTGACCCAATTGGAGGCGCTCGAGGCCGAGCTCAAGCGCATGATCCGCGCCTGCGAAGGCGGCAAGATCGGGACCTGCTCTGTACTCGCTGCCCTTGGCCAGCACGAGAATTGCTTGCACGAACAGCATGATGGCGCCGAGGTGCTTGCAGGGCTTCCGTCAAAAGGCGCTTGACCCTCCAGTGACTGGAGGTGCTAAAAAGAGAGTGAGCCTGTTTACCCGATCATAAAAGAAAGTAGCTAGCCCAGCAATCATGTTTCCGTTCCAAGTCATAACGTGTTTACGAAGGTTGCTCGTCATGGTGATGGCGATAGCTTTTGTTATTGCGCCGATGACGGCTGCGGCGGATATCATGCATCCGGGCGATCAGGCCGCAGAGGAATGTTCTACGAGTGAGCTGGCCCAAGATGCCCCTGATAAGGAGCCATCGCATGAAGGTCATGACCATACCGCGCATCAGTGCGGAAGCTGTCATTTCCATCTGATAGGCGGCGGCGATCTAAGCGGCGCTCCGAAGTCTGTCGTGCAGACAAAACATTTGTTGCCTGGCGGTTCTTTTCTCGAGAACCTCCGCCCAGACGGTCTTTACCGTCCTCCTCGCGCCTAGACCAACGACACAGGAATATTTTGCGTGGCTACGGCCTCGCTGTCGTTGAATCTGGACGAGGAAACCAGCAAAAATGAAAATTCTTATATGCAGCGCGATCACCGCGCTCGCCCTGCCGGTCATGGCCGGTACGGCCTATGCGCAAGGGTGTAGTTCTGTCTATGTCGGCGCGACTGACTATGATCAATCCCGACCACTGACGCTCGACGCGGCTATTGCTCGCGCCGCCAATGCTTCGCCTGAAGTTCTGACGGCGGCTCTCGAGGCGAAAGCTTCATCGGCCGACGCCGATCAGGCGAGCCGTTGGCTTAATCCATCTCTGTCTGTCGAAACCGAGAACTTTGCCGGCAGCGGATCGCTTGAAGGCTTCAATGCCTACGAGACGACCCTGGTAGTGGCGCAGACCTTACAGCTTGGCGATAAACGAAGACTTTCCGAGCGGGCCGCCAGAGCTGAAGCCGCATTGGCGAGTGCCGAATGTTCTGTACGAAGCCTGGAAGCTCAGAAACTCGCAGGGGAACTCTATCTGGAACTTCGTGCCGCTTACGACATGGCCGAGGTCGCTCAGGCCTCAGCCGATCTCGCATCCGAGTTCTCTGGCGTCGTCCAGCGTCGCGTGGACGCTGGAGCGTCGGCTCCGCCTGAGTTGCTGCGCGCGCGGGCTGAAGCAGCAGCGCTTCAGGCGGTTGCGGATGGTGCGCGGGGCCAGGTCGAAGCCAAAGGGCTAGCGCTTGCGTCCGTTTGGGGTAGTCCAGAGATCGACTTTGTCTTGTCTGGCACTGCGGAAATCGTAACAGATCCGGCGGGTGGGTCGGCTCAACCAGATTCTGGCGTTCATCCGTCACTTGCGGCGGCTAAGGCCGGAGCGACGGCTCGTAGCGCGGCGACGGACCGGGCCCGCGCCGGCGCATGGCCTGATATAACCGTATCGGCTGGTGTCCGAAGATTTGAGGACACGGGCGATAGCGCGTTTCTGGCGGGTGTCAGTGTTCCTTTGCCGGTCTTTGACCGCAATCAGGACGCAACGCGGGCGGCCGGATTACGTACCCAGAGTGCCGAGCTATCAGCACAGACTGTTGAGGCAAGGTTGCGGGCCGAGCAGGCGAGCCTGGCTGCGCTGGTCCGGGCCGCGAAATCCCGATTGCAGCGTCTTGAGGGCGAAGCCCTGCCACTGGCCGAAGATGCCTACGCTTCAGCGGCCGAAGGCTACCGGGTTGGCAAGTTCGACCTGACCGCCACGCTCGATGCGCGGCGCAGTCTGATTGAAACCCGCGCCGCCGTAATCGATGCCCGGCTGGCGCTCCAGACATACACGCTGCGGTTGCGTGCGCTGATTGGCGCCGCGCCGTTCGAAGGAGAGATCCAATGAAACTGAATTTATTCTATGCGGCGCTGCTTTCGCCAGCGCTTTTGTATCTTAGTGCTTGCGGCAGTGACGCCTCCGATTCGTCTGGTGCAAACCGGACGCC
This sequence comes from Henriciella sp., assembly GCF_029937755.1. Lineage (GTDB taxonomy): Bacteria > Pseudomonadota > Alphaproteobacteria > Caulobacterales > Hyphomonadaceae > Henriciella. Next base: position 5,629 of record NZ_JAPYPG010000017.1, read on the forward strand.
CCCACAAGCCGAAGATGGCCATGACGACCACGAAGACGGTAGTGATGAGGAGCATGAAAGCCATGATGAGGCCGATGGCGACGATCATGAGGGACATGAAGAAGGAGGCGGTCATACCGAACACGAAGGTGAAGGCGGCGATCATGTCGAGCTGACCGCCGAGGAGGCGGAAGCTGCCGGTATCCGGACCGGGCGAGCCCAAACCGGAGCGGTTTCGGGCCAGCTGGAACTGCCGGCCGAGATCCGTTTCGATGCGGACCGTGTCGCAAGGGTCTCGCCACAGGTCGAGGGCACCGTTGCCCAACTTTATGCAGGCGAAGGCGATATCGTGAAAGCCGGCGCCACGCTTGCCCGGCTGACCAGTCGTGAACTCGCCGGCCTAAAGGCCGATTATCTGAATGCCCTGAGCGCCGAGCGCCTCGCGCAAGCCGAGCTTGAGCGTGAGGAAAACCTCTGGGAGCAGAAAATCACCGCCGAGGCCGATCTGCAGTCGGCGCGTGCGGCATTCGCCGCAGCCAATGCCGGCCGGGAAGCTGCTGAAAACAGGCTTCATGCGATCGGCATTGGTCATGGCACACTGGACAAGCTTAATGAGGCTGCGGACGGGTCGCTTGCACAAGCCTATGTGACGGCTCCCCTTGCCGGAGAGGTGATTCAGCGGAGCGTTTCTCTTGGAGAAACCGTATCGGCTGGCGGCGCGCCCATCTTTGTCATCATCGATGATAGCGTCGTCTGGGCCGACATCGCCGTCTACAAGGAAGATCTCGGCAAGGTCAGCGAAGGCCAGACCGTGACCTTCCAGCAGGAAGATGGCCGCGTCCTGGCCGAGGGGACAATTTCAAATGTCCTGCCTGTCATCAATGAGGCATCCCGCACTGCGACCGCGCGGGTCATTGTCGACAATGCCGAACACAGGCTGAAGCCCGGTCAGTTCGTAACGGCGCGGATCGACACGGGAGAGGGGCGCCCCGTCGTGCGCGTTCCCTCCGATGCGATCGTCAGCGTCGAGGACAGGATTTCGGTCTTCGTCCCGACCGATGACGGGTTCGAACCGCGCGAGGTCCGCACAGGAGAGAGTGCAGGCAGCTATACCGAGATCATTTCCGGGCTCGAGGCCGACGAAGCATTCGTTGCCGAGGGCGCCTTCACCCTGAAAGCGCAGCTTGAAAAAGACGCTTTCGGCGACGGCCACGCACACTAGGAGACCCGCAAAATGATCAATTTGATGCACCGCCTTGCGGGTGGCCGGCTGCTTGCCGCCATTGCCGCACTCGCCCTGTCGATCGGGGGGCTGTTTGCCTTTCGCAGCCTGCCTGTCGACGCTTTTCCCGATCCCTCACCTTCTCTGGTCCAAGTCTTCACCGAAACTGAAGGCCTGTCGCCCGAAGAGGTCGAACGCTATGTCACCTATCCGATCGAGACGGCCATGTCCGGCCTCCCCAAGGTCGACGAGATCCGCTCGACATCCAATTTTGGCCTGTCTGTCATCAATATCTATTTCGAGGACGGCACGGACGTCTATTTTGCCCGCCAGGTCGTCGGTGAGCGCCTCGGCGAGGCCGCCGACGCCATTCCCGACGGTTTCGGCACACCCAAGATGGGGCCGATTTCGACCGGCCTTGGTATCATCATGTACTATCGGCTCGTCGATGAGACCGGCGAGCGGTCGCTGGTTGAGCTGCGCGAGATTGCCGACTGGATGATCAAGTATCCGCTCCAGTCGGTTGAAGGGGTGACGGAGGTTCTGTCACTAGGGGGTTTCGAGAAGCAGTACCAGGTCCGCCTCGATCCCGATCAGCTGACATCCTATGACCTCAGCGTCGGCGAGGTGATTGCCGCCCTGGAGAGCGCCAATCGGACGGCCGGCGCGCAATTCATCGAAATTGGCGCCGAACAGTACACGGTGCGCGGGGTCGGGCTCGCTCGATCTCTCGATGATCTGCGTGAAACGCCGGTCAAGACCGTGGATGGACGAACCGTCCGCGTCAACGACCTCGGTGAAGTCGCCATCGGCGGCGGCGTCCGGCAGGGGCTCGCAACTGCCAATGGCGAAGGGGAGACCGTCGCCGGTCTCGTCCTGAAACTTTATGGCACAAACACGTCTGAGGTGATCGAGAACGCGCAAGCGCGCTTCGACGAGATCAACCAGTCGCTTCCGGATGGCGTCAAAGCCGTTCCGTATTATGATCAGGGCACGCTGGTGAAAAAGGCGGCTGCGACCGTGACGACCGCGCTCTGGCAGGGCGCGCTCCTGGTCGCCGTCATCGTCTTCCTGTTCCTCGGCGGCTGGCGTCCAAGCCTCGTGGTTGTCATGGCCATACCCTTCTCGGTCGGCTTTGCCTTCATCGCGATGAAATTCCTCGGCATCGGGGCCAATCTGATGACGCTGGGCGGGGTGGCGATCGCCATCGGGATGATGGTCGACGGCGCCATCGTCATCGCCGAGAACGTGGATCGCGGCTTGCGCGAACGACGCGAGGGTGAAGATAGCCGCACGACGGTCGCGCGAGCGAGCGCCGAAGTGATCGCGCCGCTGATTGCTGCCGTCCTCGTGGTGATCATTGTCTTCCTGCCGCTCTTTTCGCTACAGGGCACTGAAGGCAAGACGTTTCGGCCGCTCGCCGCTTCTGCCGCGCTCGCCATGACAGGGTCGCTGATCTATGCCGCGCTCATCGCTCCGGCGATGGCGCTCGGCCTCATGCGTCCGCCCAAGAGCAATAGCCAGGAGAGCGACAGCCGGCTTGTTTCGCTGATCAAGCCGCTTGCGGCCTTCTTCGTCCGGCGACGTCTCGCGGCGGTCGGGCTAGCAGGCGTCCTGCTTCTGGTTGGGGGCCTCTCAGCGACACGCCTTGGCTCGGAGTTCACGCCTGCGCTGGAGGAAGGCGATGTCCTGTTGCGTGTGACGATGGCGCCGTCCATCTCGCTAACCGAAGCAAAGGAAACGTCGACCCGCATCGAGACAAGACTGCTTGAAGCCTTCCCCGAGATCAGTTCCATTGTCAGCCGGATCGGCCGTGGGGAAGTCGGCGCGCATGCCGACCCGGTGAACAGTATCGAGGCCTTCGTGGCGCTCAAACCCCGAAGCGAATGGCGCAATGGCATCAGCCCGGATGAACTCCGGGCGTCGATCTCCGAGAATCTCGGCGGCTTTCCAGGCGTCAGGGTTAATGTCGGCCAGCCAATCGCCATGTCGGTTGATGAGCTCCTGACCGGCACAAAGGCGCAACTGGCGGTCAAGATCTTCGGTCCGGATACGGAGGTCCTGCTCGAAGGCTCGCAGGACTTGCAGTCCATTCTTCAGGAAATTCCTGGGGCGACCGACGTCCAGGCCGATCAGATCACCGGCGCGCCGCAGCTTGTGGTCTCGCTCAACCGTCCTGCGCTCGGCCGGTATGGACTGAGCGTGGAGGAGGCGCTCGATGCCTTGCGTTCCGGCGTCGGCGGGGCAGAGGCTGGTGCCGTTTTTGAGGGAGTGCGCCAGTTTCCCGTCATCGTGCGCTATGCCGAAGAGGACCGCAACACGCCCGCGGCCATCGGACGGATTATTCTGGAATCGTCCAGCGGCGCACGGGTTCCACTCGAAAGCGTGGCAAACATCAGGGAGATTGTCGGTCCACGTCAGATCACGCGCGAGAATGGTGAGCGATTCATCACCGTTCAGCTCAATGTGAGAGGACGCGATATTGGCAGCTATGTCGCTGATGCGCAGCAATCGGTCGCCAGCCAGCTCGACCTGCCGGCTGGTTATCGCGTCGAATGGGGCGGACAGTTCGAACTCCAGCAGGAAGCGAATGCGCGGTTCGCGGTCGTGATCCCGATCACGCTCGGTATCGTATTCCTGATCCTGCTATTGACGTTCGGGCGCATGAAATCGGCCATCCTGATCCTGCTCAACATTCCGCTGGCGCTGACCGGCGGGGCGATGGCGCTCTGGATTGCAGGCCTGCCGATCTCGGTGCCTGCGACGGTCGGCTTTATTGCCCTGTTCGGTATCGCGCTCGGCAATGGCATGGTGCTGGTCAGTTTCATGGATGATTTTGCCAGGGAGGGCCGTGGTCGCGATGAACTTGCCGTCGAGGCGGCAGGCTTGCGGGCACGTCCTGTGCTGATGACCGCCCTTACGACGGCGCTCGGCCTTGCGCCGCTGCTCTTCGCAAGTGGTGTCGGTGCTGAAGTGCAGCGGCCACTGGCCACGGTGGTCATGGGCGGGCTGGTCTCCTCGACCGTGCTAACTTTGCTGGTGCTACCCGCCCTTCACCGCTGGTTCGCACCAAAGCCCGACGCGCACCATTCCTTGTTGGAGGCCGAGCATGTTCATCCATCGTGAACTTCGCTTCGCGGTCATGTCCGTTTCTCTCGCAGCCCTGGCCGGCTGCGAGAGTCTCGACAACGTGATGGGGGCCCTTTCAAGTGAGCAGGCGGCCAAGGTGCAGGAGGAATGCGGCCTGATACCACCAAAGAGCCGCGCAAAAAACGCGGTACACGCGCGGCGACGCGCGTATCTCGAGTGCAAGCGCAAGGTGCTGGAAGAGCAGGCCGATCCTGAGCCACGCACATGATCATGACGATCTTGATCCCGCGAGCGATGATCGTCGGGTCTCCATTGCCATCTGGTCAATAAGACTGTCATACGGATCACTGATCCGCCCGCCGTTGGTGGCTGGACGATCGTTATTCTTGGCGGTGTTGCGCTGGTCATTGCAGAGCTTACAGCCCTCCTAATCTATTCGGTGCAGAATGGGAGCGTGAATATCCGGGCGCTCCTCCTTCACAATCTGTCCGACGCACTCGCATCTGTAGCCGTGGTTGCGGGCGACGCGCTCATCCTCATCTATGACTGAATACTGTTCGATCCGTTCGTGACGATCGGTATCGCGGTAACATTCTCTGCCTGTCGTTCCGCGAAATCGGCGGGCCGATCCACATGTTGTGGCTAGGCAGTCCGCCGGACATTGACATCGGTACCGTCATTGAGGCGATGCGGAGCGGTGATGGTGTCGTGGATGTCCATCATTTGCATCTCCGGCAGATGCAGGAGCCCCTTTTGTCAGCTATCTTCGAACAGTTTGTCGGTGAGTGCGCAATCGGGTGTTTCAGCGCCGGTGCAACCAGCCATGATCTCGCCGAGCCGTCGATCCATCTGCTTCAGATCGGCGATGCGTTTACGGATATCGCCCCGATGTGCTTCTGCCAGCGCCCTGACCTCCGCGCAGCTCGGCCTGCCATCATTGATGCCAAGTAGCGAGCGTACATCTTCCACGGAGAAGCCGAGGCTGCGGGCTCGCAATATGAAACGCAGTCGTACCTGATCTTCATTCGAATACAGCCGGTGGCCACTTGCCGTGCGGGCTGGTTCGGGCAGCAATTCGATCCTTTCATAATAGCGGATCGTTTCAAGATTGCAGCCGAGCCGCCCGGCCAGTTCAGCCCGTTTGAGTGCTGCTCGCGGCGATGTGATGGCCATGATGAAATACCCACTTGTGTCTGTACCAACTACAGAGCGTAACGTGATCATGATCGATAAAGCAATGGGAACAGCTGGTCATGGCAGGTACGGAAAACAGCCCAGCAAATGAGCGTCGCTCAAGGTGGCTTGTTGCCGGTGGCATGCTGGGGGCATTCCTTGCATCATCCTGCTGCATCGTGCCGCTTGTGCTGATCAGTCTCGGTGTTTCCGGAGCGTGGATTGGCCAGTTGACGGCGCTGGAACCCTACAAGCCCCTTTTTCTTCTGGTCGCGATCGGATTTCTCGCGGCTGGGTTCTGGGATGTCTATTTTCGAAAAACCAGTGTCTGCGAGGATGGTAGCTATTGCGCCCGTTTGCAGTCGTCAGTCGTCAAGCAGGTCGCCCTGTGGAGCGGCGCGCTTGTCGTGCTGGCGGCCTTGACCATCGATGTATGGGCACCGTTATTTTACTAGCCAGGGAGACAAGTATGAAACGCACATGGATGATCGCCGGACTGGCAGGTCTGGCACTCGCGGGGGGGCTCGCAGTCGCCGGCGCGCAGAATGCTCCGGATGCCTCGGTGGAGGTCGAACAGGCGACAGCCCGTTTTACGATCGGAAACATGACCTGCGCGACATGTCCGATTGCTGTCAGGAAAGCGATGATGCGTGTCGAGGGCGTTAAATCTGTCGATATCGATTATGCGGCCAGGACCGCAGAGGTGGTTTACGATACGGCGGCGACAACGCCTGAGCTGATCGCTGCGGCTTCAACCGATGTAGGATACCCGGCAAGCGTTACGGACGGTTGAACACGCAGCATCTGGAATATCCTGATGAGGCACCTGCCAGTCGATGTTCGCATACATCGTCAGATTTTCACACAAGGCTTTCACTTTGATGTCAAAATGGACTGACCGAAAACTGCTGATAACGGGCCTGGCCGGTACCGTCATTGCGACACCTTCTTGTTTTGCATCAATGAGCATGTGCCTCAGCCCCGGCCGGGTACCAAAAATGGACAGGCTGAACCTTGAAGCTGCCTGCGCCGAGTGCACTCGGCGGGGCATCCAGGTGAACACATCGATGCGTACGAGCGATTCCGCGGTCTTCGCCGCAGGCGAATGCGGCGACAGCGGCCCCAACCTGATCCCGGCCACGCCTCCGACATCGGGTCGATGGTGTGATTTTGAATACTTGATCGAGGCCGCGT
>NZ_JAPYPG010000012.1 GCF_029937755.1 Henriciella sp.
TGACCCAGCCCCGTAAATTCCGGCCATGAATTTGCAGAGTCCTCGACACGAAGAGGATGACAAATGCGCAAATCACGATTTTCCGAAGAACAGATCATTGGGATGATCCGGGAGCACGAGGCTGGCGTGAAGACAGCCGATATCTGCCGCAACTACGGCATCTCGGATGCGACGTTCTACAAGTACAAGGCGAAGTTCGGCGGCATGACGGTGTCGGACGCCCGGCGGCTGAAGACGCTGGAGGAGGAGAACTCGAAGCTGAAGCGCCTCCTGGCCGATGCAATGCTGGACAATGCCGCCCTGAAGGACCTGGCGACAAAAAACTTCTGACGCCCGACGCCAAACGGAAGGCCGTGCACCACGTGATGGAAGTGCATGGCCTGTCGGAGCGTCGGGCCTGCCGGCTGGCCGATCTCGATCGGTCCACCTTCCAGTATGAAAAACGCGATGGCGGTGACGAGAAGTTGCGCCAGAGGCTACGGGAGCTGGCCGGTGAACGCCGCCGGTTCGGCTATCGCAGGCTCGGCATCCTGCTGGACCGCGAGGGCCTCAGCGCCAATCACAAGAAGATCTACCGGATCTATGCCGAGGAGGGACTGGCCGTGAAACGACGACGTGGGCGAAAGCGGGCGACAGGCACACGTTCACCCATGCTCCTGCCGGAACAGGCGAATGAGCGATGGAGCCTGGACTTCGTATCGGACGCTCTCAGCGATGGCCGCCGGTTCCGCACGCTCTGCGTGGTCGACGACTTCACCCGGGAAGCCCTGGCTGTGGTCGTCGATGTCTCCTTGTCCGGCGTGCGGGTCGCCAGGGAACTGTCCCGGCTCATCGCCCAACGGGGTGCTCCGAAGATGATCGTCTCCGACAATGGCACTGAGCTGACCAGTCATGCGATCCTGAGATGGGTCCGCAAGGCTGGTATCGAGTGGCACTACATCGCGCCGGGAAAGCCGACACAGAATGCCTTCGTCGAAAGCTTCAACGGCCGGCTGCGCGACGAGTGCCTGAACGAGCATCTCTTCGACAGTCTCGGTGACGCCCGGCGCATCATCGAAGCCTGGCGGATAGACTACAACACGGTCCGGCCACACACATCACTCGGCGGCCTCAGCCCCGTAACCTACGAACGGCGGCTGCGCCGCCGAAGGCCCGGCTCGCTTGAGCCGCGGGGAAGCTCCACTCCCCGGGCCTTGACCACGCCATCAACAACAGAAAGAAAGGCGAACAGACTCTCCGAATGAACGGCCCGGATCACGGGGCTGGGTCAAGGGCCAAATGTGTCTCGTTCTTCAAGCAGACTTAAGAATGTTGTGACTGAACCTCTCAATTCTGGTTGTGCCTTGGGCCAGAAACTTACCCTCTTCCAATTTTCTCGTTTTGAGTGAACGCAGTCCGGGAACGTCTGGACTTGCGGTATACTATGAGCGCTTGTGGGGTATGCACGGAAATAACCTGCCTCAGAAACTCATGGCGGATGTTACCATCGCTCTTGAAGATGCGCATGAGGCAGCTGTCCAGGCGCAGTCGCCGAAACTTTGTGGGTTGATGTTCGAACAGCTGGCCGCGCTTGCAATTGCAAATGCTCGGAAGGCGATAGAGCTTGCAGAGAGCGCCTTGGAGGCCCACCGGAAAAGCTAACCGGACAGCTGACTTTCGACTGGACTTCAGGGCGCAACGGAGCGTCAGTGTGCAAGCGCCGATACAGCAAAAGCGCGCTGCCCGTACCTACGGCAAGGTCGGGTCTTCAGTCAGTGGGAGCGGATGATCGCTTCTGTAACCTGACTGAAGGAGGGCCACATGGCCAAAGCAACGAAGTCTCAATCAAAGAATAAGCCAGCCACCAAGCGCGAGCGGTTGATCAAGTTGCTTGGGAATGAGCAAGGCGTCACCGTCAACGAACTGTCGGAAGCCCTAGACTGGCTGCCGCATACTGTTCGCGCCGCGCTCACGCGCGTGCGGGCCGGCGAACGAAGGCTTGAAAAGCTGCCGCCCGCTGATGGCGAACGCTACGTTCGCTATCGCCTGGAGAAAGCCTGAACATGGCGGTCGAATTGCCGCCCGAAATGGATGCCCTGCGGGACATGTCCCGCGGGTATCTGCTGGAGCTGTGGTCGCGGGAGGAGTTCGGTGCGCTGCCCAAGAAAACAAGCACGCCATTCCTCGCCCGGCTGCTCGCCTACGAACTTCAAGCGAGGAAGCGTGGCGGGCTTCGCAAGCGGACGCGATTGGCGCTTGTAGCCATCGAATCCAGCGGGATGCCCGAGACGTCCGCGAAATTGGCGACGACTGGCACACGGCTGGTCCGTGAGTGGAACGGTGTCCGGCACGTTGTGGACATCACGAAGCAAGGCGCAGTGTACCGCGGCAAGACCTATCGATCGTTGAGCGCTGTCGCGCGCGAAATCACAGGCGCTCGGTGGTCGGGTCCGCGCTTCTTCGGCCTGCAGAGAAAGGGTGGCTGATGACGAAGAAAATCATCCGCTGCGCGATCTACACCCGCAAGTCGAGTGAGGAGGGGCTGGAGCAGGACTTCAACTCGCTCGACGCCCAGTGGGAAGCTTGCAGGGCCTATATCGAAAGCCAGAAGCATGAGGGCTGGAAACTGGTCGACACCCGCTATGATGATGGTGGGATATCGGGCGGCCATCTCGAACGCCCGGCAGTTCAGTCGCTGCTCGACGACATTGATGCCGGGCGGATCCACATGGTTGTGGTCTACAAGATCGATCGGCTAACGCGGTCGCTTGCAGACTTCGCGCGGCTTGTTGAGCGGTTTGACAAGGCGGATTGTTCATTCGTGTCAGTCACCCAGGCTTTCAATACATCGACCAGTATGGGGCGGCTGACGCTCAACGTATTGCTGTCATTCGCCCAGTTCGAGCGGGAGGTTACAGCTGAGCGTATCAGGGATAAACTCGCAGCCTCCGCAAAGCGCGGCCTCTGGATGGGCGGGCTTGCGCCGCTCGGGTATAACCCTCACCCCGATACGAACACGCGGGAGCTCGTCCTCAATCTAGATGAGTCGAAATATGTCCAGCGGCTCTTTCACTTGTATGACGAGCATCGGTGCCTCGGCACTGTTACAGACCTCGCAGAGAGAGAGGGCATCCGGTCGAAGAGGCGGACCTTCAAGAGCGGCAAGAAACTTGGTGGATGCGTCATGTCCCGAGGAGCCGTTCATTCCATTCTGACCAATCCGGTCTATCGCGGGATGGTCCGCCACAAAGCGAATGCCTATCCAGCCAGCCATCCAGCGATCATCAACGAGGCGCTTTGGGACCGCGTCCAGGAAGCGCTGATCACGAAGAATGGGCGTCGGCGCGGGCAGGGCGGTTCAGGAACCTCAGACAGAGCGCCTCTGACTGGGAGGCTGTTCGATGAAGCGGGCGATCGGCTCACACCCACATATGCAAATACGAGGGGGCGGCGCTGGCGTTACTATGTCTCTCGTAGGCTGATGAAGGGCTCCGTTTCGTCTCCTGCGGGTTGGCGACTGCCTGCGGCAAAGCTTGAGACGGCCGTCGCCACAGCGGTTGTAAATTGGTTCGAAACAGCGCCGCAGCATCTGCTCTCGGATCCGAGCACTGAGCGATTTGGAAAAGTTCAAAGCGCCTTTGCGGATCTGAGCCAACAAATGATGCACCGGCAGGCTGCGACCCTCAAGCAGCTGGTCCAGCGCATTGATCTCAGGCCCGGCGAGATCACGCTAACGATGGATCGCGATGCGATTGCCGAGGTCACGGACCTGCAGCCAGATGATCTGGTCTCAGGCTCGATGATCCATGTTGAAACTTTCGCGCAGCGAAAGCGGGGCGTCGAGACAGTTCTCATTCTTGGCGCTGAAACACCAAGCCGGGATGAAACGCTCATCAAGGCTGTCGCTCGCGCGCATGATTGGGCCGAGCAATGGAGGGCCGGAACATCGCTGTCAGACATTGCGAAGAGTATTGGCTGGACGACATCGCCGCTGCGGCAGAGATTGAAGCTCGCCTTCCTGTCGCCGGCCATCGTCCAGGCCATTCTGGAGGGGCGCCAGCCCGCTGACCTCAGCCTCGAAAAGCTTCTGCGTACGGACATTCCGCTGGATTGGGACCGCCAGGCAAAAGTGCTTGGATTTGAACTTGCCTGATCCAGCCAGGAATTTCCCTGCTCCCTAAAACCAATTCCCTGTTCTTCAAAATAAATTCCCTGTTTCGTCGCTTAGGGAATTTGCTCTCTAAGATCCTGTAATTACTGCGGTTATAGGTAGCGAGCTACGGCCCGATCCCTGATAAAAACGTGAAATTCCCTGTAAATCGGGCCTTATCAGGGAAATCGGGTGCTAAGAGATCTGGCGAAAATGGCGGTTAGAGACTTTCGGCGAAAATAGGGGGGGAGCAGGGAAAATTGGGCGAGCAGAGACTTCGGACCATGAAAAAGCCCGCCTGTGGCGGGCGATTTGGCGATATCCCAGATCTGGTCTTCAAATCAGGGTCTGCGTGGCGGTGTCGTCAGACAAACGCAAACTCGTCTCTGCTGTCTGCGGATGAGCCGCTGTCAGGCGGCCAGAAGTTGTCGCCATTCTTGAAGCGCGGCGTCTCGTTTAGATTTGAATATCGGGCGGCGGTTGAGGTGGCGATCAAGATTAAAATGGTTGTAGAACGAGGCGTGGGTCGAGGCGAATTTCTGCAGGTTCGACATTCTTCTGAATCTCGACATGGCCCGCTCTCGTCGCCTGAAAGGTAAGTGGCTGTTCTCGGCCCGATTGTTGAGATGGCGACCAACCTCCTGACGGTCTGCATTTCCGATCTCCTTCATCGCAGCGCCATAAGATCTGAGGCGATCCGTAACGACGGTCCGAGGGACGCCATAACGCTTCATAGCCTTCTTCAAAAGCCGCAAGGCCGCTGATTTATCTCGTGTTTTCGTGACATAGCTTTCCAAGACTTCGCCTTCGTGATCGACTGCCCGCCAAAGGTAGTGGGTTACGCCGTTGATCTTCACGTAGACTTCGTCGAGATGCCATCGCCATTGAGTGATCTGGCGAAGTTGCTGAGACCGGCGCTTCCTGATTTCACCGGCGAACATCGGACCAAACCGGTTCCACCAGTATCGAACCGTCTCGTGGCAGACCTCGATCCCGCGTTCATGGAGAAGGTCTTCCACATTACGAAGCGATAGCGGAAACCGGACATACAGCATCACAGCGAGGCGGATGATCTCCGGCGACGATTTGAAATAGCGGAACGGTGACTTGGCCATGCTGGCGAGATTAGCGAACCAGGGCGTCGCTACTCAAGCCAAGTTCTTCTGACAATCCCTCTTCGACATTTCGAAGCGACAGTGGAAATCGAACATAGAGCATCACCGCAAGCTGGATGATCTCAGGCGAGGTCTTGAAGTAGCGGAAGGGGTTTTTCGTCATGAAATGACGCTAGTCGGGATAACCGACCCGCTCAATTATCAGTTTGCGCTGACAATCCCAAATTGGATGGTCCCGTCATGTCGGTCTTATTCAAGCCGTCGCGGCAAAAATCATTCCACGATGCATTTGCGGCGGCTTCATTCGCTAGCGCGTTCCGTGCCGAAATAACAAGGATGGCGCCTGCCGCTGCCAGGCCTTTATTCATTCCCCTATTCCCGCCTCTTTCGAGCCTGATCGCGCCCATCAGATCAGAAACCAAAGCCATCACATCAATACCTGTTTCAAGTTTCACAATTCCGCACTCAGTATTGGGAAAGCTGGCCTGAGACGCCCCCAACTTTGGGAGGGGTGCTGACGCCAACCAGTAACCAATTAGAGCAGTTTTGCGATTTCATCTCGCATGACAGCGGATGCGCCGCCGCCGAGTGAATGAGGGCGGGTGTCTCGCCATAAGCGCTCGATTTCGGTGCCGACCATATAGCCCTGAGCACCGTGATGCTGCACGCACACATCAACCAGACGCTTGAGCAATTCCGGTAAGGTCTCCTTCACAAGCGTCGATTCCAGCCTCGCATTCTCACCGCGGCTCTTCTTGGCAGCGGCGTGATACAAAAGAAGTTTTGCCGAATACAGTTCGCTGAAAAGCCTCGCAATGTCATGGCGGATCACCTGAAGATCCCACAATGTTCGCCCGTAGGCTTCACGGGCCTTGAGGTGCTCAAGCGTCAATTCGAGGGCACGTTCCGCCATGCCTACACATTGGGCCCCGATCGAAAGCCGCTCTCGCTCCAGACCGCCCATCAGCAGATAAAATCCCTGGCCTTCATCGCCGAGCATGTTTTCGCAAGGCACGCGAAAGTCATCGAAAAAGATGTCGCTCATATCGGATGTTTTCCAGCCTGTTTTCCGGAAATTCTGCCCTGTCGTGAAGCCGTCATTACCTTTTTCGACAAAGAAAAGAGAATATCCTCTGGCTCCCTTCGCTTCGGGGTCTGTTTTTGCGACCGTAACGAAGATCTGGCCGGAAACCGCGTTGGTAATGAAGGTCTTTTGACCGTTCAATATCCAGTCATTTCCTTCGCGACGGGCCGTGGTCGCCATGCGCGTCAGATCGGAGCCCCCGCGCGGCTCCGTGACAGCCAATCCAGCTATTTTTTCACCGGAGAGAATGCACGGTAAAAAACGTTCGCGCTGTTCAGCGTTACTTGTTCGCGCAATCAAAGGCGCAGCGATGTCGGCGTGATCGGAAATTGCTGCTCCAAAACCGCCAATTCCCGAGCGACCGAGTTCTTCGCCCAAAACAACGGTAGCTAGGGTGTCGAACCCTGCGCCTCCGGCTTCTTCCGGGATAGAAATTCCGAGAACACCAAGCCGGCCCAGGCTCTCATAAATGTCAGACGGGAGTGATCCCAAAGCTTCCAGTTCGTCTGCACGCGGGCGGATTTCCTTGTTGATGAACCGCCGCAATTGCTCCCGAAGCATCCGGTGCTGTTCATTTAAATACTGGGAATCTAGATCGATCATTCGTGCGTCTCTTTGTTATGCAGTTCAACAAAGATGTGCTTCAGTGACATTGCCCCCTCCCAAAGTATGGGAGTTCGCATCAAGTTTGGGTCTAGTTCAGGATTTCCTCGAAATCAGGAATAGGCGTTCGGATTTCAATGAATTTTCAGATCGCTCCATCAGCCTCACATTTGGAAACCATTCGATCCTTTGCCTTTGGGCCTTTGCTCGTGTTTGTGTCAGCGCCCGAGGGTTCAGGAAAAGCCGAATGGATTGAGGGTGTCAGGCAACAATTCGGACAGTCAAAAGGTGCGGCCGAACAGGACTCTTTTCAGCCGATCGAATTCATTCCTGATTTTGACAATCGCCCTGCATCCGTTCGAGATGAAATCTGTAGGTCGATCGAGTGCGCGCAGTGTCGCTATGTACTGGCGACGTCACAGCCGCAGCCTTTTGACTTTTCTCGCCTCGATAAAATGGGGCGAGTGATAGAAATTGACGTCACGCAGCTCGCATTGCGGTTCGAAGATTTGGTGCTCGGTATTGAACCCCGACCCACAACTGTCACCAAACGCCACATTTCGTCCTTGTTGGACCGCACGGCTGGCTGGAGATATGCTTGGGAGATTATTGCCAGGGAAATTGAGGGCGGCAGGTCTTTCGCGGAATTAGCTGATCGATTCCACAGAACTCACCCGAAATTATTGCGCTTCATAGAAGCTACAGCAGTTAACACGCTACAGGAGGATTTGCGAAACTTTCTGATGAAAGTCGCGCAGTTCGGGCCAATAGACGTCGATTTTGCAAACCAGATTACGCGAAGAAGCGACGCGTTCTTGTGTCTCGATCAGGCCAGCAAAGCGACTGGATTTGTTCGTCGAGATGGCGGTTCCCGAACATTCTGGATACATCCAGTATTCAGAGAAGTGCTGACGGATCTCGCCGAACGTGAAATGCCAGTGGAACTGCAAGAGGTTCGACTACAAGCGGCGCATGTCTACGAAATACGGTCAGACTGGCTGGCGGCCGCACGTGTCTGGCAACTTGCGGGAGACACAGATCGAGCGCTGCGCTTGCTTACGGAACACGCTGACGAGCTGGTTGCTGGCAAAGGGGAGATTGCTTCCTTTCGGGCGATGACCCGGAGCCTTCCTTCCTCATCGGCCGCCGCCCTCGCCTCTGAAATCGCGCTCGGTGCTGTGTTCGCGGGTGATTTTGCCGGAGCGGCAGCGATGTTGGAAGAAACAGGGCAAAGGGTGGACACCTATTCGCAACAGGAAGAGATCAGACGGGAAGCGCTCAATTTTGTAATCGATTTTGGCTTTGAGCAATTCGAAAACATCGAGCCCCTTGCGAACGATTGGTTGATGAAGCATCCGACAGCTGAGCCTCGTTTCCGTGCCATAGTAGCGGCCAGTCTTTTTTTCTCCTGTTTTGCCGACAACAAGTTAAACTCAGCGAAGCGAGCGCTTGAAGCTTTCAGATTGTGTCTGAAGCAGATGAAATCTCCATTCCTCAACGGTTGGCTGGCAATCATGAGCGCGCTTGAGCGCAAGGAGGTTGGGGACATATCAGCAGCGGAACGCGCATTGGAAGAGTCTTCCTCGATCGGTGCCATCCTCCCTGCGGTTGAGGTAGCTCGCGCACACTTGGCCTGGCTTGTTGGAGACGTAGCCCGATCGAAGCATCTTATTTCACGATACATGCAGTCGAGTCTTCAGCATGGAACCGTTGAATTGGCGCTTCTTGCCTGGGAAACGGCCATCAATCTCGAAGCCATCGAAAACGGAGCTGCTGCAGCGTTGGCTATGGCGGAGGAGGCCGAGTCCTGGATCGAAGTTGTGCATGGAGATCGTGGTCGCAAATCACTCCGCGTATTTAGTCTCTCTTTGATGCTGAGATCGGGCATGCGTCAAACCACTAGGGGTATAGGCGCGGAAATTGATTTGTTGAGTTCAAGTATCGAGCTTTTTGGTCCAAGTCGCCGCTTGCTAGAAAGTTCGAAATTATTACGTGCACGGTACGCGGCGTTGGGCCTGTACCCGCGACAGGCCATTTCGGATGTGCAACCAATCATTCGAGAGTCATTGCAGCAATCAAGATTGTTGGTCTGGTGTGAAGCGTCGCTGATATACGCCGGAGCTCTCGTGCGTATGGGGCAACAGGAAAGGGCGCTCAGAATCGCATGGAACGCGATTGCAAAGGGCGCCGCGAGCGGTTTGCAAGGAACAATATGCTCAGAAGGTATCCTGTTGGCACCGCTTCTGGACGACCTGATGGACCGCGCAGAGCTCGAGAATGGCGACGATTCAGATGAAGCAATAGTGCGCGAAACTGTGTTCGAGCTGGCGAGGCGATCGGGCCGGAAAAAATCGTTCCTGAGGGCGTCTGAGCCATCTGCCTCAGATGAGATCGAGGCTGATGTCAGACTTACAGCAGCAGAGCAACACGTGCTTGAGCTGGTTGCTGCGGGTGCATCAAATAGCGAGATCGGAGAGCGACTCCTTATCAAATTGTCCACGGTGAAGTGGCACATGCAGAACATTCTGCGAAAATTTGACGTAACCTCGCGTACGGCTGCAGTTGCGCAGGCCAGACGCATTGGTTTGCTGGCCGGATAGCCGCTAACTTTAGCGCCCTGTGAACTGGGGGGGACGTCGTGATAAAGCGGCAGAGATGCCTTCGATAACATCTTCGCTGGCGCATTGTTCGCTCAGCAGGCGAGATTCCCACTCGAGCTGTGTTTCAAATGAATTTGAGTAGGTTTCGAACAGAAGGCGCTTCGTCGCGGCAAATGCTCCTGTCGGACCGTCTGCAAACTGACGCGCCAGTTTTTCTGCTTGCTCGGTCAACTGCTCCGAAGGGACAAGCTGGGTGACGAGGCCAATTTGCAAGGCCTCGGAGGCCGAGATACGCCGGTTTGTGTAGACCAGTTCCTGAAATTTCCGAGTGCCAATAAGCCGAGGAAGCACATAGGTCGAGGCGCCATCCGGCGAAAAGCCGATCGATGTGTAAGCGAGACAAAAGCTGGAGTTCTCAGTTGCCACAACAAAATCAGCAAAGCAGGCAAGCGTCACACCGGCACCAGCACATGCGCCCTGCACAGCAGATATGATGGGGGCACGCAGGCGCATCAGCTTCGAAAGTGCGACATGGTAGTCTGCAGTTGATTCTCGGACATAAGCAGGAAGATCGGCAACGCCTGAGAATGCCCCAAGGTCGCCTCCCACGCTGAAGTTTTTTCCCTCGCCGGTGAGAAGGACGGCTCGTAACCCGTGTGTACCTTCGAGCCTTATTGCGGCTGCACGTATTTCGGCGCCAAACTCATGATCCAGTGGATTGCCTTTGTTGCCATTGACAAGCGTGAGCCGAGCAAGCCCGTTCTCAATGGATAAATCTACGCAACGAGCCATGTTTGATCCTATTCAAGACGATTGCAGGTTCAGCGGAGTAATGGGCGGAACTGTAACGAGCACGCCGTTCCCAAAGAGCGTTTGAAGCGTTGCCCATTATCAAGCTTCTTCAGACGGTTTGATTTACCGGAACGTAGCGACGATCAGAAAAGAGATGCATCTAGCCATCTGCCATGAAATTTTGGAGGCACTCGTTGAGGCAGCTTGATCCGCGCAACTGGTCCATCTTCGAGAGTTTTTGCGGGCGTTATCCAAAATTCACTTTCAAGCGAATTCTTGTCAGTGACATAACCGACTAAATATCCATCATCCTCTTCCGTCGCGCCGGACCGCGGTGCAAAGCTCTGCTCGTATCCGATGTGGTGATCAGGAAAACTAAGGTCCACACGGCGACCTGAATCGAGGTCGTACTTGTAGATACCATTCGCCTGTAAGGTCTGCTGTGAAGTATCGATGCGAGGCATGTAACTGTAGCGAGCGCCGCTGCAGATGTAATTGTCATTCACCCTCGGAAATTCCACGAATGCGTCATCCAGCTGCCGTTCGCTAACCTGTCCGGTCTTTACATTGAGGCGCCACATATATGGATGGGAATCAAATCTGTGTTCTCCGTCGACCAGGGGAAGGTCATCGCGGATTTCACCGGATTTTGTGTATCTCGTTGCGCCGTCTATACGGGCGCCGACAAGTACGAACTCGTCGCCCTCATCCCAAGCTGACGACAAATGCCACATGAAGCATGGGCTTACATTGAACCATTTAATCGGCGCAGATGTATCCTTGCGATCAACAAGCGCAATGCGTGCAGGCATGGTGTCATCAAGTACGAAACCCAGCGATTTCTGGTTTGGACGTTTGAAATCCATCATCATTGGAAAATCAAACACACAGATGAAACGATCTGAGATCGCCATATCATGCTGGACGCGCGGGCCAGGTAAAGGCACTTCGGTGAAGCGGGTCAATCGTCCGTTGTCGGCGGCAACGCCCACGTTCAGAAACGGTGGCTTTGCTCCCCAGGAAATGAAGAATAATTCGCCTGTTTTTGGGTCGATTTTCGCGTGAGACGTTAAACCACCTTCCAGCGTGCTATTATAGTCAAAAGTTCCTTTGGTCTCGAGTTCTGGCAGGCTCAATTCATGCGGCTGACCACCTTCCCACCAGAGCGCGAGAAATTTGCCGGAATGGAAGACCAGATCAGTATTGGCGACATTTTTGTGCCGCTTGCCGGCTCCTGGCATTGAGAGAGATCCGACATAGGTGGCTTCACCTGCGGCGATGTCTTCAGCCAAACCTTGCGTTTTTACAAACCTGCTTCGGAATACAGGTTTTCCGTCGCTAATTTCGACCCCATGAACCATGCCGTCGCCATCAAACCATGAGTGACCCGGGCCTGGTGAGAAACGAGGATTAGCGCCGTTCTGCACAAACATGCCGTTCAGATCGCGAGGGATCTCTCCACTGATCTGAAGATCTGCCGCTGTTACTTCTTCTGAAACGGGGGCGTACACACCCTGCAGATACGGGGCCGCTGGTTGAGCTTCATCGTAGGCCAATGGACGTCTCCTCAATTTCATCCACCGAGAGGATATGCAGTCGAATAGCTTTCGCCCCATCCCAAAGGAGGGCATGGCATTGTGAAAGACGCCTAACTTGATGCTCTCTGACAGTCCCCTTCGGGACGTTAGCTATGCGCTTCGACGCCAAGTTCTTCGGACAAACCCGCTCCAAGCCTGAGTGAAGACGCGACGGTAATCGCTGGCAGTCACGCTGCTTGAATTGACCGCAATAGGCTTGCCAACGATCGCAAGGCAGCAAGACAAATTATAAAAAAAACACTGGTAATAATATTTTTCCATGATTAGGAATGTCGATGCGGCGGTCGTGTACGGCTGCCTTTAAAATCACCGCTTCAATGGATCATTGTTGATGACAGTCTCGACTACTTCACCTGTGGGAATTCTGGCCTTTGGCGCATATGTGCCGCGCAGGCGCCTGCAGCGAAGCGCCATTCATGCCGTCAATAAGTGGTATGCGCCGGGGCTCGGCGGATCGGCCAAAGGTGAGAAAGCCATCGGGAACTGGGATGAAGACCCGATCACAATGGCTGTTGAGGCAGGGCGTGATTGCCTGACCGGTTTAGACCGCGCTTCGGTTGATGCGCTTCGACTTGCGTCGACGACCTTGCCCAATGCGGACCGGTCGAATTCTGGCGTTGTCAAAGAAGCGCTTACCCTCAGCGATCAGCTGGAAGCGACGGATGCAGGCGGGTCGCAGAAGGCGGGCACATCGGCGCTGTTGCAAGCTTTGTCGAGCGATCAGACGAGCCTGGTCATTGCCAGCGAGCAAAGACTGGCGCGAGCTGCCTCGCCCGCCGAAATGAGTTATGGGGAGGCAGCTGCAAGCCTTCTTGTGGGCACCGGCGACGTCATTGCAAACTGCATTGGCCGGTACAGCGTTACTGTCGATTTTGTCGATCACTTCCGGGAAAGCGGCGCGCGGTTCGACTATGACTGGGAATCCCGGTGGGTTCGGGACGAAGGTATCGTCAAGATTGCGGGCCAGGCGATCATCGACGCGCTCGACGCTGCTGGAGTTGAGCCAAGCAGTGTTACACATTCAGCCATTGCCATCAGCGCTCCTGGCGCCGCAGCAAAACTGATCAAATCGGCAGGCATTGATCCGAAAACGCTCGTCGACAATCAAATTGCAACGATTGGCCATACGGGTACGGCCTATCCACTGATGTTGCTGGTCGCCGCGCTGCAGAAAGCCCAGCCCGGTGATCGGATCCTGGTGACGAGCTTCGGCCAGGGCACTGATGTGCTTGTATTTGAAGTGACAGACGCGATCACAAAGTTGCCCGCCCGTCTCGGCGTTGAAGGGTGGCTTGCAGAGAAGGTCGAAGACACCAATTACCAGCGCTACCTTTTTCACCGCGGTCTTGTTGAAACAGAGACGGGCATGCGTGCGGAGGGCGACCAGAAGCAGCCGGGGACCACGTTGTATCGACAGCGCAAAACCGTGCTCGGTCTGGTTGGGGGGAAGTGCACGGAAACGGGTGCTGTACAGTTTCCCAAGTCCGATATCAGCGTGTCTCCAAATAATCGTACACAGTTTACACAGGAAGATTATCCGATGGCCGAGCTGCCTGTGCGGGTCGTCACCTATACAGCCGACAGCCTGACCTTTTCGCCGGACCCGCCAACATTCTACGGCAATATCGACTTTGAGGGCGGGGGACGTCTGACCGCCGAGTTCACCGATGTCACTGCAAATGACGTGGAAGTTGGCCAGGAGATGCGCATGGTTTTCCGCATCAAGTCCAAGGACACGTTGCGCGGTTTCACCAAGTATTTCTGGAAGGCGGCACCCCGCCCGACATCCCAACGAAAAGGAGGCTGATCATGCCGTCTGGAATCAAGGATAAAGTCGCAATTCTGGGTATGGGCTGCGCCAAATTCGGCGAAAGATGGGACAAGGATGCCGACGGCCTGATGGTCGAGGCGTTCGACGAGGCAATCGCGGACGCCGGTATCGATGTGACGCAAATTGATGCGGCTTGGCTTTCGGTCGCTTTTGATGCCCAGAATGTTGGCCCGAGCGGGATTCCCCTCGCTGTGGGGCTGCGCTTGCCTGGAATCGGGGTCACCAAGGTCGAGAATTATTGCGCGAGCGGGACAGATGGCTTCCGCGGCGCAGTTTATGCGGTTGCCTCAGGCGCTTGCGATATTGCGCTCGCGCTAGGCGTCGAAAAGCTCAAGGACACCGGTTATGGGGGGCTTCCGGTTCGCACGCGCGGGACGACATCCGACATGATCGGTGTTGTCGGGTCTGCACCTGGAAATTTTGCGCAAATCGCCTCGGCATATCGCGCAAAGTATGGAGTGGCGCCAGACGATCTGAAGCGGGCGATCGGACATGTTTCGGTTAAGAGCCATGACAATGGCGCGCTAAATCCGAAGGCGCATCTACGCAAGAAAATTGATATCGACACGGTCATCAATGCGCCCATGATCGCTGAGCCACTTGGCCTTTTCGATTGCTGCGGTGTGTCGGACGGCGCGGCATGCGCGATCGTGACCACGCCCGAAATCGCACGATCTCTCGGAAAGACAGGCCTTGTCCTGGTAAAGGCAATTCAGCTTGCCACCTCGAACGGCTGGGAGTCGCAAAGCACCGGCTGGGACGGCACGTATTTTCATACCACCCGGATCGCGGCCAAGAAGGCCTATGCTGAAGCGGGTATCGAGAACCCTGAAGATGATATCAGCCTGACCGAAGTGCATGACTGCTTCTCGATCACCGAACTAGTGACCATGGAGGATCTCTTTCTCTCCGCCGATGGCAAGGGCTGGAAAGACGTCCTGGATGGCAAGTTCGATTCAGATGGAAAGATACCCTGCCAGATTGATGGCGGGCTGAAATGTTTTGGCCACCCAATCGGGGCTTCTGGCCTGCGGATGATCTATGAAAACTACCTGCAACTTCTTGGCCGGGCAGGCGACCGCCAGCGTCAGGATTCACCCAAGCTTGCTCTGTCCCATAATCTGGGCGGTATGCCGAACCAGAATGTCAGTTCTATCGCGATCGTCGGACTTGAGGGCGCCTGAGCCCGCGGGCTGGCGATTGAATTTGCGATGTACAAATTGCTTGAAGGACTATCGATTGTTGAGTGCGCGTCCTTTGTTGCCGCGCCGTCGGCTGGACTTTACCTGTCTCAGCTTGGCGCGTCAGTCACGCGCATCGACCATGCCGAGGGTGGTCCCGATTACCGGCGGTGGCCGGTGGCTGACTCCGGAGAAAGTTTCTACTGGGAAGGTTTGAACCGGGGAAAGAAGTCTGTCGCAGTCAATGTCCGCGACAAGGCCGGACGCACCCTCATTCAGGATCTAATCACGGCCCCTGGCGAAGGCGCAGGGATACTTGTGACGAATTACCCGTGCGACGGGTTTTTAAGCCACGAGGTCTTGGCAAAGAAGCGGCCTGATCTGATCACGGTACGTATCATGGGCACGGCTGATGGGCAGTCCGCTGTGGATTATACCGTCAACAGCGCTATCGGTCTTCCATTCATGACTGGCCCGGAAGCGCTCGGCGATGAGCCGGTCAATCATGTGCTGCCGGCCTGGGATCTGCTTGCGGGCAGCTATGCCGCTTTTGTGTTGATGGCAGCTATCAATCATCGTGAGCGAACCGGCCAAGGTCAGGAAATCAGGGTGCCGCTGGCAGACATCGCAATCGCAGCGCTAGGCAATCTCGGTCAGATCGCCGAAGTGCTCCAGTCTGGACATGACCGGCCGCGGATCGGCAATGACCTGTTTGGCGCGTTCGGGCGGGATTTCGCGACGGCAGACGGCAGGCGCATGATGATTGTTGCCCTCACGCAACGACAATGGACAGCGCTCGTTGAAACGCTGGGGCTAACGGAAAAAGTCGCTGAGCTGGAGGCGCGTCTCGGCGTCGATCTCGCAACGTCCGAAAGTGTCAGATACCAGTACCGCAAAGAGATCTATCCGCTGATTGCCGGCCGCGTATGCAGGTTCACCCTGGAGGAGCTGGGTGCAACCCTCAGCCGTGCGGGAGGGTGCTGGGGCGCCTACAACAGCTTACATGAGGCTGTTACACAGACGCAGACTGTCCGGGGCAATCCCATATTTGAAGAAATCGACAATGTCAGCGGATTGCGGTACCCGGTTGCGGGCGCGCCTGCGACGTTACCAGCGTTTCAGCGCGGAAAGCCGCAAAGTGCCCGTTCCCTTGGAGCTGATACGTTTTCCGTTCTGCAAGACAGGTTGGGCCTGTCGGCCTCAGAGTGCGACGCGCTGAAAGCAAAAGGTATTGCCGGGAGAGCGCAGGTTTGAACAGGTTCGAGGACATTCGCCGCGAAGTCGCAAAACTTTGCGCTGCATTTCCAGGAGCCTATTGGCGTGAATGTGACCGCGCCAGGGCCTATCCGACAGACTTTGTTAATGCTCTCGCTAGCGGCGGATATCTCGCGGCGCTAATTCCTGAGGCCTATGGCGGGGCAGGTCTGCCCCTCATGGCAGCCACAGCCATACTTGAAGAAATCCATCTGCAGGGCTGCAACGCGGCCGCCTGCCATGCGCAGATGTACACGATGGGAACGCTACTGAGACACGGCAGCGATGCCCAGAAAGAGGCCTATCTGCCAGCGATTGCATCAGGTGATCTGCGGTTGCAGGCCTTTGGTGTGACTGAGCCAACCAGCGGCACCGATACACTTTCACTCAAGACGGTCGCGACCAGAGTGGATGGCGGATATCGAATAAATGGTCAGAAGATCTGGACGAGCCGTGCTGAACACTCGGACCTCATGATTCTTCTCGCGCGCACGACGCCGCGCGAGCATGCGACATCTCGCACACATGGCCTGTCGGTATTCCTGATCGACCTGCGCGATGCGCGCCGTCAGGGACTGTCGATACGGCCCATCGAAACACTGATGAACCACTCAACGACTGAAGTCTTCTTCGACGATGTGTTCGTGCCGGAGTCGGCACTTATTGGCGAGGAAGGAAAGGGACTGAAATACATCCTGTCGGGAATGAACGCCGAACGCATCCTGATCGCTTCGGAATGTATCGGCGATGCCAAATGGTTTATTCAGAAGGCGTCGTCCTATGCGCGAGACCGACAGGTCTTTTCACGGCCGATCGGGCAAAATCAGGGCGTGCAATTTCCCATCGCAAGGGCTTACGCCAATATGAGGGCTGCAGAGCTCATGGTCCGAGACGCGGCTGCGGCGTATGATGAGGGGCATTTCGGTGGTGCCGAAGCCAATATGGCCAAACTACTTGCCGCCGATGCCAGCTGGGAAGCGGCGAACATGTGTATCCAGACTTATGGCGGGTTTGGGTTCGCTGCCGAGTATGACATCGAAAGAAAGTTCCGCGAGACACGCCTGTATCAGGTGGCTCCCGTTTCGACGAACCTGATCCTGTCCTATCTCGCCGAACACGTGCTGGACTTGCCGAGGTCTTACTGACATGGAATTCGATGAATGGATCGGCCGCACGCATGAAGCCGAAGACGTGCTGACTGCAGGACTGCTTGCCCGCTATCGCGCCACGATCGGCTGCAATCAACAATCCGCAACTGCGCCACCAGGCATTCACTGGTGCCTGTGTTTACCAGATACGCCGATCGATGAGCTTGGCGCCGATGGCCATCCGAGAAAGGGCGGTTTCCTGCCGCCAGTCCCATTTCCGCGGCGCATGTGGGCGTCGAGCCGCGTCAAATTCCTTCGCCCGCTCAGCGTCGGTGACCGGGTGCACCGCCGCAGCACGATAAAATCCCTCACACCCAAAACGGGTGCAAGCGGCAATATGGTTTTCCTGGAGGTCGAGCATGTTACCCGGGTGAACGAGACGGTGGCCGTCGAAGAAATCCAGACACTCGTTTATCGGGACGTCGCGACGACTGCGGCCGTGCTTCCAGTGGAGAGCGAGCTTGCAAGCCGGGACGGTGTTGAGCGGGACACCATTGTTCCGACGGCGCCGTTGTTGTTCAGGTATTCAGCGCTGACCTTCAATACGCATCGGATCCACTATGACTCCGATTATGCGCAATCGGAAGAAGGTTATCCGAGACCCGTTGTTCAGGGACCATTAATGGCAAGCTTGCTGCTGCACTTTGCATCGAAACGACTGAACGGCGCCCGGATCAGAAAGTTTGCGTTTCGCGGAAAGTCGCCGGCTTATTGCGGGCAGCCACTTCTCCTCGAATTCCGGCCTGACGAGGGGCAGGGGATGGCGCTCGAAATCCTCGGTCCGGATGGCAACGTCGTGATGACAGGATCTCTGTTGACAGCTGACCTTGGAGCCGGATGACAACGGAGGTGGGATCTAGCGGTTTGCGTTTGACGAAAACACGATGGTCGGAACTGATCGCAGGCGCGTAAGCTTCTGAACACTCCGGCAGGTTGGGGCGAGTCTGCATTTTTGCGCTCGCTGCTGCGACCTCGGCTGAGGCCAGTCCGCACGCAAGCGGGTGCGCCGTGCCGGTTCGCATATGCCTTAAGGATGCAGGAAATTCCTCCATCAACGGGCTTCCTGATCTTGACATCGGGAGGACCTGAAAAGATTAACGGCGGTAATCAAAGGGCCGCCACTGCAAATTTCCGAGTGGCCAGAAGGGAATATCGCGTCATGCCAGCACAAAAAGGATCACGAGCGCTCATCGCAGGGGTCGGCATGATCCCATTTATGAAACCGGGTGCATCCGAGGATTTTGATGTAATGGGCGCGAAGGCGGCATCCGATGCGCTCAAAGATGCTGGGATCAATATCTCCGATGTCCAGCAGGCCTATGTCGGGTATGTCTATGGCGATTCTACGTGTGGTCAGAAAGCCATTTACCGGCTCGGCAAGATGGGCATGCCCATTATAAATGTGAATAATAACTGCTCGACAGGGTCGACCGCGCTCTTTCTCGCGCGACAGGCTGTCGAAAGTGGTGCTGCCGATTGTGTTCTGGCCCTCGGCTTCGAGCAAATGAAGCCCGGCGCACTTGGAACGTATTTTGACGACCGGCCAAGTCCGTTCGACGACTTTAACGAGCTTTGTAATGAGCTGATGGGGCCTTCCGATGTGCCATCAGCGTTGCGTTGTTTCGGTGGGGCAGGTCAAAGTCATATGGAAAAATATGGCACGACGCTGGAAGACTTTGCCAAGGTCCGGGCAAAGGCCAGCCGTCACGCCGCCAAAAATCCTCTGGCGCTGCTTCGGACTGAAATGACAAGTGATGACGTTCTGGCCTCAACGGAATTCTGGCCAGGTGTAATGACCAAACTCATGGCCTGCCCGCCGACATGCGGCGCGGCTGCGGCGCTGGTCGTGTCTGAATCTTATGCGCGGAAACATGGGTTGTCGGCCAATGTGGCTATTGCCGCTCAGGCAATGACAACTGACACCCCCGAAACGTTTGCTGGCCTCGATATGATGCTGGTCGCAGGGTACGGTATGACCCGCGACGCAAGCCGCCAAGTCTACAACGCGGCGGGTATCGGGCCTGAGGATGTCGATGTTGTGGAGCTGCATGACTGTTTCGCCCACAATGAGCTAATCACCTATGAAGGTCTTGGCCTTTGCGGTGAGGGGGAGGCGCAGAAGTTCATTGCTGATGGCGACAACACCTATGGCGGCCGATTTGTGACAAATCCGTCTGGTGGTCTTCTGTCGAAGGGGCATCCCCTCGGTGCGACCGGTCTCGCACAGTGCTACGAGCTGACGCATCAATTGCGTGGGACGGCTGATGCCCGCCAGGTCGAGGGCGCCGAGATCGCGCTCCAGCATAATATCGGACTCGGCGGCGCGTGTGTTGTGACGCTCTATCAGAAGACCGGATAGGACCGGTCGGCTGGAAGCGGCCCGAAACGGTGAGCTCAACGCAATTTTTGGCTTGTTTTCAGACCCAGCTTCCCAGCCAATTCAGGTTGACACCGTTTTTGCCCGCAAATAAATAAACAGCGTTAAATGAATAGTTCTTGCTGCAGTATCTGTATGGAAGCCCGCACCAAGTCCGAGGATTTGGGTGACCAATAAAGATGCCGATGCATAAGCTTGTCATGTTCCGCGCGCTAACCGTTACGCCAACAATCGTCCTTTTTTCTCCGGACGCTTCCTGTCGAATGGGTTTCCGGTCTTGCTCACGGCAAGATCGTTCACACTAACCGAAAGACTGTCTCATGATTCCACGCACACTTTTTTCGGAGGAGCACGTTTTGTTCCGCGATGCCGTCCGGAAGTTTGCCGACAAGGACGTGCGCCCCGACCTGCAGGAGTGGGAAGAGCGTGAGGATACGGGGACGGACATCTGGAAAAAGTGCGGTGAAGCCGGGTTTCTTTGCGCGACAGTAGATGACGCCTATGGCGGCGCAGGGGCAGACAAGCTCTATTCCATGATCCTACTGGAAGAATTGGGGCCTCTGGGCGGGCTTGGTCTGTCACTGGCGATGCACTCTGACATCGTGGCACGGTATATTCAGTCATACGGCTCTGAGTATCTCAAAACCAAATACCTGCCGAAAATGGTCTCTGGCGAAATGATTGGCGCCTTGGCGATGAGCGAGCCGAGTGCGGGGTCGGACGTGAAGACCGTCAAGACACGCGCTGAGCGCAAGGGAGATCACTGGGTGCTGAACGGCTCCAAGATATTCATATCGAATGGCTATCACAGTGGTCTCGTCGTCGTTGTTGCCCAGACCGACAAATCGCTCGGCGCAAAGGGGATCAGCCTCTTTGTCGTGGACCGTGACATGCCGGGCTTTGAAAAGGGCAAAAAGCTCAAAAAGGTCGGCCTGCGGGCGCAGGATACAGCGGAGCTGTTCTTCAATGATGTGATCGTGCCGGCGGAAAATCTTCTCGGAGAAGAGAATAAGGGCTTTATTCACTGCATGCAGGACTTGCCGTGGGAGCGGTTGCAGATTGCCATCATGGCAGTCGCCTGTGCGGAATACGCGCTCGAGCTGACGAAGTCCTATGTGACGGATCGCAAGCTGTTTGGCCAGCGTGTCAGCGATTTCCAGAATACACGGTTCCGACTTGCGGAACTGGCGTCCGAAATTCAGATCGGGCGTGTTTTCGTCGACCGATGCATGGAGCTGGAGCTGAAGGGAAAGCTTTCCAGCAATGAGGCGTCAATGGCCAAGTACTGGTGCACCGATCTTCAAGGCCGCGTCGTGGACGAGTGCGTCCAGTTGCATGGGGGGTACGGCTTCATGCACGAATATGAAATTTCACGCGCATGGACCGATGCCCGGGCGCAACGAATCTATGGCGGCACGAATGAAGTCATGAAGGAAATGATTGCGAACTCGATACTGGGCAAAGCGAAATAGCTTCATCGAGCCCGCTGAAACGCCTGGAGCCGAAATTGTTCAATGGCGAATTCGTCAACTCGTAATTAAGACGGTTCTGAGCGCTGCTCGGCGACCTTGTCACGCAAGGTGAAAGTCAGTCTTGTGCGACATGGAAAAGAACTGTCGCCTGGGAGATCGGCTTGATCTGTCCATCTTGTCTCGCTGTAGCGCGGATACGTATTGTTGACCGGCCGTCTGAGATCACTTCGGCTTCAAACTTGAGCGGTTTGGTCGCCAGCGCGACGCGGAGATAGTCAATCGAGGAACTTGCCATTTTGACCAGCGGGCTGCGGTGATCTTCTGCCAGTGTCAAGGCAGCTGTGGTCAGCCCGGCAGCGACGATACCGCCATGATAGGCAGGAACCGCGCGTGCGCCGATCGTGCGCTCCAAAGGAGAGATACTGAAAGGGCGGCTGAGGTGTCGTCGGGGAGGCAAACCCGCAAAGCTGGCGAAAGACTCTATTCCTCGCAGGTCAACCGGGTTTTCCAGAGGGCGAGGCAGATCCATAGCGCCGCCGCCTGGCCATGCCCCGACCATAAAGCGCGTACTTATATGTCCGATGGGACAACTGGCATCCCCTTGGTCGAGCAAGGCTGTGACGAAGGCTAGTCTGGAGGTAATCTCGGCGCGGCCCACCCTGAGGAAGACTTCCCCGGCCATTGTGGGGCGCAACTTGTCATAAGTCAGGCTGACGGTCGCCAGTGGAGAATGCTTTTCGAGAGCCGCTTGTATTGTAAGACCGGCACAATGATCTGCGATGGCGACAATCGCCCGCTCGTCGATATGTCCGGCATTGTCCTCAGCCAAAGAAGCAATCGTTGCGGGGATCCGTACCACTGCACCGTTTATGTCCAGTTTCTCGACAGTTATGCCCAGGTAGCGCATCAGATCAGAATCGGCGTGTCCCGGGGCGACCCTCCGCAAAAGATCAGATGTCATTGCATACCTGCCAGTCGTGTTTCATCCCAGGCGAGGTTAACATAAATATCCAAGGCCGAAGCAACTTCGTGTGCCTTGGCAGATGATGCGGTGCCGCGCAGGGCACGTCCCTTAATGCCATGAATGATCGCAGCGAACCTGAAAAGGTTGAATGCGATATGGAACTGGAGGTCGGGAATGGATGTCCTGCCGGTGCGTTCGCAATAGGCGAGAATATAATCCGTTTCGGACGGAAGATTGAGCGCGCTCAGATTCAATCCCTTGAGACCACCTCCCTGAATACCAGACGGAACGCGATACATCATCAGGTGAAAGGCAAAGTCAGTCACCGGGTCGCCGATGGTCGAGAGCTCCCAATCCAACACGGCGGCAACCTCCGGCCTATCATGCTTGAACATCAGATTATTGATGCGGAAGTCGCCATGAACAATGGATACGCCCGTGCTGTCAGGCGTGTTCGCGGCCAACCAGTCAGCCATCCTGTCCATGCGCTCTATACGTCCGGCCCGTTCATCGGCTCGATACTGTCTGCTCCAGCGATGGATTTGCCGAGACAAGTAATTTTCCGCCCGACCGAAATCGTTCAGGCCCACCGCTGCCGGATCGACATTGTGCAAGTCCGCGAGTGTGCGGTTCATGGCGTCAAAATATTTCGGCCTGTTTTCGGGTCTGACGTCCGGCAGGTCAGGTTGCCACAGAATGTCGCCGTCCACGAAATCCATAACGTAGAAGTTGCGACCGATAATGGCCGGGTCTTCGCAGAGTATTCGAACTTTGGGCACTGGAACGATCTGACCATCGAGAGCGTGCATTGCGCGATATTCCCGATCAACGGCGTGCGCACCGCCTACAATTTCCCCCGGGGGCTGGGATCTCAAGACATATTTTCGGCGAGGTGTCCGCAGGAGATAGGTTGGGTTGGACTGGCCGCCCTCAAATTTTTTTATCGTGAGTGGACCTTGAAACCCGTGAAGTGCACGTTCAAGCCATACCTGCAAATGGGTCGCGTCGATCGAGTCATCTTTTTCCTTGGGGTCGTCAGACATCTAAAGAATACGTGGTCAGGGAAATTGGACGGTCACCGACCATAAGGTCGAGGAATTCGGACATGCCGGTTGTCTGACGACCCTCGCACTTGAACTGCGTCATCGCCTTGATGATGCGCACGCGAGTTTCCGTGCCATCTTCTGCAATACGCCGGTGCTGTAGTGGAATTGCGGTCACGACCTCCCCTGAGACTGTTGTCGTCCCCTCCGCGGTCTCGAGGTCGAGCATTATGGACCGTTGAACGAACTCGTCATCATAGGTGACGTTGAGCCTCGCATCGGTCAAAGGGATCAGGCGCTCACCGCGCCAGATATGCCCGACGACCTCAGGCTGCTGGTCGGGGCGACCCATGAGCGCCAGAAGCACACCGAAATCCGGTCCGAATGTGATCGGCAGCCATTTGTGCCAATAGAGGTTACCCCAGTGCCGCGGTCCCCAGGACTTGTCGCGAAACCCGTGACCGTCGAACGGATATATTTCACCGTCGATACGCATCTCACCGGTTACTGAGAGATGTTGCTCCATATGTCCGCGGTATGCAGCCAGTTCAGGATCGAGCTGCCAGGGTGAGCCGTCTCGATTGACGATTTCGCCGCCATGCATCGGGGAAACGCCGCTCAGCGTGAAGCGCATGGAGGCGTCCGCACGCGGGCTTTGCTTGAAGGCTTCCCGGGCGTTTTGCAGATCCATCGGGTCGTCCAGCAGGATGACCGGGCCCTCATACGAGACTTCCAGTGTCTTGAACGGTTCAGCGACCTGAACTCGTAACCCGCCCGCATTGAGCTCACTATTGTCCTGAATTTCAGGTCTGACGAACCAGAATGCGACCCGGCCATCAGGCAGGTACATGCACACCGAGACTTCGGCATGGCCTTCGTTGGGACGATTGCCAATGCGCAGCCACGCGCCAAGAGACGTTCGGCTATCGAACATGTCGATATAGACGCTTTCATTATAGTTCGATGCTGCTTCTGGCTCGTGAAGGAAGTCATCCTTCGGATCGAGCTTCACTACCATTCCTTCTGGCACGATCATGGCAGTCTCCTGATTCTCGATATATTGAACGGGTGATTGCGTGGGTTCTGTCCCCGGGTCGGGAACAAACAGCCAATCAGATGCCCCGTTCGCGCCCATAGGCTTCGTAAGTCGGTTGCTCTATTGCAAGGCGATCAAGGGTCGTGGCGCTCAGGTGAGCCATCAGATCCTGCGAATTTTCGTTTAGTTCGCCGCGATTGATGCGGCGGCAGAGCTCGGCGTTCAGCTCGTCAATGTTGCCCTCGACGCCGAGCAATTGACGAAGCCTGGCATGTTCGCCCAACGCCGCTTCGTCTCCAGATACTGTCTCGCGCGCCAGACTATCGAGAAGATTGCTGGCGACCAGAGTAAGAAAGGCGTGCCGTCCATCCAGTTCGGGACGCAGTTCCTCTTTCAGATAGTGCGAGACGACGCCGATCAGCTCAGAGATTTTGGAACGGTTATTCATGGGGCCTCATCAGTCGAATGAGATCAATCTCGGTTTCCGTTGTTCGCCGACCGATTGCGGCCTTTTCAAGCGCCTGGGTATCGCGTCCTTCAATAGCCAGATCGACAGTCGTCACGCCCCAGTCCAGAATGCCATAGGCTTCCCAGAACCGCGTACGGGCCGCATCAAATTTGCCGCCAGCGTCTTCATACGCTGTGATGAAATCCGCAAGTGAACCAAAGCCGCCCACAGGCAAATCAATTTCGCCAAAGCGCCACGATCCAACACAAAGCCAGCCAACATCGAACATTGGATCACCGATGAAGGCGCGCTCCCAGTCGAGAACGGCCGCGATTCCGTTTTCATCGACAATCAGATTGCCATTGCGGAAATCGCCGTGAACAAGATAGGGATCCGGCTCGCTCGCCGGGAGGTGGCGTTGAAGCCATGAAAATGCGAGATCAAAGACCGGGCGTGGTCGCTGCTGACGTCGATACTGGTCATGCAAATTCTCGAGCTTTTCTCTCGCGCTGATGCGCGGAAGCACTGGCAAGCTTGATATCGGCACGTCGTGCAGTGTGGCGAGATGACGCCCACACTGGCCAACCAGTTTCGCCCTTGCTCTTTCGAGGCTAGGCTTTTTCAGCACGCGCCGGGGCACTGTCTCACCATCCACACAAGACATCAGGAAGCCGTCGCCTAGATTGTCGCTGTCATTGAGGACGGCGATGACTTCGGGTCCGGGCACGCCATGGCTGCGGGCAGTCTCACTGATACTTGCCTGCGCTGCCAGGCTGATCGTCCCCAGTCGCGGCTCGCTATTTAGCGGCGCCCGGCGCAAGATCAGCCGGTCTAATGGCGGCGGGGCAGTTGTCTCTATTCGCCAGGTCTCCTGCATCGCTCCGCCGGTGAGCCGCTGCATGCCGCAAACGTTCTCTATGTCCAATCCGCGCCGGCGAAGTGCGGAAAGCACCTGATTACCAATTTCCGCGTTCACGATGACTGGGTTTCCGGCTGCATGCTCGTTTCCCGCAGAACACGTTTGAGGACCTTGCCCGTCGCATTGCGAGGCAATGCATCTGTAAAGGCAACGCTGCGCGGGCACTTGTAGCGCGCCAGCCGCGCCTGCAGGAATTCGATCAATGTGTCGGCATTCTGCGGTGCATCCGGTGTCGAGACAACGACGGCCCTGACCGCTTCGCCCCATTTCGGGTCTGGAATGCCGATCACGGCGCAGTCGGCCACTTCAGGATGTGTCATGAGCACGTTTTCGATTTCGGCAGGATAAATGTTTTCGCCGCCTGAAATGACCATGTCGCGCAGACGGTCGCGAATTGTCAGATAGCCATTGGAGTCAATCGATCCGACGTCTCCTGTATGGTACCAACCCTGTTGAAGCACTTCCGCCGTCTGCTCCGGGCGGCCCCAATAGCCCTTCATTATCGTTGCGGACTTGATCAGGACTTCGCCGGGCTCATCGGTGTCCGCTTCGCTGCCATCGGGCCGCACGACGCGCAGCTCTATGCCATGCATTGGTCGGCCACATGTGTTGACGCGTGCCGGGTCGCGATGGTCAGGCCCTGTCAGAACAGTGCCTGCCGTAAAGGTCTCGGACATGCCGAAGAGCTGGACGAAATCAGCTCTAAATGCCTTCAGGGCCTGCTGCAGGACGTCCGGTGAAATGGCGGACCCGCCATAAATAATTGTGTCCAGTGCCGGAAAACGATCCGCACTGAAATCGGGATGTTCAATAACCATCCTCAGCAGAGCTGGCACAAAACCTATCTTGGTTGCTCTGTGTTCTGACGCAGCCTGCATCAGAACATCAATGTTGGTGTCCTTCAAAATGAAGCTGGCGGCTCCCGCAAACAGGGCATAGCTGGCTGTGAGCAACGCTCCGGCATGAAAGAGGGGTAGTGCGACAAGCAAGCGGTCTTCATCGCTCCAATCCCCTACGAGGCCATGGCGCACCTGCTCGGCGGCCGCCAGAACACTGGCATGAGTTAACTGGACGCCTTTTGGTGTACCGGTCGTGCCGGACGAATAGATCTGCAAGAGTACATCAGACGATGCGGGTGTGCCTGCAAGGCTGTCCGAGGATCGATTGTCGCGCCAGGTTGGATAGTGCGTACAATCGCTGCGCTCAGCTCCGTCGAGTACGAAGAGCCGGATTTCATAGTCGAGGTCGCTAAGTAGCTGCCGTGCGAGGTCGCAATACTCGCTGGATACGAACAGGACCCTGATTTCAGCGTCTTTCAGGATGAATGCGATCTCGTCTGCCGATAACCGCCAATTTATTGGGGTCAGTACACATTGCGCTTGGCTGCATCCTGCGAGAAGTTCGAAATAGGCGTCAGAGTTCTTGGCCAGCAAGCCGACATGCTCACCAGGCTTGATGCCCTCTCGGTTGAGCTGAGCGCCGATGCACCGTCCAATCAGGTCCAGTTCGCTCCAGGAGAGGCTGCGGCCTGCAAATTCGACGGCGCGCGCTGTCGGGCGGTTGCTGGCATGCGAATGAATGAGATCGCTCAGGCTTTGATAGCGGGGGTGGAAGTTAGCTTCGGTCATCTGGAAATCTCCGCACATGAGCGAGACCACCGCATGCCAGCGCCAAACACCTGCAATAAGTCGGGGTGTCGCGCATTCTTCAGCAAGTTTTGCTGAACGGTTTCGCTAAAGGGCATCGTGCAACTCCTGAACTTTCCTGGTACCTGATTAGGCATTGAGAGCCTGCTGTGATGTCCCGGCAAATGGGACACGGATGCTCTGATGAGCAATTGCGTGTCCATGGCGCGACGTGGATTCAGCTAGTCTGCAAGGCCGCCTGATGGAGGAGCCCTTCGAATTCCTCGACCGGCAGATTTAGGCCACATGCAGCCATCTGAAGTGACAGAGCATGCATATCCTTCAGGTCTTCATCCTTGTAATGCAACGTCCAGTTCAGGGACGCGATCAGCATTCGCCGGGTAGGTTCAGGGTCTGCCCGCAGCAGCTTTTCGACCTTCAGAGCAGAAAGGACGCCCAGCCATCTTTCGCGATACCAATTATTTATCTGCTTCAGCTCGGCACGCGCCTCTGTGGGGAGCCGGCGCCATTCCTGCACGGCAACCTTATGGGTGTGGCGTTGGTCATGAAGTGCTTTCAGATGACCAAGGATCAAGGCATGATACTTCTCAACTGGCTGTGTCTTGCCGACCAATTCCACGTCAGCCGTCTGGTGCCCCAGTTGTAATCCTTCGCGGATAATCCGGGTCAGCAATTCTTCCTTGGTTGCGAAATGGTAGAAAATACTCCCCGAAGTCATTCCGGAATTTGCCGCAATGTCGCGAACCGTCGTTGCGTCGAAACCATTCTCGTAGAAACTCAGCGCCGCTTGGAGGACGATCGTGTCACGGCGACTTTTTCGCCCCTGACGCGTTGCGGTGCTCTTAGCGGAGGTAGAGCGTTTTGCTTTGATAGGCATCTGACTACTGAACGCTCATCAGCGTCTTCGTCTTTCGCTGGGCCCAAAGGTCCAGATACCAGAGCAGTAATTCTCGCTGGCTCCCGATTTTGAGCCGGTTGTATGCGCGCTTGCGATAGGTCATGGCACTTTCTTCACCGATACCAAGATCAAGAGCGATGCCAAGCGACGTCATCCCGTAGAGAATACGGGCACACACCTCCGCTTCGCGGCGCGCCAGCTGTGGTGCGCCAAGCGCCAGGCAGTTCTGGATTGCAGGTAGTGATGTCAGCGCAGACCGTTCCTCCTCTGCAGATTGTCTCAGTTCAGTATGCTTAATGGTCATGGCGACAATGTTGTCGGCCATGCGCTCAAGCGCGGCGAGGTCATCGGTCTTGAAGGCGCCACGGTTGAAGGTGTTTATAAGGCTGATCACGACAGTTTGCGCTGAATTGCGGGCAGACAGCACGACGCGCTCTCGCACGCCATGCGGTCGATAGACCTGTTCACGCATCTGTTCATCGTCGATCTCGTCAATTTCCATGTGCGCCATGAAAGGGCGGCAATCAGGTGCACTCGTCCAGACGGGTGACAACCCGGGATCGAAACGCCAGAAATTCTTCGACGAATACAGGCATGACTGGTTCTTGGCTCGATGACCAGAATTGGGACCGCCGCTCCCAATGACGGTGCATTGGTCATCGGAAATTGCGTAAATGGCAAAATGTTCCGCAGAGCATAGCGACGTCATGTAGCGCATGAAGGCCGGATCGAACGTCTCGTTGCCTATGCGATCAACAACCTTGCCTAATCCTTCATAAGCGCGCGAGCGACCGAAAATAGGTCCATCGACATGTGTTATTTGCATTTTTTCCTCCCGTTCGCGTTCTTTAGACCTCCCCGCGACCAAGGTCGGCGGGCGGCCACCGGGCACTTTGCCCAGCGAGCGATTAGTTTTAATAACACCAAGCGCTTGCTCAGTAAATCAATTCACTATTGCTGACGGGGCTTTGGAGGCTTGGGCGGTGCGGAAAAGTGCAGGAAGGACCATGATGTGAGCGGCTGACCCGCAGGGGGCGCCCGCTACGAGCGGTCTGCAGCAATGTACCGCTTGCGGGGACAGCACACCATGGCGCGGCCGCCTAAGGCTGGGAGTCAAACTAGCAACGCTGTAACCCGGGACCGCTTATGCCTCACGCCGCCTATATTTTTGACGCCGTCCGAACGCCTCGTGGCAAAGGTAAACCAGATGGATCACTGCATGAGGTAAAGCCTGTACGCCTGGTCGCTGATCTGCTCACCGCGTTGCAAACACGCTATGACCTCGACACTGCCATGGTGAGTGATGTCGTGCTTGGGTGCGGACAGGCGCTTGGCGAACAAGGCGGTGCGATCGGTAAGGCGGCTGCCTTGATGGCGGGCTGGGACGACAGTGTGGCGGGTTGTCAGGTCGACCGCTTCTGCGGCTCCGGCCTTGAAACCGTGAACTCGGCCGCGACGCGGATCATGAGTGGCATGGAAGATCTGATCGTTGCGGGCGGCGTTGAGTCCATGTCCAGGATTCCGATGGGCTCGGGCGGCGGTGCATTGTTTTTCGACAGCGAACTGATGACCAAGGCCGGTTCTGTATCTCAAGGCGTGTCTGCGGACCTCATTGCAACGATCGGCGGCTACACCCGCGAGGATGTTGATGCATTTGCGCTTGGCTCTCAGCTTAAGGCGGCAGAGGCGCAGGCCAACGGCTACTTCGACAAGAGTCTCGTGCCCGTGCGTGATGCGGTTGGGCAAACAATTCTCAGCCATGACGAATTCGTCAAGCCAAAGACGACAATGGAGGGGCTGGGCGCGCTCAAGCCGTCCTTTGCGAAAATGGGCGCCATGGGAATGGACGCTGTCTGTCTGGCGAAATATCCGGAAGTGGCGAGCATCGACCATGTTCATACCGCGGGCAACTCGTCAGGTGTCGTCGATGGCGCAAGCGCTGTCCTGATCGGTTCGGAAGCTGCCGCAAAGAACCTGAATCTGACGCCGCGCGGCCGTATTGTCTCGATGGCGCTCGTCAGCACTGAGCCAACCATTATGCTGACCGGGCCGGCACCTGCTGTCACCAAGCTGCTTGGTCGCACCGGGCTTTCCGTCGATGACATCGACCTGTTCGAAGTCAACGAAGCCTTTGCTTCGGTTGTGCTGCGCTTTCGGGACGAGCTGAACGTCCCTGAGGAAAAGATCAACGTGAACGGCGGTGCCATTGCGCTGGGCCATCCGATTGGCGCGACTGGCGGAATGCTGGTGGGGACGGTGCTCGACGAATTGGAGCGGCGCAAACTCAAGCGCGGCGTGTGCGTGCTTTGCATCGGCGGCGGCATGGGGATCGCCACGCTCATCGAACGTATTTGAGGAATTTTCTATCATGAAAAACGCAAGCTACGAAATCCGCCCCAGCGGCGCCGCGCTCGTCACCATCGACATGGAAGGCGGGGCCGTCAATGTGATGAACGATGCTTTTCTGACCATGTTCGACGAGGTCCTTGACCGATTGGAGGCCGAGCGCGCGACCTTATCCGGCGTAATCGTGACA
This sequence comes from Henriciella sp., assembly GCF_029937755.1. Taxonomy (GTDB): domain Bacteria; phylum Pseudomonadota; class Alphaproteobacteria; order Caulobacterales; family Hyphomonadaceae; genus Henriciella. The sequence continues at coordinate 30,675 of NZ_JAPYPG010000012.1, forward strand.
TCCGGCAAGAGCACGTTTGTTGCCGGCGGGGATATCGCGAAAATTCTCCAATTGCGCGAGCAGGGGCCCGATGCAGGGTTTGCGTTTGTCCAAAGCCTCAAGGCGCAATTGCGTAGACTTGAGACTCTCGGTGTGCCCGTCGTAGCAGCGCTCAATGGCAGTGCCCTCGGCGGCGGGCTTGAACTCGCGCTGGCAGCTCATCGGCGTATTTCTGTGGAGGATCCGAAGACACAATTCGGGTTTCCCGAAGTTGGCCTCGGACTGTTGCCTGGCGGCGGGGGTATCGTGCGCAGTGTACGCATGCTGGGCCTGATGAAGGCATTGCCGCTGTTGACCGAGGGGCGCAAGCTTGGACCGGCCCAGGCGTTGGAGGCGGGACTGATTGATGAGATCGTTACCGATAAGCATGCGCTGATCGAGCGCGCAGAAGCGTGGATTGCCGACAAACCTGAGAGCGTAAAACCCTGGGACAAGAAAGGGTTTGTCATACCCGGCGGCGACATGTTCGCGCCAGCAAATGCTGGCGCCGTCGCAATGTTCCCAAGCATGATCTTCAAGAAGACAAAGGGATTGTTGCCTGCGGCGGAGCGCATTCTCACAGTTGCGGCCGAAAGCACCCAGGTGGGATTCGATTCTGCATGCGATCTGGAAAGCCGCGCCTTTGCCGAACTTCTGATGACGCCTGCGGCTGAAAACCTGATCCGCACCATGTTCCTGCAGATGAACGAGATCAATGCCGGTGCAAGCCGTCCTTCTGACTTCGAAAGGTGCAAGGTTCGGACCATCGGTGTTCTTGGCGCAGGGATGATGGGGCGTGGAATCGCTTATTCTGCGGCAATTTCGGGCCTTAAGGTCTTCCTCAAGGATATTAGCCTGGAGGCGGCGGAGAAAGGTAAAGATTATTCTCGCGGTTTGCTTGATAAGGCAGTGGAGCGCGGCAAGCGCACGACCGAAGACCGGGACGCTACCCTCGCACTGATTACGCCAACTGCAGAGATGGCTGATCTTGCCGATTGCGATCTCGTGGTCGAGGCTGTGTTTGAGGATGTTGCTCTCAAACACTCGATTACGCGAGAGGTCGAAAGCGTATTGGGGCCGGATGCCGTGGTCGCCACCAACACGTCTACGCTACCAATCTCCATGTTGGCTGAAGCGTCCGGTCAGCCGGACAAGTTCATCGGCCTGCACTTTTTTTCGCCTGTCGACAAAATGCATATCGTGGAGATCATTTGCGGAAATAAAACCAGTCCGGACACGCTGGCCTTGGCATTCGATTTTGTTCAAAGCATTCGCAAGACACCGATCATCGTGAATGACAGCCGCGGGTTTTTTACGTCGCGTGTGTTCAGCGTCTTCGCCGATGAGGGCGACCGCCTGCTCAGGGATGGCGTCAACCCTGTCATTATCGAAAATCTCGCGCGACAAATCGGGATGCCCGTGGGGCCACTGGCCATCCAGGACGAAGTCATGATGGACATGCTGTTGCGATCCTTCGAGACAAACCGCGCGCTGGATGAGCAGTTGGGCGACAACTATGCTTCCACGTACGAAGTCTGCGGCGAGTTTTGCGACATGATGTCGTCGATCGGGCGACCGGGAAGGAGCGCTGGCGCTGGCTTCTACGACTATGATGAGAACGGCTCCAAAACATTGTGGCCCGGCCTCAAGGAGCGCTTTGGCGGCGACACGAAGCTTCCACTCGATGATATCCGCGACCGTTTGCTGTTCCGGATGGTTGTTGAAGCCGCTAGATGCCTTGACGAAGGAGTTGTGGCGAACGTGCGGGACGGAAATGTTGGCTCAATTCTGGCATTTGGCTTCCCCGTGCACACGGGCGGGGTTTTCCAGTTCATCGACTCCCGCGGCGTAGACGCCTTCATTATGCGGGCGAGTGAACTGGCTGAGGCTTATGGGCCACGATTCCAGATGCCCAAGGACTTTCAATCAACCCTCGATCGAGCCTCCGCCTCCAAGCTCAAGGAACCGGCTTGAACATGTCCGATGGAGACGCCCGCCCAATAACCGGTTCAATCGAATCCACACTGCACGACGGCGTGCTGCGTCTGACATTATCAGATCCCGACCGGCTGAATGCCATGACACCGGCACTTGCCGATGAGTTATCCGCAAATCTCCAGTCGATCGGTAGCGATGTCCGCGTCGTGGTTCTTTCCGGGAAGGGCAAGCACTTCTGTTCCGGTGCAAATCTTGCCGACTTGCTGAAAGATCCCGAAGCACTGGCCGATGGCGGGGCAATCCTTGAGCAACATTACAATCCATTGATTATGGCGATCCAGGCGCTTCCGGTTCCGCTGATAACGTCGATAAGAGGAGCCGCGGCCGGTGTCGGGGCATCACTGGCCTTGATTGGCGATCTCATTATTGCGAGCGGCACAGCCTATTTCCTGCAGGCTTTCCGGCGAATAGGGCTTACACCCGATGGCGGCGCGCCCTTCATACTCACACAGGCAGTTGGAAGAGTGCGTGCCCTGGAGATGATGCTACTTGCGGAAAAGCTTCCGGCCCAGAAAGCTCTTGAATGGGGACTCGTCACACGAGTCGTTCCAGACGACGAACTTGATGCCACGGTCGACGCGATAGCCGGGGAGCTGGCTGAGGGCGCAAGTTTCGCGCTCGGCAAGATTCGACAAATGGCTTGGGCCGCAACCCGTTCAGGACTGGAAGAGGCACTGGCGCTCGAAGTGAAAACCCAGAGAGCGGCAGCAGCTACGCATGATTTTCAGGAAGGCCTTTCGGCGTTCATGGAAAAGCGTCGCCCCAGATTCACAGGCAATTGACGTGAGTGTCGATCCAATCGGTGGTGTCCCGACACCCACGAGCAAAAAGCCGGGTATCGCACCGCGTCGCTTGCCAAACATCAATATCGCTCTGCTACTTTGCTTCGTCGCGGCCATCCTTGAAGGCGTCGACATTATTGCATTCGGTTTGGCGGCTGCCGAAATGAGAGCGGCCCTCGACCTGACGCCCGGGCAAATCGCTATCACGGCTAGCGCCAATATGGCCGCATTTGTCGTGGGTTCTCTCGCGGCTGGCTATGGTTCGGATCGTTTCGGTCGCAAGTGGATGTTTGTGGCGGCCATGGCCCTGATAGGCGTTTTCTCTTTGGCTACGGCTGCGGCCAGCAGCTTCGAGACCATGTTCGTGTATCGTACGCTGACAGGTGTGGGATTGGGCGGAGCGATGCCGATGTTCATCGCGCTGGCGGCTGAATCCGGTGCGCCCGAAGGCCGTGTGGCACGGGTCAGTATTATGCTGAGCGGCTCTCCGCTCGGAGGCGTCCTTGCAAGCCTTTTCGTAGCGACGCAACTTGGGGAACACTGGCAGGCAATTTTCATCCTGGGCGGCGTCGGTCCGCTTCTGCTGATCCCTTTTCTATGGCTATGGATCAAACCTCCAGCCGACCCGGAGAGTGGAGCCGATGATGAAGGCGTTGATGATGTGCGCCAGTCATCCCGCCCCTCCGTGTTCTGGGCTCTTTTCGGGCAGGGGCGTGCAGTTCTTTCCTGCCTGTTATGGCTTGGCCTGCTATCGATCCAGGTCCTGACCTATGCGCTGTTTAACTGGCTTCCCATCCTGTTGCGCGATCTCGCTTTGGAACGGTCGGAGGCGTCGCTCGCGATGAGCATTTTCATGATGGCCGCAGTGATCGGTAATGTCGTTATTGCGCGATTTGTGAAGGGGCAGGGGCGCTGGATCGCGGTTGGTGTTGTTGCCGTTGGCGTGGTGGCCAGTCTTCTGGCATTCGGCATTCCAGGCCAGACTTTCCAGAGCCTGCTGGTCATTTGCGGTTTTACGGGCATGTTTGTCCTAAGCGCGACCGTCCTGCTTTATGGACTGGCCACCGATGTCTATCCGCTGCGGGTCAGAGGAATTGGCGTTGGTGCGGCGACTGCGATGGGGCGGATCGGCGCCATCGGAGGCCCATTGATTGCCGGCACCATGCTGGGTCTGGGCATTACCACTGGAGTCCTCTTGCCGGCGTTAGCACCGTTTGGAGTCATTGGCGGCGCGGCAGCTATTCTTCTTGCCCGCAGGGTGAGCTGACAGCCTTAGCTCGCAACTGAATTTTGAAATAGAAGAAGAGCGAAGAGCAACAGGCGCCCGACTGCGAACTGGCAGGCGGGTCGGCCTCTTTGCCCGCTCCTGAATTATCTGGTCTGCTTGATCATTCGCGCAATTCCCGCCGCAGGATCTTGCCGGCGGGATTTTTTGGCAACTCGTCAATAATTTCTACAAGACGGGGGACCTTGTACGCCGCCAGCTTCTCGCGACAGAGATCTATGATTTCGCTTTTATCGACTTTCGCGCCCGGCTTTAGGCTGATGACCGCTTTTACCGTTTCTCCCCGATAGGAATCGGCCACGCCGATAACCGCAACTTCAAGAGCGGCCGGATGGCCGTAGATCACGTCTTCGACTTCACGTGGCCAGATCTTGTATCCTCCGGCGATAATGACGTCCTTTTTTCGATCGATCAGATAAAGCCAGCCATCAGCGTCGAAGAAGCCAACGTCTCCGGTGTAAAAGCCGTCCGGGCGCATTGCGCGGGCACTGTCTTCAGGATTGCGCCAGTAGCCCGGTGAAACGCAAGGACCCCGCAGCACGACTTCGCCGACACCGCCCGTATCAAGCGAAATGCCATTCTCGTCGACAATCATGGCTTCAAATGATGGAAGAAGTTTGCCGACTGACAGTGATCCGCTGTTGGGATCAATGCGCCGTCGTTCTGAGTGTGGTTCCATGAACGCGGCGCCACTGGTCTCCGTGAGGCCGTATCCAGTTCGCAACGCGACACCAAAACGCTCCTCATAAGAATCGGCTACTGCAGCGGGGACCGGGGCGCCTCCGCTCATGGGAATCTTGAGTTTCGAGATCGCTTCGCGCGTTGCGCCCTTTGCATTCATGATCGCAATGAAAGCGGTGATTGGACCGGCAGCAGCTTCAGGGGCATGTTTTTCGATCATCTCCACCACGACATCAGGATGGAAGCGATAATTGACGATTACAGCTGCGGCTGCATGGATTGCCGTAGCCACGCTCATCACCACTCCCGACACGTGAAAGAGCGGGGCCAAAGCCAGCACATTGCCCTTCTCCGGGAGCGCATGCGCGTCGCGCGAGAGCGCTCCGCCCAAGGCAATCCCGCCCTGTGTAATAATGGCGCCTTTTGGCAAACCCGTGGTACCCGAGGTATATATGAGCGCCGCGATGTCGTCAGGCGACACATCTCGTGGTTTCCAGGTTTCTTGCTGGTGCCGTTGGATGTACGCGTTGAAATATTCGTAGTTGGAGGAGGAAAGAGGCGTCGGCAGCGGTATCCGACTGTCAATCTGTCCGTAAGCGACAGCATCTGCGGAAAGAACGATTTCTGGCCGATGCGTACCATCTGGCAGCCGATCAAAGACGTCATTCAGCAATTGCGGTTCAGCCATGAAGACGACGGGTTGGGCATCATTTAAAAGCAGGGCGACTTCTCGTGGACGGTACATGGGATTCATGGCGACAAATACACCACCAAGCTTCCAGGTTGCGAGCATGGCAATGATCGCCTGTGGCAGGCTTTGTGCCTGGATCCCCAACCGGTCGCCACGAGAAAAGCCATGTCTCGCCAGCGCAGCCGCGAAAACGCTGCTCTGCCGATCAACTTCGCGATAGGTCAGCGTGGCGTCGAAGTACCGGATGAAGGCGCCATTGGGATTACGTTCGGTGGCTGCTTCAAACATGGCAACTGCAGTAGGATACGTGGAAAGCATTTGTGACATCTGAGTTGACTCCAAGCTGAATAGAAAATGGTCCCGCCGCTCCAGGAACGGCGGGGCCAAGGGTGGGCGGGGAGGAAACGCCCTAGAAAGTCTTACTCACACGAATGCCGTAGGTGCGCGGCATGCCCGCGAAGCGACGGGTCGTGTCATTGAGACGCGCCACATTGTTCCAGTAATACTCATCGGTGAGGTTGCGGACGTAACCGACAATTTTCCAGTCTCCGTCGGAAACGTTCACTCCGCCCTGAAGGTCGACAAGCGTATAGGCATCAATATCCAGCACCGGAAGCCGTCCGAACCCAGCCGTCGTTTCGCTGCGGTAGTTGATGGTGGTGGCGACAAAGGCGCTCAAATTATCGTTGATGTTCCAGCTGTATCGAGCATCCGCCATAAGCTGGTTTTCGGGCGTGTATGGGAACGACTCGCCCTGAAAATTCGCTAGCGCAGCCGTAATCGTGTAGCCCTCGAAATCGCTCGTGACTTCCGAATTGATATGGGTCGCCGTTAAGGACAGGTCGAGGCCTGGCATTGGCCGGGCATTCAACTGGAATTCGACACCAAGAATTTCGGACTCTGGCACGTTCACAATGCCTTCGAGCGCGCCAAGAACTGCAGGCTCCACCTGTGTGCGGCTTTTCAATTGCTTGTCTTCATAATTGTAGAAGAAGACAGCGCCACTGGCATCGAGCCAGTCGCCAATCAGCGGCGAGCGTGCCCCCACTTCATACGCGAGGACGGATTCCTGCACGACTGGCGACAACTGGTTCGCCGCGAGTGCGGGCAGAACCGGTCCGCTGCCACTCTTGTAGCCTTGGCTAACATTGCCATAAACCATGACCCGGTCGGCAGGCGACCATGACAGGTTTACGCGCCACGCAAGACTGTCCTCATTCAGTTCGCCCGTGACCTGGCCTGGCGTGACCGTTCCATCAACGGTTAGGCAATCGCCGACGGCCAGCGGCGCTGGAAGTGGACGGCTTGGCCCGCGCAGAATGTTGAAGAAGGCCGTCAGCGTGTTGGCCGTCTCCTGATTGCCGACGCGGCTACATGCAGCGTAATCAAGGTCAGCCTGCGTGTAGCGCAGTCCGACTGACCCAGTGAGCGTATCTGTAAGGTCGCGCTCGTAGTTGCCGAAGACCGCGGTTGTCTTGAAGTCCTGCTCTGTGTCGAGGAAGAAGCGTGTAAACGGACCGGTCGGAATCGCCGAGGCACCTGTGGTATAGGGTATCTGATAATCGTCGATCTGGGTCGTGTCGTCATCAGCATAGCTCAAACCGACGACCCAATTCGACCGGTCATAGTCTCCGACAAGGCGAACTTCCTGCGCAAAAGAAGTCGCAGTGCCCATGTTTTCCGTGAAAACGGCGGGCAGGCTCGTTGCGTCCAAATCCGCACGCTGGTGAAGATCCAGATCGGCATAGGACGTTAGCGAGATGATGCTCAAATTGTCTGTCAGCTCCCAGTTCGCCCGAAGGGCGGCCTGATAGAATTCATTATCCCGGCGCAGCGGGAAGCCAGCGTCATTCCAGTCAGCCGCGCGTGCGTCTTCCGGTGCAAGCGGATAGTTAATCAGCAGCGGGACGGCACCCGCGGCAACGGGGCGCTGTAGCAGTACTGAGCTGAGCTGTGACGCCTGAACGTCTGACTCATCCTTGAATCCACTCAGGGTAAAAGACAGATCGAAATTGTCAGTTACATCCAGATCGGCTGTAAAGCGGCCCTGCCAGAAGCGGCGCTCGCCGTGCTCATCATCACGTGTATAGCTTTCCTGCCAGGCGCCGCCATTATCGCCGCGAACGGCCAGACGCATGCGAAGGGCATCATTCACGGGGCCGGAAATGAAGCCCTCTGACTGGATGCGGTCAAAGCTTGAATAGTCGAGCGTAACGCCCGCTTCAAAGGAATCTGTAGGCCTGTTGGCGATGTAGTTGATGGCGCCGCCGGTGGAATTTTGTCCGAACAACGTGCCCTGCGGCCCTTTCAGGACTTCAACACGCTGCAGGTCAAAGGACGTCCCGGAAGTCATCACGGAAAACGGAAGCGGCACTTCATCGAGATAGACGCTGACAGTCGGCCGGGCACCAATTGAAGTATCGAAGAAGCCCACGCCGCGCAGCGAATAGACCGGAACACCCGCGCCGCTTTCGACAGCGCTCAGCCCCGGCGTCACTTTGACGAGGTCGCTCACGTCCGAAACGCCAACCTCTTCCAGCCTTTCACCGCTCACTGCAGTGATCGACATCGGCACTTCAGCAAGGCTTTGAGACCTGCGCTGCGCTGTTACAACAACGACGTTTTGAACGAAGTCGCTTGCCGGTTCCGGCGCGGCACTCTCGGGCTCGTTATCGTCTGCGGTTTGTGCATAAGCGGCACTAAAGCAGGTGACGGCTGTAGACATACACAAAAGTGTGGCCAGTGAAATTTTTCTCATCGTTTATCCTCCCTATGGCGCAAGCGCCTTTGCGTCTCTTAGGTGTACGCTCAGCGAAAAATGACTTTGTGGTCGAGCCTTGTCTGTCCCTGTCTTGGGCGACGAGCGGGCATGAAGGACTTTGATACGCGGCTGCCGGCCAAACTCAGGCGATCGCATGGCGCATGCCGTGCTATCATGTGGTCGATTTGGTAGACGAAGTTCCAGCCTGCGAAACGCTTGCTGATCGATCTTTCCCGCAGGGATGGCAATCGGCAGGACCGAGAGCCTTCTTGCCTGTCGGACAGATTCTAGGGTGTGCCGTGTATGGCTTCTGGATAGGTGTTGTGGGCTGAAACAGGCTTGCCGCAGTGTACGCAGACCAATTCTGCTTCAAGCTTCTTGCTGCAGCTAGCATGTACCAGTGCGAGTTCGCCCGCAGACCCAGTGTTCAGCCAGCGCTCGCCCCACTGCTTTAGCAAAACAAAGCTCCCATACATCGCTCGACCACTTTCGGTGAGTTTGTACTCATACCTCTTGGGGCGGTCCTGGTACGCCACTTTGCGTATGACCTCATACTTAACCAGATGGTTTAGCCGAGTTGTAAGCACGCTTCGTGAGATATCGAGGTTTCTCTGGAAATCGTCGAACCGCCGCACGCCGAAGAACAGTTCCTGCAAAACAGCATACGTCCATTTCTCAGAAAATATCTTTAGCGTTTCGTCCAAGGCGGAAGGTCGGTTTGGCTTTACGGCGTTTGAGTCAGTTGCCATGCTGTCAATCCTTGGCCTTGGTCGGGTGGGGCGACTTTTATCGCATTTTTGTGCGCCAAAATTCACGTCACTTCAAACCTGCATATTCAGACAAACCATGCAATCGGGGCTTTAGCTACCGGCGTGCTCGCCGAAGCCGTGATGGCGTGCCACCTTACGTCGAAGTGGGCCCGCCTCTGCTTCATTTCGAGGCCGAAAATGTCCGAAGTTGTGCCGGTTTGTTCGAAACCAACCTTATGCATCTGATCTTTCCAGCCACCCGGCAAGAGGCACCAGGCACTGCGTTCGGGCCGCGCTCTATTCGCAGCTCAAGGGGCGCGCTTACGAGTTGGCGCTTGCAAAGCGTGTCTTGGCTTGGTAATAAGTTCGAAATTCGAACTAACACCATGGAGATGCTCATGTCCGCCAACAGTCACCTAGATATCGGTGATCGCATTCAGTCGAACCGCGTTCACGGCTCCCTATATCACGACGAACAAATCTTTCAGGAAGAGCTCGAGCGTATCTGGTTCAAGACATGGGTTTATGTCGGACACGAGAGCGAATTGCCGAACAATAATGATTTCATCATGAAATCAATCGGACCCCAGCCCATTATCATGGTGCGAGACAAGTCCGGCGAGATCCAGCTACTTCAGAACCGTTGTCCGCATCGGGGCAATCAGGTCTGCGTCAAGCAAAAGGGCAACGCCAAGCTATTTACCTGCCCATATCACAGCTGGACCTTCGCAAACTCCGGCGAGCTTATGGGATTTGCATTTCCCGAAGGGTATGAAGGCCATGAGACGGCTGACAAGTCGAAGCTCGGTCTTGCCAAAGTTCCCCGTGTGGCAAGCTATCGCGGCTTCGTGTTCGGTTCGATGGCGGAAGAGGGTCCTTCGCTGGAGGACCATCTCGGCGGCGCGGCCGAGATGCTGGACCGTGTTTGCCTGACTTCTCCGGAAGGTGAAATCGAGGTCACAGCGGGCTTCCTGCAGCATAAGACCCGCAGCAACTGGAAGTTTCTGGTTGAAAATGAAACCGATGGCTATCACCCGGCTTTTGTCCACAGTTCGATATTTGGAGTAGCTGATAGCGGAATTGGCGCGCTCTACAGCAACAAGTCGACAGCGCTCGCGCGCGACTACGGCAATGGGCATACGGAAATCGACCTGCGTCCGGAATTCCGAAAGGCTGATGTGCCTCTGCAATGGTTCGGAACGACAGCCGAAAGACTGCCTGACTACGTTGCGTCTATGAACGCAGCTTACGGCGAGAAGCGGGCACGGGAAATCATGATCGATGGCACGCCGCATGCGATGATCTATCCGAATCTGTTCATCGCCGAAATCCAGCTATTCGTGATCCAGCCGGTCGCGGTGAATGAAACGGTGCAGCATGTAACTGCGCTTCAGTTCAAGGGGGCGCCGGACCTCAACCGGCGCATGCGTCAGCAAACAATGGGATCCGTCGGCCCTGCCGGCTTCCTCCTCGCGGACGACAGCGAGATGTACGAGCGCACCCAGCGAGGTGTGCAGTCAAAGAACCCTGAATGGTTGTTCCTCGGGCGAGGTGAGCAGCGCGAGTATCGTGATGATGACGGCTTTCGGGTGAGCCATGCGACTGACGAAACTCCGTCGCGCGGGATCTGGCGTCACTACCGCGCGCTGATGGAGGCGTAAGATGCTTGTGACCGAAGATTCCGTTGAAAACCTCGTCCTGTACCACTCCGTTAGTCAGTTCATCTACACGGAAGCGCGCCTTCAGGATGAGCATCATTATGATGAGTGGGAAGCGCTATGGGCAGACGATGGTGTCTACTGGGTGCCGGCCAATGGGGCAGACATTGATCCTGAGAAGGAAATGTCGATCATTTATGACAATCGTTCGCGCATCGCCTTGCGCGTACGGCAGCTTCATACCGGACGTCGCTATGCACAGGAGCCCGCATCGAGCCTGAGGCGCACTATCTCGAACGTTGAAATAAGTGTTCTCGACAATGGCGAGATCGAAGCGTCTGCAAACGCGCTGATATTCGAATCGAATCTTCGCGGTGAGTTCGTCTGGGCGGCCAGAAACATTTATCGACTGCGCCGCGAAGGAGCGAGTTTCAAAATAGCGAAGAAGACAGTCATACTCGCGAACAATGACAAGGCGCTCTACACGCTGGCCTTCTTGGTCTAATGCGATGAATGGGAGAGAAATTATGGACGACGCCGACGAAGTACTGATCGGAGACGGCCCCGTTCTTGTCAGTTTGCGGAATGGAATCGCCGAACTGGTGCTTAACCGCCCAGATGCCGCTAACGGAATGACGGTGGAGTTTCTGTCGGCCCTTTACAAGGCCATCATGAAGATCCACGGCGACTCCAGAGTCCGCGTCGTTATCCTGCGCGGCAACGGAAAGCATTTTTGTGCGGGGGGAGATGTGAAGGTCTTCGCCTCGAAAGGCGAGAAGCTTCCCGATTATTTGCGTGAGGCGACGTCTCTTCTGCAAATTGTCGCGGGCGCACTCATACGCCTGAATGCCCCAGTCATCGCTTCCGTTCACGGCTTCGCGGCCGGCGGCGGGGGATTCGGTCTCGTCTGTGCATCCGATTTTGTGGTCGCGGGCAAAAGCGCGAAATTTCTTACCGGCGCAACACGTGCAGGCATGGCCCCTGATGCTGGCGCTTCTGTCACGCTGCAGCGCCTCGTCGGATTTCGCAAGGCGATGGAGCTGCTGCTGCGCAACACCGTATTGTCGGCGTCTGAAGCCCAGGACCTGGGCATCATAAATACCGTCGTGGATGACGAGAATCTTGACGCGGAAACACGTGCCTTGGCCGAGGAACTGGCAAGGGGCGCACCGCTCGCGCTTGCCGCAACAAAGCGCTTGCTCTGGAACGGGGTCGGCACCGGTGTGGAAGCCTGTCTGCCCGAGGAATCGCGCACCGTCGCTGAACTTTCGGGCACATATGATGCGCGCGAAGCGCTGGACGCGGTCATGTTGCGTCGCGATCCTGAGTTTGAAGGGCGGTAAGCTGTGTCTTCCGCTCTTTTCAGGGCCGACGCCCTTTCGGGCCAGGTCGCATTTGTGACAGGCGGCGCTGCTGGAATCGGCGCCGCGATTGTTCACCAATTGAGTGAGGCCGGAGCAAAGGTCATCTTTGCCGACAGGGACGAGGCCTCTGGAGCTGCGATCGCCGACCAGACCAGGAGCGACTTCGTAAAACTTGACCTGAGTGACTTGGCAGCCGTCTCGAAGATCGTTTCGGACTGCAAGCGTATCGATATCGTGATCAACAATGCCGGCGTTGATCAGCACGCTTTCTTTACCGATACTTCGCCGTCTGACTGGCAGATGCTCCTGCGGATCAATCTAGAAGCCGTTTTCGCAGTCACACATGCCGCATTGCCGACCATGCAGGCGAGCGGCTACGGCCGGATCGTCAACATATCCTCCGAAGCCGGTCGGCAGGGCTCCAAAGGCGGCGCGGTCTATGCGGCTGCCAAAGGCGGCGTGCTGGCATTCACAAAGTCACTTGCTCGGGAAAATGCGCGCTTCGGCATCACTGCAAATGCTGTGTGCCCCGGTCCGGTGCAAACGCCGCTACTGGATGCTGCGATTGCGGGCGAGAATGGCGACAAACTTGAGCAGGCCATGCGCAACGCAACCTTGCTCAGACGGCTGGGCACGCCGCAAGAGGTCGCAACTGCCGTGACATATCTGGCTTCACCTGCTGCAGGATTTATTACTGGTGAGGTGCTCGGCGTCTCGGGTGGCATGGGGTGCTAGAGATGACGGAACCAATCGACGAGATCATCCAACGCGTGCTGTCTGTCTATAAGGGATGGGGGCGCGATACCACGGTCGCCCAGATGCGTGCTGACTGGGACCTGTTGTTCGGCGTCGAACCCATGAAACCCGCTCCGATCATGGAACGCTTCGATGGCGTTGAAGCCGCATGGGTTGGTCGACATGATCTGCCCAAGGACAAACTGTTTGTGTATCTGCACGGCGGCGGATACCAGGTCGGGTCCCTCCGCTCCCATTTCGATCTTATTTGTCGCCTCAGCGAAGCAAGTGAGAGCATTGGTCTCTACGTCGACTACAGGTGCGCGCCCGAGTATCCATTTCCAGCTCCTATCGAAGATTGCCTCAAGGTCTATCGGGCGTTGCTGGAGGTTGGCTCATCGCCCGATAATATCGCGTTTGTCGGCGACTCGGCTGGCGGAAATCTGGCGCTTGCGACGACATTGAAGCTGAAAGCCGAGAATTTGCCCCTGCCAGCAGCGATCGGGTTGATGTCGCCTTGGACCGATCTTGAAGCGAATGGTGAGAGTTATGTCACTCGCGCCGGGAGCGACCCGATCCACAATCAGAAAATGATAAGGCGGATGGCGAGTAACTATCTTGGCGGCGCTGATGCGGCGCAGCCTCTTGCGTCCCCGCTGCACGGCGACCTTAGCGAAATGCCTCCGGTTTTTATCCAGGTTGGAGACCGGGAAACCGTGCTCAGCGATGCTTGCGATATGGCAGCCGCAATCAAGGCAGCTGGCGGCGAAGCGACCTGTCAGGTCTGGGACCGCATGATACATGTGTTTCAGCAGTTTCCAGATGAATTGCCTGAGGCGCGGGCCGCGATCGACGGCATGGCCGCATTTTTACGCAAGCACATCATTCAAAAAGGAACAGGCAGTTGAGTGACACTTCGCCAATCCTCATAGACCAACCTGCAGATCATGTTTGCCGGATCCAGATTAATCGACCTGAAAAGCTGAATGCCGTAAATTTCGACGTCCGTGAAGCGTTGCTTCAAGCGCTCCCGGCGATTGTTGAAGATCCAGACATACGAGCCATTGTCCTTGGCGGTGTCGGAGGAAACCTCTCCGCTGGCGGGGATGTGCCGTCCATGCAAGGACTTTCGGAAGAAGGTGCGCGGGAACGGCTGCAGCATATCCATCGCCTGTGCCGCATCATCTGGAACGCAGATGTTCCGATTGTGACGGCAGCTGAAGGCATTGCGGCCGGCGGCGCGGTTGGGCTGGCGCTGCTGGGAGACTATATCCTCGTCGGCAGATCGACGAAGATCATGGTCCCATTTCTGAAACTGGGCCTGGTCCCCGATTGGGGAATGATGCGCAGTCTCCCGCTGAGGGTCGGTCTACCCCAGGCTCGTCGCCTCATTCTTGAAACAGCAACGATTGAGGGTGAACGTGCCGTCGAAATAGGGCTGGCTGATAGGGTGCTCGACGACAGCGCGGTGATGTCGGCGGCTATCAAACAAGCCGAACGGCTTTCAAGGCTGCCTCGCGGCGCAGTTGCGATGGTTAAGGCCCGGCTTCGTCAGCAGCCAAGTTTTGAACAGGACCTGGCTGATGAAGAGCGCGACCAGGTTCGCGGTCTGACGAGTGAAGAATTCGAAGAAGGATTTCGCGCCTATACTGAAAAGCGCAGCGCGGATTTCATCAGCCTAGGCTGATCGCGGCCAGCAGCAGCGCTCCAATTGTTAGATCGCCAGATCCCTATCGTTTCAGGGGTCCTTTTTTTCCTAACGTAAATACCATGACGCTCCAAGCCTTATGCGCGTTGGTAGGATCCTATCTGCTGCCGGATGAGCCGCATGCCTCGTCTTTCGCCGGACCAAATAGCAAGCTCATGGCGCTTTCAAACAGGTCTTCAAATGACCGCCCTTCTACAAATTGTCCTCTGAAGTGCAGCAGAAACAATCCGTGCATGGTTGCCCAAGCGAGATTGGCGAGCGTGCGCCCGTCCAGATCTGTCTGTCCTTTGACTTGAGCTTGCTTTGCTATTTCCACAATAAAATTGAACAAGGCCTGTCGCTGCTTGAGATAGGCCTTCGAATTCCTGGTGTTTTCGATCTCGTCGGAAAACAGGAAAAAATATTCCTTCTCGTTCGACACCGCGAATTTGCAAAAAGCATAGCTGGCTGCTCTCAGGCGAGCTGTTGCAGATGCGTCGGTTGGATCTTGCGCATACATCTCCACCTGCAACTCTTCGAGAATCTTCTGCCGGATCGCAATCAGGAGCTCTTCTTTGCTGCCGAAGTAGCGATACAGTTTGGTGTGGCTGATATCCAAATGCTTGGCGAGCCGCCGTAGCGACAACTCTTCGGCACCGACCTGTCGGAACAGCTTTATTGCTCCGTCCAGAAAATCTTCCCGGATCGTTGTGTTTTCCTCGGCTGAATATGCGGGTCTGGGCATCAGGGGACTTTCGAATTCGTACAGCAATCTTTTGCGGTTCAATAAGCGGCCCAGCTCGAACACGCAAAGGGAACGCAGCCTTTGGTGGTTTGAGCAATAAGTCTGCCCATTACCAACCCATGCCGATCTTCAAACAGCCTTTGGTTTGCGCCGGTTGGGAAGGGTAGGGCTGATCAAGCGGCTCACCCGAAAGACGGGCTTTTCAAGGCCGAAAAATCCTTGACGCCGGTTGCAGCCTGAAAATCACAATGGCGGCCTAGGGCCGCGCGCGATCAATCAGTCTCTGGGCCGCGAGAATTACAGGGCGATCGATCATTTTTCCGTTAAACAGCACCACACCCCCATCCGCGGCTTCGAGGGCGCTGAGGATGCCTTTTGCATTTGCCAGCTCTTCTGCAGTCGGTACGTAGACATCATTGACTGGTTCGACCTGGTCTGGATGGATGCATGCGCGTCCGCTATAGCCGAGCCGGCGCGACTGACTGCTTGTTTCAATCAGTTGGGCATTGTTCGATACGTCCAGCATAGGCGCATCGTATGCCGGAATGGCAGCCGTTCCACACGCTGCGGAAATCACGCTTCTTGCATGGAGCAGCGCGTCCCAGTCGTCCAGATCGGCGCCAAGACTTGCAGAAAAATCGACGCCGCCAAACAATATTCCGCAAGGGCTTCTGGAAGCGATCTCATGGGCATGGTGCAGTCCTCTGCCGCATTCGATTATCGCCAGGATGCGCTCGCAGCCCGTTGCCTCCGAAACGATTTCAAGATCAATATCAGTTTGCGATTTGGGCACCATGATGAAAGCCGGGCGCAAGCCTGATGCGGCGAGCGCTGCGAGATCCGCATTACCTTCGGGCGTGCGAGGTGAATTGATGCGCAATCCGACGTCCACGCCTTTGGAGTTATTTGCCAGCCAGACCAAAGCAGTTTCGCGTGCTGCTGCCTTCCGAGAGGGCTGCACGGCGTCTTCGAGATCAATAATTATAGCGTCAGCACCAGCGCGCGCAGCCTTGTCGAACCTGTCCTCACGCGTGCCCGGCACGAAAAGAAGGCTGCGATAGGTTGGAAGCCGCGTCATGATAGATGATCCTGGAATTCGCCGCGTTCGAATGCCTCTTTAAGTTTGAATCGCTGTATCTTGCCTGAGCCCGTCAGCGGCCAATCCTCGACCCATACCCAAAAAGCAGGTGTTTTTTGCGGGGACAGGCGTTCGCGCACGAAGGCTTTGAGAGCCGCCCCGTCCGGTCGGTCGTCGCCATGACTTCGCATGAAACACGCGACTTGTTCGCCCCATTTTTCGTCAGCGACACCCACAATGGCGATTTCGTCGATCGCTTCATGTTCAAGGAGCGCATTTTCAATTTCGGCTGGAAACAGGTTCTCGCCGCCCCGGATGATCATCTCTTTGACCCGGCCGGTGATGCGAAGGTAGCCGCGTTTATCCATCCGGCCGAGGTCTCCGGTGTGAAGCCAGCCCTCCTCATCGATGGCGGCTGCGGTTGCTTCAGGGTTTTCGTTGTATCCCAACATGACCTGATAGCCACGACAGCAAATTTCGCCCTGTTCACCGATGGGCAACACGGTATTGTCCGACGGCGAGCGAACCGAAACTTCGGTATAGGGCACCGGCTGGCCTATCGTCTGAGTGAGGTCTTCGATCGTGTCGTCATACCAAGCCTGTGTGATAACCGGTGATGACTCGGTCTGCCCATAAACGATCTGGATCGGCGCGCCGAAGACATCGTGGGCTTTCCGACAGAGATCTGGCGAGACCATCGACCCTCCCGCCATAATCCGGGACGTCGACGAGACATCGCGGCCGCTTCGTTTAATCTCGTCTATCAGTGCAACGAGCATGGTCGGCACACCAAGCACAAAATCCGTTCTTTCACGTTCCATCACCTTGGCGATCATGGGAGGGTCAAACTGTTTGGCCAGCAGGATCGTCGAGCCGACGCCAAGACCGCCAAGCACAAGGATGGCGCATCCCGTGGTATGGAAAAGGGGCAGGTGATGCACAAATGAGTCGCCTGGCTTCATGCCACCGCGCGTCATCGCGTCAATCCCGTTTCGAACCAGCCCGTTGTGATGCAACAAGGCGCCTTTCGGAAACCCGGTCGTGCCTGATGTGTACTGAATCTGCGCTGGATCTTCAGGTTTTGTCTGACGTTTATGAGGCTTGGTGTCGTCGGCGTAGAGCGCTGCATGGTCGGTCAGAAGAATACGGTGCTTGATCGCGGGGATCTGGTCACAAACTGAGTCTGCAATCTCCTTCATCGGATTGCCGCGAAATTCATCAACATAGTAAATCGCTTCAGCCCGTGACTGCTGGAGAACATATTCCAATTCCCGCTTCTGGTACGCGGGATTGACCGTCACCAAGGTTGCGCCGGCCAGACCGCAGGCCAGCTCAAGCAGAATCCATTCGGGAATATTGTTGGCGTAGATCGCGACACGTGCACCTTGCGCGTGCCGCGCCGCGATGGCGTTGGCGAGGCGCTCGCAATCGGCAATCAGCTCTGCATAGGTCCATACGCGTTCGATTTCCCCGCCGGAGCCAAGCTCTTTGAGGGCAGGCCGGTCCGGAGCAGCCGCGCAGGAGGCGCGCAACATCTCACCAATGGTCTGAGGGTCCGGTAGAGGCAAACCTTGAGCGGGGAAAAAAGATTCCTTCAAATCGACCTGATACATTGGACCCTCAATTTTTTAACACTGTTTTTATTAATCCTACACCGACTCAAATTTGGCGCAATGAGGGAGTTGTTTTGATAGAGGTATTGTCAGCGGAACAGGTGGATTTTGCTGGCAGGACGACCCGGAGTGAGCGCCGAAAGCCAACATATCGATCTGCTTCACATGCACCGCATTATGCAACCGGTATTCGATCACTTACCCCCGACGATCCTCAGTACCGGTCGGAGCTGTCGCAGACTTCCAGTTTTGAAAGGACACTTTCAAGACCTTGAGCAAGCGGATCCATCTGCATCAGCTTTTCCTCTGCCCACCGGATCCAGGTCTCCAGATCCTGCTCGCCCGCGGATAGAGTGTGCTGTTTTGGTGCCTGCTGAAGCGCGCCTATGAAGCCTCGCAGCCGCGTGCTGTCCTCCCAGTTTCGCGCCATCTCCCTGAACGCTTCCCAGCGCCTGGCATCAAGACGAGCCAGCCGCTCCTTCTCGGCACGTTCAGCTTGCTCCTTCTCGAATTGTCTTTGCCATTCTTCTCTGGCCTTGCGTTGCTCAACCAGGAGCGGCCCTGTCGCCATCACATGAGCGATGAACTTAGGCAGGAGATCTTCAGCGCGCCGGCTCTCAGTCTCTATGAAATCACGCCCACTGAAGCTCCAGGAATTGATTGTAAAGCGGAGAAAGCCGGAAGGAGCGAGATTCGAATTGAAGAACTCCGGCCAAGCCGTCCAGCCCTGGTCATGGGACTGGACATGCTTCTGCAACATTTTCTCAATGATCGTGCACTCGACGGTTTCTCCACATATTACGAGCGCGGGTTTTCCCCGAAGTTCGCCGGATTTAGCGGATGCGCCAAGCTTTTCCATGGCTTTCAGAAACGCGCTTGTGACGAGAAAGCGATACCGATCCCTTTCTGTAAGGTCTTCGCGTAGCCGAGGTGCGAACCAGTCATTCCTGCGATTTCGACTTTCGCGTAGCTGTCTGGCTTGGTCCTGCTTGTGCGCGGCGACCCATTCAGCGACGATGGGGTGCAGGCTATGGAACGTCCTGGGGATTTCGACAGGGCTCAGCTCTCGTTCGATATCTTCCGCCTGGGCTTTCGCTCCCATTGCTGGGTCTGAGGGCTGTTCAGTCGCTCTGATATAGATGTATCTCGGCGCAGGACTGTCTGTTTGCGGCAGTGGGGTTTTCCTCACGCGCTTGTTCGCTTCGAGCTTAGCCCAATAGCCTCGTCCCGGTGTTGGAATCTCGTGACGATCACAGATCTTGGTCAGGCCACGATCCGATATACCAAGCTTTGGCGCGAGGAGGCTGACGGGTTTTGTCCAGACCAAGTCATAAAGTTCTTCGCGGGTGTATCGCTTTTCCGCTGTCATTCAGCTGGCCTCCCTTGGAAACTGCAAAGGCTAGGCATGGACCCCATCTAGAGGACCCGTGCCAGACATGCTGACAAGATTGGAACAAAGTTAGAACAACCTCAAGCGCACCAGAGCGGAATTTCAAGCCGCTGAGCTTAGTCATGCCCGCAAGCGTCGAGCACCTTACCCACTTCAGCCGTCGAGCCTCGGACGCTGAACACCTGCGTGTCGCTTCCGGATTTCACAACGACCCTGGTCTTGGCCTGTCTGACCTGGCGGGCGAATGCGAGGCCCGGTTCGTCATAGACGGCTGCTCCGCCGTGCTCCAAGTTTTCCCAGGCTTCACTGACAGGAGCGTTGTCGTCCACGCGCCATGTGACCGTTCGATAGTCTCCAAACTCGACATCGAAATAGGTCGTGGTCGCGCCAGCATAGATGGTGCCGTTCGTGCAGCCGATAAATAGCGCGATGTAGTCATTGGCCTGGGTAACGGCGATCACTGATTTTTCGTCTGTTATAGGATCGGTCTGGACAACCGACTGCCATGGACCGGACTGGGCCATGGCAGCACCGGAGGCGACAAGAGCGGCAATAGAAACAGCAAGAATACGCATAAGAAAATCTCCCTGAGGTTGCGATGGCTCAGGGATAGCTCGAAGCTGTTTATCTTATGTTACTTATAGTCTGTAGATTTATATTGGTCGGGGCGGCTTCGCTGCCGTCATGGATATACGGCGGCTCATCGGCAACAATCTCAAGGAAGTCCGCCAGGCGCGCGGGCTGTCGCAGGAGGCGCTGGCGCTCGAGTGCGGCCTGCACCGGACCTATATCAGCGGCATTGAAAGAGGGGCGCGCAATCCAACCGCGCTGACGCTGGAATTGCTCGCGATCACGCTCGATGTGAAGCCGTCCGCCTTTCTTGCCCATTGGAAAAAGCCACCTTCGGCGGATCGCTGAATATTAATTGACGAAGAAACTAGTGCATAAAAAACAATGTATTAGTGTATTGACGTGGCAATTATTGGCATCTAGATAGACAAGTGCGATGGACGCATTCTGATCGAGCATGAGCGGATAAGGGCGGACGTTTCAAGGGATACAAATAGGGCAATTTCAACCGCTTCGAAGGAAGCGGCGAGAGCCTTGTGTGCCCTGGTTGCATTCGCTGTCGCCTGCCTTCTTTGAAGCCCCAACTTCAAGGAGGCTCTCATGCCTTATGAAAACACCTCGCCACAGGTCCGCAACCTGACCGGCTCCAACTCCCTCGCCCTGGTCGAGGTTAACCTCGCCGATATCAAATCCCCCGAGCGCACACTTCGTCGGCATTCCGACAAGCAACTCGCCAAGCTTGCCCGCAGCATAGAGACGTTCGGATGGGTGAGCCCTATCCTGATCGACCGGAAGAACCGGCTGATTGCCGGCGAGGCCCGGGTCGAGGCAGCAAAGCGTCTTGGGCTCACCCAGGCACCGGCCATACGCGTCGAGCATCTGAGCGAGGCCGAGATCCGCGCCTATCGCATTGCTGACAACAAGCTCGCCGAAGCGGGTGAATGGGACGAAGAGCTGCTCCGCCTTGAACTCCAGGAAATCGAGATCCTCGGCTTTGATCTCGAGCTTACCGGGTTCGAGACTCCGGAAATCGACATCCTGTTTGCCGGAGAGGAGGGCGGCGCTGATCCGGCCGATACGGTAGACGCGGACGCCCTGTCCGGCCCGGCTGTCTCGCAGCCCGGGGATGTCTGGCAGATCGGGCCGCACCGCCTCATCTGCGGCGATGCCCTGCTGCCCGAGACATATCAGGCTCTGCTGCAAGGTGAGGTCGCAGACATGGTCTTCACCGACCCGCCCTATAATGTCCCAGTCAAGGGCCATATGGGCGGCCTCGGCGCGGTCCAGCACCGGGAGTTCGTGATGGCGTCCGGCGAAATGACGCCCGAACAGTTTCGGGGGTTCCTGCGATCGAGCATGGAAAGGGCGCGTGAGGCAACCCGTCCGGGCGGCGTCATCTTCGCCTGCATGGACTGGCGCTCCATCGCTCCGCTCGTGGATGTGAGCGAGGAGGCCGGTCTCGAGCTTCTCAATCTCTGTGTCTGGAACAAGACCAATGGCGGCATGGGGTCGCTCTACCGCTCCAAGCACGAGCTTATCCTCGTCGCGCGTGTTTCCGGCGCCGCCCATACCAACAATGTTGACCTCGGCCGGTATGGCCGCAACCGGACCAATGTGTGGGATTATCCGGGGGCCAATACGCCGGGCGGGCAGATGGCCGATCTCAAGCTGCACCCGACCGTCAAACCCGTCGCACTCGTCGCCGATGCGATCCAGGACGTTTCGAAACGCGGCGATAGTGTCCTCGATCTCTTTGGTGGGGCCGGGACGACGCTCATCGCGGCGGAACGGACCGGTCGCAAGGCCAGGCTGATCGAACTTGATCCGCTCTATGTCGATACGACGATCCGCCGTGTCGAAGCGGTCTGCGGGCTCACAGCGACGCTTGAGGAAACCGGTGAAGCGTTCGAGGTGGTCGAAGCGCGACGGACAAATGCCGTCGCCACCCTTGAAGCACCACCCGTAATCCGCACGCGGACGCGCACGCCACCAACAGTGTTTTCCGAAACGGGGAGGGCAGGCTAATGGCGATCAGACCGATCAACGACCCGAGAGTGCGCATGCGCAAAGCGCCTGAGCCGAAAGAAGAGGTTGGCTATGGAAAGCCGCCCAAACACAGCCGGTTCAAACCCGGCCAGAGCGGCAATCCGAAAGGGCGGCCCAAAGGGGCGAAGAGCCAGAAGACAATCGTTTTCGAAACGCTGCTGACCCCCATCGACTATGTTGAGAACGGTGTGCGCCGGAAAGCCAGTCGGCTGGAACTCATATTCAAACGAATGGTGGAAAAAGCGCTCAAAGGGGATCTGCGGGCCGCCGAGCGACTCATATCGATGTATGCGACCCTTGAGGAAGGCGATCGCCAAACTGATGCAGCCAGCCCAGCATCAGAAATCGACATTGAAGCCGAAGACGAGGCCATTCTGAAGGAAGCGTGGGAACTCTTTTCAAAGAAGGGAGACCGTCATGAATGACGCACGAACACTTGCCGCTCTGCAGCGCCAGTCGCTCTACTTCTTCGTCCAGAAGGCATTTTCAAAACTACACCCCGGCGTGGAGTTTGTCCGCAACTGGCATATCATGGCGATCTGCAAGGCGCTTGAGGATGTCTATGAGGGAAGGATGACCCGTCTTCTCATCACGGTGCCACCCCGCCATCTGAAATCGATCTGCACTGCGGTTGGCTTCTGTGCCTGGGCCCTCGGGCGCAATCCTGCGCTGAAGATTATCACGGCGAGCTATGGTGGCCAGCTTGCCAATGAGCTGTCGCATCAGTTCCGCACAGTGGTTGAAACGGATTGGTACCAGCAGCTCTTTCCGTCGATGCGTATCAATCCACGCGCCAATCGAGCCGCGGAAATCAAAACCACTCGACAGGGCGGCCGACTGGCTGTCGCCCGTGGCGGGTCTGTGACCGGCTTCGGGGCCGACATCCTGATCGTCGATGATCTTCTCAAGGCCGATGAAGGTCGATCAGACACTGAGCGAGAAAATGCCCGGGAATTCTTCCAGGGTTCACTGCTCTCGCGCCTTAATGTCCGGCGCACGGGTCGTGTCATCGTCATTCAGCAGCGCCTTCATGAGGATGATCTGGCCGGCAACCTCATTCTGGGCGGCGAGTACACGCACCTCAACCTGCCGTCGATTGCTGCAGAGCCGGGAGTTTTCAATCTTGGCTTTGATCAGGTGCATCGCCGCGAGGTCGGAGATGTGCTTTTTCAGGCGCGCGAGCCTCGTGAGGAGCTTGAGCGCATGCGGCGCGAGATGGGGGAGTTCGCCTTCAATGCCCAGTACCTGCAGAATCCGACCCGGCCAGGCGGCGGACACATCCGGTGGGAGTGGTTTCCGCGTTTTGATGATAACCCGCCACGAACGGCATACCAGCAAGTCGTGCAGAGCTGGGATACCGGCATGTCGGCAGCGCCCGACAGTGACCCAAGCGTCTGTCTGAGTTTTGGATATCGCAATCACGCTTGGGATCTGCTGGACGTGTTTCGCCAGCGTCTGGACTTCCCGGACCTCAAACAGGCCATACTGAGGCAGCAGCAGCACTGGCATGCCGATAGAGTGGTGATCGAGCGCGCATCGTCGGGAATCTCCCTTCTGCAGGACCTCAGGCGAGGGCCCGGTATGCGATCACGGTACTTTGGATTCCAGCCCAGGCTCGACAAGGAGGACCGCATGATCGGAGAAACAATCAAGCTCGCTGAAGGGTTTGTCAGGCTTCCGGAAGACGCTTCCTGGCTTGCGGAGCTTCGCCATGAACTCCTGGGGTTTCCCAACGCCCGGCACGATGATCAGGTCGATGCGCTCAGCCAGTTTCTCGCGCACATATCACTGCGGGCGACGTGGCTTGAGCCTGATAGAGTGCGGGAACGGCGTTCGATGCAGCGGCGCGCAAGATGATGCAGCCGAGCATAGCGGTTGGCGTAATGGTGGCCTTGAAATGAAAGAAACATGGGGCGGCTACCGAGAAGCGTGTCACTTATCGAGGCCGCTTCGCATAGTGGCCCCTTATGCAATCTAGACCGCTTACCGGCTGCTACGGGCGCAAAAGCGGTCGTTAGATAGTCATAAGCCTCCACGTAGTGTCGTTATCCTTGAAGGTCAACGTAAACACCGATTTGCTCAGTGTAGTGAGCATTTAGAATAAGTTACGCGATGTTTTTGGGAGCCATTTTGAACGGGCCTCAAAATATCATATGAAACTTGACATGTCGGAATATCCGACACATATGGGAGAAAGGTCGGAAAAATAGACGGGTATGATATGTCGTTTCCAAAAGCAGAATTAGAGCGCGCGATCCGCGACGAAATAAAGTCGATAAAGGATGAAGCAATCAAACGCGGCAACAGCGGCTCAAAGGGCTCTTGGGAACCCGAAATTGATTCGCTTAACGCACTCAGAATTTCACTGCGAATTGAAGACGAAATCAGCGTGACAATCGCCGAAGACAAAATCCCGGCTGGGGGATTTTCCGACGCAGAAAGCTGCGTAACGGCCTTCCTTAAAGAGGCTGAGCAAGCGTGGGCGACAGCAAAAGCGCAGGAGGAGGTGTAAAATGAGTGACGTAAAAATGGGTTTCGCCGGCCCGGAAAACGAAAAAGAACGATTGCAACGTAAACTGAAGGAGGCCCGAGAATACTTGGGCATGAGTCAGGCAAAAGTTGCTGAATTTTTACAAATTCAGCGTTCCGCAGTATCTGAAATTGAAAGTGGTAAAAGAGCGATCAGCGCATTGGAGCTTCGGCAACTAGCGCGTCTATACCAAAAACCAACTTCATGGTTCACTGATGAAGTCGTTGAAGGTGTTCCAGCAGATGTTGAGTTTTTAGCGCGAACCGCGACCGAGCTATCTCAAACGGATCGCGGTGAACTCCAGAAATTTGCTGAATTTCTAAAAGCAAAATCGAAGGTCGGCGATGGCAATCCGTAATGACCGTATAGCCATTATGAGAGGTATGCGGGCGGCCATGCGCCTGCATCGCGACCTCGCAACGCCAGACAGGCTTCGAGAGTCTATGCGTGTGGACGTATTCGACGCTATCTCGCGCTCCGGAGCGATGTTGATGTTTCAACCGCTAGACAAACTGCTGGGCGCCTACATGAACGAGGACGGTGAGCGTGGCATCATAATCACAACGCAGCGTCCAATAGGCGTGCAACGCTTCACCGCAGGGCATGAACTTGGTCACATGATTATGAACCACACGCCTCATGCAGACGATGATAACATATTGAGGCGAACGCCTGTTGCAGGCGGGAGCTATAGCAAAGTGCCCGTTCAGGAGCGCGAGGCGGATGCATTTGCATCGCATTTTGTGTTGCCTCGATTTTTGATCGAGAAGCATCACCACGCCAATGAGTTAACGGGCCGCGACTATGAGAACCCTCAAACGGTTTATCAAGCGTCACTGCGATTTGGAGCAAGTTACTCTGCAACACTTTTGGCTTTTGAGAGGGAGAATTTGATTTCCGCTACGCTGCGGCGAGATCTGAAGAAGGTCCAGCCGAAGTCGCTGAAAGAAGAACTCGTTGACGATTTTCAAGTCGATGGCTGGGCTCATCGGGATGTTTGGCGCCTGACCGAAAGAGATGAAGGCGGGACCATCGAAGCAAACCGCAATGACCTGTTTTTGTTGAAACTGGAGGAACATAAGAGCTCCGGTTACCTTTGGACATTTGATGAGTTGCAGGATGCCGGTTTTGTGGTGCTGAAAGATGAGTGCAATGCGCTTCATCCGCAAAACTTGGGCGGCAACAGTCGTCGATTTATTCTCGGTGATCCAAGCCGGCTTTCTGAGGGGCAATACACATTGCGCGAAACCAAGTCGTGGGACCCGGATGATGAACCAAAGTCATTCAGCTTCACATACACCAACACGGTTTCGCGTGACCCCGGGCTATACGAGCCGCAACGCGATCGGTTGTTGCGTCTTAGATGAGCAAGATCAAAGTGCATACGGATCTACGGGCAAGTTTTGCTGGTGTAGGCAATCAGGGGCGCAGACCAACCTGCTTGGCTTTCGCGACGACATCAGCGCACGAGGCATTGCACAGGTGTGCCGACCCGCTTTGCATCGAATGGCTTTACTATCACGCTGTAAAGTACGCGGGTGATCCGCCAAATGCGGGCTCCACCCTGCAGTCCACGCGTCATGTACTGATCAAAAATGGCCAGCCTGATGAATCATTCTGGCCCTATGTGCCATCAAATGTTGATTCCGATCACTGGAAACCGCCAACACCTGCTCCTGAGCAACTTTTTCATGCCAAAACTTTGGATGTCAGCTCAGCTTTTTCGGAGATTTCCACGAACTTGGGCCAAGGCGAAGCGTCGATCATTGGACTGAATATCGGGACCGCTTTTCTCAATGTTGACCGCTCAACCGGCGACGCCGTTGTTCCGGATGAAACAGAGCACCCGTCCCAAGGTGCAGGTCATGCCTTGCTGGCCGTTGGAAGCGGCGAACTAGGCAACACCAGTTACCTCCTCATCCGAAACTCTTGGGGAGCGCGTTGGGGAGACAATGGACATGCGTGGATCAGCGAAAGCCACATTCGCGATAGATGGATGGGCGGCTTTCGCCTTCAGGAGATTTAGATGCAAAGTTATTACAACCCGATGCAGCCAAGCAATTCTTGTGCAAGTGCATGGCTCGACGCGGCGCGACGTTTGCGAGATGATGGACCACAATACGGTTTGATCTTGCATATCGCAGACCCTGTTGCTCATTCAGAAAGCGATCATGAACTCATTGCGGCCGTCGATGAGTTTTTGCGAGCGCACAAGTCATTTCCCATTTCGACTGTGGCAAATACGATTTTTCCGGAAGAGCTATACGTCCCCGGAGACCGTCAGCTTCTCTATGACCGCTATGAACGCCAGTTTCCGCGGATAAAGAAAGCTGTCCCGGACTGGGGACGGTATTTCCATCGAATGATTTCCTGGAAGAAAGGCCGGGACGGTTCAACAGAAAATCAGTTGGAGACAATGATTGAGAACCTTTCAAAGTTCGGACCTGCTCGGGACGACGTAATCAATCGTTATCACATGTACGAACTCAGCCTGTTCCATCCTGTTCGTGACGCCAACAAATTCCGTGGTCGACAGTGTCTAAGCTTCATTGAAATCAAACCGGAACTGGACGGAGAGAAGGTGCGGCTCCACATGACGGCGCTCTATCGAAGCCACTTTTATGTTGCGAAAACGCTTGGCAACTTGATCGGCCTTGGAAGACTGCTGAACTTCATAGCCCGGGAAGCGGGCCACGAACCCGGCACGCTCACCATTCATTCCACATTCGCCGAATTGGATACCGGAATCACGGATTCCAAACGCGGAAGCAAGGCTTGGAACAAGAGCGGCACCAAGGAACTAATCGCAGATTGTGAGAAAATAATGAGTGGCGCAAGAGCCGATACAGCAGCTTAGAGAATACACACGACCATGCAAATTGTTCAATATACAGCCTTCATAAACCGGTCAGATCAATTTGCCGATCTTCCTAATGATGTTCGTAAAAAAATCAATATTCAGGGATTGATGAGCGAGATTGGTTCCGTCGTTTCTGCGATAAAGAAAGAGACGCTACGAGAGGGCGGCGCTCTTAACTCTGCCGTTGCTCGGGCGGAACTGGAAGAAGAACTTGGTGATGTCATGTGGTATGCTTTTTCTCTTGCTCGCCAAGAATTTTCTGGAACGGACACTGACCTGCTTAAAAATGACATTGAGAAATTGGTCCGGGAGGTTGGTAACAATAACGAGCGTGGGTCGCGCATTAGGGAGGTTTTGTCACCAGAACGCGCAGCAGAATTTCTGGATGCTGCCGCAAACCTGCCACCCTTGGAGACGCGAACTTTTGGCGATTACCAGAAAGTCGCCTTCAATACGGCAAGAACCGATGACGATACGTTGCTAACTGTCTGTTCGGCAGTGCTTTCCCAGCTTGGCGCTCAGTTAATGCGTCACACGTTGCCAGACGTCGAGCTGGAGCTGAACACACAACTTCAGGACAGAGATATTAGCGCAATTCTCGGAGCAATAGCATGGCATGTCGCAGCAGTTGCATCACTCTACTCCATTTCGCTGGACGCGGTTGCTCAAAAGAACGTGGAGAAGAATAGATTCCGACGACCGAGTGGTCCCCCGACTCCGCTCCATGACGAGGCGGACCCGGAAGAAGAACAATTACCGAGATATATGGAGATTGATATTGTCTCGGTCAGTGACACCGTTTCGGAAATGCGTTGGCAAGGGGACCCGTTTGGTGATCAGCTAAAAGACAATGCATATGAACCGGATGGATATCGATTTCATGATGTGATGCATCTTGCCAACGCCGCTCATCTTGGATGGTCGCCTGTTCTTAGAAAATTGATCCGCACGAAGCGCGAAAGTGACAAGACTGTTGATGAAGTCGAAGACGGAGGACGTGCCGCCGTCGTTGAGGAGGCAATTGTTAAGGTAATTCACTGTGAAGCCGCGCGAGTTGCAGGTCTCCGACAGCCTGACGTGCTTGCGGAAAATCGAACGTTATTTCCGGAAGACGAAACGATCCCGTTTTCACTATTGAAGCTGGTGCATCAGTTATCGATCGGGCACGAGCCGTTTACGAACAAATATTGGGAATGGGAAAACGCCATTAGGGATGGCTACAAACTGTTCCAGTTGTTCCGCGAACATAAAGAGGGGCGTGTCGTCGTCGATTTGAAAGCGAGATCCGTCGAATTTAAGCCGATTGTCTAAACTGTTCTCCGGAAATTTTATCATTCACATTCCAATCCGGTGGATACCATGGAAGTTGAGGTCGGCTCGCTGGTGTGAACTTTTGCTTTATTCTTGTTCTGCCAGAAACGCCCGGCACGTCTGGATGTGACACGCGAGAATATTTGGAAATTTCACAAAAGAGGTTTTGGCAATCGATAAGTTGGAGAGGTCGTCCCCACAAATCATCAAAATGCAGTGTCAATTCCTCGAAATATCGATGCTGGTTCTCCGCCATATGTCTAATTATAGATGAATGGGACAATGATTTCGTATCTTTGAAACACTTCGATATCCCATCAATTGCGCCAGGACCGGCAACCACGAACTCCATCTCTGAGAAGTTAATCAGAGGGCTGTAGTTCAAATCTGTTGTAAACTGGAATGCCAAAAAGGGCCCGATTGACGGGGCCGATAACAATAGTTCGTAAGAGCTCTCCATGGACGAAGAATTGGATAGTTTGTTATGAAATTTCTCGTCTATCATCCATCGCAAAAGCTGCAGATGATTTGAATGCTTACGTCTATACCCAAAGACTCGTCCTGCTGACGGCATGATATACGCCGCTGAATAATTCCTAATCCCCTCATCCTGTCTTCCAGACAGAAACTTGTCTGCGGCTTCGAATGAAAAATCTTCGAATGTCAGGGGGCCGAACTCGCCTTCCAATGCAACCCAAGTTTCAATCTTGTTGAATAGCTTGAAGAGCATTATGCGGAAAAAAATGTTCGTATCGTCACTAGGCAGATCATCACGATAAATGACTTGTGAAATCAGATACTGACTGACCCTATCAGAGGCTCGGTAAGCATTGGTGAAGCGATAAGTAGAGAGAATTGGATCTTCGGTGAAGACAGAACTGTTTGCCCCCGCGATGCGTTTCTTGAAAATTTTCTGTCGCTCGGTCGCAAAGTACCAGTATGCAGAGAACACCGGAGTTACAGCAAGATCATATCCCTCAACTTCGATCGATTCGATGATAGGTAATTTGCTCCAGGGCAATGACTCCTGTCGGTCAATATTTATTTGGAACAGTTCCGGTTGCCCAATAATCATTTGGATACCTTATCCATATGCCAAAAAAGAGGTGTACCTCAGGCAATCCATAACGTGTTAATTCGTTGCTACTCGCAAGCAAAGATTCTTGGCGTATAATCCGTGACCTGAGCCCTTCGGCTCCCTCGTTTATTTCGAGAGTCTGACCCTTTCATAGT
>NZ_JAPYPG010000024.1 GCF_029937755.1 Henriciella sp.
TGATGTACCTCAACACCTATGCGTGGGAGCATGTTCGCTGGAGCGAGACACGCTTCTACATGGCCTTCATCATGGGCGCCGCGATGGCCATCGTGATGCTGAGCTTCATGCTCAACATGTACAAGGACAGCCGGATCAATTTCGGCATTTTCGTTGGTGCTGCGGTCGTGTTCGTCCTGGCCCTCTGGCTGGTGCGCAGCCAGAGCACCGTCGACGACCGGTCCTACATGAAAGCGATGATCCCTCACCACTCCATTGCCATCATGACAAGTGAACGCGCCGGCATCGAGGATGTCCGTGTGCGCGAGCTTGCCGACGAGATCATCACGGCGCAGCGCCGCGAGATCAAGGAAATGGAATGGCTGATTTCCGACATCGCGGAGAATGGTCCGGCATCGACGGAAGGCGAGGCGGCGAGCCGCCCCGTTCCTCCCTTTGAAGGCACGCTCAATCCAGACGACGCTGCCGGGGCAGCCATCGCGGAGGACTAACGCGCCTTCCACGTCCAGTCAGACCCATTCGATCCCGAAAAGGAGCGAAACAGAATGAGACTCGAAAAGATCAAGACACAGGGTCTTGCCCACCTTTCCTACTTCCTGAGCGCCGATGGCGAAGCGGCCGTCATCGATCCGCGGCGTGACATCGGCATCTATCTGGACCTCGCCCGTGAGGAAGGCTCTGTCATCAAGCACGTCTTCGAAACCCACCGGAACGAGGACCTGCTCTCAGGCGCCCCTGTCCTGAAGGAAGAGACTGGCGCAAAGGTCTGGCACGGGCCGAACCCTGAAAAGCCGATCCAGTATGCAGCCGAGACGCGGGAAGGCGACACGTTCGAGATTGGCGGCGCGCTCCTGAAGGTGCTCGAAACGCCCGGGCACACCGACGACAGCCTGTCCTACGTGCTTTATGACAAGAGCTTCGAGGAAGGCCCGGTTGGCGTGTTCACGGGCGATGCCCTGTTCATTGGCGATGTAGGGCGCACGGACTTCTATCCCGACCGCAAACGCGAAGTCGCCGGCCTGCTCTATGACAGCCTGGAGAAACTGATGGGGCTCGGCGACCAGTGCCTCGTCTATCCCGCGCATGGCGCCGGTTCGGTCTGCGGCTCCGGCATGGCCGACCGGGAGTTCTCTTCCATCGGTCACGAGAAGCTCAACAATCCACGCCTGCAGATCGGCGACCGGGAAGCTTTCATCGACGCCAAGGTGGCCGAGAACCACTACATACCGCCCTATTTCCGGCGCATGGAAGAGGGCAATATGGAAGGCACCGAAGCCGCGCCGCCGGCGCCCCGGCCCGCCTCCCCGGCCAAGTTGCTCGATCCGGGCGATGCGGTCTGCCTCGATGTTCGCGGCATTTTCGACTTTGCCGGCGGACACCGCACGGGCTCGCTCTGCATCCCGGATGACATGCTTGCCGCCTTCGCGGGCTGGTTGCTGCCAGGCGACAAACCGGTGCTGCTGGTAGCGCGCGATGACGACCAGGCGGTCGATGCGGCCACCACGCTTCAGCGGATCGGCTTCGACAATGTGAGCGGATTTGTCAGCGGCGCCATGCCCGTGGCGGTCCAGAACGGCCCGCTCGACACACTCGACTTCGTCGATACCGAAACCGTCGCCGCGCGCGTAGACAACCCGCCGGCTGGCTGGACCCTGCTCGATGTCCGGGCCATCGACGAATATGAGAGCGGCCATATCAAGGACAGCAAGCACGCTTATGTCGGCAAGCTGCCTGAGGCGGCCAGTGACCTCGACCCGGACAAGCCCGTCACCGTCATGTGCGGAAGCGGCGCCCGGGCCACCATTGCCGCCTCGCAGCTCATGCGGAAGGG
>NZ_JAPYPG010000018.1 GCF_029937755.1 Henriciella sp.
AAGCGTGTCTCGCTCC
Organism: Henriciella sp.; assembly: GCF_029937755.1. Lineage (GTDB taxonomy): Bacteria > Pseudomonadota > Alphaproteobacteria > Caulobacterales > Hyphomonadaceae > Henriciella. Next base: position 17 of record NZ_JAPYPG010000018.1, read on the forward strand.
AGCGAACATGCTCCCACGCATAGGTGTTGAGGTACATCAGTCCAAACATCACGATCATCGATGTGATGATCATTGCGCCAAACCGCCAATAACTGTTCTTCATATCCACTTTCAACATCCTCCTTATACAGTGGTGGGGTATTTCCACGACTAACGGAGAAGTGTGTGAACAGGTTCCGAGTTAATCCGATTTTTGAATTCCGCCTGTAATTGGACCATCCATTTGGTTTCGCATCAGGAGGAAAATGAATGATGCCGAGCACGAAATCAGCAGGAAACCATTGAGTGTTTCCAGTCCGGCCAGGAACCGTGAATGTCCGGTTGGATAGATATCGCCCAGCCCAAGCGATGCGTAGTTGACGAGGGATTTCCCAGTTCATCAAGGCTGCGAAACCGGCGAATTATATTGGGACGATATCGCCGGTGATGACGAATATCCTTGGGCGTTGGATGAGCCAGCGCCGTTTATCTTCCTCAAGCCGAACTGAGCGTCTGGCCAGCGTTTTCATCAGCGCTCGCTTTTAAGCTCAGAAATACACGTGGCAAGTAAATTGACGATACTGACAGGTTTTGAAGGGCGGCGTGAAGATAAAAGCACAACCTAACCGCTCATCCGTTCGCGCGTGGGTCGTGGATTGATTTGTCAGACTTTTTGCAAAATGGATGCGACTCATGCAAAGAAACATCGGGATGTAGATCATGCACTAGGGGGACGAACTGGCGGCCGCGTATGCGTATTGCGGATTTTAGTGCGATGTTAAGCTTGCTTCATTCGGTGTTAAGGCGAGTAGCTAAAACGGGCTCAATAGCGGCGTTGCTCTGAAAACGGGTTGCTGACCTCGGCAATACTGTCGCCGAGGTCAGTAGGACTTAACCGATTGGTATGCCTTACATGCCGCGATTGTGCTGCTGGAGCTCCTGAAAAGTGAGATACCCATCATCATCGGCGTCTGCTTCCAGAAAGACGTGCTCGGTGAATGCGTCATGCTCGCTGAGGGTCACAACACCGTCGCCGTCGCTGTCCATGAGTCGGAAACGTGCTTTCTTGCGCAGGTCGGCCTGCTCACGCATTTTCGCCCGGCGCGCATGATGGCCGGCGCCATAGGGGCCTGGTCCGAGCTGCGCGCCTTGAAAATCCTCAAGCGTCAGACCGTCGCCATCGGCATCCATCAGCGCGAAATTCGCGCTGTGCCAGGCATCAAACTCTGCGCGGCTGAGTAGACTGTCACCGTCAAGATCGTGTTCTTGCATCCTGCTGCGTAGGCCAAGGTGCAGTCGAACGCCGTCGCGCTCTGTCATGTGTGCCGCTGGTTCTTTTTCCAGCTGAGGGTTTGGGGTTTCAGCTGCGGCAATGCTCGTCAGGAGTAACGAAGTGGTGAGCAAGGTTGAGATAAGACGTGTAGCTTTGTGTTTCATGACACACTCCATGAAGGCCTGACCGTGACACGGTCAGGCGTTTTTTTCCAAAGCCGGTTTGTTTGATAAAGCATGGCGACCCTGCCGGTTTGATTTCTATCAAAAAGACCGTTGGGACCGGTCAAACTGCGCGCCCTCTTTGCAGCGGCTAGCCGATCAGTAAGGGCGTGATCGAAATCTCATTTGAGGCATGTTGGACCGCATTGGTCGATACGACACGTGTCGAGACAGACTTAAGGTCCTCATAGGCATTGCCGGCAAAGAGCGGATGGACGATCACGCAGACCGGTTTTGCAAAGCCAGCGGTCTCAAAGTGGCGGGCCGCTTCCATCATGGTTCGCCCGGAAGAGGCAATGTCGTCGACAAGAACGGGTTGATGGCCGGTCCAGTTTTTAAGGCCAGGCGCTGTCACTTCTACATTGCGGTCGCCATGGCGGACTTTGGAGAGCACAAGATGCGGGGCGCTCGCTCGGTCGGCCACGTCGGACACCCATTGCTCGCTCTCAGCGTCCGGGCCAATGATGAGCGGCTTGTCGACATGGGCCTTGATCCAATCGGACAGTGCCGGGGCGGCGTGCACAACCTTTGTATTGATTGAAAAAACGTCATTGAGATCGTGGATGCGGTGCAAATGCGGATCGACGGTGACCACCCTTTCAAACGCACCTGAGAGCAATCTGGCAAAGTGTCCTGATGACACAGACTCGCCGTCTGAAAATCTCTTATCCTGACGCATATAGGCAAGGTAGGGGGCAATCAGCCCAACCGATGTGGCGCCAAGCTCGCGCGCTGTATAAGCGGCAAAAAGAAGTCCTGGCAATTGCGGGTCAGGCCGGGCGAGCGTGCAAACCAGTTCGACTGCTTTTCCAGAGACATCTGAGGTGAGGCGCACATAGGTCTCTTCGTCCGGGAATCTGCGGTGTTCAAGGGTGCCAAGTTCAGAACTTGTGATTTTGGCAAGCTCAGAAGCCATAGCTTCATTACCGGGAAGCGGAATGTAAATCGTCATGGGTTAACCCTCAATGGTGAAGAGGCCGGCATTGGCGTGAGCGTAGCTCATGGCATAGTCGATCTCGCCCGACGCCTCTGCGTGGATGGTGAGAAGCGGCTCACCAATCGTGATTTGTTCGCCTAGGCGTTTGTGAACGGTCAGACCAGCGGCCGGGCGTTCGGGAGCACCAGCAAGTTTTGCGAGCCTGGAGAGCTTTCTATTATCGATTGCTTTCAAGACCCCTGACCGAATTGCCGCGACGGGCGCAGTTTGCGCTGCGCGTGGTGGTTCGCGCAAACCGCCTTGAGCGGCGCATATGGCCTGAAACTTCGACCAGGCAGATCCATTGTCGAGCGCGTCCTGAGCCATGGCCGCTCCGGTATCCGGTTTGGCACGGCCCGCAAGTTCAAGGGCGGCGCCAGCCAGCGTCAGCGCCCGTTCGCGAAGATCTGGCGGCGCGCTTTTGCTTCTTTGCAAGACCCTGAGCACGTCCCAGGCTTCGAGCGCCGGTCCGATGCCGCGCCCGACGGGTTGGAGCCCGTCGCTGAACACGCAATGGGTCTTGAGGCCAAACCCACGTGCAACGATCGTCATGTGCTGGGCAAGGGCGCGGGCACCGGCAGCACTACGCAGTTTAGCGGTTGGTCCGACGGGCAAGTCGAGCACCACATGGCTCGCGCCGGCGGCGATCTTCTTTGACAAAACAGACGCGATCAGCTGACCTTCGGCGTCGATGTCGAGGGCCCGTTCAATGCGGATGAGAATATCATCGGCCGGGCTGAGCTGGACCGCGCCGCCCCAGGCAAGGCATCCACCTTCCGTTTCAACAACCCGCCTGATGTCTGGCAGTGACAGATCGACTTGGGTGAGCGTCTCCATCGTATCTGCAGTTCCGGCGGGCGATGTGATGGCGCGCGAGGAGGTCTTTGGGACCGTCAAACCCAGGCTGGCCAAGATCGCAACAACAATCGGCGTCGTGCGATTTCCGGGTAGGCCGCCCACGCAGTGTTTGTCGATGACCATGTCGGTATTCCAGTCGAGTTGCTCTCCGACGTTCACCATGGCGCCGGTCAGCGAGGTGATTTCGTCTATGTCGAGGCTCAGCGTGGAACAGGCTGAGATAAAGGCGGCCAGATGAATATCAGAATACAGTCCGGCGGCGATATCAGTCACGATCCGGTCAAATCCATCGCTTGGCAGCCGTTTGCCGGTCATCCGTTGACGCACATCAGAGAGAGACCGAAGCGTTGGAGCGTGGCTGACTTTAAGATCTGCGCCGGGCTCGGCACCAAGCCGGCTCCAAGCCGCTTCAGAAAGACCAGCCTCGCTAAGGGCCAGCCAATCATCGTCGATCTGGTGCAGGGTCGCGACCACGTCCCGCCCGTCGCAACTGATCAGCACACGGGCGCGCGACGTCAGTCCTTCTGAACGGCAGACCGGGCAGTCGGTCCGCATTAGAATGATCGCTTCGTCCTGAGCATGCCATTTCAGGCGTCGCGCGGACAGGGTCGTGGCGGCGTGGGGTTGATTATCCTGCGTCATTCGTCGCCGCTTCCAAGCTCATAGGCCTTCTCGATGGCAACAACATCAGTGCGCCAGCCGAGCTCATCCTGCATACGCGTGCTTAGCGCCTCTGATGCATCGGGTTCGCCGTGAACAATAAATGCTTTTGCCGGACGCTTTTCAAAGCCGCCAAGCCAGGAGATCAGCTCGTCGGCATCCGCATGGGCTGACAAAGCGGGCAGGCTGGCGATCTCGGCGCCGATATGAACGTCGTGGCCGAACATTTTGACCTTGCTTGCGCCCTTGAGAATCTTGTCTCCACGCGTGCCACCGGCCTGATATCCAGCAAACAGGATCGTATTTTTCCGGTCTCCACCAAATGCCTGAATATGGTGCAGAACGCGGCCGCCTGTGATCATACCGCTCGCTGCGATCACAACCTTTGGCATCAGATCATTGGTAATGGCTTTTGAAGCGTCGACGTCACGCGCATAAGTCGCAATCGCGCAAGTCTCTTCACAAACCTGCCGCGCAAATCTGTGATCATCGAGGTGTGTGCAGAGAAGTTCAGTTGCGTTTATCGCCATTGGGCTGTCGAGATAGATCGCGACATTCTCGAGCCGTCCCGCTTTTTTGAGCATCCAGATATGGTAGAGAATGAGTTGAGCGCGCCCGACCGCAAAGGCTGGAATAACCACTGTCCCGCCGCGCCTGGCGGTGCGTGCAATCACGTCACCCAGCTGTTCCATGGGATCGAGCTTCGGATGAGTGCGATCTCCATAGGTGGACTCTATGACGACGTAATCGGCATTTTGCACCGGCTCAGGGTCAAACATGAAAGGGTCGTCATAGCGGCCAAGGTCACCAGAAAAGATAATGGTTTTGCCGCCCCAACGGACTTCAACGGTCGATGCCCCAAGAATATGCCCGGCGCGGCGTAAATAGATATCGGCCCCAATCGCGAGATGAACGTCCTGGTGAAAGTCGATTGGGGTGAGCTTTTCAATCGCCGCTTCGGCGTCGGCGATCGTATAAAGTGGCTGAGCCGGTTTGTGGCGGGTGTAGCGAAGGCGGTTGGCCCGCTCGGCGTCTCGTTCTGAAATATACGCGCTGTCGCGCAGCAGGATTCCGCAAAGATCCTTGGTCGCGCTCGAGCAATAAACGGGACCGCGATAACCTTCTCTGACCAGTTTTGGCAGATAACCACTATGATCAATGTGGGCGTGCGTGAGGACAATGGCGTCGATGGATTTTGGATCAATCGGGAAGGGCGCCCAGTTGCGCTGGCGCAACGCCTTATAGCCCTGGAACAGACCACAATCGATCAGTATACGCTGACCTTCATATTCAAGAAGATGGCGTGAGCCGGTCACGGTTCCAGCCCCGCCAAGACTGGTCAGGGTGAGGGTCATGATGCGTGCTCCCGGCGCAGGACAGGTTTTGAGCGCTCGAGAGCGGATGGATCGCCTTGCCCATCAATGGCGCGCCGTTCATCCTCCGAAAGGAGATCGAGAGTTTTTTTCGGCAGCAACGCCATGGCGGCATCGACAGTATGAGCCCAGGTGCAGCGATTGGCGAACAGCATGCCTGCGACATCAAATGTTCCGCCGCGAGAAATGTAGCCGAGCGCGCGCAATTGTTCCGGCCCGCCATCCAGTCGTCTCAGCACACCCGTCATCGGTTCGGGCCGCGTATGCGTCAGCAGCACTCTTGCCAGCCCGCGCGGGAAAAGGGCTTCAAGCCTGTCTTCGCTCGCTGTGAATGCCTGCTCCATTGCGTCGCGTCCCATGCGGAACCTGCCCGGTTCAAGGATCAAGGTGACACAGCATGGCACGCCGCGTTCAGTGAGTCGCTGGAATGCGGCGAGGGCTTCGTGAGCCTGATAAGCGCCGATCGCGACCAATTGAATGTCGGCTGCCATGATATCACCGGCGATGTGGAGCGCTCCATTTTCCAGCGCGTGTTCGGCTTCCTCTTCGGATAGAAGGTTTGGGACATCTCGTTTCGGTGTCACGAGGCAGGCGATTTCGCCGCGCCCACGATAGATGTTGCGCAGCGCTTCAGCAGCGCTTGGCGCGTCGACCGGGAAGATCACCCGAGCGGTCTCCGACATTTCTCCGAGCAGCGCTTCGGGCAGTGTCGGGTCCTGGTGGGATTGTTCATTCTTGGCATTTTCCCAAGTATGCGAAGTTGCAATAAGCGGGACGCTGATCCAGCCCGGAATTTGACCGAGTTCTTTCTGTCGACGCGCGAAGATAATCTCCTGGCGCAGCGCGCCGAGCATCTTCATGGCGAAGGCCTCGTAGCTCACTGCGAGATTCAGCCCGCCCTTATTGCCAAGGGCTGCAGCTATCACAGCCTCTTCATTCAGCGCCGTGATGAGGCGACCATTTTTGGATTCAGGCGTGCCGGGCTCAGGCGCATTGACCCGATGCTTGAGCATCTCGAGCGTCAGCGGCATGTGGTTGCTGCGAAGCTCGTCAGGGTTTGCAACGCGGACCCGCAAATGCGGATTGGCGCGCACAATTTCGGTGAAACACTGATCGATCGCGTCCATTGCGCAATTTGGGCGGGGGGTGCCGAGCGAACGCGCGTCTGACCTAGGCAATACGGGATCAGAAACCTTGCGAACGGCGAGGGCGTTCTGACTTTCCAACATGCGGTTTTGTATTTTGTGGACGCTTAGGGTCCGGACCGCATCATCAAGCATGTCAGGCGGTGTGTAGAGCGCTTGTACGCCTTCATTGAAGAGCACGCGTGCGCCCTTATTGGTGCGCGGATTTCCTTCCAGTGGGAGATTGTGCGCGCTATTTCCCCCAGCCCCTGGAAACCCAAAACCCTTGATGCAGGGCGCAATCAGATAAGGCAGCCGCGCGGGGTAGGGGCCGTCCGTATCGCTCAGTTTTGAAAGCCGGGCCTCCGCTTCCAATATGCCCCATGCATAAGAGAGGGGATCATGGCCATCGACAATGATTGGGTCGAACCCGCTTAAGGTCAAATGCTTGACTAACCAATCAAGTCCGCCTTCCTGACTGATTTCGGTACGCTGTTCGATCCGCCGGCCATTCAGCACCATCGCAGGCACGGCGAAACCACTATCGCTGGCGCGCCACCAGCGCGGCGCCCAGTCGGATCCGCGCTGCTCTTCGAAAGCGCCGTCGCTCAGAAAGGCGACAAGGCGCTCGCCCAGCAATGGCATGTGGATATATTGCAGGCTGGTGAATCCAAGATACCCGCCTTCCGACAACCCGCCAGCTGTATTCGGGTTGACGTGGCTGCCGAGCGGCACGCCGGGGCGGCCATCGGGGGTGATCGCATAGCCGTAAAAGTCACTGACGAGCCGGGAAAGGCCTGCTTCACTGCGATCATAGCGCCCTTGCTGCGCGGCTGAGACATCGCCTGTGAGTGCGTTGATGGCTTCAATTGCAGCGACGCAATGACCCTGCCCAAGGGTCCAAGCACGGGTATGGCCACTCAACGCATTGGCGGCGAGATAGCCTGCAAATGCGATCGCCATGTTAAACGATCCGCCCATATGGCCTTCTGGCGAGGGTTTGAAATCCCCCGCCTTCAGGGGTGCGCCAGACAGGTCGACGCGACGTGCATATGACATGTGCGCGATGAGCCACATTGCCGCATTCGCGAGTCTGTCCGTCGCCGAGAACACGTCTGCGGCCTCGGTTTGTGTGAGCGCCAAAAGCCCGCGGTCGGCGTTCTGCAAGATACTCTGAAGTCGCTGCTGCGTCTCGGTATCATGGACGATCACGCCATATCCGCTGGTCCATTGTTCTGTCATGATCGTCGATATCCCCCTGCCAGTTCGCGCATCAAAAATCAGGTGAGCAGTCTTGATACGGCGCGTGGCGGGCAAACCCTCACGATCAGATTTGCGTGGATTCAGGCTGGCTTTCGCGGTCCAGAAACGCAGCCTATAAGCAGGAGAAAGGCGATGAGTGTGATGGTTCAGTCTCGCCCAGAAAGGGGTTTTGATGCGGTGCGATAAAACCTGCGAACTGCCTGGCGCAAGTGATTTGATTTCCCTCAACAAGTCCTGCTTTTGCATGACGCTCGGCAGGGCCGATCTTGATGAAGCCATTTTGGATCATGCCGGCAATGATGAGCTCTCGGCGCTTCTGGCGGCGCGGCCCAATCTATTTGCGGCCACGGCCGTTTTTGTCTCACCATCGGACCTGCGGGCGATGCAGGCGCAAGTGTCTGCAATTGAAGCGGTGGCATCCCTGACGTCTTATCAAGAGGTCGCCCTGGCACGCTCAAATGATAATATTTTCAGCGCTCAGACCGGCGCACGCGGTCTGTTCATGGGATACGATTTTCACATCTCTGAAGACGGACCCAAACTCATTGAGATAAATACAAATGCCGGCGGAGCCTTCCTGGTCAGCGAGCTCCAGCGCGCTGCGGCGAAACATGCTGAGGCTTGCGGAGATGCGCGTCTCGCGGATTCGGACGCAATCGATGCAGTCCTTGTTGAAAGCTTCATCTCTGAGTGGCAGGCGACGGGACGGGAGGGCCGTCCGGGCAGGTTGGCTATTCTCGATCAGGACGCATCTGGGCAGTATCTCTATCCGGACATGGTGCTCGCGAGAGACTTGTTGGCCCGCAACGGCATCGAAACCCTCATCCTTGACCCCGAGGCGCTCACCTATGAGAACGGCGATCTTGCGCACGGTGGAAGAGCTATCGACATGGTCTATAATCGGCTAACGGATTTTGATCTGTCCGAGCCAGGTCATGCACATCTGCGCGCCGCGCTCCTCGACGAGGCGGTGGTTATCAGTCCGGCGCCGCGCCACCACGCGCTCTATGCCAACAAACGAAACCTGATTTGGCTTAGCGATCCAGATTCGCTTAAATCGTTTGGCGCGGATGACGCAGACCGACAGGTGCTTGCGGCGATCCCCGATACGCGGCGCGTTACCGAAGACGTCGCTGATGAGCTTTGGGCGACGCGGCGAGGATACTTCTTTAAACCCGCCGCGGGTTTTGGCAGCCGTGCTGCTTATCGTGGTGACAAGCTGACGAAACGCGTCTGGTCGGCAATCCTGGAAGGGGATTATATTGCTCAAGCCCTGGTCCCGCCGACGGTGCGCGCTGTAACTGTCGACCAAGAGCCGGTAACACTGAAGTATGACGTTCGGCTTTACACTTATGCCGGGAAAACACTGCTGTTGGCTGCCCGCGTTTATCAGGGACAGACGACCAACTTCCGCACCAGCGGCGGCGGGTTTGCGCCGGTGTATCAGTTCTGATGATCTGGCATGCTTCGTTTTCGGATAATGGTGCGAAGTCACACCAAACGCTCTAACTAGGGCGCTCATCGCTGCCTCTCGATTTAGCGCCAATCTGAGTTCAATTAGCCAAATCGTCCGCAACTCGGACGAGTTGAAGAAAATCAAAAAATCAACTCTTAAGAGATCTGTGCTAGTTTTTTGAAATGGCTAAGCGATCAAAACAAGGCTCATTGGCCGCGCCTGAAAAGCGTGTCGCTAAGGCGTTGCTTCAACGCGGGTATTGACCTGAGCCCCGATTGGTCCCGCATTTGAATTGAGAGTCTGTCGTTATGGAGA
>NZ_JAPYPG010000002.1 GCF_029937755.1 Henriciella sp.
GATAGCCGAAACTGGGTTCCAAGCCGGACTTGACGAAGACGGATACTTCCCACTGACAAGCAGAGGGGTCGGAGGCTGCTCGGCCTGCATGAGCATTATGAGGCCGCTGGCTCAGGGGGTGTTCGGGTCGTTCAGCCATTTCCCGAATACGGTCACATCCTGGGCTTCATAACCGAGCGCCCCGTAGAAGGCTTCGGCATCGGCATTGCCGATGCGGACCATCAACTGGACTTTTCCGACATTCCGGCTTGCGAGCCACAGCTCGGCTTCGGCCATCATTTCGCGGCCATGACCATGACCCTGTCGCTCCGGTTCGACGGCGAGATAGTAGATCCATCCCCGGTGCCCGTCATGCCCGACCATAACTGACGCGATCAGATCATCCTCCCTGTAACCCACCATCAGCGTCGCTTCGCGGCTACGCACACACAGATCGATATCGGCCGACGGATCGTTCCACGGCCGCGTCAGGGCGCAGCGTTCCCATAGCGCAATCACAGCGTCGCGGTCCTGCTCGCGATAGGTGCGGATGTGTAGGCTCATATAGTCTGTCTTGCGGGATTCGGCTCGGTTGGCGCGTCCCGCGGCCTGCAACCGTCCGCCCGGCGTCCAGGACAGTCCCCCAATCAGACGAAGGTGGGCGGACGACCGGTCTGCCCGGACCCGCCGCTTGCGCAAGGCGACGGGGCTGAAGGCGTCTGGAAGTGGTCTCAGCGTCCTACCTTTCCGCCTTGCGCAACCGGCTAATGGGTCCGGCCTGCCGGCCTTCTCGCCGCCCACCCCCGCCTGATGCGGGAGGGACATTTGGGCGGGGAGACGAGACTGACGCCATGACCACACCGCAACCTTCAGCCCCCCTTGCGGCAGACGCTGCACCCACATCTCCAGACCGGCCCCGTATCTATGTGGCCTGCCTTGCCGCCTACAATAATGGCTGCCTGCACGGGCGCTGGATCGACGCGACGACACCTGATGAGGTGATGGCCGAGGTTCGCGCCATGTTGGTGACGTCGCCGCTGCCGGACGCCGAAGAGTGGGCGATCCATGACTATGAAGGCTTCGAAGGCGCGCAGCTTTCCGAATATGCGAGCTTCGGGACAGTCTGTAATCTGGCCGATTTTATTGCCGAACATGGCAGGCTCGGCGCGCTGGTCCATCGCCATTTTGGCGACGACCTTGAGCAGGCCGTGGCGGCTTTCGACGATTACGCAGGCTGCTTTTCGAGCCGGGCAGACTTCGCCGAAGAACTCCACCGCGACACCGGGACGGAAATCCCCGCAGCCCTCGAATACTATATCGACTGGTCAGCGCTCGCCCGCGACATGGAGCTGAATGGCGACATCATGGTGTTCGAGACAGGGTTCGAAGACGTTCACGTTTTCTGGACGCGTTGAACGCCATGACCTTCACCCAGCACTTCAACACCTACGCCTGCGAAGGCGATACGATCAGCTGCGAAGCCGAGGGCTTCACGGTCACGGCCCGGATTGTTGCCGACGATTGCCCCGACGCGCCGGACCAGCGGCAGGACGGATTCTGGCCCTCGCTCTACAAGGACGCGCCCGGTTTTATTGGGCCGGGAAACGGATTCCGCCAGCGCTTCGCCGAGGCGCAGGCCAAGGCCGAAGCCGTGATGGAAGCATGGCGCAAGGGCGAGTGGTTCTATTGCGGGATCGTGCTTTCGGTCGAGCGCGACGGAATCGAACTGGATCACCACGCCGCCAGCCTCTGGGGCGTCGAGTGTAATTATCCCGGCACGGACAATTGCTACCTCACCACTGTTGCGAACGAGCTGTTATCCGAGGCGCTGGACGCAGGCCGCGCCGCTGCGGCCCGGCTTGCTGCGACCGTGACGGGCTGGGCTTCGACATGAGCGTTGCCCGCACCGTCACTGAATTGCTTGGCCCAAGGCCGCGCATGACGCTCGTCATTGCCGAGGCCCAGGTCGCCGAAATCTGGGTCGAGGGCCGCGCGCCGCTGATCACGATCCGCGATTATGACTGGGGCGAGACCGACCCCCAACCAAGCCGGGACGCGGACGGCTTTCCCTTCACCAAGATCAACTGGAGAGGCCCCGCGTGGGCGCTGGGTCTCTCGCTTTACCCGCCAGAAAAGGAGACCTCCATGGCACAGCCCGACCTCAAACACATCCCGCTCGACGAGCTTCGGATTTCCAAACTCAATATGCGGCATGGGCGCAAGAAGCCGGACGTATCCGACATTCTGCCGTCCATCCGGGAGAGCGGATTGCGTCAGACTTTGCTCGTTCGCCGCGAAGGCAAATATTATGGCGTCATCGCCGGACGCCGCCGTTTTTTTGCGCTCAAAGAAATCGCGAAGGAGACAGGCGAGGTGCCGTTCGTTCCATGCGCGATCATGACTGAAAAGGATGCGGCCTCCGCGATTGCGGCATCTGTCATCGAAAATGTCGGACGCCTGCCTGCGACAGAAATGGAGCAATATGAGGCGTTCAAGCGCCTCAACGATGAAGGCAAGGCGCTGGAGGATATAGCCAGCTTCTTCGGAGTGACTGAGCTTCTGGTGCGCCGTGTGCTCGCGCTTGCTTCGCTCGACGAACCGATACGGAAACTCTACGCCGAAGACGAACTGGACCGCGAAACGATCCGCGCGCTTACGCTTGCGACGCCAGAACAGCAGGCCGAATGGCTTCGCCTCTTCCAGAGCGAAACCGAACGCGCCCCGATGGGCCGGTCGTGCAAGGCATGGATAACGGGCGGGACCACGATCACCACCGACAAGGCCTTGTTCGATCTTGATGCCTATGAAGGACAGGTCACTGCCGACCTCTTTGGCGAGCATGGCGTCTTTGCGGATGCGGATCAGTTCTGGCAGGCACAATCCGCCACGATTGCCGAGCGGGTCGAGGCCTACAAGGAAGACGGCTGGAGCGATGTCATCTGCCTTGAGCGCGGGGCGTATTTCCACCGCTGGGAGTATGTCCAGTGCGCCAAGGAAGATGGCGGAAAGGTCTTCATCGAAATCCGCCATGACGGGACGGTCCAGCTCCACGAGGGACAGCTGACCTCCGCCGAGGCCCGTAAGCGGCAACAGGGTTCGAAAGGTGACAGCGACGCCGTTCCGGCAGCCGTTCGGCCAGAAATGTCCGGCCCGCTTGCGGAATACATCCTGCTTCATCGCCACGCTGCTGCTCAGGCGAGTTTGGCCACATCACCCGCGATTGCTCTCCGCTTGATGGTCGCGCATGCGATGGCGGGGAGCGCGCTCTGGGACGTGCGTCCTCACGAGCTTCGCGTCCGGAAAGATGAGACGCAAGCGAGCGTCGAAGGCTCGGCATCTGTGGCTGCACTCGCCGAAAAGAAGGTTCAGACTGACGCCCTGTTCAAGGCGCTGAACGTCAATCCGGCCCTTCGCCGGAACGGCGACGACTACCGCGTGTGCGAGCTTTTCTCTGCGCTGCTCGCCATGTCGGATGAAGAAGTCCTGACGGTTCTGGCAAGTGTCATGGCCCGGGCGCTCGAGGCCGGGAATGGCATTGTCGAAGCCGTCCTGCATGTCTGCGGCACCGACCTTTCGGCGGCGTGGAAGCCCGACGATGTGTTCTTCGATCTCACGAAGGACAAGCGCGCCATCAATGCGATGATCGGAGATATTGCGACCCTGTCGCTCGCGGAATCGTGCCGCGCCGAGACGGGCAAGGCGCAGAAACAGGAGCTTGCGAACCGGATCAGCGGGGAGGGTTGCGAGGCCAATCCTGACTGGCGACCGGGCTGGATGCAGGTGCCACCGACCCGCCTTGTCGACGGGGCCGGATCACCGCCCGCCGATGCGTGGACACGGATTGCGAGCCTGTTCGAAGCGGGGGCGGAAAACGCGTCCGATGAGACGCCTGAGCATCAGGACGCTGCCTGAATAATCGTCTCCTGTTCAGCCAGCTTGAGGAGCCGCCCGGTGCCTGTCACCGGGCGGCTTTCCGCTTTCTGAGGCTGGGGATTGTGGCTCCGATACCTGGGCGACCCATGAAAATGCCTTCAAAAAAATCGCGCGTCTTGAGGTCTCGATGGACAATCGAGACGCGTGTGATGAGGGGTCTGATTTCTTCCCGAAAAGCGTGTCACTGACCCCTTGTTTCCGTCTTTGCCTTGAAGACCTGGACGCGGACTGAGCGGCCATGAAACCGCCTGCGGCGAAGAAATTTCCCCGCCGCTTTGCGGCTCCTCGCGCAGCAAATTTCATCGCCCCAGGCGGTGCTCCGCATGCGCTTCGCCCCTATCGGGTTCTAGCCGCTCAGCCCCCGTCCGGGCGGTCCGGCGTCGACGGGGACAAGGGGTCCCCGGGAGACACGCCAAGGAAAGAAAAGGAGACCCCTATGGCAAACGCACTCGGATATGTCAGCGAGACCAAGTCCGGCTTTGAAGGCACCCTCGCAATGATGAACCTCTCTGCCGCAATCCGCATCGAGAAGAATGCAGAAAAGACCGAAGAAGGACATCCGGACTACCGCATCTATGCCGGTGAAACCTCGACCGAAATCGGCGGCGGCTGGATGCGCAAGTCGAAGGCATCGGGACGCGACTATGTCTCGCTGACGCTGGCAGACCCGCAGATCGGACCGCGCCGGATTTTCGCAAACCTCGCCCCGGTCAAGGGCAAGAAAGGCCGGCACGTCATTCTCTGGAACGCGCGCGACTAGGGTAGATCACAGCCTTGCCAAGCCGCTCCGGAGACACCTCCGGAGCGGTCTTCTTTCATGCCGAAAGGGTCTGCAACGAAGGTGCTGATACGCCTATCAGCGCTGCATTCTAACGTGAGGTTTCTTTGGGGATTCAAGGGTGTCGCGAGCGTGTGGTGCAAGTTAGACACTCTTAATCTGAGGATGAGTTGGCAGTCTGTCAGGGCTTCGAGTTGCGTAGAGGAAAGGAGAAGCAACGCTATGACAGAGACAAATAGAAGTGGAGAGGAGCTTCGACCCAAATCAAACCTCCCAACCCCGACCGAATGGATGAACACGGATGAAACCGCTGACCATCTCGGCCTCAAACCGAAGACCCTGGTCAATATGCGTTCGCTGGGAACAGGCCCGGTTTATCACAAGATCGGCGCCAAGGTCTGGTATCGCGGCAAGGACATCATCGCTTACACCAATGGACGTAGGTTCATGGGGACAGGCCTTCGCGATGAGTCGTAGAATCGCGTTGTTAGGCATGGGATGCGGGCTAGGCCTCATGGTCTCCGCCAGCATTATCAACCGGTCCGACTTCATCTGGAACCGGACGGAAAGCATGCCCAAGGGCCTTTACTTTGTTGACCGGTCGGCGCGAATTTCGACAGGCGATCTGGTAGCGTTTGCGCCCTCGGATGAGGTTCGACATTGGCTGAACGATGAGGGAATTGTTGGCTCCGACTGGCCCTTGTTGAAGCATGTTGCGGGCCTATCCGGTGACGAGATTTGCAGATGCGATACGCAGGTCTCCATCAACGGGATCACATCTGTTGATGCGCTCAAAGTAACCGAGTCCGGCAGCGCCCTTCCCGTCTGGCAGGGCTGTCAGACCCTCAAAGCCGGCGACGTTTTCCTGCTCAACTCTCATCCCCTGTCAGTCGATGGACGATACTTCGGCGTTCAGGACGGCGCGCGCATCATTGGCGTCGCCAGGTCCATATGGACTTATGGCAACCGGTCGGCTGAGGATCAGGCGACCGTCAAAGCGATAGATAGCGGGACGGGAATGGCTTCTGTGTCCCGGAGGGCAAGATTAAGGGAGTGTCACCCGGCGACACTTAACCCATTGTCTGCACATCCTTTTTTGTGTGACCCGGCGCCGGAAGACGGGTGCACGGATTTGCAATCCGCAGTGCGCTTGGAGCCGTGAGCGACGATTTCGACTTCGTTCCTCGACTCGGGAAGATCAGGTCGCTGGGCAAGGCAAAGACCCAGCTGAAGCGGCTGAAACGTGTCGTCGCGAAGGGGCGGCTTGGAACGCGCGGCCGGCAGTCTCTGGCACCGGGAGCGGTGCGTCATGCAGGGCGTGGAAAAATACAGGCCGCCCTTGCTCGCCATTGGTCAAACCAGCGGGCCCGGCGCGTAATCGTGAAGGTGTATATTGCGCGGGCGGGTCCAACCGGCATGGCGGGCTTTGCAAAGCATGTCGCCTACATCCGCCGAGAAGGTGCCGGGCGCGAGGGCGAGCGCGGAAAGCTCTATGACCGGAGTGTCGATGAGGTCGATGCAAAAGCGTTCAACGAACGGGCCGACGAGGACAGGCGGCAATTCCGGCTGATCGTCTCTCCCGAAGACGCCGAGCAGATGAAGGATCTGACACAGTTCACGCGGGAGTTCATGAGCCAGGTCGAGAAGGATCTCGGCCGCCGCCTCGACTGGGTTGCCGCCAATCATCACGACACGGCCCAACCTCATGTGCATATTGTCATCAGGGGTGGCAATACCCGGAATGGCGAGCTGCTGATTGACCGCAAATACATCACGCAGGGATTTCGGGCGCGGGCGCAGGAGCTGGTGACGCGCGAGCTAGGACAGCGGCGGCTGCGGGAAATGGCAGCTGCGAGGTCGAACGAAGCCGAACGTGAGGCGCTCACGGCGATCGATCATGACATTGCGCGTTCGTTGAGTGATGGACGTTACGCGCCGCAGAGTGAACTTGGCGGATTGTCGAGGTTCGATGGCGCGGTCGTTAATCGCCGTCTTCGGTTTCTTCGGACACTCGAACTTGCGGCACGGCAGGAGGACGGTCACTGGGCGATGCAGGAAGGTTGGCAGGAGACGCTTCGGGCTCTTGGCAGGCGTGGGGACATCATTCGGTCACTTTCCAACATTCAGGGCCGGAAGATCGATACGGCGCGTCTGCATGCCCTGCCCACAAGCACACGCTGCTCATGGTCGCCGAGACGGTGCGCGATAATGAACGCGACGCCGACGCGCTGACCAGTCTTGTCGAAGAAAGCCAGGCCGCCGCCGGCAATCTCCAGGTCCTGCAGGCCGGCAACCAGATCGAGGCCATGTCGGCCCAGCAGCTGATGCAGATGGAAGCCATGATGGCGGCGCATTACCGCGCCGAAGCGCTCGACCGGGCGCGCGAGCTTGAAGAAGCCGAGCGCGGCCGCGCGCGCCTGCAAAGCTTTTTCGGGAACTAGACCGCCATGGAAGAGATGGGCGTCATCGACCGGTTCCTCGAAACCTTCGTTGCCTACATCGATTCAGGCTTCGGCCTGCTGGCGGGCGATGTCGCATACCTGACGACGACGCTGATCGTGATCGACATCACGCTGGCTGGCCTGTTCTGGGCCCTGTCGCAGAATGCCGATGTCATCTCGGGGCTCCTCAAGAAGGTGCTCTATGTCGGCTTCTTTGCTTTCATCCTCGGCAATTTCTCCATCCTGGCGAACGTCCTCTTTGCGAGCTTTGCCGAACTTGGTGTGAAGGCGGGCTCCTCGACGCTGACGGCTGAGGATCTGATGCGCCCTGGCTATATTGCGGGCGTCGGGTTCGAGGCGGCGCAGCCGCTTCTCGAAGAGATCGGCGACATGCTGGGGCCGATCCGCTTCTTCCATAATTTCATCCTGATCGCCGTCATGCTGATTGCCTGGGCGATCATTCTCGTCGCCTTCTTCGTCCTCGCAGTGCAGCTCTTCGTCGCCATACTGGAGTTCAAGCTGACGACGCTCGCGGGCTTCGTGCTTGTGCCCTTCGCGCTCTGGAACAAGACCTCATTCCTCGCTGAACGCGTGCTCGGCAATGTCGTCACCTCCGGCATCAAGCTGATGGTGCTCGCCATTGTGATCGGCATTGGCTCGACGCTGTTCACTTCGATCACCGAGGCCTTTGGCGGGCCGGGCGATGTGACGCTGGCTGAAGTCATGGGTACGGTGCTCGCCTCCATCGTCTTTCTCTGGATGGGCGTGTTCGCCCCCGGCATTGCCTCTGGCCTTGTGACTGGCGCCCCGCAGCTTGGCGCAGGCTCCGTGGTCGGAACGACAGCGGCTGTTGGCGCAGGTGCCGTGCTGGCGACAACCGGAACGGTCGCGGCAGGCCGCGCAGCGCTCGGCGGCGTATCCGGCGCGGTGAAGGCCGGGGCCTCCATGACCGGCGGCGCCCGCACTTCCTATGACCTCGGCCGCATGGCGTCCGGTCATTCTGGATGGCGCGGTGCGGCAGCAGGCATGGCCGGTGTCGCGCAGGCTGGCGGCGATACGCTCCGCCGGATGGCAGGACGGCCCTTCGCGTCGGTCGGCAATGCCTATCGGCGTGGCAGCGAAGCGGCCTTTGCCGCGACCGGCGGCACGATGGCAACGGCGTCCGGCGATGCGTCGTCTGCCGGCTCTGCCAGCCCCGCCTGGGCCCGCCGCCTTCGCACAGAACAGCGCCTGCAACATGCCGGCGCAATCACTGTCCACGCCCTGAAGGACGGTGATCGCGGCATGGCGGGCGACAATCCGAAACTCCGAAACGAAGAGGACTGATCCACATGGCATTCCGGCGCACCTCCACCCATTACGGGCAAAGCCCGCATCCCGAAACGCCCTACCAGAAGGCCGGCCAGGTCTGGGACGAACGGATCGGTTCGGCCCGCGTCCAGGCCAAGAACTGGCGGCTGATCGCGCTGGGACTGCTCGGACTGCTGGCAGCGGCGTCTGCGGCCCTTGTCTGGCGGAGCCTGCAATCGACCGTCACCCCCTATGTGGTCGAAGTCGATGACACGGGCGCCGTGAAGGCGGTCGGGCCGGCGCTTGCACGCTATGAGCCGAGCGATGCTCAGATCGCACATCATCTCGCGAACTTCATCTCCGATGTCCGGAGCCTCTCCATCGATCCTGTCATCATCCGCCAGAACTGGCTCGCCGCCTATGACTATGTCACCGACAAGGCGGCGATCACGCTCAGCGATTATGCGCGCGACAATGATCCCTTCGCCGAGATCGGCCGGCGCTCGCGCAGTGTCGACGTCGTGAGCGTTGTGCGGGTCTCGGACGAGTCCTTCCAGGCCCGCTGGCTTGAGAAGACCTATGAGAATGGGGCGCTGACCGGCGTCAAACGGTTCACGGGGCTTTTCACGATTGTGAATTCCCCGCCGCGCGATGCCGAGACGCTCCGCGCCAATCCCCTCGGCCTTTACATCCACAGCCTCAACTGGGGCGAAGACCTTGTCACAGGAGACACAAAATGATCCGTACAATGAGCCTTGTATCCGCCCTTGCCTTGACCACGGCCTGCGCGAGCGTTCCGCCGGAGCCCGTCATCGAGGATACGGACTTTGTCGAAGCGGCGTTCGTCGAAGACGTGCCAGAGCGGCCTGTCGAGATTGTCGAGACGCCGACCGTACTTGCTCTGCCCGGCCAGATGAAACCCGTCGAGGGCACAAAGCGCACGGTGACGCGCGTCTATACCTCACCGACCGAGACCATCCGCAAGGGCACGACCGAGGCCCGGATCGAACCCTCCGTCGATGGCTATGTGAATGCGATCCAGGTCTATCCCTACACCGAAGGGGCGCTCTACCGGCTCTATGCCGCGCCGGGCCAGGTCTCCGACATTGCGCTACAGCCCGGCGAAACGCTGGTCTCGGTTTCGGCGGGCGACACTGTGCGCTGGATTGTCGGAGAGACCTCCTCTGGCTCAGGCGGCGCGGCCCGCGCGCATGTGCTCGTCAAACCGATCGCAGCAGGCCTTTCCACCAATCTGATGATTGCGACCGACCGGCGGACTTATCATCTAGAACTCGAGAGCGTTGATGGGACCTATATGGCGGCCCTCTCCTGGCGCTATCCGGCGGACGAACTCGCTGAATTGGTTTCCCGCAACAAGATTGCCTCCGTGCGTGAGGATGCGTCCATTGCGCCGGGCGTTGCGGTCGACCGGCTGGACTTCGATTATGTCATTGAGGGTGACAAGCCGATTTGGCGGCCTGTGCGTGTGTTCGATGACGGACGTCAGGTCTTCATCCAGATGCCCGCCAGGCTTGCCACAATGGATGCCCCGCCACTCTTCATCCTTGGCGCGTCGGGCGACGCCGAACTCGTCAATTATCGCCTGCGCGGCACTTACTACATCGTCGATCATCTCTTCCGCGCCGCCGAGCTGCGGATCGGTGAGAAGGAGCAGACCGTCGTGCGAATCCGCAAGCGGGTCCAACGCTCCGGCCTTGCCAGCCTGTTCGGAGGCGAGGGATGAGCGAGCCGGCCCCCTTTCCGAAACAGGCCGACGAGCTAAAGCTGCGCGCGCGGCCGCGGCCGGTGACGCGGATCAACCGCAAGGTCCTGATGGCGGGCGCCTGTCTGGGCGTGCTGGGCCTCTTTGCCGCCGCCTCCATCGCGCTCGATCCGCCAAAGGCGGTCGATCCGGCAGACCGGCAGGAACTCTACAATACGGCGACCAAGCGCGCGCCGGATGGGCTGGCGGATCTGCCGAACTCCTACCTCAACTGGCAACCGGCTGGTGATACGCCGAGACTTGGCGCGCCGATGGCGGGCGACCTTGGCGGAACTGTCGTCGCGGAAGAGGAAGAATGGGGTCTTGAGCCTGACTGGAATGTCGCGCCTTCGGATGATTTCCGGCCCTCTGCCGAAGATGAAGCCATTCGTACGCAGAGGCTGGCGGACGCAAAACTGGCCGATGCAGCCGGCAAGGCGGGCGTGTTCTTCGATGTCGGCAATCGGCAGTCACTGGCTGGCTCAGTGTCTTCGGCCAGCGGCCTGCCAAATAGTCTCGGCTCGGAATTGCTGGCGCTTGCCGCCCAGGGCGCCGGCGCCCCTGGCTTTGCGGGTTCGCCTGATCAGAACCTCCAGGCGGAAAAGATCGCGTTCGCCACGGAGAAGCGGGACGGTGACATCTACAACCCACATGATGTCGAGACCCCGGTCTCGCCCTATCAGGTGATGGCGGGCACGCTGATCCCGGCCTCTCTCGTGACAGGACTGAACTCTGACCTGCCGGGCAACGTCATCGCGCAGGTGACGCAGCCGGTCTATGACACGGTGAGCGGCTCGCATCTGCTCATCCCTCAAGGCGCGCGCCTGATCGGGCGTTACCAGTCGGAAGTGTCCTTCGGCCAGGAGCGCGCGCTGCTCATCTGGGATCGGATCATCCTGCCAGATGGCAGCTCGCTGCAGATTTCGGAGCCCGCCGCCGATGCGCAGGGCTATGCGGGCGTCTCCGACAGGACCGACCATCACTGGGACCGCGTCTTTGCGGGCGCCGGGCTCGCGACGCTGCTCGGCATCGGCTCCGAACTCGGCTCGGACGATGATGATATCGAACGTGCGATCCGGCGGGGGTTCGGGGACAGTGTCTCCGAAGCTGGCCAGCGCGTCGTCGACCGTAATCTCGGCATCCAGCCGACGATCCGTATACGGCCCGGCTGGCCAGTGCGCGTGGTCGTGACACGCGATCTCGTGCTGCGGCCTTACTCTGAGGGAGGCCGGTGATGAGCCTCCGAATCGGACAACTCCCGGATCGGACTCCGGTGAAGCTCACCATCTCGGTGGATCCCGATCTTGCTTCCGCGCTTGCCGACTATTCGGCGATCTATGCCGAGACCTATGGCGCGGAAGAGAAGCCGGAAACCCTGGTGCCTGCCATGCTGGACATGTTCCTCAGCTCGGATGCCGGGTTCAAGCGGGCCCGCAAGGCCCTTCATGCCAGAGCCAGCAAAGGAGAATAGCAATGGCAACAATCGGCACCTTCAGCCAGAAGGATGGCAAATGGACCGGGACGATCCGGACCATGACGATCAATGTGAAAGCCCAGATGGTCCCGGTGACCGAGAAGGCCGAAGGCGGACCCGACTACCGGATATTCGCAGGCGGCGCAGAGCTTGGCGCAGCATGGCGCGAGGAAAGCAAGGACGGCGAGACGCCCTACCTCGCGGTAAAGCTCGACGATCCGGGGTTCGAGAAGCCCCTGAGGGCTGCCTTTTTCGAGAAAGAAGAGGATGGCAGCGGCGTACTGGTCTGGAACCGGCAGAAGCTGAACTAAACAAGCATGGGTCGTTCCAAGCCCGTCACAACCAGCGATATCGAGGAAGCCCTTGATATTGCTGCACGTGTGGTCGATCAGTTCGGGTACAAGTACTGGCCGATTTTCGAGCGGCTCGAAGCGGAACTTGAAAGTCGGGCTAGCCGGGAAAAGCGGCTTCAATCGAGGCTTGATCGACTATGCCATGATGCGTCTATGGCCATAGAACTACGACCGCCTCAGGAATCGCGAGAAAATAGCTGAAAATGCATATCGCGTACCTTATTGGCCTTAAGTGCAACCCAAGTACGTTCTTGTATTGTTCTTTTGTCCGCACTAGCTTAACGAATAGATTTGCAGCAACCGCGACCGAACGTCTATCGACGCGGGGCTGCGAGTCCGCTTAGAAGGTTAACACAATGTCGGGGCCAGCGAAATCATAGATCGTTAAGACAAT
Organism: Henriciella sp.; assembly: GCF_029937755.1. GTDB lineage: Bacteria > Pseudomonadota > Alphaproteobacteria > Caulobacterales > Hyphomonadaceae > Henriciella. The sequence goes on from NZ_JAPYPG010000002.1 coordinate 12,405, forward strand.
CGCAAGCGTATCCCCCGACCTCTATTCGAGTAGAAAAGGGAACCTGAGTATTGTCGAATACCAAGCAAATCCTTGCTATGCTCCGCAGCCGTGCCGACGGCGACGATGAGCAATTTTATTCGATTGCGCTTCAGGTAGCCGCGGCGGAGGCACGCCAGGGTCATAGGAAGACCGCAGAAGAACTGCGGGCAGCTGTCGACGAAGCGAGGTCAGCGCGTGGAACGCGTACAACCGTGGCGGTACCGTTCGCGGCCCCACGTGGAGATCTTGAAGGCCTTCTTGATCTGAGAGAGGTCAAAACCACGCTTGCAGATGTGATCTTATCCGAGGGTCTGACCACCCGGCTCAATGCATTGCTACTACAGCAGAGGAAACGCGACTGGCTCCGCGAATACGGCAAGACTCCCAATCGCAGAGTGCTCTTTGTCGGCCCGCCCGGAGCCGGCAAGACGCTGACGGCAGAAGCCCTCGCAGGCGAATTGCACCTGCCATTTTACATAATCCGCCTGGATTCCCTGATCACGCGCTTCATGGGTGAAACTGCCGCTAAGCTGCGATTGATCTTCAACGAAACCCTCAAGCGTCGGGCGGTCTATTTCTTTGATGAATTCGATGCTGTCGGCGGCAAGCGGGCGGCCTCGAATGATGTCGGGGAAATGCGCCGTGTGTTGAACTCCTTCCTCTTGTTCCTGGAAGAACCCGGTGCAGTCGATAGCGTGATCGTAGCGGCAACCAATCATAGCGAACTTCTCGACCGTGCCCTTATCCGGCGATTCGATGAAGTCCTGGAATTCTCAATGCCAAGCGAGGAAGAAATTCGCGCTGTTGTGAAATCGCATATCCGGCCAATGCGATATCCGAGCATTAAATGGGAGACGGTCGTAAATGCGGCCGAAGGGCTCAGCCAGGCCGAGATTGCGCGTGCGACGGAAGAAGCTGTCAAAGTCGCCATTCTGGAAGAACGAAACAGCCTGAACACGTCCGATATCACAAAAAGGCTTCGCGAGCGCCAAGTCATGAGTGAAGCGTTTCATAGACGTCATACGGCAGATGAAGAGCAAACGTGACGCGTTTTACTCGGCCGCACATAGACATCACCCGTCTGGCACAGTCGCGCGCTTACAAATCGAAAGGCGGGGGGCAGCGCCAACGAATACAGCGCATACGCGACGAGCACGGACCACAACTGATCGAGGACTATGCAAAGGCTCTTGAGGAAGCGGTAAAAAGTCGTCCGCAAGACGCGGAACGGGGCATCGAGCCGACCGGCGTAGTACTCGAATTTGAACTCGCCCCCAGATCAGGTCCCGCCAAACTCGACCGAACCACCGAGAAGACCCGCCAGGGTGCTGTGCGCGTCGATGAAAATGGCGTCCAGCGTGTCGCCCTGATTGTGCCGGACGACAAACGCGACGTGATCGCCCGACTACTCGAAGAATACGCCTATGGCGATCTCGTCGGCAAGGAAGGCGATGAGAAGCCTCCCAATGCTGGCCGGATCGAACAGATCGAACACATTCGCCAAGCCAGATTCGAGACATTCTGGCGCGATGACCCTGAAGCGCTCCCCCAATCACGACAGGATTCCATGTGGTGGGGCGTCTGGTGTTTCAACGATGCAGTCGACGCCGTGATCAATGCGGCCAGGCGCATAAATTGCCGCGTTGCCGAGCCCGACACTTATCTGCGATTTCCTGACGTGACCGTTGTTCCGATCCACGGCACGCAAGTGGCGATCGAAATCCTTCTATTCGGAACACTTGGCATTGCAGAAATTCGTCGCGCCAGCGACAGCCCCAGCTTTTTCATGACAGATATCCAGGGCGACGAACGAGCATGGGTCGACGAATATGCCGAACGCGTTGTCTGGCCCGCAGGGGATGCACCAACCGTTTGCCTGCTCGATACCGGCGTCAATCGCGGCCATCCCCTTATTGAACCCGCTCTTTCCGATGAGCATGTCGATAGTATCGACCCCGACTGGGGTAGCGATGATCATCACGGTCACGGGACCGGCATGGCCGGTCTTGCCCTACATGGCGATCTCACCGCACCGCTGGGGGACACCACTCAACGAGACCTCACACACCGAGCGGAGTCGGTGAAAATTCTTCCTCCAGACGGGTTCGATCCGAACGCGCCGAACTCCTATGGCTTTATTACTCAGTCGGCGGTCTCGATTGCGGAGATCAACAACTCCGAGGCTGCATTCCGCAGCTTCTGCATGGCGGTCACCAACAGAGATCGCACCGGTGCAGAAGCGACGTCCTGGAGCGCCGCCATTGACCAGTCCGCCGCGGGCGCAATGATCGGAGATCCTGAAGAGACCCCAAATCGACGGCTCTTCATCTTGTCCGCTGGGAATATCCGCGACCATGAAGCTGTGGACGCTATCGAAGAGCCTGATGCTTTTCCAGCAGAGGATCCTGCCCAAGCATGGAATGCCATTACTGTTGGCGGGTACACGGACAAAACTGAAATTCAAGACAACGGATATGACGGCTTTGACAGTTGGGCCAATCCTGGTGAGCTCAGCCCGTATAGCCGTTCAAGCTATTTGTGGAGCGTACGCAAATCTCCATTGAAGCCGGAATTGGTCTTCGAAGCCGGCAACCGTGCGATCAGTTCGGCGAAGACTGAAGCTGTGGCAGGCCTGCCATCGCTGTCGCTTCTGTCGACGGGTGCGGACGTTACGCAATCGCCTTTTGAACCATTCTGGGCGACAAGTGCTGCGGCGGCCCAGGGCGCAAGAATGGCAACTCAGATCGCCGCTTCACATCCTGACTATTGGCCAGAAACAATCCGCGCCTTGATGATGCACAGCGCCGACTGGACAGGTCCCATGCGAGCTGAGCTGGACGCAAACAACAAGACCGGGCGCACCGAGCTGGTTCGTCGCTACGGATATGGCGTACCCAGTCTGGAACGGGCGCTGGCCTCGGCCCAAAGCCATCTGGCATTGATTGCCCAGCAACAAATCCAGCCTTTCAAACAGAACAAATCCGACGTGAAATTCAACGAGGCGCATATTTATCCCCTGCCCTGGCCAACCGAGGTTTTGGAGGAGCTGGGAGAAGCTCTGGTCAGATTGAAAATGACACTGTCTTACTTCATTGAACCCAATCCGAGCTTTTCTTCTGCAATCGATCCGGCTCGCTACCAATCGTTCGGATTGCGATTTGATCTGAAGCGCGCCGGTGAGACTCGAACTAATTTTCTGAAGCGCCGAAATCTGGAAGAAAGACGCAATGGTGATCCCAAGCCGACAACGCCCGCTGACAGCGGATGGCTGTTAGGAGAGCAGCAGATCACCGTGGGCTCACTTCACTGCGACGTCTGGCAGGGTACAGCAGCAGAACTCGCAGCCCGCAACGCACTATGGGTCTATCCGGTGAATGGTTGGTGGCGTGAGCGTAAGGCGCTCGGCCGGGCCAATCGCAAGACGCGATATAGCCTGGTCATGACCGTTGAAACCGAGGACCAAACCATCGACCTCTACACACCTATCGAGGCGCTGGTTGAAACGCTCGTTGATATCGAAATCTAATACTCCCAGTCAGTGGTTGGTTATCCGGGCATTAGATTGTCAAACCATCCGGAAATGGATGGGCAATTTTGAGCAGCTGGTCACGTCGAAAATTCAATGATCCTCCCTGCCCGTATTCCGGCCGGTTGTTCTTGTGACCCATAAGCGCGCAGCGGAGCCCATAATCGAGATTGCCTTCCAGCATGCGGTCCTCGAAGGAATGTCGCAGCGAATAGATGACGTGATCCTTGCTGGGCAGGAGTTCCCGCTGTTTGAACGCTTTCATGAGATTGGCCGAAACGAGTGTATTGCGGTCGTAATAGTGCTCGAAGCCGTTGGGGCAAAGTTTCATTGCTGGGAGCGCGACACCGACGAGCGGGATTTCGCGTTCTGAATCACTCGTTTTGAGTTCTCTGTTTTGTTCCGGCCGGATGATGATGTGCGGAATATCATGATCGAGCTGGATATCGTCCGGCCGCAGATTGACGATCTCACTGAGACGCGCGCCGGTCTCTATCAACAAGTAGATGATCACACGCAGCTCGAGCCGAAGTTCATCGAACATGCCCGGTGCCAGGATTTTAGTTCGCACCCACTCGTCACTGAATGAAGCGCGCTTCACCTTGGACTTGCCAGCAAAGAAAAAGCCGCGGAACGGATCTTCGACATCCGTTTGACCACGATACTTGAAGTACCGCAGGTAAAGCGAGCGCATGTTGCCGATGTGGCGATTGACCGTGTTTGGCGTAAATGGTTTCGAGCCATCCTTCTGCGGCAGCATGCGGGACTGCCACCAATCTCGGTAGCGCGTAGCGACATCTCTCGTGATGTCCAGCAGTGGGATGTCTCCTTCCCGTTCAATGAAATAGTCGATCGAGACCTGTTTGCGCTTCTCCCACGATTTCCGCTGGGCGTCCGACTTGTTGTACTGATCATCGAAGGCGATTTTCGAGACGTAGAGTTCGAAGGCTTCCGAAACGGTTGTCCGGTCCTTTTCCTCGGGCGCACCGCCAAGGAGCGCTTCAGCCTTCTCTTCGCCGGGCTCAGCGCCGCGATCGACCTTCCTCAGCCGGTCGATAATTTCTTCAATGTCTAGCTGGGTGGCGACTTCCTCGACCGGGCGGTACACGAAGCCCTCTGCCATCGCACGGGCAACTGCGGCACGATGGCGCTCAGCGGCAGCGCGGCTACGTGAGCGCTCGGTATCCTGGGCCTGGAGCGCGAGGCTGCTCCACAGCGCGTCATCTGCTTCCGCGAGGCCATTGCGCCGCATCATGGCGACTTCTAAGGATTGGGTGCGCAGAGCGACCTGAATCAGGCAGCGCTTGTCAACATCTTTAAAGCGTTGTGGAACGCGCCGCACATAGTGCCACCAGCCGCCGCGAGCCTTTAGAAATTTTGTGCCAAGTGAGAAATGCTTCATCGCCGTTTGTAGTGCAAAAAGTTTGCATTTTGTGGTGCAAATTGTAGTGCACGACCGGCGAAAAGGCGTGGAGAACCCGAGGATTCTCCAGTATTTTCAATGATTTCAAGGGATCTGGCGGTTACCATTTCCGGAGAAATGGCGCGAGTGACGGGGCTCGAACCCGCGACCTCCGGCGTGACAGGCCGGCACTCTAACCAACTGAGCTACACCCGCACAGATCGGCCACCGCATTTCGCGGTGAGGCGCCTGATTAGACAAGCGGGCCGGGGTGGTCAAGCGGGAACTGCCATGAGAATGCCATGACTTGCAGCTACGTCTGCACCCAACTTCAGAAACAACCGTTCGGACCCCATGAAACGTATTCTTTTGATTGCCGGCGCGGGATTTGGCCTCCTGATCCTGGTCATTGCCGTCCTCCCCTTTCTCATCCCCTCCTCTGTCTACAAGACGCAGATAGAAAAGGCGGCAAGCAAGGCTCTGGGTCGTGATGTCACTGTCGAGGGCGACGCCAGTATTTCTATATTTCCGGTGATCTCCGCATCGATCGAGAATGTATCCGTCGCCAATGCCGAGGGCTTTGACGAGCCCGCCATGATCTCAGCGGGATCGCTTCGGGGCTCCGTTCAACTCTGGCCGCTATTCACGCGCCGGGTGGCGGTAGACGAAATCACTTTTGAGGACGCAACGGTCTTGCTGACACGGCTTGAGGATGGCCGCGTCAATTGGGTGCTGGGGAATTCGGATACGGGGCCTGCCGAAAGCGAAGATGCAGGCGGCACCTCCCTCAACACGAGCATAGACAAGGCGCGTCTGCGCAATGCCAAACTTGTCTATGAGGATCTTCAGGCAGGAACCCGCTACGAACTGAACGAACTCGACGCCGAAGCCTCACTGAAATCCCCTGAAAAGCCACTCAACTTGCGGGCGGACGGGCTCTTCCAGAGTGAAAGGTTCGAGCTGAATCTGACACTCTCATCTCCACAGTCACTCATGGACGGTAGCGAGACATCCCTTGATGCGCAGCTAGGTTCAAATCTTGGCAATCTGAGCTTTGATGGCCTGTTGACCACTACGGAACCTGTCGCCGTGTCCGGACAATTCACGGCGAATCTGCCTCAACTCGGAGAAGTATCGAGATTTCTCCAGCTCGACCTGCCATTAAATGTCGAGCCGCTTGGCGGTCTGAAGACGTCTGGAACGATTGAAGGCCAACTGCCTGACCTGACGATTGCCTTTGCGGACCTTGTCCTGTCCGGTGACGGCTTGAACGTAAATTATGATGGCACGGTTTCCCTGACCCCCTCTCCCACGCTCGACGGAAGCGGGAGCATTGCTATCCGGGATGCCTATACACTCACCCAGCAATTGGGACTGACGATGGATATCCTTCAGCCTATTCGGCAAGTCTCGGTGGAGTCCAACGTTCAGGGGCCGCTGGATAGCCTACAGCTTTCCGGCCTGGACGCCCGCACCAACGGGCCAAACTTGTCAGCAACCTATCGAGGCGGTCTGAGCCTCGGGGACCCAGGCGCGCTCGGTGGCAACGTGAATATCGAGTCCGGGCAACTCCGAACACTGCTGTCCCAGTTGGGCGTCATGCTTCCTGAAGGCGATAATCTGAAGACGGCCCGACTTGCAGGCCGCCTGACCGGCACCCTGAAAAAACCGACCATAGAGAACGGCACTTATGTGCTCGACAAGGCAGAAGCCCAGGGCACCCTCGCCGCCGACCTGCAAGGTACAAAACCATCAATCGAGGCCAACCTTGCCCTCCCGCTTCTGGATCTTTCACCATTCCTGGGCGGGAAGACAGATCCCTCAGGGTCTGGCAATGCCGGTTCTGACTGGAGCGACGAACCTCTCGACCTTGAGGCCCTAAAGAGCGTGAATGCAGAGCTGAAACTGAAAGCCGACAAGGTTCTTCTGAATTCGATCACTCTGTCGAATGCAGATCTTGGCGTAACATTGAAAGACGGCCAGCTGACCGCAGCGCTCAACCGTTTCACGACATTTGGGGGCGACTGGCAGGGCCGTGGTCTTGTGGACGTATCCGGCGACATTCCTCGCTATAACTTCAAGATGTCAGCCCAGAGTGTGCAGGCCGACAAACTCCTGGCCACACTGTCCGGTTTTGATCGGCTGGGTGGCGCAGGAGAATTTACTGTCGATATTGCATCGGATGGGTCGAGCATGCGCCAGATCGTCAACGCTCTGGATGGAACGGTCTCGCTCGACCTGCAGAATGGCGTGCTCAAAGGCGTGAATCTCGGCCAGCTTGTTCGTTCTGCCGGCTCCCTTCGTGAGTCCCTGCAGTCGGGCGGACTTTCAATCGCATCACTGGGAACAGCCGTCTCTCCGCAAGCCGAGACAGACTTCAGCAGCTTCTCAACATCTTTGAACATTCAAGACGGATTGGCCCAGGTCCAGTCTCTGACACTCATCAATCCTGTTGTGGAGGTTGCCGGCACCGGCCAGATCAATCTGGGCGGACGAACCCTGGACCTCAAGCTCACTCCAGCAATCGACAAGCGTGGGAAAGGTGATGCAGCTGCCGTGCAGGTAAATGGTATTCCCGTCCCTCTGCGCATTCAGGGAAGTTGGCTCTCTCCAAAGATCAGTCCGGACCTGTCCGGCTTGCAGCAAGCCCTTGCGGCGGCAGCGCGTGACGAGGCGGCAGGTCAGTTAAAGGACAAGCTTGGTGGGGGTCTCGGCTCAATCGTCTCGGAAGCCATTACGAAGAAGAAATCCCCGGAGCCGACAACGTCTGCCAGTGGAGGCACTACTTCGGATACGGGAGAGACGGTTGAGACCACCGATGACCCCGAGGCTGTCGCCGAGGACGACACGGCTGACGAGGAAGACACTGAGGAAGAGGTGATCAAGGAGGTGTTAGGCTCGATTTTCGGGCCGAAACAGTAGTTCAGCCTGCTAGCCTGTCACCAGCTTAGGTCCGGACTTTTCGAGCACTGTGCGTTCGGAAGCAGTCCGGCCCTCAGGATGTAGGTCTTTATCATCAGACGAGAGCACTTCATCAGGCTCCCTGATGGGGAAAAGATGCGCCAGACGCTCAAGGGGCTGGGGACGGCTTATGAGGTAGCCCTGAAGTTCGTCGCATCCGATCTCCGTCAGGAATTCCTTCTGAAGTTCAGTTTCGACGCCTTCGGCTGTACAGGTCATGTTAAGCGCCTTGGCCAGTTGCAGCGTAGCTCTCGTAATCGCCCTGCTGTCATCACTGTGATCGATATCGGCAACGAAGCTCTTGTCGATCTTCAATTTGTCGAAAGGGAAACGCCGCAGATAGTTGAGCGACGAGAATCCTGTCCCAAAGTCATCCAGCGATATCCGGAGGCCAACCTCCTTCAACTGACGCAAGCGTTCAAGCGTGAAGTCGGTGTCGCTCATCAACACTGATTCCGTGATTTCAAGTTCGAGCCTCGATGGCTCGATCTGATTTGCCGCAAGACCATTCATGATCGTGGTCAGGAGGCTTGAGCTATGGATCTGCAGAGGTGAAATGTTCACCGCAACACGCATGTCATCCGGTAGCCGCCGGGCCGCACTCAAGGCTTCACGAAGGGCCCAGTCGCCCAGGCGCGTAATGATGCCGCTGTCCTCAGCATGCTGAATGAAGTTTCCGGGACCAATCATGCCACGGGTCGGATGTTTCCACCGTAGCAGTGTCTCGCAGCCGACGATCTTCCCTGTGCGAACACACATCTGTGGCTGGAAAAACATGAGAAGCTCATTGTTTTCTAGTGCGCGGTGAAGGTCCACCTCCGTTTCCCGGCGAAGACGGGCGCGCTCGGCAAGTTCCTGCGAAAACATACACCAGGTCCGCTTGCCGGCTTCCTTGGCCTGGTAGAGCGCAAGATCGGCATGCTTAAGCAGGGTCTGGATGTCCATATTGTGCTGCTCGATGACACGCACGCCTATGCTGGCACCGCAGTGCACCGTTGACCCCCAGATATCGTATGGGGAGTTCAGCAGCTCACTCATGCGCTTCACGAGCGTGAAGAGGTCTTCCTGGTCTTTGCATTCGACCAGAACAGCGAATTCGTCCCCGCCCAGACGTGCGACGACGTCTGCGCGGGGCGCGCTTCGGGTCAGGCGGGCCGCAACCTGACACAGGAGTTCATCACCGGCCGGGTGGCCGAGAGTGTCATTAACCCACTTGAAATTATCGAGGTCGAGCCACAACAGCGCGCGAGTGCATCCCGCTTCGACAGCTCTCAGCGATGCTTTTTCCAGGTGCTCGTGGAGACATGCGCGGTTCGGCAGCGACGTCAGAGGATCATAATGCGCCATGAAGGCAATCCGGTCCTCAATCGCTTTTGACTGAGAGATGTCGGACGCGACACCGCGAAACCCCAGGAAGTTGCCGCTTGGATCATAAATCGGCTTGCCCGTGAGCGACCACCAGGTGTCTACTTTGCCATCGACTTCCATGACAAGATCGCGAAAGCCCTGCTCCTCAGTAAGACACCGCACCAACGTGCGCTTGGTATCTGAGTCCTCAAACAGCGTGTCCAGGCGTATGCCTTTTGCCATGGCCTCAAACGTAGCGTTATCGCCGAGGGCCGGCATGGGGATTTCGACAAAGACACCATCGGTGTCAGTCTGCCACAGCCAATCGGAAGTACTCTCTTCAAAGTCCCGCAGGAGCAGACTGATCAGTTGCGCCTGCTGCTGGACCGCCACGCCACTCAAATGTTGCTCGACGAACTGACGATACGACCAGCGGATCGATATCCATAAGACACTCGCATAAACAATGGCGAGCACTGAGAGAAAATCGTTTCGCGGATCTTGTCCCAGCTGCAAACCCACAACGAAACCGATCGTTGTCGGGATCAGAAAAGCGAGCGCAGCTTCAGGAATACGGCTGATCAGAATGACGCCGCCAAACATCATCCCGGCAATAATAACGCTAACTGCAAGCTGGCTGGTATGATCAGCGAAGGGCATGATCAATAGGGGTAGTATCCCCCAAACCAGCCCCAGACACGACGCAAACCGTGTGAATCGATCGATACTTTGCTGCGTCCGGCGTGCCGAGATTGCCTGGCCGGGTTCGCGTTTTCTGGCCTTTGCCCGCGCGCGCATGTTGGCGACCAGCATGACGACAGTGCCGACCAGAAGCGTGAAGCTCCATATCCCCAGAAGACGATTGGCCGGGGTGTCCCAGAAGGACATGATCACAACAGCTGCGTTTATCAGGTTCGCCATAGCCATGACAGGCGTGAGGCGGCCGACAGTTTCCAGTTGCTTGACCCGTATTGTCGGTGCTTCTTCCTCAGGGACGTCAACCGGTGTCACAAGGCTTGCAATCGAATAGCTGTCGCTATTCTTTGCCTGCAGCGATTTAACCATCCGGAACTCCCCAAACCGATGGGTTCGGAGAGTTGCTTAACCGAAAACCGTGAACGCTGAGGCACCCTGAAAGATCAAATTTCAACTATCTGGCCGTTTCAGATCAATCGCACTAGGGTTCCACCATGGCTTCAAATTCCCTAATTCTTGCAATTGACCAAGGTACTACGTCCAGCCGCGCACTGATCTTCGATGAGCGTGGCCGTGTTGTGGGGGCGGCGCAATCCGAGTTCAATCAGCATTACCCCTCTTCCGGATGGGTTGAGCATGATCCAGAGGATATCTGGGCAACAACACTTCAAACGGCTCGAGAGGCCATCAAGGCTGCCGAGCAAAGCAACGGTGGAGAAGTGGTGTGCATCGGCATCACGAACCAGCGGGAAACCACACTTGCCTGGGACAGGACAACAGGAAAGCCCGTCTCTAACGCAATCGTCTGGCAGGATCGCCGAACTGCTCCAGCTTGCGTCGCTCTTCGCAAACAGGGCCTTCAGCAGGAAATCAGCGAGCGGACTGGCCTGACAATCGACCCATATTTCTCGGGCACGAAGCTGTCATGGATCCTGGAGAACGTCGAAGGGGCGAGAGCGCTTGCCGATCAGGGCAAACTCGCTTTCGGGACAGTCGATTCTTTTCTTATATACCGCCTTACAGGCGGACGCGTTCACGTCACAGACGAAACAAACGCCAGCCGCACCCTGCTTTATGATATCCGCAATGGGACCTGGGATAAGAGAATGCTCGACATTCTCGATATCCCTGAAAGTGTCTTGCCTGACATCCGTCCGAGCGCGGCTTTTTTTGGAGAAACAGCGCCGGAAATATTTGGGCGCCCCCTGCCAATTCTTGGAGTAGCCGGTGATCAGCAGGCCGCCGCGTTCGGGCAGGCCTGCTGGCGCCCCGGAATGATCAAGAGCACCTATGGAACCGGTTGCTTCCTGCTGGCAAGCACCGGCGACAATCTTCTGTATTCCAAGAGTGGCCTGCTCACGACGGTGTCATGCCGTATCGGAGATCAACGCCAGTTTGCAATGGAAGGATCGATATTTATTGCGGGCGCTGTGTCCCAATGGCTTCGCGATGAACTGAAGATCATTGAATCTGCTGAAGAAACAGAAGCCTTGGCCGCATCTCTTTTGGGGAATGAGGGCGTCTACCTTGTGCCGGCCTTCACTGGGCTCGGAGCGCCACATTGGGATGCCGGCGCCAGAGGAACCTTGTTCGGTCTAGCCCGCAATTCCGGACGAAATGTCATTGCTCGTGCGGCGCTGGAGTCGGTTGCGTATCAGACCCATGATCTGATTGCGTGTCTTGAACAAGATGGGCTTTCAGTCGAGACCATTCGCGTCGATGGCGGCATGGTTGAAAATAATTGGTTCCTGCAGTTTCTCGCAGATATCCTCAGTGTCCGTATCGACCGGCCCGAAATCATCGAGAGTACGGCCCGGGGGGCTGCATTTCTCGCCGGGCTCGAAGCTGGCATCTATTCCGATCTCGGAACTCTGGAAGCACTGTGGCAGGCTGATCGCAGCTTCACGGCGACTATCCCTGACAAGGACCGCCATCGCCTGATTTCTGGATGGGAAAAGGCGGTGAAAGCCACGCTCTACCACTCCGCATTGATGAATGGCGAAGCCTGACGTTCACAGGGGTAAAGGATGGTCGGAGCGGCGGGATTCGAACCCACGACCCCTTGTCCCCCAGACAAGTGCGCTACCGGGCTGCGCTACGCTCCGACGTGGTGTGCTTTAATCGTGCATGCGGGCGAATGCAATCGCCTCGACTGTGCCTCAGGCCGCTTTTGACAGCCGCGCTTTGTCGAGCCGTGCTTTTATGTCGACCAGGTCAGCCAGCATCGATTCAAGACGGCCTCTGGAATCGCCATCTTTCGAAAGCCCGCCCTCGCTTGCCCCAAACGCACTGCGGATGGTTTCCTGCAGTTCACGGGCGGGGCTGGTTGAGGGCGCTTCGGAGTTGTTGGCCGAGAGAATGGCCTGGCCGGCCAACACTTTCTCGATCCCCTGTTCATTGATCAGCTGCTGAGCGCCCTTGAGGGTCATTCCCCGCTCGTGAACGAGAAGCTGAATGGCACGTAGAGCTTCCATGTCCTCCGGCCGAAACATCCGCCGGCCGTCCGGACGCTTCATGGGCTTGAGGTATTTGGTGAACTTTCCTTCCCAGTATCTCAGGACATGAGGCTGCAGGCCGAGTTCATCAGCCGCCTCACCAATGGAACGATAGGCATCGGCGGACTTTTCGATACGCTTGGCAGCTGCAGACATGGGGGACTTCCTCTCTCGTCAATCTTCTGTTTCGACCTTGCTTTTCAGCATTGGAGAGGGCTTGAACGTGACCACGCGCCGCGCAGAGATCTTGGCTTCAACACCCGTCTTGGGGTTGCGCCCTGCCCTGGCGGATTTTTTCCGAACAACGAAATTCCCGAAACGTGAAAGCTTGACTTCGCTTTCGTGCTCCAGGCTCTTGCCGATCATATCGAGCATTCGATCCAAAATGTCGCCAGACTCCTGACGGGTCAGGCCGACCTCACGAACAATCGCATCGGCAAGTTCTACTCGAGTGATGGTTTTGCTGGTCACGTCATCAGCTCCTCTGGTTAACAGATACGGCTGATTTCTTAACGAAAGAATTACAGCCTGAAGAGAGAGGCACCCCACGAAAAGCCGCCGCCCATTGCTTCACTTAACACAAGATCTCCGGTTTTGATCCGCTTGTCGCTAATTGCCGTGTGCAGCGCGAGCGGAATTGATGCCGCAGATGTGTTTCCGTGCATCGCCACCGTAGACACGACCTTGCTTTCATCAAGCCCGAGACGTTTGGCAACACCGTTCAGGATCCGCTGATTGGCCTGATGGGGGACAAACCAGTCAACATCTTCAATCGTCTGTCCGGTCTGCTGCAGGACATGTTCGATGGCACTGGAAATATTCGTCACGGCATGCCGGAACACCTGATTGCCTTGCATGCGCACATGTCCGACCGTTCCGGTTGAAGACACGCCGCCATCAACATAAAGAAGGTTGCTCTTGGTGCCGTCAGTACGGATGTGATGAGCAATCACGCCCTCATGGTCTTCACCCTCAGCTGCTTGCAGGACAGCGGCCCCGCTGCCATCGCCGAAAAGCACGCACGTCGAGCGGTCTGACCAGTCGAGGATACGGGTGAAGGTCTCAGCGCCGATAACCAGCGCGGTCTTGAAAAGCCCCTGACGGAGCATGGAATCGGCGGTGGCCATGGCAAACAGGAAACCGGAGCAGACTGCCTGGACGTCGAAGGCCGCACCGGTCGTGATTCCAAGCTTGGCCTGAACAGCTGTCGCGGTTGCTGGAAAAGTCTGGTCCGGCGTTGTGGTCGCGAGGACAATCAGGTCGACGTCTGTGGCGGATATCCCAGCATTGGCCAAAGCATCTTTTGCGGCTTCTACTGCCAGATCAGACGTCAGTTCACCGTCTGCAGCGATGTGGCGTTGCCTGATGCCTGTACGCTCCTGAATCCACTCGTCGGACGTATCGACCATGCGGGCGAGATCTTCATTCGACAAAACACGGCTTGGCAAATAGGCTCCCGTGCCTCGGATAAAACTTTTCGTGGTCTTCATTACTCAACCGTTTCCGGGGCGATCCCGAGTTGGGATACACGTTTCAAGCCCGAGGAGACTTCTTCCATATAGTGACTGTTTGCAAGATCAGCAGCCAGCTTGACCGCTGTGGCATAGCCCTCCGCATCTGTTCCACCATGACTTTTGACGATAACGCCATTGAGCCCCAGCAGCACGCCGCCATTCACGCTGGAGGGATTCAGCTTGGTTTTCAATTCGCGCAGTCCCGAAGACGCCAGGGCAGCCCCCGCTTTTGACAGCAGGCTCGATGTAAGAGCCTCCCGGATATAGCGGGACACCAGACGCGCCGTGCCTTCGGCGGTCTTCAGCGCGACATTGCCTGTGAATCCATCCGTAACAATGATGTCGACCACGCCCATGGAGATGTCGTTACCTTCCACATAGCCCTTGAAGTCGACGCCGATATCGCGCGTCCGCATGATTTCGCCGGCAAACTTCACCGCATCCCTGCCCTTCTCGTCCTCTGCGCCGATATTCAGGAGCCCAACAGTGGGTCTTTCGATTCCGAACACAGCCCGGGCATACGATTCTCCCATCACGGCGAATTCGACAAGTTGGTCGGCGTCGGCGTCGAGGTTGGCACCGACATCGAGAACGACCGAGCGACCCTTGAGGGTCGGCCACAGCGCCGTCATTGCCGGGCGATGGACGCCGGACATCCTGCGCAGACTCATCATGGCCATCGCCATTAGCGCGCCTGTATTGCCGGCAGAAACGCCAGCGGCCGCGTCTCCCTGCTTCACCGAATCGATCATGCCCCACATGCTCGTCGTCTTGCCTTTGCGCAACGCCGAGGACGGCTTTGCGCTCATGCTTACGACGTCGGGATGATCGATCAGGGAGCATTGACCGGTTAGTTTGTGAGCCTGCACAAGCGGCGCCATTCTCTCCTGCTGACCATGCAGGAGGAAATGCACATCAGACCGATTCCTGCAAAAGAGTTCGAGGCCCTCCATGACCACTTCAGGGGCGGCGTCGCCGCCCATCGCATCAATCGATAGAGTAATCGAGGACATCAGCTGCTCTTGCCGGCTTCTGGGTAGCCGGAAACTAAGCATCCGCTGTGCTGTGCGCAACTCACCGAACACAATCGCGCTGCTTCCGGGTTAGCAATCACCATGGCAGCTGCCCGGTCAGAATATCGTCATGGGTCGCTTCTGACAGCGCCACAGCATCCTCGAGAAGCGTCTTGGCAATCTTGTCAGCTCCGGCACCTGACGCAATTGCGTTTCTCTCAATTGTTTGGGTAAGCGCACTCCCTGGGTCAGGCGAACCGAGCGCAAGAGCGACTGCTTGGCCAACTCCAACGAAGGTCTCACCCATCTTGCGAATCTTGCGTGCAATGGAGGCATCCCCGACCCCGGTTTCACGCAGGGCTGCATCGAAAGAGTCAAAAATTTTATCGTTAAGTAGCCTGGAAAGATCTCGCCCCTCGGTACCGGCCTTCTCAAGCCGAGGCAGCAAAAGCCCCGAATACAGCGCAATGGCATGGAACCGGCCTTCCAGCGTGTCGGGTATCAGGCCTTCACCATACAAGTCAGGCGTGCGGGCTTTTTCGACAACAGAGTGGTGAAGCCGCTGGGCGCTCTGTCTCAGCTTATTGTTATCTGATCGCATGAATCGCTTCAGCCAGCTCACTTCTGCGCTCCGTAACTTGCCAATCCGAGGATCTGGCCTGTAATCGAGAGTGAACAGGAAGGAAAGCCACATGAGCAAACCGATCATCGCTGCAACACTTGCGCTGGCCTGCCTTACGACAACGGGCTGCATTTCATCTGTGAAAGCCTATCATGGCTACGCGCCCGACGAAGTAAGCCCTAGTAATATCGAGCCGGGCCTCGATACACGTTCCAGCGTCCTGGCACAGCTTGGCTCGCCTAGCACTGAAAGCGTATTTGACGACAACACCTGGATGTACATCACGACAATCCAGGAACGCTTCGCCTTTTTCCGACCCAAGATTTCAACGCGAACCGTGACGGCGATCCGATTTAGCGATGAGGACGTGGTGGATGAGGTGCTGAAGTATAATCAGGATGACGGCCAGGTGATCAATTACGCATCGCGCGAAACGCCGACACGCGGTCGCGAGCTTGGTCTCTGGGAACAGATCTTCGGGACGGTTGGACAGGTTGCCCTGCCCGCCACTGATGAACGCACACCAGGCAATCCGACCGGACGGCGTTAAATCAACTCTTCTCCCCCGACACACTAAAAAAAGACCCCCGGTTTCGGCCGGGGGTCTTCGTTTTTTATGCTTTGGCTGGCGAAATCAGATATGCGCCAGGACCGCCAGCATCAGAAGCGCCACGATGTTCGTGATCTTGATCATCGGGTTCACAGCGGGACCTGCCGTATCCTTGTAAGGATCACCAACAGTATCGCCCGTCACGGCAGCCTTGTGGGCTTCCGAGCCTTTGCCGCCATGATTGCCATCCTCGATATACTTTTTCGCATTATCCCAGGCGCCGCCACCAGACGTCATCGAGATCGCCACGAAAAGGCCGGTCACGATCACACCAAGCAGCATGGCACCAACAGCAGCAAGTGCCGATGAAGGGCCCGCGATGAGCCAGATAATGCAGAATAGAACAATCGGCGACAGCACGGGCAGCATGGACGGAATAATCATTTCCCGGATGGCTGCCTTGGTCAGAAGATCGACGGCCTTGGTATAATCAGGCTTGACCTCGCCCTTCATGATCCCCGGCATCTCACGGAACTGCCGGCGAACTTCCTCAACAACGGATTGAGCTGCACGGCCCACAGCCATCATCGACATGCCGCCGAAGAGGAACGGCAGAAGCCCACCGAAAAGAAGGCCTACAACGACATAAGGATTGGCAATCGAGAAGTTCACGACACCGACATTGGCGAAGAAGCTTCCCGGCTCCGCATTTTCACTGAAGAATTTCACATCCTCATTATAGGCAGCGAACAGCACCAGAGCGCCGAGCCCCGCTGACCCGATGGCATAGCCCTTGGTCACAGCCTTGGTCGTATTACCAACCGCGTCGAGTGCATCCGTTGTGTCACGCACTTCGCTCGGAAGCTCAGACATTTCGGCAATACCCCCAGCGTTGTCCGTCACTGGACCGAAGGCATCGAGCGCCACGATCATGCCGGCAAGTGCGAGCATCGTCGTGGTCGCGATGGCAATGCCGTAGAGCCCAGCCAGATTGAAGGTCAGAATGATCCCGGCAATGATCGTGATGGCTGGCAGCGCCGTGGACTCCAGTGAGACAGCCAAGCCTTGAATGACGTTCGTGCCATGGCCCGATTCCGATGACTTCGCCACGGACCGGACCGGACGATAGCCCGTACCGGTATAATACTCCGTGATCACAACGATCAGTGCGGTAACGGCCAACCCCGCAACGCCACAGAAGAACAGGTCGAGACCGGTTACTTCTCCCGTCAGGCCAAGCTGTGCAGCGGCATCCTCAAGGACGCCGAACCCATTCGGCAGGCCCCACTTGATGGCGATGGCAAGACCGATGAGTGAGAATATGCCGGTGGCAATGAGGCCCTTGTAGAGTGCCCCCATAATGTTTGTGGAGCCCTTCCCGAGCTTCACGAACCAGGTCCCCGCAATCGAGGCCAGGATGCACACCGCACAGATCGCCAGGGGCAGCAGCATGATCGATCCGAGATAACCAAGTCCGCCAAAGTAGATCGCCCCCAGAACCATGGTCGCAACGATGGTCACGGCGTAGGTTTCAAACAGGTCAGCGGCCATACCGGCGCAATCACCGACATTGTCACCGACATTATCTGCGATCGTAGCTGCGTTGCGCGGGTCATCCTCCGGAATACCGGCTTCGACCTTGCCAACCATGTCGCCGCCAACATCGGCACCCTTGGTGAAGATGCCGCCACCAAGACGGGCGAAGATGGAAATAAGCGAAGCGCCGAAACCGAGCGCAACGAGACCATCGACAACCGAGCGGTCATTCGGAGCGAACCCGACAAGTCCTGTCAGAATGCCGTAATAAACAACCACGCCGATCAGCGCGAGACCTACGACCAGCAGGCCGGTAACGGCGCCGGACTTGAAGGCCATATCCAGCCCCCCCGCGAGGCTTTTGCTCGCAGCCTGAGTGGTGCGGACATTCGCCTGCACAGAGACTTTCATCCCGATGAAGCCGGCTGCGCCAGACAGTACGGCACCAATCACGAAGCCAAGCGGAACCTCCCAGCTTCTGAATGCAATGAACAGAAGCACCACGACACCAACGCCAACCATGGCGATGGTCCTGTACTGGCGATTGAGATAAGCGTTTGCGCCTTCCTGAATCGCCGCGGCGATCTCTCTCATCCGGTCCGTACCGGAATCGGCCTTCATGATGGAATTCGACTGTAGCCAGCCAAATATCACGGCTGCGATCCCCGCAACCAGTGCAATCCAAAACCATAGGGTCATTACTGCCCGTCCTCCCTTTCGGCTGATTCTGTATGCAAAATTGCGGATCAGCCTTTTTTGCTAGTGATAAATCACTGCCAAAAGGGAGGCCTTTAAGCAAGCAGCTTCAAGGCCAGTGGAATTTCCAGCGCCTATTTCTGGTGTCTGTATCCGGAAAAACCAGGAAGCTCGACTGGATCACCATGAAGAAATAGAGCGACCTCCTGTCCCTGAAGAACAGTCCCGATTCGGGCCATGCCGACGTTTGTTGAGGCTGCTGCCGCTTCGAATTCCTGTATTGCCGCGTCCGACACTGTGAGGAGTGTCTGATAATCGTCGCCACCGGTCGCCAGCGCCAGCATCCTCTCCAGGGGCGGATTCCTCTCGGGCCACGGGACATGGCCAAGCTCAATCTGCAGGGAGACGTTACTGGCGTGACTGATATGCTGTGCCTCTGCAATAAGGCCATCAGAGATATCAATCGAGGCGCTGGCAAAGCGTGAGACCAGGTCCGCCAAGGCCAGACCCGGCAAATCCGGCACTCTGAAGTGGTCAGCATAGCGGCTCGATGTTCCGGCTTTGGCGTCTTCGTAACCGCAGAGGCCTGCGCCAACCAGCCCGGTGGCATAGATTGCGTCCCCTGCCATTGCCCCTGACCGGAGAACCGGGCCGTTCTCGGCAATTCCCGTCAGAGCCAGAGAGATCACCAGCGGACCTGGCGTTGAAACAAGGTCACCGCCGATCAGGTCGACGCCCCAGAAACTCAGGTCTTCACCAAACCCTGTGCAGAAGCGCTGGAAGTGCTGCTCGGAGAACCATGCAGGGACGGCAATAGACATAAGCGCCTGGCATGGACGGGCACCTTTACACAAAATGTCCGAGACATTGACCCGAAGCAGCTTCTTCGAAAGCGTCTCAGGCGGGTCAGTCTTGAAGAAATGAACGCCTTCAACCAGCGTATCGAGCGTTGCAATCGTGGCGGGGCTATCGGCCTGAATCTGTAACAGGCCAACATCGTTTTCCAGCCCCATCGCATCTGGACTGGTTGCAATCGGCTTGAGATATCTGTCGATCCAATCGAATTCTGACACGCCACGCCCTCCGGCTATTGCGTGGCGCGGAGATCCTTCGCCACGTTTTCCAGGACCGCATTGACGAAATTCGCCTCGGATTTCTCGAAGAAATCATGCGCAAGGGAGACATATTCGTCGAGGATCACGGCGTTCGACAACTCCTGATGCTCGATCAGCTCAGCGGCAGCTGCACGAAGGATGGCTCGGGTGGTGGAGTCGAGACGTGAGAGTTTCCAGCCTTTCGAAAGACGTGCCAGAATGGCTGCATCGACCTTTGACTGGTTTTCGATTACGGCATTTACGACAAATTTGAACAGGTCCGGATCGGCCTCCTCGATCGGCTCTTCATCAGGTCCAAAACCGAGACGGTCCTCCATGAATTCCCGCACGACTGCCTTGCCGCTCTGCCCGGTCTGCTCCATCTGATAGAGCGCCTGAACAGCCGCAAGACGCGCACCGGCCCGGCGCGCGCGAATGACTTCGAAGGGGAGCTTCTGGCTCTCGATCATCTGACGAATTTCTTTCGTAGTTTGAGCATCGCAAGACAGGCTTCTGCTGCGTCACGGCCCTTGTTTTTCTGCTTCCGGTCAGCGCGAGCCATGGCCTGCGCCTCATTTTCCACAGTCAGAATCCCATAACCGATTGCGAGCCGGCGTTCGAGCGCAAGACTCATAAGACCGCGGGCACTCTCTCCGCAAACATAATCGTAATGGCTTGTCTCTCCCCGAATAACGCAGCCAAGGGCAATGTAGCCATCGTACTGCGCGCTATCCGCGGCCATCGCAATAATGCCCGGCACCTCAAAGGCCCCCGGTACTTCAATGACTTCGGTCGAGACATCTTCATCCGCCAGCGCCTCCATCACGCCGGCTTCGAGCTCCCTGGAGATATGCTCGTAATAACGGGATGTCGCGATCAGTATCCGGTGGGCCATTCTAGTCTTTATCCTTTGTCAGAGGCTGCCAGCCATCAATACTCAGTCCATACCCCTCCAGCCCCGCGACACGCGTCGGCTTGGTATCGGACAGAAAAACCATTCGGCGGACGCCGAGCTCACGGAGAATCTGCGCCCCGACGCCATATTCCCGCAGCGGCGTATGGGATTCTTCCCCGTCATTTGTCTTCAGGCCGAGACGTGCAGCCAGGGAATTCGGCCGCATCGTATTCACAAACACGACGACGCCGGCTTGCTCCGATTGTGCGATAATCTTCATCGCTCTCTCGACAAGGTTTGCCCTCGGCCCCTTTTCACCGAGAATGTCGGCGAGCACATCTGTTCGATGCACTCGAACTAGGACGGTCTCATCGGGATCAATCGTGCCATGAACGATCGCAATGTGCTCGGAGTTGTCCAGAGCATTCCGGAATACGACGGACTTGAACCCGTTCCCATATTCGCTGTCCAGAGGCGCTTCGACACGCCGCTCCAGATAACGGTCATTCTGGCGGCGCCAGGCGATCAGGTCGGCAATTGTCCCGATCTTGAGCCCATGGAGTTGCGCAAAGGATACGAGCTCCGGCAGGCGGGCCATTGTGCCGTCATCATTCATGATTTCGCAGATGACGCCGGCTGGGAAGAGCCCGGAGAGACGAGAAATGTCGACCGCTGCCTCGGTATGCCCGGCCCGCACGAGTGTACCACCATCGCGCGCGACGAGCGGGAATACGTGGCCCGGTGAAACGATATCGTGATGGTCCTTGGTCGGGTCGATTGCGACGCCGACCGTGCGCGCACGGTCGGCGGCCGAAATACCGGTCGTCACGCCTTCCTTCGCCTCGATCGAGACGGTGAATGCAGTCTGCATGCTTTCGCGATTATCCCGCGCCATCATGTCGAGATTGAGTGTCTTGGCGCGTTCCCGCGTCATGGCGAGGCAAATCAGGCCGCGGCCGTGCTTGGCCATGAAGTTCACGGCTTCCGGCGTGGCAAAACTCGCAGGGATGACGAGGTCGCCCTCATTCTCGCGATCCTCAGCATCGACGAGGATGAACATTCTTCCGTTGCGGGCGTCCTCGATGATTTCATCGATCGAGGAAATTGCGGCGTGGATATCGTCGGTCATTCGGCTACCTTCTGTCCCGGCATGTCGGTGCCGATCATCCGCGCCACGTAGCGCGCCAGCATATCCACCTCAAGATTGACCCTGCGGCCCACCTGCAATTGCCCAAGCGTTGTCACCTCCCAGGTGTGCGGAATAATAGCGACTTCGAAGTCCCCATTATCACGCGCCAGTGCCACGGTGAGCGACACGCCATCAATCGCGACAGAGCCCTTGGTCGCGAAGTAGCGAGCAAGATCACCCGGCGGGCGGATTGTCACGCGATGGCTTTGGCTTTCATCCGCGATTTCCACGACCTCACCAAGCCCGTCGACGTGCCCAAACACGAAGTGTCCACCAAGCTCGGCACCAAGTTTCAATGAAAGCTCGAGATTGAGCGTGTCGCCCTTGCCGACACTTCCGAGCATTGTACGAGAGAGCGTTTCCGGAACGGCTTCGACGTCGAACCAGCTACCGCCGTCACACTCGCCGAATTCGACCACGGTCAGGCACACGCCCGAGTGCATGATGGATGCACCCATCGATATGTCCTCAACCGGATAGCTGGAACGGACTCTCATGCGGCGCAGCCCATTCCGGTCTTCTGCGCTTTCGATTGTTCCGATATCGGTGACCAGACCAGTAAACATTTCTACCCTCCTGCGGGGCATATAGGCAGCGGCACGGCTTCAGCCAATCAGTCACGTAAAGTCAACGCGGACTCGATGATCAGGCCTTGAGCCACGTTTCAAGAATATCGCCACCCACGGCTTCAGTTGAGGATAACGTCCAATGACTTGCAGCATCGATCGAACTAAGCCCCAAAGGCGCTATCGCTGGTATGCCGTCTCCTCCCAGGAGGATCGGCGCGCGAAACCATTCAATCCTCTCCACCAGCCCTGCCCCGACAAAGCTGGCCGCGAGCTGACCGCCACCTTCCAGGAAGATACGGTCAAGTGACTCCGCCCGAGCGCGGCGCAGCAGTTCGGCAGGTGATACCCGCCCCTTACCGTCACCGACTGGCCAGAATTGGAGATCCCCGGGATAGGATGCCTCTGGTGTTGTGGCAGTCTCGGCATGCGCTATCACCACACGCCCCGTGGCCGTCGATTGCACCAGCCTGGATTCGGCAGGGGTCCTCAACCGGCTATCAGCCACGATTCGGACAGGCTGCTTCTCTGGCAAAGGAACCGTGCGGGCTGTGAGCAGAGGGTCATCAGCAACAACCGTTCCTACGCCAACCAGAACAGCATCATGAGCCGCGCGCATTTCATGAGCCTTCGCGCGCGCCTCCGGCCCTGTAATCCACTGGCTGACGCCATTGGACAACGCAATGCGGCTGTCCAGCGACGTCGCGATCTTGAGCGTCACGGTCGCACGGGCGGTCACTCTTCGATGTTTCCCTCTTCAAGGGCCGACGTTTCTATGAAGCGGGCAAAGTCGCTCGGATCCTTGAAATCCTTGTAGACGCTCGCATAACGGACATAGCCGACAGGGTCGACCGTCTTGAGCGACTCCATAACGAGATCTCCGATTTCGGCAGACGTCACCTCAGTCTCTCCGCTGCTTTCCAGCTTGCGGACAACACCTGAGACCAGGCGCTCAACATTCTCGTCCCCCACAGCACGCTTTCTCAGCGCTATCGTGATCGACTTGGCAACCTTGTCCCGATCAAAGAGCGCGCGCTTGCCATCTCTCTTGACGACAACGATTTCGCGAAGCTGCACGCGCTCGAATGTCGTGAAGCGACCACCACAGACCTCACAGGCCCGTCGGCGGCGTACGGCCGTATTGTCTTCGGCTGGACGTGAGTCCTTAACGGCGGTGTTGTCTGCAGTGCAAAACGGACACTTCACCTTATGCCCCCAGACCACCGTAGATCGGGAACCGTGCGGTGAGCGCCTTCACTTCTTCCCGGACACGTCCTTCGACACCTTCAGATTCGCCCTGGGCAACGGCATCTACGATTTCGCCGATCCAGCGACCAATCTGCCGGAACTCGGCTTCACCGAATCCACGGGTCGTTCCCGCCGGTGATCCGACGCGGATACCGCTGGTTACCATGGGCTTCTCTGGATCGAAGGGAACGCCGTTCTTGTTACAGGTAATGAACGCCCGGCCGAGGGCGCTTTCAGCGTCTCGTCCGGTCACACCTTTTGGCCTCAAGTCGATAAGGGCGACATGGGTGTCAGTCCCGCCAGACACGAGATCCAGACCACACTCCTTGGCGGCGGAGGCCATCGCGCGGGCGTTTTCCACGACCCGGGCCGCGTAAGACTTGAATTCGGGCGTGAGCGCTTCACCAAAAGCGACAGCCTTGGCAGCGATAACGTGCATCAACGGCCCGCCTTGAATCCCCGGGAATACCGCTGAATTCACTTTCTTGGCGATGGTTTCGTCATTCGTGAGAACCATGCCGCCCCGAGGCCCACGAAGGGTCTTGTGCGTGGTGGTCGTCGCAACGTCGGCATAATCTAGCGGGTTGGGATGGACATCACCCGCCACCAGCCCCGCAAAGTGGGCCATATCAACCAGGAAATAGGCGCCAAACTCGTCGGCAATTTCACGAAATTTCTTGAAGTCGATCTGGCGCGGATAGGCCGACCCGCCGGCAATGATCAGCTTGGGCTTATGCTCTCGTGCCAGATCTCGCACCTGATCAAAGTCGATGAGATGATCGCTCTCTCTTACCCCATACTGAATGGCGTTGAACCATTTTCCCGACTGATTCGGCTTTGCGCCGTGAGTAAGATGGCCGCCAGCATCGAGGCTCATGCCCAAGATCGTATCACCCGGCTTTATCAGCGCCTGAAATACGGCCTGATTTGCCTGACTTCCTGAGTTCGGCTGAACGTTGGCAAAGTCGCAATCGAACAGCGCTTTTGCACGATCAATGGCCAGATTCTCGGCAACGTCGACAAACTGGCAACCGCCATAGTAGCGCTTGCCCGGATAGCCTTCGGCATACTTGTTCGTGAGAATTGAGCCTTGAGCCTCAAGCACGGCCTTTGACACAATATTCTCCGACGCGATGAGCTCGATTTCATGCTGCTGGCGCTCCTGCTCCTTGCTGATCGCTTCAGCTAGAGCGGGATCACTATCCTCAACGCCAGCCGTAAAAAAGCGTCCAGCGTCAAATTGCGTCGCGGGAGACGTATCGGGCATATGCAATTTCCTCGTAGCAGCTCTGACGCCGGTTTAAGTGGCTTGAGCAAACACGGCAAGGTGACGCGTCACCATGTCCCGTGATTCAATGACACAAGCCATCTTTTCTAAGACTCCGAATACTGTAGTAAGGAAACGGGACGACGCTATGAATATCTGTATAAGCTGGGTTTTCGGACAAAAATCGCTGAGTATTGGGGGCTAGATTCTATGGCAGGGGATGAGAACAAACTGTTGCTGGAGCTTACGACTGAAGTTGTATCGGCGTACGTCGCGAAGAACCCCATGCAACAGCAGCAGCTTCCAGAGATTATCCGGGAGGTGCACACAATCCTCCAGAGCCTGTCTGGTGACACTCAGCCATCAGTTTCAACGGGCAAGCCGGCAGTGCCCCCAGCCAAGTCAGTTACGCCCGATTTTCTCATCTGCCTGGAAGACGGTCGAAAGTTGAAAATGCTGAAGCGCTATTTGCGCAATCGCTACGGGCTCTCTCCGGACGAATACCGGGATAAATGGGGACTTGCACCGGATTACCCGATGGTCGCCCCGAACTATGCCGCGAAGCGATCCGAATTCGCCAAGAAAATAGGCCTCGGTCGCAAGCCTGGTGCAAAAGTCGGCTAGGCAGCCTGTTCTTCGAGGCCGAGCTGCTTCCAGACCGCCAGAATAGCCGACACAAGCTCATCCATCATCACTTCGTCATGTACCGGCCCGGGGGTAAAACGCAGGCGTTCCGTGCCCCGCGGCACTGTCGGATAGTTGATCGGCTGAACATAGATTCCAAAGTCGAACAGCAGCGTGTCGGAGAGCGCCTTGCACTTTTCAGGATCACCGACCAGAAGCGGCACAATGTGCGTGACACTATCCATGACGGGCAACCCTGCCTGACGGAACTTCTCCTTGAGCAAGGCGGCTTTCGCCTGATGGTCAGCCCGAAGTTGGCGGCCTTCGTCACTACGGAGCTTCCGGATGCTGCGCAGTGCGCCAGCGGCCATGACGGGGCATGTAGACGTCGTGAAGATGAAGCCCGATGCCATCGAACGGATTGCGTCAATGATCGTCTCATGCGCAGCGATGTAGCCGCCCATGACACCATAGGCCTTGCCGAGCGTACCTTCGATGATATCGACGCGGTCCATCAGACCGTCGCGTTGAGCAACGCCCGCCCCCTCTTCTCCATACATGCCAACGGCATGGACTTCGTCGAGATAAGTTAGCGCATCGAATTCATCGGCGAGGTCGCAATATGCTTCTATGGGACCGATATCGCCGTCCATCGAGTAGACACTTTCGAACGCGATGAGCTTGGGACGATCCGGATCGTCATTCTCTATCAATGCGCGCAGATGCTCTACGTCATTATGACGGAAGATGCGCCGGTCTGCACCGGAGCGGCGAATGCCTTCGATCATCGATGCGTGGTTCAACTCATCGGAATAAATGATCAGGCCCGGAAGAATCTTTCCCAGCGTCGAAAGTGTAGCCTCATTGGCGACATAGCCGGATGTGAACAGCAGGGCGCCCGACTTGCCATGAAGCTCGGCGAGTTCGTTCTCAAGATCGACGTGGAAGCGCGTCGTGCCCGAAATATTACGAGTACCGCCAGAGCCGGCGCCGAAGCTATCGATCGCATCATGCATGGCCTGAAGGACATCGGCATCCTGGCCCATGCCGAGATAGTCATTCGAGCACCAAACGGTAATCTCGCGCTCGCCATCTTCAAACCGCGCAGTCGCTTTCGGGAAACGGCCCCGGTGACGGTGGAGGTCAACAAAGACGCGGTACCGGCCCTCCTCATGAATTGTGGAGAGGGCGTCCTCGAATGCCTTGATATGCTTCATATCACTCGGTTCCCTTGCAAGGGGCTTCGTTGTTGCGGGCTATATGGCAAACGGACGAAGTCGTATCCATAGGTGTTTGTGCGTAGGCCGCAAATGTCGCAGTCAGACTGCATTACACATCGTAGCCGGGAAGCTCGCGATCAAGTTTGCGCTTCAGCCCTGGCCAGATCAGTTTTTCTGTCAGCGTTTCCATTCCGGTGCCTCCCTGACCGGCGACCTTTTCCTGAATGTCACGTCCGCATTCAAGAACATTCTCGCGGCCTCCGGAAAGCGCCATGACCTGCATCTTGCAGGCACGTTCCAGGAAGAACATTTTGGTGAACGCCATGGAGGCGGTCGTCCCGCAGGTCAGCGTTCCGTGGTTACGTAGAAGCATCGTTGACTTTTCCGGTCCCAGATCGGCCACAAGCCTTTCCCGTTCGTCGAGGTCCAAGGCAATGCCTTCATAGTCGTGATAGGCAAGATCTTCCCGGACAATCATGGCCGTCTGCGAGACCGGCAGCAGGCCTTCTTTCTGTGCTGAGACAGCGACGCCCTGGTCAGTGTGCAAGTGCATCACGACGTTTGCGTCTTCCCGATTCGCGTGGATAGCGGAGTGAATCGTAAAACCGGCCGGATTGATGAAATACGGTGTGTCCATCACGATCTGGCCTTCGAGATCGACTTTCACCAGCGACGAGGCGGTGATCTCGTCGAAGAACATCCCATAAGGATTGATCAGGAAGTGATGTTCCGGACCAGGCACGCGGTGGGAGATATGTGTGAAGATCATGTCGTCCCAGCCATGCAGGGCTACGAGACGATAAAGCATCGCGCAGTCGACCCGGGCTTTCCACTCCTCTGCCGAAACGGCGTCCTTCACAGTGATCGTCTTCATATCGTCCGGCATGCGGTCCTCCTGAAATTTGTCTTTTGCCAGCATACAGGAAAACCGGTACCTGACGCCAGTGTCACGTAACTCATAGCTTGACGCTGAAGATACCGGGGCTGACATGGGCGCCATGAAAATTCAGATCTCGTTCAGGGCCTCACGCAGGCCCGAGGCTCAGGAAGCGCTGCAGCGGCTCACGAAACGCTATGGCCAGTGTCCTGAAGAAGACGCCGAAGTTATCGTGGCTTTAGGCGGCGACGGCTCAATGCTGGAAGCCATGCGTCGCCGTTTTGATGACCGTAAGCCTGTCTACGGAATGAACCGGGGCACCGTCGGATTCCTCATGAACGATTTCGATGAGGAGGATCTTTACGAGCGTATCAACAAGGCGTCAAAGGCAACACTCCTGCCCCTGCGCATGATCGCAACCGATGTTCATGGGGAGCGCTATGAACGCCTGGCCATCAACGAGGTCTCGCTGTTTCGTGAGACCGCCCAAAGCGCAAAGCTCCGGATACAGGTGGACGGTCGCGAACGAATGAGCGAGCTCACCTGTGACGGCATCATGGTGGCCACACCAGCCGGCTCAACAGCGTACAATCTCTCGGCCCACGGCCCGATCATGCCGATCGGGGCCAATCTTCTGGCATTGACGCCAGTTAGCGCATTCCGGCCTCGACGCTGGAGAGGCGCCCTGCTGCGTCATGATGCAAAAGTCGAATTTGAGATTGTTGAGCCTAACCGCCGCCCCGTTGCAGCCGCAGCCGATAATCAGGAAGTCCGTGACATTGCACATGTCAGCGTCCTTGAGGATCGCTCCAAGCCGCTTACGATGCTCTTCGATCCGGGCCACGCGCTCGATGAGCGCATTCTCCGGGAACAGTTCGCCTTCTGATCAGACGCCCTGGAACCCCTCGACTTCGCGTCGTTGCTTCTCGCCCTGGTCCAGACCCAGCATCAGCACCACAGCGGACGCTACGAAGACCGAGGAGTAGGTGCCGATGATGACACCAAAAATAAGCGCAAAACTCATCCCGCTGAGTACCGTGCCGCCGAAGAGGTAAATACT
The DNA here is from genome assembly GCF_029937755.1 of Henriciella sp. Classification (GTDB taxonomy): domain Bacteria; phylum Pseudomonadota; class Alphaproteobacteria; order Caulobacterales; family Hyphomonadaceae; genus Henriciella. Next base: position 40,824 of record NZ_JAPYPG010000002.1, read on the forward strand.
GAACAGTGCCAGCAATGTCGTGCCGGACGTCAGAAGGGTCCGAGAAAGTGTCTGGTTGATTGCAAGGTCGATAACCTTCGCCGGCTCCATTTTCTTGTATTTGCGCGCTTCCTCACGCACGCGGTCAAAGACGATCACAGTGTCATTCATGGAATAACCGACAATCGTCAGAAGCGCGGCAATGGTAGAAAGATTGAATTCGAACTGGGTCAGCGCAAACATGCCCATGGTGATAAGCACATCGTGAAATAGCGCGGCAACAGCACCCACAGCGTACTTCCACTGAAACCGTACCGAAATATACAGCATCATCAGCGCGAGCGCGACGCCCAGGGCAATAAGACCACTGCGCAAGAGTTCGCTGGAAACTTTAGGGCCAACCGCGGCACTGCTTCGAATGTTGACGCCGGGAAACGCCTCTTCAAGCGCGGAGCGAACCTCATTATTGGCCGTTTGCTGAGCTGACTCCTGATCGCCATCTTCGGGGTCCTGCGTCGCAAACCGGATGACAATAACCTCAATGGCATCAACCCCGGTACCACGCGCGGCGTTGACCTGTACTTCGCCCAGGCCAAGATCACCCACGACCTGACGGACGTCCTGCTCATTCACACCCTCAGGCTGCTCGATCTCGATGACGGAGCCGCCCGCAAAGTCGATCCCGAAATTCAGGCCCTTCGTGAAAATCAGTGTGAAAGAGGCCGCAATCAGGATCAGGGAGAACAGGAACGCCGGAAAGCGTAACGCCATGAAGCTGAGATTCGTGCGCTGAGGCCAATATTGCAGAAGCATGTTTCTCTCCTCAGATCGCTAGCCGGCGCGGCTTCATGGTCTTCAGCCACATGGCCGTGAACCAACGCGTCACAACGAAGGCGGTAAACACCGACGTGACGATGCCGATTGCGAGGGTAACAGCAAAGCCCTTCACCGGGCCCGATCCCAGCATGTAAAGGATTGCCGCAGCAATGAAGGTTGTAATGTTCGCGTCCAGGATCGTCGCAAGGGCGCGCTCATAGCCTGCAATGACAGCCGTGGCCGGAGACCGGCCGGACCGTTGCTCTTCCCGAATACGCTCGAAAACGATCACGTTGGCATCGACGGCCATACCGATCGTCAGCACGATCCCGGCGATACCAGGCAGTGTTAGCGTAGCACCGAGACCGGACAGAGCGCCAAGGATAAGGACGATATTCGCAAACAGCGAGCCCACGGCAAATCCGCCAACGAGTCCGTAAGCCAGAATCATGAAGACGGCCACGAGAACAAGCCCAATGATACTCGCCCGTGTACCCGCTTTGATGGAGTCAGCCCCGAGGCCCGGGCCCACCGTCCGCTCTTCAATGAAGTTCAGTTTTGCAGGCAGCTCACCGGCCTCGATGATTGCGGCCAGGTCTTGGGCTTCCTGCATAGTGAACTGGCCAGTGATCTGAACATTTCCACCCCAGATGGGTTCGTTGATGCGCGGCGCCGACATGACCCGTCCATCGAGGACGATCGCAAAGACCTCGCCGCGATTATTGGCTGTCGTGCGGCCAAACCGCTCAGCGCCGCCACCCGAAAGGCGGAAATCGACGGCGGGCGAATTGTCATCGGGGTCTCGCCCCTGATTGGCGGTTGCAATATCACTGCCTGTGACGACGGGCGTGCGATTAACCAGTAGAGGCATGCCATTGTCGTCTTCCAGCAGCTCCCAGCCCGGCCGCGGGCGGGCAGCCTGAGCAGCGCGGATCGCAGACGGATCCGAATTGGCCATATTGAAAGTCATGCGACCAGCTTGGCTCAGGATATCCTTGATGCGTCGTGGATCTGCCTCGCCGGGCGCTTCGATAACGATACGGGTCTCGCCCTGAGGCGTAATCCCGATTTCACTGACCCCATCGGGATCGAGTCGCCGGCGGATGATTTCGATCATCTTTTCCTGAGCGTCGGACGCCAGCGCATTCATCGCATCGTCGGAAACCCGAACCTCAATCTGCCGCTCACCATTGCGCTCAATGGTCAACACTTTCTGTCCGCCCACGGCCCCAATTGTTGGGTTGATCCGCCGCAGGCGCCTGATCGCATCGTCCATGTCTTCCGCATTATTGAGCGTGATCGGAAGGCGGGTGCCCTGCTGTTCTGGCTGAGGCCGCTTGATGATCGGTTGCTGATTGAGCACCTGCACAATATCGGCCTGAATCGTCTCGAGCCGGTTGGCTGCAACCTCTTCAGGATCAATTTCGGTGAGCAGATAGACACCGCCTTGCAGGTCCAGGCCCAGATTTACCTTGCTGGTGGGAAGAAAGCTGGGCCACCAGGAACTCTCGGCCTCCGCCATCTGCTGCTCATACTGGGCAACTGACTGAGCATCGTTGGCACCGGTATCGACCGGTTCAATTCCGAGAAAACCGTCACTGAACGCATTCGGCAGTGCAAGCAGGCCTCCCCAAAGAAGAACGATGGCAATGAGAGCGACTTTCCAGCCCGGAAAATTCAGCATGGTGGCAGTCCCCGGTCAGGTTCAGGACGATTTGGAATCGTTGGCTGGTGCCGGCTCATTCTTTCCGCGCACATCAGCAATCATGGACCTGACGACCCGCACCCGGAGCCCTTCAGCCAGATCAACACTGATTTCCTGATCCGTGACTTTCGCGACCTTGCCGATGAGCCCTCCAGAGGTAATGACCGTATCGCCCCGCACGACCGCCTCGATCATCGCTTTATGCTTTTTCTGGCGCTGATTGGCGGGCCGGATAAGCAGGAAGTAGAAGATCAGGATCAGGGGAACAAAAAAGATGAGCTGCGCCATCAGGCCGCCACCGGCGCCGCCCTGTTCTTGCGCAAACGCAATAGGTGCAGAGCCGAAAAATGCGGACGCTGCAGCTGCAAATCTGAACTTCATAAGTTTCTCTCCCCGGAACTTGAGGTCCGTGCCTATATCTGTGGAGGGCATACATTGCAAACAAGTGCGATCAATGAGCGATTGCAGCGGGCCATGCAATACTAGCCCACTCCATTAGTTAGTAAGCGCTCACTTGCAATATGCGAATTAGCGATATATATTCCGACTGAGGAGACTTGCCATGCCCGCAAATTCACCAGAGCGCAAAGAACGATCACGCAACGCCAAGCCACGCATTGAGCGGGCGGCCCTGCAGCTATTCGTGGATGAAGGTGTGGACGCGGCCACTACCCGCCAGATCGCCAATCAGGCAGGCGTCTCTGAGGGGGCGCTCTATCGCCACTATAAGGGAAAAGACGAGCTGGCTCTTGCCCTTTTCATGGAGACACATAACCGCCTTGGGGAAATGCTGAGTGAAGCGCTTTCCCAGCCAGGGACAGTGGAAGAGCGAATTCACAGAGCTGTCCTGGCTTACTGTACCCTCGCGGATAAAGACTGGCTCCTCTTCTCGTTTCATCTTGTGTCACTCAATCGCTTCCTGCCGCATGATACGCGCCGCGAGAATGATCCCGTCACCCGTTTCGAGCGAATCCTTGAAGCCATGATAGCGGCAGGCGAGATACCTGAAGCAGATCCAGCCCTTCTGACGGCCATGACTTTGGGAATCGTGATGCAGGCTGCCCAGAACAAGATCTATAACAGGCTGCCCGGTCCGTTTTCAGCTCATGCTCCTGCATTCACCCGGGCCATCCTGGCCGTTCTGTATCAGAAATAGGTGGTCATCTCATGCTGCGAGGTCTTCTGTTTACCGGGATCTACTATGCTCTCTCGGTCATCTATGTCCTGGTGGCGCTTGTCACGCTTGCCTTGCCCGGCCGGTCGGCCACCTCAGCGGTGATCCGGTCCTATACGCGGGCGATCCGTCTGGCTTTGCGCTGGGTGGCCGGGATCCGTCTTGAAGTTCGTGGCCGCGATTGTCTTCCCGATGGGCCGTTCATCGTCGCCGCGAAACATCAGAGCTGGGGCGATGGCTTCATGATCTACCCGGAAATTGACAATCTGGCCTTTGTGACGGGCGATCATCTTGAACGCTTCCCCTTTGTCGGTGGCATCCTGCGAAAGCTCGGAGCTATCGTTATCGACACGTGTGGCGGTGGAGACCGCAAAGCCAAATCCCTTGCCGAGGGCATGGAGCTGGCCGCCAGGGAAGGCCGGCGAGTCCTCATTTACCCGGAAGGCCACCTTGCGCCTCCCGGATATCACTATCGCTATAAGCCCGGCGTTTGGCATATGCAGAAGGCGATGCAGGTCCCTGTCATTCCTGTTGCCACGAATTTGGGGTGCTTCTGGAAGCAGGAAGCGTTGCAAAAAACACCAGGCACAGCGGTGATAGAATTTCTTCCGCCAATTGAGCCAGGACGTACGAAAGAGGACTTCCTACAAATGCTGACCGCGGCAGTTGAAGAGCAGTCCACGAAACTCCTGGTCGAAGCTTCTGGTTCATCCGTCGAGACGACCACCCTACTGCCTGATCCCATGAAAGCAGCTGCGCGAAGCTAAGTTAGCAGGCGCGCGGGATTCTCAAAGCATGAACAGCGATAAATAATTACCTTTACTCAATATGTAATTATTGTTATTCAATATCCTTCATAATCGGAGGATACACCTTATGTCACGTCTCATAGCTGTAACTGCAGCGATCGCTGCTTTCGCCCTGCCCGCAACTGCCATCGCGGCAGATACTAATGAATGGCAATCAGCGAAAACTCTTGAAAACGACGACGTTGTTCTCATCGCTTCCGGCACTGAGCAGGAGCATGGTGTTTTCTTTAACTGTGCTGACGGGAACCTTACCGCTGGTCTCACAACAGTCCCGGGGGATATTCTTGAGATGATGGCGCAGGAAACATCACGCTCCAAGAGCCACGACATCGCCATGACGATCGGCGACAGCGAGCCCTTTAAAGCTGGCTGGACATATTTCCCGAGCCTCAAGGTCGCTATCGCTCATAAAGAGCTTACGGCCAAAAAACTCTATAATGCAGCCATAAAAGGTGAAACCGTCACCTGGAAAATGCCTGCGCGGCCCGAAATCTCTGTGACAATGCCGGAGGCAAACGAGGCATTCAAGGCGTTTGCGAATGATTGCCCGGTCACGAATCCGAACAAACAAAGCTGAACTTTGTGAAATACTGTCTTGTGATCGGCCCGGCATCACGGTCGGGCCGGCGCCCTAAGAAGATCAGCTGTCTGCAGTCGCCGGCATGATCGTAACACTTTCGCCGCAGCCGCAAGCATCCGTCTGGTTGGGATTGCGGAAGACGAACTTCTCATGAAGCGTCGTCGTTTCAAAATCGACGATTGAGCCAAGGAGGAAGAGAACCGCCTTTGCATCAACGACAATCTTTACGCCATTATCCTCTACGATTTCGTCGAGCTCCTCTGGCTTTTCGACGTAATCCATGACGTATTCCATCCCCGCACAACCGCCATTCTTGACGCCAACGCGGAGGTAGCCGGCACCTTTATCTTCCATGATCTCCCGCACACGCTCCGCAGCAGCGTCTGAGAGGCTGATTAGTTTTGGTTTCGGTCGTCTGGCCATGATGTGGAGATGTGAAGCCTTAAGGGATCTGTCAACTAGAGCATGTTGAGCGCGAGACGCGCTTCATCAGACATACGCGAAGGATCCCAGGGAGGATCGAAGGTGAGGCGGACTTCAACATCATCCACACCCTTTACGCCTCGCGCTGCGTTCTCGACCCATCCGGGCATGTCGCCCGCAACGGGGCAACCGGGCGCTGTCAGCGTCATATCGACATCGACCTTGCGGTCGTCATCGATGTCCACTTTGTAAATCAGTCCCAGCTCATAGATATCCACCGGAATTTCGGGGTCGAAAACCGATTTGAATGCCGCGATCAGATCATCTGTGATCCTGTTAAGCTCATCCTGCGGAATTTTGGACGTAGCTTCCCCGTCCGCGCTTTGCGCCGCGGCGTCTGCAGTCTCCGGGAGTCGCATATCGTCAGCCATTTCACTCCTTATAACAGCATGGAACGCGCTTTGAGGAGGGCCTCAATGAAGGCATCCACCTCTTCCATCGTATTGTAGATACCAAAGCTCGCGCGGGCTGTAGCACTAACTCCTAGATGGGTCATCAATGGCTGTGCGCAATGGTGGCCTGCACGTACGGCGATGCCGTAGCGATCAAGCAGCTGCGCAATGTCATGAGGATGTATGCCCTCGATACTGAAGGAGAGAACAGGTCCTTTCCCCGGGGCTTGCCCGTGGACCCTAAGTCCATTGACCGTTGCGAGGGCGTCAATTGCACGCTGATGCAGGTCCTCTTCATGCTGAATTACCTGGTCAAACGCGAACCCGTTGAGCCAGTCGATTGCGGCACCGAGCCCTATCGCTTGCAGGATTGGTGGTGTTCCAGCTTCAAACTTGTGAGGAGCCGCATTGTAGGTCACGCGGTCCTGCTCGACGATTTCAATCATTTCGCCGCCGCCCTGATAGGGTGGCAAGGCATCCAGCGCTTCGGACGTGCCATAAAGCACGCCAACGCCTGTGGGGCCGTAAATCTTGTGGCCGGTCAGGACATAGAAATCACAACCCAGCGCCCTCACATCAACGTCGAGATGAACCCCCGCCTGGCAGCCATCCAGAAGCACCCGGGCACCGGTCTCATGCGCCAGAGAAACGATCTTCGCTGCATCAGTTACGGTACCGAGAACGTTCGACATATGCGTCACGGCGACAATCTTTGTGCGTGGTGTCAGCGCTTCTGCATAGGCCTCCATGTCCAGGGTGCCGTCTTCCAGTAGAGGCACCCATTTCAGCACCGCGCCATGGCGTTCACGCAGGAAGTGCCATGGCACAATATTGGAGTGGTGCTCCATGACCGACAGGACAATCTCGTCACCGGGCTCAATCTGCTGACCGATGCCGGATGCGACGAGATTGATCGCTTCGGTACCACCTTTGGTAAAGATGATATTCGCCGGTGCCGGCGCATTGATGAACCGCTGTACGGTGGACCGTGCTCCCTCAAAGGCTTCGGTCGTTTCGTTGGCGAGTGTATGCAGCCCACGATGAACATTGGCATAGGCCGTTCGGGCCTGATCGCTCATCGCATCAAGTACGGCGTTCGGCTTCTGGGCGCTCGCCGCATTGTCGAAATAGATAAGCGGTTCACCGTTCACTTCCCTACCAAGGATCGGAAACTGGCTGCGAACATGATTGATATCGAGGGACATGGCGCGACCTAGCCTTCCCGGCGCAGGAAGTTACGCGACGCCTCGTTCAACGCGTCCTTCACAGCGTCATGTGCAGTGGCCAACGCTTCTACGATGAAGGCTTCGGTCAAAAGCGCTCGAGCTTCAGCTTTTGGGATGCCGCGTTGACGCATGTAAAACAGCGCTGTCTCGTCCAGCTGGCCGGATGTATTGCCATGCGCACATTCGACGTCATCGGCATAGATTTCCAGCTCTGGCTTGGCGAAAACCTCAGCACCATCTTCAAGCAGCAGGGCCTTATGCTGCATATCCGCATCCGTGTGCTGGCCGACCGTTCGGGGCACATGGAACTTGCCCTGAAAAACACCGCGTCCGCCATCGGGGACAGCGCCCTTTGTCAATTGTCGGGTCGTGCAGGATTCTGCGCCGTGCCAGACGTTGCTGGTGAAATCGACATGATACCCTGGTGCTGGCAGATAGGCCGCATTGAGGGACGCCGTAGCGTTCGGGCCATTATAGCTTACACGCGTCTCAATCCTGGCGACCTTGGCACCAAAACCCAGCGCGGTCTGCTTAAATCGGGCATTTTCTTCCAGACTTATAGCGGCCGTCACGGCCGTGGCCTCTTCTTTCCCGCCAGCTTGAAGCAGCGTTCGCGATGCCTGGGCCCCTTTCTGAAGACCGAACTCAATAATTGTGGAGCTTAGGCCAGCGCCGCCCCGGTGTTGTTCAATGACATCGATCCGGGCCTGAGGGCGCACAACAAAGGCAATGCGGGCAAAAGCCATCTCGCGCCCGGCGAAGTCAAAATCCAGAAAAACCGGTTGCTCAATGGAAGCGGTGACCTCGACTTGGAGAATATCGATTGATTTTGGATGCCCCGTCAGCCCCGCAGCAAGCGCCGCCATTGGCAGCTCCTCCGCATTGCCAAGTGCTTGCGCCTCGGTCTTTTCGAAGACATTCAGGCCCGTCGGAAGCTTTTCCGGCAAATGCCACCGCTTGCCATCAAAGCGCAACAGCAAGGCATTATCCGGCAGCGGAAGCTCGACATTCGCCTTTCCGGACGATGTCTCAAGCGAGCTGGCACCTGCGCGAAAGTCCGTCCACTTCCATTGCTCCATGCGCCGATTGGGAAGGCCGGATTTAGCAAATGCCTCGAATGCCCGTGCCCTGCGCGCATCATCAGGCAGCTCGCCATATCTGGCGATCAGCTGGAGGTCCGCCGGCGTTGGATCCGTGAACTGGTTTCTGACGTCTTCGAGCGTCAAAGCACTTCTCCCAGAATCCCGTCATAGCCTTCGCTTTCAAGCTGTTCGGCCAGTTCCGGCCCCCCGGTCTTGATGATGCGGCCCTTGGCCAGCACGTGGACCTTGTCCGGTCGTATATGATCCAGCAGGCGTTGGTAGTGCGTGATGACCAGCATGGCGCGGTCAGGACTGCGAAGCGCATTCACCCCGTCCGCAACCGTTTTCAGAGCGTCGATGTCGAGGCCAGAATCGGTCTCATCCAGAATGGCAAAGCGCGGTTCGATCATCATCATCTGGAAGATCTCGAGGCGCTTCTTCTCACCACCGGAAAAACCGACATTGACGGGACGCTTGAGCATGTCGGCGTCTATCTTCAGCTTGGCACCTACTTCACGCGCCTTCTTGATAAAGTCTGGCGCAGAAATCTCATCCTCGCCGCGTGCCTTGCGCTGCGCATTCATCGCGGCTCGAACAAACGTCATGACAGGCACACCCGGAATTTCCACCGGATATTGGAAGGACAGGAAAACACCTTTCGCCGCGCGCTCCTCGGGCTCCATGGCGAGGAGATCCTCACCCTCAAGCATAGCGGAGCCAGCAGAGGCTTCATAACCCTCCCGCCCTGTCAGGACATAGGAGAGGGTCGACTTACCTGCGCCATTGGGCCCCATGATGGCATGGACTTCGCCCGCAGGCACCTCAAGCGAGAGGCCATTCAGAATGGTCTTCGCTTCATCGCCCTCACCCACGCGGGCGGACAGATCATCAAGCTTCAACATGCCGCGGATGTAGAGAGTCACACGGCAATTTCAAAGCCTGTACGTGCGTGAAATCGTCCGGATGTCAGCGAATTTCGTCGAGGCCGTAGAAATTATAGCCTGAAGTGGCTGCATCCAGGTCAATCGGCTCCACCAGCAGGTCACCAATGAACCTAAGGCTTTCTTCCTTACCGAGCAGGACCCGTTTCAAAGCAGTATTGATCGGCGTGGCAACGCCCTGCGGCCCGACAAGCACAAAAGAGTCGAAGCCTGGCTCGTAGCCGTAATGCTCGGTAAAATAGGGGTTGTTGGCTATGAACCGGTCAAAGCGCTGCCATTGCCAGCCAAGATTGGAATTCATCCGTATGACCTCACCGAGATAGAGCCCGGCAAACATCACGGAATTATCACCCCGCCCATCGCTGATCAGCGATTCACCTGCCCTGCCCTCATCAGCCTGCAGCTTGTTGATGGTATGGATGTCCCTCAGCCACTCATCCACCTCCGACAAGCTCTCCAGGGAATAGTCGAGCTTTGATTTGTCCAGACGGTTAGGCAGCAGGATGAGGCTGTCACCGGCGGGAGACAGGAACTCGTCGAGCGCCGAGCCAATGCTCGATATATCGATGCTTGTGTTTCCAGTCTGCCGCTGAACGTCATAGGTTGCAGAGACAGTCTCCATCCCCTGCCCATAGCCATCGTAGGGGACGTAATAGGGGGGCGACGCGTCATTCGACGTGCACGCCGCCATCAGCAAAACGGACAGGAAACAAAATCGGATCATCGGCTCCCCGGAATCACTTGCGGAGAGACTAGCATGCGCGCACACGCGAAGTCTCAGGCGTCGAAATCACGCATGAGATCGCCCTGGCCCGGCTCAAGGGAATTCCACCACTGATGCAGTTCCACGCACACGCCCACATCATTCAGAACAACCTTGAAGACACCTTCCTGACGGACAGGGTCTTCGGTCCCCTTGCGTGTGAAGGTGCTGGACCACTTGGCCCAGCCCACAGCGGAGTCCTCGTGGATAGTCTCAGCCTTGAAACTGGTTTCACGACGAAGCTCGAGCGTGTCCCGAAAGAATTGCGTCAGGGCATGCTGCCCGCGCACCGGCGCCTCAAAGGGCGTGTGGTGGTAGTCGACATCCTCAGAAAAAAGTTCTGCAAGGCTTTCCGGCGCGCTTTCCGCATATCGGTTGCTGAAAGCGGCCAGCCACTCGGTGAACGTGGTATCACCCACTAGCCGACACTGCCTTCAAGGCTGACTTCCAGAAGTTTCTGCGCCTCGACTGCGAATTCCATCGGTAGATGCTGCATAACATCCCGAACGAAGCCATTCACCAGAAGCGCAACAGCTTCCTCCTCGCCCAGGCCACGCTGGCGAGCATAGAAAAGCTGATCTTCGGAAAGTTTCGTCGTCGTCGCCTCATGCTCAAGCTGGGCATCGGCACGCCGGTTCTCGACATAAGGCACGGTATGCGCGCCGCAATCGCCCCCAATCAGGAGGGAGTCACATTGCGTGAAATTACGCGCCTTATCGGCCTTCTTGTGGACCTGGACAAGGCCGCGATAGGTATTGTCCGACCGGCCAGCTGAAATGCCTTTTGAAATGATCCGTGAGCGCGTGCGCTTGCCAAGGTGGATCATCTTCGTACCCGTATCGGCCATCTGGCGCCCATTGGTCACAGCAATCGAATAGAACTCGCCGGTGCTGTCGTCACCGCGAAGAATGCAGGAGGGATACTTCCAGGTCACAGCGGAGCCGGTCTCGACCTGTGTCCAGCTGATCTTGGAGCGGGCACCACGACAGTCGCCGCGTTTGGTCACGAAATTGTAGATACCGCCCTTGCCATTCTCGTCACCCGGCCACCAGTTCTGGACTGTGGAATATTTAATCTCAGCATCGTCAAGCGCCACGAGTTCCACAACCGCCGCGTGAAGCTGATTCTCATCACGCATCGGGGCGGTACAGCCTTCAAGATAAGAAACATAAGAGCCCTTGTCGGCAATGATCAGGGTACGCTCGAACTGACCTGTATTCTCCGCATTCATCCGGAAATAGGTCGACAGTTCCATTGGGCACCGGACACCCTCCGGCACATACACAAAGGTCCCATCGGAGAAGACTGCGCTGTTCAGCGTCGCAAAGAAATTGTCCGACTGGGGAACAACGGTACCGAGATATTTTTTCACGAGTTCGGGATGCTCACGAAGCGCCTCCGAAATCGACATGAAGATCACGCCAGCCTTCTCGAGTTCCTTTCGGAAGGTTGTGGCGACAGAGACGGAATCAAAGACTGCGTCTACGGCAACGCGTGAACTGTTGGCCCCGCCACGGGCTTCAGCAGCCGTCTCGGCAGACCCTTCCACGCCAAGCAGGACCTCTGCCTCACGAAGCGGTATGCCGAGCTTTTCATAGGTATCGAGGATTTCCTTCGGAACATCGTCAATCGATTCATACTTCGCGCCACGCTTCGGTGCGGCGTAGTAATAAAGGTCCTGATAATCGATCTGCTCGTACTGGACCTTGGCCCAGCCGGGCTCCTTCATCGTTTTCCACCGTTCGAACGCCTTCAGACGCCAATCCAGCATCCATTGCGGCTCGCCCTTCTTGTCAGAAATGAAGGCGATAACATCCTCATTCAGACCTTTCGGTGCGTATTCCGTTTCGATGTCAGTCTTGAAGCCAGCCGAATAGTTTTCAGACTGCAGCGCCTTCGCCGCAGCGACGGTACCGGCATCAATGCCTTCCTTGACCTTCACATCATCAGCCATGTCAGGCTGTCTCCTTCATGTTGCGGCGCCGGAGTGCCTCGAGCCAGGCATCTGCCGTACGCTCGAAATCCGAGTCCTCACTCCTCCATCCATAGCTGGTGCGTATCGCACATTCCGCAAGGGTGTCCGGCGCGCCCATCGCAGATAGGACGATGGATCTTTTGACCTTGCCACTGGAGCACGCCGACCCTGACGAGACGGCCACTCCGGCCAGATCCAACGCCATGACCTGAGTCTCGGCCCGAAATCCATCATAGGCGAAATTCGACGTATTGGGGAGCCGAGCCGCAGTCTTGCCGAAGACGGTCACACCGGCTTCTGAGATCAGCCGGTCTTCCATGGCGTCGCGCAGGCCGGCCAGAGTCTTCATACTCGACAGATCACGCACTGCCGCTTCGGCTGCAGCGCCAAAACCAGCGATGCCCGACAGGTTTTCTGTTCCGGATCTCAGGGACCTTTCCTGGCCGCCGCCAAAAAGATAAGGCAGCAGCGGTGCGCCACTACGCATCCAAAGCGCTCCCGCCCCTTGCGGTCCTCCAGCCTTGTGCGCGGAAAGCGCGAGGTAGTCGACGCCCAGAAGCGAAACATTCAACGGGAGTTTGCCCAGCCCCTGCACGCCGTCACAGATTGTCAATCCGCCAGCGTCGCGGACCATGGCAGCAGCTTCCTGCACCGGCTGGACCACGCCGGTCTCGTTGTTGGCCAGCATCAGGACCAGCACGGGCATTCCGGACGCCGTGCTGTCCCAGCGGCCGAGACGGTCACGCAGGCTATTCAGGTCGATCTGCCCTTCCCCGGTAACATAGACCGTCTCGACCGGTGCGCTCGCATGGCCGGCATTCCTGGATGCTGCTTCATGCTCAATCGCAGAAACGAGGAGCGTGCAGCGGGCATCAAGCTTGCGCACGACACCATGGATCGCCAGAGCAATTGCTTCCGTGCCGCCCGATGTGAAAACAATATCCTGCGGTAGCCCGCGAAGGGCGGTGGCGACCTGAGACCGCGCCTTTTCCATTAACTTGCGAGCCCTTCGCCCCGGCCCATGCACGCTGGACGGGTTCGCGCCGACCTCTAGCGCTTCGAGCATTGCCTCTCGCGCTTCAGGCCTCAGAGGCGCCGTTGCGTTGTAGTCTGCATAGATCATGAACCGGCACTTAGGGTATCATGCCTCACTCTTACACAAAAACTTGCATTTCCTTGCCGCTTTCCTCTAAAGCGCCCACTTCGCACTTCCTCGATCGCTTAAACTGAAGAGGCGCCCTCCATGGCAGAACTCATCATTCCGGGGCCGGCTGGCCGTATAGAAGCTCGCTATACCGAACCGCCCCAGGAGGGAGCGCCGATCGCGCTGATCCTGCACCCCCACCCGCGTGCCGGCGGCACGATGCAGGATCCGATCACGATCCGTCTCTATCAGATGTTCGAGAAACGTGGATTTGGGGTTCTTCGCTTCAACACACGCGGTGTCGGCCGCTCCCAGGGCGTCTACGACCAAGGCGTCGGCGAACTCGAAGATGCCGCCTATGTGCTGGACTATATGGAAAACCTGACGGAAAGCCCGCGCTTCGTGTGGTGCGCCGGCTATTCCTTCGGCGCATGGATCACGCTCCAGCTACTGATGCGCCGCCCGGAGATCGATGGCTTCCTGGCCATCGCCCCACCGTGCAATCACTATGATCTCGCTTTCCTGGCCCCCTGCCCCGCCTCCGGTCTCATCATCTCCGGGGAAAGCGACAAGATCTCTGGCCCGAAAGATGTTGAGCGTGCGTTGACCAAAGTGCGCGTTCAAAAGGGCGAAGTCATCGAACGTGACAATATCGCCGGCGCCAACCACTTCTTCACCGGCAAACAGGACGATCTGCTCTCCAAATGCGAAGCTTATGTCGACCGTCGGCTTATTGAGGACGAGCAGAAGATGCGCGCCGAAGCGGAGACAAAGAAGGTTCGTGGGCAGGCCGCCATCACCGACAAGTCCAACGAAGACGCTGCTGATGATGATGGCGAAAATGGTGACGACGACGAAGACTAGGGCAACAGTTCACCACCAGTCATTGGCTCACGCACGCTCGTCGTGCCAGGCCAACTGATTGGCAGACGACGCAGGGTCCTGACTGCCAGGAAGGCGAATGCCTGAGCTTCGATCGAGTCGCCCAGCCAGCCCACGTCCTCAGCCGTCTTCACATCACAGGCGCAACGCTGCTTAAGTTCTCGCACCAGCTGAGGATTGTGGCGTCCTCCTCCGCACAGGATGATATGGGACGGCTTGTCTTCAAATCCGCGGATCGCATGGGCCACAGCCTCTGCGGAGAACGCCGTAAGCGTTGCCGCGCCATCTTCAAGTGAAAGCCCTCGCGCTAGATTGGCGTTGAAGTCAAACCTGTCGAGGCTCTTCGGGGGCGCTTCATCAAACCAGGGATGCGCCATCCATTGCCTCAAGGCGCCCTCGTTAACACGCCCTGCGGCCGCCAGACGACCACCATCATCATGTGTTCCGGCTCCATGTCCTTCGACCCATTCATCGATAGGACCATTCGCCGGCCCCGTATCAAAAGCGTACAGGCTGCCGTCGCTCTTCCTGTAAGTTATGTTGGCAACGCCGCCGAGATTGAGCACCGCCGCACTGTCGCCGGTGCCGAGCCTGCGCAAGAGTGCAGCATGGTAAGCTGGCGCCAGTGGCGCGCCATTGCCGCCTTCGGAAACGTCATGCGAACGGAAATCGAAGGCCAATGGGATATCCAATTGTCGCCGCAAGGCGCCGGCATCGACCAGCTGAAGCGTCTCCCCTTTCATCCCACGGCCTGGCGCTCTGTGTAGAACCGTCTGACCATGAACACCCGCAATAACCGGGCTTGGCCCTGACCACTCAGACATGAGCATCTCCCACGCAGCGCCATGCGTGCTGGTCAGGACATTTTTTGCGTCGTTGAAAACGCGTTCGGGCGGCGCCCCTTGCCAGTTCCATTCGCGGGCCGCAGCGACCGCCTGCTTGAGGATTTCGCGCTCATCCGGTGCATATTTCTGCTCTGCGACAGGACCGAAATCCAACACATCTACGCCATCAGTGAGAATCAACGCTGCATCGACAGCATCAATGGAAGTGCCAGACATGAAACCTGCCGCCCATACCGGCTCAAATTCCTCATTCTGTAGGTTCAATCTGTGTCTCTCCCGTGCTAGCTGCGCTCTCCGTTTAGGGAGTCGAGCCGATGAGCCAGTTCAAATCTGAGTTTCTTCAAACACTTGAGGAACGCGGATTCACCAAGCAGATTACACATCCTGACGCTCTGGATGAATACTGTGTGTCTGGCACACCCGTAGCCTATATCGGATTCGACGCGACCGCCGACAGCCTGCACGTTGGCTCGCTGCTTCAAATCATGATGCTTCGTCATCTTCAGCAGTGTGGCGGAAAGCCCATTGTGCTTATGGGCGGCGGCACGACGAAGATTGGCGACCCGACCGATAAGGAAAAATCCCGCCCGCTTCTCACCAATGAGCAGATCGAGGCGAATATTGCGGGTATTCGCAAAGCATTCGAACCTTTCCTGACATTCGGCGACGGTCCAACCGATGCCATCATGGTGAACAATGATGATTGGTTGAACAAGCTCGGCTATATTGAAGTGCTTCGCGAGGTCGGCGTTCATTTCACGATCAATACGATGGTCAAGCAGGATACGGTGGCCCGGCGCCTTGCCAGTGAGCAACCTTACACCTTCCTCGAGTTCAATTACCTTCTCCTGCAGTCCTACGATTTTCTGGAGCTCTATCGCCGGCACAATTGCCGGCTGCAGCTTGGCGGCTCAGACCAGTGGGGCAATATCCTCGGCGGTGTCGATCTCGTCCACAAGGCCGATGGTGGCGATTCCTACGGCCTGACAGCCCACCTCATCACCACCGCGTCAGGCGGAAAGATGGGCAAGACGGCAGATGGCGCCGTCTGGCTGAATGCGGATCGTCGCTCCCCTTATGAATACTGGCAATTCTGGCGTAATACGGAAGACGCTGATGTCGGGCGCTTCCTACGGCTCTTCACCGATTTGCCAATCGAAGAGATCCAGGCCCTTGAGCGCCTTCAGGGCGCTGACATCAACAAGGCGAAGATGGCCCTTGCAAATGCAGCCACCACACTGCTGCATGGTGCAGATGCGGCTGCAGAAGCTGCTCGCGCGGCTGAGGCTGTTTTTGGCGCGGGCACTACGGATGATGCCCTGCCAACCGCGGAAGTGCCTCTCGCCTCAGTGCGTGATGGCCTCTTGACAGCAGCAGCTTTCACCGAAGCCGGCCTGACACAATCCAACGGGGAAGCACGGCGCTTGATCAAGCAGGGCGCGGCCAAAGTGAATGATATTGCGGTGACCGACCAGAATGCCGTTCTGAATGAGAAGGATATTGGCGAGAATGGTGCCATCAAGCTCTCAGCCGGCAAGAAGCGTCATGCGCTGATCAAGCCTGTCTAGAATTCCGGCTCAGAAGCGGGCAAGAGAGGAATGGTGCCGAAAGCCCCTTCGAACTGCCCGCCATACTTCGCACTCAAGCCGACCAGCAACTCCACAGTCCCGTCAGGCAGAAATGTCTCGTCGAGAACGGAACCATGCTCATGCAACCATGCTCGGGCGGCCCCGTCCTTGGGCTCCAGCTGCACACGATAGGTTTCCAGTTCTTCCCGGATCGAGTGAGCGATCAGGTCCAGAAGCTCGTCCACGCCATCACCGGTCAGGGCAGAGGTGACCACTGCTGGCGTTTCGCCCAGCCCCGACCGTGCTGACATACGAAGCGTGTCCTGGATGTCCCATGGCAGGAGATCGACCTTGTTCCATGCCTCGATGATTGGCGGGAGCGCGTTCCCTGTTTCCTTCTGCAGCCGTGAGAGAACCTTGAGAACTTCAGCCTTCCGGTCTTCATCAAACGCACTGGAGCGGTCCCGCACATGTATGAGGAGGTCCGCCTCGAGTGTCTCTTCAAGCGTGGCCCGAAAGCTGTCGATCAGGTGGGTCGGAAGATCAGAAATGAAGCCAACTGTATCGACCAGCGCAGCATCACCCATGCCCGGCAAATCAAAACGCCGAATGGTCGGATCGAGCGTCGCAAAAGGCATATCACGGGCGAATACATTCGCGCCGGTTAATCGATTGAATAGTGTGGACTTTCCCGCATTTGTGTAACCAACGAGTGCAATAACTGGAAACCCGGCACTCCGCCGTCCTGAGCGCTGCAGGCCACGAGTACGCTTGACCTCTTCGAGATCCGACTTCAGGGAATCCAGCTGCCGGTCCAGCATACGACGGTCGGCCTCGAGTTGTGTCTCGCCCGGACCGCTGAGGAAGCCTCCACCACCACGCTGCCGTTCCAGGTGGGTCCATGTGCGAACCAAGCGTGAGCGCTCATAGGAAAGCCGCGCAAGCTCGACCTGCAATTTACCTTCCTTGGTGCGCGCGCGAAGACCAAAAATTTCAAGAATAAGTCCCGTTCGGTCGATGACCTTGCAATTGAGCGACTTTTCGAGATTGCGCTGCTGGACCGGGCTCAGCGCTGCGTCAACAACGCACAATGTGCATCCTTCGGCTTCAACATCGGCAGCAAGCCGGTCCAGAATCCCGCCCGAAAGAAGATGCGATGCACTGGGTTTGCGAACCTGCTCGGCACGAAGGAATGCCAGGTTGCATCCGAGCGCCTCAACCAGACCCGCTGTTTCTGACAGCCGTTCACGGTCCGGACGTTCTGCCGGGCTCGTCCAGGGAATAATCACACCGGCGCGGTCTTCAGGCGGTGTGTGGTCAACAAGATCTGAGGTCAATCAGACTCCGTGTTGTTTTCCTCATCGAAAAGTTGCACCGGCGCGCCGGGCGCAATTGTCGAGATGGCATGCTTGTAAACAAGCTGTGGTGGACGACCGTCCCCCCGCAGGAGTACACAGAAGTTATCGAACCAGGTAACGACGCCTTGCAGTTTGACCCCATTTACCAGGAAGATGGTCAATGGCGTCCGCGATTTTCGTACTGCGTTCAGGAACGTGTCCTGCAAGTTTTGTTTTTTATCTGAAGACATGATCTGAGCCTGTTCGCTATGCGTTTTCGCAGGCGCTATCCGGATTGACTCACCTTGGCAAGCCCCGACAGTTTCAACGCCGCCAAAATGATGCAGTTAAAAGCGGAATGAAGGCAAGAACTTCCAACCTGCCCAAAATCATCCCGAGTATGAGCCAGATTTGTGTCAGTTGGCGCCCCGGAAGATCCCGAACGTCAATCAGGTGCCCCGCATTTGTCAGACTACCGACCGTATTGGATATGGCGTCCTCAAAACCGGACCCCGTAAATGAGAAGACCATCAGACCGCCTACACAAGCCATGATGTAGGCAACGAGGTAAACCCAGACACCCATGATGGTGCGGTCAGACTGGATACGGCGCCGGAATTTGAATGTCAGAAGTGACTGGCGGTACCCCATTCGCAGAAATTCCTGCCCGACACGCCGGCTGAGCACGTAGAGACGCGCCAGCTTGATCCCCCCAGTCGCCGAGAGGGCGGCCCCGCCGATAAGCGGTGGCGCGAGCTGCAACGCCAGCGGCAATGCATGCGTTGAAACCGGAGAGACAAGGGCGATGCCGCTGGTCGACACTGCCGAGATTGCCCAGCCAAGTGAGTTGAAAAGGCTGAGCCCACAAATCATTGCGAGAATGGCGAAGCCTGCGATGGCCGCTACGAAAGTGCCGAGCTCGGGGTCCCGGAGCCAGTTGCGGTAATGACCCGTCGCCATCTGAAGCAGAACAAACAAACCAAGGGACCCAAGAACAAGTCCAACAACCAGGCCGATAGAGCGGGCTTCGCGTGTGACATCCTGCTGGTGCCCTGATGGATCGGCAAGCCCAGTGCTAAACGCGCTAATCGCATCAAGCAGGGCCGTGTGACCCGGTATGCCCCCGATAACTTCGATTGCGAAGACGATCAGCACGCAGATCGCCGCGACGATCATCGTCATACGAAGAACGCGCGGGATCGAATCAAAGAAACTGCGATCCGAGAGACTGAAGAGATAGGTCCTGTGAATTCCCGGACCGTCAAGGTTCAGGGCAGCCAACACGGTGGCCGCGAATGTGATCGTCGCAATCGCGCCGAACAGATTGAGTATAGCCCTCCAGAGAATAAGCGATGCCGGCCAGTCAATCCTGTCGGGATAAAAGCCTGAATGCCCTGTTGTCGTGATGCAGGAAACGGCTTCATGAACGGCCGTAATAATACTGGCGTTTGCGACACCCATGAGAAACGGGGGGGCACAGACGATTGGCATCGCAAACCAGAACATTACCATGAAGGCAAGGCCATCCGACGGTTGTGCCCTGCGGCGAGGCACGCCCGTCAACACAAATGCGGCAATCGCTACAGTCGCCATGACAACGGCTGTTGTCACGAACACCATCAGCTGGGATGTTTCCCCGCCGATCAGCGCCGCCAGCGCACACAACAGCATTGCGGCGCAGAACAACAGCGTGCTCATCGCCAGCATCCGTATGATTGCAGCAAAGTTCATGGTTTTCGAATCCGGCCTTCTTTGGCTGGCTACCTAGAAGAAATCTGCGCTGACACGGAAAAACTGTTCGACCTTGTTCGTCGCCGACTGTTCGTAAAACAAGAGCACATGGTCATTTGCCCGCGGGCGTACATCCTGATCAGCAAAAATCACTTCATTCTCGCGCAGGATCGCCGCGGCCGTGATACCTTTAGGGAGATCATCATAGCCAATTGACTTGCCAATCAGTGGGGACGTTTCAAGCGTGACCCCTTCGGCAATTTCCGCAGCGCCGTCTTCCAGCGATTGCAGGGCCAGAATCCGCCCCCTGCGCATCTTCATGAGGATCCTGGAGACCGTCAGGGCTTTCGGATCCAGCACCGCATCCACCCCCATCTCTCGGGCCAACTGCGCCAGTTCAGGCGCATTGACAAGCGCGAGCGATCGTTTCGCCCCCATCTGCTTGGCCAGCTTTGAAATCAGGATGTTGGCCTTGTCGTCATGCGTGGTTGCAATCACGAGATCGGCAGTTGGTGCATCTGCTTCTTCAAGGATGGTCCTGTTCAGGCCGTCACCATGGATCACAATCGTCCGGTTGAGCTCGGAAACCGCTCTCTCAGCCTGCTCAATGCTGAACTCGATGACCCTCACGCGCACATCTGACTGCTTTTCAAGGCCACCCGCCACATAGAGTCCGACATTGCCGCCACCCACGACAACAACCCGGCGCATCTCGGCTTCGGGGCGGTTAAAGATGCTGTTCAGCCGATGAGCATGAGACTTCAATACGGCTACATAGGCAGTATCACCAACCTTGAGATGGTCGTTCCCTCGCGGAGCGAAGACCGTTCCGGCCCGGCTGATACCAACGACCCGAGCCCTCAGACTGGGAAAGAGATCCTGTATCTGATCCAAGGCCGTATCCAATACCGGGCTGTCTGCCTGGACTTCCAGGCCGATGAGCTGAACGTCGCTCCGGCCGAAATTCACGCTCATCATGGCGCCCGGCGTCTTGAACCGTTGCAGGATGGCATCGCCGACCTCGATCTCTGGCGAGATGACAAGATCAATGCCCAGCCCCTCCCGGGAAAAGAGCGAGCGCCATCCCGGCTCCATGTATTGCTGGGCCCGAACCCGCGCGATCTTTGTGGGAACAGAGAAAAGCGTATCTGCAACCTGGCAGATCACCATGTTGATCTCGTCGGAATAGGTCACTGCGATAATCATATCGCAGGTCTCCCCCCCGGCTGCCTTCAGCACTTCCGGGTGCCCGGCATGACCCTGCAAACCGCGCACATCGAGTTCAGTCTGCACGAGATCAATCAGGCGCGCATCCTGGTCTATCATGATGATATTGTGGTTCTCACGGGCCAGACGACGGGCAATGCCCTGCCCGACCCGGCCAGCACCACAGATGATTACGTGCATGAATCAGGCTTCCGAACGATTTGCGGAGGCGTTTACACCAAGAGCCTTCAATTTTCTATGAAGCGCGGAGCGCTCCATGCCAATGAACTCGGCTGTCCTCGAGATATTGCCATCGAAGCGGGTGATCTGAAGCGTCAGATATTCCCGCTCAAACTGCTCGCGAGCATCACGCAAGGAAAGTCCAACGAGTTCGGCAGATGCTGATGGCCCCTGCTCTCCGCTTAAGGCCTGGCGGTCCTGCGGCAGCTCATCCACCGATATGGGGCGTTTTGCATCATTCGGCGACAGGATCAGGATGCGTTCGACGAGGTTCTTCAGTTGCCGCACATTGCCCGGCCAATCCATGGATTGAAGAACAGCGATTGCTTCTGAAGAGAATTGCCTTGCATTGAGCCCTGAACTGTCAGCGATCCTGGCGGTGAAGTGCTCGACCAGCGCAGGAATGTCATCGCGCCGCTCTGCCAGTGAAGGAACTTTGATAGGCACCACATTCAGCCGGTAATACAGGTCTTCTCGAAACCGTTTCGCTTCGATCTCACCCTTGATGTCTTTCGTCGAAGCGGACATCACCCGCACATCGACACGGACATCTGACTTGCCGCCTACGCGTTGGAAGCGCTGCTCCGTGAGCACCCTCAAAATCTTGTTCTGCGTCCCGAGGGGCATGTCAGCAACCTCGTCCAGAAGTAGGGTGCCGTCATGAGCCTTCTCGAACAGACCTATCCGCCGCGGTCGGCCCTCATTATCTTCCTCGCCAAAGAGTTCCTGCTCCATCCGGTCGGGTGCGATATTCGCTGCACTGACCACGACGAACGGTCCATTTTGTCGGTTCGAGTGGGCGTGGATGAGACGCGCCGTAAGTTCCTTGCCAGCACCAGCCGGACCAACAATCATCACCCTGGAATTGGTCGGCCCCACTTTACCAATCGAGCTTCGCAGGGTGGTCGCGGCCGCGCTTGAACCAATCCAGTCATCACTGCTGACCAGCATTGTCTTGAGCGACGCATTTTCGCGCTTGAGGGCCGTGGATTCGAGCGCGCGCTCGACAAGGTGGATCAGCCGGTCGGCCTTGAACGGCTTTTCGATAAAATCATAAGCGCCCCGGCGGATAGCTGCGACCGCCGTTTCAATATTACCATGACCGCTGATAACGATCACTGGAATAAGCGGGTCGATGGACTTCAGATACTTCAGCAGCGACAGACCATCCATATCACTGCCCTGCAGCCAGACATCCAGGATGACGAGGCCGGGCGCTCGCATCCTGACCTCTTCAAGCGCTTTCTCGGCAGTCGCTGCACTGCGAACCGAATAGTCTTCATCCTCAAGGACGCCCGCGATCAGATCGCGAATATCGGGTTCATCATCCACAATGAGAACGTCATTGGTCATTAGTGGGCCTCCACACTCTCTACTTCACCCATCGACACAAGATCACTTTGTTTGGGCAACAATATTCTCACGCGCGCTCCCTGAAGTCCGTCAGGCCGGCCTTCCAGCGCAATAGAGCCGCCATGATCCATGATCACCCGGTTCACGATTGCCAGGCCAAGCCCTGTTCCCTTTTCGCGCGTCGTCACATAGGGCTCCAAAAGGCGGTCACGGGCTGCCTCTGGAAAACCGGGGCCATTGTCCTCGATGACGATCTCGACATTGTCGCCCAGATCCTCGGTCGAGATCTCTATCAGTCCGTGCGTTTCCGCACCGGGTGGCAATCTGTCGATCGCTTCGGCCGCATTCTTCACGATATTCCCTATGGCTTGCGCAAGGAGGCGTTCATCCCCCTGCACGATCAGAGGGGTATGCGTATGATTGGCTTCAACCCGTATTTCCGGACTGACCACATGCTGGGCGAAGCCTGTCTCGTCTAGCAGGGAGGCAAGGTTGAACTGTTTAAGCGTCGGCTTCGGCATACGAGCAAAGCCTGAGAATTCCTCAACCATCCGGCCAATGTCGTTCACCTGGCGTAAAATCGTATCGGTACAACGCTCAAAGACGACATCGTCTTCAGGGATGTACTTCGTGTAGCGACGTCTCAACCGCTCTGCCGACAACTGGATGGGCGTCAGAGGATTTCGGATTTCGTGTGCAATCCTGCGAGCGACATCCCGCCACGCCAGCTGACGCTGCGCATTCACAAGCCGCGTCGCGTCATCGAAAGTCAGAACAAGACCGCCAGTAGTATCCTTCGCCACCTTCAGCCGGAAATGCCGGTGGCCGTTTGCTTCACTCACGTCTAGAGAGGCATCAATTGGATGGCCGGTCGATAATGCATCCGCCGTATATCGCTCAAAAGCTGGCGCCACCTGACTAAGCGCTTGCCCCTCCAAAGGCTCATCGAGTCCAAGAAGCTTCTGCGCGGACGGATTGGCAAGTGTAACCCTGAACTCATCATCTACACGGATTACACCGGCACTCACTTCCTCCAGCAGGGTTTCCAGGAAGAGACGGCGATCTTCTGCCTCCTCGCGTGCTGAGATAAGCGCTGAGCGCTGCCCCCCCAGCTGCTCGGTCATAACATTGAAGGACCGTGTCAGCGCTCGAACCTCATCCTTACTGCTGGGCAACGGAACGCGGACATCCAGATTGCCATCCCGCACGGATTGGGCGGCATAAGCCAGCCTCCCAATCGGACCCGTGATGCGGCTGGCCGCCTCCAGGGCAAGGCGCACGGCCAGAAGCAGCACAAGCGCCACAATCTGCCCGTAGGCCACGACAAAGAGCGTCTGCGAGCGTGAACTCAACTGACGCGCTGCCCTATATTCTTCCAGGGCCTGCTCAGCCCTGCGCAGTCGAGCGAAAGCGTCACGATCGAGAGGCTTGGCGAGATAAAGATAGGCGTCATCCATACCGTCCAGACGGATCAGTGAACTCGCGAAGCCCTCGCTCTCCTGAAGCGACAGGATCACTTCATCGGCGTCCGCTTCATTGAACATTTCGTTCGTGGGCTTTCGAAAGTAGCCGCTTCCTCCAGCATTTTCACCAATGGCGAGCGGAATGCCATTACGGTCGATAACGTAGGCTGCGGGCATGTTCCGGACATATGCCTGAATGCCAAGATAGGAGGAGAAGCGCTCGGGGTCTTCAGTAAGTCCTTCAAGAGCATTGTTGACGTCCGTCGCCATGAGCCGTGTGTCCTCTTCGAGAACGTCACTGAACTCCTGGACATTCTCCTGAGCAACAGCCGCCGTTTGCTCCACAAGTGTTACGATCCGCTCGCCGAACCATGTATCGAAGCCCCGCGAAATTGCAGCCCAGAGAAAAAGAGACACGACCAGAGCCGGGATTGCAGCGGAAAGCCCGAATAGCAGAAGAAAACGACGCGCGAGGCGCTCGCCGCCCTCACCCCTCTTGTCGTTCCGAGTCCCTATGTAACGCTGGATGATAATCAGCGCGAGAACGCCGATAATCGCGGTATTCAGGATAAGGAGAACCTGGACATCCCGGCTGACCGGGTCGATCGGATCCATATCCGAGACGGCAACAAAGGTAACAGTCACAGCAAGAAAGGCGGCAATCAGAAAAAGCCACTGGAAGAGAGTCCAGCCCGACTGGGCGTTATTCGACTTCAGGAACCCGACCAAACTTTACCCTCGCACGACCACCTGTGCCCAGGCTGCAACACTGAGGATTTAGAGCAACAGTTTGCCGTCAGGTCAATCAATCCTCTGCCAAACCAAGGGAATTGATCCGCGCGCGCAGCGTGTTTCGATTCACGCCAAGCAAGGCCGCTGTTCTCAACTTGTTTCCAGAAGTCACTGAAAGTGCCAGCTTAATCAGTGGGCGCTCAACCTGTTCGAGCACTTCCTGATGAATCTTGCTGTCGTCCGGCGACGCCTGCAGCAGATCCGCCATGACATAGCGATGGAGCAAGGTCTCGACCTCTTTTTCGAAGGTGGTATTGGACGAAATGTCCTTCAGCGCTTCGGCACGAAGCTCCCGCTCGATATCACGCTGGGAAATTACGGCATCCGGACTCAAAGCCGCCAGCCGCATGATCAGGTTTTCGAGTTCACGGACATTTCCCGGCCAGTCGTAGGCCATCATAAGGTCCATGGCTGAAGGCTCGATCTGCTTGGCGGCGAGGCCCTTGCG
Source organism: Henriciella sp. (assembly GCF_029937755.1). Taxonomy (GTDB): domain Bacteria; phylum Pseudomonadota; class Alphaproteobacteria; order Caulobacterales; family Hyphomonadaceae; genus Henriciella. The sequence continues at coordinate 65,758 of NZ_JAPYPG010000002.1, forward strand.
CTGCGCTCTCAACAGGAACGCTCGAACAAGCTCCGGAATGTCCTCCTTGCGCTGCCGAAGCGGCGGCATGAAGATCCGAACAACATTGATCCGGTAGAAAAGGTCTTCCCGGAACTTCCCCTCGTCGACCAGCTTGGCGAGGGGTTGGCGCGTGGAAGCGATGATGCGGGCACCGCCGGCTTCACGCATCAGCTTGACGAGCTGGGTTTGAGCCTCTGCGGGCAGATCGCCTATTTCATCCAGATAGAGCGTGGCCTCTTCCTGAAAAGCGAGGCCTGGCTCTTCTGGCGTACCAAAGAGGTCCCGACTGATTTGTTCTGTCGGCATCGCTGCCAGGTCAAGCGCCTTGAAAACGCCGTCCTTGCCGGCCCCCAACTGATGGATCGCGCGGGCAGCCAACTCCTTGCCTGTCCCGGATTCCCCCTCAATCAGGACCGTCAGATCGGTATTCATGACGCGGGATATGATCCGGTAGACTTCCTGCATGGGATCGGACCGACCGATGAGTGGAAGGCTTGCGTCCGCATCAGCCTTGCTCACCTTGGCGGCGGTGTCCTTTTTGGGTGGCCCCTTCAGGGCTCGTCCAACCAGACTTGTCAGCTGATCAATATCAAAGGGCTTGGGAAGATAGTCGAAGACCCCGTGCCGGGCAGCTGATGCAGCTGTCAGGATTGTATTCTGACCACTCATGACGATGACGGGCAAATCCGGCCGGGCCAGTTTGATCGATGGCAGGAGCTCGAATATCGCAGTGTCACCAAGATAGACGTCGGTAACCACAACATCGCCCTCGCCATTGCGAATCCAGCGTTCCAGAGCATCCGCGGAGCTGGTCGCGCGCACCTGATACCCGGCGGTAACAAGTGTCTGGTTTACGACCAGCCGGATACTGGCGTCATCTTCGGCAAGGAGGATCGTCTTCTGACTCATGTATGGTTATCCCGTTTCATCGGAAGGAATACTGAAAAGCGCGTCTGGCCGGGACGGCTCTCAACCTTGATCCGGCCCTCATGCGCAGCAATCACTTCTGAGACTACGCTAAGTCCCAGCCCCCTTCCCCCAGCTTTGGTGGAGGAAAACATGTCGAACATCTGCTCGCGCGCGCGCGGCGGAATACCTTTTCCATTGTCTTCGACCGTGACGCGAATTGCCCGTTGCAGGCGTCTTGCATTTCGCGTCTTGGAGAAAGCGAACCCTGTTTCAAAAGCGGTCTGTAGTATGATCTGGCCATTGCCATCTGCATCAGAAGCGGCTTCTGCGGCATTACGAACTATGTTCTGGAAGGCCTCATGAAGGTGGTCTTCATCCCCGAAAATTTCAGGCAGCGAGGGGTCATAAGCCCGCTTGAGCTTGATGCTTCCGCCATGGGCAGCCTCTTCAGCCATTAGAACCTTGTCAAGAAGCTCATGGATGTTGAACTTGTCGCGCCGCGGCGAGGAAAAGAGTTCAAACGCCGAGAGCCTTGTTACCAGGCGCTCAATACGGCTTGCCTCGCTGCGAATGACGTTCAACAGCGAGGCCTGCTCATCGGTAGCGTTACGCATCAGCAATTGAGCGGCACCGGAGATGCCGGCAAGCGGGTTCTTGACCTCATGGCCCAGAATACGCCCAAACCCGGAAATGCCAACAGCACCGTGCGAAGGATCCCGGGACACCGCCTCCGTGACCGCGAGGATCACGCCCTGTGGCGGCACTGGCCTCAGCTTGATGTCGAACGTGCGGCTACCATGCATGCCCGGTCCCGAAATCGCGACCCCGTGCGCGCTGACATCGCCTTCCTGCGCGAAGACGCGGTCCAACAGGTCAAAAAGCGGGGAGTCATGATAGACGAATTCACTGAGCGCACGGCCGCGCAGCACAGTTTCCGAATGACCGAGAAGCATTTGAGCTTCGGTGTTTGCCGCATCAATACGCCGCCGATCGTCAATCTGCAGGAGCGCAAGCGGCGCCAGGTCGGAAAGATTGATAGCCAGGTTCACGCAGCAACGCCTCTCTGTTCCAGAAAAATGTCCGAGAGCGTTGAGATCAGTGTGGCCCCCTCCTCAATCTGGCAGGCCATGGACCGGGCACGACGCCGGTGAGCTTCGCTCAGAGGAACATCAAGCTTGTCAATCGCAGCTGATATGTGCTTGCGCACGATCCGCAGGCCGAGAGTCTTGCCGTATAGCGACTGGCTGTCTTCGATCTGCTCGATCAGGCTGTCCAGCTGCTCAGACAGGCTGGGAACCTCGTAAGCCTGTCCGCTCAATTCCGCTGCAATCTGCCCGGGCAACCAGGGTCGCCCCATTGCGGCACGCCCGATCATCACGCCATACGCCGCCGACTGCGTAAGCGCCGCACGCGCTGAAGGCGTGCTGCATATATCACCATTGGCGATCACCGGAAGAGAGATCGCTGACACCGTATCGGCAATCCTTTGCCAATCGGCATGACCCTTGTAGAATTGACAGCGTGTGCGCCCGTGCACGGTCACCATCACAATACCCGCCTGCTCGGCATAGCGTGCAAGATCTGGTGCATTGAGCTGCTCACGATCCCAGCCAAGTCTCATCTTGAGGGACACTGGCGTGCCTTGCCCACCTTCAATCGCGGCATCAATGATCGCCTTTGCAAGGGCAGGCTCTCTCATGAGCGCCGAACCAGAGGATCCGCCCGTCACCTGTCTGGAAGGACAGCCCATATTGATGTCGATCTGGTCCACACCGGCTTCCGTCAGGAGTTCGGCCCCCTTGCGCATGTCTTCCGGGCGCCGGGCCGCCAGTTGTACGATCCACCTTCCGCGCCCTTCATGTCGGCACGTCCGGCGCACCATATCTGGGCGCGCTGCGACAAGAGTTTCGCCAGCAACCATTTCCGAAACCACGGCAGGGCAGCCGAATCTGACAGCTTGCCGCCGGAAAGCCGCATCTGTCGAGCCCGACATCGGCGCAAGCCAGACGCGCTCTGCCTGATTATTGTGCACCCTCATGGTCGATGTTTTTCAAGCATAATTTTGCATTGCACAATAGATGTGCGCCCCTTTTGTGCACATGAACTGTGATCGCTGTGGCCATCATGCATCAGCGGGTTTAATGGCAGGGTGCCATGAAAATCTTCGCTGTCATCGTTGCGGCAGGAACGGGTTCCCGTACCGGACGCACCACTCCCAAACAGTTTGAGGCCTTGGCCGGCAAGCCCGTTTACCGATGGTCAGCCGATCGGTTTGCAGCACATGAGCGGATTTCAAAGATCGTCATCGTTGCGCCTCCGGACAATTGCGAAACAATTTCGTCGCTCCCTGGCGGCGATCATGTTCTCGTGACGTCGGGTGGGTCAACGCGGTCAGCATCCGTTCTCAACGGCATTGCAGCGCTCCAGGCTGACGATGACGACATTGTTCTGATCCACGATGCCGCACGGCCCGGCCTGTCTGATGATGTGATTGACGCGCTTATCGAGGCGCTCAGCGATTTTGATGCAGCTGCCCCCGCCCTTCCCGTATCAGATGCCCTCAAACGTCAGGAATCAGGGCAGCTGCGCGATGTGTCGCGCGAGGCGCTCTACCGGGTGCAGACACCCCAGGCGTTCAGGGCCGGTATGATCAGGCAGGCGCTCGCCAACCGTGAGCAGGATTTTGTGGATGATCTTGCCGCGGTTGAAGCCCTCGGGGCCCGCGTCAAGCTGACGCCAGGACGAGAACAGCTACACAAGATCACATTTGAGGATGACTTCGCATTGGTAGAGAAATTTATGGCAGGGGACGCCCCGGGCACAATGAAGATCGGGTCCGGCTTTGATGTTCATGCCCTCGTCGAAGGGGATGGCGTAACCCTGTGCGGCGTGCACATTCCCCATTCGCATTCGCTTTCCGGCCATTCCGATGCCGATGTCGGCTGGCATGCCCTGACTGATGCAATTTTCGGCGCCCTCGCTCTGGGGGACCTGGGCGACCATTTTCCGCCGACTGATGAAGCGTGGAAAGGCGCTGACTCCGCCGTTTTTCTTCAGCACGCCATAAGGCTGGCTTCCGAAAAAGGCTGGGCGCTCAGCAATTGCGACATCACACTGATCTGCGAAGCTCCAAAGGTGAAGCCCCACCGGCAGACGATGCGCGAGCGAACGCGCGAGATCACCGGTCTCGATATCGACTCCATTTCCATCAAAGCCACTACGACAGAAGGCCTGGGCTTTGCGGGCCGTCGCGAAGGTATCGCCGCTCAAGCCGTTGTCATGTTAAGCCGGTCCCGGAATAGCTAGAGGCACCTCATGTTTCCCGAACGACTTCGCAATCTTTGCTTGCTGACACTGGATGAAGCACGCGACCGTCGCGTAAAGATCGCGGCAGCTGAGTCCTGTACAGGCGGTCTCCTGGCTGGACTGTTTACAGAATTCTCTGGATCCTCTGACGTTTTCGAACGCGGCTATGTCACCTACTCGAACCGTTCGAAAGAAGAAATGCTCGGCGTAGCCGGTGACATCATTGCTGATTATGGCGCGGTGTCAGAAGCTGTGGCACGGCTCATGGCCGAAGGCGCCCTTGAGAACAGCCGGGCCAATCTGGCAATCGCCGTCACAGGGATCGCCGGCCCAGGCGGAGGAACACCAATGAAGCCGGTGGGCACAGTCCACATCGCTTGCGCCCGAGAGAACAAGGCGGTCATGCACGAGGCCTGCTATTTTGGCGATATCGGGCGGCATGAAGTACGCGTTGCCACGTTGGAAGCCGCACTTGAGTTGATCCGCAAGCAGATCCCCTAGATGTGTGTGTGGCCAAAGCGGCGGTCAGCCTCGGCCTTGAACGCGCTCATGATCTTGTTGACGGCAAGGTCCGTATTTGCGCGCGCCAGAAGCGCAAGAACCGGATTGCGGAATTCGTAATCGATAAAAAAGTCAATATGCGTGGCGCCAGCACCATCAGGTTTTAGTTTCCAATGATTGCGAAGGCGCTTGAACGGCCCGTGGGCCAGTTCGACCTTGATCTCACGAGCCTCGGAGTTGGCCGAGACATCCGTGGCAAAAGCTTCGGAGAAACCCTTGAAACCGACGTCTGCTTCACCCCGGTAACGGCGAACGACACCATCATCCGGGCGCTCGGTAACCTTCATCGACCGAATCCATTTTATGAATTCCGGATAGCGACGGATATCCGAGACAAGCTCAAAGACATCATCCGCCGCATGCGGGATTCTCACTTGCTTCGACAGTCTGGGCAAAACGCTTAACCGTTCGCTGCGAGGCGGGCCGCCTTGAGCTTCTGGAAATCTTCGCCGGCATGATAGCTTGAGCGCGTAAGCGGCGACGCCGAGACCATCAGGAAGCCTTTCGAGCGGGCGATTTCCTCATAGGCCTTGAACTCATCAGGCGTGACAAATCGGTCGACCGCTGCGTGCTTGCGAGTTGGCTGAAGATATTGGCCTATGGTCAGGAAATCGATACCTGCCGAGCGCATGTCATCCATCACCTGCATGACCTCTTCCTTCGTTTCGCCGAGCCCCACCATCAGGCCCGACTTGGTGAACTGGTTCGGGTCACGCTGCTTCACCCGCTCGAGCAGCCGGATGGAATGATAATAGCGCGCACCCGGGCGGATGGAGAGGTACAGGCTCGGCACTGTCTCGATATTGTGGTTGAACACATCGGGCGCCGCATCGATCACGCTGTTCTCCCAGCCATCCTTGCGAAGGAAGTCCGGCGTCAGGATCTCGATGGTCGTGCCTGGTGAAGCCTTTCGGATTTCCTTGATGACCGACACAAAGTGCAATGCCCCGCCATCTTCCAGATCGTCCCGGTCGACAGAAGTAATGACAACATGTTCAAGCCCCATTTCATGGACGGCTTCTGCCACACGCCTTGGCTCATCAGCATCTACGGGCGCCGGGCGCCCCGTGGAGACATTACAGAATGAGCAGGCACGGGTGCAGACTTCGCCCAGAATCATCATTGTGGCGTGCTTCTTGGTCCAGCACTCACCGATGTTCGGGCAGCCCGCCTCCTGACAAACCGTCACTAGTCCTTTGGACCTGACGATCTCCTGGGTTTCAGCAAAGCCCTTGCTGGTTGGCGCCTTTACGCGGATCCAGTCTGGCTTGCGCAGGACAGGAGTGTCCGGGCGATTGCGCTTCTCCGGATGCCTGAACGTGGGTTTTCCGTCTATGATCGTAACCATTACGCATAAATGGACGTATGTGGGCGCCTCATCAAGCTGCATCTGCTCATGGCTGCATTTCCTCAAATGTTACAAGACGTTTGAATTGTTCACGGAGTGTGACAATCTGCTACAAGACTTGTCCCCCAAAGCAAGAAGACGAGCACCGCATGCCTTCAATTCCGTCCCCTCTTCCTTACAAGCCGAAGCGCACCAGAATCGATATCTTCTCGGCTGTGCTGCGAGCAGCAAAGGAGTTCGGCGGCTCCAAGATCGCAATCGTCGATGGTGACGAACGCGAACTCTCCTACAAAGAAATCATCCGCGCCGCCTTTGCGCTTGGTTCAGCGCTGAAAAAACAGACCAAGCGTGGAGAAGCCGTTGGCATCATGCTCCCGACAGGGGCGGGCGCCGTTATCGCTTTTCTCAGTGTTCTGGCAGCGGGCCGTATTCCTGCGATGCTGAACTTTACCGCCGGCGCCGCCAATCTGAAATCTGCCATGAAGGCAGCAGAAGTGTCGAAAGTGCTTACAGCCCACCGCTTTGTTGAACTTGGCAATCTCGAGCCGCTAATGGATGAGCTGAGCGATGCAGCGGAGCTCGTCTATCTTGAGGACGTCCGCGAGAAGCTGAGCCTGAGCGACAAGCTGGCGGGCGCACTGGGGCCCATATTTCCGCGCATGTTCTACTCCTCGCCCGATTATCGAAAGACGGGCGTTATCCTGTTCACCTCCGGCACGGAAGGCGAACCGAAAGGTGTGGTGCTGAGCCATCAGAATATCATTGCAAATGTTGAACAGGTCCGCGCGCATATCGGCCTCAACACGGAGACGGACAGCGTCTTCAATCCACTCCCGACTTTTCACTGTTTCGGACTGACGGTCGGGGCCCTGCTTCCCATCATCGCTGGCGTGAAGGCCGTCTTTCACCCGACCCCGCTTCAGCCACGAGAGATTGCCAAGCGGATTCACACCTCGGGCGCCACGATCCTGCTCGCGACAGACACATTCATTTCTCAATATGCTCGCGCAGGTGCCGAAGGCGATATGGATACGATTCGACTTGCGGTCTGCGGCGCTGAGAGGGTGCGCGACGAGACGCGACAATTGGTAAGACGCAAGTTTGATATCGAAATTCTCGAAGGATACGGCGCCACCGAAGCCTCCCCCGTGGTCGCGGCCAACAGTCCCGCCATGAACAAGCCAGGCACTGTCGGGACACTCATGTCGGATATGGACTATGAACTCGCGCCCGTAGAAGGCATCGCGGAAGGTGGCAGGCTGCGGATCCGTGGCCCCAATGTCATGCTTGGCTATATGCGCCCAGACAATCCAGGCGTTCTCGAGCCAACGGAGAATGGCTGGCACGACACTGGCGACATCGTGGCTGTCGATGAGGATGGCTGCATCTGGATTCGAGGCCGCGTGAAACGATTTGCCAAGATTGGCGGGGAAATGGTTTCCCTTGCCGTTGTCGAGAATTGCGCAAGCGCTATCTGGCCGGACGACATGCATGCAGCGGCCGCCATTCCCGATCCACGCAAGGGCGAGCAGATCATTCTCCTTACAACGGCAAAGGGAGCAGATCGTGGTGCTATCAGCGCATGGTCACAATCGCACGGCGTTTCGGAACTTTCTGTTCCCCGGAAAGTCTATCATGTCGAGGAGATACCCGTTCTCGGAACGGGAAAAATCGACTATGGCGCGGTGAACAAACTGGTTCAGGAATATGCCGAGGCATGATCAGCCGAAGCAGTGTTTGCCATCGCTTCATCACAATTCCTGTGTTGAAGGAGCGCCGCTAGCAAGACTTCAAGAGGTTATCAATGATCAAACAATTCGTTGCCGGAGCGGTGGCAGCCCTCACTTTTGCGTCGCCCGCGATGGCCGACACCGATGACGACGATCATTTCATGCTCGGCTGGCTCGAGCATGTGCGCATCGTCGGGCTCGATATTGAACTGGACGCAAAACTCGATACCGGTGCGACTACCTCATCCATCCACGCTGTGATCATGGAAAAGCCTGACCAGGAAGACTTCGAGGACGAAGATGAAAGCCGCCAGATCATTTTCAAGGTGATCAACGAAGATGGCGACGAACGTACAATTGACACCGACATCGTTCGCTGGGCAGCAATCAAGACAAAGAAAGGCGGCCTGGTTCATCGCCCGGTCGTGGAGCTGGAACTTTGCCTGGGAGGCCGTATCATCAAGGATGAGGTGACTCTCGCCGATCGGGCACATTTCAATTATGAAACGCTGATTGGGCGAAACATGTTGAAAAGTGCGGGTATTATTGTCGACTCCAGTGACATCTATACCAAGAAGCCACGGTGCGACGATTGATCGTTTGGCGTAAGTGGCCGGGGAATAATGTCTAACGGGGTCGGGTTGTGAAACGCACGCAGTTGTTAATTATCGTATGCGTTCTGATCGCGACTGCGCTCGGCGTATTCTTCTTCAAGGTGACGCAACTCGGTTTCCCGGTCGTGCCGGATCTGGATTCGGATACGTGGACGATTGAGTCGAAAGTCTCGTTCCGTGGACGAGGAGACCCCGTACAGCTCAGGCTGGCCCTGCCCGAATCGCAGGGTCAGTTTTCGATCGTCGATGAATCCTTCATCGCCTCCGGTTTTGGGATTGAAACCGTTACTGATGAAACTGGCAGGCGTGCGGTTTTCGAACGGCGCGCTCAGGATGGGAGTGCGGTGCTCTTCTACCGCGCAAAGCTGGTCTCTATAGACCGGCGGATGGGCCAACCAGAAAACAGGGCCGAACCAGAAGCCATTTCCGACTATCGCCGGTCTGAACGCCGGCGGGCCATCCAGGAAAATGCTACGCCTCTCCTGGTCGCTCTCGACTCAGTGCTCACCGAGGCACTGGAAAAGTCTGCCGGTGAGAGAAGCTTCATCACCCAACTTGCGCGCCTGAGCGCTGATCGCAACGATGATCGTATAACCACTATAATTGAAGGCGGACCGCCCGAGATCGATGCGGCCGCTGACCGATTGGTCTTTATGCTTAACGCTGCCGGCACTCCAGCACGCCTGGTGAGAGGCATTATTCTAGACACTGACACGCGCCAGGCACCGTTGGAAAGCTGGGTCGAATACTGGCTCGACGGCGAATGGATCAGCGCAAATGCGCGCACTGCGGAGCCGTTGGATAATTCCAGGGCGTTGCCAATCGTTTATGATGGTGCGTCCATTGTCGATGGTGATGGGTTTCGCCGGCTGGATGTTTCCTGGTCCGTCGCTCGTAACTTCGAAAGCCAGCTTCTCCGCGCGATGGAGCGTGGGGAGGAGTTCGCACCCTGGGTCAATGCCACCTCGCTCCTGAGCCTGCCGATCGACCTGCAACTCGTTTTCCGGGTTCTACTCCTGATCCCGCTGGGCGCACTGATCATCGTGGTGCTGAAACAGGTTATCGGTATGCCGGCGTTCGGCACATTCATGCCTATCCTTATCGCACTCGCCTTCCGTGAAACGTCCCTTTTCACGGGCATGGCGCTGTTTGTGGGCATCGTCTCTGTGGGTCTGCTGCTACGAGCCTATTTCAACCAGCTTCAGCTATTGCTTGTACCTCGACTTGCTGCCGTTCTTATCATTGTGACCTTTCTGATGATGTTCATCGCGCTCGTCGGCGAAGCGTCCGGATTCCAGACCGGCCTCTCGATCTCCCTTTTCCCGCTTGTCATCATCACAATGACGATCGAACGCATGTCGCTGACCTGGGAAGAAGACGGTTCCGCAGAGGCGTTGAAGAAGGCCGCAGGCTCCCTGGCTGGCGCAGTACCCGGCTACTGGATCCTCACGAACGAATATATCGAGCACGTCGCGATCGTGTTCCCGGAGCTCCTGCTCATAGTCCTCGCAATCGTGCTCATGCTAGGGCGCTATACGGGCTATAAGGTCACCGAGTTTTTCCGCTTCAAGGTACTTGAAGATAGTGAAAAGGTGGAACGCTGATGAAGTTCGGTCCGTTCTCGAAGCTGGCCAAAGCTGGCGTGCTCGGCATCAACAGCCGGAATCTGGACTTCATCGCAGCTTATAACCCGCGCCGCTTTTATCCCCTTGTCGACGATAAAGTGATCACGAAGAAACTGGCCATCGAGGCGGGCGTGACTGTCCCGGAGCTGTATGGCGTCATTCGTTATGGCGGCGAAGTGCACCTCATCGAAGAGATCGCGCAGAAACGGAAGTCCTTTGTGGTCAAGCCATCCCGCGGTTCGGGCGGAGGCGGCATCATGGTCTTCAACGGGACTGCAAAGACCGGTCTCCGGCGCATGAATGGCCAGATTATGCCATGGTCCGATATCAAGTATCACCTCAACAATATGCTTTCCGGCATGTTTTCGATGGGTGATGGCTCCGATCAGGTCATGATCGAGGAGCGGCTGGTCCCTCACTCGGCATTCTCCAAACTCGCGTTTGGCGGCGTGCCGGACGTGCGCGTGATTGTATTCCGCGGCGTGCCAGTGATGGCCATGCTGCGCCTGCCAACAGCGGAATCCGATGGAAAGGCAAACCTCCATCAGGGCGGCGTTGGCGCGGGTATCGACCTCATCACTGGCGTGACAACACGTGGCGTTCAACACAATGACGCAATCGACCTACATCCCGACTTCGAAACCCCCGTTCGGGATTTCCAGGTCCCGGGTTGGCCGGAAATCCTCGAACTGGCCTCGCGTCTCGGCCATCATGTCGGACTCGGCTATGTCGGTGTCGACATCGTCATCTGTGAACACAAGGGCCCTACCCTGCTTGAGCTCAATGCACGTCCAGGTATCGCCATTCAGACGGCAAATCTTCGCGGATTACGGCCTCTGCTCGAACCAATCCACGCCCTTCAGAAAGTTCCTGAGGACGTTGAACAGCGGATCGCCATAGCCAAGGCAAACTGGAATGGTGAGCCGCTGGACACGTTCGCTGAAGAGACCGAAACGGCCTAGACTGTACGCTTCGCCTTATCCTTGGCGTTGGTCGCCTCAATAGCGTCACGGGCTGCTTGCCACTCCTCGTCACCCCAGGACGTCAGCATGGAAAAATTGCCGCCAGAGGCATTATACATCGCTCCGTCGATGGCAATCGTCTGACCATTCACATATTCAGCGCCCGACGCCATAAGAAAGACCGCCAGATTGACCAGCTCGTGCATCTCGCCGACCCGGCCCATGGGATTGGCCTGGCCAGAATCCATGCGCTTGGCACCTTCAGCGTCAGGGGAAAGACGCTTCGACATCCCTTCTGTCGGAAACGGCCCCGGCGCAATTGCATTGAACCGCAAACCATAACGGCCCCATTCCACCGCAAGTGATTGCGTCATGGTGTTCACTGCGGCTTTCGACATGGCGGAGGGGACGACGAAAGGCCCTCCATTCCACACCCACGTCGTCAGGATGGAGCACACCGACCCCTTATCGCCATTCGCAATCCAGCGCTTGCCAATATCATGGGTCATGTAGAAGCTGCCGCGGAATACGATATTCGAGATCGCGTCGAAGCCCCTGATAGAAAGGTCTTCCGTTCGCGAAATGAAGTTGCCGGCGGCGTTATTGACGAGACCGGTCAGCGGCCCGTGCTTCGCCCAGATGACATCGTTCATATCTGTGATGGCTTCGGCGACCCGGATATCGCAGGCGTGAGGCACAACCTTTCCGCCATGACGCTCCATCAGCTCGCCGGCGGTTTCCTCGCACACGCCGCCACGCCGCCCGCAAATATGCACTTCGGCCCCCAGCTTGAGAAAGCCTTCCGCCATCTCCTTGCCCAACCCAGTGCCACCACCGGTCACCAGAATGCGCTCGCCATCCATCAGCCTCGACCGGAACATCAGCTTGCTCGTATCCATTGCGCGTGTCCTTCCCTTTTGTTTTCTTCAGTCCGAGAAGCGCTATTTCCGAAATGGCAGGCTGGCAAGGCGCCACAGGACCCAAAGCGGCAGAACGATACTCGCGCCGGCCAGAAGTGGCTTCCAGAAATTCCGGACCGCCCAGACGGCGGCCCCCACCAGATTTCCGAGCAGGTCACCCAGAGCGCCAAGGACATTCACATCATCGGCGACGGGATCGAATTCGAGCGCAAGCAGGAAGAAGCCAACGAGAAGACAGGTCACGAGAAGCTTCACAGCTCCCCACACACTGATACCGAACAATCTCGGCAGGACTGGCCGCTTCGGCGCTCGTGGTACCTTGCTGTTGCGCACGGGCGCTTCGCCGACCGGTGTTACGACAGGCTCTTCCGGCTTCGCCGTATCTGCCATCCCTGACCCCCTCCGGCCGGCTTATGAGCCGTGCCTAGCTTGCGCCCTTCTGAACCAGAGTACGATGCGGGAAGGGAATAGAGATACCCTGCTTGTCGAACTCTTCCTTCACCGCCTTGGTCATATGGAACTTCAGGTCCCATAGATCAGCGGCCTCGCACCATAGACGCGCTGTTATATCGACTGAGCTATCACCGAGATTGGTCACCTTCACGAAGGGTTCGGGATCTTTCAGGACACGTTCGTCCGCCTCGGCGAGCGACCGGATGATTCCGACCGCCTTGTCCATATCATCATCATAGTCGATGCCGAACGTGATGTCGCAACGGCGCATCGTATATCCGGAGTAATTCTGGATCACGCCATCAATCGCCTCTGTATTCGGGATGATGATTTTTACGTTGTCGACTGTGGAGAGATAGGTCTGGAACAGATTGATGTCCTTCACCGTGCCTGTAGCGCCTGCGATTTCAACGAAGTCCCCCACCTTGTATGGCCGGAAAAGCATGATCATGACGCCTGATGCGATATTGCCGAGCGCGCCCTGCAGGGACAAACCGATAGCCAAGGTAAGAGCGCCAAGCACGGCGACAAAGCTGGTCGCCTGAACACCGAACACCTGAAGTGTCGCAATGATAACGGCGGCCGTCACGAACCATCTGACAAGCGAGGCGAAAAAGCCCGCTAGCGTCTGATCGACGCCGGGACGCTCCATGGTCCGCTTCTTGACGAGGTTGGAGAGCCAGCCCGCGATACGCAGGCCGATGATAAGGACGAGAAGCGCGCCCAGGACTTGGAGCACCGCCCCCATGATCGTGGGCCAGTACTCTGCCCAAAGGGCGTTCAGATCGAGATCTTGCAGATTTTCCATACCAATCGGGGTCCTTCTTGCTGCATCCAGTGATGCGTCATCAATACGGGGTCAGAGCCGCCATACAGCCCTCGACGAACCTGCTACCGCCCTGTCAGGTCGGAGCATTGCTCGCTCAACAAAATGGACTCTAGATCCATTGACTGCGAAGACCATGGCGCCGTTTCGGAAAAGTCCTGCAATTGCAGTGTCGAGGACGTTGAGCCCACCCGTAAATGTGCCCAGTGACGGCAACACCAGAGCACTGCCATCCGTTACAAAGCACTTCCGCCGAAGTGCTCTTCCCCGGCCGCCTACTCGGGCAATCGGGTGCAGGTGACCCGAAATCTCTCCTGACTCCCCGGTCGGCTCATGACGAAAAACGCAAGGCCCGCGCTCCAGAACCTTCATGCCCTTTCCGCCAAGATGGGCAGGCGGATCGGGGTCATGATTGCCCTCCACCCAATACCACTCAACAGAGGAGGTCAGGCGCCGGATCCGTGTGACCGCATCGGCTCCGAGCCGGTATTCTGCCTGAGGATCGTGGAAGCTATCGCCCAGTGATATCACTGTCTTTGGGCGATAGGATTCGACCAGCCCCTCGACCAAGGCCAGTGTCGCTCCAGTATCATAAGGCGGTAGAAGCTGGCCTCGGGCGGCAAAGTTCGAACCTTTTTCGAAGTGCAGGTCGGAGACGACAAGCGTCCTTTCCCGTTCCCACCATAATGCCCCCTGCCCGGTGGGCAGAAACATCTCGCCTGCGACACAGAGGAAGGTGTCCGGCAACTTTGCGGAAACGCTTGGCGACATGCTCTGAAAGTGCTGGGCACCGCCTCCAAGGTCAAGCAGCCGGAAGCGGCTATATGTGAATGACGCGCCCATACGCCGAAAGCACGGATTCGTGCATCATTTCCGATAGTGTGGGGTGCGGGAAGATGGTGTTCATCAGTTCGGCCTCCGTCAGTTCGCCTTCCCGGGCGATGACATAGCCCTGAATCAACTCGGTCACTTCCGCACCAACCATATGGGCGCCGAGAAGCTCGCCGGTCTCTGCGTCGAAGACGGTTTTTACCAGTCCCTCGGAGGCGCCCAACGCAATGGCTTTGCCGTTGCCAATGAAGGGGAACTTGCCAACCTTAACCTTGTGGCCAGCTTCCTTGGCCTTGGTTTCCGTCAGCCCCACACTCGCGACCTGAGGATGCGAATAAGTGCACCCCGGCACGTTCGACGCATCAAACGCGTGCGCTTCATTTCCGCCTGCGATGCCCTCGACGCACACGACGCCTTCATGTGAGGCCTTGTGGGCCAGCCACGGCGGGCCCGTCAGGTCGCCAATGGCATAGAGGCCAGGAACGCCCGTGCGCCCGAAGCCATCAACGACGACATGCGTTTTCTCGACCTTCGCGCCGAGTTCTTCCAGGCCCAGTCCCTCGACATTTCCGACGATCCCAATGGCGAGAATCGCCCGGTCGGCCTCGATTGTCTCGGACTTGCCGCCCACGGAAAGCTCTGCTGTGACCTTGTCCTTGTCCTTCTTCAGGGATTTCACCTGCGCGCCGACGCGGAATTCGAGCCCCTGCTTCTCGAACTGCTTGCGCGCCAGGCCAGAAATTTCTTCGTCTTCAACAGGAAGGATCCGGTCGAGGGCTTCTACAACGGTCACGTTGCTGCCAAGCTCATTGTAAAAGCTTGCAAACTCGATCCCGATCGCGCCTGACCCGATCACCAGAAGTTTCTTTGGGGTTACATCCGGCACCATCGCATCGCGATAGGTCCAGATGAGTTTCCCGTCCGGCTCCAGACCTGCCTGCGGAATAGCCCTTGCTCGTGCACCTGTGGCAAGCATGACGTGCTTGGCCTGGTATTCCTTGCTCTTGCCATCCTTGTCCTTCACGACCACGCCCGGCGCAGGCTTGCCCTTCTTGAGGGTAGCCTCGCCCATGATCACCTCGATCTTGTTTTTCTTCATCAGGTGGCCAACGCCGCCCGAGAGCTGCTTGGCGACATCGCGCGAGCGCTTCACGACGGCTTGAAGGTCAAAGTCCGCCTTGTCGATCTTGAGACCGAAGGATTTGGCATTCTTGGCCAGGTGCAACACTTCCGCCGAGCGCAGCAGTGCCTTGGTGGGAATGCAGCCCCAGTTCAGGCAGATGCCGCCGAGCGACTCGCGTTCGACGATCGCGACCTTCATGCCGAGCTGTGAGGCGCGGATGGCGGCCACATAGCCGCCGGGGCCTGAGCCTATAACGATCAGGTCAAAGTCAGCCATATTGGCCTCCATAAATCAAAGCAGCATGCTTTCAGGGCTTTCAACGTATTGTTTGAAAGCCTGTAGCCAGCGTGCCCCTTCCGCGCCGCCAATCACGCGGTGGTCACACGACAGCGTTACCGTCATGACAGTCGCCGGCACGATCTCGTCTTTCGCGTTCACGACGGCCCGCTTCTCCCCTGCCCCGACCGACAGGATCATGCCTTCCGGCTGGTTGATGATCGAGCCGAAGGATTTGATGCCAAACATGCCAAGGTTCGAGATGGAAAACGTCCCGCCAGAATACTCCTGTGGCTTGAGCTTGCGCTCACGTGCCCGAGTAGCGAGGTCTTTCATTTCAGCGGCAATGGTGGCCAGACCTTTGGTCTGAGCATCGAAGATGACCGGCGTGATCAACCCGCCATCAATGGCTACGGCAACCGAGATATGCGCCGACTTGTGGTAGGCGATGCCTTTGTCGGAGAAGCTCGCATTGCAATCCGGCTCAGCCATAAGCGCGAGCGCGGAAGCCTTGATGAGCATGTCATTGACCGAAATCTTGACGCCTTCCGGTGCCGCTTCATTGATCCCGGCCCGTGCCGCAAGCAGCTTGTCGAGTTTGATATCGATATTGAGCGGGAAGTGCGGCACCTGCATGAAGCTCTGCGTGAGGCGCTTGGCTACGGTCTTGCGCATGCCATCAAGTGGCTTCAACTCGTAGCTGTCAGGCGCATAGACACGGTCGTCCAGAACCTGCGGCAGAATGAGACCGTCGGGAACCGCAGCCGGCGAGGCACCCGGTTGGG
This sequence comes from Henriciella sp., assembly GCF_029937755.1. GTDB lineage: Bacteria > Pseudomonadota > Alphaproteobacteria > Caulobacterales > Hyphomonadaceae > Henriciella. The sequence continues at coordinate 82,048 of NZ_JAPYPG010000002.1, forward strand.
CGGCCGCCTGGCCAGGTTCAGCACTTTCGACGTCCTTCTTCACGATGCGGCCATGCGGCCCGGAGCCTTTCAGCGCTGACAGGTCGATGCCACGCAATTTGGCAAGACGCCTAGCAAGCGGACTCGCCTTTATACGGTCCTTGCCATCGCCGACATCAGCAAGCTTCATCGGTGTCGAGCCGAGTTCTTTTGAAACGTCCTTGCCCTGCGCCTCTCTGGGTTCCTGCTCGATTTTAGAAGTAGGAGCTGACCTGGCCTCTTCTTTCTTCGGCTCCGATCCGGTTAAGGCAGATTGGTCCTCGGACTTATCCTCCGCCTTTGCCTCTTCCTTTTTTGGGGCGCTGGTGCCCGTTTCCTTCGGCGCCTCGATTGCGTCCGGGTCTTCTCCCTCTTCCGCAAGAAGCGCAATGACAGAGTTGACCTTCACGCCTTCGGTGCCTTCGTTCACGAGGATTTTCGCGATAGTCCCCTCATCGACGGCCTCGACTTCCATCGTGGCCTTGTCGGTCTCGATTTCTGCGATCACATCTCCGGAAGAAATGGTATCACCCGGCTTTACGAGCCACTTCGCAAGCGTGCCCTCTTCCATCGTCGGCGACAGAGCTGGCATCGTGATATTAACAGCCATCAGCTCTCAACCTTGTTCACTGTGCCAGAGAGATTAGGCGCATGTTTCAGGCGCTCATAAAGACCACCCACGATTTGCTCCATGATAGCCTGAGCCGACGGCCCTTCAGGATCCTGCTCGCGGAGAACCTTGGTCACCTGTTTTGCAATGTCGGCAAGGATGAAGCCCCACATTGCCGGCTCTTTGGCCGGGTCCCCAGCCAGGCCAACCTTGAGGCTGACATGATCGGTATTGTTCGCAATCCAGAAGCGGACGAATTCCTGAGCCTCCGCATCCGGAGGGATGCTGCCGGGAACATTCAGCGAATTTTGATTATCCGACATAGCACACCTCTTTTGCAGCCTTGATAATATCTGCCGTGCCCGGAAGGCTAAGCGCCTCCAGGTTCGCAGCATACGGAAGCGGCACATCCTTCTGGTGAACCCGCGCAGGCGGTGCATCGAGATAGTCGAAAGCCTCGTTCACAACTGTGGCGCAAATTTCTGCGCCGACACCCATAAAGCGCCACCCCTCTTCGCACGTCACAATCCGGTTCGTCTTCTTGACGCTCTCAACGACGGTATCGGTATCGAGTGGCCGTAGTGACCGAAGGTCGATCACCTCAGCTTCAATACCTTCTTCCGCGAGCTTTTCAGCCGCCTGGAGCGCAAAGCCGACCATCCGGGAATGAGCGACAAGCGTGACATCCCTACCAGGACGCCGAATTCGCGCCTTTCCAATCGGGAGCGTGTAGTCCTCGAGATCGGGAACCGGGAAGCTCTCCCCATAGAGTAACTCGTGCTCCAGAAAGACTACCGGGTTTGGATCGCGGATTGCGGCCTTGAGCAGGCCTTTGGCGTCCGCTGCATCATATGGTGCCACCACTTTCAGGCCAGGCACGTGCGCATACCAGGAGGAATAATCCTGACTGTGCTGTGCGCCCACACGTGCCGCAGCGCCATTTGGACCGCGGAAGACGATCGGACAGCCCATCTGACCACCGGACATATACAATGTCTTCGCAGCCGAATTGATAATCTGGTCAATCGCCTGCATGGCGAAATTGAACGTCATGAATTCCACAATTGGCCGCAGGCCGCCAAACGCAGCCCCGACGCCAAGTCCGGCAAAACCATGCTCCGTAATCGGAGTATCAACCACGCGCTTCGGTCCGAACTCCTGAAGGAGCTCTCGCGTCACTTTGTACGCACCCTGATATTCAGCGACCTCCTCACCCATGACATACACTGTATCGTCGCGGCGCATCTCTTCCGCCATAGCATCGCGCAGCGCATCGCGAACACTGGTGTCGACGAAGGAGGTCCCTTCCGGCACCTCCGGGTCCTTAAGGGTCAACACAGACGGTTCAGGGGGCGTCTCGTCCGCCTCCTCCGCATCACCACCAGCCGGCTCTTCATCTGAATCGCCATCGGCTTCAGGCGTGGTTTCTTCCGCCTTCGCATCATTGCCCGCAGGGTCTGGGGCATCATCAACCGCCGAGGCATCTTCACCCTCTTCAGCGAGGCGAGCGATGACCGAATTCACCTTCACGCCTTCTGTACCTTCCGGCACAATGATCTTCGCAAGCGTGCCCTCGTCCACGGCTTCGACTTCCATCGTGGCCTTATCGGTTTCGATCTCCGCGATGACATCGCCGGACGAAACCTGGTCACCCTCTTTCTTGAGCCACTTCGACAGTGTGCCTTCTTCCATCGTGGGCGAGAGGGCCGGCATCAATACGTCAATCGACATCAGGCTGACTCCACTTCACGCAGCACATCCGTCCAAAGCTCGGCGGGATCCGGCTCAGGACTATCAAGTGAGAAATCTGCCGCATCCTTCACGACGTCCTTGATCTCCTTGTCGAGCTTCTTCAATTCATCCTCGGTCGAGTATTCTTCTTCCAGAATCCTCGCCTTCAACCCGTCAATCGGGTCGTGATGTGTACGGATGTCATCGACTTCCTCACGCTTCCGATACTTCGCCGGGTCGGACATGGAATGCCCGCGATAGCGATAGGTCTTCATTTCGAGGATATACGGCCCTTTTCCGGACCGGGCATACTTGACCGCCTTCTCGCCGGCCTCCTTGACCGCGTACACATCCATGCCGTCGACTTCTTCCCCTTCAATCTCGAAGGAGATGCCCCGCTTGAAAAGCTCGGTTTCCGCGGACGCGCGAGCCACGCTCGTACCCATGGCGTACTGGTTGTTCTCGATCACATAGACGACCGGAAGGTCCCAGAGCGATGCCATATTGAAACTCTCATAGACCTGTCCCTGATTTGCCGCGCCATCGCCGAAATAGGTCACACAAATATTGTCGGTCTCACGGTACTTGTTGGAGAAGGCCATGCCTGTCCCAATCGGGACCTGTGCGCCAACGATGCCATGACCGCCATAGAAGTTCTTCTCTTTGGAGAACATGTGCATGGAGCCGCCTTTGCCCTTGGAATATCCATCGGCGCGCCCCGTCAGCTCTGCCATGACTCCCTTGGGATCCATGTCACACGCCAACATATGGCCGTGGTCGCGGTAGCCCGTGACGATCTGGTCGCCTTCCTTGAGACAGGCCTGCACCCCGGTTACGACAGCTTCCTGCCCAATATACAGGTGGCAGAACCCAGCGATCTTGCCCATGCCATAAAGCTGCCCCGCGCGCTCTTCAAAGCGACGGATGAGAAGCATGTCTCGGTAGAATTTCAGCGCTTCGTCGCGCTTCATCTTGGGTTTCGTCTTTGAGCTTTTGCTCTTGTTCGCCGGCGACTTCGCCATGGAGCCTCCCTATCTGGAAGTCCCCGTTATGTATCCTCGGATGGGGGTACGTCCAGTTTTAGCACCTATGTCAAAATGCAGTCCCGGACTGATCCGTTATGAGAACAATTTCATCCGGATATATATAACCAAGATCGTCCCTTGCGAGTTCCTCAATAAGGTCAGGATCTACAGTTCCCGGCGTTAGTCGAGCAATGTCGGCGCGCAACTGATCATTTGCCGACCGGACCTCTGATAGTTCCTGACGCTTGTCTGCCAGGGTCGACTGCATGTCGCTCCAGTGGCCAAGGCCCTGATCACCGGCGAAGGCGTGATAGGCAAAATAGGCTGTCAGCGCGCACATGGCTGCGGCGGCATATTTCGGGGTCATCTGGATCACCTGCTGAACGCGAATCAGCAAGAGAATCCAGATTGGTAAACAAAGCCTTACGCTCGACTCAGGCGTTGATAAGAGCACGCCCCGCGTAAAGCGCTGCGGCGCCGAGTTCTTCCTCGATCCGGATGAGCTGGTTGTACTTGGCCAGCCGGTCTGAGCGCGACAGCGACCCGGTCTTGATCTGCCCGCAATTCACCGCGACGGCGAGGTCCGCAATCGTTGCATCTTCCGTCTCGCCCGAGCGATGGGACATAACAGCGGTATAAGCATGCCGCTGCGCCAGCTCCACCGCATCCAGTGTCTCCGACAGTGTGCCGATCTGATTGACCTTCACCAGGATGGAATTCGCTGCACCGCGCTCCAGGCCCATGGCGAGACGCTCAGGGTTGGTCACGAAGAGATCATCGCCAACCAGCTGGCACTTGTCGCCAATCGCCTCGGTCAGAATTCGCCAGCCATCCCAGTCATCTTCGGCCATGCCATCTTCGATCGAGACGATGGGATAGCGATTGACGAGATCCTCAAGATACTTCGCCATCCCCTCGGCATCGAGCGTCTTGTTTTCACCGGCCAGGACATACTTGCCATCCTTGCAGAATTCCGTCGACGCAGCATCGAGTGCGAGGACAACTTCCTCCTCCGGCTTGTAACCGGCCTTCTCAATGGCCTTCATAATGTAGCCGATGGCGTCGTCTGTTGAAGACAGGTCAGGCGCAAAGCCCCCTTCATCACCCACCGCTGTATTATGACCTTCGGCGTTCAACAGCTTCTTCAGCGACTGAAACACCTCGGAGCCAACCTGCACGGCTTCCGCAATGTTTTCGGCAGCGACCGGCATGATCATGAATTCCTGAATGTCGATCGGATTATTCGCATGTTCGCCGCCATTGATGATGTTCATCATGGGCGTCGGCAGAATTCGTGCGTTAGAGCCACCGACATAGCGGTAGAGCGGGAGGCCACAACTCTCGGCCGCCGCCTTGGCGACAGCCATCGAAACACCAAGAATGGAATTGGCCCCCAGACGTTTCTTGTTCTCGGTGCCGTCGAGCTCGATCATCAGACCGTCAATCAGACGCTGCTCGGTCGCATCGATGCCAACCAGCTCGTCATTGATTTCGCCATTTACCGCATCGACCGCTTTTGCGACGCCCTTGCCGCCATAGGCCTTCTCGCCGTCGCGCAGCTCGTGAGCTTCATAGGCGCCGGTGGACGCTCCAGAGGGAACCGCCGCACGGCCTGTGGCGCCATTCTCAAGCGTGACATCAACCTCGACGGTGGGATTGCCCCGGCTGTCGAGAATCTGGCGGGCGTAAATGTCGACGATCTCGCTCATGACGATTTCCTGTTCTTTTGGCGGCTCATGTGAGAACGCCCCCGGAGAAATCCGAGGGCGCTCACGTCCGTAATCTGTATCGACAACCGGCGCAAGGCCGGCGTGATAACCTAGAAGTCTTCCTTCGGCTCCAGCACCTGGCGGCCGCGATACACACCGGTCTTCAGATCGATATGGTGCGGACGGCGAAGCTCACCGGATTCGGAATCCTCGATATAGGTGTTGCCTTTCAGCTTGTCGTGGGCGCGGCGCATGCCACGCTTGGACGGCGTCGTTTTTCGCTTCGGGACTGCCATGGTCGTGTTCCAGTATCTGGCGGAGCAAATCACCCCGCGTGAATTCAAACCGCGCGTATACTTACAGGCTTTCGCGAATGCAACCCGTCAGACGAGGCGTGACTGCACTTTCGCCGCCTGGATGAAACTCGCAAAAAGCGGATGCGGCTCGAAGGGGCGAGACTTGAGTTCCGGGTGAAACTGGACGCCGATGAACCAGGGATGGTCATCAAGCTCGATGATTTCAGGCAACAGGCCGTCCGGAGACATGCCGGAGAATGTCACCCCTGCAGCTTCCATCTTCTCGATATAGCCACGGTTCACCTCATAGCGGTGGCGGTGGCGCTCCGAAATCTCATTCGAGCCATAGATTTCGGCGACCTTGCTCCCCTCTTTCAGGATTGCCGGGTAAGCGCCTAGACGCATCGTGCCACCCTTATCGGTATTCTCGTCGCGAGTGATCTTCTCGTTGCCCTTCGTCCATTCCTCAATGAGGCCGACAACAGGTTCGGCGGCCGGTCCGAATTCTGTTGTGGAGGCGCCTTTAAGGCCAGCCATATGGCGGGCTGTCTCGATCACGGATAATTGCATGCCGTAGCAGATGCCAAAGCAGGGAATCTTTCGCTCTCGAGCAAAGCGTGCCGCTCGAATTTTGCCGTGTGCGCCACGTTCACCGAAACCGCCCGGCAGCAGGACGCCATGGACGCCCTCGAGGATATCCAGCGGATGATGTTCGTCATCGAACTGCTCGGAATCGATCATCCGGACCTTCACCCGTACCTTGTTGGCGAGCCCGCCATGAACGAGCGCCTCAGACACTGATTTGTAAGCGTCCGGCACATCCGTATATTTGCCGACCAGCCCAATGCAGACCTCGCCGTCCGGGTTATGGATCGTATGAGCGATCTCGTTCCAGCGTGTGAGATCAGGCTTGGGTGCATCTTCCATCCGGAAATGCCAAAGCACTTCAGTGTCCAGGCCCTCTGCGTGATAGGCTGCGGGAACATCATAGATGTGGCCAACATCGCGCGCCTCGATGACGCTCGACGGGCGCACATTACAGAAGCTCGCGATCTTGCCCTTTTCTGTTTCCGGGATGGGCCGGTCACAGCGGCAAAGCAGAATCTGTGGCTGAATACCAATCGAACGCAGCTCTTTCACGGAGTGCTGGGTCGGCTTGGTCTTCATCTCGCCAGCGGCCGGAATATAGGGCAGCAGCGTCAAATGGATGAAACAGGCACGTTCGGAGCCCAGCTCCTGGCCAAGCTGACGGATCGCTTCGAAAAATGGCAGGCCTTCGATGTCACCAACCGTGCCGCCAATCTCGCAAAGTACAAAGTCGACACCCTCGCCGGGATCCGAAAGGACAAACTCCTTGATGGCATCGGTAACGTGCGGAATGACCTGGATCGTTGCACCGAGGAAATCGCCGCGACGTTCCTTTTCGATGATGTCCTGATAAATACGGCCGGTCGTGATATTGTCTGACTGGCGCGCCGATACGCCTGTGAAGCGTTCATAGTGACCAAGATCGAGATCAGTCTCCGCGCCGTCATCGGTGACGAACACCTCACCATGCTGGCGCGGTGACATCGTTCCGGGATCAACGTTGAGATAAGGATCAAGCTTGCGCAATCGAACCTTATAGCCACGCGCCTGCAGGAGCGAGCCCATGGCTGCCGAAGCGATACCTTTTCCAAGCGAGGAAACCACGCCGCCCGTAATGAAAATATAGCGGATCATGGAAAATCAGTGTGCCCGATTCTGTGCCATCGCCCCAAGCCCGGAACGCAGCATTACTGCCTAAGGCTGCGGTTGATCCACAGCTTCTTCACTTTCGCCCTGTTGGGGAACTTCTGTTGCCAGCGGATCGGCGGCCGGATCCTCTGCAGCAAGCGGGTCGCTCTCCGTGTCAGGTGCGACAGGCTCAATCGTCTCAGTTTCCCCCGGAAGGGAGGTTGATGGCGAATCATCCAGCAAAGGCGCGTCCGGATCAAAGATATCGACAGGACCGCTACCGCCTTCTCCATCCAGCTGCCGCTCAATGGCAGAGCGATCGTCATCAGCCTCGCGGCTGGAAATCGTCGTCAGCACGAGACTGGTAATGAAGAAGATGGCACCAAAGATTATGGTTGTACGAACAAGGGCACCTGCTGCCCCGCGGCCCGACATCAGGCCACCACCGCCTCCGCCGCCTCCGCCGCCAACACCGAGCGCGCCCCCTTCGGAGCGCTGGAGCAGCACGACACAGACGAGCACGATGCTCACAAGAATATGGATGACGAGAATGACGGTCATGGAAGTCTCTTCAAGGTCAGTTCGGCGCCGGATAGGACGTTACGGGTCCGCAGCCAAGACCTGTTGCTCACAAATTGCTGATACCAGCGTCGTAAATGGACAGGAAATCGGGGGCTTTCAAGCTGGCACCACCGATAAGACCGCCGTTGACGTTTTCGAGTGACAGAAGCTCCGCCGCATTACCGGGTTTCATTGAGCCGCCATACAGGATCCTCACATCTGAGCCACTGCCACCAAAGCGCTGGACCAGTTGTTTCCGGATTGCATTGTGCACTTCCTCGACCTGTTCGACCGTGGCCACCTTGCCGGTTCCTATGGCCCAGACAGGCTCATAAGCGACCACGAAGCTGGCGTCTGTCACAGTTTCCGGGATAGAATTGTCGATCTGTCCGGAAATGACTGAAAGCGTCTGGCCGGCTTCGCGCTCGTCCAGAGTTTCACCCACGCATATGATCGGCGTCAGATTTGCGCGAGCGGCAGCTTCTGCTTTCGTTGCAACCATCTCGCTGGACTCATTATGGTCCGCGCGACGTTCAGAATGGCCGAGAATGACATAACTGCCACCGGCATCCGCGATCATCTCCGCTGAGATGTCCCCCGTGTGGGCACCTGAGGGCTCAGCATGGCAATCCTGCCCGCCTGTCTTTAGCGCTGACCCCCTGGCCGCCCGGGACGCACGGTCGAGAAGGGTGGCTGGCGGGCAGATAAGGCAATCGGCACCATCGCTGCGCTCAGACAGCCCATTTACAACCTCTTCGATGACCGCCAGCATTCCTGCCACGCCATTCATCTTCCAGTTTCCAGCAATCAGTGGCCTGATCATGCCGCGTTCCCCATCTTGCAACTCCAAGCGCGCTCGCCTAGCAAGCAGTTCGGTCGGTTACAAGACAATCCCTGAGGCAAAGTTCAAATGCTCACTCTGATCCGCAACATGCTTCGCACGAGGCTCGCAGGCCTCCTGTTTCTGCTGATCATCATCGCCATGGGCGCATGGGGCGTAACCGATGTGTTTTCAGGAAACCTCGGGAACAATCTTGCTGCTGCGGGCGATGTGAAATTCTCCGAAGCCCAACTTGACCAGGAAGTGGAACGCGAACTGCGAACCGCGACTGATGAACGCGGACGGGCATTAAGCAAAGCTCAGGCCTCTGAACAGGGTATGGTTGACCAGATTTATCAGCGCGAGCTCTTCCGGACCGCACTGGTTGCCTATGCCGACCGCCTCGGCGCGGTTGCCACGGACGAAGCCCTCGTCAACGTCGTCCGTAATGACGAAACCTTTCAGGGTGATACGGGGACATTCGACCCGGAACTCTACCGCCAGCTCCTGCGAGCGAACGGTTTCACGCCTGACATGTTCGAGCGCTTCCTGCGCCGGGACCTGACGATTAACTGGCTCACGCAGACCGCGCAGGCCGGTCTGCAGCCACCGCTGTCACTCACCGCCCTGCAGGCGGCTTATTCCGGCGAGCTCCGCAAAGCTTCCTGGTTTGTTCTGTCGCGGGAAAACCTGCCGGAGCCGGATCCCGTGACCGACGAAGATATTGCGGTCTTCTACGAAGAACAGCAGCAGGCCCTGACCAATCCACCACGCCGGGCCATCAGCCTTGTTCACCTGACCGTCGACGACTTCATGAGCCAGGCTGAATACACTGAAGACGACCTGCAAGCGTATTATGATGCGGTCAAAGGCCAGGAATACACGGGGCCGGATACGCGCACATGGACAGAGTTTGTGTTCCAGTCAGAAGAGGAAGCGCGCGATGCGCTGGGCCGCATTGCCGGGGGCGCGGCTCCTGCGTCCCTTGGCGGGCTTGCAAATTCAGCCGAGCGCACCGGCAAGCGCAGCAGCATGTCGAACACATCCCTGGCCGACAGGGTCTTTGGGCCAACCGCTCAACCCGGCGGAATTTTCGGACCGGTACAGACGGGTAATTTCTATACCGTCGCAAGACTTGAATCGATCGAACCCGGTGAAGCTATTCCGTTCGAGGAGGTTCGCGACCAGATTGTAGACGAAGTCTCGCGCGAGCAGGCGATTGGACTTTATTACGACTCCATCAGTCAGTTGGACGGGCTTATCGGCACAGGTGCCGACCTGGAACAGATCGCCGAACAGATGGGAACGCCTGTTCTGAGTTTTGCTCCTGTCGACCGAAGCGGCGTTACCGAGAAAGGGCTGGCCCCCTCTGTCCTCCGCCGAAACCCTGATATTCTGTCGCGAGCGTTTGAACTCACCGAAGGCGGGCGCACCCCCAGGTTTGGCCAGGACGAGTCAGCTTACATGCTGCGTGTCGACCGTGTCGTTGACGCCTTCACACCACCACTCGAAGATCTTCGCGAAGACCTTCGCACCGTACTTGAACGTCAACGTCAGTCGCAGGCCCTGACCAACGCGGCTCAGGATATCAAGAAGCAACTTGAAGCTGGTGAAATCACGCTCGAAGAAGCCGCCGCACAGTACGGGGCCACAACAGAGGCACCGGATCAGGCATTTACCCGCCGCGCATCAGAGACATCAGTCATTCCCCCGGCCTTCGTGCCAGGTGTCTTTTCCCTGAAGCGCGAAGGCGATGTTCACGTCACGCCGACGGAGCAACAGGACGAGATTGCCATTGTCCAACTGGTCGAGATCGATAGGCCGACCCCAGCTGAACTGCGGGCTCTGGCTCCGGTTTCCGAGCCCCAGATGAGGCAGCAACTCAACAATGATCTGCTCGAAGCTTTCGTGGCCAGCGCGCAGGATGCTGTAAATCTTGAAGTGAACCCGCAGGCACTTGAGGCCTACAAGGCGCGCATAAATCCGGACACATGAAACAGGATCAACTGATCGTTCGGCGGCGGATCGGCGATATCGAGACGCCGGTCTCCGCCATGCTCAAGCTCGGGCCAGAGGCGCCGGGGTCTTTCCTGTTCGAATCCATTCATGGCGGTGAGCGCCTCGGGCGCTACTCCTTTGTCGGTGTCGATCCTCTGAAATGGTTCCGCATCCACGACGGCAGGGCTGAGACAGCCAGCACGCCGGACTTCGACGATGCTCAACCGGTGGAGGGCGAGCCCATTGAAGCGCTACGCAACTTCGCGGTAAAAGCCCGCGCCGAGACCGAGGTCGAAGGCTTGCCACCCATGGCGTCAGGCGCTTTCGGCTACGTCGGCTATGATATGATCCGCTATGTCGAGCCGGTGGAAATAAACGCTCGCGACGATCTCCACGTGCCCGACGCCTTGTTACTCATTCCGGGCGTCGTCATCATTTTCGATCATCTTTATCAGGAAATGCTCCTTGTCGGCCGCACCGATGGCGACGACACAGCGGCAGCTCAACGTCGGCTTGATGCCGTCGAGGAAGCGCTTGAGAAGATAGCGCCTGTGACGCCACGCGATCGGGTCGCTGATACGCTGCCATTCACATCGAACACAAGCAAGAAGCGCTATTTCGACATGGTCGAGAAAGCCGTAGACTATGCGCGTGCGGGGGATACGTTTCAGATCGTCCCCAGCCAGCGCTTTTCTGCCCCCTTCAAGCGCCACTCGATCAGCCTTTATCGAGCCTTGAGACGGCTCAACCCCTCAGCTTTCATGTTCCACATGAATCTCGGCGATGTCCGCCTGGTGGGCTCAAGCCCCGAAATCCTGGTTCGGTTACGCGAAGGCCGGGTGGCGATACGTCCGATTGCAGGCACACGCCCACGTTCCGGCGACCCGGTCGAGGATGCGCATCGCGCAGCGGACCTGCTCGCGGACGAGAAGGAATGTGCCGAGCACCTCATGCTGCTCGACCTGGGTCGCAACGATGTCGGGCGCGTAGCGGCCTTTGGAAGCGTTGAAGTGAGCGAGCAATTCGTCGTCGAGCGCTATAGCCACGTCATGCACATCGTCAGTCACGTTGAAGGCAATTTGCGTGAAGGACTGGACGCCGTCGACGCGCTGCTCGCGGGCCTACCTGCCGGGACGGTCTCCGGCGCACCAAAAATCCGGGCAATGCAGATCATTGACGAACTCGAGACATCCCGCCGTGGCATCTATGGCGGGGCTGTTGGCTATTTCGGCTGGAACGGGGACATGGACACGTGTATCGCCCTCAGAACAGCGGTCCTGAAGGATGGACAGATCCATGTTCAGGCGGGCGGCGGGGTCGTACTCGATAGTGTGCCGCAATACGAATACGATGAAACCGTCCACAAGGCAGGCGCTCTCAAACGCGCTGCCGAGATGGCTGCCATCTATGAGTTCGATCAATGATCCTTGTTGTCGATAACTATGACAGCTTCACCTGGAACCTGGTTCATTACATCGAACAGGCCGGCGGTCGCACCAAGGTCATCCGCAATGATGTCACAACCGCCGAAGAAGCGCTGGCGCTGAAACCCAGTGGCGTTATCCTTTCACCTGGGCCCTGCACACCGCGCGAGGCCGGCATTTGCGTCGATTTGATCAAGGCAGCTCCGGATGATCTTCCCATCCTCGGCGTCTGCCTCGGACACCAGTCGATCGGCGATGCTATGGGAGAACCCGTTATTCACGCGCAGGCCATCCTGCACGGAAAGATTTCTCGCATTCGTAATATGCAGAGTGGCCTCTTCGAAGGGCTGCCGGAACAGTATGACGTTGTGCGATATCACTCCCTCGCCATTCCCGCTGATCGGCTTCCTGATACGCTGGTGGCCGACGCCTGGACCGAGGACGGTGAGATCATGGCCGTCCATCACAAGACCCGCCCGGTCTATGGCGTGCAATTCCATCCGGAATCCATCAAAACTGAATACGGCCACGAACTGATTGAGAATTTCATCCGCCTGACATGACCACCACACCTGCCCTTTCCATAGCGATCAAAGCGCTCGCCCGGAGCGAAGAACTGCCTCAGGAGACGCTGGTTTCAGCGTTCGACATACTTCTTTCAGGTGGTGCTCAACCAGAACAGGTCGGGGCTTTCCTGATGGGACTCGCGGTCCGCGGCGAAACATCCAACGAGCTTTATGCCGGCGCCAAGGTCATGCGCGAGCATGCGCGCACGGTCAGCCTTGTTGGTCCCCTGCTCGACACCTGCGGCACAGGCGGCCTTCCCTGGACATCGCTGAACACCTCTACGGCGAGCGCCCTTGTCACCGCAGCTGCTGGTGGACGGGTTGCCAAGCATGGCAATCGCTCTGTGCCACCCAAGACCGGCTCAGCAGATGTTCTCGAAGCCCTTGGCGTCGAACTTGATATCTCGGCGGGGACCTTTTCCGCCTGCATCGAGCGCGCTGGCGTCGGTTTCCTGTTTGCCCGCAGTCATCACTCAGCCATGCGCCATGTCGCGCCAATTCGCGCCAGCCTCGGCATCAGGAGCATCTTCAATCTGCTCGGCCCACTTTCCAATCCCGCAAATGCCACGCACCAGATTCTCGGCGTTTACGAACCACGCTGGCTGGAACCCATGGCGCAGACCCTGCTAAAACTCGGCGTGCAGAAAGCTTGGGTCGTTCATGGTCTGGATGGCATAGACGAGCTTTCCATCTCAGGGCCGTCGCGCGTGCTTGAAGTTTCTGGCGGCAAGCTCATAGAAATGACAATCAATCCGGCGGACGCCGGTCTCGATCTGAGCCCTTTATCCGCACTCGAAGGCGGGACGCCGGAGCAGAACTCAGCCGCCATTCGCGAGCTGCTTGAAGGCAGGCCCGGGCCATTTCGAGATGTTGTCCTGCTGAATGCAGCCGCAGGCCTGCACATTCTTGGGCTTGCAGATACGCTGGAAAAGGGGGCAGGCATGGCTGCAAATGCAATCGATACCGGAGAGGCACTGAAGACCCTCTCAACCTTGGCAGACATCAGTCACGGCCGGAGCTAGCCTATGGCGACCGCCCTCGATAAAATTATCGACTACAAACGCGACGAAGTTGCAGCCCTGAAGGCAAAGCGCTCGATGCCCGAGCTCCTTGCCAAAGCAAAAGAGGCACCCACCCCACGCGGCTTCGCTCAGCGGATGGATGATATCGTGGCCACGGGGGCCAATGCGCTCATTTGCGAACTCAAGCGCAAGTCACCCTCGGCTGGTGATATCCTGCCCGGCGCTGACCCGATTGAAATCGCCCGGGAATACGAGGCGGGTGGCGCCGCCTGTCTCTCCATCCTGACCGATTTCAGGAGCTTTGGTGGATCACTGGACGACCTTGCAGCTATCCGTGCAGTCGTCAGCCTTCCAATCCTCCGCAAGGAATTCATGATCGACGAAATCCAGGTCGCCGAAGCACGAGCTTATGGGGCCGATGCAATCCTTGTTATTCTGTCGGCTGTCGATGACGCGCTGGCGCATGCTCTTGGCCAGGCGGCAACCGAGCTTGGCATGGACGTCATTGTCGAGGTCCACGACGAAACAGAACTGGAACGTGCAAACCGCCTCCCCTTTTCACTTGTTGGAATAAACAATCGCGATCTGAAACGAATGGTCACGGATCTTTCGACGACAGAGCGTCTGGCTGACAGCCTGGCAGATGGAAAAAGCCTTATCTCTGAAAGTGGTATCTCTACACCGGATCATATCCAGCGCCTTCGGAAAGCAGGGCCGAGACGATATCTTATTGGAGAAAGTCTGATGAAATCGACCAACCGCCCACGCCAGTGCACAAATTTACGTAACGCTTCCTGATATTGACCTGAAACGAGAACGCATGTAGAACATGCGTGAACAGATTCGGTTGATTTGGAGGGCACGACGTGCTGACCAGTAAACAAAGAGAGCTTCTTCTCTTCATTCATGAGCGTATCAAACAGGATGGCGTTTCGCCATCCTTTGACGAGATGAAGGAAGCGCTGAATCTTGCCTCCAAATCCGGCATTCACAGGCTTATTACGGCGCTGGAGGAACGAGGCTTCATCAAGCGTCTGGCAAACCGTGCACGCGCCCTGGAAGTTATCAAGCTGCCGGATTCAGCGACGCCCTCCGCGCCCCCCAAGGGCCGGCAGGTCTTTCGCCCGAGTGTGGTTGGCAACGAGACTCCCCCGCCGGCCATGGCCCGTCACACTATTCCGGTACTCGGACGGATCGCAGCCGGTGTTCCGATCGAAGCAATCCAGAACGAGACCCACCGGATTCGCCCGCCGGATGATCTTCCCGAGGGTGATGATCACTTCGCGCTCGAAGTGAAGGGTGACTCCATGATCGATGCAGGCATTCTTGATGGTGATCTGGTCATTCTGAAGCGTACCGAGGATGCCAACACCGGCGACATCGTCGTGGCGCTGATCGATGAGGAAGAGGCGACGCTCAAGCGGCTCCGCAAAAAGGGTGCATCAATTGCCCTCGAAGCGGCCAATCCTGCCTTCGAGACCCGAATTTTTGGTCCGGACAGGGTTCGCGTTCAGGGCCGACTGGTCGCCTTGGTACGTCGTTACGACTGATCTTCACGATCACCGAGGCATGGCGTCCAGGGCCGGTTCCCACAGCGGGGCCGGTGCGCGCTTAGCCGCGCCCCGACAGATCGCTTTACGCTGACCGCTCCACCTGCCTTTATGTCGGACCAATCACTGAAAACCGCGCCAGGCCAGCAGGAGTCCGAAATGGGCCGGTCTGATATGACGATGGCAGCGCGCTCTTGGCATTGCGACTTCAACCAGCCCGTCCGTCCAAGCAGGACTGTCCCGGCCCTGCTTTCGATTTTGCACCCATCCTGTCCACCACAGTCTATTGATGTTGGGATGTCGGCAAATTGCAGAGGTGACAAGCCCTCCCCGTCCATGAAGTTGAGTCTCTGAAATCCATCATCTGTAGAGACGTACACGTCTCCCGAGGAGGACCAGTGCATGATTGTTGCTGGTGAGGCTGCCCAAACGAGGACAGCGGCCATACAGGCCCCTGCACCACTTGCCATACGCCTCAGCACATTCGTTTCCAGACAGGCCGCAGTTAGTCCCGCAATGAGGATTAGCAGAACCACGGAAGGCATCTGCGCACCGACACTGAATCCGGCCGCACCATCGCCAGCAGCCCAGTGCGCAATCGCCAGCACGCGCTCCAGAGACCACCCGAACAGCCGCAAGAATACATCTGACAGTCCAAACGGCAGGCTTACCAGCGCAAGCCCCGCGGACGGCGCACTGAGGAAGGTTATAATTGGCATTGCAAGCAGATTCGCTGCGAGCCCCAGCGGCGCCACCCTGTCAAAATGATAAAGCGCGAAAGGTGCAGTCGCCACGGCACCTACGATAGATGTAACCGCCAGGGATTTGAGGACAAATCCCGTGCCGCGCCTGCCGGACTCTCCGCGTTCGGCCTGCCGGCGGGCCCATGCCTCGTATGTAACAATCAGTGCCCCAGTCGCCGCAAAGGACATCTGGAACCCCGGTGTCATCACGCTGGAAGGCTGCATTATTATGACAGCGATCATGGCAAGCGCAAAGGTGCGCAGACTGAATGGCGACCGGTCCAGTATCATGGCCAGGAAAACGACACTCGCCATGATGAAAGCCCGCTGCGTCGAGATGCTCGCGCCCGAGAGGATCATGTACAGGAACGTCGCGGCCATCGCGGAGGCCGCAGCCGGCTTCTGCGTAGGCACACGCAGCGCCAGCCACTCCCACATGGACAGGCCACGCTTGATGGCGAAAAAGACAAGGGTACCCACAATGCCCAGATGCAGACCGGATATGGCCAGCAGGTGCGCGAGCCCGGAGTTGCGTAATGCCTCCATGTCAGCTTGAGGCATAAAGCTGCGGTCGCCTGACGTCAGGGCTGCAGCGAAGCCGCCCGCACGCTGTCCTGCTGCTTCTTTGACATGGCGTGCCAAGCCGCGCCTGGTCGTGGCGACACGGTTGCGTATTCTCGCAGCGGCGTCATTTTCCACGCCCAACACGCCACCCCGACACCGTCCCATGACATATCCTACGCCATCCAGGCCTTCGAAATAGGCCTGACGGTTAAAGGGATAGTCGCCCGGCAACTCTGGCTGAGGAGGTGGGCGGATCACAGCCCAGCACCTTACGAACCGCCCTGTTTCGACTGCAAGCCGATTGGTGTGGGTCAAGCGGACGAGGCGGGGTAAAGTCGCTGAAGACGCTCCTGAAACAGCATGAACATCAAGCACGAGTCTTACCCCGTTCTGCCCTGGCTCAATATCGCTGATCCACCCCTCCAGCATCACAGGTCCAATCGTGGAGGTCACATAGGGCGGCCCTCGAAAGTCTGTGTGGGCCTTTGCGCAGATCAGCCCGCAGGCTGAACCGCAAACAAGCAAAGCCGCCATGCGCGCAGATGGGGGCATGGGCCATCGCCTGAGCCCCCACCAAACGGCCAGCAGGACGACCAAACACCCTGTCAGCAAGGTGCCCAGAGCGGGCTCGAAGGTCAGGGAGTAGTAAAGCGCTGCACCCGCGCACATGCCAAGAGCGACGTATAGCGGTGCGCGCATGAGACCCAGCGTGGCGCCATTGTCCGTGCTATCCACTGGCGCCACATCAGTCTTGCTCTTGCCTGATCGCGATTGAGCGTGTTGATGGCGGCCAGAAGAAAGGCCCGGAAAACTGGAGGACTGGTCAGACAGATGAGTGTGGTTACCCGTTTCGCCCCCTCCCCGACTGGCATGCTGCATATTGGCGGTGCCCGGACTGCTCTTTTCAACTACCTGTACGCACACCGCAACCAGGGAAAATTCCTTTTGCGGATCGAGGATACCGACAAGGCGCGCTCTACGCAGGAAGCCGTGGACGCGATTCTCGACGGGATGGCATGGCTCGACCTCGAAGCTGATGGCGAGATTTACTATCAAAGCCAGCGCGCCGACCGGCACGCAGAAGTCGCCGAAGCGCTCGTTGAGCATGGCGCGGCGTTTCGCTGCTACATCACGCCAGAAGAACTTCAGGCACGGCGCGAGGAGGGCGAGCAAGCCCGCGCCGAGTCAAAATCTGACGACCTGACCGAGGAGGCACGCACCGCTCTCAAGCAAAAGGCGGAGCGTCTTCTCGCCCCCTTCCGATCGCCTTATCGGGACGGAAGCACCCCACCCGCACCCGATGCGTCTTATACCATTCGCCTGCGCGCACCCGATGAAGGCGACATTGTTGTCCAGGACAAGGTGCAAGGCGATGTACGCGTTCGCGCCAGCGAGATCGACGACCTCATCCTGCTAAGGGCAGATGGTAGCCCGACTTACATGCTCGCAGTGGTGGTCGATGATCACGATATGGGCGTGACGCATGTTGTTCGCGGTGACGACCATCTCCGTAACACGTTCCGCCAGATACCGATCTACAAGGCCATGAGTTGGGATGTGCCGGTTTATGCACATGTTCCGATGATCCACGGGGACGACGGCGCGAAACTCTCCAAACGCCATGGCGCCCTGAGCACCACTGCATATCGGGAGATGGGCTACCTGCCCGAAGCCATGGCGGCCTATCTGCTGCGTCTTGGCTGGAGCCATGGAGACCAGGAAATCTTCACGCGGGAAGAAGCAATCGAGCTTTTCTCACTCGAAGCCATCAACAAGGCCCCTGCGCGGCTGGACCTTGCGAAACTAAATGACGTCAATGCGCACTTCATCCGGCAGGCGGATGATGACCGGCTGATGGCCCTCCTGCTTCCCTGGCTTGAAGAGAAGGCCGGTCAGAGCCTCGCGGACGATACAAAAACACGTATTCGCTCAGCCCTGCCTCACATGAAGGATCGCGGCGCCACACTTCCGGATCTGGCCGAAGCCTTCCGCTTTTTCTGGACAGCCAACACCGACAATCTCAACAAGAAGGCTCGGAAGGCCTTGTCCGGGGACAGCCTTACGCGCCTGGGACAGTTGCGTGAAACCATTGCCAATGTTGCTGAATGGAGCGATACCGCATTGCAGCAAGCACTGGAGTCCTTCTGCTCGGCGCACGAGCTGTCCTTCGGACAGGTCGGACCACCCATCCGCGCAGCATTAACGGGCGGACTCCCGGCTCCGGACCTAGCCCCTGTCATGGCCTGGCTCGGACGGGAAGAGACACTGGCGCGCATTGATTTTCATCTCGCCCGGGCGGAAGCCGGGAGCGAATAGCGGACACGTTTAAGAGGGCTGAAATGATCAACAATACCAAACCTGCCGGTACGGCCAAATTCGAGATCGAAGGCAAAACCTATGAGTTCCCAATTCTGAGCGGTACTCACGGGCCGAATGTGGTCGATGTAAAAAAGCTATACGGCGAGGCAGGTGTCTTCACTCTCGACCCCGGCTTCACATCGACAGCGAGTTGCGAATCCCAGATTACCTTCATTGACGGTGAAGAAGGTATCCTGCTTCACCGCGGCTATCCAATCGATGAGCTTGCCAATCAATCAGGCTATCTCGAGGTCTGTTACCTGCTGCTGAATGGCAAGCTGCCGACGCAGACAGAATTCAAGGCCTTCGCCAAGGAAGTGACCCAGCACACACTGCTGCACACCCAGATGGACCGCTTCTTCGAGGGATTCCGGCGCGATAGCCATCCTATGGCCATGCTCACAGGCACCGTCGGCGCCCTTTCTGCCTTCTACCCGAGTTCGATGGACAGTGCCGATCCGGAAGAACGCCGCCTGGCCTCTATCCGTCTGATCGCAAAGATGCCGACGCTCGCAGCGCGCATCTACAAATACTCGATCGGTCAGCCTTTCGTGAATCCGCGCAATGATCTCTCCTATGCCGAGAACTTCCTGCGCATGTGCTTCTCGGTCCCGGCCGAAGACTACAAGATCAGCCCCACCCTCGCAAAAGCGATGGATCGCTTCTTCATCCTGCATGCCGACCATGAGCAGAACGCATCAACGTCTACGGTCCGCCTTGCTGGCTCTTCCGGCGCCCATCCTTATGCCGCCGTGGCGGCGGGCGTAGCTTGTCTCTGGGGCCCAGCGCATGGCGGCGCCAACGAAGCCTGCCTGAACATGCTGCATGAGATCGGTTCAGTAGACAGGATTCCGGAATTCATTGAGCGCGCGAAGGACAAGGATGATCCATTCCGACTGATGGGCTTTGGCCACCGCGTTTACAAAAACTACGACCCGCGTGCGAAGGTCATGCAGCAGACGGCGCACGACGTTCTCGATGAGCTGGGCGTTCGCGACAATCCGGTCCTTAAGGTGGCCATGGAGCTCGAGAAGATCGCCCTTGAGGACGAATACTTTGTCGAGAAAAAGCTCTATCCGAATGTCGATTTCTATTCCGGCATCATTCTCGATGCGATGGGCTTTCCCACCGAGATGTTCACGGTTCTCTTCGCACTTGCCCGCACTGTCGGCTGGGTCTCTCAACTCAACGAGATGATCGAAGACCCGACGCAGCGGATCGGGCGGCCGCGTCAGATCTATACCGGCGAAGCCAAGCGCAGCTTCATTCCGGTTTCGCAGCGCTCTTAAGCGCTCGACAGAAGCACGTCTGCGGCTATTTCAGCGGACGGAAGTTGGCTCTCTCCCATGCGGGAGAGAGCTTTTCTTTGGGCAGCTATCTGAGTCTCCCGCGCCTCGATGTGATTCAGCATCCCAATGGCAGTGTCTGCGATCGGCCCGGCCTTGAACTTCGTCTGCACGAACTCGGGCACCACCTGGGTGTCATCAGCGGCAATATTGAGAAGCGTGATATGCGTCGGCTTGAAAAGCAGGAAGCGCGCGAGCGCCCAGGTGATCCAGCCTGTATGGTAACCAACCAGGAACGGCGTCGATTGCAAGGCTAGTTCACTTGTGACGGTCCCCGAACAGGCCAGCGCATAATCGGCCGATGCCATGATGTCATAACGATCAGCCTTCGGCGGAGATACGCTCGCCCATTGTGTGATGTCTGGAAATGCCTCCAAAAACTGCGAGCGGACATTAGCAGAAGGGTGCATGACGATCCGGCTGTGCGGCACTTCCGATTTCACTCGGCGAGCTGCCTCGACCAACACAGGCGCGACCTGCTCGATCTCTCCCCGGCGGCTTCCAGGCAGGACCAGAAGCATTGGAGCGTCCGCACCTATACCCAGGGCTTCTCTGCCTCTTGAGCGATCCCCAATATGACCGCGCGAGAGCGCCGGGTTGCCCATCACTGTCACCGGCAGGTCAAACGGCTCGTAGAATGGCGCTTCGAACGCGTGGATACAAACAAGGTGGTCCACGGTTTGCGCAAGCGTCTGCGCGCGACCGGGACGTGTCGCCCATACTTGCGGACCCACGACCTTGACCAATCGAATATGCGGCGCACGTTCTCGCACACGCTGAGCGACCCTCAGCGTGTACCCCCAGGAATCCACGAGCCCGACGACATCCGGATCGGCCCTGACAATATCTTCTGCAGCCTGGTCGGCGAGCTCAATGACGCGTTTGTAAATCTTCAACCCTTCAATCAGGCCGAGGACCGACAGTTCTGAAGTATCGATGGGCGAGCGGATTCCCGCCTCAGCCATATGCTCCCCGCCGATTCCATGAATCTCGGTGCCGGGTGCCTTTTCCCGAATAGCCTCGATAATCTCTGACGCCAGTAGATCGCCGGATGGCTCCGCTGCAACCAGATAGACGCTGGCCATCAGTCCCAGCCCGCCGGAAACCCGTACACAAAAATCCCATGCTGTGCGCAGAGTTCAATGATCTTTTCTCGTCCGACAAGGAGTGCGCCTCCTTCCTCAAGACCGATACCCGCCAGGCCCGCCTCTGAGGCAGACCTGATGGTAGCCGGACCGATTGTTGGAAGATCGATACGCCTCTCTTGAATGGGCTTGGGACGCTTCACCAGAACACCCTTGCGCTCGCCGCATGTGCCTCTGAGAGCCGGGTCGAGACGGGCCACACGGGACAGCATACCGTCTGTTCCTTCTTGCGCCTCGACCGCCAGAACGAGTCCGTCGACCACGACACAGCCCTGGCCGATATCGAGGCGCCCAATTTCCGAGGCAATGCGCGCAGCCTTCTTCATGTCGGCAAGAACAGTATCGTCCGGAACAGGTCCGGCCAGCAGACCAGCCCCCATCTTAAGCTCACTCGCAGCCTGCTCAGCTCCTATTATCCTGAAACCGGCCTTTTCGAGATCGTCCAGGATGACCCGCAGCAACGCATCATCGCCCTTTCGAGCCGCCGCAAGAACCTTGGGCAGAAGGCGAGCGCCCCGCATATCAAGTTTAATATCTGAAAAGTTCGGACGTTTGACGATACCCGCGAAGACAAGTTCCTCGCATCCTTCTTCCTTGAAGCGTTTCATAAGGCGGCCAAGCTGGCCCATGCCGACCGTTTCGCCCGGGAACTGTAGCAGTGCCTTTTCCTCAAATCCGGCGAGCCGCATGACATAGACAGAGCGCCCACTCTCCTGCGCCGCCTGCGCGATGCTCACAGGAAGATTACCGAGACCAGAAATGATGCCGAGCTTGGACATGTCAGCCCTTACTCTGGCAGGCAAAGTGCCCGGCTCTTGCTGGCTCGGATGAATTCGATGATCTCCAGCAATTCGGGGCAATCGCCATAGGTTTCTTCCGCATCGACCACCCGCTCGCTGAACGTTCCTTCCTTGGCAAACAGCATGCGATAAGCCGCTCGGAGATCGTGGATGGACTGACGGCTGAAACCGCGGCGCTTCATGCCGGTGATGTTCAGACCGGCCAGATGAGCGTGGTTTCCGATGACCGAACCATACGGGATGACATCCGCTACGACGATAGCGCCGCCGCCAACAAATGCATGACGTCCAATACGGGTGAACTGATGCACGGCTGACATACCGCCCATCCAGACCTGTTCGCCAACGGTAATATGCCCCCCGAGCGCAACATTGTTTGCAAATACGCACTTGTCGCCAACCTGACAGTCATGCGCGACATGCCCGCCCACCATGATCAGGCAATGCGCCCCGACTGATGTCAGGCCACCATGTTTAGGCGAGCCGCCATGAATGGTGACATGCTCGCGGAGGACGGTGCCTTCACCAATCGTTATGCGAGACGTTCCATCATCCTTGAAGCCAAGGATCTGCGGTGCTGCCCCAACAACAGCGCTCGGAAAGATCTCGACCTCGCGACCCAGCTCTGTCTGTCCCTTGACGGTCGCGCGCTCGTGAATCTGACAACCATCGCCCAGCACCACACCCGCTCCTACAAAGGCAAAAGCCCCGATGCGGACATCGTTTCCGATTTCTGCGCCCGCTTCGACAATCGCAGTGGGATGGATATTCGTGCTCACTTTGCCTTCTTATCCCCCGATATCTGCTTCTGGAGCCAGGCGATTTCGCGCATCCACTGACGAATCGGTCGGGCCGGCGTTCCGCCCCACGTCTCCCCAGCAGGGACTTCACGGAACACTCCCGAAGACGCGGCGATCTGTGCGCGCTCACCGACTTTTACATGGTCGGCAATGCCCGCGCGGCCACCGAGCATGGCCCCGTCTTCAATGATGACCGATCCCGAAATCCCTCCGAAAGACGCGATTACCACGCTCCGGCCAATAACGGCGTTGTGTGCAATCTGGCACAGATTATCGATCTTGGTGCGTTCACCGATGATCGTATCGTCGAACGCCCCGCGATCAACACATGTATTGGCACCGATTGTCACGTGATCCTGCACAATGACCCGGCCATATTGCGGCGCGTCATCAGCGCCATCAGGCCCACCCATGACACCAAATCCGCTCTCACCGATACGGGCCCCGGAATAGATCCGGACATTGTTGCCAAGGAGCGCGCACTGGATGGAAACATTAGCGCCGATTTCGCAATCACGCCCGACCTGTACGCCGGGTCCGATCACCGAGTTCGGGCCAATGACGCTGCGATCGCCAATGGCTGCCCCCGCACCGATAACGGCGCTCGGCGCCACCTGAGCGGTTTCATGGACATTGGTTTCGGTATGCCCTGCCTGATCGGTCCAGCTTCGCTGGCGCAATATGGCTCTACTAGCGACTGCATGAGCATGACGCGGCAACGGTGTACAAAGAGCCACCACACCCTCAGGCAAGGAATCAGCATGGTCGGGCTTAACAAAGCACGCCGTCGCCCGTCGACTGATCTCGTCGGCCCGTGGCGCCTTGACGCCCTCATAATAGCAGAGATCGCCATCGCCGGAGCTTGAGGCAGGACCAACTCCGCTTACGAGTTCGGCCCTGTCGCCGCGAAGCTCGGCCCCGGAAATCCGGGCGAGCTCCGCGACTGAAACGGGGCCGAGCAGTTCGTAGAACCGGCCGTCGACAGGCATGCTACTGCTGCTGCGGTTGCGCCTGAATTTTCTGACGCACGACGTTCACGGTTGGCATTTTCGCATCCATCTTGCTGATGACGAGATCAGTCGCGTCGACCGAAGAAGACACGTAAACTGCGTCAGAACGGTCCAGCATGATGTCAGCGTTCTTCTCGGTGACCACTTCCTGCAAGACGGGCTGCATGGCCGTGAAGAAGTCGCTCCATGCCTTGCGTTCCGTAGCCTGTAGTTCTGCCGCAGCAATCTTGCGCTTACGATTGAACTCCTGAGCCTTGCGCGCATAGTCACGCACTTCTGAACTCAATGCTTCATCGGCTGTGATGGCATCCATCGACATGTTTGCCGTCTTCGCTTCGAGCGACTGACCTTCCGAAGCAAGAGAATCCTGGGTCGGCTTCAGTTCGGCCGACATGGACTGTTCGATGGCGTTTACCTTCGAAATGATATCCTTGCCGCCCGCGCTTTCGCGCATGATGCGGTTCTGGTCGATGACGATAACATTGGTGCCTTGGGCATGCGCCACCGGCGCAACGACGGCGGCGCTCGTGAACAGCATCGCGAACGATGCTAGAGCAGCTTTCAAGAATTGCATTATATCCTCCTCAGGACGTCTCAGAAGCGAGTGGAAGTGCTGAACCGGAATGTCTCCGTCCGGTCATACTCTTCCTGTCGTAGAATTTGAGAGAAATCGAACCGGATCGGTCCGAATGGCGAATCCCAGCCCACAGACAAACCGGCCGAAGCCCGCAGTCCCATCGCATCTTTCGTTAGCCGAACAGTGGTCGTTTCCGACCCTTCCGGAGAAATGATCCGAGCCGGATCTATGTCGATGTCATCAAGCATGCCAACGGAGCCGGCCTCAACAAACAGCGCTGTGTCGATCCCGTACTCGTCAGGCAGGAAGTTGGGTACCGTCACTTCGAGTGTACCTTGATAATATGCCTTGCCCCCCAAAGCATTCAGACGCCGCACCCGAACGGTATTTCCTTCGGAATCCACCGTGCGCTCAATCAGGCGCGGTCCGAGGCCGGCAACGTCAAAACCACGGAAGCTTGAACCGCCACGGAAGAAGCGGTTGTTGATCCGGATACCGTCATCATCGCCAATTGGTTCGATCAGGCCGCCAGAGATGCGGGCACTGGCCCGCACGCCTTTGAAAATGCCCTTATACGTCGCTGCGGAAACTTCGGTGCGCAGAAACTGCACATCGCCACCTACACCCGCAAAATCCTGGCTGAGCGACATGTCGAAACCGCCCGTTGGTTCGATCGGATCATTGCGCCTGTCCCAATTGAAGGAATAGCCGATGATGGACGAAATTTCCGCGCGCTCGTTCCGGCATCCTCTTGAGCGATTGATATATTCGGCGTCACAAATATCGACCACAGCGGTTCCATCCGGCAGAGGGTCCGCATTTGGTGAAACTGGCACCTGGACTTCAGTGTCATCCGATGGGTCATCCGGCGTGCCATTGTCATCGACCACCGTCTGGAATGCCAGCGTGCCATCAGCATCATTAATAACGATTGGTACATCCGCCAGATCCAGCTTGTCAGATTGGAGCCGGTAACGAAGGCCCAGATTCGTGTGCTCGCTCAGGGGAAAGCCTAGGTTTACACCAGCACCAATTGTATCGGTTTCAAACCCGCCAAACGCGACATCGGAAAAATCCGAACGCGTGGAGAAGATATCGATGCCTGCCGCGAGGTTCCGGTCCAGGAAGCGTGGCTCACGGAAACGCAAATCCACATATTGCTGGCGTTGCGACGCGGAAACCCGCGCAATCACTGTCTGGCCTCGGCCTCTGAGATTGCGCTGGGAGACGCTGACATCGAACAGGAAGGCATCGACGGAAGAATAACCCGCCGCAAAGGAAAGCTCGCCTGTTGGTTGTTCCTCGACACTCACCTCGACCACCGTGCGATCCGGACGCGAGCCGGGGCTTTCGGTGATTTCCACGTTCTTGAAGTAGCCAAGGGCGCGAACCCGGTTGCGCGAACGGTCAAGCAGCACGCGGTTAAACGCATCGCCTTCCGAGACCCGCAGTTCGCGGCGAATGACCCGGTCAAGCGTTGCCGTATTACCCACAATGTCGACACGCTCGACATAAACGCGCGGGCCTTCATCGATCGCAAAAGTGACGTTGATCCGGTTGGTTTCGGGATCAGGATCAAGCTGCGGGGTGATATCGACAAAGGCATAACCGGCAACGCCGGCCGCATAGGTCAGCGTGTCGATCGCGTTCTCGATCTGGTTGCCCCGGAACAGGTTGCCTTCCTGGATCGAAAGCGCCCGGCGCAGCGCACTGGCGTTGAGTTTGTCGAGCTCTGTCTCGACCTTCACATCGCCATAATAATACTGATCACCTTCATCGACGGTGTAGGTGATGTAGAAGTCTTCCTGGTCTGGCGTCAGATCGGCAACAGCAGACACCACCCGGAAGTCATAATATCCATTATTCTGATAGAATTGGCGCAGAAGCTCCCGGTCATACTCCAGCCGTCCCGGGTCATAATTGTCGTTTGAACTGAAGAAGCGCCACCAGCGCGACTGACGCGTGACGATTTCACTGCGCAACCGGCCATCAGAATAAGCTCCGTTACCGATGAAATTGATCGACCGGACCCCGGTGACAGGCCCTTCGTTGATGACAAAGACCAGATCAACGCGGTTTTGTTCCAGCGGCTTGTATTGAGGCTCAACGCTGGCTGCGAATCGGCCAGACTGACGATAGAGTTCGAGAATGCGCTGAACATCGGACTGCACGCGGGCCGCCGTGAAGATGCCCCGAGGTGCGACTTCGATTTCCTCGCGCATCTTTTCGTCATCGATAGCGTCGTTACCCTCGAAGATCACACGGTTAATGATCGGATTTTCCACGACCCGGACGATCAGGTCTGAGCCGGATTTCTCGAAGGAAGCATCCGCAAACAAACCGGTGGCAAATAGCGTCTTCAGTGAAAGGTCAATGCGGTCTGGATCGAACGGATCACCTGGCTCAACGAGCAGATAGGACTGAATCGTGCGGTCCTCGATCCGCTGATTACCTTCCACGATGACCGTGCGGATCGTTTCGCCAGAATTCACCGTTTGCGCGTGTGCAACAGGGTTTAGCCCCGGGGCCGTGGCAAGGGCCACACTGGCAACAACGCTCATAAGGGATGCAGCGAATGCAGATCGCATATCTAAACTCTCAATTTACCGTGAAGCTCGGCTATCAGCCACGAGCAGTGTTGAACAGTCCCGTTTCCAGTACGTCGCCCCATGTGATGAACACGAACATTCCGAGCAACAAGACCATCCCCGCCATAAGCGCACCTTCCTGAATACGTGCCGGCATCGGTTTTCCGGCTATGGCTTCATAGCAATTGAAAACGATGTGGCCACCGTCGAGTACAGGAAATGGAAGTAAATTAAAGAAACCGATTCCTACAGAGACCGCCGCGCAGATGCTGATCATGTTCCAGAAAAGCGACTGCATCTTCTCCCAGGCGGATACCTCCTGCACCGCCATCGTGCGGTTGACGATACGGCGGCTGACATCACCAATCGCAACAGGCCCGCTGAGTGTGCTCAGATCCTCCTTGCCCGTCACCATCCGCTTGATCATGTCGGTCGTCATGGTCAGCGTGGACCAGGTCTGCTCCCCGCCTTTCAATAGCGCTTCAGCGGGGTTGTAGCGAATGTGCCGCCCAGTATCGGGCATAGAGGCCATCTGAACGCCGATGGTCCCCATCTTCTGCATCTGCCCAACAGCATTTTCACGGACCTCAGGCTGCGGAACCACTGTCAGTGTCATCGGCTCAGAATTACGCTCAACGACGGTCTCAACCTCACTGTTGCTCGACATGGAGATGATCATCTGCACCTGACCAGCACTGGTGATCGGCTTTCCCTCCATGGAGACAAAGACATCGCCGGGCTCAAATCCTGCTTGCTGCGCTGGTGTGCCTTCGAACACACCCATTACAGCCACGCGGCTTTCATAGCTGCCATTAACCAGGAAGAGCATCGAAAACAGCAAGAAGGCGAGGATGAAATTGGCCGCTGGACCTGCTGCAGCAATGATTGTTCTGCCGCCAACGCCAATATCATTGTAGAGCTTGCCCTTGGGCCCCTCCTCCACCTTGCCTACATCGCTTGGCAGTTGATGCTCACCAACGAACTTCACAAAACCGCCGAGAGGAATCCAGTTTACGCGCCAGCGCGTGCCATTGCGATCCGTACGAGCGAAAATCGGTTTCCCGAATCCGACCGAAAACGATTCTACAGCGGCCCCGAAGAAACGTCCCGCAAAGTAGTGGCCGAGCTCATGGATGACCACCACGATACCGAGCAGGAAAACAAGGCTGAGAATAAAGATCGGGATCTGGCCAAGAGCGTCCATCATTGCACTTCACTCCTTGTGCGCGAGGCAGCTTTCTCGATCAGCGACTGAGTCACGGTTCTGACATCCCGATCAAGAGCAATAACATCATCAAGACAGGCTGGCTCTCCAGCGGCAGACGTCGAATGCAAGCCCGCTTCCAGCGCGCGCGAGACAATCCAGCTGATATCAGTGAATCCGCACTGCTCTTCCAGGAAGGCATCGACCGCGCACTCATTTGCAGCATTCATGACGATCGCAGCGCCAGCGCCACTGTCGAGGGCCTGGCGCGCCAGCCTGATCGCGGGAAACCTGACATCGTCAACCGCCGCGAAATCGAGCCGGCCAAGCTCAACCAGGTTGAGCCGGGCAACATCTGTCGGCAGGCGGCGTTCCGGCCAGGAAAGGGCGTGGGCAATCGGTGTCTTCATATCTGGAGAACCGAGCTGTGCAAGGACTGAACCATCCCGATATGTCACTAGCGAATGAACGATGGACTGAGGATGAACAAGCACATCAATCCGCTCTTGCGGCATGTCGAATAGATAGGCCGCCTCAATCAGCTCGAGCGCCTTGTTCATGAAGGTCGCGCTGTCGACAGAGATCTTGCGTCCCATGGACCACCGCGGGTGATCGCATGCTTCGTCCGGCGTGACACTATGGAGACGCCCGAGAGGCGTGTTCAGAAACGGGCCACCGGAGGCTGTAAGGACGAGCCGTTCGACATCCTCACGCCGCTCCATAACCTGGAACATTGCATTGTGCTCTGAGTCCGTCGGAACAATCTCTGCGCCAGTTTCAGACGCCAGGCGGCCAAGGATCGGGCCCGCGCAGACCATGCTTTCCTTGTTGGCCAGCGCCACACTGTTTCCGGCTTTCAACGCTTCATAGGTTGATCGCAGACCTGCAATACCAACGATCGCAGCGACCACACGGTCGACCGGGCGTGACGCAGCATCACTGACGGCTTCTGGTCCCGCAGCGACTTCAATGCCTGTGCCTGACAGCCGGGTCTTGAGCTGCTCATAGCGGCTCTCATCCGCAACAACGGCGAGTTTTGCATCGAAGGCGATAGCCTGTTTGGCCAATGATTCCACGTCTCTATGGGCTGTCAGTGCATCGACAACGAAAACCGGTGCATCAGAGAGCGCATTGGCATGCTCGATAACAGAGAGGGCGGAGCGGCCGACTGAACCAGTTGATCCCATGATCGAAATCCGGATCGTCATCTGCTCACCTCCAGTCCTAACATGTCAACCAGAGGGCCCGCCGCGTAAAGGAGCGCAACCGCCATGACGCAGGCCATGCCCAGCCCGTCTACGCGGTCCATAACGCCACCATGACCAGGCACGATGCCGCTGGTATCCTTGATGCCGAAACGCCGTTTAAGCGACGATTCAAACAGGTCCCCCCACTGGGCGATGAAGGAAATGCAAAAGCCTGCGAATAACCAGGGCAAGCGTGGTGCGTCGAGCAGGCCTGCCGCGATCAGGCCGCAAAGCCCGCTGCACAACATGGCCCCAAGTGCACCACTCCAGGTCTTCGAGGGGGAATCCTTTGGTGAAAGCGGCGGGCCCCCAAAGCCGCGGCCGGCAAAATAGGCCCCCGAATCAGACGCCCACACAGTCCCCATAACGATCAGCGCCGCGGCCTGACCGTTCCAGTCGCCATCCCGCAGCAGGTACAGAGACAAGGGCAAGCCGGACGCGTAGCAGATACCGAGGGCGCCAATCAGGCGCTCAGGCAATCTTGCAGGGTGCAAAAGCACTGTCAGCAAGGCGCAGGCGCCCATCAAGGCCAGCGCCACCGTCCAGTCCACTACCAGCATGGCAAGAGAAGGCAACAAGCAGAAGAAAGCCATGAGTGGCATGACCGGCGAGGCCGTCATACGGGCCCACTCATATCCCATCACCGCCCCAAAGAGCGCGCAGGCTAGAGCGAGCGGAGCACCTCCTATTGAGACGACGAACAGCGCAAAGGGGATTAGAATAGCTGCCGAAAGTACACGCAGCGCGAGTTCCCTAGTCCGGTGACTCGACGACTTCGCCTCAACCACGTCAGGCCGCTCCGGACTTAAGCCCGCCAAACCGCCGTTCACGCGAGGCGAACGTATCCAGGGCATCGGCGAGATAGGACTCTCCGAACTCGGGCCAGAGGACATCCATAAAGACCAGCTCGGCATAAGCGCCTTGCCAGACAAGAAAGTTGCTCAAACGATGCTCTTCGCCCGTGCGGATAATAAGGTCCGGATCAGGAAAACCTGACGTGTCGAGATGACCGGCCAGAAGCGCTTCATCAATCTCGGCGGCACCAATACGCCCGGCTTTCAGATCTTCCGCTACTTGACGCGTCGCCCGCGCGATTTCCTCGCGTCCGCCATAATTGAAAGCAATACCAAGATTGAATGCCGTGTTTTCACGGGTTTCGTGAATGGCTCTATCGAGGAGCTGGGCAATATCGTCCGGCAGGCCTTCTCTCGTGCCAAAGACACTTATTCGAACGCCCTCTTTCTTGAGGCGCTCCAGGTCGCGATTTACGAAGGTTTTCAACAGGGTGAATAGCGCGCTGACTTCGGAAACGGGGCGACGCCAGTTCTCTGTCGAAAACGAATAGACCGTCAGGTATTGAAGGCCGAACTTCTGAGCGGCTCGCACGGTCCGACGCAGCGCTTCCACGCCGCGCTCATGCCCTACAGACCGCGGGAAACCATTACGTGACGCCCAGCGCCCATTACCGTCCATGATAATACCGACATGAACAGGTACACTCCCACCTTTTTCAGGCTGGGCGTCTTCCGAGGAGGCGGGCTGGGGCGTCAAACCTGCATGATCTCCGCTTCTTTATTTTTCAGGACCTCATCGATACGAGCAATGTGTGCGTCCGTAAGCTTCTGAACATCCTCAGAAAGACCGCGCGCTTGGTCTTCGCTGATCTCTCCATCCTTTTCAGCTTTCTTGAGTTGGTCCATACCATCGCGGCGAACGTTGCGGACTGCCACGCGTGCCTGCTCAGCATATTTGCCGGCGACCTTGGTCAGTTCCGTACGGCGTTCCTCGTTGAGGACCGGAATCGGAATCCGCAGATTATTGCCATCGACAACCGGGTTAAGACCCAGACCTGACTCTCGGACAGCCTTGTCAGCCGCCCCCACTACAGACTTGTCCCAGATATTGACCGCCAGGGTGCGGGCATCGAGGACGGAAACCGAGCCCACCTGGTTAAGCGGCATGGATGAACCGTAGGCCGGCACCATCACGGAATCGAGCAAATTGGGCGACGCCCGTCCCGTCCTCAGGCCGCCCAGATCGGACTGGAGTGAGGTAATCGCGCCGTCCATGCGGCGTTCGATATCTTTCTTGTTCAAACTCATTCGTGCACTTCTCGCATTTTAGGAGATAATCGTCGATGTCCCCTCACCGAGCAGGACATCCTGAAGAGCCCCTTTCTTGTGCAGGGAAAATACCACAATCGGAATATTCGTGTCGCGCATCAGGCTGACAGCGCTCGCATCCATGACCCGCAGGTCGCGAGCAAGCACCTCCTGATAGCCGAGCTGATCGTAGCGCTCCGCTGTGGCGTCTTTTTTGGGGTCCGCCGAATATACACCGTCGACCTGCGTGCCCTTGAACATGGCCCCGCAATTCATCTCGGCCGCGCGCAGAGCCGCCCCGGTATCCGTGGTAAAATAGGGGTTGCCCGTACCAGCGGCAAAAACGACCACCCTGCCCTTCTCCATATGGCGGATGGCGCGGCGGCGGATATAGGGTTCGCAAACCGTGTCCATCGGGATCGCCGACTGAACACGGGTTGGCACACCGATCTGCTCAAGCGCGCTCTGCATTGCAAGCGCATTCATGACAGTAGCAAGCATGCCCATGGAGTCGGCTTGCGCTCGCTCCATCCCATTCGCAGCCCCTTGAAGACCGCGAAAAATATTTCCGCCACCGATTACGAGACACAGTTCAACGCCTGTATTCTTCACTGCAGTGGCAATTTCTTCGGCGAAACTCAAACAGGTCGGCATGTGGATGCCAAACTCTGACGGTCCCATGAGGGCCTCGCCCGAAAGTTTCAGCAGAACCCGTTTGTAGACTAGCTTGTCAGAAAAATCTGAACCGTCCGGCATATCTCAACTCCAGCGCCCGACTTGCTCGTAAAGGATTCCCGACTGCCTGTCATGGGCAGCCGGGATCTTTCAGTGCAATATCTACGGCCTAGGAGCCAGATGTCATGGACGCGACTTCTGCAGCGAAGTCGTCATCTTCCTTGTCGATGCCTTCACCAAGGGTGAAGCGGACAAATCCGACGAGTTTCGTACCCTGCTCTTCCAGGAACTGGCCGACCGTCTGGTCGGGGTTCATCACGAAAGGCTGCTCCACAAGAACGACTTCCTTGTAGAACTTCTTCAGGCGGCCTTCGATCATCTTCTCGATGACGTTATCCGGCTTGCCGCTTTCCTTGGCCTGGTCAGTCAGAACCTGACGCTCGCGCTCAACCAGCTCAGGGTCGAGATCAGCGGTCGTGGCAGACGCCGGGCTTGTTGCAGCGACATGCATAGCGACCTTGCGGCCAGCTTCGGAGGTCTTGTCGGCGTCGGCGCCTTCAAGAGCCACCAGAACGCCGATCTTACCCATGTTTGGTGCTTCGGCGCTGTGAACATACGCAGCAACCTGGCCGTTCGGGGCTTCCATCGTGGCTGTACGGCGAAGCGTCATGTTTTCACCGATCGTGGCAACAAGACCAGTGATCATGTCGTTGACCGTGCCGTCACCGGCAGGTGCCTTGGCGCCCTGAAGCGCCTCGAGCGTCCCATCGGTTTCCAGGGCCGTATTGGCGATCTGGCCGAGAGCCGACTGGAACTTCTCGTTGCGGGCAACGAAGTCGGTTTCAGCGTTCAGCTCTACGAGTGCGCCCTTCTTGCCATCGTCGGAAAGTACTGCAGCCACCAGGCCGTCAGCCGCCGTGCGGCCCGACTTCTTGGCGGCTTTCGACAGGCCCTTGGCCCGCAGCCAATCAACGGCCGCTTCCATTTCGCCGTCGTTTTCGACCAGTGCTTTCTTCGCATCCATCATACCCGCGCCAGTGCGGTCGCGCAGGTCCTTGACCAGAGCGGCGGTGATCTGTGCCATCTCAGAGATCCTTTTAAAGTGTGGTTGGACTTCAGCCTTCGGCCTTGACTTCCTTGTCCTCGCCGGAGCTTTCGCTGGCCGCTTCGTCAGCAGCCGTAACATCCGCTTCGGTCAGGCCCTCAATGTCTTCGGACTCGCCAAGGTCAATACCAAGACCAGCCGACGACTCCGCCAGACCATCGAGAACTGCGTCTGCAACAAGGTTGCAGTACATGGAAATCGAGCGCGCAGCATCGTCATTGCCCGGGAACGGGAAATCAACGTCATCCGGATCGCAATTCGTATCGATCACGGCGACGACCGGAATGCCGAGCTTCTTGGCTTCCTTGATCGCAATCTGCTCCTTGTTCGTGTCGATCACGAACATCAGGCTTGGCAGACCGCCCATATTGGCAATACCACCCAGAGCGCGGTCAAGTTTGTCGCGCTCACGCTCGACAACAAGAAGCTCTTTCTTCGTAAGACCGGAAGCGTCACGATCCGACAGCGTCTCATCGAGTTCGCGAAGACGGCGGATCGATTTCGAAACTGTCGACCAGTTCGTCAGCGTACCGCCGAGCCAACGATGGTTCATATAATACTGAGCGCAGCGTTCAGCGGCTTCCGCCACCGGCTGCGCTGCCTGGCGCTTGGTGCCAACGAAAAGAACGCGGCCACCTTGAGCAACAGTGTCACGAACCTGGACCAGTGCTTGATGAAGCAGCGGAACCGTTTTCGACAGGTCCATGATGTGGATGCCCGCACGATCGCCGTAGATATACGGCTTCATCTTCGGGTTCCAGCGGTGGGTTTGGTGACCAAAGTGGACGCCAGCCTCAAGCAGCTGACGCATGGAGAATTCAGGCAGTGCCATATCTAATTTTCCTTTTCCGGTTGACCGGCACGGGCGCTATCGGCCTCAAACTGCTGAGACAGACACCGGATAGCCCGCGCATCGGGGGTTGATGGGGCTGGCTTATACAATTTTTGCGCCTGTGCGCAACCGCTCTTGTTCAGGCTGCCCGCGTATCGACACGGGCAACGCCGGACGCCATCTTCAGAGCGCGAAGTGCTTCAAGCCCTGTTGCGTAGACATTCGGAAGCTTGATGGTGACCATGCGACCGTCATCGAGGGGAAGATCAAGGTAGATTGCACCGCGATCCGCGCCGGGGGCATTGACCAGACGGTCTGCCACAGCGGCGATCTCTTCATAGTTCGCTCCGCGCGAAAGATGAACGATCAGCGCTTCGGCCTTTTTACCGATCCGCGCCTTATCGATCGGCGTGACCTGTTTGGCACTGAGCCGGATTTCCTCATCCTGCCGGCGAACGTTCACGGTAACGCAAACGCTGCTGCCTGTTTCCAGGATCGGCCTGTACATGTCGAGCGCTTCGGGCATGACCATAAGCTCCACCTCGCCAGTGGGATCCGACAGGGTCAGGAACGCAAACTTGCCCCCCGACCGCGAAATCTTCTCGACCCGGCGGCGCACGACGCCGATCAGTTCGAGCGGACGGCCGTCCATCGCGACATCACCGATTTCCGCCGATAGCGTAATCCGGCCATCTTCCAGACTGTCCAGCACGTCATCAAGTGGATGCCCGCTCAGGAAGAAACCTGTCGCCGCAAATTCTTCATCAAGCTTTTGCTGGCCATTCCACGCAGAGGCCTGCGGCAGAGCTGTCCGCACGGCTGGCTCAGCATCGCCGAAAAGACCGCCTTGGCCCCCGGCGCGGTCTTCCGCCGCCGAGACAGCCGCCGCTGCCAGCAGAGGCGCAGCCGCCAGCGCGCTAGCACGGTTGGGTTCGAGACTGTCAAACGCTCCGGCGCGCGCCAGCTGCTCGATGCATTTCTTATTCACTGATTTCGGATCGACCCGCTCTGCAAAGTCATGGAGCGACTCGAATGGTCCGTTGGCCCGCCGCTCCTCTTCAACATGTTTCATCGCCTCCAGACCAACGCCTTTGAGTGCGCCCAGGGCATAGACAAGCGCCCCATCCTGCACATCAAAATCCGCCGTGGAACGATTGATGTCAGGCTGGACAAGATCAATTTTGAGGCGCTTCACCTCCTGCACAAAGGCAGCGAGCTTGTCTGTATTGTGAATGTCGAGGCTCATCGAGGCGGCGAGGAACTCAACCGGGAAATGTCGCTTCAGATAGGCTGTCTGGTAGCCGATAAGGGCGTAAGCAGCGGCGTGTGACTTGTTGAAACCATAGCCGGCGAACTTCTCCATCGTGTCGAAGATATCGTTGGCAAGGGGCGCCTCGATACCTTTGAGCTCCTTTGCGCCCTTGAGGAAGCGCTGACGCTGGGCAACCATCTCCTCGACCTTCTTCTTGCCCATGGCGCGGCGCAGAAGGTCAGCTTCGCCCAGTGAATAACCCGCAATCTCCTGGGCCATCCGCATGACCTGCTCCTGATAGACAGGAACGCCGTAGGTGGCCTCGAGGATGGGCTCGAGATCGGGATGCTGGTAGCGGATGCTTGATGGATCTTCCTTGCCTTGGACATAGACTGGAATGTTGTCCATCGGGCCCGGCCGGTAGAGCGAGATGATGGCGATCACGTCTTCAATGTTGTGCGGCCGAACCTTTCGCAGCGTATCACGCATGCCCTGCCCTTCGAGCTGGAACACGCCGAGCGTCTGGCCGCTGGCCATAAGATCGTAGGATGCCTCATCATTCATCGCCGCCCATTCAGGCCCGACATCCTGACCGTCGCGGCGAATAAACTTCAGCGCACGGTCGATGACGGTGAGCGTCTTCAGGCCGAGGAAATCGAACTTAACAAGACCCGCGGATTCGGCCCATTTCATATTGAACTGGGTGGCCGGCAGGTCGGACCGCGGATCATTGTAGAGCGGAACCAGTTCGGTCAGGGGGCGGTCGCCAATGACGACGCCCGCAGCGTGCGTGCCAGCATTGCGGTAAAGCCCCTCAAGAGCCAAAGCCGTTTCGAGCAATTCGCCTACGCGCGGATCCTGAGCGACCTCCTCGTCGAACTTGGGCTCCTCGTCGATCGCTTCCTGAAGCTTCGGCGGGTTGGCAGGGTTAAACGGAATGAGTTTGGCCAGTCTGTCGACCTGGCCATAGGGCATCTGCATCACACGGCCGACATCGCGCACCACAGCCTTCGCCTGAAGTGTGCCGAAGGTGATGATTGCTGCAACACTTTCCGCGCCGTATTTGTCACGTACGTAACGGATGACCTCACCACGCCGCTCCTGACAGAAGTCGATGTCGAAGTCTGGCATCGAAACACGTTCGGGGTTGAGGAACCGCTCAAACAGCAAATCAAAGCGCAGCGGGTCGAGGTCGGTAATCGTCAGCACCCACGCCACGACAGACCCGGCGCCCGACCCACGGCCGGGGCCCACTGGAATGTCGTGATCCTTTGCCCACTTGATGAAGTCGGACACGATCAGGAAATAGCCGGGAAAACCCATCTTCTCGATGATCCCAAGCTCGTAGGCGAGCCGTTCCTCATAGACGTGCCGTTC
This sequence comes from Henriciella sp., assembly GCF_029937755.1. Lineage (GTDB taxonomy): Bacteria > Pseudomonadota > Alphaproteobacteria > Caulobacterales > Hyphomonadaceae > Henriciella. The sequence goes on from NZ_JAPYPG010000002.1 coordinate 118,819, forward strand.
GGCATAAAGCTTCGGCGCTTCCTCAAGACGACGGACAAGCCCTTCCTCCGCCTGGACCTTCAGCTCCTCAATCTCAGAGCGTGACCCGTCGCCAAAGCGCGGAAGGATCGGCGCATGCTTGCGCGCGCGCACTGCGCAGCGTTTCGCGATTTCAACGGTGTTGGCGAGGGCTTCGGGAAGGTCCTCAAACAGCGCGGCCATCTCATCGGCTGTCTTCAGATACTGCTCTGGCGAGACCCGCTTGCGGTCATCCTGACCAAGATACTCACCGTTCGCGATACACATCATGGCGTCATGCGCCTTGGCATCTTCCGCCTTCGGAAAGCGGCAGTCATGAGTTGCCACGAGTGGCAAGCCCAGCTTGTAGGCCGCATCAATCAGGCCAGGTTCGCTGTTCGCTTCATCGGCAAGACCATGACGCGTCAGCTCTACGTAGCATCGCCCGGGATACGCAGCGGCAAACTCGGCGAGCGTTGCTTCGGCTTCTGCTTGTTTGCCCTTCAGAATATACTGTGCCGCCTCGCCGCGAGACCCGCCCGTAAGCAGGATCAGTCCGTCAGTCTTCTCAAACAGGTGTTCCCGCTTCAGGCGCGCGACGCCATCCTTAGCCTCGAGATAGGCAAAGGAGGAAAGCTCCATGAGCCTCTCATATCCAGTCTCATCCTGCGCATAGACAGAAACCTGCGTCAGCCATTCCTGGTGCCCGCCATCCGTCACATCGAAACAGCAGGCCATGAGCGGCTGGATGCCAGCGCCAGACAGCATCTCGGAAATTTCCAGCGCTCCGAACAAATTGTTCCGGTCCGTTACAGCGACGGCTGGCGCACGATTCGCTTCGGCCCAGCCGGTCAGCTGTTTCGGCGTGATCATGCTTTCGAGCAAGGAATAGCTCGTACGGACAGCCAGATGGATGAATGTCGGATCGGTCACGTGAAGGGGGACCTCTTGCAGCGGAACAAATAGAGTATGCCCGCTAGATGGACTGAGTCGAAGGGGTCAGCCGGTAAAGGTTGTGAGTTTTCCGTCTTCGAGTGTCAGCACGCGGTCCATATGCTGAGTGAGCGCCATATTGTGTGTCGCGACAAGCACAGCTGCGCCCTCACTGCGCGCAATACGGATGAGACTGGCAAAGACACGGTCGGTCGTGGTGGGATCGAGATTACCTGTGGGTTCATCCGCGATAACCAGCTTGGGATCATTCACCAGGGCGCGGGCAATCGCCACGCGCTGCTGCTCGCCCCCGGACAGTTGGCCAGGCTGGTGATCAGCCCGATCCGACAACCCCATCTCGGCAAGCAACTCGTCTGCTTTCTGCCGCGCCTGCCTGCGCTTCACACCATTCACCATGAGCGGCATGGCAACATTATCGCGCGCATCGAACTCAGGCAGAAGGTGGTGGAACTGGTAGACGAAGCCCAGCTTCTCGCGGCGCAGGCGCGTGCGGACACGATCCGAGAGTTGCAGCACGGATTCTCCGTCAAGCAGCACCTCGCCGCCTTCAGCGCGCTCAAGCAAGCCCGCTGTATGAAGCAGCGTGGACTTGCCCGACCCCGATGGTCCGACAAGCCCGACAAGCTCCCCACGGTTCAGCACCAGATCAGCCCCTTCCAGCACCTTCAGCATGTTGGGGCCGGAGCTGTATTCGCGGACAATCCCGCGCAGTTCGAGAACTGGCTCGCTCATCACTCGAACCTCAATGCATCGACAGGGTCCAGCCGCGCAGCGTTCCAGGCCGGCCAGATCGTAACGAGGATGGACATGCTCATCGCCCAGAGCGTGGTGAACAGCGCCTCACCCCAATCGAGTTCTGCCGGCAGACCATCAAGGCCGTAAACATCAGCCGCAAAGATTTCACGTCCCATGATCAGGCTTAGCGCAGCTTCTACGGCATCAATGTTAAGGACGATAAGGACGCCAAGACCGAGACCGATGAGCGCCCCTGTCAGGCCAAGAATAGCGCCGATCATGATAAAGATCCGCATGATGGCGCCCCGCGTCGCCCCTATCGTCCTCAGAATAGCGATATCACGCGTCTTGTTCTTCACCAGCATGACCACGCCGGTGATGATGTTGAGCGCAGTAATCGTGATCAGGATCAGCATGATGACCCGCATCATGCCGCGCTCGACGTTCAGCGCATTGAAATAGGATGCGCGCTGCTGCTTCCAGTCCTGCAGGTAATATTGACCATTAGTGGCCTCATTGATGTGCCGCATGGCGAGCTCCGACCTCATCGGATCTTCAACACGCACATCGACAAGCTGGTACTGGCCCTTCCTGTTGAAGAAGAGCTGCGCCTGCTGCATCGGCATCAGGACGTACAGCTTGTCGAGTTCGACACTGCCCGTCGTGAAAGTGCCACCAACTGTGTAGGTCTTGCTGCGGGGGGTCACCCCGAATGGCCCGGAAACGCCCTCAGGCGCGATCAGCCTGATCTCGTCTCCCGGCCGGATGCGCAGATCAGACGCCAGGAAGGCGCCGATCATGACAACGTCACCGCCATTCTTGCCTTCTCCCCATCCGACTGCTTCAGCCTCGCCCAGGCCGCCTTCGAGATAGGGAAGTTTGTCCATGTCCTGAGGGCGAATTCCTCGCACCAGCGCGCCCGTGCGAGCATAGTCTGACGTCGCCAGAACCTGCTGTTCGATTATGGGCGAGGCGCTTTTGATATCCGGCAGCTCGATGATCCGCTTGGCGAGTTCGTCGACATCTCCAGCCGGGTAATCCTCTACCTGCACGAAGACATGTCCCTGTCCGCCCAGAAGCGCATTCAGCAGTGTGGACCGGAAACCGGCCATGACAGACATGATCACGATCAACGCCATGACGGCGAGCATGATGCCAAAGAATGAAATGATGGAGATGAGAGAAACGCCGCCATGGGCCCGGCGCGCCCTCAGATAGCGCCACGCTAGTGCGCGTTCGACCCCGCCGAATGGCGCAGACTTCGCCATCAGCCAGCCTTCACTTTCTCAATCGCTTCAGCCAGCGGCAGCTCCGTCTTCTCGCCGCTCTTGCGGTTTTTGAGCTCGACAACGCCATTTTCGATTCCGCGGGGGCCTATCACGATCTGCCAGGGCAGGCCGATCAGGTCCATACGGTTGAATTTGGATCCCGGCCGCTCTTCAGTATCGTCATACAATACGTCGAGGCCGGCCTGTTGCAGCGCCTCATAGGCATCGTCAGCCACCTTGGCGACTGTCTCATCCTTGGGCCGCATCGAAATCAAGCCCACTTCAAAAGGCGCTACCGATTGCGGCCAGACAATACCGTTCTCGTCATGGCAGGCTTCAATGATACCGCCAACCAGACGGGAAACACCAATCCCGTAGCTGCCCATCTGAACCGGCACGGTTTCACCATCAGCGGTTTGCACGGTCGCGTTCATCGCCTTCGAATACTTGGTGCCGAAGAAGAAAATATGACCGACTTCGATACCACGCGCAGAAACCTGCCGGTCTGTCGGGATTTTACCGAACTCGGCTTCATCATGCTTTTCTTCGGTCGCCGCGTAGAAATCGGTTCTCTTCGCAACCTCACCGGAGACGTCACCATCAAAGTCGAGATCGAGCCCCGGCGCAGGCAGGTCGAGCATGGCCTTGTCGCAGAATACGGCGCTCTCGCCGGTGTCCGCCAGGATGATAAATTCATGGCTGAGGTCGCCACCAATCGGGCCAGTATCGGCCTGCATCGGAATAGCCGTCAGGCCCATACGGTCGAATGCGTTGAGATAGGCGCAGAACATCTGGTTGTAGCTGGCACGCGCCCCCTCTTCCGTCAGGTCGAACGAGTAGGCGTCCTTCATGAGGAATTCGCGACCACGCATCACACCGAAGCGCGGCCTGATCTCGTCGCGGAACTTCCATTGAGTATGGTAGAGATTGAGCGGCAACGCCTTGTAGCTCTTCACATAAGAGCGGAAGACATCCGTGATCAGCTCTTCATTGGTCGGGCCGAAGAGCATTTCCCGCTCATGGCGGTCGGTGATGCGAAGCATCTCCTTGCCATAATCGTCATAACGACCGCTTTCCTGCCAGAGTTCAGCCTGCTGGATCGTCGGCATGAGAAGCTCGATCGCGCCGGCACGGTTCATCTCTTCCCGCACGATCTGCTCGATCTTCTGCAGGACACGGAAACCAAGCGGCAGCCACGTGTAGATGCCAGCCCCATTCTGCCGGACCATACCGGTCCGGAGCATCAGCTGGTGAGAAACGATCGCCGCATCAGCGGGCACATCCTTGGAAACAGGCAGGAAATAGCGCGTCAGTCGCATGGTATTGAAGACTCGATACAAGCTTGTTGGTCTGGCTCGTGTTATTGGCTGAAACGCCAATTGGCTAGTGCGCGAATGCAATGTCAGGCGGACTGACCACCCCGCCGACCCTAGCGGCCATAGTATTGCAGGAGCGGGATCACAATCACGCCGGCAATGATCGTGCAGATGACCGCGCCAATCGTTGCCCAAAGGGCCTTCTTGGGCATCATATGCCGAGCGGGGGCGCCTTCTTCGGTCCCCTCTTCGACATCGCCCTCTTCAAACTGCCCCCGCACGCCGATGGGCAGGACAACAAACAGGCAGATCCACCAGGAGATAAGAAAAATGACTATGCCGCCGACAAGGTTCATCAGTGATCGCCTTTCGGGGTCTCCATCAGTTCGACCAGAACACCATTCGTATTCTTCGGATGGACGAAAACGATGGGCGTACCATGGGCGCCGATGCGGGGCTCGCCCAGCACAGTCGCCCCGCGATCCTTCATGACACTGACCGCTTCGTGAATATCCTCAACCTCAAAGCAGACATGGTGCTGGCCGCCTTTGGGGTTCTTCTGGATGAAGTTATGGATCGGGCTGTCTTCGTTCAGAGGCTCGATCAGCTCGATCTGGCTGTTCGGAAGGTTGACGAAACAGACCTTCACGCCCTGGGCCGGCATGTCGAAAGGGTCGGTAATATCGGTCGCACCGTACAGGGTCCTGTAGGTCTCGATGGCTTCCGGCAGCGATGGCACAGCCACACCAACATGGTTGAGCGGACCGAGTTTGAATTCCTTCGACATCTTCGTTTCCTCACACTCTCATGATCGTCACATCGACGAGCGGCTTGCGGCCAAATACGCGCTCGCATGACCGCCTGATCGTTCTTACCAGAACCGTCTCCACCGTATCATCGTCAAGCCGCTTGCGGCGTGACAAACCGTCCAGCGCCTCATCGCAGGCCATCTCGACAGCATCGAGAGACTCGTCAGCCAGGCTGCCATCCTCTTCGGAAAGCCCCCGAGATGTCAGGTAAGGCCCGTCTGCAATGCTTCCATCCTCATCAAACGTAATGCTGGCTGTTACGTAGCCATACTTTGAAATAGCGATGCGTTCACCGAGGCCCTCAGAATTTGCCGGCACCAGACGCGAGCCGTCGAGATGGAGACGACCGTTTGGCACAACGTCTATACACTCTGCCTTGCCGGGCCAGAGCCGGATCATATCGCCGTTGCGGGGCGTGACAGCTTCGGGCACCTGCATGCTTCGCGCGAAGGCCGCATGCTCCATGATGTGGCGGCGTTCCCCATGAACGGGCACGGAAATACGAGGACGGACCCACTGATACATGCGCTCCAGCTCGTCCCGCGCCGGATGGCCGGACACATGAATGGGATCCTGCGTCATACGGTCGGTAATAATGCGCACACCCCGCTCGGCGAGGGCGTTCTGCATATCAAAAATGCCCTTCTCGTTGCCAGGAATGACACGGGAAGAGAAAATAGCCGTATCACCTTCACCAAGCGACAGATTTCGGTGCGTTCCCGCAGAAATCCGCCCAAGTGCTGCACGTTCCTCACCCTGACTGCCCGTGCAGAGATAGAGGATCTTGTCCGCGGGGAATGATCCAGCGTCTGCCTCATCGACCAGATCGGGCAGGTCCTTCAGCACCCCGGTCTGTAGGGCGGCATCGACAATCTTGTGCATGCTGCGACCCGCCAGACAAACGCTGCGATCCGCTTTTTTGGCTGCTTCGATAACGGTCGCCACCCGCGCAACATTCGATGCGAACGTTGCAACGGCTACCCGCCCCTTGAGGCTTGCAATCAGCTCGATGAGATTGTGTCGAACAGTCGCTTCGGATCCGCTTTCGCCATCGACGAAAACGTTGGTGCTGTCACAGACCATGGCGAGAACGCCCTCGTCTCCCAGCTTCTTCAACCCGTCGACATCGACACCTTCGCCAATCAACGGGTCAGGATCGATCTTCCAGTCACCCGTATGCAGGATGGTGCCCGACGGGGTCTTGATAGCGAGCGCATTCGGTTCCGGAATGGAGTGCGTCAGCGTAACATACGTCACAGTAAACGGGCCGGCCTCGACCTGACCTTCGAGCGGAACGACATTCACGTCGACGTGCCCTAAGCCTCTCTCGGCCAGCTTTCCGGCCACCAGATGCGCCGTAAAAGGTGTCGCATAGAGCGGGGCACGAAGCCGTGGCCAGAGAAGGCCTACAGCCCCGATATGATCTTCGTGGGCGTGAGTCAGGAAGATCGCATCAATATTCTCTGCATGATCCTCGATGAATTGGGGATCAGCGCAGATAAGGTCGATACCCGGCGTTGTATCGTCTCCAAAAGTCACACCAAGATCGACCAGGATCCAGCGCCGATCATCGGACGGACCATAGCCATAGGCGTTCAAATTCATACCGATCTCGCCACATCCACCAAGCGGCAGGAAGACGAGTTCGGGCGTGTCCAGATTGGGCATGTCAGCCTTTGCTGTTGCGTCTGTAAATTTCAAGCAGGCCCGATTCCATCAGGCTCTGGTCGTAGTGATCTATGGTCGCGCTCGCGCCTTCAAAGAGGGAGGCCACACCTCCCGTCGCAATCACTGTCATCGGCCGGCCGTATTCTGCCTTCACACGGCGCACAAGACCGTCGATCAGGTCAATATAGCCCCAGAAGACACCAGTCTGCATTGCGGCCACGGTTGAGTCGCCAATTATTTTCTGCGGGCGCTGGATGGCGATGCGTGGCAACTGCGCAGCTGCATCATGAAGCGCACGCATGGACAGGTTGATGCCCGGACTGATAATGCCGCCTTCGAATCCGCCATCTGCGCCCACGACATCCAGCGTCGTCGCCGTCCCACTATCAATGACAATCAGCGGTCCCGGATAGGCAATATGAGCCCCGATCGCCGCGACAAGGCGGTCAGCGCCCACCTGCTCTGGCCGGGGAATACGGATGGGCACGCCCAGCTCCACACCCTCCTCCCCCACGACGAGGGGTTCGACGCCGAAATACCGCCGCGAGAGATTGCGGAAGTTGAACAGGGCTTGCGGAACGACGCAGGAAATCACGCACGCATCAATGTCGTAGAGCGAGACCTTGCGCATATCCATGAGCGGGCCAAGCCACACAACAAAGTCATCGGCGGTGCGGCGTGGGTCCGTTGCACTACGCCACATGGCGACCCAGTCTTTGCCATCGTGCAACGCAAAGACAGTGTTGGTATTGCCGACATCAATCGCAAGCAGCATCGCCACCGACCTCCCTTACAAGCTCCACATCGCCCGCTCTTATGATCTGCTCCGCGCCTCCGGGCAATTCAAGCCGCAACCCGCCATCCGGAGCGACGCCCTTGAAGACACCGCGAACGGCCTTGTCGCCCTGCCCGGCAGCTACAGTCTGGCCCATGCCTTCAGCCAGTGTTTCCCACTCGCGCAGCAAGGCGGGAAAGTCTTCCCGCGCCTGGGTGATCCGTCTTGCGAAGGCCGGGCGAAGCGCATCGATAATAAACTCCGGAGTGACGGCATGATTGGCCCCAAGACGAGCCAGCGACGTCGTCGTCTGCCCCGAACCTTCCGGTGCGGTCTGGACGTTCAGCCCCATACCAGCAGCAACCCACACACCGACCTGCTCCGTCTGACCGGCTTCGACAAGGATACCGCAAAGCTTTGCCCCATCCACCCGCACATCATTTGGCCATTTCAGCCTGACATCGACGCTTGGAATAACGGTCGCACAGACATCGGCGATGGCAAGGCCTGCCGCGAAGGGGAAACGGGTCGCCAGCCCGACGCCGCCCGGTTCAAGAAACAAGGCCGTACAAAACAGGTTACCAACTGGGGAAAGCCATTGGCGCCCGAGTCGTCCACGTCCAGCTGTCTGCTGCTTTGCGGCAATCCAGAGGGGGCCATACATATGGGCCTGAGCCAGCCGACGGGCTTCTTCATTCGTGCTGTCGATCGTCTCGTGCCACTGGACAGGCGCGTCAGGTGTCACTGATAGAACCCGGCCGCCGCACTTGTTGCCCAGTCCGCAAACGGCCCAATGAAGATAAAGAGCGCGATACAGGCTGCAGCAGCTGCATAGATCGCTGTCGTCACCATCGCGTCCACAGGCTGGAAGCGCTCTGCCGGCTCACGCACCCACATCACGAGAATGATGCGGAGATAATACCCGAAGGCGAGCACCGAACTGAGCACGAGCACAATCAGGAGCGGCAGAAGGCCTGCGTTCCAGCCTGCTTCGAAGATGAGAAGCTTGCCGAGGAAGCCAACAGCCAGCGGAAAACCGGCGACCGAGATCACCAGAATGGTCAGGGCAATCGCCATTCCCGTGCGCCGGCGCACAAGGCCAGCCAGTTCATCAATGCTCTCCACCATGCCGCCTTCGCGCCGCATCGCAAGGACGCCACCGAAGAGGCCGATCGAGGCTATGACGTAGGATGTCATGAAGACCAGGAGCGCCGCCGCGCCATATTCCGGACCGGCTGCGACCGCGATCAGCGCATAGCCCATATTGGCAATCGACGAGTAGCCGAGCAGACGCTTGAGATTGTTCTGGATGAGCGCCCCGAAGGCACCGATGATCATCGAGAGCGTCGCAATGATGGCGATCACCATCTGCCAGTCTTCGAAGACGCCCGGAAAGGCCGTGAACATGAGGTTCGCGAAAACCACCATGCTGGCCATTTTCGGCGCCGTGGCGAAGAAAGCCACAACCGGGCTTGGTGCGCCTTCATAGACGTCGGGGGTCCACACGTGCATGGGCGCGGCCGAGACCTTGAAGGCCATGCCGGAAATCATCAGCACCATGCCGAAGAGCAGGCCTATGCCGCCTTCTGCGTCTGCGATTGCTGCGTAGCTCGTCGAGCCGACAAAGCCGTAGACCAGTGAAATGCCATAGAGCAGGATACCGGACGCCAGGGCGCCAAGGACGAAGTATTTCAGGCCTGCCTCGGCGGACCGCATGGAATCGCGGTGGAATGCGGCCAGGACATAGGAGGACAGGCTGAGCGTCTCGATGCCCATATAGAGCGTCATCAGGTTGGAAGCCGACAGGATGATACCCATCCCCATCGAGGCAAAGATCACCAGCAGCGGGTACTCGTAACGGATCGTCTCGTGGCGCTTCAGGAAGTTCTCACCCATGAGAAGCGTGACTGCGCCGGCACCGAAGCTAACGACCTTGGCAAAGTTCACGAAAGGCGACGTGGTCACCAGTCCATTGAAGGCCTCGCCGCCTTCCCAGTTCAGCAGAACGGTACAAAGCGCAGCAATCAGCGACGCCGCGCCAAATTTGAACGACAGGCTGTTGAAGCGGTCACCGAAAACCGCCCCAAGCAGCACGCCCAGAAGGCCGGCAAGCGCCAGCAGCATTTCCGGGCCAATGGCCGCAATCATCGCCTCGAAGTCCAGCATGGGCGATTATCCTCCGGTGATCATCTGCAGCGCGCGCAGGCTCGACTCGCGCGTCACGTCGAAAACTAGGTTGGGCACCACGCCGAGCAGCAGCGTGCCGATAAGGAGCGGAACCAACGTAATCAGTTCCTTGACCGATACGTCCTTGATGCCTTCCAGCGCCGGGTTCGTGACCTGGCCGAACACGGTGCGCCGATAGAGCGTCAGCATGTAGACAGCCGAGAAGATCACGCCGAGTGCGGCACCGGCGGCGGCCCAGGTCGATGCCTGGAAGGCACCGGTCATGGTCAGGATCTCACCGACGAAGCCACTGGTGCCCGGCAAGCCGACATTGGCCATCGAGAACAGCATGAAGATGGCCGCATAGACAGGCATCTTGTGAACCAGACCACCATAGGCCGCGATCTCACGCGTATGCATCCGGTCATAAACGACACCGACGATGAGGAAGAGCGCGCCCGAGATCAAACCGTGCGAAATCATCTGGAAGATCGCACCCTGAACGCCGACCTCTGTGAAAGAGAAGATACCGAGCGTCACGAAGCCCATATGCGCAACAGACGAGTAGGCGATCAGCTTCTTCATGTCTGTCTGGCGCCAGGCAACCAGCGATGCGTAGACAATGGCAATCACCGACAGGGCAAACATCATCGGTTGGAAGAACTGGCTCGCATCCGGAAACATCGGCAGCGAGAAACGCAGGAAGCCATAGCCACCCATCTTCAGAAGAACACCGGCAAGGATAACCGAGCCCGCCGTCGGCGCCTGAACGTGCGCGTCCGGTAGCCATGTGTGGACTGGCCACATTGGCAGCTTCACCGCAAAGGACGCAAAGAAGGCCAGCCAGAGCCAGGTCTGCACCTCCGGCGCAAAAGCAAACGTCTCAAGCTGCGTTATATCCGACGTGCCCGCCTGCAGGTACATGAACACCACCGCGGCCAGCATGAAGAGCGAGCCGAGCAGCGTGTACAGGAAGAACTTGTAGGACGCGTAGATCCGGTCCGCTCCACCCCAGACACCGATGATGATGAACATCGGGATGAGGCCTGCCTCGAAGAAGACGTAGAAGACCACAAGATCGAGTGCACAGAAGACACCGATCATGAATGTCTCGAGCACCAGGAAAGCGATCGTGTATTCGGTCAGCCGTTCCTTAACTGAGCCGAAGGAGGCAATCAGGCTGAGCGGCGTGAGAAGCGTCGTAAGCAGGATCAGCATCAGAGACATGCCGTCGATGCCGAGCTTGTACTGCACATTCGCAAACCAGCTCACCTCTTCGACGAGCTGATAGCCTTCAGCGTCCATATCGAAGCTCGCGAGCATGACAAGCGATGCAAGGAAAGTGGCGACCGAGAAAATGAGGCCTGCTGTGAGCGCCTTGTTACCGGTCGCGACATCGTTCTCCTGGCTGCCCGTCATGGCGCGCACGAGCATGATCAGCACGGCGCCAGCGAGCGGCAGGAAGATGACCGCTGAGAGAATCGGGAAATTGCCCATCAGCCCGCGCCTCCGACGCGCCAGAAGATCACCGCGCCGAACACGAGGGCTGCGCCGATGATCACGAATGCATAGTGGTAGAGATAGCCGGTGTGCATGGCCGACTGGCGGCGTGACACCCAGCGTACGAGTGACGTGATGCCGTCAGGCCCAAGGCCGTCAATGATGCGCTTGTCGCCCGTCTTCCAGAAGAAGCCGCCCAGCCATCGGGACCCGGCAATGATCGTCGCATTGTAGATCTCGTCGAAATACCATTTGTTTGCGAACAGGCTGTGAAGCGGGCCGCCCGACTCCGCAATCTTCCGGCCAAAGCCGCGATTGAAGAGGTAGGTGAAGGTCGCGATCAGGAAGCCGGTCACGGTGACGAAAAGCGGCGCCCAGAAAACCCACTCGGGTACATTGTACTTCTCTTCGAGAAGGTGATTGTCCGCCGTCGTGTAGATCGCTCCGGCCCAGAACTGCCCCTGATCATGGCCGACGAAAGAGCCGTAGAAGATCAGGCCGGCAAAGATGGCCCCAAGCGACAACAGTCCGAGCGGAATAAGCATGACCAGCGGCGATTCATGCGGGTCGCCGTGATGGTGATCATGTCCATGATCGTCATGAGCGAGATGGTCGTCTGCATGGCTGTCTGCCTCATGGACATCGGCAGGCATCGAGTCTTCGCGCGGGCCGTGGAACGTCATGTAGATGAGGCGCCATGAATAGAAGCTGGTCAGCAGTGCAGCGAGAATACCGAACCAGAAAGCAACCTGCGCAAAGGTGATGCCGTTCTCGGTCGCGGCAAAGGCAGTTTCCAGAATGGCATCTTTTGAGAAGAAGCCGGCGAAACCGAGCTGCGTGTGCGGCAGGCCCAGACCGATGATCGCAATTGTACCGATCATCATGGCGGCATAGGTCAGCGGCATGTATTTCGCCACGCCGCCCATCCGGCGCATGTCCTGCTCATGATGCATGCCATGGATGACCGAGCCGGCACCAAGGAAGAGCAGAGCCTTGAAGAAAGCGTGCGTGAACAGGTGGAACATGGCGGCCTGATAGGCACCAATGCCCGCCGCAAAGAACATGTAACCAAGCTGCGAACAGGTCGAATAGGCAATGACCCGCTTGATGTCGTTTTGCGCCATGCCAACCGTCGCGGCATAGAGCGCGGTCACGGCACCAATGATCGTCACCATCCCGGCGGCCCACGGAGCATACTCGTAAATCGGGGAGACAAGGCAGACGAGATAGACGCCTGCCGTCACCATGGTTGCGGCGTGGATCAGTGCTGAGACTGGCGTCGGGCCTTCCATGGCGTCCGGCAGCCAGACGTGGAGGAAAAACTGGGCCGATTTGCCCATGGCACCGATAAAGAGCAGGACGCCGATAATCTCCAGGGCCGGCACGTCCCAGGCAAGGAACGGAATGACCAGCTCCTGGATAGGCGCTGCACCAGCCAGCGCCAGTGGCGTAACCGTTGCGTTCTCCTTGATCGCAGAAAGAACCGGTTCGAACTCGACAGACCCGAAGACCACGAAGACAGCCATGATCCCAAGCGCGAGGCCAAAGTCGCCGACGCGATTAGTTACGAACGCCTTGATGGCCGCGTCGTTCGGCGCCTTGTTATGGTACCAGAAACCAATGAGGAGGTAGGAGGCAAGACCCACGCCTTCCCAGCCGAAGAAGAGCTGGATGAAATTGTCGGCCGTCACGAGCATCAGCATCGCGAACGTGAAGAGCGACAGGTAAGAGAAGAAACGCGCGCGGTGCGGATCTTCCGACATATAGCCCCAGGAATACAGGTGAACGAGGCCCGAGACGCCCGTAATAACGGCCATCATGACAATGGAGAGCGCATCGACGCGAATTGCCCAGTCAGCCTGGAATTGACCGACATCAATCCAGGGCAGCAGCGTGATGATGTGCTGGATGGATGCGACCGCAGCTGACCCGTGCTCGCCGTCAGCCGGCCCGGCCGTGTGAACGGCTTCGGTAACGCCGCCACCAAATGCAAACATGAAAAGCTGAACGACCGAGAGGATGCCGGCAAGCCCGACCGTCCCGGTCGTCAGCACCATCGCACCGCTGTCGGTAATATATTTCTGGAACAGGCCAGCGATCAGAGCGGCAAGCCCCGGGCCCAGAACGATAAAGAGGAGTGCGTAATCCGGTAGCATCTGGCCCTACCCCTTCATCAGGTCGACGCTCTCGACGGCGATATCGCCGCGATTGCGGAAGTACACAACAAGGATCGCAAGGCCGACGGCGGCTTCAGCAGCCGCGACCGTCAGCACCAGCATGGCGAATATCTGGCCGGTGATGGTTCCGGAGAACACCGAAAAGGCGACCAGGTTGATGTTCACCGACAAGAGGATGAGCTCAAGCGCCATCAGGATGACGATGATGTTCTTGCGGTTCACGAAAATGCCGACCACGCCGACTGTGAACAGCACCGCCGAAACGGCGAGAAAGTGATTGATGGAGATATCCATGATTACAGCCCCTCGCCCGATTTGACGTCGATCCGGCGAATAGCGTCCTTGCGCCGCCGTGCCGTCTGGTGAGCAACGCTCTGACGCTTGACGTGCGGGCGATGGCGCAGCGTCAGAACGATAGCGCCAATCATGGCGACCAGCAGGATGAGGCCGGACATCTGGAACAGCAGCAGATAGTCGGTGTACATCACCTGGCCGATCGCCTCGGCATTGTTTTCGGCTCCCGGATACGGATTGAAGCTGTTGGCTGCTGTTCCGCGCGCGAAGGTCGCAAGCGCAATCTCGGCGATAAAGGCGATGCCCATCAGCGCACCGAATGGCAGGTAGCTGAGAAAGCCCTGTTTCAGCTCGACGAAATCGACGTCCAGCATCATGACCACAAACAGGAACAGCACGGCGACGGCGCCGACATAGACCACGACCAGAAGCATGGCCAGGAACTCCGCCCCGATCAGCACCATCAGGCCTGCTGAGGTGAAGAAGGTCAGGATCAGCCAAAGAACCGAGTGCACGGGGTTCTTCGCGGCAATCACACACACCGCAGATACCGTGACAATCGCGGCCAGAATGTAGAAGGCGATCAATTCCACCGGTTCAGCCCCAAAAATTGAGAGGCGGTCACCCGCCTCGTGAGTTCCAGATTACGCCGCCCTAGCGGTACGGCGCGTCGAGTTCGAGATTACGGGCGATCAGCCGTTCCCAGCGGTCACCATTCGCAAGCAGACGTTCCTTGTCGTAGTAAAGTTCTTCACGCGTTTCCGTCGCAAATTCGAAGTTTGGCCCTTCGACGATTGCATCGACCGGGCAAGCCTCCTGACAGAAGCCGCAATAGATGCACTTCACCATATCAATGTCATACCGCGTCGTGCGGCGAGACCCGTCTTCACGCGGCTCGGCATCGATCGTGATGGCCTGCGCCGGACAGATCGCTTCGCAGAGCTTGCACGCAATGCAGCGTTCTTCGCCGTTCGGATAGCGGCGCAGCGCATGCTCTCCACGGAAACGTGGGCTCAGCGGGTTCTTTTCGAACGGATAATTGTTGGTGGCCTTGCGCTTGAACATTTCCCGAAGCCCGAGGCCAAAGGCACTCAGAAAGTCGGTCAGCAGCGCGCCACGGATGGTCTGGACGAGGCTCATGCCTGAACTCCCATATAGACGACATAACCCGAGACGATCAGGACAGCAGCCAGCGAGGTCGGAAGGAAGATCTTCCAGCCAAGGCGCATCAGCTGGTCATAGCGATAGCGCGGCACCACCGCCTTCACGAGGGCGAAAAGGAAAAAGAAGAAGACGACCTTGCCCATGAACCAGGCGAGGTGTCCGAGATTGACGAGCCAGAGCGGGAAGTTCGCGACAAAGTCCTCACCAAACGGGATGGGACCATGCCAGCCGCCGAGGAAGAGGATCGTCATCATCGCGCACATCAGCACGATGTTCAGATACTCGCCGATCATGAAGAGCAGGTATGGCGTCGAGGAATACTCAACCTGATACCCGGCCACGAGTTCCGACTCGGCTTCCGGAAGATCGAAAGGCGGACGGTTCGTTTCTGCCAGCGCCGAGATGAAGAACATCACGAACATGGTGAGCATCACGGGGAACAGCAGGATGTGGTTGAAGCTGAACACGTGCCACGTCCAGAAACCCCCGTCCTGATTGGCCACGATGTTCGTCAGGTTCATCGAGCCGACGAGCAGGATCACCGTAATGATGATGAAGCCGATCGACACCTCATAGGACACCATCTGCGCGGCTGACCGAAGCGAGCCAAGGAATGGATACTTCGAGTTCGATGCCCAGCCGCCCATGATGATGCCATAGACACCGAGAGACGACACCGCGAAGAGATAGAGCACGCCGACATTGAGGTCCGACACGACCCAGCCTGGTGCGACCGGAATCACGGCCCAGGCGGCGAAGGCCAATGTGAGTGACAAAATCGGCGCCAGAATAAAAACTGTCTTGTTGGCCCCTGCCGGAATGATGATTTCCTTGAGCAGGAACTTGCCGAAGTCCGCAAAACTCTGAAGCAGGCCGAACGGACCGACCACGTTCGGGCCCTTGCGCATCATGACCGCTGCCCAGACCTTGCGGTCCATTAGCAGGAGGAAGGCCAGCGACAGCAGCAGGACAATGGTGAACAGCAGGATCTGACCGATCACGGTCAGCCAGCCGAACAGCAGTCCATGTTCCTGGATGAATGCACTCATGGCGCTCGCCTACTCCGCTGCTACAGGCGTTTCAAGGCTGCGCTTCATGAGCGAGCACTCCGCCATCGTCTTCGATGCCCGGGCAATCGGGTTGGTCAGGTAGAAATCCTCGATAACCGCGCCAAAAGGCCGCGCTTTATCAAGGTTCTGGGCCTTCGCCGGCGCTTCCATGAGCACCTTGTGCCCGGCTGTTCCTGGGGCGAAACCGAGGCCTGCAAACACCGCATTCTCTTCACGAAGATGCTCCCTGAGTTCGGCAGCCGAATCATACGGAAGCGTCTTTCCAAGGACATCGGACAGCGCCCGGAAGATGGCCCATGCCTCGCGAGCCTCGCCCTTGGGCTGGACGGCGGCAGACGTCATCTGCACCCGGCCTTCGGTGTTCACATAGGTCGCCGTCATCTCGGTATAGGCGGCACAAGGCAGGATCACGTCCGCCTTCGAGGCGCCCGCCTCACCATGGTGGCCGACATAGATCACTTTCGTGTCGCCAAGATTGCTGAGGTCATGCTCATCACCACCAAGCAGCACGAGCGTCTCAACGCCGCCCGAAAGCATGGCAACCGTATCCGCGCCCCCTTCTTCCGGTACAAAGCCTACATCCAGCGCGCCGACCCGTCCGGCGGCATTGTGCAGCACGCCGAAACCGGCCCAGTCTTCACTGATTGCTCCAGCATCCAGCGCGATCTGGTGAGCGGCGTTCAGGACATCGAGGCCTTGTTCGCCAGTGATTGCGTTCTCACCAACCACCACCATCGGGCGCTTGGCATCCTTGAATGCCTTTACAAACTCACTGTCACCATCGAGCAAGCCATCAAGGTCTGCAGGACCGGAGCCGAGATGCTCATAGCTGTAGGTCAGGTCGACGGGCTCACCGACGACACCGACCTGGAGTTCATTCCAGAGCCAGGCCTTCCGGATGCGAGCGTTCCAGACGGCGGCTTCAAGACGCGGATTGGTCCCGACGAGAAGCAACGCATCTGCCTCTTCAATGCCCATAAGCGTCGGATTTAGAATATATTTTTCACGCACACCGTCGGCACCATAAGCTGCGCCCGCCGGACGGCAGTCGAGCGATTTCACACCGAGCTTGCCGGCAAGGTCCTTTGCCGCCTTCGCCTGTTCAACCTCGGTCAGGTCTCCGGCCAGGAAGCCAATCTTCTCGGCCGGGCCTTCGAGCAGCTCGGCGGTGCGCGCAAGCGCTTCCTTCCAGCTGGCAGCGCGCAGCTTGCCATTCTCGCGGATGTAAGGCTTGTCGAGGCGCTGGCGGGCCAGACCGTCCCAGATGAAGCGCGACTTGTCGGAGATCCACTCCTCATTCACCTCTTCATTGACGACCGGCATGATGCGCATGACCCCGGCGCCCTTTGCATCGACACGAATAGCTGCCCCCATGGCATCCATGACATCGATGGACTCTGTCTTCCGCAGCTCCCAGGGCCGCGCATTATAGGCATA
The DNA here is from genome assembly GCF_029937755.1 of Henriciella sp. GTDB lineage: Bacteria > Pseudomonadota > Alphaproteobacteria > Caulobacterales > Hyphomonadaceae > Henriciella. The sequence goes on from NZ_JAPYPG010000002.1 coordinate 136,149, forward strand.
AGGCTTGGAGGTCAGTGCGCCGACCGGGCAGAGATCGATGACATTGCCGGAGAGCTCAGATTTCAGCGACTCTTCCAGATAGGTCGTGATCTCCGCATCCTCGCCACGCGAGATCATGCCGAGCTCTTCGACACCGGCCACCTCAGCTGCGAAGCGGACGCAACGCGTGCACTGGATGCAGCGCGTCATGATCGTCTTGACCAGCGGCCCCATATTCTTGTTTTCAACAGCCCGCTTGTTCAGCGAGTAGCGCGAGCCAGACCGGCCATAGGCTATAGCCTGGTCCTGCAGGTCGCATTCACCGCCCTGGTCGCAGATCGGGCAGTCCAGCGGGTGGTTGATGAGCAGGAACTCCATGACGCCATTACGCGCCTTCTCGACATAATCACCGCTGGTGAGAATGTTCGGCGGCGTGCCGTCAGGGTTCATCCGCATCTCGCCCACGGTCTGGGCACAGCTCGCGATCGGCTTCGGTGCGCCCTTCCACTGGACGAGGCACATGCGGCAATTGCCAGCCACCGACAGGCGCTCGTGATAGCAGAAGCGCGGAATCTCGGCGCCCGCCTCCTCGCACGCCTGCATCAGCGTGTAGGATTTCGGCACTTCGATATCCTTGCCATCGATGTTCAGCTTGAAAAGATCATCAGCCATGAATCAGAACTCTTTCACGGGATTGAAATCGGATTTCCGCGCCGCCGTGTTCCAGCGCGCGAGGAGATAGGTCGGGATGATGACGAACAGGTCGCCCAGCATGGTGGAAGGGCGCCACACCCTTTGGGCCAGAACGTCGTGCGCAAAACCGAGCAGCATCGCGAATGCTGCAACAGCCAGCATGGCCCAGAGATACTTCGTTGAAACCAGCGCCATGAGACCGAACCCGGTCATCAGCACCATTTTCACCGCCGGAAGAAGCGTGATCTCCGATTGCAACAGATCCATTCCGAACACGCGCGCAAGCATGATCAGACCGAAGACATTCGTCCCGATGATCACGGCGCACCAGATGGCGGTGAGGATGTTGCGCAGCAGGTTCATGCCCTTCTCGTCTTGCTATTCGGCCGCAACCGTCTGGCCCTGAACCAGCGCGCGCGGCGCACGGTAGCGGGTGATACGGTCTTCAATTTCGTGGCGGAAATGGCGGATCAGGCCCTGGACCGGCCAGGCAGCAGCATCACCGAGCGCACAAATCGTATGGCCCTCGATCTGCTGCGAAACATCCAGCAGCATGTCGATTTCCTTGTGATCGGCCTCACCCTTCGCCATCCGTTCCAGCACGCGCCACATCCAGCCTGTGCCTTCGCGGCACGGCGTGCACTGGCCGCAGCTTTCGTGCTTGTAGAAATAGGCAATACGCGAGATCGCCTGCACCAGGTCTGTGGACTTGTCCATGACGATGACAGCCGCCGTGCCGAGCCCGGACTTCAGGTCACGCAGCGTGTCGAAGTCCATATAGGCATCCATGATCTGCTCGGCCGGCACCATCGGCACCGATGAGCCGCCCGGAATGACAGCCTTGAGATTGTCCCATCCGCCCCTGATGCCGCCGCAATGGGTATCGATCAGGTCCTTGAAGGTAATCGACATCTCTTCTTCGACATTACACGGCTTGTTCACATGGCCGGAGACACAGAAGAGCTTCGTGCCGGCATTGTTCGGACGGCCAAAGCCGGCAAACCAGTCCGCGCCACGGCGAAGGATGGTCGGGGCCACAGCGATTGACTCGACATTGTTTACAGTTGTCGGGCAGCCATAAAGTCCGGCATTGGCCGGGAATGGCGGCTTCAGCCGCGGCTGGCCCTTCTTGCCTTCAAGGCTTTCCAGAAGGGCCGTTTCCTCGCCACAAATATAAGCGCCAGCACCGTGATGGACATAAAGGTCGAAATCCCAGCCATTCACATTGTCCTTGCCGATCAGTTTCGCCTCATAGGCTTCCTTGACGGCCTTCTCCAGCGCTTCGCGCTCGGCAATGTACTCGCCGCGGATATAGACATAGCAGGCATGGGCCCGCATCGCATATGAGGCGACCATGCAGCCTTCGATCAGCAGGTGCGGATCGTGGCGCATGATTTCCCGGTCCTTGCACGTGCCCGGCTCGGATTCGTCGGCGTTGACGACAAGATAATGCGGACGATCACGCACTTCCTTCGGCATGAAGGTCCACTTCAGGCCGGTCGGGAAACCTGCCCCGCCGCGACCGCGAAGACCTGAAGCCTTGATCTGGTCGCAAATCCACTCGGGCGTCTGCTGCAGCATTTCCGGCACAAGGTGCCATGCGCCGCGCTTCTTCGCCTCTTCAAGGCCCGGTGAATGCGTGCCGTAGAGATTTGTAAAGATGCGGTCCTTGTCCTGAAGCATCAGTCCTCACCTTCTTCCCGGCTGGAATCGACATCACCTGAATCGACCCGCTTTGAAAAATCTGTTTCCCCGCCATCGGCGAGCGTCTTCGCCTGGCCAACCCAGTTTTCGCGCTCAATACGCCCGCGAAACGACAGATAGCCTTCAACCCACTGAACATTCTCAGGCGTCCATGCCGCAATTTGCGAGAACTTGTGGATGCCCAGTGAATTCAGTTGGTCTTCATTCTTCGGACCGACACCGCTGATACGCTTAAGGTCGTCAGCCTGCTTGCCATCGATTTCGAGGGGTTCCGGGCGCGTACCTTCGATCTGCTTTTCGGCATCCTGAGTGGCCTCGACACCCTCTTCGGCCGCCTCAAGCTTTTCTTCCTTCGGCTCTTCGCGATCGACATTCGTCGGAGCTTCGCGGTCCGGCTTGCCCTTGGCTTCGGATTTTGGCTCTTCCTCGGCATCGGACTCTGGCAGGTTCGGAAGACCTTTCACCGAATTCCGGCTGCCATTGTAAAGAGTGTCTTCCTTGAGCGTCGTCGCGCCCCCCTCAGGGGCGCTATTCAACCGGTCGACAAAATTACCGGGCTCGACATCGACACCATTGCCAAGCTTCCCAAGGATCTCGTCAAGCGATTCCGGCGTCAGGTCTTCGTAGTAGTAATCATTGATCTGGACCATCGGCGCGTTCACGCACGCCCCGAGACACTCAACCTCTTCCCAGGAAAGCCGCTGATCGTCCGTAACGGCCATCTTCTTGCCGATCTTCTTCTCACAGACCTTCTTGAGATCGTTGGCGCCGCGCAGCATGCATGGTGTCGTACCACAAAGCTGGACATGGTATTTTCCGACCGGTGCGAGCTTGAACATCGTATAGAAGGTCGCGACCTCATAGACACGAATATACGGCATACCGAGACGGTCGGCGACCGTCCGCATGGCGGGCTCGGACAGCCAGCCATCATTATCCTTCTGGGCCAGCCACAGAAGCGGAATGACAGCCGAACGCTTCTTGTCTTCAGGGTACTTACCCAGCCAGAACTCGATATTCGGCTCGGTTTCCGGCTTGAAGGCGAAACTGTCGCCACCAGCCTCGATGTCGAAACGACGAAGTGCCATTACTCGGCCCCTCCGAAAATTAGGTCCATTGCTGCGCAGGTCATCGGTCGATCTCCCCGAACACGATGTCGAGCGTACCGAGGATGGCGGACACGTCTGCCAGCATGTGCCCCTTGCACATATGATCCATGGCCGCGAGGTGCGGATAGCCTGGCGCGCGAATCTTGGCGCGGTAAGGCCGGTTGCTTCCGTCGGACACGAGATAAACCCCGAATTCGCCTTTGGGCGCCTCGACAGCCGCATAAACTTCGCCTTCCGGAACGTGGAAGCCTTCAGTGTAGAGTTTGAAATGGTGGATCAGCGCTTCCATCGAACGCTTCATGTCGCCCCGACGCGGCGGCGAGACCTTCGTCCCGGCAAGCAGGACTTCGCCAGCCGGCATATTCTCGATGCACCATTTCATGATGTCATTGGAGATCAGCATTTCTTCCATGCGGACCACGTACCGGTCGTAATTGTCGCCATTGTTGCCGACAACGACCTCGAAGACGTCGCCCGGAATTTCGTCATAGATTTCATAGGGCTGCGACCGGCGGAGGTCCCAGGCAAGGCCTGAGCCGCGAACCATGACGCCCGAAAAGCCCCATTCCATGATGGTCTTCTCGTCGACCACGCCGATATCGACGTTACGCTGCTTGAAGATACGGTTTTCCGACAGCAGGCCCTCGATATGCGCCAGCGCTTTCGGGAATTCCTCGCAGAAGACCATGATGTCGTCGATCAGGTCCTGCGGCAGGTCCTGGTGAACCCCGCCTGGCCGGAAATAGGCCGAGTGCATGCGTGAGCCGGAGGCGCGCTCATAGAAGCCCATCAGCTTTTCGCGCTCTTCAAAGCCCCAGGTAATCGGGGTCAGCGCGCCAACGTCCATCGCCTGCGTCGTGATGTTCAGCATATGCGACAGGATGCGGCCCATTTCCGAATACAGGACCCGAATGAAACTGGCGCGGCGCGGCACCTCAATGCCGAGGAGGCGCTCGATCGCAAGACACCAGGCATGCTCCTGGTTCATCGGCGCGACGTAATCGAGCCGGTCGAAGTATGGCAGCCCCTGAAGGTAGGTCTTGTACTCGAGCAGCTTCTCGGTGCCGCGGTGAAGCAGCCCAATATGGCTGTCGATCCGCTCGACTACCTCGCCATCGAGGTCCATCACCATGCGCAGAACACCGTGAGCAGCCGGGTGCTGCGGACCGAAGTTCAGCGTGAACTTCCGGTCGTCCTGGCTCGCCGAAACATAAGCAGTATCAGCCATTGCTGGACTCCTCCTTCTCGGCTTTTTCATCACCGGGCAGCTCTTTCGTCATGCCCTCCCACGGCGAGAGGAAATCGAAGTTGCGGTATTCCTGTACGAGCTCGACCGGTTCATTGATGACGCGCTTTTCAAGATCGTCATACCGCACCTGCGTGAAGCCGGTGAGCGGGAAGTCCTTGCGTAGCGGATAGCCCTCGAAACCATAGTCAGTGAGGATGCGGCGAAGGTCCGGATGGCCGGCGAAGCGAATGCCATACATGTCGAATGCCTCACGCTCGAACCAGTCAGCGCTCGGATGAAGATCGATAAGGCTCGGCACCGGCGTCGCTTCGTTCGTCTCGATCTTGATACGGATACGCTGGTTCAGGCGCATGGACAGGAAGTGGTAAACCACATCAAACCGCTGGCTGCGCTCCGGCCAGTCCACACCACAGATATCGATCAGCGTTTCGAAGACGCACTGATTGTCGTCCTTTAGGAACCGCGCCAGCTTCATGATGCCGTCGCGTTCTGCATGAATCGTCAGCTCGCCGAAGCGAACCTCATAGCCTTTCACCACATCGGCGCAGGCTTCAGCTGCGCTGATATGCTCACCAAGATCCCTGAGGGCTTCTGTCATCTCTGTCAGTCCCGTCATTAGCGCTCGATCGAGCCTTCGCGGCGAATCTTCTTCTGCAGCTGCAGCATGCCGTAAACCAGCGCCTCCGCAGTCGGCGGGCAGCCCGGCACATAGATGTCGACCGGCACGATGCGGTCACAGCCACGAACGACCGAATAGGAATAGTGGTAATAGCCGCCGCCATTCGCGCAGGAGCCCATCGACACCACGTAGCGCGGTTCCGGCATCTGGTCATAGACCCGGCGAAGCGCCGGTGCCATCTTGTTGGTCAGGGTCCCGGCCACGATCATGACATCCGACTGGCGCGGTGACCCGCGCGGTGCCATACCAAACCGCTCGAGATCATAGCGCGGATTGCCGGCCTGCATCATTTCCACGGCGCAACAGGCGAGACCGAAGGTCATCCACATCAGGGAGCCCGTCCGGGCCCAGGCGATCAGATCGTCTGCCTTGGCGGTAAAGAAGCCCTTGTCGGCAAGATGGTCGGAAAGACCGGCAAAGAACGGGTCGTCAGCGCGGACATCGTGACCGCCTTCGACACCGGACCGGCCGGCTCCGAGTGCGTATGGCTTGTAATCGTCGGCCATTTTATTCCCACTCCAGCGCCCCACGGCGCCATTCGTAGATGAAGCCCACGGTCAGCACGGTAAGGAACAGGACCATGGACCAGAACCCGAAGACACCAATCGTTCCCAAGCTCACGGCCCACGGGAAGAGGAAGGCGACTTCGAGGTCAAAGATGATGAAAAGGATCGAGACGAGATAGAAGCGGACATCGAACTTCATGCGCGCATCGTCGAACGCATTGAAGCCGCACTCATAGGCGGAATTCTTGTCCGGATCAGGATCGGATGGGGCCAGAATGGCCGAACCGAGGATAAACAGGAGCGAAATCACCACACCCAGCCCGAGGAAAAGGATCACCGGGAGATAGTCGAGCGCAAACTGTTCGATCTCTGTCATGAGGGCGACTCCTGGATCGCTTGCCGTCGAAAGCGCCGGGTTAGGACGCTTTCACGGGCTTGGCAACATGTCACCTCACCAATCTTAGGGGTTCCAGCTGCAGAATTCGCCTCTGCAGCATGCGGCCTGGTGACACGTCAGACATAGCGCACCCAGGCGCGATGTCGAAGGCCTTGTTCTCAGAAAGAAAAATGGTGCCCGGGGGCGGATTTGAACCACCGACACGCGGATTTTCAATCCGCTGCTCTACCCCTGAGCTACCCGGGCAGGCCTCTTGGGGAACGCGCGTCATAGCTCCGCTGAAACGCCTTGTCCAATCCCCTTTGCCAAGTTTTTGCAGCCCGCCTGTCGCGACCTCAGCTATAGCGCGCCTCGACCTTCGGTTTCTTGGCCGCATCGCCCGATCTGACAGCATCGCAAGCATCCTTCAGATCGGAGAGATAAGCGTCGATGACATCGGCATGTTTGGGCGAGAGCATGAGGTGCAGGCTGGGGGGCTCCTTAGTGACGGACGTGAACCAGCCGCGCCGGTATATCTCACCATAAAGCGCGAAGGGGTTCAGGTCGGGATGATGGAATGCCATCAGGCCCAGCATCGGATTACCGACGATTTCGAAACCCATCTCCCGCAACCCGGATTCCGCGCGCTTTCGTGTTTCACAAACCTGCCCTTGCAGACGCCGATACCCTTCGACACCGAGATAATTCATCACGGCCCATGCAGCGGAGATGGCGCCGCCTGGGCGCGTCCCGGCAAGTGTGGGCGTCTTCATCGGCGCGCCCGACCAGCCAGCAAAGTCGAACGGCATGAAGGCATAGAGCTCTTCTGAGCGGAAGAGGACCGTCGAAGCTCCTTTTGCCGCGTATCCATACTTGTGCAGGTCCGCGCTCATCGACATTACGCCCGGCACCTCGAAGTCAAAAGGCGGCACTGACTCACCATTCATCCGCGCAAAGGGCGCGAAATAGCCGCCGACGCAGGCATCGACATGCAACCAGACGTCCTTGTCTTCAGCGACCCCACCAAGCGCCGCAATCGGGTCGATGATGCCATGGGGGAAATTCGGCGCTGAGCCGACCATCATGATCGTGTCCGAATCAATCGCCTCACCCATGGTCACCGGGTCGGCTTCAAAAGATCCATCCTGCTTCAGGGGGATCCGGCGAACTTCGATATCCATGAGATGGCAGGCCTTGTCGAAAGCAAGGTGAGCCGACTGCGGGAGAACGATATTCGCCTTCTGCTTCGCCCTGCCCTTGCTGCGCGCATAGTCGCGCGCAGTCTTGACCGCCATGGTGATCGAATCGGTGCCGCCCGACGTCATCGCTCCGGTTGCGCCCTCCGGCCCATGCAGCAGGCCAAGCGCCATCGATATGACGTCCTTCTCCATTTGCGCGAGCGACGGAAACGCCAACGGCCCGAGACCGTTCTCGGACATGAAGGCCGTATAGGCCTCCTTCTGGACGCGCTCGACCTCCTCGCCGGCATTGAAGACATAAACGGCTGTCTTCCCGTCGCGCCACTTGGCATCGCTGGCCCCACGCTCTTCGAGCATGGCCTTGATGGCCGGCCAGTCCTGGCCTTTTTCAGGTAATTTCATATCTGGCACCTCCCAGGTGCCAGCATAGCGCGGTCGCACGCAATGGCGACCCCTACAGGACTTGAACCTGTAACCGTCGGATTAGAAGTCCGGTGCTCTATCCAGTTGAGCTAAGGGGCCAAATGTGGGCGCTTCAGTGCGTCCAGGGTTGCTTGCGGTAGGCGGAGAAGTTCTCAGCATAGGACTTCACCAGCCGCTTCGGCTCCCTCGGCTCGTCGACCGTAAAGGTCAGCTTTTCGCGTTTGGCATATTCGATGGCCTGTTCGCGCGTTTCGAAATGAAGCCGCACCTGGCCTGTCGTATCGTTGATGCTCGTCCAGCCCATCACGGGATCGGCACTGCGCGCTGCATCTGACCGGAATTCCAGAACCCATTCATGCGTCTTGCCGCGGCCCGACTGCATGGCGCTCTTGCGGGGCTTGTAGATGTGGGCGTCCATACCGAACCTCTGAGCCAGCCATTTTCCCGATGGTCGGAGCGAGAGGATTCGAACCTCCGACCCTCTGGTCCCAAACCAGATGCGCTACCAGGCTGCGCCACGCTCCGACATCGGACGCCCCTTCTATGAAGACAGAGCCACGCGGGCAAGCCCTATTTGGCGGTCCGTCGCAGCACGCGGAATGTCGCATCTGCTCGTGCAGCTGCCGTTGCGCCATCAACAAGCAGGTCGGCGACAACGTGAACCACCCCATCGTCGACAGAAATCACTTCCGGATGAGCCTCGAGCCAGTCGCCCGGCCGAATCGTCCCGAAGAAACTCGTTGTCAGTTTCAGTGTGACGGACATCTTTCTCGTGGCATGCCAGACCGCCCAGGCAAGTGCGCCATCGGCAAACGAACTGACCATGCCACCATGCATGAAGCCCATGGAGTTGCAGTGCCGCTCCAGCACCCAGATGCCACTGCGCAGATCGCCTTCGGCCGTCGCGCGGCATACAGGTCCGTTACGCGTTGTATACGGACCCCGAGAGCGGGAAATCTCAAATCCCGGAGGCGGCGAGCGCTCTTCCTCGCCCTTATCCGTCATCTGACCCGAAAATGGAGTGGTCGACCGTGTCACCCGGCTTGATACCGAGCTCGGCTGCCCGCCCGCCATTGATTTCCAGTACGCCCTTGACCGGCATTCCGGGAGAAATGGTGCGGAGAGATCCCGGCTGGGCATTGCGCGCGATCATCTGGATCGTGCCGTCGCTGGTGATGAACAGCATATCGAGCGGGATGAGCGTATTCTTCATCCACATGGCCGGTTCGCGCGGCTGGGCGAAATCGAACAGCATCCCGGCATTCTCCGGCATCGATTCGCGATTCATGAGCCCGTAGGAAATTTCCTCACGGTCATCGGCGATCTCGATGTCGAACGTTTGAGGTCCGGCCTCAGTCTCGATGGTGAGCGTTCCGGTCTCGAGGTCCTGCGCGGTTGCGATAGGGCTCAGCGCGAGCAGGAGGCCGACGCCGATGGATGTGATGATCTGCTTCATGCAGCTTCGTGTAGCGCCAACGGCAAAGTCCGGCAACTAGTCCTGCTGATCGGACTTCAGCACAGCCGTTTCGACATGTTCGCCTTTCGGGCCATCCGCCACAGTGGCGACCAGCAGGGCACCGGATTCGACACTGCTTATGCCTCCGCGGCGCAACACTGAAATATGGACAAAAATGTCAACTTCGCTGTTGGGACGGTTCACAAAGCCAAAACCCTTGGTTGGGTTGAACCATTTCACGATGACCGTTTCCGGCTCAGGTGTGTCGCCCTGCTCTCGCGCGACGATGGCTTTCGGGCGATCCATCTCGAGAATGTTCTCGACCTGCCAGCCCCGGTCGCTTCTTACCGCATCACAGATGATACGTGCGCCTTCGTCGGCATAGCTCTCGCCATACTTACGCAAGCAGGAGATGTGCAGCATCACATCCGCGTCGATCTCTTCCTCGACGGCAGATTCCGGGATGACGAAGCCATAACCCTTGGCGACGTCAAACCATTTGATATGCCCGATCACCCTCACCACAGGCGAAGGTTCAGGCGGTTCTTTTCTAGAAGTCAATGCACTCATCTACCATCAGTCCCGTAGAAATGATGATATGAACGATAATGGTGAAAGTCATCCCTCCGATGAGGGATGATTCACCATTTGGGTGAAATCTGTGATGAAAGTGGCACTCCCTAGGGGAATCGAACCCCTCTTTCCAGGTTGAAAACCTGGCGTCCTAACCGATAGACGAAGGGAGCAACCGGTTGGAGGCCGAGCGTATAGCGGGGCTTTTTCCACGGTTCAAGTCGAGTTTCAGCATCCTGTCGAGTTTTTGTCAGTTCGATGTCGCTGACGCTGCATCCGCCACTTCAAACTGGACACGGCGCCGGCCGTTCCACTCATTCTGCTTTAGCCGTCCGGCAAGGTGGACCGGCTGCCCGGACATGATCGCCTGGCCCGCTTCCGTATCGGCGGCGCGCCAGTAGATACACTCCAGGCGGGCCGAGCCATCATCGGCGATGAAGCGAACATGGTTGTGTCCGACAATACGCGGCGAAAGCGGTCGTACATCGCGCATGGCGAAGACAGGCTGTGGCGCTCCCTGACCGAACGGGCCAAGGGCATCGATCTGGTCACAGAGCTCGATGGATGCTGCGCCCGGCGAGAGGACGCCATCCACTTCCAGCCTCAGGGCTTCGGCACGCTCCTCGGCGAAAGCATCCATATGAGAGACCATCCAGTCGGTCAGCGCGCCAATCTTGTCGGGCTCAACGCTGAGGCCACCAGCCATGGCGTGGCCACCGCCAGTCAGCAGCATACCTTCGCGAGCCGCCTGACTGATCGCATTTCCGATATTCACGCCTTTTACCGAACGGGCCGACCCCTTGGCGACGGGCCCAAGCCCCTCGCCCCAGCCAATAACGATACTCGGCAGGTGGAAGCGGTCCTTGAGCCGTCCAGCGACGATCCCGATAATGCCCGGATGCCACCCCTCGCCCGAGGCGATCAGCACGCCGACATCAGGATTGGCTTCGAGGAGGCGCTCAGCCTGCGCAGTCGCCTGTTCGAGGATCATGGCCTCGACGGCCTTCCGCTCCGCGTTCAGCCCATCGAGCCGCTCGGCCAGCTCGATAGCCTCCTGGCGGTGGTCCGTGGCAAGCAGTTTCGCAGCCAGCCACGGATCCCCCACGCGGCCGCCTGCATTGAGCCGCGGCCCCAGCATGAAAGTCGCATGATAGACACTCTCGATCGTCCCGATCCCGGCGATATCAGCCAACGCACGAAGGCCCGCATTCTGACCGCGCGCCATGATCTTTAGCCCCTGCCTGACAAAGGCCCTGTTGGCATTCTCGAGCGGAGACATGTCACACAATGTGCCAAGCGCACAGAGATCCAGCCATTGCAGGATATCAGGCAGTCCGGCATCTGGTGCGACCCCGCGGTCACGCGCGATCTTGTTCATTGCTGCCAGCAAAACGAAAACCACACCCGCAGCGGCAAGATGGCCATAGCCAGATGTATCGTCCGAGCGGTTTGGGTTGACCAGCGCCGCCGTCTCGGGGAGCTCCTTGCCCATCAGATGGTGGTCGATAACGATAACGGGAAGCCCGATCCGGCGCGCTTCATCCAGCGCCTCGGTTGCGGCTGCCCCGCAATCCACCGTCACGACAAGATCTGCGCCCTGCTCTTTCAGATGCCGGAACGCAGCTGGTGACGGGCCATACCCCTCTAGCAGCCTGTCAGGCACATACAGGCCGATCTCCTGGCCCCATTGCCGGAAGTAGCGCGTGAGCAAGGCCGAAGACGTCCCGCCATCGACGTCATAATCGGCAAAAACGACCACGTTCTGCTTCTCGTGGATGGCATCAAGCAGCAGCCCTGCTGCCTTGTCCATGTCCTTGAACGTCGATGGATCGGGAAAGGTGTCCTTGAGACGTGGCTCAAGGTATCCAGCCGAAGCCTCACAAGGAACGCCACGCAGAAGCAGGAGCCGGCAGATAAGGTCCGGCAGACCTGTCTTCAGCGCATACTGCCTGAGGTCATCATCGCCTGCAGCTGACAGAGACCAGAAGCGCCCTGTCAGCGACCGGTCGACATCGAACAGTCGCGGCGCTTCAGCCATGACTACTCCGTACGGTAGCGGGACGTGATCTTGCGCACCATGCCATCCGCCGAGCTCATGACCAGCGTGTCCGTGATCGTCACGCCTGGCCGTGTCACGACACCATCGACGAGACCACCCTTGGTCACCCCGGTCGCACAGAACACGGTTTCACTGCTGGCAAGCTCATCAAGATTGTATTTTCGGTCGAATTCCTCGACGCCGACCCGGCGCGCTCGGCCCTTCTCGTCATCGTTGCGGAAGACAAGCCGGCCCTGCATCTGGCCACCGACACATTTCAGCGCCGCAGCCGCCAGCACACCTTCAGGCGCCCCGCCTTGGCCAACATAGAGATCGATACCTGTATCCGCATTGGTCGTGTTGATCACACCAGCGACATCCCCATCGGAAATGAGGCTGATACGCGCACCGGCGCTTCGCAGACTCTCAATGATGTCGGCGTGGCGCGGGCGATCCAGAACGCAAGCCGTCATGGCTTCGACCGGGCGACCAAGAAAGTCGGCCATCGCCTTGATGTTATCAGCAGGCGATTGGTCGAGATCGACGATACCGTCCGGGTAGCCCGGACCGATGGCAATCTTGTCCATATATGTGTCTGGCGCATGCAGCAGGCCGCCGCGCGGCGCAATCGCCAACACCGCCAGAGCGTTGGCCATGGCCTTTGCCGTCAGCGTGGTACCCTCAAGAGGATCCAGCGCAATATCGATCTCCGGGCCACTGCCTGTACCGACTTCTTCGCCGATATAGAGCATGGGCGCCTCATCGCGCTCGCCTTCACCAATGACAATACGTCCCTTGAAGTCGACATTATTGAACGCCGTGCGCATGGCATCGACCGCTGCCTGATCGGCGGCTTTCTCATCGCCCCTACCGGCAAGTTTGGCCGCGGCAATCGCAGCAATTTCCGTAACACGTACCATCGCATCGGAAAGATGCGGCACCAGAACACTCTCTGTCATTTCATTCCCTGACCTGCCGGAGATATCCGGCGGGCTTCCCTTATTCTGTTGATGCCTCGATCGCCATGATCTGAGGCGAGCCTACGTTTGAATCGAGTGCGCGTACACGCTCGCTCGCATCCTTTATCTCCCGGCGAGAACAGACGTGTGAAACGATCGCGATAGGCGCCGCGCCTTTCTCATCTGCCGAATCCTGGAGCAGCTTGTCGACCGAGACACCGCTTTCCGCAAGCGCTTCCGTCAATTCAGCCAGCGCGCCAGCACGGTCTGCCAGCCGAACGCGCAGGAAGAAGGCAGAGCGCTCATCGGATTCGGCAAACACGAATTTTCGGACATCATGGTGTTCGGCACGGCCAAAGGCCGGACGCGCAATCGGATTGAAGAGTTTTGCAACATCGCCCATGACAGCGCTCGCCGTCGGGCCTGGTCCTGCTCCCGGTCCAGTCAGCGTCACCGCGCCAAGCGGCTCACCTTCAACACGCACTGTATTCAGGCTGCCATTGACGCGCGCGAGGGGGTGCCCGGTCGGCATGGCGAGCGGTTCGACACGGCAGACAACACCGGCATCCGTGATCTTGCCTTCAGCGATCAGCTTGATGCGCAGGCCGAGACGGTCGGCAAGGTCGAGATCCAGCAATTCCAGCTCGTCAACGCCGCGGACTGAGACTTTGGAAAAGTCGAGATCAGCGGAGAATGCGATCGCAGCGAGGATAGCCGCCTTGTGCGCTGCATCCATGCCCGAAACGTCGAGCGTGGGATCGGCCTCTGCATAGCCAAGTCGCTGTGCTTCAGCCAGAACCGTGTCATAGGGCCGCCGCGTGGACAGCATCTCGCTCAGCAGGAAGTTGCACGTCCCGTTGAGGATGCCCGTGACGCGCTTTACATCGACACCGGCCAGCGAATCGCGAAGCACCCGAACAACCGGTACACCGCCGGCAACCGCCGCCTCGAAGAGCAGGTCCACGCCATTCTCACGCGCAAGTTCAGCCAGCTCCTGACCATGCATGGCGATCAGTGCCTTGTTGGCTGTAATGACGGCCTTGCCCGATTTGAGCGCTGTCTCGACAGCCACCTTGGCCGGGCCGTCCGAGCCACCAATCAGCTCGACGAAGACATTGATGCTGTCATCGGCGGCCAGCTTCGATGCGTCATCGAACCAGGTGTAGCCGTCGGTCGAGACCGGGCGATTGCGATTGCGGTTTCGCGCGGTCACACCGGCGACCTCTACCTTGCCAGGCAGGCGGAGCGATTCCTGTTTCTGAACGAGTTCGATCAGGCCGCACCCGACATGACCGAGCCCCGCGACCCCCAATTTCAGTGTCTTCAAACCCCTTGACCTCCAGCACGCAACTCATGAACGGCGCCTCTGCTATCAGTTTCCTGCGTCTGAAGGAACCGCTTGATGTTACGGGCTGCCTGCCGGATGCGCTGTTCGTTTTCCACAAGGGCAATGCGGACATATCCGTCGCCGCGTTCCCCAAAGCCTGCTCCGGGCGCGACGGCAACGCTGGCCTCATTGATGAGCTTCAGGGCAAAATCAACGCTGCCCATATGCTTACAGGCGTCTGGTAAGGGCGCCCAGCAGAACATCGAGGCTGATGGCACGGGCATATCCCAGCCAGCACGCGAAAAGCTTTCGATCAGCGTGTCGCGGCGCGAACGGTAGATCTGCCGCGTCTCCTCAACACAGTCTTGTGGCCCATCCAGAGCCGCGCAGGCAGCAACCTGAATCGGCGTGAAAGCGCCATAGTCGAGATAGGATTTCACCCGGCCCAGCGCGGCAATCAGCCGCTCATTACCGGCCGCGAAACCGATCCGCCAGCCAGCCATCGAGTAAGTCTTCGACATGGTCGTTGTCTCGACAGCGATATCGCGCGCACCATTGACCTGCAGGATCGAGGGGGGCGGGTCATCGAAGTAAATCTCGTTATAAGCCAGATCCGACAGAATCCAGATATCGTGCTTCTTCGCGATCCGCACCGCTTCCTTGTAGAAATCGAGGTCGGCGACGGCTGCCGTCGGATTCGACGGATAGCAGAGCACCATAGCGGTGGGCGGTGGCACGCTGTAATGGATCGCGTGGTCGATATTGGCGAGATACTGTTCAGGTGTCTGCGCCGGCACGCCCCGGATCGAGGCACCAGCGATAATGAACCCGAAAGAGTGCAGCGGATAAGAAGGATCCGGCGCCAGGATGACATCACCCGGCGCAGACATCGCCTGCGCAAGATTTGCAAAGCCCTCCTTGGAGCCAAGCGTCACGATGACTTCACGGTCCTTGTCGAGTGTGACATCGAACCGGCGCTTGTAATAATTCACCAGCGACCGGCGCAGCCCCGGAATTCCGCGCGACGCGGAGTAGCCATTGACGTCCGGCTTTCGCGCAGTTTCGCAAAGCTTGTCGACGATATGCTTGGGGGTCGGCAGGTCCGGATTGCCCATGCCGAGATCAATAATGTCCGCGCCCTCGGCCCGAAGTGCCGCCTTGCGGCGGTTGACCTGTTCGAACACATAGGGGGGCAGACGTCTGATCTTGTAAAACTCGCCCGGCATGGGCTTTCTCCTACTCTGATACTCTGGATGTTTCTATCGCAGCCTAGCGACGTGCGCGCGGCCGCTCAAACCGTGCGCGCATTAAAGCGATTTCCCGGTCGGTCAGAAAGTCGGCTGGCGGAATATTTGCCTGCACACGCTCGCGAAGCTCTCTGCCCCATGCGGAAATCTCTGTTGCGGTAAGGTTGGCCGGCTCGGACCGCGGATCGGCAAAGAAGGCTTTGCGGATCTCCTCGCGTTCCGTACCTGTCTTGAACAGAGTGGATTGTCTGGACTTGTAGGTCGTGTTTTCCGGAACCTCACCAAGACTTGGATAGCCTCTACCCTGGAACTCGACCTTGCGCGCTTCATACCACTCCGGCGCAGCATCCCTGAGATCCGAAATGTTGCTCATGGATCCAGCACATCCCGTCCCGAGTACGCAAAGCAGCATCGCAGTAAGACGCATAAGTCGATTTTTCCTGTCTTAGTGATGATTCCTGAAACGTTTCATCCGTATATGTGTTCGTGTAGAATGGCGAGATTAAGGTAATGGAAAGCGTGAAACGTATGCAGGACAGGGAAAAACGCACACTGAATGCGATCCTGTCGGAGCAGTCGCCAGAACAGCTTCAGGCGATCGGCATCGCGCTTGCCGAAGCAGCTGCTGAATCCCAGGCGTTGATCTCCGAGGTGATGGCGACCAGCCGTCCGCATCGCATCGAAGTGCCCGATCGGGCCGATCCGTTTGGCCTGCTGAACTCATACAGCAAACTGGGCCAGTCGCTTGCGACCAATCCGACAGCGATGCTGACGGCCAATCTCGATCTCTGGATGGGGTGGGTGAACCTCTGGAAGGAGTTCACGACAGGTGAGATCAGCGCCCCGAGAGACAAGCGTTTTTCGGATCCGGAATGGTCTGCCAACCCGGCCTTCGAATTCATGCGCAAGGCCTATGAGCTGAATGCCGAATGGATGATGTCTGTGCTTAATTCCGCCGACGACATGTCCGTGGCCGACAAGCGCAAGGCACAGTTCTATACGCGCCAGACAATCGATGCGCTTTCTCCCACGAACTTCTTCGCGACAAATCCGGCTGCGCTCAAGGCAATGCTGGAATCCGGCGGGCAAAGTCTTGTCGATGGTCTGCGCAACGCGCGAAACGATTTGAAGAAGGGCCGCGGGCGGCTTTCCATCAGCCAGACTGACGAGTCGCCTTTCGAAGTCGGCAAGAATGTCGCGACAGCCCCCGGCAAGGTCGTCTATCGCAACAAGCTCATCGAACTCCTGCAGTTCGAGCCAACCACTGAGAAGGTTCATTCCCGGCCGCTGCTGATCTTCCCTCCCTGGATCAACAAGTATTACATCCTGGATCTTCGTGAAGAGAACTCGATGATCCGGTGGCTGGTCGACAATGGGATTACGGTCTTTGTCGTCTCCTGGCGTTCGGCCGATGAAGTGACGCGCGATTTCAGCTGGGACGACTATATCGAACACGGGGTCATGGCGGCTGTCCATGAAGCCACCACCCAGACCGGGTCAGAAGACACCAACACGGTCGGCTACTGCATAGGTGGCACCCTTCTCACCAGTGCGCTTGGCCACATGGCCAAGACAGGTGACAAACGGATTGCTTCTGCCACCTACTTCGCCTCGCAGACAGATTTCAGCGATGCTGGCGACCTCATGGTCTTCACTGACGAGAATTCTCGCCACAGCATCGAACAGGTCATGGAAGCCAATAATGGCATCATGCCCGGCGAACTGATGGGCGAAACCTTCAACTGGCTGAGACCGGTCGACCTTGTCTGGCGCTACGTCATCGACAATTACATGCTCGGCAAGCAGCCCCGCCCCTTCGACCTGCTCTTCTGGAATGCCGACCAGACGAACATTCCGGCGAAAACACATCACACCTACCTGAACGCGCTCTATGGCCGCAATGAGCTTGCCGAGGGCAAGTTCAAGGTATTCGGCGATACGATAGACATGGGCGATATCACCATTCCGGTGACCATCCAGGCGAGCCGCGAAGACCATATCTGTCCATGGCATTCGATCTATCGCGGTGCCCGCAAATTCGGGGGCGACGTCAACTTCGTACTGGCCGGCTCGGGCCATATCGCCGGTGTCGTCAATCACCCGAGTGCGGAAAAGTACCAGCACTGGATCAATCCGGACCTGCCCGCCACACCGGAAGCCTGGATTGCCGGTGCCGAAGAAGCAAAAGGCTCCTGGTGGCCGGAATGGCTGGACTGGCTTGCTCCCAAATCAGGTGAGCTGATTGATGCAAAGCCTGTCCCCGACCGCAAGCTGGGCGACGCGCCGGGCACCTACGTCAAGATGCGGCTGAAGGCGATTGCTGCGGGCGAAAAGCCAGCCACGACTTATTCCGCGCCGGCAGAGGCGAAGCCCAAACCGAAAGCTGCGCCCAAGCGGAAACCGTCACCGCCGAAAAAGACAGGCGCAACGTCGAAGACGCCAAGCCGCACGACAAAATCGGCTGCCGAGGTAGCCCGCCCAGCCAGTAAGCAGACCGGTCCGGCCAAGAAGGCCGCCGCCACTAAGAAGGCGACGACGAAGGGCAAGGCATCGTCAAGCGGCACAAGAAAAGCGGCGGCCCCGAAAAAGAAAACCACCGCTTCCAGAAAGACGACCGCGGCGAAAAAGCCAGCTGTAAAGAAGTCTGCACCGAAAAAACCGGCTCAGGGAAAGAGCGGAAGCAGCGCGTCCAGCCCGAGTTCCTGATCCCAGCCCATCATCAGGTTGAGATTCTGGATCGCCTGGCCGCTTGACCCCTTCACCAGATTATCGATCACGCCGAAAATGATCACGCGGCCCTTGGCACGGTCGGGAAAGACCCCGATCCGGCAATTGTTCGTGCCACGCACATGCCTTGTGTCCGGGGGTGGCGAACCAAGCGGCAGGACATTCATGAAGGGCTGGCTCTTATAGGCCTGAACCAGCGCCGCATGGATTGCCTCGGCATCACCACGAACATGACAAGTCACCATCTCGCCCCGCGCCATGGGAATGAGATGAGGGGTAAAGGTCGCTTCGATCGAATCGTCGCCCGAACGCAGGCGCAGTTCCTGCTCGATCTCAGGTGTGTGCCGGTGCGTGCCAACCCCGTAAGGATGGATTCCTTCGGTCACTTCGGAGAAGAGATTGCTCTCCTTGAGCCCCCTGCCAGCCCCCGTGGCGCCCGACTTGGCGTCGATGACAATCGTATCCTTGTCGATCACGACCGGATCCATGAGCGGGAGCAAGACAAGAAGTGCCGCGGTCGGATAGCACCCCGGACAGGCGACAAGATTCGCCCCCTTTATCTTGTCCGCATAAAGCTCGCTCAAGCCATAGACCGCCGAGGCGGTGCGCTCGGGCGCGAGATGCGCACGTCCGTAAGCGGCGGAATAGGCTTCAGCATCGCGGAAGCGATAATCGGCAGACAGGTCGACCACCTTCACATGGCCCGGCAAGGTCTCAATCAGGTCCTGGCTCGTCCCGTGCGGCAGGCATCCGAAAGCGACATCGATCTCATCCCAGCGGACATCATCTGCGGTCACAACATCCAGGTCATACGGACCGGAAAGATGCGGAAAAATCTCTGATAACCGCTTACCGGCGAGAGCGTTGCCTGTTGCAGCGACTGCCTCCACCTTAGGATGGTTTTTCAGGAGCCGGATTGTCTCCGCGCCGGTATAGCCGGACGCGCCGAGCACGGCCGCTTTCAGGGTTTCTTGTGTCATGGCCCTCCCCTTCTCATGCTTCAGGGCAAAGAAAAAGGGCGCTTCCCGGAAGAAGCGCCCCTCTCGAACAATCGGATACCCGGAAGGCTTAGCGCTTCGAGAACTGGAAGCTGCGGCGTGCCTTGGCACGACCATACTTCTTGCGCTCGACCGTACGCGGGTCACGGGTAAGATAACCGAACGGCTTCAGAACAGCGCGCAGGCCCGGCTCGTAGTTGACGAGCGCGCGGGCAATACCGTGACGAACGGCGCCAGCCTGACCGGAAAGGCCAGAGCCCTTAACGGTGCAGATCACGTCAAACTCGGTGCGGCGTTCGGCTTCAACGAGCGGCTGCTCGATCACCATGCGCAGAACCGGACGAGCGAAATACTGCTCCTGGTCCTTGCCGTTCACGGTGATCTTGCCGGTACCCGGCTTGATCCAGACACGAGCCGTTGCCGACTTGCGGCGGCCGGTGCCGTAGGCGCGGCCATGCTCGTCAATCTTCGGCTCGACAACCGCAACTTCTTCAGTCGCAGTGTCGCCGGTGGTGACAGATTTCAGGTCTTCAAGCGAATTGGCTGTATCGGACATGGGGATCAGTCGTCTCTCTGATTCTTGCCGTTCATCGACGCGAAGTCGACGGATTCGGGTTTCTGGGCTTCATGCGGATGCTCAGCGCCGGCATAAACGCGCAGCTTGGAGAGCTGCTGGCGCGCCAGCGAGCTTTCACCCGGCATCATACGCTTCACGGCGAGCTCGATGGCACGTTCCGGGAAACGGCCGGAAAGAATTTTCCCGGCAGTCGTTTCCTTGATGCCACCGGGATAGCCGGTGTGACGGAAATAGGTCTTGTCGCGGAGCTTGTTACCGGTGAACCGCGCCTTCTCGGCATTGACGATTACAACGTGATCGCCAGTATCGATGTGTGGCGTGAAATCAGCACGGTGCTTGCCCCGCAGGCGTTTGGCGACATATGAAGCAAGACGACCGACAACGACATCCGTCGCATCGATAACGATCCACTTGTTCTCCACGTCAGCTGGTGCGTTATAAGTCTTCATTGCTCCTCGGGAGCCTCTCATTCGGAGTGTTGGAATATGTTCAAGCGCCCGCGTTTAAGCGCGCAGACCTTCCCTGTCAACGCAGGGATCGCCGGTTTCCTGCTTTTCTATGCCGCGTCTTGCTCTGGTCCGCAAGAGGCTGAAGAAACACCGCAAGAGACCACCGAAACACAAGCGCCGGAAGCCCCTGCGCAACCGGCAGCCGAACCCGATAGCCTGCCTGCCGTATGGATGACCCGCGAACTGGATTTCCCCGTTCGCAGCATCGGCATTGCCGGTGGCGCCGGGTCCACTTTTGCTGTCGCCTATGACGGCGGCGGACTGCAAATCTTTGACTTCGACGGCGACCGTATCACGGAAATCTCCAATCATGACGTGACGGCCCTCGCTCAGGGCCGGTACGTGATGATTTCCGGTACCCCTGTAACGGTCTATCCCGGCATCGACGCCCAGGGGGACATGAAAGCCTGGATTTACGGCGGTGGTCTCTCCGAAGCCATCCAGTATGACTTGCAGGGTGTCGATGGCGCGGCTCTTGCGGGTATCTGCGCGGCTGATCCCCAAAACCGCGACGCGTCACTGCAACGAATTGCCTTCTGGACCGAAGCCGCGCCCGCTGTGCTTGAGATTGGCGAGCTGGTTGAGCGGGGCGGAGAACTGGAATGGGTGAAGACCGACGAGGAATCAGTCTCTCAGCCCATTGAAGCCTGTACTTTCATCGCCAACGAAGCAGAAACCTTCAATGCGCCTGTCGCTGGCGCGGCAGGCCTCAAACGCCTCGGTCGTGAGACACTTGTTACACTGACCGAAGAAGGCATGGTTGATGTCAGTGTCGATGGTGGCGAGACGACACGCTACGAGATCCTCGACGGGATCACGGTCGTTGTACCGAGCGAACCGAAAGCCATCGCCGCGACAGGTGATGCACGCGGTGGAGGCTATCCGGGCGGACTGATTGTTCTGGGCGGTGATATCGAACGGGGCGATCACCGGGTGGTCATGGTCGACCCGAGCAAGATTACACTGACACCGCTGACGGAGTCCGCGATCGGGCAGTGAGCCAGACCAGGCGCACGGCGGCGATGAAGACAACGACGCCGAGCGCCTGGTGCACAATTGCAAGTTCCAGCGGCGCACCATTCACGAGCGTGTGGATGCCCCACGCCGCCTGAAGCGTGACGAGGGTCGCCATGGTGGCAACTTCCCGCACACCCTCCTTGCCCCAGCGCCACGCCACGGCGCCGAGCGCCAGCAACCAGATCGCATAGGCGAAAATCCGATGATTGAATTGCGTAGCTTCGCGTCCTTCAAAAAGGCTACGAATGCCGAGATCGGCGGTAAAATAGTGCGAGGGCACAAGCTCGCCCGCCATGAGTGGCCAGTCGGTATACGTCCGCCCAGCATCAAGACCTGCCACCAGCGCACCGCTCGCCATCTGGACAAAGACCAGTGCGAGCAGAACGCCAGACACCCGGCGCAAAGCGTCAGGTGCTGCCAGCCCGTCCCTCTTGCCAAGATCAAGCCAGAGCCAGACGGTATATCCGATGATGACAAGCGCGAGCACGAAGTGCGTCGCCAGCCGGTACGGCGCAACATCGAGCCGATCGGTTTCTCCGATACCGCTGGACACCATCCACCAGCCAATGGCGCCTTGCAGCCCACCAAGCGCAATCAATGCGAGCAGTCGGGTCATCAAGGCGCGGTCGAGCCAGCCCTTTGCCAGGAACCAGATAAAACCACCAATCGCGACAAGCCCGATAAGGCGACCGAATAGCCGGTGGCCCCACTCCCACCAGTAGATGTACTGAAACTCCGCCAGCGACATGTTGTAGTTCTGCTGCTGGAACTCCGCCGTCTGCTGGTACTTTGCAAACTCTTCCGCCCAGGCATCCGCGCCCAGTGGCGGCAGCGCACCGCTGATCGGGTCCCATTCGGTGATCGAAAGGCCGGAGTCGGTGAGCCGCGTCATCCCGCCAATCAGGATCATGGCATAGACCATGAGCGCGATCAGGATCAGCCAGCGGCGGATCCAGACTGCGGCGATTTCACTTTTTGCGGCTTGCCTCATGTGCCCCTATCTGACGAACCAGTCCCGATCTGCAAGCGGCCACGGCGTCGCATGTGCAGTTCGCCACATCAGGAGCCCATCTTGCGCAAGATCATCGCCAGCCTCGTCATGCTCGCCTTTCTGGCGGTGTGGATCTTCCTGGCCGGAACGATCGGAACGCGACTGACAGAGGCGCCGGACTGGCTGCAGCTTGTCTTCTACATTTTTGCCGGCATCGCCTGGGTCTTACCCCTCAGGCCACTAATGCGCTGGATGAACGCGAAAGAAAGCTGATCACTCGTCCTTTGAGGTGTCGTCCTCACCATGGATCTTGTTCGCCTGACGCCGCAGGCGCGCGAACATCTCGGCAGGGTCGCTACGACGCGGATCGTCAGGATCCAGATCCTCCGAATCGATATCGTCCTCCACCTCTTCCGCGACTTCCGGTGGGGTCGTTTCAGGCGTCGGGGGCGCTTCGTCTTCTGCCACGTCCTCTTCGACGTCTTCGGCCACTTCAGGCGGCACAGTCTCGGGCGTGGGGTCTTCTGCCTCGAAGGCCGGCTCGGGTGTTTCGAAGCTCGAATCCACGAGGTCGCCAAGCGCAAGGAGCGTGGTTTCGCCACCAATCAGCGTGCGACCGGGCTCCACCATGACCCTGCCTTCCAGCGGCAGATAGACATCACACCACCCGCCGAGCCGCCGTGTCGCAATCGTTTTGCCTGCCACAACGCGGTCACCTGCATCGGTGCGCGTCTCCAGGCGCGGCCCGAGCCCGCCAGTAGCGATCCGAAGGCCGACCTGCACAGGCTCTCCATTGATCGCAAAGAAAAGTTGCTCGAGGCTGGCATTGTCCGGCTTCATCGCGGCGAATGCTTCTGCCGCGCCTTCTTCCCGAACGAGATGATCGACTGTGCCGGCAATGGGAGAATGGATATTGTTCGATGAGAAGGGTGACGAGGAGATACGGATGCGCTGGACCGGGCCGGGCATACGCAATTCATCCGGTGCATCGGCTTCCTCAACCGAGACGACGACACCATCGCAGGGTGTGACAATCAGCGAAGAGTCCTCAGGTGTTACCCGCTCAGCCGTCCGGGTCGCGAACAGAAGGACAATGCCCGGGATGAAAGCCAACCAGAACAGCGGCCCCCACAACATGCCGAGCAGTATGCCCAGCAGCCAGGCCGCAAGAAAGCCGACAATGCCCTCAAGGTCAAAGCCGCTCTGGACCCAGGGGAATGTCCTGTCCGATACCGGTCTGCTGCGATTGGCCATTTGTCCCTTCCGTTTTCCTATTCAGCGACTGCGGCAAGCTCGTCGCGTGCGGCCTGTCTGGCCCACATGCGCGCATAAGCACCGTCTTCCCTTAAAAGCGTAGCATGCGAGCCGCGTTCCACGATACGCCCTTCTTCAAGAACGATTATTTCGTCAGAGTTCTGCACAGTCGACAGGCGGTGAGCGACTGTCAGCGTCGTCCGCCCTTTCGCCGCTTCATCCAGCGCATCCTGAACGGCTGCTTCGGTCGCGCTATCAAGCGCGGACGTGGCTTCATCCAGGACCAGAATGGCCGGGTCGGCCAGGATGACCCGCGCAATGCCCACACGCTGCTTTTCTCCGCCGGACAGCTTCAGGCCGCGTTCGCCGACCCGTGTGTCCCAGCCATCCGGGAGAGCTTGTATGAAGGGGAGAAGCTGTGCACGGCGTGCGGCATCCTCGAGCTCTTCGAGACTGGCCTCAGGCCGGGCATAGGCAATGTTCGCGCGAATCGTATCGTTGAAAAGCACCACATCCTGCGGGACCAGGCCGAGTGCGTTGCGCAGCGAGGTCTGCGTCAGCTCGCGGACATCCTGCCCATCCACCAGCACCGCGCCCTTATCAACATCATAGAAACGGAACAGCAGCTTCAGCAGCGTCGACTTGCCGGCACCAGAGGTGCCCACAAATGCCACTTTCTTGCCGGGCTCAACCTCGAACGAGATATCGCGAACGCCCACGGCCCGCGCATCGTGCGTGAAATCGACATCGCGGAATTCGACGCGCCCTTCCGGTGCCTTGAGCGCCTTTGCATCCGGCCTGTCAGCGACCTCTGGCGCCATGCTGAGCAGGCCATGCAGTTTCTCGAGGTCCACGGCCCCCTGCTTGATCTCGCGCCAGGCGAAGCCAAGAATATTGAGCGGCGCATAAAGGCTTAGCAGGACGAGCATCACGGCCGTCAGATCGCCGACCTCCATCGTGCCCTGTTTGTAATTCCATGCCGAGAGCGCCAGCACGGCCAGCAGGCCCGCATTCATGATGAAGCCCTGCACCGCGTTAAGAAGGTACATGCTGCGCATCGCCTCGACATAACGCGTGTTGTAGCGCTTCATCGCCGCGTCATAGCGATTGGTTTCCCGCTCTTCGGCGGCAAAGGCCTTCACGGTCTCAAAATTGGTTAGCGTATCGATGGAGACGGCGCGCAGCTCGGTATCGGCCTTGTTCATTCGCCGACGCTGGCGCACCCGCCACTCGGTGATGATCACGGTGGCGACAATGTAGATGGCAACGGTCCCGATCGCGATGAGGGCCAGCCGGTAGTCATAGGCCGCCCCCAGCGCGATGGAGGCCAGCGCGAGGCGCACGAACGTCGGCCCGATATTGAAAGCCAGGAACCGGATCAGGTAATCGACGGCGCTCGCGGCGCGTTCGATCACGCGGTTCAGTGCACCCGAGCGCCGTGTCTGGTGGAAAGCCAGCGACAGCGACTGGGCATGGCCGAAAGCATCGACACAGGCGATCCGTTGCGCATCCTGACTGACCGGGCTGAACAAGGCGTCCCGGGCCTGCGGCAGGGCCGCGGCGAGAAAGCGTAAACCGATTGCGAGTGCGATCCAGGCCAGCGCGACCGTCAGCGGTTGTTCTTCGGCGCCTTCCCGGCCGGCGACCTTGTTGATGGCATCGCCGAGAATGATCGGCGAAGCGACCTCCAGCACCGCCGCGCCAAGCGTCAGGACAAGGGCAATCCCCATGACGGGGCGCCACTTCGACAGCTCAGGGCGCCAGAGAAGCTTCAGGATCCGCGCAATGGAGGCACCCAGCCCGCCATCCGCGCTATCGATCCTGTCATTGTCCTGTTCACCAGCCATAGACCTCATTCGCGCCATATGGGGCCAAACACAGCTTGCGAACAGAGTGCGACTGGCACGAATCCTTGCAAGACTGTACATGCCGGTCGTTGATGCCTGAGGAAGACATAATGGCGAAGCTCAAATCCATCTGCGTTTATTGCGGTTCATCGAACCAGGTGAAACCCGACTATCTGGAGCTCGCCCGGGCGCTCGGTCGTACGATGGCGCAGCAGGATCTGAAACTCGTCTATGGCGGCGGCGGCGTCGGCCTGATGGGCGCCTGCGCGCGCGCCGTCCATGAAGCCGGCGGTGAAGTGCTCGGCGTCATGCCGAAATTCCTGCTTCAGAAAGAACGCATCTTCGAAGATGTCGAACACCGCATCGTCGACGACATGCACACACGCAAGCAGATGATGTTTGACGAGTCGGATGCCTTCATCGTCCTGCCCGGCGGGATCGGCACGCTTGAAGAGGCTGTCGAGATGCTGAGCTGGGCCCGCCTCGGCCTTCACGCGAAGCCTATGGCCTTCCTTGACGAGGACGGCTTCTGGTCGCCCTTCTTCGAACTGATGGAACACATCATTGAAGGCCGGTTCACACCGGAGGAATTCCGCGCCTCCCTCGTCCATGAGGGCACGCCCGAAGCCGCCATCGCCGCGCTTCGGGACCGCATGGTCGTGCTCGACCGCTAAGCTTTCGACAGCCGGCGCACCACGGCTTTGCGCCCGATGAGCGGCAACAGGACGCCCATGTCAGGCCCATGCTCCTGGCCGGTCAGCGCCTTGCGAAGCGGCATGAAGAGGCCGCGCCCCTTGCGTCCGGTCTTCTCTTTCAACGAGCTCGTCCACGCCTTCCACGTCTCTGCCGTGATTTCACCCTCCGGCAGGAGATCGTTGGCCTCGGAAATGAAATCCGCATCCTCGGCATCGATCACAGGCTCGATCTGGCCATAGGCAATATCGGCGAAATCCTTGGCGTCATGCACCGTCTGGCAATTCTCGCGCACCGCCAGCCAGAAGGGCTCATTCGCCGCATCTGGCGCAATCGCGCTGAGCTGCTCCTTGACCGCATCGAACGGCGTTGTGTGGATCAGGGTCGCATTCAGGGCGAGCAGGTCCTTTTCATCGAACTTCGCGGGCGCACGGCCGATCTTCGAAAAATCGAATTCCTTCGCCAGTACGCCGAGATCGTCTCGCGCCTCGATATTGTCGCTTGTTCCGAGCTTGGCGAGGAGCGACACGATGGCCATGGGGAAGATGCCACGCGCCTCAAGCGTATCCATGCTGAGCGAACCGAGGCGCTTGGAGAAGGCCCCGCCTTCGGCATCCACCAGCAACGGCGTATGCGCCATCTCCGGTGGCGTGCCGCCGAGCGCCTTGAAAATCTCGATCTGGGCGCCGGAATTGGTCACATGATCTTCGCCGCGCACCACATGAGTGATCTTGGCATCGATATCATCGACCACGGACGGCAACGTGTAGAGGTAGGAGCCGTCTTCACGGATCAGCACCGGGTCCGACACGCTGGACGTGTCGATACCTTGTGGCCCACGCACCAGGTCGGTCCACTCCACGCGCTCACCGGACAGTTTGAAACGCCAGTGTGGCTTGCGGCCTTCAGCTTCGAGTTTTGCCTTGTCCTCATCGGACAAGTCCAGCGCTGACCGGTCATAGACCGGCGGGCGCCCCCGCGACAGCGCGATCTTGCGTTTGCGGTCAAGCTCATCGGCCGTCTCATAGCACGCATAAAGCAGGCCCATATCGCGCAGCTTGTCGGCTGCGGCGTCATACATGCCGAAGCGCTTCGACTGGTTGAACGTGTCGTCCCAGACCAGACCGAGCCAGGTCAGGTCGGCCTTCAGCCCGTCCTCATAGGCCTGTGTGGAGCGCTCAGTATCGGTATCGTCGATCCTCAGGACAAAGGTTCCGCCCTGCCCCTTGGCAAAAAGCCAGTTGATCAGCGCGGTGCGGACATTGCCGACATGCAGCTTGCCGGTCGGAGACGGCGCGAAACGGACTATGGGTGAACTCATCAATCGTCCCTGAAACGGTTCGTGATCGGATAGCGCCGGTCGCGGCCAAAATTCTTGCCGCCGACCTTCGCGCCGGGCGGCGCCTGCCTACGCTTGTATTCGGCAAGATACAAGAGATGCTCGATCCGCTTTACAGTCGCCTCGTCATGACCGCGCTGCATGATATCGCGGATGTCCTCTTCCCGGTCCACAAGGCCACGAAGAATATCGTCGAGCACATCATAGGAAGGCAGTGAGTCCTCATCCTTCTGGTCTTCGCGCAGTTCGGCCGACGGCGGTTTGGTGATGATCCGTTGCGGGATAACCTCGCCCGCCGGCCCCAGCGCACCACGCGGATGGTTATCATTGCGCCAGCGTGACAGCGAGAAGACCTCGGTTTTGTAGAAATCCTTGAGGGGATTGTAGCCCCCGCACATGTCGCCATAGAGCGTGGCGTAACCGACCGCCATTTCGGACTTGTTGCCCGTTGTAACGACCATGTGTCCGAACTTGTTCGACAGCGCCATCAGGGTCACCCCGCGCAGGCGGGACTGGATGTTCTCTTCCGTGATGCCGGGCTGGGTCTCTGCGAACGCATCGGCCAGCATCTCGTCCATGGCGCCCACCCCAGGTGCGATATTGATGATGTCGTAACGCACGCCCAGTGCCTCAGCGCATTTCTTGGCGTCTTCGAGACTTTCCGACGAGGTGTATTTCGAGGGCATCATTACACACCAGACCCGATCGGGCCCCAGCGCATCCACGGCGATCGCCGCCGTCAGCGCGCTGTCGATCCCGCCCGACATCCCGAGGACGACCCCGGGAAACCTGTTCTTGTTGACATAATCACAAAGCGCCAGGGTCGCGGCGCGGTATTCCATATGCCAGCCATCATGATCCAGCCGGCATCCCTTGCCCTTCAGGATTAGCTTTCGTGTTTCCAGATCGAATTCGACGAGCTCGGTACCGCTCTCGAACTGACCGACCAGCCCACAGCGCTCGGCATGCGTCGAATTCGTCGCATAGGAGCCGCCGTCAAAGACAAGTTCGTCCTGTCCGCCGACCTGATTGACGAAGAGGTATGGCAGATTGAGGTCGCTCCACCGGTCAAAGGCTTCCGCCCGCTCGACATGGATCGACCGGCGCCAGGGGGATCCGTTCGGAATGACCAGAAGTTCAGCGCCAGCCGCATGGGCCGCAGACGGCACGCGTTCGAACCAGACATCCTCGCAGATGGCGAGCCCGGTCTTCACGCCCTTGAGATCGACCACACAGGCTGGCGACCGGCCCTTTGCAAAGAGCCGCTGCTCATCAAAGACACCGTAATTCGGCAGCTCCTGCTTGTCGTAGCGCGCCGAAATATCACCACCCTCGCAGTAGATAATCGAGTTGAAGAGACCGTCATCCTGCCAAGGCGACCCGATGATGAAGGCCGGCAGGTCTGCGCTTTCTTTCGCCAGCTGCTTCACCGCAGCCATACAATCCTCAACCGCGCTCGGCTTCAGGACCAGATCCTCTGGCGGGTAGCCAAGGATGAACATCTCCGCGAAGACGACGAGATCGGCGGCTTTGTCCGCGCCTTCCTGCAATGTCCGGCGCGCCAGCTCAAGATTGCCGTTGATGTCACCGACAATCGGATTGAGCTGGGCAGCGAGAATCTTCAGCGTATCAGTCATGGCGCTGACTTAAGGCCGGTTTTCAGCGCTGCAAAGCCCCCAAAAGGGCGTCACAGACCCGGTGGACCTGATCTTCGGAAAGATAGGGATGCATCGGCAGGCTCAACACCTCGGTCGAGGCCTTCTCGCATTCCGGCAGGCCGCGGGCTGGCGCGAACTGTTCGAAAGCCGGCATCTGGTGGATTGGCGTGTCGTAATAGATCGCCGTCGGAATGCCCTGCTCCTGCAGCGTGTGCCGGATCGCGTCGCGGTCCGGCACACGCACCGTATAAAGACCATGCGCATGCTCATCGCCCTGCTTTGATGCCTGGCTCTCGACCTTGCCTGCGAGCCGCCGGTCGTAGACGCTCGCGGCGTCGGCCCGGCGTTCGCGCTCACCTTCGAAGATGCCGAGCTTTTCCGCGACCACAGCACACTGGATCGAATCGCAACGGCCATTGATTCCGACCCGGATCGATTCCTTGCGATTGCCGCCTGTGCCGTGCCAACGAATCGACCGCAGCAGCTCGCCCATCTCCTTGTCACGCACCAGGATGGCCCCGCCATCGCCATAACCACCGAGCGTCTTGGTCGGATAAAAACTGGTCGCCGTGATCTCGGCGAGCGTTCCGATCCACTGCCCATCCTGCTTGCCCCCAAAGGACTGGGCGGCGTCTGCAACGATGCGCAGTCCGTGCGCATCCGCAACGTCCTGGATCGCCTTGTAGTCGGCTGGCAGGCCATAGAGATCAACCGGAATAACCGCGCGGGCGCGAAGATTGCGGGTCCCCTTCACGCGCTGAATTTTCCGCTCGAGGTCTTCCGCGTCCATGTTGAAGGTCGCCGGGTCGATATCGACGAGGACGGGCGTCGCGCCTGCCAGAAGGACGGCATTCGCCGTTGCGTTGTAGGTAAAGCCGGGAATGAACACCGCATCACCGTGACCATAGCCAAGCGCAATCAGCGGCATCACCAGCGCCTGCGTGCCCGACCCGACAGCGACCGCATCTGCCGCACCGGTAAATTCGCAAAGCTTTCGCTCGCACTCATCCACTTCCGGCCCGCCAATGTAGCGCCCATGGTCGAGGATCGTGATCCACCGGTTTTCCAGTGCAGGGCGGATCGTCGCCTGCTGCGCCTTCAGGTCAAAGAACTGGATGGGGGCATCGGCGGGAAGGTCGATCATCTTTTCTGCAGCGGCCATGGTCAGGCTCCAATCGTCTGAAGAGCGGTCTGTTCGACGAGCTCGGCAAGCCGCACCGCTTCGGCAGCTTCCCGGCCAGGAATAGGGGTCTCGCGCATGCCAAGGCAGGCGATGAAAAAGGCTTCGTCAGCCGCGCCAAGTGGATCGGGCAGGTCTGCGGAGACATCCGCCCGGATCGCATGCGGGGTCGTGTTGACGACCTTGCGCGTCAGGAAGTCGATGGAGATCGTTCCCGACGGGTAGGTGATGGACATGGCCCGGTGGCGCTCGGAGGCGGCCCGGCTCGCCTTGATGACGGCCGTCGCACCATTCAGGAAGTCCAGGTCGGCAACCGCCTCGTCTATATGGTCAGTGTGGCGGACCTGGCCTTCGCCGCTGGCATTGGCGCCCGCACAAACAAGCTTCGCGGCCATGTCGAGATCGTGGATCATGAGATCCCAGATCACCGACACGTCCCCTGCCCGGCCATCCGGCGCCGGAGGACCTTCGCGAACAGCTTCGATGGAGATCGGCTTCTCGTCGATGTCGAAGAAGCCCATGGCAGCCAGCACAAGACGCTCCTGATGGCCCACCTGCAGGACAAGCTCCTTCTCATCGGCAAGCTCTGCGAGACGTTTCGCGGCATCCCCCGAAAGCGCCAGAGGCTTTTCGACAAGCACATGAAGCCCAGCCTCCAGGGCGCGCTGGACGACTGCCTCATGATAGGTCGCTGGACACGCCACGATCACGGAATCGCATACCTCATGCAGGGCAGCCTCGCTCTCGAGGACCGGCGCAGCGTGCTTGTCCGCCAGCGCTTTTGCGCGGTCGGTATCGGGATCGAAGACCCCTGCAAATTCCGTTCGGCCTGAGGCCGCAATCTTTCCGGCATGATAGCCGCCGAACACGCCAGCGCCGATCAGGCCGGTTTTCAGGTACGCCATTCTACACTCCAGTTTGGCTTCCCATCACACCGCTTTGGGGCTCCGCGCAACCAGCCTCATCAGCCCGGTTCATCAAAGAGTCTTGCGAAATCTTACCGGTTTGACTTCACACCGGCGCCCGGCTCCTCCATTTGTGAGCTCAACGATAAACAGGAGGATACCTATAATGCCAGCAATACAATCAAAGGAATGGACACTCGCCAACCGTCCGGTCGGCATGCCGAAGCTTTCCGACTTTGGCATTCGCGACGCTGAGGCGCCAGAGCCCAAGGATGGAGAGATCCAGGTCCGCAATAGCTGGATGTCCGTCGATCCCTACATGCGCGGACGAATGTATGACCGCGAAAGCTACGTTCCCCCTTTCCAGATCGGCGAGACGCTGCAAGGCGGCGCAGTCGGTACCGTAGTCGCTTCGAAGCATCCGGACTTTGCCGAAGGTGATCTTGTCACGTCCATGGCTGGCTGGCGCGAGGCCTGGACGGCTGAACCGCAGGCCGTCATGGCCAACAAGGTACCAAAAACGAACCTTCCTGATTCGGCCCTGCTCGGCGTGGCCGGCATGCCGGGGCTGACCGCCTATGCCGGTATTCTCCGCGTTGCTGAACTGGCCGAAGGCGACACTGTCTTCGTCTCTGGCGCGGCCGGCGCCGTCGGCTCCACGGTCGTGCAGATCGCAAAGATCAAAGGCTGCACCGTCATCGGCTCCGCCGGTGGCGACCAAAAATGCAACCTCGTCAAGGAACTGGGCGCCGATCATGTGATCGATTACAAGAAGCATGACAGCTACGAGTCCTTGCTTGGCGCACTGAAGGCAGCAGCCCCAAAAGGGATCGACGTCTATTTCGACAATGTCGGCGGCGACCACCTTCAGGCCGCTATCGAAGCCGCACGGCCAATGGCCCGCTTCGCCATTTGCGGCATGATCAGCCAGTATAATGCAACCGAACCGCAGCCCGGCCCCTATAACATCATCCAGGTTGTCGGGAAGCAGCTCACGCTGCGTGGTTTCATCGTGTCATCGCATGTTGATCTGCAACCGCAGTTCCTTCAGGACATGGCCGGCTGGATCCAGTCGGGCCAGATGAAATTCGAAGAAACGGTCATGGAGGGCGTTGAGAACGCCCCCGAAGCATTCCTCGGCCTGTTCCAGGGACGCAACAAGGGCAAGATGCTCGTCAAACTTGCCTGACCGTTCACAACGCAACGGAGCAGATCAATGGCGCGCCTGTTCGACGCCTACATCATTGTGGACTGGAGCGCGGCGAGCAAACCGGCTCAGGGGGCGAATTCCGTCTGGGTCGGTGCGCTTGCCCGGGACGCACGGCTGAAATTCCGCTTTCAGTCAGCCAATCCTCCCACACGCCTTAAGGCGCGAGAGATGATTGCCGGGCTGGCTGAACGCTTCACCGCGCGCGGCGACAAGGTGCTGATCGGCTTCGACTTCAGCCTCGGCTATCCCGCAGGGACAGCCGAGGCCATCGGTCTTGATACGGCAGGCAAACCTGCCTGGCAGGCCATTCACGATCATCTCGCAAGCAAGGTGAAAGAGAAGCCGGACAATTCGAATACGCGCTTCGCCATAGCCGCCGGCCTGAATTATGCGATGACAAAGGGGCCGCTCCCGTTCTGGGGGGCCCCGGCACGTGACCAGATCACCACCCTGACCGGCACCAAGGGAGACTTCTCCTCTTCGCCCGTTGAAGAGTACCGGATCTGCGAACAATGGGTGAGAAAAACTCACAAATCAAAACCGAAATCCGTCTGGCAACTGTATGGCGCCGGATCGGTCGGCAGCCAGTCGCTTCTTGGCATTCCGACAGTAAAGGCACTTAGAATCCAGCTGCCCAATTCCGCGATCTGGCCTTTCGAAACGGGGTTCGAAGCGCTCGGCGCCGAGGCACTGGACGGGACGGATATCGTCTTCGCTGAAGTCTATCCATCTCTCGTTACGGCAAGGCCAGAAACGGGGGAAGTTGCTGATCAGGCTCAGGTCCGTGCCCTCGCCCACCATTATTACGGATTGGACGAAGCGGGCAAACTCGGCGCGCTTTTCGGACCTCCGGAAGGGCTCGAAAGCACGCTTATCCCCAAAATTATCGCTGAAGAAGGGTGGATTCTGCTGAAATAGCCCGTGGTTATTGGGTTTTCGGGCTATTTACCCCCTCCGAATCGTGTAGAAAACCATCGCGGCAAGATATCGCCGTAAGCTAAAAGGAGAGCCCAATGAACAAGGGTGAACTTACAAAGGCCGTCGCAGAATCGGCTGGCATGTCTCAAGCAGACGCCGGCAAGGCGGTTGACGCTGTTTTCGACACCATCTCTGGCGCGGTGAAGAGCCGCAAGCAGGTGGCGATCGCCGGCTTCGGCACGTTCCACGCCAAGACCCGTGGTGCTCGCGAAGGCCGTAACCCGGCAACGGGTGAAACCATCCAGATTCCTGAGAAGACCTCGGGCGCCTTCAAGCCGGCTTCGGCTCTGAAGGACATCTAAAAACTAAACTCTCCCGCGAGGGGAATTTAGACTGCAGGGCGGCGCGCTGGTTTCAACCGGCGCGCCGCTTTCATTTCAAGCAGCGTCGTTTGCAGCACACCCGCAATGATCGAGGCGATCAGAACACCTTCCATCATGCCCATCGCGCCCCGCTCGAGCACCAGCCCGAAATACCAGGTCGAAGGGATCATGATCAGGAAGTAGGAGCCCAGGTGAATGAAGGTGGGCGGCCAGATCACATTCTGCGCGCGCAACGCCATCGAAGCCACATTTTGAAGCCCATCGAAGACAATCACGAAAGCCGTGAAACCGACAAGGCCAACAAGCTCCGGACGGATATACACCCCGTCCACTTCGGCCTCCGACTTTACGAGCAGCGCGGCGAGCGGTGACTGGAAGGTGTAGACGAGCGCGCCAAGCACGACGCCGATCATGATGCCAGCCACGATACCAAGTCTCGAGGCATCACGCACTTCATCACTGTTCTTCCGTCCATACGCTTCAGCGACACGCACGCTTGTGGCGGTGCCGAGGCCGAGATAGGCCATGAAGCAGAAGCCGATCACATGGATCGACATGCCATAGACCGTGGTTGCGGCGGTGCTGATCCAGGTCGCGATCACAAAAGTGAAGTTGAACCCGCCCCACTCGGCGACATTCGACACGGCCATGCCATAACCGACCGAGAATTGCCGGCGGTTCTCTTCCGGCGGACCTTCCGGTGAGGACTTGAAGGCCGGTGTGAATTTCCAGACCACGACCAGGAACAGGATAACCAGGAACCAGCGCGTCCCCGTGGTCGCGATCGCAACCCCGTCAGCGCCCATTTTCGGCATGCCCCACCAGCCCGCAACCACGGCGAGGTCGATGATCAGATTGATGATGACGCCGGCATACATGATCGCTGTCACGACAAGCGGGCGGCGCAAGGCTTCGAGATAGGAGCCAGCGACATGGGTCAGCATGTGACCGATCAGGCCCAGCGCGAGTATACGCGATACAGAAGCCGTCCCCGCCGCAATGCTTTCCTCAAACCCAAGAGCACGGAACATCGGTCCCACGACCACAATGATGGACAGGGTCAGCAGCGCGCCGAACCAGAGCGAAAAGCCGATCCCACGCCGGAAGATGCGTCCGCTCTCAGGGCCTTTGCCAATCCCGGCCAGTTCGGCTGTCAGAACAGACACGCCCATGAGCAGGCCCATTGTCAGGCCAAGCGACACGCCAATGGGTAGCCATGAGTTCAGGACAAAGGGAAGCTCGCTCGGCGCATTCTGGCCGAGCACGATCACATCCGTCAGGCCCATGAGCATCATCGCGGCGCGCGAGACGGCAATCGGCCCTGACAGCCGCAACAGGTCTGCAATGTCGGACGGCCGCGCCCAGGCGGGCCAGACCCGCCTGCGGTGCATGGCGATGTCTCCCTAGATCAACTCGCTTGGCGAGCCTCTGCGTTGACAGCTTCTTTCATGAGCTGGAGCTTCTCTGCGATCAGGAAGGCCAGTTCAAGCGCTTGTTCGCCATTCAGGCGAGGATCGCAGTGAGTGTGGTATCGCGATGACAGGTCGGCTTCCGAAATTGCCTGGGCGCCACCGATACACTCGGTCACGTCCTGACCGGTCATCTCGAAATGCACACCACCCGGGTAGCTACCTTCAGACGAGACAATGTCGATGAACTGGCTGACCTCGGAGAGGATGCGATCCACCGGTCGCGTCTTGAAGCCGCTTTCGGTCTTCAGCGTATTGCCGTGCATCGGATCACAGGACCAGACGACACTCCGCCCACTTTTCTGGACGGCGCGCACAAGCGGCGGCAGGCCTTCCTTCACGCCTTCGGAGCCGAAGCGCGAAATCAGCGTGATCCGTCCGGGCTCATCCTTCGGGTTCAGCGTCTCGATGAGCTGCAGGAGCTCATCGGTCTCCATACCGGGGCCACACTTGATGCCGAGCGGGTTACGGACACCCTTGCAGAACTCGACATGCGCATGGTCGAGCTGGCGCGTACGGTGGCCGATCCACAACATGTGGGCTGAGGTGTCATACCAGTCACCCGATGTGGAATCGACGCGCGTCATCGCTTCCTCGAAGCCAAGCAGCAGCGCTTCATGCGAGGTGTAGACATCGACCTTCGCCATCTGAGGGACTGTTTGCGAGCTGACGCCGCAGGCGTTCATGAACGACAGAGCGTCGCTGATCCGGTCAGCCAGCGCTTCGTAGCGCTTACCCTGTGGAGAGCGGTCGACAAAACCGAGCATCCACTGATGCACGTTTGCAAGATCGGCATAGCCGCCCTGGGTAAACGCACGAACGAGGTTCAGCGTCGAGGCGGCCTGCGAGTAGCCCTGGATCAGGCGCTCCGGATTGGGCAGGCGTGCTTCGGGCGAGAAATCCATGCCATTGATATTGTCACCGCGATAGGACGGCAGCGTTTCGCCATCAATCGTCTCGGTCGGAGACGAGCGCGGCTTACCGAACTGGCCAGCCAGACGGCCGACCTTTACGACCGGCTTGGACGCGGCAAAGGTCAGCACGACCGCCATCTGAAGCATCACGCGCAGCGTATCGCGGATATTGTCCGCGCTGAATTCCTTGAAGCTTTCGGCGCAATCACCGCCCTGGAGCAGGAAGGCTTCACCGGCCGCAACCTGGCCGAGGCTCTGCTTCAGTCGACGGACTTCGCCAGCAAAGACGAGCGGCGGATAGGCCTTCAGGCGCGCTTCCACATCCGCAAGTGCGGCGGCGTCCGGATAATCTTCCGGGATGTGCTTTGCTGGCTTTTCTCTCCAGCTGTTCGGTGTCCAGGTCATCGCTTCATCCTTCCAGCGCGCGTATCAATCACAATGGGGGAGACGACACAAGTTTTACCACATTTTGCGGCTCAGTTGTGTGGCGGAATCATCGCGGTTGGCTTAGGCCAGCAAGGAAAATCCCAGTATAGCGGAGCCTCCCCCATGTCCCACGCTTTCATCGTCCACGGCCCGAAGGACGTCGACAGCCTGCTTACAGTGCACGAAGCGCTGCGCAAGGCGGGCATCCAGGCGTGGTATGAGCCTCCCGGTGCGGAAAGCCGTGAAAGCCACACAGCCATTGCGGAAGCTATCGACAAGGCTTTTGCGATGATCGTGCTTGTCTCGGCCAGCAGTATCCGGTCGCGCGAAGCACAGGCGCAGATCGAGCGCGGCATCGCCCGCGGTCTTACCATCATTCCCTTTCGCGTTGACAATGCGCGCTTGTCCGGCGTGTTCAAGAAACAGCTTGCCGACACGCTGAAACACGCACTCATGGATGAGGGGGGTCTGGACAAACTGGTTACAGAAGTGCGGGCACGCTACAGGCGCAAGTGCCCGGTCATCTCGGTCATGAACCTCAAGGGCGGTGTCGGCAAGACAACGATCTCGTCACAGGTCTTCGGCGCCTGGCAGGCCGCCCTCGGCGGACGGATCCTGCTGGTCGATCTCGACCCGCAATACAATCTCACCCAGACCTTCTTCGACATGGAGGCTGCCGACAAAAGCGCGGCGAATGATCGCTCGGTCATTTCCCTGTTCGAAAAAAGCAAGCTGCACGCAGCTGGCGTGCCGTCACCGGCTGAGGCCTGGAGCCGGCTCTCAGTCGAGCCTTTCCCCACCCCGGCGGCGAGCGAAATCGTTCATCCCGTGCTCACCGAGGATGGGCCGGGTGGGGTCCTTGATCTGATCTCAGGCCAGTTCGAGATCTCGAAGTATGCCTTTGCGACGGATGCTGCTGCGCTCTCGGCCATCAATACGAACTTCCAGCGCATGATCGAGCATCTACGCAGCGACTATGACCTCATCGTCTTCGACACCAATCCGAACGCGACGTTCCTGACCCGCTGTGCGCTCGAGGCCTCAGATCGCGTCATCGCTCCAATGCACCCGGACATGTATTCCCTGCGCGGTGTGAAGCTCCTGAATCAGGTGCTGAACGAGCATATCGATCCGGATGCCCGCCCGAAGCTTTCGATCCTGTTTAATAAGGTCGCGCGAAACGAACAGTCCGCCTTCGAGGCAGATGCCCGTAATGGCGCTTATGACCAGCGCGCTGGTTTCAAGCTGTCTGAGGCTCTGCTTCAGCACGCCCTCCCCCGCAGCGGCCATCTCGACGTGCGCTCACCGGACTCTGATCAGGCCCCCTGGAAGTCGCTGGTCATACACAATGGACGCGGAGGCGGCCTGAAATTCATCCGCGAACAGCTGAAAGCCGTCGCCTCCGAGATGAGCGCCCTGGTAACAGCCGCCTGATCAGGCGGGCTCGGTTTCGGGTACCCATTTGTGGCGCATCGTGACGATTTCCTCGGCTATGGTCGGATGGACGGCGCAGGTCTGATCGAACTGCTGCTTGGTCACGCCCATCTTCACGGCGACCCCGATCATCTGGATCATCTCAGCGGCTTCAGGGCTGACGATATGGACGCCGACCACCTGCTGGGTCTCGCCATTCACGACCAGCTTCATCATCACCCGCTCTTCGCCGTCCTCGAGCAGCGCCTGCTTCATCGGCTTGAAGCGGGTCTTGTAGATATCAACCTTGTCGAGCGCCTTGCGGGCTTCGGCCTCGGTCATGCCGACAGTGCCGACCTCGGGCTGAGTGAAGACACCTGAAGCAACGAAGTCGTGCTCGAAGCTCCATTCCCTGTCGCCGAACACCGTATCCGCAAATGCGTGCCCTTCCCGGATGGCGACGGGCGTCAGCTGGATACGGTCTGTCACATCGCCAACAGCGAAGACGTTCGGAATGTTCGTGCGTGATGCGTCATCGACGATGACAGAACCTTTCTCACTCAGATTCACGCCCGCCTTGTCGCAGCCAAGATCATCGGTCGCGGCCCGGCGCCCCACCGCCATAAGGATCACATCGGCATTGAGTTTGGTGCCGTTGCTGAGGTGGATGCAGTAGGGGCATTCTTCGCCATCCACCTCGTTGATCTCGTCGAAAACGGCCGAGGTGATGACGCGCACGCCCGCTTCTTTCAGGCCTTCATGCACAGCTGTGCGAACGTCCCAGTCAAAACCGTTGAGCACGGTGTCACCGCGATAGACCAGGCAGGTCTCGACGCCGAGCCCGGCAAAGATGTGGGCAAACTCGCAGGCAATGTAGCCGCCACCAGCGATCACAATGTGTTTCGGAAGCGTCTCCAGATTGAACACTTCATTGGAGGTGATGGTGTGCTCGACCCCCGGAAGCTCCTCAGGGGCTGGCCGCCATGGCGTGCCGCCGGTCGCGATCAGGATCTTGTCGACGGTGAACGTCTTACCGCTATCCTTGAGGGCGATCGTATTGGCATCCTGCATCTCAGCGCGCTCTTCAAAGACATCGACGCCGGCATTGGCGAGATTGCGGAGATAGATGCCCGAGAGGCGGTCGACCTCGGCATGCATTTTCGACATGAAAGCCGGGAAATCGAATCCCTTGGCTTCGACATCCCAGCCATAGTCGCGCGCTTCCTGCAGCTTGCTGCCATACTCGCTGGCATACACCATGAACTTCTTCGGGACGCAGCCTCGGATCACGCAGGTGCCACCGATCCGGAATTCCTCGGCGATGGCGACCTTTGCTCCGGACTGGGCCGCGATCCGTGCTGCACGCACGCCGCCAGACCCGGCGCCAATGACAAACAGGTCGTAATCGTATCCGAGGTCAGCCATGAAAATATCCTTCCGGTTTCAGTATCTTCCGGCGGGATATGGATCGGCTTTGCCTAGTATTCAAACACCGATGCACCGTCATCCTGACCGATGATGACCGTGCGCGCCATGCCGATGAAGAGACCATGCTCCACAACGCCCGGCACATCGGACAACAGACGGGCGGCTTTCGGCGCATTCGGGATCACTGAACAATGGCAGTCGAGAATGTAGTTGCCGCCATCGGTAATCACCGGCTTGTTCCCGCTGCTCGTGCGCACATCGATGCGCGGCTTGGCGACCCCGGCAGCTTTAAGCGCGTCAAATACCTTCTTGGCCGTGATGGTGTAGCCGAACGGCGTGACTTCGACCGGAAGCGGAAACTGGCCAAGCATGTCGACCTGTTTGGAGGGGTCGGCAATCACCACCATCAGATCGCTCGCATTCGCGATGATCTTCTCGCGCAGCAGGGCTGCCCCACCGCCCTTGATCAGCTGGGCCTCGCCATCAACCTCGTCTGCACCATCGACTGTGAGGTGTATGCGGTCGACATGGTCGATCGGCAGAAGCGGTACACCGAGCGATTCTGCAAGACGCCGGGTGTCTTCGCTGGTGGGAACACCTTTGACCATGAGGCCATCCGCGATCTCTTCAGCCAGCAGTTCGACAAAGTATTTCGCCGTCGACCCGGTACCGAGACCAACCGTCATGCCCTCCTCAACAAAGTCGATAGCCGCCATGGCGGCGTTCTCTTTCTCTCTCTCATTGGCCATGACGCGGGTCTCCTATTTGCGGGCTGCCTTTTCAGCGGCCTTCTTCGTCCTGAACTCGTCTGCCCAGCCCGGTTTTTCGACCTGACGGCCGCGGCCAATCGCGAGCGCATTCTCCGACACATTCTCGACAATGACGGAACCGGAACCGACATAGGCCCCATTGCCGATTCTCACCGGCGCCACCAGCGCGCTGTTCGACCCGATGAAGGCATTGTCGCCGACCCTGGTCTGGTATTTGAGGAAGCCGTCATAATTGCAGAAGATGGTACCAGCGCCGATATTCGCATTCGCGCCAACATCCCCATCGCCCAGATAGGCAAGATGATTGGCTTTCGCGCCGGGGCCGACACGGGTTTTCTTCACTTCAACGAAATTACCGATCTTCGCCCCTTCGCCAATGAAGGCGCCAGGCCTCAGACGCGCATAAGGGCCGATCTCGGCATTCTCTTCGACATTCGCACCTTCAAGATGCGAAAAGGCGCGGATCAGTGCGCCTGAGCGGACATGCACGCCGGGCCCAAAAACGACGTTCGGCTCGATCACGACATCATTGTCGATGATAGTGTCGTGGGCGAAGAAAACGGTCTCGGGCGCGATCATCGTCACGCCCTCGCTCATCAGTTCATCGCGACGCCGGTCCTGGAAAGCCGCTTCAGCCTTGGCGAGTTCCTTGCGTGAGTTCACACCCTGCACGTCGCGCTCCTCGCAGGTCACGGTGCGGCAGGTCGATCCTTCCTTGCGAGCAAGCGCCACAATGTCGGTGAGATAGTACTCGCCCTTTTGGTTGTCATTTGTGACCTTGGAGAGCAGCCGGAATAGCCGCTCGGCGCGAACGGCCATGACGCCGGAATTGCAGAAGTCGATAGCCAGTTCGTCCGGGCTCGCATCCTTGGCCTCGACAATGGCTTCAAGGTCGCCATCCTTACTGGTGACCAGGCGGCCATAGGCCCCCGGTGCCGCCGCGCGAAATCCGAGAACGCCCACGGCAGCGCCGCCCTCAAGGGCCTCGAACAGCGATTCGACAGCACTTGCAGGGATCAGTGGTGTATCGCCATAGAGAACGATGACATCCCCGACGAACCCTTTCAGCGCCTTCTCTGCAGACCGGACCGCATGACCGGTCCCGAGTGGCGGATCCTGTACAGCCGTCGCGCCATGACCGAGCGAGGCTTCGGCATGCTCCTTCAGCTCCGGCGTATTCGGCGAGATGACCGTGATTATCTTCGAGCACCCGACCTTGCGGGCGAGATCGATCGACCAGTCAAGCATGGGCTGCCCGCCCACCTTGTGAAGCACCTTGGGCAGGGAAGACTTCATCCGTGTGCCCTGCCCTGCAGCCAGGATGATAGCGGCTCTTTCCATCATGAATCGCGTCTCGTTATCCTTCGCAAACTCGCCTAAACCATCTGCCGGTTCGATGCGAGAGGTTTAAGGAGGTCCGATGACAGGCACAGATATGACAGGATGGACGATTGTCTTCGATCTGGACGGGACCCTGATTGATACAGCGCCAGACCTTCATGCCTCTCTCAATCACAGTCTGGAAAGCGCCGGGCTGACGCCGGTTCCTTTTTACGCGATACGGGGAATGATCGGTGAAGGCGCCAAGGCCATGATCCGCAAGGGCATCACCTGGAACGGCGATGACGAAGCCAATCATGATATCGAGCCCCTCTGGGAAGCGTTCCTTGCTCATTACCGCGAGAATATCTGCCGCCTCAGCCGGCCCTTTCCTGACGCCGTCGCCTCCATTGACCGCCTGCTTGAAGCCGGCGCCGTCTGCGCTGTCTGCACCAACAAGACCCAGAAGCTGGCTGAAGCAGTCCTCGACACGCTCAACCTCTCCGGAAGATTTTCCGCAATTGTAGGCGCTGATGCCGTCCCGGAGAAAAAACCGAATGGCGATCACATCATCCGGACAATCAAGGCCGCTGGCGGAATGGAACGGCGCGCCATCATGGTGGGTGACAGCCAGACAGACGAAAGGGCAGCCCGGGATGCCGGACTGCCCTTCGTATTCGTGACGTTTGGTTATGGACCAGAACCGGAGGGGTTTCCGGACATGGTGACCCCCAATACCTACAAGGAGGTCATGGCAGCCATCAGAACCATAATGTCTTAGGCGACTTCGACTGCGTCGTTTGGACGGTATGTCGTGCGCAGTTCTTCCTGGCTCTTGGCGATGCGGCGACGCGGCATGCCGTTGACCATGTTGGAACGCAGGTCCGTACGGGCACTACGCATCGCCGGGACGAAGCCAGCGTCCACGAGGTCTACGTCGACCTCATAGCCACGCTCGGCCCAGTATTCACGGATTTTTTCGCGAAGGCGTTTTGCACCTTCATTGTTGCACCAGTCTTTCATTTCAATCTCTCCAGGCTAATTGTTTTTGCTAGGAGCATTTTACTCCCGGCTTCTGCCTGTCCTTCTGTTTGCTGTTTTTTTTACGTGGCGAGCGATTCACTGCCGCCGTTCGTGAAGCTTAAATGACGTTTATTCACATGAAGCTCAAGGTTTCTTCTCGATGAAATTCGAGTAACCTCCGAATATGAACAACCATTCATGCTGAACATCTGTTCATTTTCACGCCTCTTTCGTCTGCCATAAATGCCTATCATCGTTCGGGACTGTTTACGCCACTGGTTTCATATGAAATTATTTAATTGTGGCGACATTCCGGACGTGTCGCGCGATTGGGCGACAGAATGCCGCAAAACCCGACAAATCAGGTTGCGCGCTAACATAGATATGCGGAATTGAATGAAAGCTATGCCGTTCGGAAGGCAGTAAAGCCCTTGTGACGTCTCGCTGCCCTACTCGATTGACCTCTTCGCGCGAGCCAATTATGACGCGCCTTTCCCGTATCCGGGCGATTAGCTCAGTGGTAGAGCACTGCCTTCACACGGCAGGGGTCACTGGTTCGAACCCAGTATCGCCCACCATTCAAATCCGGTTCGCTTCGCGAAAAAATCGATCCGGTGGATCGATTCCAGGCTTTGACTGCGGCGGCAGCCGCCAATTCAGTGAATCGGATTCTAAGCCACACGAATTAACGCTGTAGCGTCCCTTGGCTTCTCCACGCTTCGGATAGACCGCGCTCGGGGTAGCGTCCCAGCACCGTCTCACCGCGTTTCACCTTTGCGAAAATCTCGCGCGCGCTCTACACCCGCCCTTCCATGAAGTCCTTCCTGCGCCATCCCCTGGTTTCTTCCGCACTCGGTTACCTCATCTGGGCTTATATGGTCGTGTGCGCGCGGACCATCCGCTGGCAGGTGGAGGGAGAGGCAGGTTTTCGGGATGCCTGGAAACAGGAGCACGGCCTGATCGTCGCCGCCTGGCATTCGCGTATCCTTCTTATCCCGGCCATCTGGAGCAAGATCGCGCGGAAGCTGCCAGCCAAGAGCTACCAGACGGCCATGCTGATCTCGCTTTCAAGAGATGGAGAAGCCGTTGCCAAAGCCATCGAGCATCTTGGGCTCGACTCGGTGCGCGGCTCATCGACCCACAAGCGCAAGCGCAAGGACAAGGGCGGCGTGGCCGCCATCGCGGAAACAAGCCGGCGCCTGAGAAAGGGCAGTGTTGTCTGCATCACGCCGGATGGTCCGCGCGGTCCGGCCGAAAACGTACAGGCCGGCCCGGTTCTGCTTGCCCAGCGTTCGGGTGCAGCCATCATACCCTATGCCCTGGCCGTCAGACCGGCCTGGCGGCTGGACACCTGGGACCGGTTCATGATCCCACTTCCCTTCTCGAAAGGCGCCATGGTGATCGGTGAGCCGCTCTTCATTGCCAAGTCCGAGAGCGCCGGTGATGGTATCGCCAAGACTCAGCAAGCCATCGATGCCGCCCATCAGCGCGCCGAGTCGCTGATCAGCCCGACTGGCCGAAAGGGCTGACG
This sequence comes from Henriciella sp., assembly GCF_029937755.1. Taxonomy (GTDB): domain Bacteria; phylum Pseudomonadota; class Alphaproteobacteria; order Caulobacterales; family Hyphomonadaceae; genus Henriciella. The sequence continues at coordinate 180,166 of NZ_JAPYPG010000002.1, forward strand.
GACTCGCCGCAGACCGTTAAGGATCGCGCATGAGTCTGGCTCGCACCGCCTACGAAGTCGCCACGACAGCCGCCGAACCTCTGCTCGGCCTGGTCGTGCGCCGCCGGCTGAAAGCCGGCAAGGAGATCGAAGGCCGCGCGCAGGAGCGGTTTGCCCGCACAGATGAGTCGCGACCAGAAGGCCAGCTTATCTGGATGCACGGCGCCAGCATCGGCGAAACCCGCCTGTTGCTTGAAACCGCACGTGAGCTGCAGACCCGCCATAGGGGCCTGCACTATCTCTTCACAAGTCAGACGGCGACAGCTGCTGACCTCATTGCCCGCACCATCGCTGAAGACACAGCCCTCCGAAACGCGGCCCGCCACCAGTTCGCGCCAATTGATACACCCGCCATCGCGAAACGCTTCATCGAGTATTGGCGGCCGGATCTCGCCGTTTTCGCTGAAGGCGAGATCTGGCCAAACCTTCTGAAACAGCTGCGCAAGCGACACATTCCAACGGCGCTCATCAATGCCCGCATGACGGAAAAGAGCCTCGCCGGCTGGGGACGCTGGCCGGGCCTGAGCCATGATCTCTTCGGCCGGTTCGATGTCATTCTCGCCGCTGATGGCCGGACGGCCCGGGGCCTGAAAGGCCTTGCCGGCAAAGCGGTCGAAACCCCCGGCAATCTGAAAGCGGCCCTTCCTCCGCCAGACCATGACTCCGCCGAGGCGGCCCGCCTCAGTGCCAGCTTCATCGGTGAGCGTCCCTGCCTCGTCGCGGTCTCCACGCATGAAGGCGAGGAAGCCTTCGTCCTCGACGCCTTGTCCGCCATGCAGCCAAGGCCCGCCTGCATCATCGTGCCCCGCCACCCCGAGCGGGCCGCCTCGCTCATGCGATTGCTGGATAGTCGGGGTTTCAGCGTTTCGCAGCGTTCGCTCAAGCAGCCGCTGGATCTCTCGACAGACATTCTTCTAGCGGACACGCTGGGGGAGGTCGGCCTGTTCGCGCGGCTGGCTGACACCGTCTACTTGGGCGGCGGCCATGCCCCCGGCATCGGCGGCCACAATCCGATCGAAATCCTCCTGCTCGGAAAGCCTGTGGCCACCGGTCCGAACGTCTTCAATTTCGATGACACGAAACGCGATCTGCTCGGGCGCCCCGGCTATAATATCGTGGAAAAGCCGCAGGACCTCGCTGAAGGCTTTCCTTTCGAGCCACCAAGCGCAGAGGTCATCCAGTCCATGGAAGCGGTTGCCCGAGAGCCCATGGAGGCGACGGTCGACGCCCTGCTTCCGCTTCTCCGCAAGGAGGCGCGCATATGAGACCCCCGCGCTTCTGGGATGGCGACCTCGATCCGCGCTCCCGCGAAGCGGCCCCGTTAACGCGCCTGCTGCTGACACCTTTCTCCATGCTCTATGCCCATGTCACCGAGCGGAAGATCGCCAGAGCGGATCCGCTCAAGCTATCCATCCCGGTGATCTGCGTCGGAAATCTGACCGCTGGTGGAACAGGCAAGAGCCCCGTGGCCGCTGGCTTGCGAGACTTGCTCGCCAAACGCTTTCCGGAAAAGCGGATCACCACTCTTTCACGCGGCTATGGCGGAAAACTGGATGGTCCGCTCAAGGTCGATATCAAGGCCCACACGGCGGCTGATGTCGGGGATGAGCCACTGATGCTGGCGGCAAGCGGCGAGGCCTGGATCGGGGCGGATCGCGCCGCCTCCGGGAAGGCTATGGACGCCGAAGGGGTCGATCTCATCATTATGGATGACGGCCACCAGAACCCCGGCCTCTTCAAGGATATCTCGCTGATCGTCGTCGACAGCGAAGCCGGGTTCGGCAATGGCCACGTCATCCCGAAAGGCCCGCTGCGCGAACCCATCGCTGCGGGACTGGCGCGCGCCGATGCGGTGGTTCTCACGGGCAGCGGCAACACACCTGCTGACCTCCAGAATACATCTCTGCCGGTCATCCGGTCCCGGATCAAACCAACCGCCCCTTTGCCAGCGATGGACTATGTTGCCTTTGCCGGGATCGGTCGCCCGGAGAAATTCTTCGACACGCTCGAAGAGCATGGCGCGAAACCTCTCGACGCCATCCCCTTCCCCGACCATCACACCTATTCCGACGGGGACATCCGATACCTTCGCGAGCTTGCAAAGAAATATTCTGCCCAGCTCATCACGACGGAAAAGGACTTCGTCCGGCTGCGTCAGGATCAGCGCGACGGCATCGTCACCCTTCCCATCCGGGCCGAGTTCACCGATATGAGCGCGCTCGACCGGGTGCTCGCACCTGTGGCAGACCGAATGGGCTGATGAACAAGCAAGACGCGCCACAATATGTCCGTCCAAAGGACATCGATGATCGCTCCACCTTCTGGCAGCGTGTCGGCTGGCGGCTGGAAGCGATAGCGTGGGACGTCGTGTACTGGTGGCCGATGAAAGCCCTCGGTCCGGACAGGGCCTCCGATGCGGCAGGGTGGATCGTCAAACGCATCGCGCCAATGCTTAGCCAGAGCAAGACCGTAAAACGCAATCTACGCCTCGCCTTCCCGGAGTGGGACGAAGACAAAATTGAACAGACCGCAAAGGCGGCATGGGAGAGTGTCGGGCGTACCGCCGGCGAGCTGCCACACCTGCCGAAGATTCATCCTTATGAGGGTGATCGGGTCGAGGTCGTGAACGCTGAGAGGCTGGATGCGGTAGAAGCCGCCGGCAAGGGCGCAGTCTTCATCTCGGGCCATTTCGCAAACTGGGAAGTCATGGCCGCCGTCATCTGCCGACGGCCTGTCGATTGTCTCGTCACGTATCGCGCCCTCAACAACCCGCACATCGACAGGCGCATTAACAAGGTCCGCCATGATTACGGCATTGGCGTGCTCGCGCCGAAGGGGCTCGGCACGCGTGAACTGATGCGCGCGCTGAGCAAGGGCCGGTCAGTCGCATTGATGAACGACCAGAAGTTCAACCAGGGCCTCGCTGTCCCCTTCTTCGGCCACGATGCCATGACGGCCCCGGGCCCGGCCCGGCTGGCGGTGAAGTATGGCGTTCCAATCATCCCCGTCTCGACGGTGCGAACAGGCCCGGCCCGGTTCCGGGTCACCATTCATGACCCCATCGCATCGGCGGAAGGCTTGAAAGGCGACGAAGCTGTCGAGGATTGCGTAAAGAAGATCACGGCCTTCATCGAGGCTGAAGTCCGCGCCAATCCGGGCCAATGGTTCTGGCAGCACCGCCGCTGGCCGAAATCGGCCTGGAAGGATGCCGGCGTCTGAGGCTGGACCGCGCCGACAAACGCGCCATCTGAAGAGAACCATACGGGAGGACCACCAATGTCCATCTTCACCATCATCTCCGCGCTCGCGCTTGTCTTCTGTGCGCTGATCGGCCTCGGCGCGCTGATCGCCCCGAAATGGGCGCAGGGGGTCGTTCGGCTTGTGCCTGACCCCACTCCTGAGAAGCCGGGCGGCTTTTCAGAGTTTCGCGCAACCTATGGCGGTCTTCTCTTCCTGCTGCACATGACGGCCCTCGTCATCCTGTTGCGCGTGGGCGGGCTTATCGGCGTCCTCGCCATCATGCCTGTTGCAGCCGCCTGGATTGGTGCGGGCTGCGGCCGGGCGCTCTCCTATCTGATCGACATGAAAGACAATCGGGACGCCGGACTTATTCCTATATGGATCGCGCTGGAACTCGCCCTCGGCCTTGCAATTGCCTCACCCGTTCTTCAGATAGGACTGAACCCCTAGAGGACAGCCATATGACGGATCGTCGAGAGACGCCCCGGCCCGCAAGACGGACCAGCAAACCCGGATCAAAAGACAGTAAGCCACCAGCCGACTGGAGCGAGGGCGAGCGCATTGCCAAATGGCTTGCGCGCGCCGGCATTGCCTCGCGCCGGGCCTGCGAAACCATGATCGAAAATGGCGAGATCGCGGTCAACGGCCGCAAGCTGACCTCGCCGGCCTTCAAGGTCACCGGTTCCGAGACGATCACGGTCAAGGGCAAGCGCATCAGCGCGCCCGATGCGACGCGCTTGTGGCGGTATCACAAACCCTCCGGCCTGATCACCACGACCGAGGATCCGGCGGGACGGCGCACCATCTTCGACGAGATGCCCAAACACCTCCCGCGTGTCATTACGGTCGGCCGGCTGGACCTGACCACCGAAGGCCTGTTGCTGCTCACCAATGATGGCGAGCTGGCCCGCGCGCTGGAGCTTCCCTCCAATGAGTTTCCGCGTATCTACCGCGCCCGAGCCCATGGCAGGGTCACGCCCGAAAAACTCCAGGCGCTGGCCGAGGGCATTGAGGTCGACGGCGTCCGATACGCACCGATCAAGGCCGAGCTGGAACGTGAGACCGGAACCAATAACTGGATCCGGGTCAAACTGTCGGAAGGCAAGAAACGTGAAGTCCGCCGCGCGCTGGAATCGGTCGGGCTCGACGTGAACCGGCTGATCCGCATTTCCTACGGCCCCTTCGCACTGGATGACCTGCATCCCGGCGCCGTGGAAGAAGTGCTGCCGAGCGAGCTGCAGGCGGAGCTGGGGTCGATGATCAAGGCCCGGCAGCCGCGCCGGGATAGAGGTAGCCGCAAGCCGAAAGCATCAAAAGCTGACGTTGAGACAGGGCTTCACAAAGGCAAGCGGAGCCGTACCATCCGTAAAAAATGAGACATGCGTCATTTTACGGGAGGTTCCCATGGCCGATACCGCAGTTGCAGTTCCACCAAAGACAAAAAAGGATCCCACGCGCGAGATGAGCGCGGCGGCGGCAGCGACCGCTGACAAGATCGTGGATCCGGATGTCTATGCCCACATGCCGGAACTCGATGCCGCGTTTGCGCGGCTGCGCAAGGAAGACCCAGTCGCATGGTGCGAGCCGGAAGCCTTCAGGCCTTTCTGGGCTGTCACCAAGCATGCCGACATCATGGAAGTGAGCCGGCAGAACAAGCTCTTCACCAATGGCGAACGCGAAATGCTCTCCTACGCCGAAGCTGAAGAGAAGGTCTATGCGCAAACGGGCGGGCCGCACCTGCTCAAGACGCTGGTCCAACTGGATGACCCGATGCACTACAAGCTGCGTCACCTCACCCAGGACTGGTTCATGCCTCACAAGGTGAAGACGCGCGAGGAGGCCATCGGCAAGATCGCGAAGGAATTCGTGGACCGGATGGAAGACAAGGGCGGCGAGTGCGACTTCCAGCAGGACATCGCGCTCTACTATCCGCTTCGTGTGATCATGCAGATCCTCGGCGTACCGGAATCCGACGAGCCGATGATGCTGAAGCTCACCCAGGAGATTTTCGGCGCGCAGGACCCGGACCTGATGCGTGACAAGGAACTGTCGGAAGGCGGCGATGCCGACAAGGGCCTGTCTTCCATCCAGGAGACCCTCGCCCAGTTCTTCATGTACTTCACCAACATCACACAAGACCGGCGCGCCAACCCGAAAGACGATGTCTCCACCATCATTGCCAACGGCACCGTCGACGGCGAGCCGATCGGCCAGCTGGAAGCGATGAGCTATTACATCATCGTCGCGGCTGCCGGGCATGACACAACCAGCGCCTCGACCGGCGGTGGCGTTCTCGGCATGCTGAACAATCCGGCGCAGCTGAAGAAGATGATGGATGACCCGAAGGGTATGTCACGTACGGCCGTGGATGAAGCGATCCGCTGGACCACACCGGTGAAGCACTTCATGCGCACCGCTCAGGACGATTATGAACTGCGCGGCCGCAAGATCCTGAAAGGCGAGAGCCTGCTGCTCTGCTACCCCTCCGGCAACCGTGACGAAGACGTCTTCGACGACCCGTATGAATTCCGCGTCGACCGCAGCCCAAACAAGATCATCTCGTTCGGACATGGCGGGCATATGTGCCTCGGCATGCACCTCGCCCGTCTCGAAATGCAGGCGATCTATGAAGAGCTTTTCTCGCGCCTGAATTCAATCGAGCTAGCGGGCGATCCGAGCTTCATTCGCGCGAACTTCGTCGGCGGGCCCAAATCCATTCCGGTGCGCTACAAGTTCTAGGCAGCAGGCCTGCTAGTCGGCCTCGTCGCGAAAGTAGAACTCAACCCGACGGTTGAGTGCATAGGCCTCGCTTGTCTGCGCAGGGTCGATCGGGCGGGTTTCGCCATACCCGACCGCATCCATCCGGTCTCGCGAGACGCCTTGCTCGATCAGATAGTCGACAATCGCATTGGCGCGCTTCTGTGAGCGGATCTGGTTGAACGACTGCGCCCCTCGTGCATCGGTGTGCACGCCAATCTCGAGCGGATGCGCCTCACAGATCATGGCCAGGCCGGCAATTGCGTTCAGGAGCGGCTGGCTCACCTCGTCTATGCCCGTATCCTCATTCACGTAAGCGATGGTATCGGTCCGCGCGATCTGATCGGCTCTGGTCCGGCAGATATCAACCTCCGGATCTGGCGTCAGGCTAGCCAGGACTGCGCCGGGCTGGCGCGGCGTATCCGGGCCAGTGATGGCATCAATGATGTAGAGGTCGCGGTCGGCCAGCGCCCTGTCTGCTGAGATTTCAGAACGAACACGCGCAACTGCATCTTCGTGCACTTCCGCGCTTTCGGCCTCACCGCTGAGAACGAGAACCTTGTCCACCGAATCGAGCCGAAGCCACGGGAAACCGTCATTCATCATTCTGTCTTCAAACTCATTGATCCAGACAATCTGCTTCTGGGTCACTTCCGGCGGCAGCTCAATCGCCATGTCTTCGCGTGTCGGCGAGAATTTTCCGTCCGCGAACAGATAATATCCATCCGGGATTTCGACGCATTGCACGGAGGATGTAGATACAGTCTCGCCGCCTGGGTCAGTTGCCTTGCTCCCGCCCCCACCGCACGCAGAAAGCAGCGCCATTGCTACTGGAACCAGGGCTGCTGCCGCAAATCGCGCTGTCCTGATCATGCACCAAACTCCAAACATTCTTCGCTTGTTCTTAGACCGTCTTTCGGCAATCGTAAAACGCACTCCTTGCATCGCCAAAGCACAAAAATGACGGAGAGCTCCAATGCTCCTTGCAAATTTGAGGCCCCTATTCGCTGGTCTGCTCCTTTTCGTTTCTCCGGCGGCCAATGCCGACAATACGGATGTAGCAGTCGAGTATGACGCACCTGATCCTTCTATCGATGCGGCAGTGAATGCATGCCTGGAAAGCGAGGGGGTCAGTCTCCTGAGGGAGCATGATGCCATCTGCTACAACGCTGCCATCTTTCCCGAAGAATTCATGCAGCTCGCAACCATGCCGGAAACGGGACGGATCGTCATCAGCAGCCCGGGCGGCAATGTCGCGACAGCCCGCATGATGAGCCGCATCCTGGATGAGCGCGATGAACCCATTCTCATCGCCGGCCAGTGCATGTCGGCTTGCGCCATGGTAATTGTTCCGGGCGCCGATGAATTACAAATCCACCGCACCGCACACATCGCCGTACACGGAATAGCGATGATGGGCTTCCAAGACTGGCTTGGCTGGCTTAAACAGGGGGCCGAACCCTCCAGGGCTGACTTCATGATGGCGAGCCTTGGCTACAATTTGGGATATACCATGCACAAGAGTGGTCGCGATCATATGGCTGGCCATCTTGAAGGCCAGTATGTTGACCAGGCCTACATCGATATCATCAGTGAACGGATGCAGGATGCTGCGCTTGCCTATCCCTGTCGCGTCAAGCCCAATCAGTATTGGGGCATGATCGATTCCGGGCATCTCAAGCGCTTCCTTGGAGATCGCATCACGCACCTGGAAGACTATGACCAGACATGGGAGGCGCCGGGCCGCACGCTCTTTCGAGACAAGGTGGTCTCTATCAGCGACCAGACCTACATCTTCGCCAGGGATTACAAGGAAGCCGGTTGTGACGGTTAAGGCTCAGGCCGGCAGCTGCTCCTCGGGATAGTCCGGGTAGCTCGCTTTCATAACGCCATGATTCAATAGCATCTCAGCCTTGAGATCGCTTCCGGCCTCGTCGAAAAATTTTGTCCGAACCCAGTAATTCTCAGCACGGCGCGATTGGGACAACGCCACAATCTCGCGCTTCAAGCGATAGGTCTCACCGACGAATAGCGGTCCGTTGATCATACGGATTTCAAGGTCTGCGAACAGGCCGATCGATGGCCGCTTCACAGGCCATTTCACCATGCTGCCCGTGTAGTTACCGATCACCGACACCATCTCGGTGGGAATGATGGCCTGCCCCCATGGAGATGCCGATGCATCTGAATACCAATCCATTGGCTCAGTGATCTTCACCAGCTTCTCGTTCAGCGAGAAGGGATAGAGATTGCCCATATGCTGGTCGGGACCCATGCGGACAAGCTCGTTCTCCGGCCCCGTCATCCCGACTTTCATGTCGGACAGGATGACGAGGTCACCCGGCGGGCGGAGTTTCGCCATTCGTGCCTCGAGCAGTGTCTCGCCATGGTCGGGTCCGAGCGTCGCACTTGCCTCGAGGACGGGGGTCCCATCCTCCTTTTCAGCACGGCAATAGGCGTATGTGTCCGACTTCGGCTCGATGAAAACCCGAACCGCCTCGCCTTCGAACACCATCGTCTGGAAGTGCGCCGAGAAGCAGCCGCGCTCGAACCACTCCTTGCCGAACAGCTCGACCAGGTAAGGCGAGAACTGGCTGAAATGCGTTGGCCCCTCGATCGGCCCGGCCTTTATGCCGAGCTTTTCGGCCTGGCTGTCATCATGCAGCGAGGAGTGCCCGTCATAGGACTGCTCCTGCAGCATCTGCGCAGGCTTGCGAAGCGGACCCTCGATCACCTTTGCCATGGCCCTAGCTTTCCATTCCGGCCATGCGCGCGCGCTCAGCAGCAAACTTCGCCAGCGGCACAACACGTTCCGCATTCGCGGCGGCATTCGCGTTTGAGGCCGTCCCGTCGCGCACCCGCCCGACGATGCCCTGCAGGATGCCGGCAAGCCGGAAGGCGTTATAGGCAAAATAGTAGTTCAGGTCCGGCATGCCATCGCGCCCGGTATGCTGGCAGTAGAGATCAACATATTCCTCGAGCGTCGGAATGCCCCAGGCCTTGAGATCCTTGATATTGGCAATCGAGCCGCGGGACTCGTCATTGCCCGGCATCACCCAGTTCATCAGGTGATAGGAGAAATCGGCCAGCGGGTCGCCCAGTGTCGACAACTCCCAGTCCAGTACAGCGATGACCTTCGGCTCGGTCGGGTGCAGGACCATGTTGTCGAGACGATAGTCACCATGAACGATGGTGACATCTTCCTTCGCCGGCAGGTTCTTCGGCAGCCAGTCGATCAGCTGCTCCATCTCCGGGATGTGCATCGTCTCGGATGCCTTGTACTGCTTCGTCCAGCGATGGATCTGGCGCGCACAATAGTCGCCCTCCTTGCCGAAATCCTGCAAGCCGACCTTCTTGTAATCGGTGTTGTGCAGGTCAGCGAACGTCTTGACCTTGGCCTCATAGATCTTGCGGCGCTCGGACGGCTCATAATCAGGTAGCGTCTGGTCCCACAGGATGCGGCCGTCGACATTGTCCATGACGTAGAAAATCGTGCCGATCACCTCCTCATCCATACAGAGCCCATAGGGTCTGGCGACCGGGAAACCTGTCGGATAAAGCGCGTTGATGACCTTGAACTCGCGGTCGACCGCATGGGCCGAGGGCAGCAGCTTGCCCGGCGGCTTGCGGCGCATGACATAGGTCTTGTTCGGGGTGAACAGCTTGTAGGTCGGGTTGGATTGCCCGCCCTTGAACTGTTTGACGGTCAGCGGCCCTTCATAGCCCTCGACGTTCTTTTCCATCCAGTCAGCGAGATTTTGCTCGTTGAACTTATGGCTTTCGGCAACGTCCTTAGTGCCGGTGTACAACTCCTGTGCCGCAGCTTCCGCCATGGGTCTTCTCCCTGTCTCATCTCGTTGCGCGCACCCTACCGCGTCAGCGTGTGCGAACAAGCATCTCGCAGGGTTAAATCGCCGCATAGCGGCAGCCGGAAATTATCCCGGCCGCCGCTATTTTCGCTGCGGGTTCAGCGATCGCTGAGGTCGCTCAGGGCATCGGCAAACCGTTCGCCATGACGAGCCGAACCACGCGCCCGCTGGAGAAGCTCGATCGTCGAGGCATCAAGCTTTTCATTATCGAGTTCGCGGCCGATCTTGTCGGCAAGATGCTCTTCGCCGTCGTCGACGGCTTCGAGCGCGGCCTTTTCATCATCCTGGAACAGGGCGGTGAAGTCCGCCCAGGCGCGGTGGAGACTGCCACCGACACCGCCCTTGGTGACCGGCTCGCCGCCATACTCGCTTACACGCTCCTGAAACGCCGAAATCAGTTCCAGACGCTCGGCGGCCAGCGAACGGAATTTCTCTCGCAGGACGTGGCTCTTATCGGCGATTTCGAACACTTTCTGATAGCCTTTCTGGCTATCGATCAGCGTTTTGGTGACGTCATTCAGGACGTCGACATTCGGATTGGACATTCTGTTCTCCATTTGCGCCTGATGCGCATAAAGACAGAACGGTCAGTTGCCGGAAAAAGTTTCCACGCCCTGTAATAATGACGCTTATTTTAGCACGCGGTGGCCGATATCCTTGCGGTAGAAACCACCTGTCCATTCGATGGCCGCCACACCATCATAGGCTTTCGAAATCGCCATCCTGAGGTCATCGCCCACAGCCGTCACGCCAAGCACGCGCCCGCCTGCGGCGACAAGTTCACCCTGGTCGTTCACATCCGTACCGGCCTGGAAGACGGTGACGCCATCGAGCGCATTCGCGATCTCCACGCCCTTGATGACGGTGCCCTTCTCGGCGGTGCCGGGATACCCATTGGCCGCCATGACCACCACGGCGCTCGGTTTGAAGTCCGACAGGCCCATCATCTCGCACAGATCCGCATGCGCGCTGACCAGCCCACCCGTCGCACAGACGAGCAGAGCCGGAACAATGTCCCCCGGCAGCCCCGCCATCAGGACCTGGCACTCCGGATCGCCAAAGCGGGCATTGAACTCGACCACTTTCGGACCGGCTTCAGTGACCATGATGCCGACATAGAGAACGCCCTGATACGGCATCTCATCCTCGGCCATGCCTGAGAGCATCGGCTCGACAATCGTGGCCTGGACGAGCTCCAGCGTGCGGGCATCGACGACCGGCGCCGGCGCATAAGCCCCCATGCCGCCAGTGTTCGGGCCAACATCGCCGTCACCGACACGCTTGTGATCCTGCGCGACGGGCAGGTAGATGGCCCCTTCTCCGTCCGTCATGACAAAGATTGAGGCTTCCTCGCCTTTCAGAAACTCCTCGATCACGATCTCGCTCGACGCCTCGCCGAACTTGCCGGTCATGAATTCCTCGACCGTGTTCTCGGCCTCTTCGAGCGTCTCTGCGATCACGACGCCCTTGCCGGCGGCCAGGCCGTCAGCCTTGATGACGTAAGGCGCGTTCATCGTCTCGAGGAATTCAAGCGCCTCGGTCAGATCGTCGAACCGGCCATACTCTGCAGTCGGTACGCCATACTTTTGCATCAGGTCCTTGGCGAAGCCCTTGGATGTCTCGAGCTGCGCGGCCTGCTGGCTCGGCCCGAACACATCGAAGCCGCGCGCTCGTAGCGCATCGGAGGCGCCTGCAGCGAGCGGGGCTTCCGGCCCGATAATGATCAGGTCAGGCATGATCTGAAGTGCCAGCTCCTGAACAGCCATCAGGTCCGTCACATCGAGATCGAAGCATGGTCCTATCTTGTCCATGCCCGGATTGCCCGGCGCGGAATAGACTTCGTCGACCAGCGGTGACTGCGAGATTTTCCAGGCCAGCGCATGCTCGCGCCCGCCCGAGCCAAGGATGAGAATTTTCATGCAGCGGGTGATGGACTTGGGCGGGGGCGCAATCAAGCCCTGAAATGAACCGCAACGCGGCCACAGTCTCGCCTTACCGGCCTGATGGTCTCGAATGGCCAGTGGACATGGCTGGCAAATTCACTTGAAGATACGGAGTCAGAGAAGGCAAGGTGAGCCCATGGCAGACAATCCTCAGAGACGCCGCCTCCCCCGTGACCTCAGCGGGCTTTGGACGGGCTATTACGCCTATGACCTGACAGACGAGGCGATCATGTTCACCGCCTGGATCAAGGAAGACGGTGGCAAGGTCACCGGAACGGTCCTGGAAGAGAATTTCAGCACCGAAGCGCTCGATGGCGAATTCGAAGCGACGATTCATGGTTTTCGTCACGGGCTCGATGTCCGTTTCACCAAGGTTGCGCTCGATGAAGAGGGTGAACCGATCCTGCTGCGCTACCATGGCGATACGGATGCCGACTGCTGCCTGATATCTGGCGTCTGGTTCTTCGACGACCCGTCCGACTGGACCGGCACATTCATGATGACCCGAATCTCCGGCGACCTGAAAACGCGAGTGACCGCCAGCGCCTCGCAATCTGGCGATGACGGGGCTGACGAGGGGTAGGTCGCGGTGTCTGAAGAGAGCCCTTCCAACGTCACCGAATTCACGGTGTCCCAGCTCGCTTCGAACCTGAAGCGAACCATCGAGACGGCCTATGACCATGTCCGTGTCCGCGGAGAACTCGGCCGGGTAACGATTGCCCGCTCGGGTCACATGTATGCCGACATCAAGGACGAGAAGGCTGTTCTCAACACGGTGATGTGGAAAGGCTCGGTTCAGCGCCTGCCCTTCAAACCCGAAGAAGGCCTCGAAGTCGTCGCCGAAGGGCGTCTCTCCATTTATGCCGGGCGCTCCAACTACCAGATGATCGCTGACTTCATGCGCCCTGCCGGTGCCGGCGCACTGATGGCGCTGCTCGAAGAGCGCAAGAAGAAGTTCGCCGCCGAGGGCCTGTTCGACGAGGGCCACAAGAAGCGCCTCCCCTACCTGCCCCGTACCGTTGGCGTCGTGACCAGCCCGACCGGCGCCGTCATACGCGACATCCTGCACCGCATCCGCGAACGCTTTCCGGTGCGCGTCATCCTGTGGCCAGCGCTCGTCCAGGGCGATACGGCTGCTGCCCAGATCGAAGCGGGTATTCGTGGCTTCAATGCCATGACCGGTGAAGACCGCCCGGACGTGCTGATCGTCGGGCGCGGCGGTGGCTCGATCGAGGATCTCTGGCCGTTCAATGAAGAGAATGTCGTGCGCGCCGCATTCGAAAGCCGGATTCCGCTGATCTCGGCGGTTGGTCACGAGACCGATACGACACTGATCGACTATGTCTCGGATGCCCGCGCCCCGACACCGACCGGCGCAGCGGAAATCGCGGTGCCCGTGCGCCAGGACCTGCTGATCGCCCTCGGTGAACTTGGCCAGAGCATGACGCATGGCCTGTCGCGCATGGTTCGCCATGACCGCGACCGCCTTCGTGCAGCCCGCCTGCCCCGGCTGGAAACCCTGATCTCCCAGAAGCGCCAGACGCTGGATTATCTTGAAAACAGTCTGCGCACCTGTCTTGGTAGCGCCATTAAATCCAAACGTATCGAGTTGACGCGAACCGAGGCCCGCTTCAGGCCAGAGCCCTTGCGGATCGACGCCAGACGAAAGCGCCAGCAATTGATCGATGTCGCTCGCAGAGCCAACCCGGCAGTGACGCGACTCGTGAAAAACCATTCAGAGCGATTCGCGTCACAGGCGAAACTGCTTGAAACCCTCTCCTATCAGGCGACCCTGGAGCGTGGCTTTGCCATCGTGAAGGATGCCGACGGTCATGTCGTGAAAAACGCCGGCACCGTCAATGCAGGGGCCCATCTCGACATTGCACTCGCCGATGGCTCAATCAGCGCCGAAGCGACCGGCATCGCGAAGCCTCAAAGCCGGAAAGCGGCGGCAAAACCGAAAACACCAAAACCGTCCAAGCCAAAGCCCGAGCCGAAAACGCCGAAGGATCCGGACGCGCCACCTCAGGGCTCACTGTTCTAGGTCGCCCGACCCTTTCCAAAAGTGGGCTGAAACTGGGCTGTTTCTGGAATGTTTTCGGAATGCCGTCCGGAGCAATCCATCCCACACTTTCTTGACGGAAACTCTGCCTCAGGAAGCCATACGAATCCGGAGGACGTTTCCGACCGTGTCCTCCACGACAACAGAAGTACCTTCCGCTGGATTACTGCCATCCACCGTTTCGGCTGACCATTCCGTGTCTCCGAGCTTCACCCGGCCAAAGCCTCCGGAAAAGCCTGCGATGACAAGGCCTCTCTGGCCAACTGTGCGAGCCATTCTCCGGTTCAGTGTCGGGTGGTCACCGGCCAGCCGGCGCATGCCCGCAAACACTGTTCGTCCAAGTATGAGAAGCCCCGTCGCGGCCACTGCAAAGAAGATGAGCTGGCCCTGCCATTCGGCCAGACCGGCTGGTGCGATAGCGGCAAAAATCGCTGTGATCCCAGCAGCAATAGCGATCCAGAGCAGATCGAAAGTGCCCACGGCCATCTCGATCGACAGAAGGATCAGCCCAAGCGCCAGCCAGTGCCAGAAAGTCAGCGGCCAGAGCAGCTCGTTCATCGCCTCCATTACCGATCCTCCCTTGGCCGCGTCGTCGGCACGGCACCGCCCGACCCGCCGCGATTACTCGCCGCGCTCTCGGTGAGCCCGCGAATACCCTCAATCGTTCCAAGGATGGAGCTGAACTCGGCAGGGATGATCACCGTCTTCTGGCTCTGTGATGTCGCCAGTTTCTCGAAGGCCATCACATATTGCTGGCCGAGGAAGTAATTGACGGCATTCACATCGCCTTTTGCGATGGCCTCCGACACCATGGCGGTCGCCTTCGCTTCAGCTTCCGCCTCTCTTTCGCGAGCTTCCGCATCGCGGAAGGCGGCTTCGCGGCGGCCTTCAGCTTCAAGAATTTGAGACTGTTTCTGCCCCTCTGCCTTCAGGATCGCCGACTGCTTGTCACCTTCGGCTGTCAGGATTTCAGCCCGCTTGAGGCGCTCGGCCTTCATCTGACGCGCCATGGCTTCTGTAATATCTGCAGGCGGTGTGAGGTCAGCGATCTCGATCCGCGTGACTTTCACGCCCCAGGGGTTGGTCGCTGCATCAACGACTGACAGGAGCCGCGCATTGATCTCGTCACGATTTGACAGGACCTCATCAAGATCCATCGAACCGACCACCGTCCGGATATTCGTCAGGGACAGGTTCTCGATCGCATTCTTGAGGTTATTGACTTCATAGGCCGCAGACACCGGGTCGATGACCTGGATGAACACGACCGCATCGCAGGACACCATCGCATTGTCCTTGGTAATGACTTCCTGGGTCGGAATGTCGAGCACGCTCTCCATCATGTTCATCTTGCGCCCGACACGCTGATAGAAAGGGACGATGAAGTGCAGTCCTGGACTTAAGGTCTTGGTATAACGGCCGAAATTCTCGACCGTGTAATTGTAGCCCTGCCCGACGACGGTCACCGCCGAGGTGAGCAAAACCAGCCCTGCGACCGCCAGAATTATGGCGACGATAAATGATGGCTCCATACAGGGTCCCTCCTCTGACCTGTAAGATACATCGGTACGATTTTGCCGTTTTTCAATAAAACTGAGAGTCAAAACGGCGCATACCGATGCCGATATGCGCCGTTCTAATGTGGTTCAGCTGATTCCGGGAGCGTTAAATCTGTCCGAGAAGATAATCAGCGCTTGAGACCTTGAACTCGCCGCCGTCCTCGACATTGATCTGCTCGACGACGCCATCCTTGACCAGCATGGAATAGCGCTTGGAGCGCTCACCCATACCGAAGCCGCTTGCGTCCATTTCCAGACCACAGGCTTCCGCGAATTTGGCATTACCGTCGGCCAGCATGCGAACCTTGCCCTTGGCACCGGCCTGTTCGCCCCAGGCATTCATCACGAACACATCATTGACCGAGGTGCAGACGATATCATCGACGCCCTTGCCATGCAGCGTCTCTGCCTTGTCTAGAAAGCCCGGAAGGTGCTTGGCCGAACACGTCGGTGTAAACGCGCCCGGCACGGCAAATAGCGCCACTGTCTTGCCGGCGAAGATATCGTCGGTCTTGCGCGGCTCTGGACCATTGTCCGTCATTTCCATGAAGACCGCATCCGGCAGCTTCTCGCCTTGTTTGATTGTCATTGATTACTCCTCTGAGACTGCTCGCTACTTAGGCACGCCAGCCATGATGATCAATGAGCGCTTGCCAATCTCCGGGCCCTGAGTCAGCCTGTCTGTCAGGCGAAAGGATCCAGACCATGATGCAGGATCTGACAGGCAAGCTCCTGATCGCGATGCCCGGCATTGGAGATAACCGCTTTTCCCGCTCGCTCGTCCTCGTCTGCGCGCATGAGCCGGATTATGCGATGGGCATTGCGCTCAACAAGCCAATCGACGACCTCACACTTCCGCAACTGTTGACACAGCTCGGGATCGAGCAGGATATCCGCGTGCCTGAAAGCGCTGTCCTGAGCGGTGGCCCTGTCGGGACAGATCGCGGTTTTGTGGTCCACAGCGACGATTTTCACTCCGAGGGCGCAACGATGGACATTAGCCACGGATGCTGCCTGACAGCGACCCGCGACATCTTACTGGCCATCGCCTCCGGAGACGCCCCTCGCGAATCAATCATGGCCCTCGGTTATGCCGGATGGGGGGCCGGACAGCTTGAAACCGAAATCGCGGAAAATGCCTGGCTGGTTGGCGAACCGATCCCCGATCTCGTCTATGGCGCCGAGCATGACAGCAAATGGGGCCGCGCTCTGAAGCTCATGGGAATTGATGCATCGCGCCTGCACTTTGGCGGCGGCAACGCCTAGTCCGAGACATTGAGCAGCTTGCCAGCCTCAACAGCCGATATGGGATGAGAGAAAGCAAAACCCTGCGCGTAATGGAAGCCTAGCGTGCGCAGAAGGCCAATCTGTTCCAGTTTTTCGATACCTTCCGCCGTCGCGCTCATCTTCAAGCGGGATGCCAGTAGCGTCATCGTCTCGAGGATTACGCGGACCTTTTCGGAGTCGATCTGCCGCGTGAGTTCGGGATCGATTTTCAAGCCGTCTGCCGGCAAGGCAGCCAGCCAGGAAAAGGACGAATGGCCTGAACCGAAGTCATCGAGAATGACGCCCGCCCCTGCTTTTTTGAGGGCTTCGGCCACACGAATGGCTTCCTGCCCGTCCCTGAGGGCCGCCTGTTCCGTAAGCTCGATACGCAACTGACCGGGTTCAAAGCCGTGACCTGAGATCAGCGCCTCTATAAGGCCGGGCAGATCTTCCCGCGCAAGGTCACGACCAGTCAGATTGACGTTGACGAACAGGCCCGTGTGTCCGGCCTTTTGCCACGATCCCAGTGCTTCACTGGCACGGATGAGCATGTTTGGCGCAAGAGCGTCATCGGCCAGACCGACATCACCCGACTGATGCCCTGGAGGCGCTCCGCCCCATCGAGCGAGGGCCTCAAAGCCTGCAATCCGTCCGCTTGAGAGTGAGACGATCGGCTGGAATGCCGCATCAAGTCCGGGGCCTGGGGCGAGGATATGCGAGTACGCTTCCGAAAGGTCATCCTGCAGGAGGTCTCCCGAAGCGGCCCCCTTGGCATCGAAATGCCCGACAAGATGAACGGCCCCGCCTTTGGACAGGCCAATCGCGCATGCGACATCACGCTTTGCACCATTGGAAAAGTCCAGCGCGCGCTCCAGCCGGCTACGACTGAAACCATCAAGGATCACCCCGAGCGCATTCAGCGTCCAGGTCCCACCGAGATCATCGAGCGCGGCATGTTTGTCGGGTTCAATCCGGAGACGCTTCATCTCCGGATCCCACCACCAATGACCAACCGTTGCCGCTGACTCTATCTGCATGGGGAAGAGTCTAGACGGTTCAGACCCAGCTGACGAGAGCGCTAGGCTCTCTGGCGGGCGCGTATGTAGTCGCGCACTGCAGAAACATCATTGGCGACATGCTCGAAGACTTCGTCGCGCGCCGCCACGCCTTGAACACGAAGCGGGAGATCCGGGCGTATGCCCGTCGCTTTTTCCACAGTTTCCGGGAATTTGGCCGCGTGCGCCGTAGCCAGGACAACCGTCACGGCATCGCTCTCGGGCAAAGCTCGAGCAACTGATGTTCCGACCGCAGTATGCGGGCAAATAAGCCAGCCGGTTTCACCGTACACCCGCTTCATTTCAGCCAGCGTATCGGAATTGGAGACACTGCGAGCACTAAGCCCTGTGCAGGAGAGCGGCCCCTTGACCCGATCCGGTAACGGCACATCTCCACTCTGCGCGAATTGCTCATAGAGTTGGCGGACGAGATCTGCATCACGGCCCGACGCTTCGAAGAGAAGACGCTCGAAGTTGCTTGGTATGGAGATGTCCATGGCTGGGCTTGGCGTTGCCACGGCACTTGCCCGGCTCATTTTCCCATCCTGCAGCAAGACCCGCAGTGCATCATTTTCATTCACGGCACAGATGGCCTCAAACCCGGCGAGCCCGCCGCAACAGGCGGCGACATAGCCAGCAAGCGCATCGCCCATATTCCCGCTGGGAACCACAAAGCGAAGCGGCCGATCAGTCCCTAGTGCAGCCTGAGCCGTCGCATAGTAGACGGCCTGGGCAGCAATGCGCGCCCAGTTGATAGAGTTAACCCCGGAGAGACCGGAGCGCGCAACAAAGTCCCTATCGGCAAAGAGTGACTTCACGATCGCCTGGCACGCATCGAAATCCTCATCGATGGCAAGGTTGTGGACATTACCTGCCCCCGTTGTCGTCATGAACAGCCGCTGCACGGGCGAGATGCGCTCGTGCGGATGCAGGATGAAGAGGTCGACATTGGTCGCGCCGGCAAAGGCCGCCGCTGCGGCACCTCCAGTATCCCCGGACGTCGCGCAAGTGACACTCATCCGCTCTCCGCGTTGGGATAGCGCTTGATCGAAGAGTTCCGCAATCAGCTGCATCGCGATGTCCTTGAAGGCGAGCGTCGGCCCGTGGTGCAACTCCATCAGGAACGCGTCCGGACCCCACTGCACGAGCGGGGCAACGGACTGGTGAGCAAAAGACTTGTAGGCGCGCACACAGATACGCTGCAGCGTCTCTCCGTCGATCTCCTCTTCCGCGAAAGCGCCGATTACGCGCGCTGCGACATCGACATAGCGTTCATGCGGCCCAGCTGGCGCGATCTTCGGCCAGGTCTCCGGCACATAGAGACCGCCATCAGGCGCGAGCCCTGACAGGCAAGCGTCGAGAAAGCCGACCGGACTGGCCTGACCGCGCGTCGAAATGAATTTCATGGACCTACCTCTTGAAGCGCAACCGTCCTCTGGAATGATGGAAGGCGAGGTACACGCCAATAAGCGCGAGGGCCAGCCCCCACCAGGTCAGCGCATACCCAAAATGGCGCTCGGGCGGCAACGGATCTCGAACCACAGGAGTAGCGTAAGGGTTCTCGGTCTGGCGTGAGCGCGTGAGGTCAGAGGCAAGCCGGATTGTTACGGTGTCTGGCTCAACAACCTGGGGCGCAGACTGCGGATCGTAGCCGAGATTGGTGAGCATGGCTGCACCGTCAAATTGGTACCAGATATTTTGTTCTGGCTGGTTCGTGCCGCCAAATCCCTGTTTACTGGCCTTGCGTACAAAGACATTGGCAGTCAGCTCTGCATCAGTCGCTTCCGAAACTGGCATTGGAACAGGTTCTGTGCCCGATGTGGCATCCCAGAGCATGAGAACGACGTCGCCCTGATTATTGATACGCCCCGGTACATATCGGCGCCAAACGGCTTCGCCATCGATTATGCCATAGACCTGCTGCGCCATTCCTGAATTGTCGGTGGCCGGCGCAACCTGGACCAGCTTGAAGAGCGTCTCTTCTATAGGATCGCTGTCTAGCTTTTCGCTATAGCGGCCGTACTGCCAGTTGCCGAGATAAATCAAAATGCCAAGGCTCAAGAGCGTCAGGACGCTCAGAAGCGGCATAGGCCGGAACTTCATTGCCCTTCCTCGTCCTTGTCAGACCACTGCGCTTCTTCCGCGTGATTCTTCCATTGGAGCGCGAACATCAACGACTTGAAAGGCCGCAGAAGGATAAGGGCAAGCACGATAATGACCGGCGTCCAGAGGATCAGATGAACCCAGAATGGCGGCTGGAACACAGCCTGCACAAGCAGCACAGGTGGCATGATCAGGATGCCAAGCAGGAACATGACGAAAAAGGCCGGCCCATCACCGGAGTCAGCCTTTGAAAAGTCAGCCCCGCATGCCGTGCAATATGGGGCCAGACCGAGATAGGACTTGAAAACCGGTCCTTCCCCGCAGGCCGGGCAGCGACAGCGCAACCCGGCCGTTATGGGAGAGACGTCGCGCGCCACCTCGGATCAGTGACCCATGACGATGTACGGGATCACGTAGACGAAAGCGAACAGGAACAGCCACACAACATCCACGAAGTGCCAGTACCAAGCAGCGAATTCAAAGCCGAGATGCTTTTTCGCCGACATGCCGCCCGACATCAGGCGGATCAGGCAGACGGTCAGGAAAATCGTGCCGATGACGACGTGGGCGCCATGGAAGCCAGTCGCCATGAAGAAGGCCGAGCCATAAAGCGTGCCATCATAGCTGAAGCCCGCATGGGTATATTCCAGTACCTGAAGGCCGGTGAATGAAATGCCGAGAATGATCGTGATGGCGAGCATCAGGATCGCAGTCTTGCGGTTATCATGCTGCAGCGCGTGGTGAGCAGCTGTGACTGTCGTGCCCGATAGCAAAAGAACCAGCGTGTTCATCAGCGGCAGGTGGAACGGGTCGAAAACTTCGACACCGGCTGGCGGCCATTCGGCAAAGCGGCTAAGAGCTTCCTGATAAAGCGGGTTCGTCGCATCGAAGGTGGCACCAGTGCGAACGCCATGGAAGATAGCGAATTCGAAGAAGCTCCAGAACCAGGCGACGAAGAACATGACCTCAGACGCGATGAAGAGAATCATCCCATAGCGAAGGCCGATAGACACGACTGGTGTATGATCGCCGGCGCGGCCCTCCTTGATGACTTCGCGCCACCAGCCAAACATCACATAGATGATGGATACAAAACCGAGTGCCAGAAGCCACCAGGTCCCTTCAGGCATGCCGAACAGGCCCTTCATGTAGGTCACGGCGCCCAGCGCCAGTACGATCATGCTCATCGAGCCCAGCAGCGGCCAGGGCGACGGGTTCACAAGGTGGTAATCGTGTTTAACTTCATCATGAGCCATGGGCCGGCATCCCTCGAATAGTCCCAATAATCTGGCGCCTTTTAGCCTGCGCCGCTTTAGAGTCGCAACACCTCAGTTGAGTGCAGCCGAATTCGCCGCACCTTCGAAACTGTCGGTTTCGTAGAAAGTGTAAGAGAGCGTGATGGTGCGGACATCATTCATATTGCTCTCCCTGTCCATATCCGGCCCGATGAAAAACACGACCGGAAGCTTCTTCGTTGCCCCAGCTTTGACAATCCGCTCTGTGAAGCAGAAACATTCCAGCTTGTTGAAGTAGAGGCCCGCCTTGTGTGGCGTCACATTGTAGGAGGCCATCAGGCTGACATCCTTCGATGAAGTGTTCGTCACCTCATAGAACGCAAGCCCGTGTTCTCCGAGGCTGACATCCATGCTGGTCTGCAATGGGCGGAATCGTACCGGCGCATCAATCACGTTGGCGTCGAAGCGCACGGTAATATCGCGGTCGAGGATGTCCTCAGGGGCGGCCTCAGCTATCTGCGTAGTGCCGCCAAAGCCTGTGACACGGCAGAAAGTGTCATAAAGAGGCTTCGAAGCGAAGGCGAGGCCAAGCATACCCAGGCAGACGGCTCCAAAGCCGAGAGCGAGCGTACGGTTGTTCATTGCTCATCTCCTTCGCTGTTCACCTTATCCTCATCGCCGGCAGGAAGGTCAGGCATCGGCGGGCTGCTGCTTTCCGGATCATTACGCCAATAAAAGCCGCCATCAGGACCAAGATCGGAGTCGCCAAGTCGAATGACTGTCGTAAGCGCCACCAGAATAACAAATGCAAATAGCGCGAGCGCCAGCCAAACGTTACGCTTCTTGCGAGCCCGCCGGGCTTCAGGGCTCAACGGTTCGGGCTGAGGGGGTGAGTTATTATCGCTCATGCGACACCCGGAATAGCGACGTAAGCCCCAAAGCCATGCTCAGCGATGAGCGCCGCAAACATAATGAAGAGGTAAAGGATCGAAAACCCGAATAGGCCTTTTGCTCGTTTCAGGCTCGCTGATGAAGCGCCCTCGTCCCCTGCATCACTGCGCCAGACCTGAAAGGCTAGCGCAAGGAAGATGGCCCCAAGCAATGCGGCAACTGTGCCATAGACGATCCCGCCAAGCCCTGTCAGCACAGGCAGAGCGCCGAGCGGCGCCAGAAAGATTGTGTAGGCAAGGATCTGGTTACGGGTCGCCGCTGCGCCATGGGTTACGGGCAGCATGGGCACGCCCGCTTTCTTGTATTCCTTGTGGGCCAAGAGCGAGAGCGCCCAGAAATGTGGGGGTGTCCAGAAAAAGATGATCGCGAAGAGAAGCCAGGCGTCTAGCGGAGCCGTACCTGTCACCGCCGCCCAGCCAATAACCGGAGGAAATGCTCCAGCAGCCCCGCCGACCACGATGTTCTGGGGCGTGCGGCGTTTCAGGAGCATCGTGTAGAACCAGCCATAGTACGCGATCGACAAGGCTAACAGGCCGGCAGCCAAGGCGTTCGACGCAAGCCACATCAGAAGAACAGAGACGCCCGACATGATGAGCCCCATCGCCAGAGCCTCGTCACGCGGAACCGCGCCTGACGGGATCGGGCGGGTCGATGTACGCTTCATCACCGCGTCGATATCAGCATCGTACCACATGTTAATCGCGCCTGCGGCACCGGAGCCAAGCGCTACGGCCAGGGTCGCAATCGCTGCCATCACGGGATTTATGGAAACACCGCTGACGCTCTGGGCCGCCACGAGTCCTGCAAGGGCGGTGAACACCACGAGCATCATGATGCGCGGCTTCATGAGCTGCACATAGTCGCCAGCGGTCGCTGGTCGCGGCTGCGTGTCAATCAGGTTGGATGCGTCAGTCGAAGACATGTTCTTTCCTGTCATCTTGAGCAGAAACGGCCCTCTGCGTCTTCTGCGCAAAGGGCCGCCCCCGAAATACTCGCCGTTCAGCGTCCCTTAGTGATGGCTCTCAGGCTTCACTTCGGGCAGTTCATTGAACTGGTGGAAGGGCGGCGGCGAAGGCAGCGTCCATTCGAGCGTGGTAGCACCCTCACCCCAGGGATTACCAACACCCTTCCGCCGGCGGATCGCAGCTTCAATCACGCCAATGAAGAAGATTGCCGTTGCGACCAGCGTGACCGCATAACCGATGGAGGACCAGAAGTGCCAGGTCGCAAAGCCGTCAGCATAGTCGATATAGCGGCGCGGCATGCCGTTCAGACCAAGGAAGTGCTGCGGGAAGAAGAGCAGGTTCGACCCGATGAACATCGTCCAGAAGTGGGCGTAGCCAATCGTCTTGTTGTACTTCACGCCAAACATCTTCTCGAACCAGTAGTACCAGCCCGCAAACAGACCGAAAACGGCGCCCAGCGACAGCACATAGTGGAAGTGCGCGACCACGTAGTACGTGTCGTGGAGCACATGGTCGATACCGGCATTGGCAAGGACAACACCCGTCACACCACCAACGGTGAAAAGGAAGATGAAGCCGATGGCCCAGACCATGGGAACTTCGAAATCGATCGAGCCGCCCCACATGGTCGCGATCCATGAGAAGATCTTGATGCCTGTCGGGACGGCAATGACCATAGTGGCCGCCACGAAGTAGGCCTTCATGTCAGACGGCATCCCGACAGTGTACATGTGGTGCGCCCACACGATGAAGCCGATCGCACCAATCGAGACCATGGCGTAGGCCATGCCGAGATAGCCGAAGACGGGCTTCTTCGAAAAGGTCGACACGATGTGCGAGATGATGCCGAAGGCCGGCAGGATCATGATGTAGACTTCCGGATGACCGAAGAACCAGAACAGGTGCTGGAACATAATCGGGTCACCACCACCAGACGGATCGAAGAATTGCGACCCGAAGTTACGGTCGGTCAGCAACATGGTCAGCGCACCGGCCAGCACCGGAAGCGCAAGCAGGAGCAGGACAGCCGTCACCAGCACGGACCAGGCGAAAAGCGGCATCTTGTGCAGCGTCATGCCAGGAGCACGCATATTCAGGATCGTCACGATGAAGTTGATGGCACCAAGGATGGACGCAATACCGGCCGTGTGAAGCGATAGGATGAGAAGGTCCATGGAGGGTCCGGGATGTCCGGTCGTGCTCGACAGCGGCGGATAAAGCACCCAGCCACCACCAAAGCCGAGGAACTGGCCGGTGCCCGGGATCAGCATCGAGACGCAAGCCATGATAAAGGCAGCAACGGTCAGCCAGAACGAAATATTGTTCATCCGCGGGAAGGCCATGTCAGGTGCACCGATCATGAGCGGAACAAACCAGTTGCCGAAACCGCCGATCAAAGCTGGCATGACCATGAAGAAGATCATGATCAGGCCGTGGTAGGTGATTACGACGTT
Organism: Henriciella sp.; assembly: GCF_029937755.1. Taxonomy (GTDB): domain Bacteria; phylum Pseudomonadota; class Alphaproteobacteria; order Caulobacterales; family Hyphomonadaceae; genus Henriciella. Next base: position 204,664 of record NZ_JAPYPG010000002.1, read on the forward strand.
GTAGAAGTGTTTGGCGTGCTCGATCGCCTGATCGCCCTGATAGCCAAACATTTCCATGAGGCCGGTGAGCGGGCCAATACCTGGCTGCGCGAGCTCCCAACGAATAAGACCAGACAGCGTATAGCCAACGATACCCGCGCATAGCGCGAACACCAGGTACAATGTACCGATGTCCTTGTGGTTGGTCGAAAGGAACCAGCGCGCAAAGAAGCCCGGCTTGTGATCATGGGCATGATCGTCATGGGCGGTGGAGACTTGATCCATAGCCATATCGGAAAATCCTCGGGTGATTACTGGGCCTGGGCGAGGCGCGTGGTCGCGTCCGTCGGCTCATCGGTTGAAACAGTTTGTTGAGGCTCGGGCAGTCCTTCAAAGGCTGCCTCGAACTCGCCAGCTTTCAGCGTTTCGATCCACGTCTCGTAAGCATCAGGGCTCACAACGCGAATCTCAATCGGCATGAAGGCGTGATCCTTGCCACAAAGCTCGGAGCACTGGCCGTAATAGGTGCCTTCTTCCTCTACCAGGAACCAACCTTCGTTGAGACGCCCCGGCACCGCGTCAGTCTTGATACCGAAAGCTGGCATCGCGAAGGAGTGAATTACGTCAGATGCGGCCGTCTGGTAGCGGATATAACGGTTCACAGGCAGCACGAGCGGATAGTCGACGGCAAGGTTGCGTGGGCCACGAGCTGCGTCAATATTGTCCGAGCTCAGACCGCGCTGCAGCGGGTTAGAGACGAACTCGACGGGATAGCCAGCATCATCCTGCTCGTCCGGGAAGGAATAGGTCCAGTTCCACTGGTTGCCCTGTGCCTTGACCGTAACCCAGCCTGCCTCTGCAGCTTCAGGATAGATGTTCGGGTTGTCATCGCTGGATTGGGCAATCTGCTCAAGGTCTGGCTCATTTTCCTGGTAGAACAGGTTCGAGAACGACGGACCGGCAATCGCAACCAGAATCAGAACGGGAACAACTGTCCAGACCACCTCAACCAACGTATTGTGGCTGAACTTACGCGGCACCGGGTTGGAACGCTTGTTGTAGCGCAGGCAAGCCCAGATGATCAGCGCAAGAACAAACAGCGTGATCACGGTTATGATGATGAGAAGATACGTATGAAAGCCATGCAGCCGCTCCATAATGCGGGTTGCGGCAGGCTGAAGATTCAAGGCGCCATTTTCCGGCTGCGCGGCATGTGCCAGTGCGCCGAAGGGCAAAAGGCTGAGAAGTGCTACGATGAAACGCACGGACCCGACTCCCTAAGTAACAGATGAGGCTTGCCATAACTACACTCTTGCAAGGCGTCCACCCAAGCCCTCAGTGTTTTCAAATTTGTCGCAGCCAATTCGCCCGGTACCGCGAAACGCGCTATATTACCTCCACATTGATTGCTGGAGAAAACAGAATGCACCGCATATCCATACTCGGCGCTGTCGTGGCAATTGCAGGCGCCAGCGCATCCGCACAGGTTTTTGTCGTTGGCGGCGGCCTGGCCAAGGACTGCTACGAATACGCTCGGAGCGGCAACTACTCATTTCGAACAGCAGACGAATCCTGCACTCGCGCCATTCAGGAAGAAACCATGACCCGCCCCAATCGCGCCGCGACTTATGTGAATCGGGGCGTCATCCGGATGCGCGAGGGCGACTATGAAGATGCGCTAGACGATTACGCCAAGGCGATTGAGATGAAACCGGACCTTGGCGCGGCGTTTCTCAACAAGGGCGCCGCCCATATCTATCTCAAGGATTTCGAGACCGCCCTGCCCGCGCTCAACCGCGCGATCGAACTGGGCTCAGAAGACATTTTTGCGGCCTATTACAATCGCGCGATCGCCCGGGAAAATACCGGTGATGTGACGGGAGCCTATCAAGACTTCCAGAGAGCCTTGGAACTGAACCCCGGTTGGGAGCTTGCCGAGCGCCAACTGAACCGGTTCACGGTCAAGCAGTAGTGTCACAGCGCCTTGTGCCTTGCACCGCTGCGCATGAGGTCCCATTCTCAGTTTCATGCTTGAGAACGAACTTCCCTTTGACCGTCAGGAAGCCACCAGCATCCTGGCGGAAGCCTGCAACGGCGCCGACGACGGCGACATCTATGTTCAGCGTTCGCGCTCCGAACAGTTCCTTTTTGACGATGGACGGCTGAAATCCGCCGCTTACGACACCAGCCAAGGCTTCGGCCTGCGAGTGATTGCTGGCGAAACGAGCGGCAACGCACATGCCGGCGAGCTTTCCATTGATGCGATCAGGCGTGCGGCAACGACAGCAGCGGCGGCCAAGCGCGGATATCAAGGATCGCTTGATCTGAGCCCACAACCCATCAATCGCCGACTATACGCACCGATTGATCCAACAGAAGCACCAGGGTTCGGCGTAAAAACCGAGCTGATGGGGGAAATCGACGCTTGGGTGCGGGCCAGGGATCCGCGCGTCGTCCAAGTCTCCGTGTCCCTTGCTGGCAACCGCGAGGAAATCGACGTGTTGCGTCCGGCTGGCGACACGTTTCACGACGTGCGTCCGCTCGTGCGTCTGAATGTTTCAGTGACACTCGAGAAAGATGGACGGCGCGAATCGGCGAGCGCTGGCGCTGGGGGTCGGGCTTCCTATGATGAGTGGATAGCGCCAGAGCGTTGGAAGAAGCTCGCCGAACGCGCCATTCGCAAGGCAGAAATCAATCTCGAATCGATTCCCGCTCCGGCCGGAGAAATGGAAGTCGTACTCGGTCCGGGCTGGCCGGCTGTCCTCCTCCACGAAGCCGTCGGTCACGGCTTGGAAGGTGACTTCAACCGCAAACAGACCTCGGTCTATGCTGGGCGAATCGGCGAGCAGGTCGCAGCCAAGGGCGTGACCGTTATTGATGATGGCTCGATTGATGCCCGCCGCGGCTCGCTCTCATTCGATGACGAGGGCACCCCGACCCAGCGCACGGTTCTGATCGAAGACGGCATCCTCAAAGGCTACATGCAGGATCGCCAGAACGCCCGTCTGATGGGTATGGCCCCCACAGGGAATGGTCGGCGCGAATCGTATGACGCCGGCATCATGCCCCGGATGACAAACACTGTGATGCTTGGCGGAAAAGATGATCCCGAAGAGATCGTCAAATCCATGAAACGCGGCATCTGGGCGGTCGATTTCGGCGGCGGTCAAGTCGACATCACCTCTGGCAATTTCGTCTTCCAGTGCACGGAGGCCTATCTTGTCGAGGACGGCAAGGTGATCGCGCCGGTCAAGAACGCGACCTTGATTGGTCACGGCCCGACAGCCCTCAACAAGGTTTCCATGATTGGCAATGACTTCGCCATGGATGACGGTATTGGCACATGTGGCAAGGCGGGGCAGTCCGTCCCGGTCGGTGTCGGGCAGCCCACGCTGAAGGTCGATTCCCTGACCGTTGGTGGCGCCGGGTAACGATGCACAGGTATCGATGCAGGGCATCTGAAGCATCACACGAATTGGCTGTGCTGGGGAAACGGCTGGCTGTGCTATGTAGTACCGGATGAAACGTCAGATCATATGTGCTCTGGTGGGCTCGTTGGCTCTGCTTTGCACAACGCCAGCTTCTGCTCAGGGACTGCCACAGGAAATGCCAGTCTCGAAGGCTGACCTGATGGTCCGCCGAACCGGTGGCCTTCTCATCGATGTACGCACGCCCGAGGAATGGAAACAGACCGGCGTTCCGGTCACCGCTCACACCGTGTCCGTCGATGATAGCGACTTCATATATCAGGTCGACAGGATCACAGGCGGGGACAAGAGCCAGCGCATTGCTCTGATCTGCCGGACAGGCGACCTCTCTGGGCAAGCCCGCGAGCGACTAATCAAAGCGGGATATCAGAATGTCACGATCGTAGCGGGCGGCGTCTCTGGACCGAATGGCTGGATTGATGCTGACCTGCCTGTGCGACCCTATCGATGAAGACGGGGATTCATCGCTGGAAGCCACTCGCCGCTAGTCCAGGTTCCGCTCTAGCGTCACGCCAGATGCATCGACCTCACCACGCCGGTCCTTATGGCTATCGCTGCCCTCTGCATGTTTGGTGAGATTGCGCAGCCAAGGGCTGGCGACAAGTAGAATGACACCGAGACCAACAGCGGCCCCGCCGAGTTGGAGGTAGACCGCATTGTAAGCCGCGAGGCTTTGTTCCGTTGGCGCACCTTCAGGCACCTGGGTGGCCTGGGCGATACCCGCCGCGATGACGTTGGCGTAGGACGAGGCAAGGAACCAGTAGCCCATCATGAAGCCGACAATCTGCTTTGCGGATAGCTTGGTCACAGCCGACAGGCCCACCGGCGAAAGGAAGATTTCACCCGTCGTGTGAAGCAGGTACATCAGCATGATGAAGAGAACTGAAATCCGGAGCGCCCCGTCCGCATCCGGGACAGCAGTCTGTATGCCTAAATTCAATACAAAGAAGCCAGCACCGATCTGGATCATTGCCAGACCGAACTTGATGAAGCTGTTCGGCTCAATGCCGCGGTTACCGAGATAGGTCCAGAGCACGGCGATCAGCGGCGCAAAGTACATGATGTAAAGCGGATTTGCGGACTGCAGAACCGGCGCCGGGAACGGCGATCCCATGACCTGATTGTCAACATGAGCAGCGGCAAACAGGTTGAGCGAAGTCGGTCCCTGGTCGAAAAGCGCCCAGAAGAGCACCGACGAGACCGTCAGGATCAGAAGGCCAATCATGGCGTTTCGCGTGTCTGCCTCAAGCTTTGTCAGCATGTATACGATGATGCCCAGCGTCACGATGGCAAATACCCCGTGCATGACGAGCGTCATGATGCTGGCGATCTGGAGCAGGAAGAACGCCGCAACGGCAAATGCAAGGCCGGCCCCATAGACGAGCCATTCGCGGTTCAGGCCGGCAAAGACGGGGGTCTTGAGGTCCACGTCAGCCGGAGGCTCGGCGCGGCCTTCGAGCCAGCCCTGGCCCCATACAAAGACGACCAGGCCAGCCAGCATGCCAACGGCCGCAAGGCCAAAACCGGCCCACCAGCCAAACTGGGCAGCGGCAAGCGCACAGAAAATGCCCGACAGGAATGAGCCGAGGTTGATCCCCATATAGTAAAGGGTAAAGCCCGAATCCCGGCGGCGATCGCCTTGGTCATAAAGCGCACCGACGCAGGTTGAGATGTTCGGCTTGAGAAAGCCAACCCCCGCCACGATGAGCGCGAGAGCAGCAAACAGGATAGTCGCAAAGAGAGGATTGCGTTCTTCTTCGAGTGTGCCCGTAAGTGTCGTTTCCTGACCATTCTCGACGAAGGTCACTTCGCGCGTGGTAGACCCTTCTTCTGGCTGCACAAATCGGTCAATCTCAATCTGTTCACCGTCAATTACGATAAAACGCTCACGAGCTTCACTATAGTCAGGGCGTTCCAGCTCATAAACGGTTCCGTCAACGACCAGTGTCTCGTCCGCTGAGGGCCCGTGAATGCCCATGAGGCCGTGCCCCGCAACGAGCAGGATGGCACCGAACGTCACCGCCTTTCGGAAGCCGATATACTTGTCAGCCAGCCAGCCGCCGAGAAGCGGCCCGAGATACACAAGTGCTACATAGGCACCATACAAGGTTAGCGAGAAGCTGCTTTCGAAGAGGAAATGCCAGGTCAAGTAGAAGATGAGGAGCGCCCGCATCCCGTAATAGGAAAAGCGCTCCCACATTTCCGCAAAGAATAGAATGTACAGGCCCTTTGGGTGTTTTCTCAGCTGCCACATCGTGAAAACGATTGGCGGCAGCGCCACCAGAATTGCGAAAATTGCAATGCCCATAAGTGCTCCCTGAACCTTTTCGGCACGACTCGACGCGCCTTACCCGCCGCCACTAACAGCACGCGAATAACTGCGGCTCAAGCAAGGATGTGCCATTTGTCCAGGGATTGGCGCAATATGCGCCCTAGTAGGCCAAGGTCTCAAAGGCCGGTTCCACCCGCCTGCCCCACTCACCGTAATACAGCTCCAGGAGCCGGTCAGCCGGGGTTAGCCCGCTTGAGGCGATTTCGTCGAGTTCGGAGAGGAAGCCTGATTCATCGTCGCCAGCCGTATTGTATTTGCTTCGTGCCTTGAGGCCCTGACGGCTGATGGCAAGGGCATCCAATGCAATATCGCGCAGGTTTCGACCACCGGGCACAGGGGTCTTGAGGCCAAGTGTGCCAACTGACTGTCGCACCGCCTCACGCTCAGGCGCAGACCACTCCTTCACGAGATCCCACGCCGCATCCAGCGAGGCATCGTCATATAGAATGCCCGTCCAGAATGCGGAGAAAGCGCAGAGTCGGCTCCATGGGCCCGAATCCGAGCCCCGCATTTCGAGGAAGCGTTTAAGCCGGACCTCCGGGAATATCGTTGAGAGATGATCGACGAAATCATCAATCGCCGGCTTCTCGCCTGGCAGGATATCGAGCTTCCCGTCCAGAAAGTCTCGAAAGCTCAAGCCGGACGCGTCGAGGTACTTGCCGCCACGACGGACAAAGTACATCGGCACATCGAGTGCATAGTCGACATAGCGCTCAAACCCCGCGCCATCCTCGAACATGAAGGGGAGCATGCCAGAACGGTCCGGATCCGTATCCGTCCAGATGTGCGAGCGGTAGGACAGGAAGCCGTTTGTACGCCCCTCAGTAAAAGGCGAATTCGCAAACAGCGCGGTGCCCACCGGCTGCAACGCTAGCGAAACACGAAACTTCTTCACCATATCGGCTTCAGTCGCAAAATCCATGTTTGCCTGGACCGTGCAGGTCCGGAACATCATCTCGCGCCCCAATCGCCCGACCTTAAGCATGTAATCCCGCATGATCTTGTAGCGGCCCTTGGGCATCATCGGGGTCTCATCCATCGACCACAGCGGTGACGAGCCCATGCCGAGAAAGCCTATACCAAGCGGATCGGCAATTTCCCGGACTTCCCGCAGATGGTCGCCGACTTCGTTACAGGTCTGGTGAATATGTTCCAGTGGAGCGCCGGACAGTTCGAACTGTCCACCAGGCTCAAGGCTGACGCTCGCGCCGTCCTTTTTGAGGCCAATCAGATGGCCGCCCTCAATGATGGGCTCCCAATTGAAGCGGTCACGTAACCCCTCAAGCATGGCCTGGACAGATACATCACCATTATAAGGCAGCGGCCTGAGCCCGGCCCGAATGAAGCCGAACTTCTCGTGCTCAGTACCAATTTTCCAGTCCACTTTAGGCGTACAGCCCGCCTCGATCCACTCCACCATCTCGGATTTGGATTCGATGCGTGGAGCGGTTTCGTCGATATCGGATGTGGGGGTCGTCATGTGTCCGGCTGCCCTCTAGCCATTTTCTGTTTCTGGCAGATAGGGATCATCGCGCCAGTCGCCAACCAGCGATTGCCAAAGTGTTAGCGCCGAGACAACTGCTGTTTCCGCCCGCAGGATGCGAGGGCCGAGTGTGACTGGGATCACAAAGTCGAGAGCCCGGAGCCGGTCCCGTTCAGCTGGCGAGAAGCCCCCTTCCGGCCCGATCAGCAGGCCCGCCCGAGCCGGATCAGCCTTCGCCAATACGTCCGCCATTGGAGCGGCCGCGCCCGCCTCATCGCAATAATAGAGCGGCACTGATGCATCCCAGCTGTCGAGTGCTCTCCATAGCGAGCTGTCATCCTCAACCGTCGGAATATCCATTCGTTCGGTCTGTTCAGCTGCCTCGATCACAACAGCCTGAAGCCGGTCACTGCGCACCCGGCTAGCTTGAGTGAATTCAGTCATGACTGGCACAATACGCCGGACGCCCAACTCGCACGCTTTCTCAACGACGAAGTTTGTTCGCGTCTTCTTGAGCGGTGCAAACAGAAGCATGATATCAGGCGTTTCCAGTTGTGGGCGTGTGCAGACCTCCGGCACCAGCGATGCCTTCTTGGCGCTTTCATGGATCAGCCGAGCCTGCCACTCGCCATCGCGTCCATTGAAGACACGAAGAAGTGCGCCGTCTTCCAGTCTCATGACCCTGAGCAGGTATTTTGCCTGCTTTTCGTCGAGCGATACGGACTGCCCTTCAGCAAGGGGAGCGTCGATAAAAAGTCGGGGCGCGGAACTCATCGAGCCCATATAGGCTTCACCTTCACAAGAGTTAAGCCAGCAAAAGAGGCGAGAGACATGAGCGTGCAGTCGGTCAATCCAGCCAATGAAGAAGTCATCGAAACCTTTGAGCCTCACAATGATGTCGACATCGAACATCGTGTGGCGGCGGCCCACGAGGCTTATACGCACTGGCGGCTGACAAGTTTCGACAAGCGCGCCGACCTTCTCCGTGCCGCCGCGAGTGTCCTGGAGGACCGTAAGGAAACGCTCGCCCGGCAAATGGTTAAGGAAATGGGCAAACCACTGGCTCAGGCGACTGGCGAAGTGGAAAAGTGCGTATGGGTTTGCCGGCACTATGCAGAGAATGGAGAGGCCTATCTGGCGGACGAGACAATCAAGACCGACGCCAAGTCTGCCTATGTCCATCACCTGCCTATCGGCCCCGTTCTTGCCGTCATGCCATGGAACTTCCCTCTTTGGCAGGTCTTCCGTTTTGCCGCTCCCGCCCTCATGGCGGGCAATGTCGGTTTGCTAAAGCACGCATCGAATGTCTGGCGCTGCGCCATCAATATCGAAGAAATCTTTCATGAGGCCGGCTTCCCGCAGGGCTGCTTTCAGACACTGTTGATCGGCTCAGACAAGGTGTCCCGCGTCATTGAGGATGACCGTGTAAAGGCAGCGACACTGACCGGCTCCGGACCAGCGGGAAGCGCCGTGGCTTCGAAAGCGGGAGAACAGATCAAGCCAACCGTACTCGAACTTGGCGGCACAGACGCCTTTATCGTCATGCCTTCGGCCGATATCGACGCAGCGGTCGAAACGGCGATTGACGGGCGGGTCCAGAATACCGGCCAGTCATGCATCGCTGCCAAACGCTTCTTCGTCCATGAGGGCATCTATGACAGTTTTCGGGAGAAGTTCGTCGAAGGCATGAAGGCGCTGAAAACAGGCGACCCTATGGAAGATGGCGTGAAGATCGGGCCGCTTGCCATGAAAGCCATCCGCGACGATCTGAAGGATCAAGTCGAGCGATCCATTTCTGCCGGCGCGACGCCACTGCTCACACAACCTGAACTCCCAGAGAGAGGCTGGTGGACCGCTCCACAAGTCCTTGAAGGGGCTCCTGACATGGCCCCCGCCTCCAGGGAAGAGATGTTTGGCCCTGTCGCTTCGCTTTGGAAGATGTCCACGCTTGCGGACGCCATTGAGCGGGCCAATCGGAGCGAGTTCGGGCTCGGCTCGGCCATTTTCACCAATGAGAAAGCAGATATCGAGGTCGCCGTCCGCGATCTTGAAGCGGGATCTACCTTTGTAAATTCAAAGGTCGCAAGCGATCCGCGCCTGCCATTAGGTGGTGTGAAAAAATCGGGTTATGGCCGCGAACTTGCTGGCGATGGTATCCGGGCATTTGTGAACCGGAAGACAGTATCTATCGCCTGAGGGGCAAAATTCGCTATAGGGGCGGGATGACAGAGAGCAAAGACGATTCTGCGAACAGCGAACCGATCGAGGCAGAGTTCGAGGAAAAGCCCAGCGCGGAAGCCCGAGCGCCGGCTGACAGCGCACTTCCAGAATGGCTGATCTCGCTGCCCAACAGGTTCCGTCCGTACGCAGCCCTCGCGCGGCTCGACCGGCCAATCGGGACGTGGCTTGTCTTACTGCCAACGCTGGCATCCTTCGCGTACACCCGCATTCCGACCGGGTTCTACTGGATTGATCTGTGGTGGCAGTTCCTGTTTCTGATCGGCGCCGTCGTGATGCGCGGCGCGGCCTGTACCTGGAACGACATCACCGACCGGGAATTCGATGCCCAGGTAGCGCGGACCGCTAGCCGCCCCCTGCCATCTGGTGATGTATCGGTGCGCAACGCCTATATTTTCCTGGGTGCCCAGCTCTTTATCGGGTTTCTTGCCTGGCTTTGCCTGCCGCTCGACGCAAAGATTGTGGCCCTTCTCGCCATTCCACTGATCACCGCCTATCCGTTCATGAAACGGGTCACCTGGTGGCCGCAAGCCTGGCTGGGGGCAACCATCAACTGGGGTGTCCTCGTCGCCGCAGCGACCGCCATGCATGTTTCGTTCGCCACGCTCGTCCTGTTCCTCGGCTTTGCATGCTGGACAGTCGCTTATGACACGATCTACGCGATACAGGACGAGGAAGACGATGCCATTATTGGTGTGAAATCGACGGCCCGTCTGATGGGTGAACGGGTCATCCTTGGCGCTTTTTCATTTTTCCTGCTTGCGGCGGCCTGTTTTGCTGTGGCTGCTGCAGCGACAGGCGCCACGCGAATCGGCGCAATCACAGTGATCGCCTTCCTCATCCATGCAATCTGGCAAGTGCACACGCTTGACCAGGACAAGGGCTCGGCGCTGAAGGTGTTTAAGTCGAATGCTTGGGCGGCACTCATTCTCGTCGCCGGGTTCACGCTCGCAGCCATCGTTTAGGCTGAGCAAATATGCTTGGCTGACGCTACGCCAATCGGGTAGATTGCGTTTATGCCTGCAGCAAAACGCATACGTCCGCTCGATCTCTTCTCCCGCGAGGAGTGGGATCATGTCAGCGAACGTTCGAACCTGCTTGGAACCGGTACCGTCCTGCATGCCTGGGCTGTTATTGCGCTCGCCATGGCCGCAGCGATCTGGCAGCCAGTCCTGATCATACTCGCGATACCCGTTATCGGCGCGCGACAGCTCGGGCTAGCCATCCTGATGCACGAAGCGGCCCATGGCGGGCTGAATTCGAACGGGAAGGTCAACGACTTTCTTGGCCAGTGGCTCTGCGCAGCGCCAGTCGGCGCGCATCTGAGAAATTATCGCGGCTACCACCTGACCCACCATAAATACGCCCAGCAGCCGGAAGATCCCGATCTTGCCCTCTCTGCTCCCTTTCCTGTCACGCGGACCTCGCTCAAGCGAAAGATCATTCGCGACCTGACGGGCCAGACCTTCCTGAAGCAGCGCCGCAACCAGTTTGCCAATGCGCTGGGCCTCGGCATCCGGAAAAGCAAAGGGACGGTGAACCGGGCCCAGTCCGCGCGTGAAGCCGTCATTCCGTTCGTGGCGACCAACCTCCTGATGCTTGCCGCGCTGACTCTTGCTGGCCACTGGTGGGCCTATTTCGTGCTCTGGCTCCTGCCGCTCGCAACCTGGAACCAGTTGGTCACGCGGCTGCGCAATATTGCGGAGCATGCGGTCGTGCCGGACCATAATGATCCGATGCGCCACGCGCGCACAACATTGGCGAGCGGATGGGAGCGGCTGCTGATCGCGCCCTACTGGGTGAACTATCACTGTGAGCATCACATGTTCATGCACCTGCCCTGTTACCGCCTGCCGCGGGCCCACAAGTTGCTTGCGAAGAAGGGCATCACGGCCCAAATGGAGGTCAAGCGCGGCTATTGGGGCGTCCTGAAAGAGGCCTCGGCAAAGCCTGAAAAGGCCGCTGCCGCCGCATGACAAGCGCCAGTTCCAGCTGGCCATGCTAGCAAGGAGCCAGCCCATCATGACAAAGCTCACCATCGAAATGGTTTCCGATCCTGTCTGCCCCTGGTGCTGGCTGGGTCTTCGACGCATCCAGAGCGCGATAGCGCTCGTGCCGGAGGTCGAGGTGGAGCTGCTCTTCCGGCCCTTTGAACTCGATCCCAACATTCCAGAAGGCGGCATGAACTACCGCGACTACATGGCCAAGAAATTCGGCCCCGAGACCGAAGACAGCCGCTGGGTCGCGATGCGCGAAGCGCTGGTCCAGTACGGGCAGGAAGAAGATATCCCCTATAATTTCAGCGAACTGCACCACCGTCCGAACAGTTTCGATGCCCACCGCCTCATACGCTGGGCGCAAGGACAGGATAAAGGCGCCGAGGCCAAGGAAGCGCTCTTCTCCGCCTATTTTGAACACGCCCGCGACATTGGCGATCATGATGTGCTCTGCGATATCGCCGAAGAGATCGGGCTGGAGCGCGAGATCGTCGAGAAGCTGCTTCTGTCGGATGCCGATGTCGATACCGTGCGCGAGGAAGAGAAGCTCTTCCAGCAGATGGGCATCAGCGGCGTTCCGACCTATATCGCCATGCGCCGGATCGCCGTGCAGGGTGCGGAAAGCGCTGAAAAACTCGCAAAATTCATCAAGGCCTCTGCCGAACAGATGCCCCAGCAGAGAAGCTACGGATAGGCCAGCACCAGTGGCCGCTGAGTCCGGCGGACCAGCGGCAGGTGAGATGAATTCGGCATGAGAAACCGGCTAGCCGGAGTCCAGAAACCCCGGCCCGGGAAGGGTCCGACCCCAGTCCGAAAACGTTCCAGAAACAGCCCACTTCCAGCCCACCTGCCGGTATGCCTCGAGGCCAGCGGCGATGACGGCAGGATCGAGGTCGGCCCATGGGGCACGCGGAGCATGCCGCGTCCAGTCGCAGGGATCAGGCTGGTCCGGCTTGTAAACGGCGGTAATCTGGATCCGGCCCCGCCAGGTGACGCCGAGGGTCACCAACGTGCCCTCTGGATATGGCTCCGTCGAGCACCAGGCGAGGATGCCCAGCACATCCCAGAAGAAGATCGGCCAAGCCCAGACAGGCAGGGTCTTCAGGACGGCAATGATCCACTCAAGGGTTAGCATGCCTGCATTGGACCATGAGGTTTGAGGGGGTGGGATGGATTTTGTTTTTCCCAATATCCAGGCCCCCTGCTTCGTAGGGCCCAGCCTAGCTCAGCTGGAGTTCGACCAGGCGCTTATAGGCCCCGCCGGCCGTCATCAGCTCCGCATGCGTGCCTTCTTCAACGGCCTTGCCATCCTCGATAACCACGATGCGATCGGCGGAGCGCACGGTCGAAAGGCGATGGGCGATAACGAGCGTGGTGCGGTCCCTGGAAAACTCGCCGAGGGCCGCCTGCACCTTGGCCTCGCTCTCGGCATCGAGTGCCGAGGTCGCTTCGTCCAGCATCAGGATCGGGGCGTCACGCAGGATGGCGCGGGCGAGCGAGATACGCTGGCGCTGGCCGCCCGACAAGTTGCGTCCCATCTCGCCTGCCATGGCGTCATAGCCGCCCGGCAGGGCAAGGATAAAGTCATGCGCATTGGCAGCCTTCGCTGCGGCCTTGATCTCGTCACGGCTCGCTCCCATCCGGCCGAGCGCAATATTGGCCGCAACTGTGTCGTCGAAGAGCAAGGCTTCCTGGGCCACCAGAGCCGTCGACTGGCGCAGGCTGGCGCCGGTAAAGGCGCGTATATCGTTGCCATCCACGGCGACCGACCCAGAGAGCGGATCATAAAGCCGCAGCAATAGGTTGAAAATCGTGGATTTTCCGGCCCCTGACGGTCCGACCAGGGCGACCGTTTCACCCGGATTGGCCGAAAAGCTTAACCCCTTCAGGGCCGGCGAGCCATCTGGATAGACGAAATGGACATCGCGAAACTCCACCCCGCCCTTCGGCGCCTTCAGCTCAACCGCATCAGAGCGGTCCTTGATGGCCGGCGGCGCATCGAGGATCTCGAACACACGGTCAGCCGCCGCCCCGCCCTCCTGCGCCACGGCGTTCAACGTACCGAGCGCGCGCAGCTCCGGGGCCGCGACGGCGACCGCGCCGATCACGCCGACGAAATTGCCAAGCGACGTATCGCCCTGCGAAATCCGCCAGGCCGTGAGCGCGAGGATGCCTACCAGCGCAATGCCGCCCGTGATCTCGAGGATCGGATCGACAGCCGCCTTGTCGGTCAGCACTTTCAGGAAGAGGCGTGAGCGTTCGACAAATCCGCGCTTTGCACGCGCCTGCTGATAGTCTTCCAACCCGTAGGCTTTCACGACGCGTGCCGACTGGAAGCTTTCCGCCAGCAGCGATGTCACTTCGCCGATCTGGCTCTGCGCCCGTTTGGAGCGTTTGCGCACGCTGTTACCAAGCGCAATGACGGGCGCGAAGGCGATGGGATAGATGAGGAGCAGGACCAGCGTCAGCTTCCAGTCCATGATAAGCATGGTGAAGAAGACGCCGATAACGGTCAGCACGCCCTTGGTGAGATTGTTGGCAAGCCGCAGGCCGGCATCGCGCAGCGCGTTCACATCATTGATGAAGCGAGAGACAAAGCCGCCAGACCGGTCCCCTGACAGCCGGGCAAAGTCGCCGCCCGTCAGCGCGTCGAACTGGTCAGTCTGGATATCGACAATGGCACGTTGCACGCCGGTATTGTTGGCCAGCGTCATGACATAAAGCGACAGCGAGCGGATGGCTGCGGCGGCGCCGATAATCGCGATCAGGCCCCAGAGATACATTGGCACGCCGCCGGTCGCCGGACCGGCAAGGTCTTCCAGCGCATCGACGACAAGCTTCAGGAGATAGCCATAGGAGGCCGCCGCCACCGAGGTGATGGCCGCGCAAGTTGTGCCTAGCGCGAACCACTTCCAGTGCGGAAGATAACGTTCCCGGATCAGCCGCCACAGGCTGCGCGCGCCTTTTGGCGCGTCATGCGCCTCAGACGTGATGGTGAGACCCCGTTTCCGGATCGAGCAGCCGGTGCGCGTGCAGGATGAAATAGCGCATCTCGGCATTGTCGACCGTGCGCTGTGCGGCATTCTTCCATGCGTCGTAGGCGGCCTTGTAGTTCGGGAAGGCCCCGACGAAGTCGATCTTCGAGAGATCCTCGAACTCGACGCCGCGCACATCCTTCAGTTCGCCACCAAGGACGAGGTGAAGCAGCTGTTTGGCTTCCGGCATGTCTGCCATGGGCTTTCGCTCCGTAATCTCGGTTTTGTCATAAGGCCTGACCGTCCAGTTCGGATCGGGCAGCCGGACCCCTTTGACGCGCTCCACTAACAGAGGTTGCAGATGCTTTCCAGCCGCAATGAGGCTCCTCTGGGCAGGCTCACTGCGATTGAAGATAAAGGGTTCGCCGAGATGCGTCGAGGCTACGCCGCCGGCCTCGCTGACGATGATGCTGCCAGCAGCAAGATCCCAGTCGGACTTTCGCCACAGGGCGAGCGTCGCATCCCACTGGCCGGTCGCGACCCAGCACATGCGCAGCAATGTGGCATTCGGCTTTGGCCGGGCCAGATGCATGTCTGGCCAGGGCAGCTTCCAGGCCGGGTGGTTGAGCATCGATTCGGAGGCAATCATGCGGCAGCCCTCCTCCTGGGCGCAGGAACTCGCATGGATCGGCTCATCATTGAGCGTGGCGCCGCGCCCGCGTTCGGCGACATAGGTCTCTCCGAGCACCGGCGCGTGGACGACGCCGGCAACAGGCTGGCCGTATTCGATGACAGCGACACCAATGCACCACCAGGGCTGGCCGCTCATGAAAGCGCGGGTGCCGTCGATCGGGTCAACGCACCAGACGACATCCTGCAGCTGTGTCTGTCGCGACAGGGCGGTCTCTTCGGACAACCAGCCATAATCGGGGTAAGCTGTCATCAGCCGGTCGCGGATCAGCTTGTCGGATTCGATGTCCGCTTCTGTCACCGGGTGACCGGGATACTTCTCCCAGGAGGGCGTCGTTCCCTTTTCGAAATAGGCGAGCGCCAGACTGCCGGCTTCGATTGCGACCTGGCGCAAAAGCTCGGTCCGGTCTGAAAAGCGGCGCTCAGTTGCCAGCAATCGACATGTCCTCAATCAGCAGGCTCGGTGAGTTCCTGCGGCCGCGGAATTCAAGGTCCGAAGCCGGGATGAGCCGGGCAAACATGGATGGCAGATCGCCAGCGATCGTCACTTCCGCGACAGGGTACTGCACAGCGCCATCCTCGAACCAGAAGCCGGCAACGCCAACCGAATAGTCGCCGGTGTTCGGATTAATCGACGGGCCGAACATGTCTGTCACCAGTAAGCCCTTGCCTGCCTCTTTCATGAGCATGGCGGGGCTCATTTCGCCGGCTTCGATATGCACATTCGACGTGCCAACGCCTGGCGGATTACCGAAGCCGCCCGAGGCAAAGCCGTTCGGGTCCAGGCCGAGTTGCCGGGCCGCAGACATGTTGAGCAGCCAACGGGTCAGAACCCCGTCCTCAATCAGCAGCTTGCGCTCCACCGGCAACCCTTCGCCGTCGTGATTGCGGCAGCCGAGCGCCTTTTCGAGGAAGGGGTCGTCGACAATGTTGGTGCCGGGCGCGAAGACTTTCTCGCCCAGCCGGTCCTTGAGGAAGCTCACGCCCCGCGCGACAGATGGCCCGGAGATTGCGCCCAGGAACGCGCCGATCAGGCTGGGGGCGACGCGCTTGTCATACAGCACCACGCCCTTCTGGGTCTTCACCTTGCGCGGTCCGAGGCGCGCGACAGCCCGCTCGCCGGCGGTGCGGCCGATCTCATCGGGACCTGGCCGGTCAGCCATCTTGCGGACGGTCCAGCTGTCATGGTCGCGCTCCATCGCGCCGTCACGCTCGGCCACGGCGGCAAGGCCGAGACCTGTGGACCCGCCGGAGAGATAGGAGGCAAAACCGTTCGAGGCCGCCACCCAGCGCTCGCTCCGGCTCCAGCCATTGCCGCATCCGGCGACTGTCTTGACGCCCTCGACCCCCAGCGCCGCTGCCTCCGCCGCAACCGCGTCGGATTCCAACCTCTCCAGGGGGATTTCGCCATCCCCTTCCAGATCCAGTTCCGGCGGGTCCTTGGCCAGAAGTTCGGCCGGGGCGAGGCCGGCATATTTGTCTTCGGGCACAGCCTTCGCCATCGCCACACAGCGTTCCGCCATGGCCGTGATGGCCTCATCAGAGAGGTCCGAACCCGAGACGTGCGCCTGACGCTGGCCGAACAGGACACGCAACGAAATGCCCTGTGCCTCGGAGCGCTCGACATTTTCAAGCTTGCCATCGCGCACATCGACGCTGACGCCTTCCGAAACGCCCAGGCTGCAATCGGCGTCGGTCGCCCCTGCCTTGAGGCAACGATCAATGAGTTTTTCCAGAATATCGGCCGGAGAAGTGTTGAATGAGCTTGTCATGGCAGAGGACGTAATGGCTGGCTGCCAAGGCGGCAACGGCCAAAAGACCAGCTTTGTCAGCAGGGTGCCCGCATTACCTCTGGTTTCCACGCGAAAGGTCTCGTCCACAGCGACGTATCTCCTCGAGCAACATATCGACATCAGACAATTGCGTTCGGTGATTTGTGATATTCACGCGGATGGCGAGCTTCCCGCCTATTCTCGTGGTCGAAGGCGCAGCGATACCCTCTTCCTGAAGCCGCACCACGATCTCGTCATTCAGGCGGTCAATCTCGGCACCGCTTGCCCCTTCCCATGCCGTGTGACGGAAACAGCAGATGCTGGTCTCGACCGGTGCCAGGCGTTCGAGTTCCTGGGCCTCGTCCACGCGCTCCGCGAGATAGCGCACCTGCTCGACATTGCGGGTCACGCTGGCGCCGATCTTTTCCGGTCCGTGCTCCATAAGGTGCGCCCACACCTTGAGCGCCCGGAAGCCGCGCGAGAGTTCCGGTCCGTAATCGACGGCCCATGGAAACCCGGCAGCAAGGCCGCGCTCATTGTGCTGCAGATAATCCGGCCGCATCGAGAATGCCCGGCGGTGGGCTTCCTCATCACGGACCAGGACAAACCCCGCATCGTAATTCACGTGCATCCATTTGTGGAAGTCGAAGGCGACCGAATGGGCACGTTCCAGCCCCGAGAAACGAGGGCGCAGCACGGGGCTGAGCATGCCGCTGGCGCCGAAGGCGGCATCGATGTGGAACCACAAGCCGTGTTCAGTGGCGATGTCGGCCAGCGCGTTGAGCGGATCAATCGCGCCTGTGTTGACGGTTCCAGCTGTACCGACCAGTGCGAAAGGCTGACGCCCGGCGGCGCGATCTTCGCCAATCGCGGTCTCGAGCGCATCGGTGGACATGCGCAGCGCGTCATCCGTCGGGACCCTGCGCAGGGCATCGCTGCCGAGGCCCAGCATGTCGAAAGCGCGGGCCACGCAGGCGTGTGTTTCGGCGGAGGCATAAGCGACAAGCTGGCTGCCAGACACACCCTGCTCTCGCGACCGGAAGTCGAGCGCGACATCGCGGGCGGCTTTCAAGGCAAGTATCGTGGCCATGGATGTACCGGAGACAGTCAGGCCACTGGCGGTTTCGGGAAAGCCGAACAGCTGCCGCACCCATTGCACCAGTTGACGCTCGACATAGAGCGCGACCTGGTCGCGCCCGCCTGCATTCACGTTCATGGCCGCCGCTGCGATTTCAGCGATCATGTCTGACGGCGTACCGGAGCCATGAACCCAGCCGAAGAAGCGTGGGTGGGTGTTGCCCGGGCCATAAGGCATCAGGGAGCGGATTGCCTCATCAACCCGCATTCCGGGCGCACCTGTCGGAGGAAGCGGCTCCTGCAGCCGGGCCTTCAGCGCGTCAGGCATCGGCGTCCAGACCCGGCCTTCGCGCGCGCCCTCCATCTTGTCGATGGCATGGTCCAGCATGGCATGGGCGCGTTTGCGAAAGGTGTCCCAGTCTTCGGGGTCCAGCGTCGTATCCGGATTGTCTTGTGTCGTCATCCGCCCCTCTTAGCGAAACGGCAACCGCAATCCAGCCCGGGTTCACGGCCATCTGCTTACTATGCCGCGGGCTGGCCTTACTGTAGCCTCCACAAAAAGCGACCAAGGCAGGAGGGAACAGGATGGGCGACCAGCACTGGATTTCGAAGGACAATATCCGCAACACCAA
The DNA here is from genome assembly GCF_029937755.1 of Henriciella sp. GTDB lineage: Bacteria > Pseudomonadota > Alphaproteobacteria > Caulobacterales > Hyphomonadaceae > Henriciella. The sequence continues at coordinate 223,327 of NZ_JAPYPG010000002.1, forward strand.
ATGGGTCTCACGCGATGCAGACGCCGGCGAGGGAGAGGTCAGGCTGACACTCGACGCTTTTGCCCTGACCGCCAACAATGTGACCTATGCGACCTTTGGCGGGCCGCCCATGCATTACTGGAATTTCTTCCCTGCAGATGACCCGGCCTGGGGCCGCGTGCCAGTCTGGGGCTTCGCCACAATTACGGCATCCAATGTGGACGGTATTGACGTCGGGCGCCGTGTCTATGGCTACTTCCCGATCTCAAGCGAGCTGACGGTGCAGCCGGTCCGGGTGGGTAAGTCCGGCTTTTCTGACGGCGCCCCGCACAGGCAGGACCTCGCACCAATCTACAGTACCTACCTCTTCACGCATACCGATCCCCTCTACGTCGCAGACCGCGAAGCCGAACAGATGCTGTTCCGGCCGCTCTATATGACCGGCTGGATGATCGTGGACAGCCTGATGAGCGCGGAAACGCCGCCGAAGACAGTGATCATCTCCAGCGCGTCATCCAAGACCGCGCTCGCGACAGCGCACGGGCTGCAACAGGCCGGTGTCACGACCATAGGTCTCACATCCCCGGGAAACGCTGACTTCGTGAAGGCCTCCGGGCTCTACTCAACGGTCATGACCTATGATGAGGCCAGCGCGCTATCGCCAGAGGCACCGGCGGCCTATGTCGACTTCACCGGGCGCCCTGCCCTGACGGCTGCCATTCACAAGGCCTGCGGCAAGGCGCTCACGCGCAGCATGGTGATCGGCATGACCGACTGGGAGAGCGACCGCACGCCAACTGACGACCTGCAAGGCCCGCAGCCGGAGTTCTTCTTTGTGCCGACTTATGCCGCCGAACGCGCCAAGGCACTCGGCCCTGAGACATTGGCCGAGATGACGCGCGAGGCGATGGTGGCTTTCTATCCAGTCTCACGAAAATTCGTGACGCCGGAGACCGTAACCGGCAAACAGGCGATCGACGCGGCGTGGGCGGACAGTGTTGCAGGTGAGGTCAGCCCCGATCGCGGGCTGATCTGCAAGCTTTAAATGGGTTGACCGGTCTTGCCCGGCGCGCCACATCGCGGGTCATGAGCATCAAACCGATCCACATCATTGGCGGCGGCATGGCCGGGTCCGAAGCCGCCTGGCAGGCGGCTGAAATGGGCGTGCCCGTCATTATCCACGAGATGCGCGGCACTCGCGGCACCGAGGCCCACCAGACCGACAAGCTCGCCGAGCTGGTCTGTTCGAACTCGTTCCGCTCGGACGATCACACGTCCAATGCGGTCGGCGTTCTCCATGAAGAAATGCGCCGCGCGAACGGCCTCATCATCACGAAGGGCGGGAAGCACCAGGTTCCCGCTGGCAGCGCACTCGCGGTGGACCGGGAAGGATTTTCCGAGGATGTGACGGCAACGCTGGAAGCGCATCCGAACGTCACCATTGTGCGCGAAGAGATCGACGGCATTCCGCCAGAGGACTGGGATAGCGTGATTATCGCGACGGGGCCGCTGACTTCGATGAATCTTGCCGATGCGATCCGCACGCATACGGGCGAAGAGGACCTCGCCTTCTTCGATGCCATCGCGCCGATCGTCTATTTCGACAGCATCGACATGGACAAGGCCTGGCGCCAGAGCCGCTATGACAAGCCCGGACCCGGCGGCGACACGGCGGCTTACATCAATTGCGCCATGAATGAAGAGCAGTACAACGCCTTCATCGACGCGCTGATCGCGGGCGAGAAGACCGAGTTCAAGGACTGGGAAAAGGACACCCCCTATTTCGAGGGCTGCCTGCCGATCGAGGTGATGGCGGAACGCGGGCGCGAAACGCTGCGCTTCGGGCCGATGAAGCCGGTGGGCCTCACCAATCCGCATGATCCGGATGTGAAATCCCACGCTGTGGTGCAGCTACGCCAGGACAATGCGCTCGGCACACTGTGGAACATGGTCGGCTTCCAGACCAAGCTTAAATACGGCGCGCAGGCCGATATCTTCCGGATGATCCCGGGGCTGGAGAACGCCCAGTTCGCCCGGCTTGGCGGTATCCACCGCAATACGTTCCTGAACTCGCCCAAGCTGCTGGATGAGCAGCTGCGCATGAAGTCGATGCCGCGCCTTCGCTTTGCCGGGCAGGTGACGGGCGTGGAAGGCTATGTCGAGAGCGCGGCGATGGGGCTGCTGGCCGGACGCTTTGCAGCGGCTGAACGGCTTGGGCGTGAGCTTACCCAACCGCCGGAGACCACCGCGCTGGGGTCGCTCATCGCGCACATCACGGGCGGCCACCTCGAAGGCAAGCAGACCTTCCAGCCGATGAACATCAATTTCGGCCTCTTCCCTGACCCTGAGCCGGGCACGGTCGCAAAGACCGACCCCGAGACCGGCAAACGCCTCAAGGGCAAGGCCAAGGGCCGCGCCAAGAAGCAGGCGCAGGCGGTGAAAGCACTGCAGGATATCGATGCGTGGCTGGCGGCGCAGACCGAAGTCGTGGCGGCGGAATGATCGACAGATGCGCCTGCTTCTGACGGGCTCTACCGGCTGGCTTGGGCGTCATCTCGCGCCGATGCTGGCTGCAGAAGGCCATGAGGTCGTTGGCCTCGACGTTGCGCCCGGTCCTTTTACACACGAGATCGGCACGGTCGCCAACCGCACCTTTGTCGACCAGGTGATGGCACGACATGGCATAGAGGCGATCCTTCATGGCGGAGCCCTGCACAAACCTGATATTGCGCGCTTCCCCCGTCAGGCTTTTGTGGACGTCAATGTCACCGGCACGCTGAACCTTCTGGAAGCTGCCGTGGAAGCAGGCCACGACCGGTTTGTCTTTACCTCGACGACCTCGCTGATGATCTCGCAGGCGATCCGGTCAGAAGAGGCCGATCACGCCGTATGGATCGACGAGCGCCATACCCCGCTCGCACCCCGCAACATCTATGGTGCAACCAAGCTGGCAGCCGAAAATCTCTGCCGGGACATCCATCTGAATACGGGCCTTGCCTGCCTTGTCCTGCGCACCTCGCGCTTCTTCCCCGAAGATGATGATACGCTGAGAGACCCGCCGCCGGACAATCTGAAAGCCAATGAATTCCTGAACCGGCGGCTAAGCGTCGAGGATGCAGCCCGAGCGCATGTCGCGGCCCTTGCAAAAGCACCGGAGCTCGGATTTGGAATCTATATCGCCTCTGCGCCGACACCCTTTTCACGAAAAGACTGCGCGGCCTTGAAACTGGACGCGGCCAGCGTGATTGCGCGCTATTTCCCTGACGCTCCGGACCTCTATGCCCGCCATGGCTGGAAACTGCCGACCTCGATCAGCCGGATCTATGATTCCTCAGCCCTGGAAAACGACCTCGGTTTTCGGTGTGAGACCGACTTCGCCGCTATTCTCGATGCACTTCGCTCCGGCAGCGATCTGCCATTCGCGCACGATGCCGCCTATTCCTCCCCGAGCGTGACCGGGGCGAAACTCATCCATCCGGGCTGAAGACCCAGCATTCAGCCGATCTTCTCTTTCGCGCGCGGCATCCATTTGCCGATATTCTCGAATTCCTCGGCCGGCTTCCATTTCATCACCCCGGCAAAGCCACAGGCGCAATAAAGCGTGATGTCGGCGATGGAGAAGCGGTCGGCGGCGACCCAGTCCGTCGAGGCGAGGCGCTCGTCGATCTTCTTGGCGAACATCTTGGCGTTCTTCTCACCCTTGGCGGCCGATTCCGGTGATTGCGGATTTTCGAGCGGCGCCATGACCGGGTGCGCGTTTCGGAACCAGGTCGCAAACTGCAGGAACAACATCAGCTCGACGCGCCGGTCCCACATCTCGATCAGGGCCTTTTCCTTCGGGTCACTGCCCATCAGGTTCGGCTCCGGGAAGACGCCTTCGAAATAGGTGCAGATCGCGCGGCTCTCGGTGAGCTTCGTGCCATCATCGAGGACAAGTGCCGGCACCTGCGCGAACGGCGAGACTTCCCGATACATTGGCGCCTTGTGCTCCTGCTTCATGATGGAGATTTCCTCGATCTCCACCTCGCCGAGCTTTCCCTTGGCCTTGAGGAAATTGGTGACGCGTTCCGGGTTCGGCGCCTGGGGGCTGTGATAGAGCTTCATGGGATCCTCCTGTTTGCACGGAGGTGTAGCGCAGGGCGTCGGCTGCGCGAAAGGCTTTCCCTTGCGCTAGTTGAACCGCTTCTTGATGCCGACCGTCGCATTCAGCGGTTCGCCCGGGAAATACCGGTTCGCGCCGAAGGCAAGATCGGCGCGGTCGGCATAGTTCAGGTCGAACAGGTTCCGCACGATGACAAAGGCTTCGAGATCGTCGGTAAACGCATAGGACGCCCGCGCCTGAGTTACGGTGTGGCCGGGATAGGTCTGCGTGTTGCCCGGATTGGTATAGTATTCGCCGATATATTCCGCCGAGACACTCGCTTCGAAAGCGTCGGTAGGACGCCATGTCAGACGAAGGTCGCCAAGCCAGTTGGGCGCGGTATCAACCTCATTGCCCGACCGAATGACTTCGGAGCCGGACGCCACGACACGGTCGAACGTATAGGTATGCTCGGCATAGCTGGCCGTGCCCGACAAGGTCAGACGGCCATCATCCAGGATATCCCAGGATGCATTCGCCTCGATTCCCTGGTGCCGGGTCGAGCCATCCGTCACGTTGAGACCATCAGAATCACGGAAGAAGAAATTCTCCTTCTCGGCATAATAGGCGGCGACATCGAAGACGAGCTGGCCATCAAAGGCCGAGCCCCTGGCCCCGGCCTCGATGCTGTCCATCGTCTCGACATCGGCCTCGGCGATGCCCTGCTGGGATTGAAGACGGTAGAGGTCAGAAGCCTGCGGCGCGCGTTCGCCGCGGGCATAGTTGACGTAATAGCTGACAGCGCTGCCGCGCGGCGTCCAGATGGCGCCGAGCTTTGGCGTCAGCAGGTCGAAACTGTCTTCGCGGTCATCCGGTACGAGGAAGCGGCCATTGGGGCCGGGCGGAACATCGGTCGAGTAATCATAGTCATGCGTCTCGCCGCGCAGGCCTGCGAGCACGGTGACGGTGTCGGAGACAGCCCACTCCGCTTCCGTCCAGAGACCGAGCATGGTCGTGTCGACAGTGTAGTCATAGTGCACGCCAACCGGGAAACGGGTATCTCCGGGGAAGAAGCCAAACGGCTCCAGCTGCGTTTCCTTGAGCCAGCCTGAGGCGACATCGACATCAGCACCGATGCGCAGCGTGACCGCGTCAGAGGCTTTCATCTCGTATTTCGATTGCAGGCCGAAAGCGTCATGGCCGTTCTCTTCCAAGCCGCCATTCGGCAGAAAGTGCTGGGCGAACGCCATTTCCTGCCAGCGATAGTAAGGCGTCAGCGTCAGCTTGCCCGGACCGAGCCAGCGGGTCAGCCGCACGGCTCCCATTGCCCACTGCGCATCGCGATAGGCTTCCGGGTTGGGGTTGGTCGTCGCCGTATCATCGTCGCGATAGGCCTTGAAGCCTTCGAGGAAGCCGGCGGTTTCCTGGTTGAGGTTCGACGCGCTGATCCAGGCGAGGCCATCCCAGCCTGCGGCGTCGAAGGCATAGCTGCCGGAGAGCTTCTGCTGTTCGACGCTTGTATTGTCGCGCCAGCCGGCATCATCCTGCAGCGACAGCGAGAGGCGGGCCGTGTCATCGAGATTGCCTGTCAGATCGGCTTTGTAGCGATTGAGCGTCGAGCCCGACAGGCGCATATCGAGATAGTCGCGCGGCGTCGGCTCTCCGAGGATGACATTGATCAGTCCATGGACGGCGTTCGAGCCGTATTTGGCAGAGCCCGGCCCACGCACGATTTCGATGGCCTCGGCAACTTCGTGATGGATTTCGAACAGCGAGTTCACATTGCCAAAGGCCGGTGACCGTGTCGGCAGCCCGTTCTCTAGAATCAGAAAACTCCCCTGCCCCGCACCGCCCGTCAGGACAGGTGAACGAAGGGCTATCAGATGCTCCTGACCGGAATTCATCTGGATGTTCACGCCGGGAAGTTCGTTCAGGATCTGGGCGGGATGGTCAGCATCGATTTCATCGATCGTATCCGCTTCAAGTGTCGCAACACTACCAGGCTGGGTGACAAGGCGGTCACCGTAAACAGTTACCGGCTCCAGTCGCGACGCACCGTCTCCGCTTTGGGCATTTGCGGCTGCAAATACCGATACCAAGGCAAGACTGGCAGATGTCGCAAGCAAGGCGCGGAGCGGCATGAATTCACCCGTAAACTGGAGGAAGTGTCTGATACCCGCGTTCTAGGCCGCTGCCCCTGCCCTGACGAGTCCCCTCGCTGCGTCAGCCTGCAGAGCCGATGAAGAGCTGCACGGGAAGCGCACCAACGACGGCGCCCGACAGGCAGGTCGCAAGCGTGCCTGCGATCAGCGTCTTCCAGGCCAGTTCGAGGAAGGTAGAGCGGCGCTCCGGGCAAATGATGTTCAATCCGCCGATCAGGATGCCGATGGAGCCGAAATTCGCAAAACCGCAAATGGCGTGGGCCGTGATGATGCGCGTGCGCGGGTCCATGGCGTCTGCGGGAACGTTGCCGAGCTCGATGAAGGCAACGAACTCCGTCAGCACCGTCTTGATGCCCATGAGCGAGCCCGACAGCGAAGCCTCCTGCCAGGGCACGCCGATCATGTACATCAGCGGCGCAAAGATCCAGCCGAGGATGCGCTGGATGGAGAGCGGCTCACCGTAGACATCTGGCAAGGCGCCCAGCCCGGCATTGGCAAGCCAGAGCAGCGCCAGGGCGGCGATCAGCATGGTTGCGATGTTGAGGACGATCTGCAGACCATCTGCCGCGCCCGTCGCGAATGCATCCATGGTGGAATTGTATTCGAAATCCGGCTCGTGAGCGCGCTGGTGCTCGTCGACGGTTTCCGGAATCATGGTGAGCGCCATGGCGACAGCGGCCGGTGCTGCAATGATCGAAGCGGTCAGGAGTTGCGCCAAGGGATTGGCCATGACGCCCTCGAGGAAAGTCGTGTAGATGACGAGGACAGAGCCTGCGATGGTCGCGAAACCGGCGGTCATCAGGATGAAGATTTCAGACCGGGTCATGCCGCGGATATACGGCTTGATGAGCACAGGGGCTTCGGTCATGCCCATGAAAACGTTGGCCGATACGGCAAGCGACGTCGCGCCCCCCAGACCCATCCCCTTGCGGAAAATGAAGGCGAAGCCCTTGGTGATCCAGCGCAGGATATGCCAGTGCCAGAGGATTGCCGAGAGCGCAGCGACCACGATGACGACCGGCAGGATCTGGAAAAAGAAGAGCGGCGGGGCGTCGCCCGTCATGATCTCGCTGGCGGCCTGGTTGTCACCGACATAGCCGAAGACGAAGCTCGTCCCGTTCCGGGTGGCTTCCTGCAGGCCATCGACAATCACGTTCGCCTTGAAGAGGATGTTGCGGACCGGCGGCAGACCGAACAGGATAAGCGCAAAGCCGAACTGGATCGCGACGGCGCCGAGTACGATGCGCCAGGGAAAATCCTTGCGGCGTTCGGACAGGATCCAGCCAATGCCGAAAATCAGCGCGATACCAATCAACGCGCGCGCATTGTCCCAGCCCCATTCCATGCCCATCTCCTCTCGCCACGGATGATTCAGCCTTAGCCTGCGACGGCCAAGCGCTCTACCCCTCTTCTTCAGGCCACGTCAGCCGGCGCAGCCTTCCTTTGGAACGAGGGAGAGGCCCGTCCGTTACTGATGTGTGAGTTAACGTCTGAAAGGAGAGACATATGAAACGTCAAAGATTCGTCCCCCTGAGAGAACAGACGGTCGTCATGGAACCGCGCCCGGTCACGACTGATCAGGTCGATGCGGTCCAGAACTCCTCGGAGGCCCTTGATGTCCGGATGGCAAAGCTGCGCGATCTGCGCCAGCAGCATGCCGAGTGGGCCAACCGCCAGAAGGAAACCGATGGTGCCCCGCTCTTGCGCTACATTGATGACGGTATGCTGCGCATGCTGCGTCAGGGTGACCTGGAAGAGGTCGAAGTCGCCTAAGCACGGCCTTTGAGCCAGAAATGAGAAAGACCGCCAGTTATGTGACTGGCGGTCTTTTTTTGACGTTGCGTTTGGGGGCTAGCCCAGCTTGCAGACGCAGATCTTGTTGCCATCCGGGTCGCGGAAGTAGGCGCCATAGAAGGTCGGCATACGGTTGCCCGGCTCGCCCTCATCCGCTGCGCCCAGCTCCAATGCCTTCTTGTAAACGCGGTCGACTGTGTCGTTATCCGGCGCAGCAAGCGCGGCCATGACCCCATTGCCAGCCGAAGCGGTCTGTTCGTCATAGGGGCCGCCAACCGCTAGCATGGGCTGGCCGGGACCGGTGCCGTAGAAATAGAGACGGCCATTGTCGAAGAAGCGTTTCGCGCCAAGCTCAGGCATCAGCGCATCGTAGAAAGCGGTCGCTTTTTCCGTGTCATTCGAACCAAGTGTCACATAGGCCAGCATAATCGGGTTTCCTCCTGTATTGAGGCATCACATGCAGCATGGCGAAAGGCGCTGTGCAAGCGATGACCTTGCGCCAATGCTTGACGATCGCGTGAACCGGTGCTGCAAGGCTCAGCAACAAGAATCCATAGTATCCTGAGGAGCTTACTCATGTCCGATATCCGTTTTGATGGTCAGGTCGCCATTGTCACCGGCGCCGGCGGCGGTCTTGGCCGTTGCCACGCGCTCGAGCTTGCACGCCGCGGCGCCAAGGTGGTCGTCAATGATCTTGGTGCGTCCATGGATGGCTCCGGCGGCAGCTCGGAAGCGGCCGATGCTGTCGTGAAGGAAATCGAGGCGCTCGGCGGCGAAGCCATCGCAAACGGCTCATCGGTGACCGATGATGCCGGCGTGAAGAAGATGATCTCTGACGCCATGGACAAATGGGGCCGCATCGACATCCTCATCGCGAACGCTGGCATCCTGCGCGACAAGTCGTTCTCCAAGATGACGATGGAAGACATTCAGCTCGTCGTCGATGTCCACCTCATGGGCTCTTTCAAGCCGATCAAGGCGGCCTGGGACATCATGAAGGAACAGAATTACGGCCGTATCGTCGTGACCACGTCCTCAACCGGCCTCTACGGCAATTTCGGGCAGGCGAACTACGGCGCTGCAAAGCTCGGCCTCGTCGGCATGATGAACACGCTGAAGATCGAAGGCGCGAAGAACGACATCAAGATAAACGCCGTCTGCCCGGTCGCCGCCACGCGGATGACTGAAGGCCTGATGTCGCCAGAAGTGCTCGAACAGCTGAAGCCGGAATATGTAACGCCGGGCGTGATGAACCTGGTCAAGAAGGAGGCTCCCACGGGCATGGTTCTGTCAGCAGGCGCTGGCGCCTTCTCCATGGCCGAGATTGTCGAGACCAACGGCACCTATGTCGGTCAGGGCGACGAGCTGACCGCCGAAGCCGTCGAAGCCGCCTGGGACAAGATCACCGACAAGTCGGTGCAGACCCATTTCAACATGGGCGGCGAGCATGGCCAGAACATCTTCGCCCGCCTGGCCGAGGGCAAGAAAGACTGATTTCCGGTCAGCCGACCACAATTCCAGGCTGGCCCGGAATGGCGTCCCTTGTCATTCCGGGCCCGTCATGCACCTAATGGCGTGAACATTCACAGGCGGGGGTCTGAGCATGCGTATCCTTATCCTAGCTATCGCTGTCCTGATGGCGGCCGCCTGTCAGGAGCAGACAGCAGACCAACCGGCCGACTCCGCCCCGGCGGAAGAGACATCGACTGAAGACGCCATCCCGGACGCCCCCGCTCCGGCACCGGATGCTGAAGGCGCCATGTGCGGCGGCGTCGCCGGTATTGCCTGCCCCGCCGGGCTCTACTGCAAGCAACCGGACGGCCAGTGTCTCGAAATCATGGACGGCAGCGGCACATGCGAGCCCCTCCCGGAGGTCTGCACGCAGGAATACGCGCCCGTCTGCGGGTGCGATGGCCAGACCTATGGCAATGCCTGTGAAGCCGCAGCAGCTGGCGCCAGCGTTGCTGCCGAAGGCGAGTGCGCCGGGGCAGATGTAGAGTAACGCAGCCGCCTAGAGCGCAGCCGATTTACCGGCCCGCAGAAGCGGTAGCGGTTCCAGTATCTGAAAATCACTCTGCTCGCCCTTGCCGGTGACGCGGCGGATCACCTGGTCCTTGCCCGTCTCGTTGAACGGCGTAACAAGCGCACCATCCTTGGCCAACTGCCCCAGCAGCCCCTCCGGAATCCCGGACACCGCACCTGTCAGCAGGACACGGTCGAATGGCTTGTGCTCCGGCCAGCCATCCAGGCCGTCACCATGCTTCAGCGTCACATTCTCGACCTTCAGCTCGAGCATACGGGCGCGCGCATCGGTGACGAGTTTCTGATAGCGGTCGATGGCCCAGACATGCCGACCGATCTGCGCGAGGAGCGCCAGCATATAGCCGCTGCCAGCACCGATCAGGAGGATACGGTCTTCCTTGCCCGGCGTCGCTTTCAGGGCACCCAGCAGCTGGGCCACGACAACCGGTTTGGGAATCATTTGCCCGCAAGGAATCGGCAGGGCGGTATCCTCATAGGCCAGCTCTGCAAGCCCTGGTTCGACAAAGACACCCCGGTCGATCGTTTCCATGGCCGACAGCACACCATCGTCACGAATGCCCTGCCGGCGAAGCAGCAGCACCAGGCGCGCGGCCCGGAACGGATCGGCAATCAGGTCCGCCATGAGGCCTTCAGCTCCTCGAGGTAGCGATTATGCGTCAGGTCGACATGCAACGGCGTGACCGAAACGCGCCCTTCATAGATCGCGCGCAGATCGGTGCCCTCATCCGGCTTTGAAAGCCGCCCACGAAAGCCGATCCAGTAATAATCATTGCCGCGAAGATCTTCGCGCCGTTCGGTGTGAATGATCTGTTCGTCGCGGAAGCCTTGCCGGGTCACTTCCACACCGGCGACATCCTGAGGCTCGCGGTCCGGAAAATTGATGTTCATGACGACATCATCGGGCCAGCCTTTCTCGATCAGCGGCTTTAGCACTTTCGCGCCCCACTGTTTCGATGTCTCCCAAGGCAACGATCCACGTTCGCGAAAGCTCTGCGCCTGGCTGAGGGCAACGGACGGAACACCGAGATGCATCCCGAACATGGCACCGGCAATCGTCCCGGAAAGGCTGGTGTCCTCGGCGATATTCTGCCCGCGATTGACACCCGACAGGATCAGGTCCGGCTTCTCGTCCATGAGGTCGTGGACGGCAAGAAGGACGCAATCGGTCGGCGTGCCCATAACCGCCCAGCACTGCTCACGTACTTTTCGCGTACGCACCGGCTGGGTCAGCGTGATCGAGCGCGACTGGCCGGACTGTTCGACCTCCGGTGCCGCGATCCAGATGTCATCAGAGAGCTCGCGCGCAATGCTTTCGAGGACGGAAAGCCCGGGCGCGTGAATGCCGTCATCATTGGTCAGGAGGATTCTCATCCGATCACCTCAAGCCCGCCCATATAGGGCTGCAGCACAGCCGGGACATCAATCGTGCCGTCTTCGCGCTGATAGTTCTCGAGGATCGCAACCAGCGTACGCCCGACGGCCAGACCGGAACCGTTCAGTGTGTGGACGAACTCCGGCTTCGGTTTGGGGTTTTCCTCGGTCGGTGCCGGGCGCCAGCGGGCATTCATGCGGCGGCCCTGGAAGTCCCCGCAATAGGAGCATGAGCTGATCTCGCGATAGGTGTCCTGGCTCGGTAGCCAGACTTCGAGGTCATAGGTCTTGCGCGCCCCTGCCCCCATATCGCCGGTACAGAGCAGCATGCGCCGATATGGCAGCTCGAGACGCTCAAGGATGGTCTCGGCGCAGCGCGTCATCCGCTCAAGCTCTTCCAGCCCCTCCACTTCGTCGCGCACGATGGAAACGAGCTCGACCTTGTTGAACTGGTGCAGACGGATCATGCCCTTCGTATCGCGGCCTGCGCTGCCGGCTTCGGAACGGAAGCACGGCGTGTGCGCGGTCAGGCGCCGCGGCAGGGTGTCGGCGTCGAGGATCGATTCGCGGACGGTATTGGTGAGCGCGACTTCAGCAGTCGGCGTCAACCAAAGTTTATCCGTCAGCTCACGCATGACCGAATCTTGATCGTGAGCAAGCTTATTTCGGGTCGATTTGATTTCCTGAAGCGCTTCCTCGGAATTGTAGTCGATATAGGCAGTTGCCGCCTTCTCCACGATCTGCCTGAATTGCTGGTTCAGCAATTTCATCTGCAACATGGATGAGTCCATGTAATCTTCGATATGCACTCTATCCATTGCTGCGGCAATTGAGCGGCGATCAACCGTCTCATCGACGTTACGAAGACTTTCAAACAGGCTAATCAGATAAGTCAGCGCTCTGAGCCTAACGTTCCCGACTTGAACAATAGGCTTAATCCCAAAGATTCCCGAAAACAGATCCTCAGCAAACTTTGGCAACTGACCTGTCCCCACAAGCGCCTGATCCCGCACTAGGACAGGTGGGCTCGTCTCCTCATAGCCATGCTCGCCGGTCTGGACGTCCAGCATGTAGTTCGCCAGCGCGCGTTCGAGCCGTGACAGCTGGCCGCGCAGAAGCACGAAGCGTGAGCCGGACATTTTCGCCGCCGTCTCGAAATCCATCATGCCGAGGGCTTCGCCGAGGTCAGCATGATCCTTCGGGGCAAAGCTCAGCGCCGTGGGCGTGCCGACCTTTTTCTGCTCGACATTGGCCTCTTCATCCTCACCTTCGGGCACATCGGCCAGCGGGATGTTGGGGAGGCCGAGCAGGAGGTCGTCCAGCGCCTCGCGGGCCGCCGCTTCCTGCTCGCCGGCGGCTTCGATCGTGTCCTTGGCTTGCGAGACGACCGTACGCAGGCGTTCGAACTCCGCCTCGTCGCCCTTGGCCTTGGCCTGGCCGACGAGCTTGGAGTTGGCATTGCGCGCGCTTTCAGCCTCCTGCTTGTCGGTGACGGCTTTGCGGAGCGCACTGTCATGCGCAAGGATCTCGTCGACCTTTTCGCCCAGCCCCGGCTTGCGCCGGTTCCAGGCATTGCGGAAGACGTCTGGGTTTTCGCGGATCGCGCGGATGTCGAACATGTCGTCTCTCTGAATTCCGGAACAACGGTACGGGCACCCCTGTAGAGGAATTGGCCGCGAAGCGGAACCGGGCAGATGACGGCAAACCCTAGTCTTCTGCCTCTCTCGCCGCTTCTTCTTCGGCAGCCTTCTTCTCCATCATGGCGACGCACCAGATAGAAATCTCATAGAGACAGTAGACAGGCACGGCGAGCATGACCTGCGAGATCAGGTCTGGCGGCGTGAAGAAAGCGGCTGACACAAGAATCGCGACCACCGCGTATTTGCGTCCAGACCGCAGCGTATCGGACCCGATGATGCCCGCCCGCCCCATCAGGCTGAGGATCACGGGCAGCTGGAAGGACAGCCCGAAGGCAAGCATCAGCGCCATGACCAGCGAGAGGTACTCCGACACCTTGATCTGTGGTGTGATCGCAGCAATTCCCTCGCCGCCCATTTGCTCGAAGGACAGCGCAAAGCGCGAGATCAGCGGCAGCATGACAAAGAAGACGAAGAGCGCGCCGATCACGAAGAGCACGGGCGCAGCGATCAGGAAAGGCAGGACGGCGCCTTTTTCACGCCGGTAAAGCCCTGGCGCGACAAAGGAATACATCTGCCAGCCAATGATCGGAAAAGCGACGAAAACACCGGCAAAGAGCGCCAGCTTGAGCTGTACGAAAAAGACTTCCAGCGGCGCGGTGTAGATCAGCTCGAAATTGGCATCCTGCCGTTCCAGCTCGGCCACAGCGACGAGTGGCCCGAGGAGAATATTGTAGAGCGGCCTGGCGACGAAAAAGCAGCCGATTGTTGCAGCGGCCAGGGCAACGATGGACCAGATCAGACGCGACCTCAGCTCGATCAGATGATCAAGCAATGGCGCCCGCGAGGACTCCAGTTCGTCGTCATCGGTGATGTCCGGGCGCTCGTCAGCGCGCATATCCTTGCTCATGTAGACCGGGCCTTCTTCTCGGACGGGTCTGTCTCTTCAGGCGCGATATCAGGGGACTCCTCCGGCACCTTCTCTTCCGCTGGCGTGGGAGTCTCTTCGGAAGCATCGTCCGGAATCGCAGCCGGACCACCCTCCATACCGGTTTCCGGCATGGGGTTTTCCATCATGACCTTGCGATTGATGTCGGCCTCGGTGCGCTTGAGATCGTCAACGGCCTGGGTCAGCTCATTGTCGCGGCGCAGATCCTCGATTTCCTTACGGAGTTCGTCGAGTTCGGCCTGGCGGGCGATATCGTCAAAGGCGGACTGGAATTCGCGCGCCATGGACCGGCCCTTGGCCACGAACTGGCCAAGCTTGCGCATCATCATGGGCAAGTCCTTCGGGCCGACAACGATCAGGGCAATGATCGCGACGAGCAGGAATTCCGTGAATCCGAATTGAGGAAGCATGGATCAGTCGCCTTCCTCAGAGCTTAGCTGGACGACTTCGTCTTGTCCTTTTCAGGGGTGACGTTGACCATCTTGTCGTCGCTGAGCGACTTGCCTGAGGAAGAGTCCTTCTTCTTGACCTCTTCATCCTCATCATCGTCATCGTCGTTCAGGCCCTTGCGGAAGGACCGCATGCCCTTCGCCATATCACCCATGATCGAGGAAATCCGCCCGCGCCCGCCAAACAGAAGCAGGGCGACAACAAGGACAATGAGAAGCTGCATCCAGCTGGGGGCCATGGCCGTACTCCGAGTTTACATCAGCACAGATAGCGCTGAGCCGGGCGCGGCTCAATGGGCGCGCCTGACTTTGCCCTAGTCGTCCTCGCTCTCGGAGTCCATGAAATCTGTCACGAAGGCAGCGTCTTCAGCGCTTTCTTCGCGTGATGAGGTGTCGTCCAGATCGCGCAGCGGCAGTTCGACCTCGCTCGGATCGAAATCATCCGGAACAACGTCTGACAGGAGACCGCCGGCTTCCAGTTCAGCGCGGCCGGGCAACAGCTCAAGGCTCTCGAGCCCGAAATGCTCAAGGAAATCATCGGTCGTGCCATAGGTGACCGGGCGGCCCGGCGTCTTGCGGCGCCCCTTGATTCGCACCCATCCGGCTTCCATCAGCTGGTCGATTGTGCCCTTGGAGACGGCGACCCCGCGTACCGCCTCGATCTCGGCACGGGTCACCGGCTGGCCATAGGCGATGATGGCCAGCGTCTCGAGCGCGGCCTGGGAGAGCTTCTTCTGCTCATGGCGCTCTTCCACGAAAAGATAGGAAAGATCTTCAGCCGTCTGGAAACGCCACTTGCCGGCCACCTCGACGAGGTTCACCCCGCGATGGGCATAAGCCGCTTTCAGCGACATCAAAACCTGAGCGGCGTCCACACCTTGAGGCAGGACCTCGGCGATCTGCTCTGCCGACAGCGGCTCGCCAGCAGCGAAGAGGACTGCCTCGGCGCGGCGCAGCGCTTCTGCGCTTTCATCGACTTCCCCGCCGCCGGTCTCGGAGAGTGCCTCGGCAGAGCGACGGTAGGCAAAGGAAAGCTGACGCACGGCGTTGCGGATGTCATCCGGTTCGTCGTCCATGGCCTCATCTTTCATCTGGGGTATCGCATTCATGCGGTGAGCCCTCCCCTTTCTTCCTGGTTGCCGCGCAGATAGAGCGGCGAAAAATGCTGGTCCTGCCGAAGCTCGACATCACCATCGCGGGCGAGTTCGAGCGCAGCGGAGAAAACGCTGGCCATGACAGAGCGCGGCGGGATGTCACCGGCAATGTCCTTCATGCGGGCGCGCAACTCATCAAGGCTCGCCCATTCATCAATCAGTTTCGACAGACTCTTCAGCGAGTCGCGCGCATGTTCGAGCGGCAGGACAAACTGGTGCTCGATCTTGTGTGGCGCGGCCTCTTCGCGGCGCTGGCGGATCGAGCCGAAGGCCTGCATCAGGTGCCAGAGCGTTGTGTCATACTCGGTCTGCTTGATGACGCGCGGCTTTTCCGGCGCGCCGCGGACAAAAACATCCTGACCGAGCTGGCCGAGCTCCATGAGCTGGTCGCCAGCCTCACGCATGGCATCGAGCCGTTTCAGGCGGAAGGCCAGCCGGGCGGCCATCTCCTCGCCATCCATCTCGTCATTGTCGGCCTTTTCAGGCTTGGGCAGCATCAGGCGCGACTTCAGGAAGGCGAGCCATGCAGCCATGAGGAGGTAGTCGGCGGCGAGGTCTATTCGCTTCTTACGGGCATCCTCGATAAAGCCGAGATATTGCGTTGCCAGCTCCAGCATGGAGACCTTGAGCAGGTCGACCTTCTGCTTGCGGGCAAGGTCGAGCAGCAGGTGAAGCGGGCCCTCATAACCGTCAATATCGACGGAGAACATGTCTTCCGCTTCGATGTCCTCGCGCTCGACGAGATCGGTGGAAACGAGTTCAAGGCTCATGCGCCGGCCACTCCCAAATGCGGGATGAGCGCGCGGAATTGCTCCCAGCCCGCCTCTGAGTCGAACGCCGTGGCCCGCTTCGAGGCGGCCTCTGCAGCCTCGGCCCGCTCAAGCGCACGTCCATCGAGCATAGGGGCAGCTTCAGCCACTTCCGTCATTTCGGCGAGGATGGCGTCGGCATCACTCAAGAACCCCGAGCAATGCAGCAGCACATCGCACCCCGCCTCGATCGAGGCGTGCGCACGGTCTGTCAGAGAGCCCCCCAGGGCCTTCATGCCGAGATCATCTGTCATCAGGAGGCCATCAAACCCGATTCGGTGCCGAATGACTTCCTGAATCATCTTGTGGGAAACGGTTGCCGCCTTGCCGGGGTCGAAATGGTCGTAGGCAATATGCGCCGTCATCGCCATCGGTGCGTCCGTGACATGCATGAAGGCGGAGAAGTCGGAGGTGAGCTCATTGTCGCCCGCTGTGACGCGCGGCAGCTCGAGGTGGCTATCGGCCATGGAGCGGCCATGGCCGGGAATGTGCTTGATAACGCCGGCGACACCGCCATCCTCAAGGCCCTGGAGCGCAGCCTTTGCCAGCGCGCCGACCTTGTCGGGATCGGTCCCGAAGGCCCGGTCGCCGATGACATCATGCGCGCCGGGTTGTGGCAGATCACAGACCGGCGCACAGTCAGCATGGATGCCAATGGCAGCCAGTTCATGGGCGATCAGCCGGTGACCAAGCCAGATCGCTTGAAGCCCCTTTTCGGGATCGGCATCATAGAGGTCGCCATAGACCTGCCCCTGCGGGAAGAGCGGCCATTCCGGTGCCTTGAGGCGTGCAACGCGTCCACCTTCCTGGTCAATAAAGATCAGGATCTCACGGCCGACCGCATTCCAGATATCTTCAACCAGCCGGCTGACCTGCACCTTGGAGTGGCAGGAACGTCCCATCAGGATGACGCCCCAGGGCTTGTGCTCTGACAGGAGCGCCGCCTCGTCGCGCAGCAGGTTGGCGCCCGCGACGCTCAGGATACAGGCCTTGTTGTTCATGCAGTCCCGCGAACGACGATGCAGTCTCCACCCTCTGCCTTGTAGGCATCACAGAAATCGGAGGCGCTTTCACGCGTGCCAAAAGCGCCCGCGCGCAGACGGAAGTAGACCCCTTTTGCCCCAAGATCGGCCCGTTCGATGGACATGCTGGCTCCTTCGAAGATTGTCGGGTTGGACCGGCGCGCCTTTTGCCAGGCCGCAGTTGCAGCTTCCTCACTGCGAAGCGCCGATATCTGGACAAGATAGTCGCCTCCGGGGGCAAACGCAAAGCGCGATGCAGGTGGCGGCGCAGGGCTGACGGGTTCGGGTTGCGCCACTGGGCGCTGTTCCGGCTGAGACTCCACAGGCGGGAGCGCCTCTTGCGAGGAAGCCGGGGTCTCGGACACGATGCGCTGGCCGGACGCCAGCTCGTCTTCTGCTGGTGCTGCCTGCGTAGACGCCTCGCCTTGCGGCGATGAGGGACGAAGATCCTGTGGCGGACCACCCCGTAGATAGCCATCGTTACGACTGGAAACCTGCTGCGGCGCCGTCTTCGGCGCACGCTCGCTGCCGTCGATCACGTCGTAGAGCATGCGGTCCAGGTCATCGATCTCGACCCCACCGCGATCATCCGGCACGCGTTTATAGGGCTGGGCCTCGGCCACCACCATCGGCAGCGCGCCGTCCTGCGGGCGAACGCCCTGCCGGTATGTATTCCAGACAACGGCGGCGAAGACGATCAGCACGCCGATTGCCAGTGTCAGGATCAGCGGTCCACGCGCGGTTTCGTCATCGCGGATTTCAAACCCGCGATATTCTTCTTCATAAGGCCCAAGATCGGTCTCACGGTTGCGATAAGTCATTCTAAGTCATCTGCCCCTGATGAATCTCGATTTTGGTTAAGATTAGGGGGCGCTTCGTTAACGATCATTGAATCGCTCTGGCCGCAGAGACCCAGCGCGATCAGATCATGCTTTCGAGATTGAAGACCTTGCGGTGGAGATCGATGGCATAATTATCCGTCATGCCGGCGATATAGTCGCAAACAAGACGCGCACGGCGATCCTGCGGCGCCTGTTCTGCATCCTGGCGCAGCGGTGGCGGCAGGATGTCGGGCTCTTCGAGGAAAAGGTCGAACAGCTCCTTCAACACACGCTTGGCCTGGCTGCGCATGCGGTTGACCTTGTAATGCTTGTACATCCGCTCGAAGAGGAAAGCGCGCAGGGCCCTCTGCTGCTGGTCGAAGTCTTCGGAGAAGGCAACCAGCGGCTCCGGCAGCGCACGAACCTCTGCGGCAGACTGGGGCTTATACTGCGCTACACGCCGTTCGGTCTCCTGTACCAGGTCATCGATCCACAGTCCGATGAGACGGCGCACGGCCTCATAGACGGTGCGCTGCTGGTCCAGCACCGGATACTCCAACCGCACCGAGCGGAAGACATCGCCCACCACTGGCAGGTGCAGCATGTCGTCAATGGAAAACAGCCCTGCCGCGATGCCGTCATCGATGTCGTGATTGTTGTAGGCGATATCGTCCGCCAGGGCAGCGATCTGGGCTTCGGGGCCGGCGAACTGGTCAAGCTCGAGCTTTTCGAGATGCGGAAAGTCACGGAACGCGGCCGGCAATGCCGAGATCGGCGTGTCCTTCGTGATCAGCGGACCGTTATGTTTGACCAGCCCTTCGAGCATTTCCCAGGTCAGGTTCAGCCCGTCAAATGTCGGATAACGTTGCTCCAGACGGGTCACGACACGTAGTGTCTGTGCGTTGTGGTCGAAGCCCTCATAGCCTTCCATGCTCGCATCGAGCTGGTCCTCGCCGGCATGGCCGAAAGGCGGGTGGCCGAGGTCGTGGGCAAGCGCCATGGCTTCGGCGAGGTCTTCATCCACGCCAAGGCGACGCGCCACGGAGCGTGCAATCTGCGAGACCTCCAGCGAGTGTGTCAGACGCGTGCGATAATGATCGCCCTCATGCGCGACGAAAACCTGCGTTTTCTGCTTCAGCCGGCGAAAGCCCGAAGAATGGATGATCCGGTCACGGTCGCGCTGAAACGGCGTGCGTGTGGCCGATTCAGGCTCATTGTGAAAGCGCCCGCGGCTCGCCTGCCAGCGGGTTGTGTACACGGCGGGCTTTTCTGGAAGCACAGGCTTTCCTATCTTGGTGGACATGACCGACGTCACCCTTTCTTCCAATGCTGCCAAGCGCATTAATGCGATTCTGGCCAAGCAGTCCGGCAAGGACTTCCTTCGTGTCTCCGTCGAAGGCGGCGGCTGCTCGGGCTTTTCCTACAAGTTCGACCTCGACGACACGAAGAATGATGACGACATCATCGTCGAAAAAGACGGTGCGCGCGTCCTGATCGACGAGATGAGCATGGAATTCATGCGCGGTTCCGAGATCGATTTCTCGACAGAACTGATCGGCGCCGCCTTCAAGGTCAACAACCCGAACGCAACGGCGGCCTGCGGCTGCGGCACGAGTTTCTCACTTTAAGGCCTAACGCTTCGGCGTCTTCCAGTCGCTTTCGGGGGAACGCCGGCTGAGGCGCAGGGCAAGTCCGACAGCGACACCCACGCCGATGGCTACAGTCAGGTCGACCAGCACGGTCAGCACGAGCGTCAGGACCAGCAAGACCAGGTCGCTTGCCCTTCCCCGCGCATATTCGCCCCATTTGTGCGGCTCGCTCATATTCCAGGCGGTCATCACCAGAAGCGCCGCCAGCGCCGGCATGGCGAGATAACCGGCCAGTGGCGCGGCCACCAGCATGATCACGAGGATCACGAGCGCGTGGACGATACCGGCAACCGGGGTCTTGCCACCGGCGCGGACATTGGTTGCGGTACGCGCAATGGCCCCTGTCGCCGGAAGGCCACCGAAAAGCGATGAGGCGATGTTCGCCGCACCCTGTGCTGTCAGCTCGGCATTCGGGCGATGCTGGCCGCCGATCATCCGGTCGGCCACCATGGCCGAGAGAAGCGACTCCACTCCGGCCAGAAAAGCAATGATGATCGCCGAGGGAAGGAGTTCAACCAGCCGCGCCCATCCCATCTCCGGCAGGTGCGGCACCGGTAGCTGGTTCGGCAATGCTCCAAAACGCGAATAGAGCGTCTCAACGGGCAGATTCATTAATGCTACGGCGGCAGAGCCTGCTCCCACCGCGACGATCAGGCCGGGATATTTCGGCGCTGCCCTTCGCAACACAATGATCAGAACCAGCGTCACCAAGGCAATCATTAGCGCCTGGGCGTTAAATGTGTCGCGGGCCTCCCACAAGGCCGGTAGCTTTTCGATGAAATCGGCCGGGACATGATCGAGCGTCAGTCCGAAAAAGTCATTGAGCTGGCTCGTCGCGATGATGACGGCGATGCCGATAGTAAAGCCGTTGACGACCGCCTCCGGCACGAAAGCAATGAGGCGACCGGCACGAAACCAGCCTGCAACCAGCAGAATGAACCCCGCCATGAAGGTCGCAAGCACCAGCCCGTCATAGCCATGCTCGGCGATCACGCCGAAAACAACGACGATGAAGGCGCCCGTTGGCCCGCCGATCTGTACGCGCGACCCGCCAAGCAGCGAAATCATGAAGCCCGCCACGATGGCTGTAACCAGCCCGGTGGCCGGATCGGCGCCCGAGGCAATGGCGATGGCAAGGCTGAGCGGCATCGCAACCATGGCAACGGTGAGCCCGGCCATCAGGTCGGCGAAAAACAGAGACCAGGAATACTCCCTGATCGTCGTCAGAATTTTTGGCTTGCGCATAAAAACGGGCTGTTAGCACGCCAACGGGGCCGTGCCCACTGCGGCCTGGCTACGCAGGCGATCCGAAATCGCCCCTTCCCTTCCCCAAGGTCGGCACACTAGATCGCTCCAATAGCCATGGAGTGAGTGATATGGATGTGAGCCAGGCCGTAAAGCAGCGCATCTCGACGCGCGCCTTTCTCGACAAGCCGATTGGCAAATCAGAGGTTCGTGACTGGCTGGATAGGGCGCAGCGCGCGCCGTCGGGCGGGAACCTGCAGCCATGGCGGGTGATCGTCGTCACCGGCGAGGAGAAGCAGGCGGTGATCGACCTCGCCCAGAAGACACTGGCCAGCAACCCGCGTGGCGAACCTACCGACCGGCCGATCTATCCCGCCGATCTCTGGGAACCGCACAAGTCACGCCGCTTCCGGGTGGGCGAAATGATGTATGCCGAGCTCGGCATTCCACGCGAGGACAAGGCCGCCAGGCTGCAATGGTTTGCCCGCAACTACCGATTCTTCGACGCCCCGCTGGGGGTCTTCTTCATCATCGACGAACGCATGGGTCACGGCCAGTGGGCCCATACCGGCATGTACATGCAGACGCTGGCCCTGCTCGCCGAGGAGCGCGGCTGGGGCACCTGCATGCAGGAATGCTGGGGCATCCTGCGGCAGACATTGCACGATCACTTCAAGCTGGGTCCGACCGAAATGGTCTATTGCGGTATGGCCGTCGGCTGGCCGGACAAGGACCACCCGGTCAACAAGCTTTATGCCGAGCGCGCGACGGTCGATGAAGTCGCCGAACTGAAAGGCTTCTAAAGGCCGCGCGCGCGCCACAATCGCGCCTCAAGCGCCGCTCAGTCTCGTTTCCCATGACACGGAGAGAGATGATGACCGGCATGGCCTTTCTACCGCTCGCGGCGACCAATGCCGGCTGGCAGGTCTTTCCTCAAGCGACGCAGCTCATCGCGGCGGCAAGGCGCCAGATCGGCGTGACGGTGGACTATGACCCGGCCTATGTCCGGCTCGCCTATCCCGGCGGGGATGTTCCGCGCGAGACCGGGGTGTGTATCGACGTTATCGTGCGCGCCTATCGCGATGCTTTCGACTTCGATTTCCAGAAGGCTATTCACGAGGACATGCGCGCAAATTTCTCTGCCTATCCAAGGACATGGAGCCTGTCGCGGCCCGACCGCAACATCGACCACCGCCGCGTGCCGAACCTCGAAACCTGGCTTGTCCGCAACGCCATGGAGCTGCCGGCAGAGGACTGGAAAGCCGGGGATCTTCTGACCTGCCGGGTCGATGCCTCGCTGCCGCATGTCGCCATCATCTCGGACCGGCGCACCGAGTGGGGCGAGCCCTATGTGATTCACAATATCGGGCTTGGCGCGCGCGAGGAGCGCCTTATCGGACGCTTCAGCAACGAACGCCGCTTCCGGTTCTATCCCCCACAGGCGTAGAAATGTCTCCCGCAGCTTAGCGGTCACAGACCGGGATTTTGGGCATTCCAGAAACAGCCCAATTCCAGCCCAGAATCAGCCCACTTCCGGAGCGCTTTCGGACAAGCAGCGCCCAATTTCGCTCTTGCGTCTCATTCGCATTTAATCTAGCCGTCATGAAAAGGATGATGTCCGGCGGGGCGATGGCCCCAGGTGGACAGGTCCGGGGCGAACGGGACCCGGTTGAGCGGGTCGGTGCGTGCCGGATGGAGCTCGGCGTATTGGACGGGCCGGTCTTCGTCCCGGATGCATCCCCAACTCCGGCGCCATTCCCGGCCCACAAAAAAGGATCCTGCTTCATGCGCCTCAAGACCTGTCTCGCTGCACTCGCTCTCTTCACGCCCCTGGCGCTCGCACCTGCCCTGCCGGCGGCGGCGCATGCGGGCTTCCTCATGCCGGTCTCCGATGACACCGACACATCGGGTGAAATCATCCTCATGGCGAGCTTCAGTGATAGGTTCCCGGTTGAGGAAATCGCGCTGAAGACAGACAGCTGGACCATCATCACGCCGGATGGAGAGGAATTGGCGTTCGACCGCATCGCAGAAACCAGGACCCGCTCCATCCTGCAGGCGACGCTGCAAGCGGAGGGCACTTACCGCGTCTCGACCGGCGAACGGCTCGGGCGTAGCGGCAAGGTCGCGAAGGTGGGCAATGCTTATATCCGCCTCGACGCAGACGGGCTCGCAGGCGCAGGGCTTGCCGACGACACCGAGGTGCTGACCTCTCAGACGGCGACCGTGTCGGACCTCTATCTTACTCGCGGGGCGCCAAGCGATGAGGTGCTCGACACACGCATCGGCAGGCTGGCCCTCGTGCCCGGCGCTAATCCGTCGACACTCGCGGCCGGGGACAGGCTGGCGGTGACGGTCCTGTTCGATGGGACGCCCCTCGCCGAAGCGCCGGCCAGTCTCTTCACCCCGTCAAACAGCGGCCAGGAAGACGCCGCCGATACCAGCCTCATGACGGACACGTCCGGTGCCCTCACCCTCGACCTCACAGAGCCCGGCCCCCACCTCCTCATGATCCGCCATATCGCTCCTTCGCCCGAGGGCGCGGCGACGGATGTCCGCAGCTATACCACCGTGCTGACCCTGATGGTGGAGTGAGTAAAACGGCTCAGGCCAGGGCCAAAAGTGATGCACAGGGCGGTCTTCCCTGCGGGAATTTCAGATGCCTCTTTGATTTCGCCGGAATTTGTCTAGATTTCAGGCTCAATCAGATGCAGGCCATGAATGACGAACGAGCTGCAGCAGGCAAGCCGCACTTGGCGGGTGACACCCGACATGATGTGCATACTGGATCGGCAGGGCTGCTTCGTCGCCGTCAATCCGGCCTGGGAGCCGACCCTTGGCTGGACGCGGGATGAAATGCTGGGGCAGCCCTATATCGACTTCCTGCATCCCGATGATGTTGAGCCCTCCATTCAGGCGTTCGAGGTGGTCAAGACGGGCAAGCCTGTGCTTCGCTTCGAAAACCGTTACCGCCACCGCAACGGCGACTATCGCTGGTTCTCCTGGGTTGCCGTGCCGGAGGGCGAGAGATTCTATTGCACGGTCCGCGATGTCACCGAGGACAAGCACCGGATCGAACTGATCAAGCAGAAGGATGCGGAAGCCGAACTGCGCGAACTGTTTCTTGCCGTGCTCGGCCACGACTTGCGCAATCCGTTGGCGGCCATGGAGGCCGGCACGCGCCTTATCGAGCGCAAGGCAGATGACGGGAAAGTGCTCCAAATCGCGCGGCAGATGCAGGGCAGCGCGGCGCGGATGACGGAGCTGATCGACAATCTCATGGATCTCGCCCGCGACCGGCTTGGCAGCGGCATCGCCATTGAACGGGAGGCGACCTCGTCCCTGCCCGACAATCTGGCGCTGGTGATCGACGAAATCCGGCTGACAACGGATGAGTTCGACATCCGCACGAAAATCGACATTCAGGGCGAGGTGGTCTGCGATGCCTCTCGGGTCGCTCAGCTGCTATCCAACCTGCTTGCCAATGCGATCACGCATGGCGATCCGGCCAGCCCGGTCGATGTGCAGGCAGCCCATGCCGACGGGCGGCTGACGATCAGCGTGACCAATGGCGGGGCACCGATCCCGGAGGCCACGATGAAACAGCTCTTCCAGCCCTTCTTCCGGGGCAGCGTGCGCGACAGCCGCCACGGCCTGGGCCTCGGCCTCTACATCGCCCACCAGATCGCCGCCGCGCATGAAGGAACACTGGATGTGACCTCAGCAAATGGCGAGACATGCTTCAGGCTGGATATTCCAGCTTGAGGTTCGTCCAAGAGGGTGGAGACGAGATGTGCGCTGCTGACACTGATGGTGGGATGAAGCCTCGTCGCGAATAAGCTATCATAGAGTATGATAACGTTCATTTAGGTAGTGTCTCAGTTTGAAATTCAAGCCGTTTGAACGGTCGGCCTCTTTCCTATATGCTTAGCGTTAAGCAATAGGAGCTTAGGCATGTCAAACCGTGTAATAGAGTGGGCTCGCAGACAATGCGCGGACTGGGAAAGATCTATTGCGCTCATGGAAAGTGGCCGAATGACCACAGGAGAGCGGCGCGATGGAAAGCAGGTTGACACCACCACAGAGACCATTCTCGACAGAAAGCAAAGAATTGTGGAGCTGAAGACGATCATACAGCAGCATGAGGCCAAGAATGCCTAAAGGACCGAAGGGCGAGAAGCGCCCCGCCGATGTGATTGGCGCCGCTATCAAGGTGGCAAAGATCGCCACTGGCGAGGAAGAAGACGACAGCAAGGATGAGGTTTCATCCGCTGCGGCTCAGATGGGGCGCAAGGGCGGGAAGGCGCGCGCCGAGAAGCTGACGAAGGAGCAGCGGTCGGAGATTGCGAAGAAGGCTGCTGCTAAACGCTGGAAAAAGGGATAATTTTCTCCTTCCGTTCCGATTTTCACCCATTGCACTCCTATCTGTTGCGCCTATCGCCTTCATAGTGCAGGAGGGAGAAATGAGTAAAGAATCTCCTTCGCAGGGGCCGTCCCCGGATACGCCTGCATTTACGATGGGCGATATCGCCGATTTTGAGAATCGTGCGCACGATAAGCTGCGCCATGCGGATGATCTGGAAAAGCGAGCCGAGACTCTGCGAGCCGAGGCCAATAGCGATTTCAAAAAGATTGAACTTCTTAAAGAAATGCTTCCCGCCCTGAAGGGTTTCAGGAATCCTTCGCCCAGGGCTGCGGGTTCGACGTCTAACCGGGTAAAGAAAAGCACTTGGACCTCAGAAATCCTTTTTCTGGTACAAGAAGCGCCCGAAGGCGTGGTTTCGTATGCAGACATGAAGGCGGCTCTAACGGAGGGACCGCTAGGGCCCGCGTTGGAGCAGTCTGATAAGAGCTTCTACGGAGCACTTCTAAAGCTAGAGAGCCAAGGGCTTGTCGTTCGCCACAATGCGCATGCTTTCACACCAGAAGCTTTTGATCAGCACATGACCGCGGTTAATGAAGGAAGGCGCCCTGATGTGCGCCCCAAGCGCGTATCGGCTGGTTCGCCCATTACTGATGCTGTTATCGAAGTTCTAGAGCGCAGCGACCGCCCTCTAACAGGGCGAGAAGTCATTGGTGAACTTCTTGAAATGCCGCAGGTTCGGGGGCCTGTCGAGCGCAACAACACCAGCGCTTACAATGTGCTGTCCCGACTGGTGAAGCAGCATCGCATTGTAAAGAACGCCAAAGATAAGACATACCGGCTCTACATCGAAGGAGAAGAGCCGCAAAAGATCGGGCCGGTCTCGCAAAAGACCGGCCCGTACGTTGGCGAGGATAGCGCCTCGCTTAACGGTAGCACTGCTCCAAATGGAGCACTGCTATGACTCCTGCGCAAACCCAGAGAAGAAAGGAGGTTAGCGTGGCTTGGCATCCCACCCGGTTGTTGCCGGATAGCCGCTTCTAGCGGCACACTCACCGCCCCCTTCCAAAAGGGGTAGGAGCTGAAGTGGCTGGGTCTCCAAAACCCGGCTGCTTCAGTGCGTCTTAAAGCCGAAATTGACCCAAAAGTCAATGACTCGGCGCATTGGATTGAAAATAATGCTTGACGCTAAGCATAAAAGTTCATATCAAAAGGGCATGGCAAATGTCCTTCCCCTCGAAAAGCGCGTCATGATCCTCAACATGCTTGTTGAGGGCAGCTCTATGCGCTCGATCAGCCGGGTTGCAGGCTGCTCCATCAACACGGTGACGAAACTGCTCGTGGACGCTGGCGAAGCTTGCCTGGATTTCCATGACGAGAATGTGCGCGGCCTCAAGAGCGAGCGCGTCGAGTGTGATGAAATCTGGTCGTTCTGCTACGCCAAGCAGAAGCAGGCCGACGCTGCTGACATGCCGGACTTCGCGGGTGATGTCTGGACGTGGACCTCGATTGATGCCGACAGCAAGCTCATTTGTAACTGGTTTGTCGGTGGCCGTGACGCGGAGTTTGCTAACCACTTCATGCAGGACCTTGCATCGCGCCTCGATAACCGCGTGCAGATGACGACGGACGGCCACAAGGTCTACCTGAACGCCATCGATCAGGCATTCGGCAATGAGATCGACTATGCCCAGCTTGTGAAGCTCTACGGTAATCAGCCGCAAGGCAAGACGACGCGCTACAGTCCTGCCGAATGCACCGGCATCAAGAAAAAAGTTCAGACGGGCACGCCGGACAAGAGCAAGATTTCAACGTCCTACGTTGAGCGCCAGAACCTCACCATGCGCATGTCCATGCGCCGCTTCACGCGCCTGACGAATGCCTTCTCAAAGAAGTTCGACAACCACTGCCACGCGCTTGCGCTCTATTTCGTATTCTATAATTTCTGCCGCAAACATAAGACGCTCGGAACGACGCCCGCAGTCGCCGCCGGTCTGACGGATGAAAAGCATGACATGGCTTGGATTGTGGGCCTGATTGATGCGGCCAACCCGACGCCGAAGAAGCGCGGATCATATAAGAAGAAGGCTGGATAATTGGCGCTAAGATTTCCCCCCAAGGTGGGCCAGGTTTTTGTCTGCAACCTCAAGAATGCGGTCCACCCTGAAATTGGGAAGGTCCGCCCTGTCGTTGTGATCGCACCCAGGCTGCCTCATAGGCCGGAGCTGGCTACCGTGGTGCCGATCAGCACTACTGCGCCAATCCATGAGCACCCTTTCTGCTACAAGCTGTCCAAGAACTATCACCCTGAAGAACCCGATGATCTTGATTGCTGGGCAAAGGCAGACCTTGTGATGAGCGTGTCTTATCAACGGCTATCGCCATTCAAAACAGATAGGCGGAAATATGTTTATCCAACCCTAGGCGCCACAGATATAAAAGGCGTGCGGCTCGCGATTGTGCACGGCTTAGGACTTCATTCATTGATTTCGGGCAACTGAGGCGATATATAAACGTTGTACCTTCCCGCTGAGTCGGGATCTAAGACCTAGAGTACTAGGCAGGCTACTCCGAGGAGCGATGACAAGTTTCGAGTAGCCTAGACACTGTCAAACTGTCCCTAAGCCCCGCCTTGTGCGGGGCTTTTGTATTTCAGCTGAAAGAAATTTCAAACTGAGACACTACCTTCATTTAAGCTGACTGGGTACTACACTTGAGCAACGAAAACTACTGCGAATGCCCCTATTGCGCAGGCCGCTTCGAATTCGAAATCGATGAGTTCTTGTTCGACGAGCTCGAAGCGCAGAATGTTGTTCTCTTTATCGGAGCGGGAGTAAGCACGGAGAACAAGACTAGCGCGCCTCACTCATTGTATGTCGAGATCGCCCGCGTAGCAGGGTTGAACAATTCTGATCTTCCTTTTCCTGACGTTGTAGAGAAAGCCTGCGCAAAACCTGACGGCCGCTTTCACTTCATGCAAAAAGTCCAGCATCGGTTTGATTATATTCAGAAATTCTCAGATTTACGGAATCGTGCAACGAGGTTTTTCAAAGAGCTGGCTACAATGCCATATTTTGAAACTTTTATTACGACCAATTGGGATCGTTATCTTGAAGATATTTGCGCTGCAAAGCCTTATGTATACGATTCCGATATGCGGTTTTGGGAGGTCACAGGCCGTAAGGTTCTAAAAATTCACGGTACCATTGACGATTACTCGTCAATCATCGCCAGCCGCACAGACTATGAAGAGTGTAGGAACCGTCTTCCGTCGTCTCTAATCGGGGGAAAACTAAAAGAGCTCCTGACAACTAAAACTTGTGTTTTTGTAGGATATTCACTTCAGGATGACGACTTCCTAGACATATATGAATTCGTAAAACAGGCACACGGCAAGTTTCCAAAAACACACTACTTCGTATCTCCTTTTGATGAAAAATCTGAGGACGATCTCTTAGAAAAGATTCACACAGACGGAACGTTCTTTTTAGAAACAGTAAAAGAACACATGTGTAACAAATACTGCTTCCTTGAAGACTGGGTTTATGATGCAGCTGAGGAGGAACTCATCGAAGTTCTACATGAACATCAAGATTTGTGGGACTCGTACGATCTTCAAGAAAACCCGCAAGTCATACTCTCGGGCATGTATCAAGATGGTCTAATTCACGCACTTCAAATGGCACGAGACGTTAGAGCTACTGGCAAATTTTCCGATGTCCACGCGCTTCGACGGCGAATTTTTGCGTATGAAGACAAAATCAAAGAATACCGAAGGCGAAAATCATACTCAGATGTCGCCTATTTCCGGGGCTTTCAAAACGTCCTGATAGCATTCGCAGAAGCTCTTCATAGCGATTGGCTGCCGTCACCTCCAAGATACTTTTTTGCGCATTGCAACGAAATGGATCGCGATGAATTTGTTTCGCAACTGGAGCTTCTTCCAGACTTACACAAAGCAGCTTTCAGGGAATGCGAGAAGTTTGTTTCGCGTTGGCCAAGCGATCAAAAATTTGTGCCCCAGCATAGCGCATGGGGCTAGCCCCCTGATCCGCTTGACCTAAACTTCTTTTCATCATATCGTTTATCGATGAACGATAAAAATGATCTGCGACCCGGGGATGTCGTCTCTGTCCGCTTTGGCGGGGTGCTTCGCCATTATGGTGTGGTGACCTGGGGTGGCCGGGTGGTGTCGAACAATGGGCGGTATGGCGGGGTGGTGACACAATCTGTCGCCGCCTTTGCCCGCGGACGCCCTGTGATCAATCATGGCCCCGGCGATTCTGCAGGGGACTTTCTTGCCACCGAGCGGGCGCGCCGCCGGATCGGGCATGACTATCACCTCACCGGGTCCAACTGCGTCCACTTCGTCCGCCACGCCCATGGCCGCAAGCCGACGGTGACGCAGGTCGCGCGTGGGACGTTCGAGGCCTTTCGCGACATGCTCGGGCCGAAACGGCACCGGTAACCCTCTCTCAGGCCCCGCTCATCCCGGCGAAAGCCGGGACTTCCTGCGGTAAGCCTGGCGCTTCAATTGCTGAGACTCCGGCTTTCGCCGGGGTGAGCGGTCCAAGTGGCTAGTGCTTCCAGTGTTTCGGCGGACTGCCGTGCTTGCCGGTGCTTTCCCATCGGGCCTCTTCGGCGCGGTTGCGGACCTGCAGGTTGAACAGCACCGCCTTGAAGGGCGGCAGCAGGAACAGCGCGAGCCCGATCATCATCGAGAGCAGCAGGACCCACGACCCGATCATCAGCGGAAGCGGCAAGGGCAGCATCGGCAGGATGAAGTAGAAGGGCGCAAACAGGATCATCACCAGGAAGCCGACGAAGAAAGCCGGGCCGTCAGCTGTATCGGCGACAGTGAAGTCCTGCCCGCAGGCCGGACATTCGTCGTTGAATTTGAGATAGGCGCGGAACAGCTTGCCCTCGCCGCAGCGCGCGCAACGGAGCTTCAGCCCCCGGCGGATTGGTTCTTCGTACATGGCTGCTAGATGCGCACGGCCCCGCACGGAAGGAAGTGCGGCGGGTGATCGCATCAGCCGCTCACGGTTTTCTCACTTGGCTGCCGCTGCGGCAGCCCTCTAGCTTCCGCCCGGTAAAAGACATGCCGGGAGAAAGACATGGAATTCGAAGAGGTCGTCAAAAGCCGCCGCAGCATTCGCGGCTATCTGGACAAGCCGGTGCCGAAGGCGCTGGTACGCGAGATTCTCGAGATCGCGATGCGCGCGCCGACCTCGCTCAATACCCAGCCGTGGAATTTCTATGTCGTCGCCGGCGACGTGCTGGACAGGATTCGCGAAGGCAATGTCGAGCGCAATGTCGCCGGTGTACCGGACTCGCGCGAGTTCCGCATGGGGCCGGGCTATGAAGGTGTCCATCGCGAGCGCCAGATCGAGATCGCGAAACAGCTTTTCGGCGTCATGGGCATCGAGCGTCATGACAAGGAGGCGCGGATGGACTGGGTGTTGCGCGGCTTCCGCCAGTTCGATGCGCCGGTCTCCATCGTCATCACCTATGACAAGTCGATCCAGGGCAGCGACATCGCGCCTTTCGATTGCGGCGGGGTGGTGAACTGCATCGTCAACACGGCCTGGAATCGCGGGCTGGGCTGCGTTATCAACTCTCAGGGCATCATGCAAAGCCCGGTCGTGCGCGAGCATGCGAAGATCCCCGACGACCAGGTCATCCAGACCTGTATCGCCATGGGCTGGCCGGATGACAGTTTCCCGGCAAATTCCGTCGTCTCCAAACGCAAGACCGTGGATGAAGCGGCGACCTTCCTCGGCTTCGAGGACTAGCCCGTCTCGTCGGGGCTCGCTGAGGTTTGCGCGCCGAGCTTCCAGATCGCGGCGATAAACAGCCCCTTGGCCCGCGGCAACAGGGCCACGCAAAGGCTGGCCGCCACCAGCGCCATCACCATCGTGCTCGCCCAGACGGGCAGTTTCGTACTCATGAAAACGATGATCATGAAAGGCGCGAGCAGGTGTCCGGTGGCCAGCAGGGTCAGCCATGGCGGCCCGTCATCGGCCCGAATGGCACCAGTCTCCAGCCCGCAATGGGAACACGCCGGCGCCTGACGCAGATACCCGATGAGGAGCTTACCCTCTCCACAGCGCGGGCAGCGGAGGCTAAGGCCGCGCCGGAGGGCGGTTGCAAGTGATAGCTCGGCGGCGGGCTGAGAGAACATTGCGGGCTTATGCGCATGCGCAGACCCGTCTGCCAATAGTCGTCAGCGCCGCACGCCCTGCGTCTGAACCGACAGGGCACGGCTTTGAGCACGATACGGCCTAGACGGGCGGCGCTGGCCGATTAAGCTCGCGGCAGGCAATGCGGGGGAAAAGGTATGCTGAACTGGTCCGGAAATATCTCCGCAGGCGATGCCATAACCGGCCTGTCGGTCCTGCTCGCTATTCTCACCTTTCTCTATCGTAATTATCGCGACAATCTGAATGAACGCCGGCAGACGACCTTTCAGCTGCTGTCGCGTATCTTCGAGCCAGGGCCGGTCTCGGAAGCCCGGATCACGATGGCGCGCTGGATCGCCTCGGGAAAGACGATTGAAGATGACGTGATCGAGGACGACGAGACCGACCGCGTCATCATGTACCTGATCGACTTCTATGAATTCACCTGTGAGGGCGCCTATCGGGGCGTCGTCGATGCCAACCTGCTGAATCAGGAATCCGGCGGCAGGATGGAGCGCGCCTATATCGTGGTCAGGAACTACGTCGCCGCCCGCGAGGCACGGCTGACTGCAGTCAACGAGCAGGCCGGGCTTCCGCCTGTGAAGCTTTATCGTTATCTGCGATGGTTCCTCCGGACCAAGCGGAATTTCGATGTCGACTAAGACTGCAATGCAGGACGTACCAGCCGCTCGCCTCTATTTTGCCTATGGGTCGAACCTGAAGACCGAGCAACTCGAAAAGCGGGTCGGCCCTGTCGAGCCGGTCGCGCTGGCCCGTCTGGACGACTACAAGCTCGTCTTTAACCGTAGAGGCTCCTACCGGCCGGGCGGCGTCGCCAGCATCAAGCCGTACAAGGCTTCCACCGTTTACGGTGTCGTCTTCAAACTGGGTGAAGAGGCTTTTTCCAAACTCGACGAGATCGAAGACCCGGCAGCCTATGAACGGGTTCCCCTCACCGTAACCACGGAGGATGGCAAGCCTCTGCGATGCCAGACGTATGTGGCGTTCCCACAGGGGTACTTTCCCCCGAGCCCCGCCTATCTCGACATCATCCGTGAAGGGGCTCGCGAACATGGGCTGCCTTCAGACTATGTGCGCGCCCTTGGCCGGCGACAGGTGTTGCAGGAAGCTGCCTGATCCCGGTCTGACCGATCAGTGATAGGGTTGCCTCAACGTCAGCCCTCGAACAAACGCTCGAAAGTGGCATAGTCGGGCTCCGGACAACGTATCCGGCGGTCATTGAACCGGCAGGGAGGAAAGGCGTGCGCCCTCGTCGGGGCGCGTAGAAGACATGGACGGAACGATCGCATCTTCTCCGGCTCAGTCGGAGGCCGGACCTGCGACCCGCATGCGGCGCGTCGGTGGCGTGCTCAAGCGCCGCGCACGGCTGATCGGCGGCCTGCTGATTGCGCTCATCGCTGTTTTCCTGATCGCCCGCTTCCTCATTCACCGCGCTGCCTATGTCTCGACGGCCGATGCCCGCATCGCATCCGACATGATCGCCGTCTCGACCGATATCTCCGGCCGCATCACCGGTGTTGCTGTTGGCGAGGGCGAGCGGGTCTCGGCCGGCGACGTGCTCTTTACCATTGATGACCGCGAGGCCGCCTACACGCTCGCGGAATATGAAGCCGACGCTGAACGCCTGCGCGCGGAAATTTCGCGCGAGGAAACCCGCGCCTCGCTCGCCACCTCCAAAGCCGGCAGTGAAGTGGATGCGCGTACCGCTGGCACACAGTCAGCGAGCGCTGCTGTCGAGGCAGCCCGTTCGGACTATGCCACAGCACAGCGCGACTATGAGCGCA
Source organism: Henriciella sp. (assembly GCF_029937755.1). Taxonomy (GTDB): domain Bacteria; phylum Pseudomonadota; class Alphaproteobacteria; order Caulobacterales; family Hyphomonadaceae; genus Henriciella. The sequence continues at coordinate 256,842 of NZ_JAPYPG010000002.1, forward strand.
CCCGGGACCTGTTTGACCGCGGACGGGTCTCGCAGGCTGCGCTCGACCAGGCGACCAATGCGCTGGAAACCGCCGAACAGCAATTGCGCCGTGCCGAGGCTGACCGCAACCGGGCTGTCGCCGAGCAGCGCACGGCCAATATCGGTGGTCAGGAAGTCGAGCTGATCGAGCTTGAATTGCCTGTCCTGCGCGCGGCCCTGAAGCAGGTTGAAGCGCGCGTCGAGGCCCAGCAGGTGGTCGTCGACCAGCACACCATCCGCAGCCCGATCGACGGTATCGTGGACGAGATCTTCTACGATGTCGGCGAACACTCGCTACGCGGCTTCCGTATGGCGCTGCTCCACGATCCGGAAAGCGTCTGGGTCTCAGCCAACATCAAGGAAACCAATATCCGCCATGTCCGCCCCGGCGCCCCGGTGGAAATCAAGGCGGACGCCTATCCCGGCGAGGAGATCAGGGGCCGGGTCACAAAGGTCCATGATGCCACGATTGGCGAGGCCGCGCTGATGCCCAACCCCAATGCCAATGGCGTGTTCACGAAGATTACCCAGCGCATCGCGATCCGCATCGACATTGAGGAGGCAGACGTGCCGTTGCGGCCCGGCACCATGGTACGGGCACAGATCCGCAAACAGCCTCCCGATGAGGCAGGATAAAAGCCGCTTATGAGCATCTCAGGCAGTCCGCGCGCAGAGAGGGCCCCGAAGGCGCCCCTGCCGCTGCCTGATGACATTCCGCCACTCGCAAACCCGGCCGTGCGCGACCGGTTCGCCCAGTTCGGCAGCATCTACCGCTGGCTGCTTCTCTTCGCGATGCTCACCGGCTCGATGGGTACGCTGCTGGCGGCAACGACGATCAATGTCGCCCTGCCCGCTATCATCGGCGCCTTCGGCCTTGGACAGGATCAGGCCCAGTGGATGTCGACGGCCTTCCTCGCCTCTTCGACCATTGCGATGCTCGCAAACGCCTGGGCCATGTCGAACCACGGCCCACGCTTCACCTACATCTTCGCCATGCTGATGTTTGTGGCGGGCTCACTGCTCGGCGCGGTCAGTTCTTCGCTGGCCTTGCTGATTCTTGCGAGGGCGATGCAGGGTGTGGCGGCCGGCCTTATCCAGCCCATGTCGATGTTCCTGATCTTCCAGACCTTCCCGGATCACCAGCGTGGCACAGCCATTGGTATCTTCTCCATCGGCGTTGTCCTCGCCCCGGCCTTCGGCCCTGCGCTCGGGGGCGTGGCGGTCGACCTGGCAAGCTGGCGTCTGGTCTTCGTCGCGACCGTACCACTGGCCATTGTGGCGCTGGGGGCGGCCTACTTCCTGATGCCGGAGGCCGACCCGGAGCAGCAGGCCGAACGCCGCCCGCTGGACTGGGTGGGTCTGGGCCTGCTGACCATCGGCATCGTGTCGCTACTGTCGGGCTTTGCCGGCGGCAACCGGGATGGCTGGGACTCCGATCTCTCGCTGATCAAGTTCACGCTCGGCGCGGTGGTCCTTGTCGGCTTCATCCTGTGGGAGTTGCGCCACCCTCATCCGGCGTTGAACCCGGCTATTTTCAAATACCGTCAATTCTGGTCGGCCGGGATGATCATCGCCGCGACAGGTATTGCCATCTATGGCTCGACCTATCTCATCCCGCTCTTCGTCCAGCTTGTTCAGGGCTACTCGCCGACCGCTGCGGGCGTGATGATGATTCCGGCAGGCCTTGCCATGGTCATAGGTTTTCCCATTGCCGGGAACCTGACAGACAAGGTAGATGCGCGCCTCCTGCTCGGCTTCGGCATCATCTGTTTTACCCTGTCCGCCTGGTTTCTGTCGCATATCAGCATGCTGACGCCTTATTGGCCGCTGGTCTGGATGATCGTGCTCAGCCGTGTCGGCATCAGCTTCTGTATGCCGCCCGCCAATACGACGGCAGTTCGCGCCGCCCCGCCGCACCTGCTGGCAGCGGCGACCGGCGGCGCGTCTTTCCTGATGCAGGTGGGCGGGGCCTTCGGGGTGAACCTGCTCGCCATCCTGCTGCAGCGGCGGCTGATTTTCCATGGTGACCACCTGGCGGCCGGACTGAACGAGGCCAACCCCCAGCTTGCCTATGAGCATTTCCAGCATGCGCAGCAATATGAGGTCGCCGGCATGCCACCCATGCCGGCCTTCCAGACGGCATTTGGCGAGTTCGGAAAGCAGATTTCCGCCGAAGCCAGCGTCTTTGCCTTTCGCGACTGCTTCCTCGTCATCGCAATCTGGTTCATGCTTGTCATGTTCATTCTGACCCTGATGCCACGGCCAAACCTTCAGGCCCGGCCTGCGCCGCCTGCGGTCCGGCCAGCCGAGACATCAGGAACAGCCTGAGCGTGTCGCGCGTAGCAACAGCAGACAAGCGGAGACCGCGGATTGGCCTATTCCTTTAAACTGACAGACCAGAGCATCGATACCGGCCTGCGCAGGATCGCCGTGAGCCAGCTCGAGACGGGCCTCGCGGAGCTGCGCGATGAAGAGCTGAGCCAGGCCGAACGCGTGCACCAGGCTCGCAAACGCTGCAAGAAGCTGCGCGGGCTGCTGCGGCTGGTGCGCGGATCTTTCAGTGGCTACTCCGAGGAGAACACGGCCTTCCGCGATGCCGCGCGCACGCTCTCGTCCATACGTGATGCGACGGCCGTTCTGGAATCGCTTGAAGAGGTCGAAGCGCATTTCAGCGACGAACTGAAGAAAGCCGCCCTGAAGCCGCTTCGTGCGGCGCTGGAGAAACGCCGGGACAATCTCGATGAGAGCGAAGTCGAGGAGCGGCTGGCGGATATGCGTCTGGTTTTCCGGGAGGCGCTGGACCGCGTCGAGGACTGGTCACTTGATGCGAAAGGCGCTGACGCCTTCGCACCGGGCGCGGCCAAGACCTACAAGCGTGCGCAGAAAGCGATGGCCACCGCCCGTAAGTCCGGGAAGGCGGAAGACTTCCATGAATGGCGCAAGCGGGTGAAGTACCACTGGTACCATCTGCGCCTGCTGAAGCGGATCTGGCCGCCGGTCATGAAGGGCTATGTCGACCAGGCAGATACGCTCTCGGACGAGCTGGGCGAACACCACGATCTCGCTGTCCTGAGTGCGACGGCCGCCGACTTGCTGGGCGCCAATTCAGACACCGCAGAACTCATTGATGGGCTCGCCACCGCGCGGCAGGCCAGCATTGAAGAGACCTGCCTGGCGCGCGGCGAAAAGCTTTTCACCGACAGCCCAGACGAGCTCGCAGAACGCTGGGCGACCTGGTGGGACACGGCCTTCAAAGCGGAGTGAGCGCGCGCCGGCGAGATCTCCCTAGATGATGTCGCGCAGGCGATAGAGGTGAGCATCCCACCCTTTGTCGTGACTGCCGAGTTCCTCAATCGGATTCTCGCGCTGGTCGAGGCCCTCATGGGTCAGCTTCAGTCGCGTGCCGTCACCAATAGCTGTGAGTTCCCAGGTGACGGTCGTCTCCATCCCATCGATCCACTGATGCGTGAACGTGTGCACCAGACGGTTTGGCGCATCGGCTTCAAGCACCCTCCCCCACATCAGCTTGCGATCTCCGGCATCGGTGTCGTGGCGCAGCCAGATGAAGTCCACACCAGCCTTGTCGAGAGGCTGGTCGGTTTCGTGAAACCAGCGGGCGAGTTTGTCCGGCGTGGTCAGGAAGGCCCACACCTTCTCGATCGGTGACTTCAGGTGAATCGTCTTCTCGATGGCGGTATCACTCATGACCGGTCTCCTCATCATCGGCCTCGATGGCCTGTTTCAATCTGTCGAGCTTGTGATCCCAGAAGGCGCTGTAATAGCCGACCCAGTCGAGCACGGGCGCGAGCCCGCCCGGCTTCAGGCGGTGGATACGCTCGCGGCCGCGCGCCTCGACCTCGATCAGGCCGCCGGCCTTCAACACACCGAGATGCTTGGCGATGGCCGGGCGGGTCATGTCGAACCGCTCGGCAATCTCGCCGAGCCGGGCTTCGCCGCCGGTCAGGATGGAGATGATCTCACGCCGCGTCGGATCGGCCAGCGCATGAAGAGAAGACTGCAAAGCATCAGCCATAGGAAACCTCTTGGTTTCCTTTTATTAGGAAACTTTACGGTTTCCTGTCAAGCCACGTGTATTGACTGCGCGGACTACACCTTGCCGCTCATCACGCCCCGCATGACGCAGAGGCGCCGCGAAAGATTGCCGGCTTCGCTTTGCTTTCCATAGAGGCGGCGCAAGCGCAGGTGCGCGACAGCCGGGCGGATGGCTTTCGGCGCGCGCGGAACGACAGGTCCATACCCGACCGATTCGCCCCGGCGCATTGCGGCCACATGCGGGGCGAGCGTTGCGATATGCTGTCCCCACCCATGCGCATCAGCCAGGACACGGGCGGCGGTTGCCGTCAGCAGGGCTTCCGGTTGCTGGGTGCGGTCGGCATCCTCGAAGGCGTCCTCGAACTGGTCGACAAGCCGCTTTAGCGCATCGATGCGATAGCGCTTTTCCGCCAGCATCTCTGCAAGCGGGCCGACGACATCATGAGCCCGTGGGGTCTCGCCCTGCTCGATTTCTTCCAGCGCTTCACGCCACCACTGGAAGCGGATCGCGCCAAGGCCCGGCTCGGTCACGACGAGGCGTACGCGTGCAAGTTCATAGGCAAAGGCATAAAGCGCAATCAGGGCCCGGCGTTCAGGCTTGGGCGCGTAACGAGAGGACAGCCAGCGGTCCTCGTCGCCAGCCTGAACTTTCTCATCGAGACTTGCCCAAATTTCAGGACTTGTGAGGGTAGTAGTCTGTGGCATGGAACCCATATGAACTGCGACGCGCTAAAAACCTAGACACATCAACGCAAGGAGCGACCCTTATGGCTTTCGAACTACCCCCCCTTCCCTATTCCCGCGATGCGCTGGCTCCAGCCATCTCAGAAGAGACGCTGAATTTCCACTATGGAAAGCACCATCAGGCCTATGTGAACAATCTCAACAAGATGATTGAAGGCACCGAGCTTGAAGGGAAGTCTCTGGAAGAGATCATCGCCGCCGCGTCGAAGGATTCCTCCAAGGCAGGCATCTTCAACAATTCTGCCCAGGTCTGGAACCACACCTTCTACTGGCACTCCATGAAGCCGGGTGGCGGCGGCAAGCCGTCGGGCGCCATTGCCGACAAGATCGACGCCGATTTCGGCTCCTATGAGAAATTCGCCGACGAGTTCAAGGCAGCCGGTGGCGGCCAGTTCGGCTCAGGCTGGGCTTGGCTTGTCCTGAAGGATGGCAAGCTCGGCATCCGCAAGACGCCGAACGCAGAAACCCCGCTGACCGAGCCGGGTGCAACGCCGCTGCTGACCATGGATGTGTGGGAGCACGCCTATTATCTGGACTACCAGAACTCGCGCCCGAACTACATGCAGGCCTTCCTCGACGATCTCATAAACTGGGACTTCGTGAACCAGAATCTGGCCGACGCAAGCTAGGCGTTACCAACACGCTGAGACCATAAGGGCCCGCCTTTTCGCAAGGCGGGCCCTTTCTTTAGGCGGCGCTTCCAATACTGGCAGACTGTCCAGCCCTCTTTCGCATGTGCAAAAATTCAGCTATGGCGGCGCCAATATGTTCTTCCGGGCATGGAAGCGCCCGGGCCTGCCGTCATCCGGACGGCTTTCCGAGCGTTATTCCTGAAACCATCCCGAAAGCACACCACTTGACCGACAAACAAGACGACACACCGAAAACAACCTTCGCTGCCCTGGGCCTTGGCCCAAAACTCCTCCAGGCCATCGACGAGGCGGGCTACGACACGCCGACCCCGATCCAAGCCGAAGCGATTCCGCATGTCCTGCTCGGCGGCGACGTGACCGGCATTGCGCAGACAGGCACCGGCAAGACCGCCGCCTTCGTCCTGCCGATGATCCACCGCCTCGAACAGGGCCGTGCCCGCGCCCGCATGCCGCGCACGCTGATCCTTGCTCCGACGCGCGAACTTGCCGCGCAGGTCGCGGAGAACTTCGAGAAGTATGGCAAGAACCTGAAGCTTGAAATGGCGCTGCTGATCGGCGGCGTTTCCTTCAAGGAGCAGGAGCAGAAGCTGATGCGCGGCGTCGACGTTCTGATCGCGACGCCAGGCCGCCTGATCGACCAGTTCGAACGCGGCAAGATCCTGCTGACAGGTGTTGAGATCCTCGTCATCGACGAAGCCGACCGCATGCTCGACATGGGCTTCATCCCGGACATCGAGAAAATCTGCGCGCTGCTCCCGCCACGCCGCCAGACCCTGCTCTTCTCCGCAACGATGCCGCCGGAGATCAACAAGCTCGCCCAGCGTTTCCAGAATCAGCCTAAGAAGATTGAGGTTGCCCGCCAGGCGCAGACAGCCGAGACGATCAAACAATTTGTCGTCAAACTCTCGCGCGACGATGACAAGGCCAAGCGCACTGCGCTGCGCCGGGTGATCGAGGCACGCGAAGTGAAGAACGGGATCGTCTTCTGCAACCGCAAGCGGGAAGTTGATGTCGTCACGAAATCGCTCATCAAACATGGCTTCGATGCCGCCGCGATCCATGGCGACCTGCCGCAGGCCTATCGCACACAGACACTCGACCGCTTCCGCGATGGCGACCTGAAGCTGCTGGTCGCCTCCGATGTGGCCGCCCGCGGTCTGGACGTGCCGGATGTGAGCCACGTCTTCAATTATGCCCCGCCCCCGAAGGATGAGGACTATGTCCACCGCATCGGCCGGACGGGCCGTGCCGGCAAGAAGGGCGAAAGTGTCACCATTGTCGGACCGTTCGACGAAAAGTCGTGGGCCGGTGTGGTCAAGATGATTCAGACCGATGTCGAGGAGTTGATGCCCGAAGGGCTCGCCGAAGAGATCGAGAACCTGCCCGAGGACACAGGTGGCCGCAAAGGTGGGCGCGGTCGCAGCCGCGGTGGCCGTGGCAGCGACGACAGCCGCTCGGGTGGCCGCTCGCGCGGCGGACGCAGCCGAAGCCGGGCCAAGGACGAGACCACGTCCGACAGCAAGCCCGCCGAGGCCAAGGATACCGAGAGCAAGACAGAGACGAAACCGGCGGCCAAGTCCGACGACAAGCCAGCCGAAAAGCCCAGATCCGACAAGCCAAAATCATCCCGCGGCGGCGCCAAGAAAGGATCCGGACGGGACAAGAAGCGCGGCAAGGACGAACTGGCGCCAGCCTCCGACGCCGTCCGCGGCTTCGGCGACAACGTTCCGGATTTCCTGAAGCGGTAGAGCTGACGCACACGGCACTTGAGACAATAAAGAAAGGCGAGACACCTGAGTGTCTCGCCTCTTTTTTTGAACCGGATTGAAATCCAGCCTACTTCTTGATGCGGCCCTGGACCTGTTTGCGGTATTTGTCGCCATAGGGCGGACGGACCATGGCGAGCAGGTCGGCGCCGATCTGGGTGTAGACCGACTTGCGGTGGCTGAACTCCTTGAAGCCGTCGACGCCATGATAGCTGCCCATGCCGGACGGGCCGACACCGCCGAAGGGCAGGTCTTCCTGGGCGACGTGGAAGATCACATCGTTCACGGTGACGCCGCCTGAGGTCGTGTTGTTCAGCACATAGTCGCGCTCTTTCGCGTCCTCACCGAAATAGTAGAGGCCGAGCGGGCGCGGATGCGCGTTCACATACGCCACCGCATCCTGCGTCGAGGTGTAGGACTTGATCGGCAGGATCGGGCCGAAGATCTCGTCCTGCATCACCTTCATGTCGTCGGTCGGGTCGACAATGAGGGTCGGCGGCATCTTGTGGTGCGGCTGCTGGTCGAAATGCTCGTTCTTCGGATTGATCTCGACGATCTCAGCGCCTTTCGACCTGGCATCCTCAAGATACCCCTGGAGCCGGTCATAATGGCGCTGGTTGATCACGGAGGTGTAGTCGACATTGTCTTTCAGACCACTCGGATACATCGTCTCGACGGCGCTGGTCGCGGCAGCGACGAAATCTTTCGTCTTGTTCTTGGGCACGAAAGCGTAGTCGGGTGCGAGGCAAATCTGCCCGGCATTCAGCGTCTTGCCTGCCATGATGCGCTTGGCGGCCTTTTCGAGATCGGCCGATTCGCCGAGCACTACCGGCGACTTGCCGCCGAGCTCGAGCGTCAGCGGCACGAGGTTGTCGGCGGCGGCCCGCATGACGTGGTAGGCAATCGACGTCGCGCCGGTGAAGATGATGTGGTCGAAGGGCAGCTTGGTGAAGGCGGCGCCGGCGTCGGGGCCGCCGGTCACAACGGCGACTTCCTCTTCAGTGTAATACTCCGCGAACAGCTTCTTCATCAGCTCCGAGGTCTGCTCGGTAAACTCCGACGGTTTGATCATCGCGCGGTTGCCCGCGGCGAACACACCGGCCAGCGGCGTGAAGGTCAGGTTCACCGGGAAATTCCACGGGCTGATCACCCCGATCACGCCCTTCGGCTGGTAGTGGATGCGGGCCTTGGCGCCGAACATGTTGAGCGGGAACTCGGTCGAGCGCTTTTCCGGTTTCATCCACTTCTTGAGGTTCTTCTTCGCGAATTTCAACGCACCGATGGAGCCTGCGATGTCGGTGAAGTCCGACTGGTCGATGGACCGGTGGCCGAAATCGGCGCTCATCGCCTCGCTCAGCGCGGTGCGGTGGGTGACCAGGAGGTCGATCGCCTTGTCGAGCCACTCCTCGCGTTTTTCCGCGGACGGAATGCCGTCGCGCAGATGGGCGGCCTTCTGCTTTGCGAGAATGGAGCTCATTTGATCGGGGCTTGCACCATCAAGAGCCATGTCGAACCTCCCAGAAATTGTATAACTCACCTTACTCTACCGGATTATCGACCCAATCCAAAGATTGTCGCCACGTCACGGTTTTCACAGGGCGAGAAGCGGGTACATTCCCCGAGAAATTGCACAGAGGAAACGCCCTGATGAGCTTCGAAAAGATTACCTACACCGTCGAGGACGACATTGCCGTCATCGCCTTCAACGACCCGAAGACGATGAATGCTGCCGGGGTCGATACCGTCGACGAAATGAGCCTGGCGCTCGAGAAGGCCGGCGACGCAGCACGCTGCACGATCATCACCGGCAATGGCCGCGGCTTCTGCTCCGGCGCCAACCTGTCAGGCAATATGGGCGGCGGAAAATCCGAGCGGAAGCCAGATGCAGGCCGGGAACTCGACCGGCTCTACAACCCTTTCATCAAGGCCATCCGCACACATCCCCACCCGGTTATCACGGCCGTAAACGGCGCGGCGGCCGGTGTCGGTTGCTCTATTGCGCTCGCCGGCGATTTCATCGTGGCGGCCGAGAGCAGCTACTTCCTGCAGGCCTTCCGCCGGATCGGCCTGGTGCCGGATGGCGGGTCCACCTACCTGCTGACCCGCGCCATCGGCCGGGCGCGCGCCATGGAGATGACCCTGTTCGGCGAAAAGATCCCGGCAAGCCAGGCGCATGAATGGGGCCTGGTCAATCGCGTCGTCGCCGATGACAAGCTGATGGACGAGGCGAAGAACTACGCCAAACAGCTTGCCGAGGGCCCGACCACGGCGCTTGCCCTGATCCGCGACCTGATCTGGCAGGCCGAAGACAATGACTTCGACGCCCAGCTTCAGGCGGAACGCTTCGCCCAGCGCACGGCCGGCCGCTCGCCAGACTTCGCCGAAGGCGTGAAAGCCTTCCTCGAAAAGCGCCCGGCTGACTTCAAGAAGGTCTGATCTGGCGCGCTTAGTCGCGTACTAATCCGAGCCGGTAGACGCCCTTGAAATTATCGGGGTCTACCGGCTTTTCTTTTCGGGTGAACGAGGACTATTGCTGCAAACGCAAAGACCTCAGGCAATTCAATCACCAGTCAATCGCCGCATAGACCAGTTGCTGGAATTGCGGGCGGATCGGGTAACAACCGGACGGGATCATCTGGGTGGCCTGTATCGCGATCAGCTCTTCCTCATAGTCGATCCAGAAGAAAGTGTTGGCGAGGCCGCCCCAGCTGAACGTGCCGAGCGAGCCCGGCTGCATCGTCTCCGCAACGTCGGTGACAACCGAACCACCGAGACCGAAGCCATTGCCGTCCATCCGGGCCTCGGAGAAGGTCTTGTCGCCCATCTGGCGGATTGTCTTGTTCTCCGGCAGATGGTTCTGGCGCATGAACTCGACCGTCTTCGGGCTGAGCAGCTGTTCGCCATCCAGGCGGCCGCCATGCAGCAGCATCAGGCAGAAACGGTGATAATCCCGCAGTGTCGAGACCAGCCCGCCGCCAGCATTGAGCAGCGGCGGCTGTGAGCGGTACTGTTTCGACTCCTCGCCAGCGCCATCGCTCTGCGTCACCTTTCCGGTGACCGCGTCCCTGTTGTAGCAAGCCATCAGGCGGCCCAGCTTGTCTTCGGGAACGTAGAAATCCGTATCGACCATGTTCAGCGGCCCAAAAATCCGCTCACGGAAGAATTGATCCAGCGTCTGCCCTGAAGCCACCTCGACCACCCGCCCGAGGACATCTGTCGAGTGGCTGTAATTCCAGCGCGTTCCGGGTGAGAAGAGGAGCGGCAGTCCGGCGAGCCTGGCACACATCTCTTCCAGCGTCTCATCCGGCCGGGCAATCTTTTCCTTGCGGTAAAGCGCATCGACTTCGTGCTGGTAGAGGAAGCCATAGGTCAGGCCCGAAGTGTGGGTGAACAGGTCCCGCACCTGCATCGGCCGGGTCGGCTTGCGGGTCTCGTAATCGTCTGTGGTGCCCTTCACCCAGACTTCTGTGTTCTCGAATTCCGGAATGTAGCGGAAGACCTCATGGTCCAGCCGGATCTTCGACTCCTCGAACAGCATCATCGCCGCAACCGAGGTGATCGGCTTCGTCATGGAATAGATGCGGAAGATGGTGTCGGCATTGATCGGCTGACCACCATCGAGCTGCGTCTTGCCGCGATAGGCCTCATGCACGACCTGGCCATTGCGCGACACCAGCGTCGCCATGCAGGGCAGCTTGCCGGTGTCGAGATAGTTTGCGCCGAAATAGCCCGGAATGCGGGCGAGACGCGTTTCGTTCATGCCGACATCGCTGGCGGTAATATCATCCTGGATCGTCATGGTGCCCTCAGCCCTCCGGTAATTTTTCTAGTCTTTAGAGCGAACCAGCATTGGCCGCCTTCATCAACTCCCGTGCAATCACGATCTGCTGAATCTGGGACGTGCCCTCATAGAGCCGGAACAGGCGGACATCACGGTAGAAGCGCTCAATGCCATAATCGGTGATATAGCCGGCCCCGCCAAAGACCTGCACCGCGCGGTCGGCCACGCGGCCGGTCGCTTCACAAGCGAAGAGTTTCGTGGACGAGGCGAGCATGGTGACATTCTCGCCCGCATCGCGGCGGCGCGCAGCGTCGAGGATCATGCAGCGCGCGGCATAGGTCTCCGCCTGGCTATCGGCCATCATCGCCTGGATCAGCTGGTGCTGGGCGATCGGCTTGCCGAACTGCTCACGCTCCATCGCGTACTCGACCATTTCCTTGATGAGTCGTTCGGAAGCGCCGGTTGCGACAGCGGAAATATGCAGGCGGCCCTTGTCCAGCACACTCATGGCGACCTTGAAGCCTTCGCCTTCATTGCCGAGCATGTTTTCGGCGGGCACACGGACATCGTCGAAAATGACGTCGCAGACATGCGCCCCCTGCTGGCCCATCTTCTTTTCCGGCTGGCCGACGCTGAGGCCCGGCAGGTCCCGCTCCACGACGAAGGCGGAGACACCCTTTGCCCCCGGTTCATCCTGATTGGTCCGCGCCATGACGGTGAAGACGTTCGCCTTGTTGGCATTGGTGATGTAGCGCTTGGTGCCGTTGAGGACGTAATGATCGCCGTCGCGCACAGCCTTCGTCTTGAGGCCGGCTGCATCAGAGCCCGCGCCCGGCTCTGTCAGGGCGAAGCTGCCGATCAGGTCACCCGAAGCGATGCCCGGCAGGTATTTCTGCTTCTGCTCTTCGGTCCCGAACAGGACCAGCGCCTGGCTGCCAATGCCGATATTCGTGCCGGCCACCGAGCGGAAAGCCGGAGACGTGCGACCGAGTTCAAGCGCCACGAGGCATTCGGTCTCCATATCGAGACCGAGGCCGCCATATTCTTCAGGAACCGCGAGACCAAACAGGCCCAGCTCCTTCATTTCATTGACAATATCCTGGGGCACCTCATCGGTCTCGCCAACTTGCGCTTCGATCGGGATGCAACGCTCATTCACGAAGCGGCGCACCTGTTCGATCAGCGCCTGACGGATTTCGGCATCGAATGCCATGAGAGCCTCCTATCATTATCTCATTTCAGCATACGCTTTGCGTGGAATTATGTCGAAGGGCAAGGCTGACGACGTTGTCAGCATGGTCGCAGGCAGGCTAGACGAAGGCCCAGAAGGAAAAGGGAGGCAGCATGGTTCCGGAAAATCGCGTCGACAGCGGAGAGTTCGAAGGATGGTACACTTGGCCGGAGGAGCCGTTCGAACATGACACCGCAGGCCCTTTCTACTTCCGTGTCGATGACCAGGGCCCGGTCGCCGCTTTCCGTGCCCAGCGCAAACACATGAATGCGGGCGGCGTGGTACATGGGGGCTGCCTCATGGCCTTCGCCGACTTCTCCCTCTTCGCCATTGCGCATGAGCAGATCGAAGGCGAGTATGGCGTCACGGTCGCATTCAATTCGGAATTCCTCTCCGGTCCGCCGGAGGGCGCCTATATCGAGGCACGCGGCGAGGTGCTGCGCGCGGGGCGGTCCATCATTTTCGTTCGCGGCATCATCACCGGAGATGGCAAGGCCTGCCTGAACTTCTCCGGCACGATCATGCGCCGTCCGAAAAGCCACTGACCGTCCTTCGCGGAACGCTACCGCGCACCGGTCGTTGTGTCTTTCATGAGACAACATGCCTTTGCCGCCATATCTGCCGCCGCCCTGCTGACCGCCTGCGGGCCGGGCGAGCCTGAGCCTGTTCCGACGCCACCGGTCGACCCCGAAGCCACGTCCGGGGCGAGCACCTCCGCCGGGATGTCGTCCGATGCGAGTATGAGCAGCTCACAGGACGCAGGCGATGGCGCGTCCGGCGAAGCCTATCCGGACGCCGATCCGACCTATACCGGCGGCGTCGATATCGACATCGAAAGCGCCATGTCAGAACCGGCGGCTGAAGGCACCTGGGTGACCCAGCCCAACTGGACGGGCTTTGGCCCCGAAAACAGCGAAGCCTCCTTCATGGTCCGGTGCGCCGAATACGGCATGATCCGTATGACCCGCATGGTCGATATCGATCCCGCAAAACCGGCGCCAGCCGTCATTACCGCAGGCGGTGAGACGGAACGCGGCTACTGGAAAGCGCAGGAAAACGCAGAGCTACCAGCCGCCGATCTGGAAATCTACGCCGAAAGCCCGGTCTTCACCGCGATGATGGGCGCCGACAAGATTGGTGTGCTCGCTGAAGGCAAGCCGCCGCTCATCGTGCCGGGCGACCCCCAGCTCGACCAGCAGATCGACTCCTGTCGCAACAAGGGGAACGGCACGCCATAGGCCGACAAAACACTGTCGGGCCGTCACCGCCCGTGCTAGCCTTCTCTCCTGCTTTTCCATGATCAGCAGTTTCGGGAGGGGGAAACATGTCACTTACAGTCATGAGCGCCGGATTCGGGCGCACAGGTACGATGTCGCTTAAGCTGGCACTGGAGCAGCTAGGCTTCGGGCCGTGTCATCACATGATCGAAGTGATCCACAATGGAGAGACGCAGGTGCCGCTGTGGAATGCAGCGCTGGCGGGAAAGCCGGACTATGCGGCGATCTATGACGGATATCATTCTGCAGTGGATTGGCCGACAGCGGCCTTTTGGGAAGAGACAGCAGCGGCCTATCCAGACGCGAAGATCATCCTGTCCACACGGTCACCAGAGAGCTGGTATGCCAGTATTTCCGAGACGATTCTCGCCACGGTCTGGAAGCCGGAGACCTGGCCGCCTCAGGCGGTTGAGTGGTTCAACATGGTGACCAAGGTGCTTGAGCGCAGCTTCGGAGATGCGCGAGACAAGGACGCACTGATCAAGGCGTTCGAAGCTCATGAAGCCAGCGTGAAAGCGGCATTCCCGGACGATCGCCTTCTCGTTCATAGTGCAAAGGATGGCTGGGAGCCGCTCTGCGCCCACCTCGGCGTGCCCGTACCGGACGGCCCCTACCCCCGCACAAACAACCGTGACGAGTTCTTCCAGCACATGAAAGACGCCGACGATATGTAGGCCTGAGCCTAGTAGCTCTTCGGCAGGCCCAGCACACGCTCAGCAATGAAATTCAGGATCATCTCCCGGCTGACCGGCGCGATGCGCGCCAGCATGGCTTCGCGCATGTAACGCTCAACGTGGTACTCCTTGGCATAGCCCATGCCGCCATGGGTCAGTACAGCCGTTTCGCACGCCTTGAAGCCAGCTTCAGTGCCGAGATACTTCGCGGCATTCGCCTCGGCACCGCAATCCTGGTTGGCGTCGTAAAGGCCAGCGGCCTTGTAGGCGAGAAGTTCAGCTGCCTTCAGCTCCGCCCAGCTCTTCGCCAGCGGGTGCTGGATGCCCTGGTTCTGGCCAATCGGGCGACCGAAAACGACGCGCTCCTTGGCGTAGGTCGCCGCGCGTTCGAGGGCCGCGAAACCAAGACCGACGGACTCGACAGCGAACAGGACGCGTTCGGGATTGAGGCCCTGCAGCAGGTATTTGAAGCCCGCGCCCTCTTCCCCGATCAGATGCTCCTTTGGCACTTCCAGCCCATCGATATAGAGCATGTTACATTCGACAGCCTTGCGGCCCATCTTGGGGATCGGCTTGGCGTCGATCTTGTTGCGGTCGAAATCAGTGTAGAAGAGCGACAGGCCGAGATACGGCTTTGAGCACTCTTCCTTTGGTGTGGTCCGCGCAATGATCAGGATCTTGTCGGCGCGCTGGGCTCCCGTCGTCCAGATCTTGCGGCCATTGATGGTGTATCCGGCATTGGTGCGCTCAGCCTTGGTCTCGAGGCTGGAGGTGTCGAGCCCTGAATTCGGCTCGGTCACAGCAAAGCACATCTTCTCCTCGCCGGAGATGATTTTCGGAAGGTTTTCCTGCTTCTGCTCGGCATTGCCGAACTTCTCCAGCGGCTTCGGCCCGAAGATATTGAGATGGATCGCCGAGGCGCCGGAATAGCCGGCACCGGAGCGGGTCACGGTTTGCATGACGAGCGCGGCTTCCGTGAGGCCGAGGCCCGCGCCGCCATATTCTTCCGGGAATGCCACGCCGAGCCAGCCACCTTCGGCCATGGCATCACAGAACGCTTCCGGCCAGTCGCCGGTCTCGTCGGTCTTCGCCCAGTACTCTTCGTCGAACTGGCGGCAGGTCCGCTCGACGGCGTCCTGGATTGCAAGCTGGTCTTCCGTCATCTGGCCGATCGAATGCATTCTCAAAATCCTCCTGTACCGGCCAAGACCTAGGCCGTTCATCTTGTGAAATCCAGCGCTAGCCGATCATGTCGCAGCGCGAACCCTGTCTGGTGCGAAGACAGCCGCATCCGCATGACCGGCACGACCGTCGATCATGTCAGCGATGCGCCGGGCGGTTGCCGGTGCGAGCAGGATGCCGTTGCGATGATGGGCTGCGGCAACAAACTCGCCCGGCGCGATCTCTCCGATAAGCGGCAGGCCGCTGTCGCGTTTGGGCCTGAGCCCTGTCCAAACCTCCATGAGGTCCGCCTTCGCCAGCATCGGCAGCACGCCGATCGCCGCATCCAGAAGCGCTCGCGTAACGTCTTCCCGGACGCCCGCATGGGCATAGGTGGCTTCACTCGTCGCCCCGATGACGATCCGGTCCGGCTTCGGAACGACATATCCGGACCCAAAACGCAGCACCTGCTCCGGCATATTCGGTAGCGGCTCAAGGGCGAGCGCCTGACCTTTCACCAGCGTATCGACGCCAAACTCCTGCGCGCCACGCGCCCAGACGATGACGTCATAGCCTTCTCCCTCGAGGTCGGCTTTGCTGGTAAGGGCCCGCGCGATGCGATCGAAGCGTCCTGCGCCTGAAGTCTGCTGGAAGGCCTGCATGAGGCGGCGATTGTCCGTCTGATGATCGTCGGGCAGGACAAGGCCGGCGCAGACCTTTCCGGAAAACCCAAGCCGGACGCGATGGTCGACGATATCGATCCAGCGGGGCGCGTGGGCCGTCTGTTCCAGCTCGGCATGAAGCGCTTCGAGCCGCGCCTGTTCTTCGGGAGAGCGGGCCAGCGCCAGGGTCGGGGCCGTGTGATAGCCGACAGGCATGCCACTCGCTCGCTGAACCGCCAAGGCAAAGTCGCGCCATAAGCCGGCACTCTCGAAGCAGAGCCGCGCGAGCGGTGTATCGGCGCCGCCCCCGTCCAGCATGACTTCATAGGCCGGGGCGATCATGCCCGCAGCGGCCCAGCTTGTGGACTGGCTCGGCGTGCCGGGATCGAACACGGTCACTGATTGCCCGCGACGCGACAGCTCGAAGGCGCAGGTCATGCCGATGACCCCGCCTCCGGCCACAGCGATCCGGGCCTTGCCTGCCGCCCCAGTCTGCGAGAATGCGCTCATTCGCGCTGTTTAGGCGAACCGATTGGGCTTGAACAGATTGCCGGGCTTGCAAAGCGCACCCGGCACCACATCTGAGACACTCTGACCCGCCTAGTTGCGATTGCTTCTCATTTGTGATTTAGCCTGCTCATGCCTCATCTCATCCAGACAATTTCCTGTTTCGCCGTGGCCGGCCTTCTCGCCGCCTGCTCTCCTTCGACTCCGAACGACTCCGCCTCTGACAACCAGGAGGCGGAAACGCCGGCTGTGGAGCCCCAGACGAACGGGACGCTGCGCATCTATTCCGCACGCCACTATGATTCCGACCGTCTGATGTACGAGGCCTTTGAGGACCAGACCGGTATCCGCGTGCTCTATCGCGAGGCTGGCGCGAACCAGCTTCTGGAAACCATGAAGGCCGAGGGTGCGAACAGCCCGTCCGACCTGATCATCGCTTCGGATGCAGGCGCGCTCTGGCGTTTCGAGGATGCCGGCCTGACGCAAGCCCTGCCCCAGGGCGAGTTCGAAGAGCGCCTTTCCGACCGCCTTCTGGACGACCAGCGCCAATGGGTCGGCCTGGCCCGTCGCGTGCGCGGGGTAGCCTATGATCCCGCGCGCATTGAGCCGGACCAGGTGGACGAATGGGAAGACCTCGCCGATCCGTCGCTTGAGGGCGAGATCTGCGTGCGGTCCTCGACCAATATCTACAACCTCTCCCTGATGGGCGAGATGATCGAACGCTGGGGTCCGGAAAGGGCGCAAGCCTGGGCCGAAGGTGTCGTGAACAACATGGCGCGCCAGCCCCAGGGCGGTGATACACAGCAGATCGAAGCCGTCGCCGCAGGGCTTTGCGGCATCGCCATCACCAACCACTACTATTGGGTCCGCATGGCCGAGAGCCGCTCGGGCTCGCTCAGCGAAGCGGCGCAGGCAACGACGCTCAGCTTCCCGACCTTCGGGGAAGGCACCGGGCACCACATCAACATCACAGGCGCGGCGCTCGCGGCCAACGCGACCAATCATGACCAGGCGCTGCAGTTCATCGAATGGCTCCTGAGCCCGGAAGGCCAGGCCATGCTGGTCGACGAGACCAAGGAAATTCCGGTCAATGCGGAGGCGGAGCGCCCGGCAGGTCTGGACCGTATTCCCGAGGTCGGCGAAAGCGACATGCGGCTGAGCGCCTTCGGCGAACATCAGGCCGAAGCCCAGCGCATCTTTGACGAGGCCGGCTGGAACTAACGTCCCCATGCAGCAGCGACTTGCGCCTCGTCTCCTTCCCATCCGCCTGAATACGGCGGCCCTGACGACGCTCGCCGCCGCCCTGCTGATCGGCGCGCCGGTTCTGGTTGCGCTGATGACGGGGCTGTTCGGCGGCGGCGGCGATGCGTGGGCGCATATCGTCTCCACCCAGCTGCTGGGCTATACGCTGACGACGCTCGGCGTCCTGTTTCTGACCACCGTCTTTATCCTGCTCTTCGCTGTTCCGTCGGCCTGGTTTGTCAGCCTATTCGACTTTCCGGGACGGGGCTTCTTCGAATGGGCGCTGATCCTGCCGCTCGCGGCGCCGGGCTATGTGCTCGCCTATGCCTGGGCGGACATCATGGATGTCGCCGGGCCGGTGCAATCCTTTATCCGTGACATGACGGGGCTTTCGGCGCGCGACTACTGGTTTCCGGGGCTCTACAGCGTGCCGGGCCTGTCCTTCGTGATGGCCTGTGCGCTCTTTCCCTATGCCTATCTCACCTCGCGCGCGGCCTTCTCCAACCTGTCGCTCTGCACGATGGAAGCCGCCCGCAGCCTCGGGGCCTCACCGCGGCGCATTTTCTTCAATGTCGTGATCCCGTCCGCCCGTCCGGCCATCTTCGCGGGTCTTGCGCTGGCTCTCATGGAAACCGCCGCTGATTATGGTGCTGCCAGCTATCTCGGTGTGCAGACCCTCAGCGTGGGCATCTTCCGCGCCTGGCACAGCTTCAGTGAGCCTGCCGTGGCCGCCCGGCTTGCTTTCCTGCTCATCCTGATCGCCTTCGGCCTGCAACTGATTGAGCGCCAGGCGCGCGGACGCGGCGGCACGCAACAGACGGCGACGCGCTGGCGCACCCCGAAGCGCCGCCAGCTAAGCCGAAGGGCCGGATGGCTCGTAGCGGCGGGCTGCACCGCCCTGCTCCTGCTCGCTTTTGTTTTTCCCGTTACACGGCTCATCTGGGTGAGCCTCGAGACGGGTATCGGCCAGAAGTCGATCTGGCGGCCCTTCCTGAATTCGCTGACCCTTGCCCTCGCAGGCTCCGCGCTGGCCTTCGTGTTTGCCGTGACGGTCGTGATCGGCGCGCGGCAGAACCGGTTCAGCCAGATCGTCGGAAGGCTCGCGGCTGGCGCGGGCTATGCCGCGCCTGGCATCGTTCTCGCGCTGGGCGCGCTCTTCATCCTGTCATGGACAGGTTTCTCCGTAGCCGGCCCTGCCGCGCTCGTCTTCCTCGTCTGGATCTATGCCAGCCGCTTCACCGCCGCCGGCGCCGAACCGCTAAGCGCTGCCTTCTCGCGGGCCCCAGCAAGTCTCGGCAATGCCGCGCGCAGCCTCGGGGCCAACCGTTTCCAACGGCTTGTGCGCGTCGACCTGCCTGTCGCCATGTCGGGCGCGGCTGCCGCCTCCATCATCCTGTTCGTGGAGATGCTCAAAGAGCTCCCGGCAACGCTGATGTTGCGGCCCTTCAACTGGGATACGCTGGCGGTACAGGCGCATGCCTATGCCAGCGATGAACGGCTCGCGGCTGCGACACTTCCCTCGCTGCTCATCACACTCGCTGGACTCGGGCCGGTCATCCTGTTGTCACTGCAACTTACGAAAGCCGGTGAGTCGAGGGCAGCTGGATGAGCAAGCATCTTCCGCTAAAGGCCGTGGGCGTGTCTCGCGTCTATGACGGCACGCCGGTCGTCAACGAAGCCTCCCTGACGCTTGAGCCCGGCAAGATCACCGCCCTGCTCGGCCAGTCGGGTGCGGGGAAGTCTACGCTCCTGAGGCTGTTTGCCGGTCTTGAACCCGTCGATGCCGGAGAAATCCTGCTGGGTGATCGCGTCCTGTCCTCGACATCCACGCATGTCCCCGCAGAGAGCCGGTCCATTGGCCTGATCTTTCAGGATTTTGCCCTCTTCCCGCATCTCAATGCGCTGGACAATGTTGGCTTCGGCCTGAAGCGCATGGCGAAGGAGGCGCGCCGGAACCGGTCGGCCGAGTGGCTGGAACGCCTTGGCCTCTCGCACCGCGCGAAAGCCTATCCTCACCAGCTTTCAGGCGGCGAGCAGCAGCGTGTCTCGATTGCCCGGGCCCTGGCCGCAGAACCGGTGGCCATTCTTATGGACGAGCCCTTCTCGGGCCTGGATGTCACACTGAAATCGGAAGTCCGCGAGATCGCGCTGTCAGCCGTCTCGGAAGCCGGCATCCCGGCTCTTCTCGTCAGCCATGACGCTTCCGAAGCCATGCGCGACGCCGACCGGATCGCGGTGATGAAGAAAGGCGTCATCCTGCAGGAAGACACGCCGGAAATGCTCTATCTCAAGCCGACCTCGCTGCCGGTGGCGCGGGCCCTCGGCTCCCTGCAGTCCATAGCGCGCGCCGACATGCCCGCCGAATGGGTTGCAAGCCTGCCGAAAGCCGAAACCTATTGTCTGCGCCCGGAAGCGATCCGGATGTCCAACGACGAAGGGATGCCCATGCAGGTCGTCTCCGCACAGCGCACCTCGACGATCATCGAACTGGAGCTGAAGCTCAACGGTCACGCCACACTGCGTGGCGTCGGCATCGGTGCACACAGGCCATCGCCGGGCGACACGGTAAAAGTCAGCCTGTCACCGGAGTTCGTCTTCTGCCTGCCGCCAGAGGCACCCTGACATTTCAGTCATGCGATGATGCGCCGTCTCGCCTTTGCCGTAATCTTTCACTACGGTCATGATCAGCAACACTCAGGTCGATCATGACACTATCCTTCCTGAAACCCATTGCCGCCGCTCTGCTCGGTCTCGCAATGGCCGCGACAGCTTCGGCCCAGGGTCTGATTCGGGACGCGGAAATCGAGAACACCCTTCGCGAATGGTCCGACCCGATCTTCGATGTCGCCGGGCTCAACCATGAAGATGTGGACCTCTACATCATCAACGATCCGAGCCTGAATGCCTTCGTGGCCAATGGTCAGAGAGTTCACTTGCATACCGGCCTGCTGATCGCAGCGGAAACGCCTGAGCAGATCATGGGCGTTATCGCGCACGAGACCTGCCACATTGCATGCGGCCATACGATCTCGCGCACACGCGCCATGGATGTCGCTTCGCGCCCGGCCCTGGTCTCGATCGGTCTCGGCGTGCTTGCCATTGCTGCAGGGGCCGGAGATGCCGGTGCCGCGCTTATCGCCAGCTCGCAGCAGTTCGCCGCGCTCAACTTCTTCGTCCATACCCGGGCCGAAGAAGCCATGGCGGACGCGGCCGCCGTTTCGTATCTGTCGGACATTGGCCGGTCACCGAAGGGGCTCGTGACCTTCTTCGAGAAGTATCGCTATCAGGAAGTGCTTTCGGAAGCGCGCCGCTATCCCTATTTCCGCTCGCACCCGCTCGCCTCTGACCGGATCCGCACGACACGCCAGCTCGCCCAGGAAACCGGGATGATGGACAAGCCGACCGATCCGAATGTGCAACGCCAGTTCGACCTGATGCAGGCCAAGCTGATTGGCTTTATCGAACCGCTTGCCCGTGTCTATCAGACTTACCCGCCGGGCGATGATAGTGAAGCCGCCCGCTATGCTCGTGCCATCGCATCGATGCAGTCATCTGACCTGTCGGGCACGCTGAAGGAAATCGACTCGCTACTCGAGGAGTATCCCGAGAACCCGTATTATTGGGAGCTCAAGGGCCAGGCCCTGTTCGAGATGGGCAAGCCTGCCGCCTCGGTCGAGCCACACGCCAAGTCCCTGGAATTCCTGCCGGGCCACCCGCTGCTGCTGATCAACTATGCCCGTTCGGTCATCGCACGCGGCGATGAAGGCGACCTCGAGGATGGCGAAGAGGCCCTGCGCGATGCTCTCATCAAGGAGCCGAACAACTCCTTCGCCTGGTCCCAGCTGGCCATCGCACTGGAAAAACAGGGCCGGCGGGCCGAAGCCGAACTCGCTACAGCCGAGTCCGCCTATCATATCGGCGACTATCAGCGGGCCTATATCTTCGCAGGCCGTGCGGCCAAGGATCTTCAGCCGAACACCCCGGATGCGCGACGTGCCAACGATATCCGCAATGTCACCGATCCGGCCCTGCCGGAGAACGAGGTCTATTGGCGCCGCCGCGGCTAGACACGGCGAGGGCCACTCACAGCAATGTCAGACGTCTCAGCGCATCCTATTGATGCAAAAGAAAGCTTTTTGGTCTAGGTGACCCCGAAATCCGGATCTCATTTTCAGGAGTGATCATGGCAAAACGATTCCAGCCTGGCCTGCTTTGTGCCCTTGTCTTTGCTGCTTCCGCCTGCGCGCAGGGCGACGTGGATACGACCGACAAGGACGCGATCGAGCAGATTGTGCACGATTACATCATCGAGAATCCGGAAGTGATCGAGGAAGCCCTGATCAAGCTTTCCCAGCAGGCCGACGAGCGTGATGCCGCCACCAAGCGGGAAGCGATCCGCTCCAATATGGATGCGATCTACAATAGCGAATTCGACTATGGTATCGGGCCGGAAGACGCGCCTGTCACGGTTGTGGAATTCTTCGATTACCGCTGCAGCTACTGCAAGCGCTCAATGGACTGGGCCCTGGCCCTGCCGGAGGCGCATGACGGCAATGTCCGCGTCGTCTTCAAGGAACTGCCGATTCTCAGCCCCGAGAGCGAGAAGGCCGCCCTTGCCGCCCTCGCCGCCGGACAACAGGGCAAGTATGCCGAGATGCACCGCGAGCTGATGAGCATGGACAACGCCACGGGCTTTGACCCGGAGGACATCGATGCCGCAGCAGAGCGTGCCGGTGTCGACGTCGCACAGATGCGTGAAGCCATGGACTCCGTCCAGCTGAAGAAAGTCGTCGCAGACAATAAGAGCCTGGCCCGCAAGCTTGGCGTTGACGGCACCCCGGCCTTCTTCATCGGCGAAAGCATGGTGCCCGGCGCCAACCAGGAAATGGTCAGCCGCCTGATCGAAGACGAACTGTCGAAGGAAAGCTGATTTCTAGATCAGCCCCGCCAGCGGCGAGCTCGGATCGGCATAGCGCTTACGGCCCATGCGCCCTGCGAGATAGGCTTCCCGGCCTGCAATGACGGCATGCTTCATGGCCTTTGCCATGCGCACCGGATCCTTCGCTTCAGCGATGGCGGTGTTCATCAGGACGCCGTCACAGCCGAGCTCCATCGCCATGGCCGCGTCGGACGCCGTTCCGACACCGGCATCCACGATAACCGGGACACGCGCATTCTCGACGATGAGCCGGATATTGAGCGGGTTCTGGATGCCAAGCCCTGAACCGATCAGCGAGCCGAGCGGCATGATGGCGCAACATCCGGCCTCTTCAAGTTTCTTCGCATAGACCGGATCATCCGAGCAGTAGACCATCACCTGGAAGCCATCGGCGATGAGGGCCTTGGCGGCGCTCAGCGTCTCTTCCATGTCGGGATAAAGCGTCTTCTGGTCTGACAGGACTTCCAGCTTCACAAGATCCCAGCCACCAGCTTCGCGCGCAAGACGCAATGTGCGCACCGCATCGTCGGCGGTAAAACAGCCCGCCGTGTTCGGCAGATAGGTATATTTATCCGGCGAGACATGGTCCTGCAGCCGGTCCTCGTCCGGATTGGAGAGGTTCACACGGCGCAGCGCCACAGTGACCATTTCGGCCCCTGCCGCTTCTGCAGCCTCGGCGTTCTGGGCATAGGACTTGTACTTGCCAGTCCCGATGATCAGGCGCGAGGAATATTCGCGCCCGGCGATGGTGAGCGTGTCGTCTGTCATCATGGCTAGTTAGGAAACTAATTCTGGCAAGGCTAGAGCCCGGCCCGTCAGAACTGACATGCAGATCAGGACAGACCGAATTTTGCGGGGTTGTCGCGGATATAGGCTTCGAGCTTCGGCAATCCCTTGCGGCCGCTCGATTTCATCTGTCCGTGGATAATCGGGCCGAGAATGAAGGGCGCCTTGCCGCGGAAGCGCCAGTCCAGACGACAGCCGCCCGGCGTCTCATGTAGCTGATAGTCCTCGACAAAAGCCTTTACCGGCAGCGTCGTCCTGTCAAAGCGGAACGCCATTCGATGGCCTTCATCCCAGGCGAAAAAGACCTCTTCAACGACGTCCTTGCCAATCCAGACAGTTCTTGTGGTTCCGACACCAAAGGGCTCGGGAGAGGTCCACTCAACCTTGGTAATCGGTAGCCACTTGGTCCAGGTATCGCCATCGCGGAGAGCTTTCCAGACAGCATCTCGCGGGAAGGGAAATTCATGACTGAGGAGCTGGACTTTGGACGACTCGTCCAGAAACGCCTCACCCGCCTCTTCGATCTTCTTTGGCTCTTTTGCCATGTTTGCCTGTGCCTCCCCGTCAGGCGCTCCCTCTGAGCGCGCTTCGGCTTTTGGCGTAGCACTGCCGCAAGCGCAGCAAAAGGCAGGCCCCAACGGAAAGGCAGGGGTAGAGGCTCAGCCGCCGCCGACGAACTGGACGACTTCCAGCCGGTCGCCTTCGTTCAGCGACGTCTCGGCATGTTTCGATTTCGGAACGATCTCACGGTTGAGCTCAATGGCGATGCCGCGCGGATCATCGGTCAGCTTCGCCACAAGGTCGCTCACCGCTGCGCCGTCTTCCAGTTCGAAAGGGTCGCCATTGACGAAAACCTGCATTGCATCCTGCTCCCTGATTGGCGATGGCTTGCCTTGCAGGCAGAAGCAGCGCAAGAACCGTCGCCATGACAAAGCCGATTTATGTCCTGAATGGGCCCAATCTCAACCTTCTGGGTTCACGCGAGCCTGAGATTTACGGCACTCAGACTCTCGACGACATTCGTGATTCGCTCATTGAGACAGCGGATGGGCGAGCAATCGAGTTCCGTCAGACCAACTCTGAAGGAGATCTCGTGACCTGGGTGCAGGAGGCGCAACGTGAAGGCGCCGCACTGATCCTGAATGCGGGCGCCTACACGCACACATCCGTTGCACTGCACGATGCACTGCGTGCTTGCACCATACCCGTCATTGAGGTTCACCTGTCAAACCCGGCGGCGAGGGAGTCCTTCCGCCACATCAATTATGTAACCCCGGCCGCGACCGCAACGATTGCAGGACTGGGGGCACGCGGTTATCACTTCGCACTTGAAGCCGCGATAAAAATGACAGCTTGAGGACGCAGAATTTCATGAGCACGGCAAAGAACGGCCTCGATACAGGTCTCGTCAGGGAACTCGCCTCCATCCTCCGGGATGCCGATCTCGGCGAGGTGGAAATCGAACATGAAGGCCTCCGGATCCGGGTCAGCAAATCCAGTCCGCACGCCCCGGCCCCGGTCCAGTACGCTGCGCCGCCAGCCGCCGCGCCGGCTCCTGCGCCAGCCGCAGCCGCAGCCGCACCTGCTCCGGCTGAAGCCGCGCCAGCCGCTGCGCCGGCCAAGAATGCGGTGACCAGCCCGATGGTCGGCACCGTCTACCTGTCGCCGGAACCGGGCGCCAAGGCTTTCGTCGCTGTGGGCGACAAGGTGAAGAAGGGCGATACGCTGATGCTTGTCGAAGCGATGAAGACCTTCAATCCCGTCGAGGCGCCTGCCGCCGGCACGGTGAAGGAAATTATCGTCGACGATGCGCAGCCAGTGGAATTTGGCGAACCCCTGATCGTCATCGAGTGAGGGCGGCCCTATGATTGAGAAAGTCCTGATCGCTAATCGCGGCGAGATTGCCCTGCGCATCCACCGTGCCTGCAAGGAAATGGGCATCTCGACCGTCGTGGTCCACTCCGAAGCGGACCGCGATGCGATGGCTGTCCGCCTCGCCGACGAGAGCGTGTGCATCGGCCCGGCGCCATCCTCGGAAAGCTATCTCAAGAAATCCCGCATCCTGGCAGCCGCCGAGATCACCAATGCCGATGCAATCCACCCCGGTTACGGCTTTCTCTCGGAGAACGCGCAATTCGCCGAAATGGTCGAGGCGCACGGTCTGAAATTCATCGGCCCGACGGCTGAGCACATTCGCGTCATGGGAGACAAGATCGCCGCCAAGCAGGCCATGATCGATGCCGGTGTCCCGGTCGTTCCCGGCTCGGATGGCGGCGTCTCCAGTACCAGCGAAGCCAAGAAGATCGCGAAGAAGATCGGCTATCCGGTTCTCGTCAAGGCTGCTGCCGGCGGCGGCGGACGTGGTATGCGGGTTGCCAAGACCGAGAAGGAACTCGAGAACGCGATCCGCAGCGCCAAGAACGAGGCGAAAGCCGCGTTCGGCGACGATGCGGTCTATCTCGAAAAATATCTCGGCACCCCCCGCCATATCGAGGTCCAGGTGATTGCCGATACGCACGGCAACACCGCTCACCTCTGGGAACGCGACTGCTCGCTGCAGCGCCGCCACCAGAAGGTCTTCGAGGAAGCCCCCTCCCCTGCCCTCAACCAGGCCCAGCGCGAGGAGATCGGATCCATCGTCGCAAAGGCCGTCGCAAAGATCGGCTATCGCGGTGCCGGGACAATGGAATTCCTCTATGAAGACGGGAATTTCTACTTCATCGAAATGAACACCCGGCTGCAGGTCGAGCACCCCGTGACGGAGATGATCACGGGTATTGACCTGGTGCGTGAACAAATCCGCATAGCCGACGGGAAAAAGCTGTCTTTCTCGCAGGAAGATGTGATGCTGGTCGGGCATGCGATCGAGTGCCGGATCAATGCCGAGCACCCGGAAACCTTCATGCCATCACCGGGCACGATCACCGATTTCCACGCACCGGGCGGCCCGGATGTGCGCCTCGACAGCGCCGCCTATGCCGGCTATCGCATCCCGCCTCATTATGACAGCCTGATCGGCAAGCTGATCGTGCACGGACGCACTCGCAATGAATGCGTGATGCGCCTTCGCCGCGCCCTGGACGAGATGGTGGTCGGCGGCGTCTACACGACGCTCCCGCTCCACCAGAGGCTGGTCGACGAGAAGGATGTCATTGACGGCAATTATGACATTCACTGGCTGGAGCGCTATCTGGCCAAGGACTAGTCTGCTTTGTCATGTCCGACAGGTTCGACACAGAAAAACTCCTCGACTGCTACCGTCAGGGTGTCTTTCCCATGGCGGATTCCCGCCATGACATGAACCTGTTCCTGATCTCTCCGGAGGTCAGGGGTGTTCTGCCGCTGAAAGGCTTCCATATACCGAAGCGGCTGAGACGCACCGTGCGGCAGGCGCCGTTTCGCATCACCGTCGATGTCGCCTTCAACCGGGTGATCGAGGCATGCGCGGAAGAGATGCCGGACCGGCCGACGACCTGGATCAACTCGCCAATCCTCAACCTTTATGGCGCGCTGCACCGTCAGGGATACGCCCACTCCATCGAATGCTGGAATGAAGAGGGCTGGCTCGTGGGCGGCGTTTATGGAGTCGCGCTTGGCGGCGCTTTCTTTGGCGAGAGCATGTTCTCTCGTGAGACCGACGCCTCAAAGGTCGCGCTTGTGCATCTTGTCGCGCGGCTGATTGCGGGTGGCTACGAACTGCTGGATGCCCAGTTCCACAACCCGCACCTGGAGCAGTTCGGACTTGAAGAAGTCCCGAAGGCCGAGTTCAGGAAACGGCTGGACCACGCTCTCGCTGTCGAGGCGGACTTCTACTGTGCCGGGGCGTCCGGGCCGGACGGGCTGACCGGCGAACGCTCGGTACATCTGATCACCCAGACATCATAGACCGGGTGCTCAAGCGCGCTGAGACCGGGCGACGAGGAGAACATCCAGCCCGAGAAAAGCAGTTTTTCGTCCTTGCCGGCGTCTTCATTCTCTTCACGCGCAGCGATCGCCTCTGCGTCGATTTCGGCATCGCTGACGCCTTCGACGTTGCTGGCGAGACGCGGCACAGTCATCGATTTCATGCGGATCGCATCGGTGGTCTCGATCTGCAGGAAGGCTGCGCTTTCCGGCGGTTCTTCCGGTGGCGTCTGGAAACAGACTTCAAGGTCGATCTTGAGCGAGCCATAGACGACCGGCGCGCCGACCTTGATCTCGAAGTCAGTGGACCGGCCGGTGATCTTGTCGAGTGCACGCAGCGTGGCTGTGTCCTGCTTGTTGAAGCTCGGCTGCTGCGGCGCGGCCTCTTCGTCGGGGCCAAGCTGCTCGCCCTCGTCTGTGGCCTCATCAGCCGCCTGGTCTTCCGCCATGGGCTCGTCGAGCGGTTGGTCCTGCACCGACTGGGCAGCAGCAATCGCGCCGGACAGGGCAAGAAACGCTGTCGCGCAAGCGAATTGGGTAAGTTTCACGAGGACGGTCTCCCTATTCAACCGGGTCCGTGGAGTCATCCTCACTAGAAGCCGATGAATCGGACGATTCTGTGTCTGCTTCTGCATCCTCTTCAGGCGTGGCCTCTTCGGAGGTAGCGTCTTCACTGGTTGAGGATGCCGAGCCGCTATCATCAGCATAGCTGTCGTCGCCATAGCCCGCATCGTCTGGATAGCCGCCATCCGAGGAAGACGAAGACGAGCTGCCGGAATCGGAATCCCCGCCGCCATTGGCGAAGGAGGCAAACAGCGTCAGCAGGTCGACGCTGCCTTGCGTATAGAGAATCTCACCGCAACCGCTTTCGCCGAAGAGTTCCTGGTTTTCGCCGCAAGGTTCGATCTGGCCGAAGCCCGAGCCAGGCTCAAGGCTGATATAATTTCCACCAAGCAGGCCTTCGGTCTGGATACGCGCCGAAGTGCCGTCTTCCATCGGGAAGAGGTCTTTGGACATGGCCATCGTAACCAGCGCTTCGGCCCGGTCGACATCCAGCTTGATCCCACGCACCGTGCCGACCTTCACGCCCGCCATGCGGACATCGGTGCCACGGTCGATGCCGCTAACGCTGGAAAAGCGTGCGCCGATCTCGACAGTGCCGGATGGAGTCGCCCCGGCGTCACCGCCGCGCATGAGCGCAAACCAGAGAAAAGCGCCAGCGACCGCGACCACAACGGCTCCGATCAGGGTTTCAAAAATCGATTCACGCATCTGGGGTCCAGGCCTCGTAATCTGAGTCCGCCTTCTGCCGCTGGCCGGACTCCTTCAGGGAGCCGTCCGGGCGATAGGCAAACAGGGTGCCGGTCATGTTCGGCTTATGGTCTTTTTCCCACTCACGGCGATTGAGCGGTGCCTCCGTAGGCGGTTTCTCAAGCGTGTGGTGCAACCAGCCGAACCAGTCAGCAGGCACCTTGGACGGCTCCGCCAGACCTTTATACACAACATAACGGCGGTTGCGGTGCTCGACCGATTCCTTGCGGTCTTCATAATACTTGTTGCCATAATCGTCAGTGCCGACCAGCGTGCTGCGGCGCTTGATATCGAACAGGGCGCCAAGAGTTGCGCCATTCCACCAGGTGAAGAGCTTGAGCATAGCCGAATCCTGAACCTTCCTGTGAACTGGAATATGGAGCAGGCTGCGCCGCGAATCCAGTTAAGCTACGGCTCACAATATCTGGACCGACCCGTCAAGTCTGCGCCTCATCATGTCGCGCGCCTTGCCGGAGGCGTTACAGGAGTTCGAAGCCTTGAAGGAAGTGCCCATGAGCCGCCAGACATCCGCCAACGACCTTCTCACCGCTGCCATTGACGCCGGACGGATCAGCCCGGTCATGCCGCTGGGCCGGCTGATGCCGGTCCCGGCAGGCGATGCAGCCGGGGATTGTGAAGACCGTCTGGCAATGGCGATAGAGTCCCAGCAGAGCCTCGACCTCGCCCGGCGCACCAGTCTTGGTCTTGCCGATCTGGTCGAGCAGCTGGGCGATGCGCCGCGCAATGCGGACCTTGCAGAAGCCATGGTCTCCGGCTTGCCCGAACCGCTAATCGAGGCAGGCTTGCGTCACCCGGATGGCTTTCCGGGTCTGGAGCGTCATCTTCGTCTCAACGCCATGGCTGTCCCCGCCGCTGCGCCTGTAGCCCTTGATGCAGAAGACTATGCAGCAAATGCCGGTGCGATTGCCGTGGCCCGGGCTCGCGGTGTAGCGCTCTGCATTGGCGGTTTTACGCTCGATGCAGGGCCTCCGGCCCTCGCAATCGACCTTGCAGCCTTTGTCGGCGAGGGCGGTCTGGAGATTGCCATGCTGCGCGAAACCATCACAGCCGCGCGCGAGATGACCGAGGTTAAGGCGCCGCTCAGCCTTCTGCTTCACGGTATCGCAGCCGGTGCGCTGTCACTGGCCCCGCATGGCGAAGCCGACCTGGCAAAACGCGGCGCGGCGCTGATCGCGGCTGTAGCCACCATTGCCGGCACAAACACCCTTACAAAGGCAGACGCGGCCCGGCTGGGCGTGGACCCGGCGCTGGAAATCCAGCCTGTCGATGGGATCACTATCGCCATTGCGCCTTTCCGGGCCGATGCAGCTGTTCCATTCCTGCCAGCCAGCGACGGCCTCTCGGGCCATTGCGCCCTTACGGTGTGCGACGATGATGGCCTCACGCATCTGAGCGAACCCGTCCGTCTGATGCTGTCGGACAGGCCGGATGATCTTGCAGCCGTACAGTCGGCGCTTGAAGAGGCTGGCGATATCGACTCCCTGCCGGGCCTCAGCCGCGACACGCTTCGCAGCCGCGGCTTTTCCGACGAGGCGCTGTCGCGCATCACCAACGCCTTCCGCGAAGGCCTGCCGCTGTCGGCAGCTTTCTCCCGCTGGGTGCTGGGCGATGATGTCATCGTCAAGGATCTGCAGCTGGCGCCGGAAGCCTTTGACACGGACGGCAGGGCCCTTCTCCGGGCTGTCGGCTTCTCTGCCGAAGCCGTCGTGGCGCTGGACGCCGCCCTGAGCGGCCTCGCGGAAACCACCGCCCGGTCGGCACTTCAGGCTGCCGGGGCGGTCCTGCCAGATGAGACAGGCTTCGCGATTTCGACGGCCGGCATCGCGCGCAAGCTCTGCGCCGGCATGATGGTGGAGGCCGATGGCTGGACAACCGCACAGATTGCCAGCGCGCTTGAGGCAGGCCTGGCGGTGTACCTGGCTGCCCAGTCAGGTGAGGAGGACAGCACGGTTTCTGATCGTATGGCCGCCATCACATCGCTTGCCGAAGACCTCGCTGCCGAAATGGACGATCCCGGGCCCGCTGCCGCATCAGGACCAATGCCGGCCCAGGCTGGCATCCAGCGCTCCCGTCTGCCCGACCGGCGCAAGGGCTATATCCAGAAAGCCACGGTCGGCGGCCACAAGGTGTATCTCCATACCGGCGAATTCGACGACGGCTCACTGGGCGAGATCTTTCTCGACATGCACAAGGAAGGCGCCGCCTTCCGCTCGCTGATGAACAATTTCGCAATCGCGGTCTCCCTCGGCCTGCAATATGGCGTGCCGCTGGATGAATATGTCGATGCCTTCGTCTTCACGCGTTTCGAACCGGCGGGCGAAGTCACCGGGAATGACCGGATCGCCAAGGCAACGTCCATTCTCGATTATATCTTCCGCGAGCTCGCCATCTCCTACCTTGCCCGCGAGGATCTGGCCGAGGTGGGTGAGGATGTCAGCCATGACGGGCTCGGCCGCGGGCTGAAGGACGGTACACGCCAGGGGCCGCAGCCGCTCCCCGAGGAGGCCGTACAGTTCATCTCGCGCGGTTTCTCGCGCGGGCAGCTGCCGGACAATATCGTTATCCTCGACAAGAAGCGCGCCGAGCGCGACGAGGCGGCGGTGGAAGGCGAATTGTCCGATGACCACGACGACCCCGCCTATCTGCCCCAGCCCTGCCCCAACTGTCAGAGTTTCACACTGACCGAGCTACCGGACGAGGACACGATCCATTGCGAGACCTGCGGCGCTGAAACGAGCCCGGAAAGTGTCTTCAGCTAGAAAGCGCTTTCGGGCCTCCCGTCTTGGCAAGCCGATTGCGAGTTCCCCTCTCAGGAGAACACTCGCCCCCTTGGATGTGTCATGATGAAACAATTTGTTACCGCCGCTTTCCTGGCTATAAGCCTGCTTCCGGCCGCCGCGCAGGACGCTGGCGAAATCGCGCGTGTTCAGGCCGGACAGTCCTGCCCGGGCTGCAACCTCTTCCAGGCGGACCTGGCCTATCTCGATCTCGAAAACGTCGATGTTTCAGGGGCAAGGCTTCGGCAGTCCGACATGCAACTGTCCACATTCGATGGCTGGAACCTGAGCGGGACAAATCTTTCCGTGGCCAATCTGTTTGGTACCCGGTTCACCCGGTCGAACTTCACCAATGCAAATCTGCAACGCGCTATACTTGTGGGCACATATTTCGGCAGCTCCTCCCTCAAGGGTAGTGACTTGACAGGTGCCAACATTTCTGGCGCTGATTTGTCTATCGCCGAGGGACTTTCCCAGCACCAGCTGGACAAGGCGTGTGGGGACAATTCGACAATGCTGCCAAAGGAACTGACTGTTCCGGCGTGCTGACGCCGTATTAAGGTGAGGCGATTGCGCCACACCCTTCTGCTGTATGCAGGCATTACACGGATTTCAGTTCGTTGGGTGGCGAGGGGACAATAGAGTACGGTCATGTTCAGAACCGGCAACAAGATCATATTTGCCACGCTGCTTGCCGCGATCGTTCTGCCGGCGGGCGTGGGAAACAGCCAGGACAGTTCGACCCGGGTCGCCTGGGCCCCTTCCTATGGCGGATCCTGCGAGGGGTGTGACCTGCGCGGGCGGAACATGTCGGGATGGGACATCTCCAACGCAAATTATCCGCGAGCGGACCTGTCGGGAGCGCTGCTGCGCGCCACGCGCGGGATCGATGTCGACTTCACCCATGCCATCGCGGAGTTTACCGATTTCCGCCAGGCCGTGCTTGACGGATCGAGCTTCATTGATGCCGAGCTGACCGAGGCCCGCTTCGACAAGTCTAGCCTTCTCAACAGCGACTTCTCACGCGCTGTCATGCTTGATGTGAAGCTGCGCGGCGCACGCCTTAACGGAGCAACCCTGCGCCGGGCCAATCTCACCGATGCCTATGCCCAGGGCGCAGATTTTTCCGGCGCCAATGTCTCTCTGGCGATCTTTGACAACGCCCAGCTGAAAGATGCCCTGTTCACAAACACCACGATGACCGGTGCCTCTTTCAAGCGTGCGCGACTGGACGGCGCCGACTTTTCCAATGTCCGGCTGATGGAAGTTGATTTCACCGGCGCGACAGGTCTCAGTGAAGCGAATTTCGAGGGCGCATGTGCCGGTCCTCTCAGCAAGGTCCCGGCGAATCTGAACCTGACCGCCTGTGTTCCGCTTGATGGAACGCTGCTGGTCGACCTGAAATAGCGCCCCTTCGAGATTCCCGATAACTAAAAAGGGCGCCCCATGGAGGCGCCCTTTGTGTTTTACGGCGGCTGACCGGTCAGTCTTTCTTGACCTGAGGCGCAAGCCGGATGTTGAGTTCCTTGAGCTGCCTCTCATCGACCGGCGAGGGCGCGCCCATCATCAGGTCACGTGCCTGCTGGTTCATCGGGAAGAGCGTCACGTCGCGGAGATTGTCGACTTCGGCAAGCAGCATGACGATCCGGTCCACGCCCGGCGCGATACCACCATGTGGCGGGGCGCCATAGCGGAAAGCATTCAGCATGCCGCCAAACTCGGCTTCGACCACATCCGCGCCGTAGCCCGCCAGCTCGAAAGCTTTCAGCATCACGTCCGGACGGTGGTTCCGGATGGCCCCGGAGGAAAGCTCGATGCCATTGCAGACGATGTCGTACTGGAAGGCCTTGAGGTCGAGCTGCTTCTCGACCGTATCGGCCTGCTCCAGCGCTTCCAGCCCGCCTTGCGGCATCGAGAACGGGTTGTGGGAGAAGTCGATCTTCTTGTTGTCCTCGTCCCACTCATACATCGGGAAGTCGACAATCCAGCAGAAGCGGAAGACGCCCTGCTCGATAAGGTCGAGATCCTCACCAACCTTGGTGCGAGCGGCACCGGCGAGCTTGTAGGCGGCCTCATGCTTGCCGGCAGAGAAGAAGATACCGTCGCCCGAACCAAGCCCCAAGTGATCGAGGAAGGCTTTCAGGTGATCGGGGTCGAAATTCTTCAGGACAGGGTCCTGGCTGTCGACACCACCGCCATCGGCCTCTTTCAGACGCGCATAGCCGAGACCCGGCGCCTGCATCTCCTTCTTCGCCCACTTGTCGAGATCGTCGAAGAACTTGCGGGATTTCTGTTCAGCCGCTTTCGGGGCCGGGATAGCGATGACCTTGCCGCCGCCACCAATGATCTTGGCGAAGATCGAGAAACCGGTCTTGCTGTCATCGGCAAAAAAGTCGGTGACATCCGCCAGCTCAATCGGGTTACGCAGGTCCGGCTTGTCGGAACCGTATTTCGCCATGGCTTCCGCATACGGGATCTGCGGGAACGGACCGTCCGGCATGGTGCGGCCCTTGCCCTGCCAGTCCGCGAACTCCTCGAAGACGCCCCGCATGACAGGCTCGATGGCGTTGAAGACATCGTCCTGCGTGACGAAGCTCATCTCGATATCGAGCTGGTAGAACTCACCCGGCGACCGGTCGGCGCGGGCATCCTCGTCGCGGAAACAGGGCGCGATCTGGAAGTAACGGTCAAAGCCCGACACCATGAGCAGCTGCTTGAACTGCTGCGGCGCCTGCGGCAGCGCGTAGAACTCACCCGGGTGCAGACGCGACGGCACAAGGAAGTCACGCGCCCCTTCCGGTGAGGAAGCCGTGAGGATGGGCGTCTGGTATTCGGTAAAGCCCTGCTCGACCATGCGGCGGCGAAGCGATGTAATGATTTCACTGCGCAGCACCATGTTTGCGTGCAGCGTCTCACGGCGAAGGTCCAGATAGCGGTGCTTGAGACGGATGTCTTCCGGATAGTCCGGCTCCCCGAAGACCGGCAGCGGCAGCTCGGCAGCGCGCGACTGAACATCGACACCGGAGACCACGACCTCGATCTCACCGGTGGTGAGGTTCGGGTTGATGAGCGAATCCTCGCGGGCGACGACCTTCCCCTCGATCGTGATGACGCTCTCGGCGCGCAGGTATTCAACCGTCTCAAACCCGGGCGTACCGGGATTGAAGACACATTGTGTGAGACCGTAATGATCGCGCAGGTCGATAAACATGACGCCACCATGGTCGCGACGCCGGTGCAGCCAGCCTGACAGCTTGACGGATTCGCCAACCTGAGCCTTCGTAAGTTCGCCGCAAGTGTGCGAGCGGTATGCGTGCATTCTCTCGCTCCGAGGATTGTTTGCCGGGAGGGACACGCTTTCAGCAAGCAGCCCCTCGCCTTTGTTGTGCGGATGCGATACGCGTGCGCGCCATGACTGACAAGACATTGACGCCGATTACAGAGCAGGAAGAGCTGCAAAAGTTCTGCGAAAACCTGACTTCGGGCGATTTCATCTGTGTGGATACGGAGTTTCACCGCGAAACGACGTTCTGGCCCGAGCTCTGCCTGATCCAGGCGTCAGCCCCCGGTGTGGAAGGGTTGATCGACCCTATGGCGAAGGGAATCGACCTTTCGCCCTTCCTCGATCTCATGGCCGATACCAGCCGGGTGAAGGTCATGCACGCTGCCCGCCAGGACATGGAAATCTTCAACCGCCTGATCGGCACCCCGCCAGCCCCCGTCTTCGACACCCAGATCGCCGCGATGGCGCTGGGACTTGGTGATTCGATTTCCTACGACAATCTGATCCAGCGCGTACTGCGCCGTCATATCGACAAATCAAGCCAGTTCACCGACTGGAAACGCCGCCCGCTTTCGGAGAAACAGCTAAAATACGCGCTCGGGGACGTAACGCACCTGCGCGATGCCTATCTCTGGATGCGGGACGAACTGGAAAAGCTCGACCGGATGGACTGGGTCGCCACCGAAATGGCCGACATCTCCGATCCGGCGGTCTATGACACCGATCCGAAGAATGCCTGGCAGCGCCTGAAATTCCGCAAGACCCACAAGGACTATCTGGCCGTCTTCGCCGCCGTGGCCGAATGGCGCGAGCGCCAGGCGCAGACCATCGACCGGCCGCGCCGCCGCATCCTCAAGGACGAAGCGATCCAGGAGATCGCCGACCAGAAGCCGAAATCACAGGACCAGTTCGACCGGCTGCGGGCCGTGCCGAACGGTTTCATCCGATCGCGCACAGCCGACGGTCTGGTCGAAACCGTCGAGGCTGCGCTGGCCGATCCGGACGCCTATGCGCCGAAATTGCCGAAGCGCCAGCAGAACCCGCAAACGCCCGCCGGTGCACCGGAAATGCTGAAGGTCCTGCTGAAGGCTGTCAGCGACGAGATCAACGTGGTGCCCCGCCTTATCGCCAACGCGGCTGATATCGAACGTATCGCGCGCGGTGAGACCTCGGACGACATTCCCGCTCTGACGGGCTGGCGCCACGATGTCTTCGGAAAGAAGGCGCGGGCCCTGCTGACAGGCAATCTCGCGCTCTCCTTCGAGAATGGACAGGTCAGGCTTTTCGAACCGGAGGGCTAATGGTCAATTGTCTCTGCGATGGAAACCTGGGCATCGAGATCCATGAATGTTGCGAGCTGGCCGAGACGTTTCTCGACCGTCGCTGAGACCATGTCCTCACAGCCCGCATCGACTTCAAGGATCAGTTTTGACTTGGTGGCTTTCAGGCTCGCCTGCTTCAGCATAGTCGCTGACCGCCCGGAATAGGCTGCGCCCAGCCGCATGGCTGCGCCGAGAACCCGTGCGACCTGTTCGTCCGATTCCCGCCCGAACCGGGTAAAGTCCTTCGGCCGCTGGAATTTGTGCGTGTAGCGAAGGCCTGTCGCGTGCGCGAGCAGGACGCGATCTTCATGGCTGAGACACGGGATTGGCGCCCGCAAGAGCAGGTAATAGGCCATGTCGGGGCGATGATCGGGGTGGTAACGGCCCCCGCAATCGGCCGCGAGACAGGCCGCCCGATAGATGCGCTCGCGCCCCGTCCCCTTGGGTAGGATCGGATGAACGAAATCGAGCAGGGCCTCGCCGAACTGGTACTGGGCATGATCCAGCCGGAGATAGGCGACCACGCCGTCAATCAGCGGGTCGCCGGCCGGTACTTCCGTTCGACCGAAAAGCGAGGGGCTGTGCTGATCGAACAGGACCCCGTCCCGTAGCCCATTGGCCGAAATGACGACTTCCTTGAAGCCACCCATATCGAACACTTCGTCCAGCACCAGGGCCGCATGGACAATCGTGTCATAACGGCGCCCGACGATAGAGGAAATCTTCGCGGCCATCTCCTTGTCGCGTTGTGTCGACAGGATTTCACGCACAACATGGCGGACCGCCTGCCCGTTCATCCGGTAGCCATGCAGGATGCCGAGTGGATAAGCCGTGATGTCCATATGCACGCTGGCAATCGCGCGCCATGAGCCGCCCACGGCATAAAGGCGCCGGGCGCCCGTGGTGAGGAGGCCGGAAGATTTCAGCACCTTGCGGATCGCCTTGCGCCGGTCGGCGGGCTTTACCTTCTCATCAAAGGACAGGGAAAACGGCCCCAGTGGATGGGTCTCGCCGGGCGGTGCTTCTCCGTGCGGCGAGATTGCATGGAATTCGAGACTGGAACCACCAAGGTCCCCGACGATGCCGTCAGCCTGATCAAAGCCGACCTGTACGCCGAATGCCGATAGCCGGCCTTCGTCCGCTCCGGACAGGATATGCAGCTTCGCGCCAAGTTCAGAGGCTGCGAGTCTTGCGAAGTCAGCGCCATCCTCGGCTTCCCGGACGGCGGCTGTCGCCACAGCGATAACCTCATCGACACCGAGGCCGGCCAGGATGGCCCGATAGCGGCGAAGGGCCGCCAGCGCGTCCTTGACGCCGTCGGGAGAAAGCTTGCCGGTCTCCGGCAGGCCACGGCCAAGGCCGGCCAAGACCTTCTCATTGAAGTACGGCAGCGCCGCCGAACCGGTCACTTCATAGATAACCAGACGCACGGAGTTCGAACCAATATCCACCACGGCGGATTTCTGAGGTTCGAGCGCTGGCCGCATCTCAGGACTTGCCCCGCTTCCTTGGGGCAAGACGCGGCGGAATGCTGACGACAAGCGCGTTGCCGCGGCCGGAAAGGCTCGGGTTTTCCATGAAGTACCGGTGGGCGCTGAAGCCCTCTCCCCGGTCCGGCGGCCTGAGCCGGTGGAATCCGCCATCGCCGTCCATCTCCCAGCTTTGTTCGTCGTCGTTCAGGTTCGCGATCATGATCTGATTGAGCACCTGCCTGTGGACGGTCGGATTCTCCACAGGAACCAGAGCTTCAACGCGCCGCTTCAAATTCCGCTGCATCCAGTCGGCAGATGAAATGAAAACTTTCGCCTTCGGAGACGGAAGATTGTCGCCGTTGGCAAAACAGACGATGCGCGAATGCTCAAGGAAGCGGCCGATCAGGCTCTTGACCTGGATGTTCTCTGACAGGCCCTCCACGCCCGGCCTGAGACAGCAAATGCCCCGCACAATGAGAATGATCGGCACGCCGGCCTGACTGGCCTTGTAGAGCGCGTCGATGATGTCGCCGTCGACAAGAGAGTTCATCTTTGCCCAGATGCCCGAGGGCTTTCCGGCCTGGGCGGCTGCCGCTTCCTTCTCGATCAGCTCGACCAGCCTCGTCTCGAGCGTCCGGGGCGACATGGCGATCTTCTCGAAATCCGGCGCCACGTCAGGGGGTTCGCGATAGGCTGTAATGTAATTGAAGAGCTTGTTGGCGTCGCGGCCAAGCGCGGGATCTGCCGTAAAGAGCGACAGGTCTGTGTAGATACGCGCCGTGACGGGATGGTAGTTGCCCGTGCCGAAGTGGGTGTAGGTCTGCAGTTTCTCGCCCTCGCGACGAACGACCAGCGAGACCTTCGCGTGCGTCTTGTAGTCGATAAAACCGTAAACAACCTGCACGCCGGCGCGCTCAAGGTCTCGGGCGAGACGGAGATTGGTCTCCTCGTCAAAGCGGGCCTTGATCTCGACCAGCGCCGTGACGTTCTTGCCCATCTCCGCAGCTTCCATGAGCGCCGATACGATGGGCGAATTCAGCGTCGTCCGGTAGAGTGTCTGCTTGATCGCGATGACATCCGGATCGATCGCGGCCTGACGGATGAACTGCACCACGACATCGAAGGATTCGTAAGGGTGGTGGACAATGAAGTCCTTCGCCCGGATGGCCGTGAAACAGTCCCCGCCCATTTCGCGAATTCGCTCAGGGTATCGTGGCTCATACGGTTTGTATTGCAGGTCGGCGCGGTCCTCGATGATCAGTTCCGACAGGCTTTTCATCCCCAGCAGACCGTGCAGGACCATGATGTCACGCGGTTCAGCGCCGATCTCACGGGTGATGAAGGTCTCGAGCTGTTCAGGCGCATCGCCATCAATGTGAATCCGCACGATCCTTCCACGCCGGCGCTGCTTCAGCAGGATTTCGAATTCGTGGATGAGATCCTCAGCTTCTTCCTCGATCTCGATGTCGCTGTCGCGAACGATGCGGAACACACAGTGGCCCGACGAGCTGAAGCCAGGAAAGAGCATGTCCATGAACTGGGCGATGACGCTTTCCAGCCGGACAAAGCGGACCGCCTTCTTCTTCGAACGCTCTGGCAAGCGGATGAAGCGTGGCGAGAAGGCCGGCATCGGCACGAGCCCGACCATCGCCTCACCGCCCGCCTTTTCTGGCACGAGCTGGAAAGCCACCGCGAAGCCGAGATTGGGAATGAACGGAAAGGGATGCGCGGGATCAACAGCCTGCGGGGTGAGGATCGGGAAGACATTCTGCTCGAAATGCTCACGTAGCCAGCTGATATCTGTCTTGGAGAGATCGCTCATCCTGAGGACGTCGATCTTCTCCTCAGCCATGGATTCGCGGAGGTCTTTCCAGCAAGCCTGCTGCGCTTCCATCAGCTTGGCGGACTGCTTCTCGATCGCCTCGACCTGCTGGGCGGGCGTCATGCCTTCCTGGCTCTGCCGCGTGATACCGGCACGCAACTGCTCACGCAGGCCGGCATACCGGACCATGAAGAACTCATCGAGGTTGCTCGCAGAGATCGAGAGGAAGCGAAGCCGCTCAAGCAGCGGATGCTTTATGTTGTGCGCTTCCTCCAGCACGCGCTCATTGAACCGCAGCCAGGAAAGCTCCCGGTTGAGGAAACGCTGCGGGCTCTTCATCATTGCTGCATCCAGCGCTGTTTTTGCGACAGGTTTCTGCGTCGATTTCGTTTCGGAGTCGGCTTCCGGCATCAGTCTTCCCCGTCATCGAATAGCGGTCGCGTTCCGTCCTGGTCATCCAGCACCTCGCGGGCGAGGGGCACGGTGACTTCTCGACCTTCGGCCATCTCCTGCAGGCTTTCAACAAAAGTCTCAAGCGCGGCATAGTTTCTTTCGATGCGCAGCAGGAGATAGGCCTCGACGTCTTCCGGCAGCTTCAGGAAGCGCTTCTTCATGGCGGCATGCAGGCGCACAGAGACCATCTCATCATCCGGCGGCGCCAGTTCGACCAGCGTCATCGCTTTCAGTCGTGACGCGAGATCAGGCTGCTTCACCCGCCATAGCGCCGGGGCCTTCTGGCCGGTCAGCACGACCGAACCGCCGAGACGCGCGGACAGATTGATCAGCGAGAGGAGATTATCTTCATTCCTGACCTGATCTGCCGGATCGATCGCGACCGGCTTTCCGGCGAGCGCCTCAACCTTCTTGTGAGAGAGTTTGTCGAAGGTTTTCGCCGCAATGACTTCACCGCCCGCATGCTCTGCCCAGGCGCGCGCAGCCGTTGTCAGACCCGACTTCGGCTGGCCGACAATTGCGAGTGTATGGGTCCGCCAGTCGGGCCAGCGCTTGAGAACAGCCAGCGCTGTCCGATTGGCCGGCGTGACCGCAAGCCCGTCCAGCGTCGGCGGACCGGCTTCCGGAAAGTCGAGGGCCAGTTGGCGATGTCGTCTTGATTTGCCTGTTTCTTCGCTCACTCGACACCCAGGGAAGGTCCTTGCGAGACGGCTGATGTCATCACCCATCCATCCGGGTCAGTGTCCAGCATGACGCCGCGCTCGCGCAGATTGGTCATAAGGCGCCGCTCATCGCCAGCATAGACAAAGGCAACAACGGCACCGCCTTTTGACAGCCCTTCAATCACGAAATCGCTAACCAGCGGTGAGCGCGCCATGGCCGAACGCAGCGAGTTCCACTCGACGAGCGAAGTGAAGAAAACGGTTGAGCGCGCTGGCGTACGTTCACTCGAGCGCACAATGGATTGGCTCTTCCACACATAGTCGAGCACGTTGGACGCTGCATCGACAGCCGCCTCCAGCGTTGGCACGCTTTGCGTCGTCCCCAGCCGCGTTTCGCCCGCCGCCGTTACCGAATAAAGGTCGACCTGGAACGCCCCTTGCGACCCGCGCAGCACGGCCTTGATACCCCGGCGCGCGCCTGCGGCATCGACATCCTCTTCCAGCTCGAACCACTCCGACCGCGAAGAAAGCCCGGGCGTGCGGGAGAGTTCGTACGGGGCAAGCCGGCCAACAGACTGGTCCGGCCACGCATCCGCCCAGACCGATCCGGAGTAGCGGTCAGACACAGGGAAGATAACAGCCTTGGGCGCTGGCTGGTCGATATAGGGAATGCCCCGGCTTTCCAGGAACTGGCGGACATTGACCGGATTGTAGACGATGGCGAGCTTGCCGACATAACGATTGCCGCCGCGCGTTTCCTGCTCGACATCCACGGCGGCTGCGAGCCGCGATGCGACCTCAGCCGTGATGGCGCCCTGTTCGAGCTTGTCTGCGCGGTCCTCAGGCAGGGTCAGCCGCTCAATCATGCGGTAGGCGCCCTTGATGCGGGCGCTCATGAAGGCCTGCTGCTGCGCCTCGATAACCGAGCTTGCCTGCTCCTCCACTTCGATGTCGCGGATCGTGTATGTGTCGCGGCTCTGGGCAGACGCCGGCACGGATACAGCAAGACACAGCACAAATGCTGCCGTCAGGAATCGAATCATGGGCGCAACCCTTCCTTCTATTCAGCCGCACTCCTAGCAGGCGAATGCGTCATCTGGAACCGCTTCTCCGGCTGGTCGAAGCAGTTCGTGCATGCTAACGCGCTTCCCCATGAGTGCCAAAGATCAAACTCCCCTTTCCTATAAGGATGCTGGTGTCGACATTGAGGCAGGCGAGCGGCTTGTTGACGCCATCTCACCCATGGCCAAGGCGACCCGGCGCGCCGGTGTCATGGGCAATCTTGGCGGCTTCGGTGCGCTGTTCGACCTGAAGAAGGAAGGCTGGAAGGATCCGGTCCTCGTCTCCGGCACAGACGGCGTCGGTACAAAACTGATGCTCGCCTTCGAGACCGGGCTGCACAACACTGTGGGAATCGACCTCGTCGGCATGTGCGCCAATGATGTGCTGGCCCAGGGCGCCGAACCGCTTTTCTTCCTCGATTATTTCGCCTGCGGAAAACTCGAAGAAGGCATCGCGGAGAGCGTGATCTCCGGCATCGCCGAAGGTTGCAAGCAGGCTGGCTGTGCGCTGGTCGGCGGCGAAACCGCAGAAATGCCCGGCATGTACCCGCCGGGCCATTATGATCTGGCGGGCTTTGTGGTCGGCGCTGTCGAGCGTGACCAGATTCTCCCTCGGCTGGACGACATCAAGGCGGGTGACGTCCTGATCGGCATCGCCTCATCAGGCCCGCACTCGAATGGCTATTCGCTGATCCGGCGGATCGTCGAGCGCTCGGGCCTCAAGTGGGATGCGAGTGCGCCATTCTCCAACGCCACGCTTGGTGAAGCCCTGCTGACACCGACCCGGCTGTATTCCAAGGCTGCGCTCCCGCTCATCCGGAAGGGCCGGATCAAGGGACTCGCCCACATCACCGGTGGCGGGTTGACCGAGAATGTGCCTCGCATGCTGCCGGACGGCCTGACCCCGCGCTTCGACCGGGCCGCATGGCCGGTGCCGCCAGTCTTCGAATGGCTGCAGGCCGAAGGTAACGTCGCTGAAGACGAGATGCACCGGACCTTCAATATGGGCATCGGGCTTGTTTTCGCTGTCGCGCCTGACCAGGCCGAGGCGGCCCTCGCAGACCTTCGTGCCACCGGCGAAGAGCCCGTGGTGATCGGCGACATCATTCCCGAATGAGCAGGCTCCGCCTCGCTATCCTGATTTCAGGCCGCGGCTCGAACATGGAGCAGCTGCTGAAAGCGGCATGCGAGGACACCTATCCTGCCAAGGCCGTGCTTGTCCTGTCCAACAGGACCAATGCGGAAGGGCTTGAAACAGCCCGAGCGCATGGCGTCGCGGCCAAGGCCGTTCCGCACAAGGATTATGCGGACCGTGAAAGCTTCGAACATGCGCTGGACGCGGCCCTGCGCGAGCATGACGTCGACATCATCGCGCTGGCCGGCTTCATGCGCGTTCTGACGCCGTGGTTCGTCCGCCGCTGGGAAGGGCGCATGCTCAACATCCACCCGTCCCTGCTTCCGAAATATCCCGGTCTTGAGACACACAAGCGCGCCATCGAGGCAGGGGATGAGGAAGCGGGCTGCTCGGTCCACTGGGTCAGCGAAGGTGTCGACGAGGGCAATGTTATCGCACAGGCGCGCGTGCCGATCCTTGCCGACGATACGCCTCAGACGCTCGCCGATCGTGTGCTCGTCGAGGAACACACGCTTTACCCCCATGCGCTGGCGCTCGCCTGCGAGCAGGTCAAGAAAAAGCCCTCATCCTGAGGATAAGGGCTTCCTGAAATCTGGCGATGCCGGTGAGGCTTAGCCGACGATCTCGGCTTCGGAGAAGAACTGGCGGATTTCCAGGTCCGCATTCTCTTCGCTATCGGAGCCGTGGACAGAGTTCTCGCCGATCGATTTTGCGTAGAGCTTGCGGATCGTGCCGTCAGCGGCTTCTTCCGGGTTCGTGGCGCCCATGACGTCACGGTGCGCCTTCACGGCGTTCTCGCCTTCGAGAACCTGCACGACCACCGGGCCGGACGTCATGAAATCAACCAGTTCACCGAAGAAAGGGCGTTCCTTGTGAACACCATAGAAGCGCTCGGCCTGTTCGCGGGTCATCTTGATGCGGCGCTGGCCGATAATGCGCAGGCCGGCCTTCTCGATGACGGCATTGATGGCACCGGTCAGGTTGCGCTCGGTCGCGTCCGGCTTGATGATCGAAAAGGTACGTTGGGTCGCCATGAAAGGCTCCTTGATAGTCGTCATGTGTGGATGGTTCTGGCGCGGCCTATAGCCGGGGAGGCCCGCTTCGGCAACCGCTGCTGACAGGGTGTCGCGCTGTGCTAGTATATCCGTGGCGGACCGCGCCCCCACGCGAAACCGGAGGAGCATGCCCCATGCTTGGATTGCTGAGACTGATGATCGCCTTCTGCCTGATCATCGCCGCTGTTTATGGCGTGATCTATCTGTGGACCGGTGTCCTGCCCGAACATGCGCTAAAAGTGCTGGCCACGGTCGCCATTGTGACCGTGCTGTCGCTGGCGATCATGCTGCTATCGAAACCGGTCGGCAGTGAAAAGGGAAGCTAGCCCGCTTCTTTCCAGCCACCCTGGTCAGTCTGCTGGAAATAGCGCGTCGTGAGCCCGGCGTCGCTCGCTGCCTTGTAGAGCGTGCGCGCCTTGCCGCGCACGGGCGCGTCGCCATCATCGAACATCACCATGCAGCGCTCGAAGGGCGCATCGATCGGGAGCTCGGCTCCATCCATCAGCAGAGCCACAGCAGCCTGATTCACGTTCTCGCCCTTCTCGGCGATGAGGACAGGCTGCTTCTCCGGATCGAGCCCGGCGGCCTCGGCCTGTCCATGCGGCAGGAAGCTCCGGTCATCATAGGTCCACAGCGCGGCATCGAGCGCGCCGCGGCGGCGGAGGTCGGGG
Organism: Henriciella sp.; assembly: GCF_029937755.1. GTDB lineage: Bacteria > Pseudomonadota > Alphaproteobacteria > Caulobacterales > Hyphomonadaceae > Henriciella. The sequence goes on from NZ_JAPYPG010000002.1 coordinate 301,286, forward strand.
CTGACAGCAAGCACGCGCCAGCCCCGCTCCAGACATTTCTCAAGTAACGGGCCGGCAGCCTGTTCAAGCGTCGTACGCTTCAGATGGTAGAACCACCATTCAGGCTTGCCGGCCTCGCTCATGCTCAGCCCTCGTAATTGTCCGCGATCCAGCGGTCGAGCAGGCGCGGACCGAAGCCGGATGCCCAGCTCGGATCGAGCGGCGACTTCTCGCCATCGACCCAGGCCACGCCGGCAATATCGAGGTGTGCCCACTCCTGCCCTTCATTCACGAAGCGCTTCAGGAACTGCGCCGCCGTGATCGAGCCGGCAGCGCGGCCGCCGATGTTGCGCATGTCGGCGAATTTCGACTTGAGCAGCGAGTCGTATTCCGAACCGAGCGGCAGGCGCCACACGCGCTCACCCTCGGCCAGGCCGGCCTTGGTGAGCCCTTCCGCCATTGCATCATTGTCGGTGAAAAGACCGGCATGATGGTGGCCGAGTGAAATGACGATCGCGCCGGTGAGGGTGGCAAGATCGACAATGGACTTCGGCTTGAAGTGCTTCTGGGCATACCAGAGCACATCGGCGAGTACGAGACGGCCTTCCGCATCGGTGTTCTGGACTTCGATGGTCTGCCCGGAGGCAGACGTCAGGATGTCGCCGGGGCGAATGGCATTGCCGTCCGGCATGTTCTCGACAAGGCCGACCAGGCCGACCACGTTCGCTTTCGCCTTACGCTTGGCGAGCGCCAGCATCGCGCCGGTCACAGCGGCTGCCCCGCCCATGTCACCGCGCATGTCTTCCATGCTCGGTCCCGGCTTCAGAGAGATGCCGCCCGTGTCGAAGCAAACACCCTTGCCGACGAGTGCGACCGGTGCGTCATCCTTCGCGCCGCCCATCCATTTCATGATGCCGAGCTTGGATTCCTTCACGGACCCCTGCCCGACGCCAAGGAGTGAGCCCATTCCAAGCTTTTCCATCTCCTTCTCGCCGAGGATCTCGACCTCAAGGCCGTGCTTTTCCAGCTCCTTGATCCGGTCGGCAAAGGCTGCCGGAAAAAGAATGTTGGGTGGCTGGTTCATCAGGTCGCGGGCAAGCCTGGTACCCGCGGCTGCCGCATCAAGCGGCGCCCAGGCAGCCTTGGCAGCGCCCTCGTCGGGGCAAACCACGGTAAACGCTTCAAGGCTCGGCTTGTCTTCAGGCTTCTGCTTGGTGAAATACTCATCGAAACGGTAGGAAGCGAGCTCGGCACCGATTGCGGCGCGCGCGGCAAACTCCGCATCATCGACATGCAGTGCGAGCGACTTGTAGCCGCTGCCGCCCTGGCTCTTGGCCAGCAAGGCGCCAATCTTCTCCTGCGCGCGGGCATCGCGATCTTTCGGCTTGCCGCCGCCGATCAGGACAGCGCGCCGGGCCGACGCACTCTTTGGCAGGACGGCATAGGTCTGCTGCCCCGACTTGCCAGTAAACCGTTCCTGCTCAAGGGCTTCGGTGAGCAGACCGCCGGATGCCTCGTCCAGGGCTTTCGCCGATTCCGGCAGCTTTCCGCCTTCATCAATGACGAACACAGCAATCTCTGCATCCGCTTGTTCTGCAAATGTGATTTTCATGAATAAACTCCGTTTGGGGCAGAAACTAAGCATCGACGCGCGCCAATCAACTCGCTAGGCAGTGGCGCGAGGCAAAAACTTCACCCGTACCAGTGATGAAACGCATACAGAGCTATCTCTTCAAACAGGTTTTCCGCTCTGTGGTCATCATTGTCGGCGGGCTGACCCTGCTTGCCATTCTTGCGCAGGGTCTCTCGCAAACAGACCTGATCGTGGAGAATCGCCAGTCGGCGCTCGTGTTTTTCTATGTCGTGGCGCTGGGCGCCCCGCAAGTCATCGCACTGCTGACACCGCTCGCCCTGTTCGTCGCGACCGTCTGGTCACTGAACAAGTTGCACCGCGACAACGAGATCGTCGTCGCAGGGGCGGCAGGTATGACACGCTGGCAGATCGCCTCGCCAATCATTCGTCTGGCTGTGCTTGCTGCGCTGGCCCACCTTACCGTGAACCTCTGGGTCCAGCCGACCGCCCAGCGCACCCTGCGTGAGACTGTGAGTGCCGCACGGGCCGATCTCGCTTCCTCACTGGTACGTCCCGGCCAGTTCACATCGGCTGGAGAAAATCTCACGGTCTTTGCGCGGGATTCCCGCGGCGGCGACCTGATCGGCGTGCTGATTTCGGACAACCGCGCTGAGTCGCGGGATTATCTCGCCCAACGTGGCCGCTTCGTCGAAGTCGATGGCGTGCCGAGCATCGTGATGTGGGAAGGCCAGATCCACCAGATGGATTCCAATGGCGCACTTTCCATTCTCGATTTCGACCAATCGACCTTCGATCTCTCGCCCTTCATAAACGACTCCGATGCTGTCGTGCTGAAGGCGTCGGACCGCTACCTGCACGAACTCGTCTCGATCGACCGGACAAATTACCAGGAATTGCAGGACGAGGAAAAATTCCTGGCCGAGGCCCACACACGGCTCACAACGCCCCTCGTCAGCATTGCCATGGCGCTCATAGCGATCACCGCTGTCCTTGGCGGGGATTTTAACCGGCGCGGCTATTCGCGACGGATCACGATTGCAACGGCCTGCGCGCTCTTCCTGATCATGGTTCAGCTGACCGTTCAGTCGGCCAGCAGGGACGCGGTGCTGATGAATATCGGCCAGTGGCTTGTGCCGATTGGCACCATCATCGGCATCTCGATGGTCTTCTTCAAATGGCGGCTGCCCAAGGCTGAACGTGTGCAGGGAGCGTATCAATGATCGGCCCCACCCGCCTGCAGACTTACATCTTCCGTCAGTGCCTGATGGGCCTGGCGCTTGTCATGGCAATCTTTGTCATCACCATCCTGCTCGTCGATGTTGTCGAGCAGCTACGTACTGTCGGCGGCGATGTCGATCTGCCACCAACCGTGGCGGTCCAGCTCTCGCTGATGAAACTCCCCGGCCTGATCGAACAGACCCTGCCCTTCGGGATTCTGGTTGCAGCGATGATGGCCTATAGCCGGTTGAATGTCCGCTCCGAACTCTCCGTCATCCGGGCGTCGGGCGTCTCGGCATGGCAGTTCCTCACACCCCTCATCGTAATGTGCGTCCTGCTCGGCTTCTTCTCGATGATGGTACTCAACCCGCTCGGGGCCCGTCTGTCCGACAGCTTCGAATCCCTTCGCAATCAGCTGCTTGTTTCGGGTGGCGTGCGCGTGGATTCGAGCAAGACGGATGTCTGGCTCCGCCAGGGCGACGGTGACACGCAGATCGTGATCCATGCCGACAATGTCGACGAAACAGGTCAGATATTCGAAGGCGTGAAAATGCTGGAAGAAGGCCGCGTCTACATCAATGGCGCCCCGACACAGCGATATGAATTCGTACGCCGGATCGACGCCGAGCGCGCACGCATCGTCGGTGGCTTCTGGCAGATCGAAGACCTTGTCGAGAACGAGCCCGGTGAACCGCCACAACGGATGGAAAGCCTTGCCATCCCGACAGATCTCGACCCGGACACGCTGCTCGACCGGTTCACCTCGCCGAACACGATCGGCTTCTGGACGCTGCCCCGGTTCATAGACCAGACCCGCCAGGCCGGACTGGATTCCTCGCGCTTTGCCGTACGACTGTTCGGGCTGACCGCAATTCCTGTCTTCTATACAGCAATGGGTCTGATCGGCGCGCTCGTCTGCCTGCGCCTGTCGCGGCTTGGGGGAACCAGCCGGCTGGTCGCGGTGGGGGCCCTGTCTGCAACCGGTGTCTTTTTCATCATGCAATTCTCGTCCAGCCTCGGGGCGTCCGGCGCCTTGCCGCCGATCATTGCAGCCTGGTCTCCGGCGCTCTTCGCGCTCTTCGCCAGTCTTACCGTTCTCGCCTATCGCGAAGACGGCTGACATCGCTGCCGGGTTGACAGCGCACCTCGCGAAACCCAAGTTCCGCCGCTCTTCGGAGGGTTCCCCATATGAAAGTCGTTGTTGTTGAATCGCCTGCCAAGGCAAAGACGATCAACAAGTATCTCGGTAAAGACTACAAGGTGCTGGCCTCTTACGGGCATGTTCGCGACCTGCCGTCCAAGGATGGCTCGGTCGATCCGGACAATGATTTCGAGATGGTCTGGCAAGCTGATTCCAAGTCAGCCAGCCGCATCCGTGAGATCGCCGATGCGACGAAGTCGGCTGACAAGCTGATTCTCGCAACTGACCCCGACCGCGAAGGCGAGGCCATTTCGTGGCACCTTCTGGAAGCGCTCGACAAACGCAAGGCGCTCAAGGGAATTCCGGTCGAACGTGTTGTATTTAACGCGATCACGAAGAACGCCGTCACCAAGGCGATGGAAGAGCCACGCGAGATCGATCAGGAACTTGTCGATGCCTATCTCGCCCGCCGGGCGCTCGACTATCTGGTTGGCTTCAACCTGTCGCCGGTTCTCTGGCGCAAGCTGCCAGGCTCACGCTCGGCTGGCCGTGTCCAGTCCGTGGCGCTGCGCATCATCTGCCAGCGGGAGTTGGAGATCGAAACCTTCGTTGCCCAGGAATACTGGTCGATCGAAGCGGATCTGCGCGCCAAGGACGGGACCGACTTCAAGGCCCGCCTGCATGCGCTCGATGGCAAGAATCTGAAGAAGTTCGACCTGCCGGACGAGAAAGCCGCAACCGCCGCGCTCGAAGCGGTCAAAGTTGGCGGCTACTCCGTCAGCTCGGTTGAATCGAAGCCGGTGCGGCGCAATCCCCCGCCGCCCTTCATTACCTCGACCCTGCAGCAGGAAGCCTCCCGCAAGCTCGGATTCACCGCCAAGCGGACAATGCAGGCGGCCCAGAAGCTTTATGAGGAAGGCCGCATCACCTATATGCGGACCGACGGCGTCAACATGGCCGAGGAGGCCTATCAGGCCGCACGCAGCCAGATCGAAAGCGATTATGGCGCCCGTTACCTGCCGGAAAAACCGCGGCGTTATTCCTCCAAGGCCAAGAACGCCCAGGAAGCCCACGAAGCCGTTCGCCCGACCGATTTCAGCCTGCGTCCGGAAGAGTATCGCGGCGATGGCGACCTGAAGAAGCTCTACACACTGGTGTGGCGCCGGGCTGTTGCCTCGCAGATGGAAGCGGCCGTCTTCGAACGCACGACGCTGGACTTCATGTCGAAGGACCAGCGTGCCCAGCTGCGCGCCACCGGCCAGGTCGTCGTATTTGATGGCTTCATCAAGCTCTATACCGAAGGCCGGGATGACGGCGATGATGATGAGGACGGCTCGGACCGCCTGCCAAAGATGCAGGAAAACGAGCATGCCGACCTGAAGGACGCGAAATCCGAGCAGCACTTCACGCAGCCGCCGCCGCGCTTCACGGAAGCCTCGCTGGTCAAACGGCTTGAAGAACTCGGCATCGGCCGCCCGTCGACCTACGCCTCGACGCTGTCGACACTGGAAGACCGCGAATATGTCCGCCTCGACCAGAAAAAGCTGATTCCCGAAGACAAGGGCCGGCTCGTCACGGCCTTCCTGGAAAACTTCTTTGCCCGTTATGTCGAATACGATTTCACAGCCCAGCTGGAAGAACAGCTCGATGTGATCTCTGATGGCAAGCTCGACTGGAAGGCCTTCCTGCGCGACTTCTGGGTCCAGTTCCAGGCCGCTGTCGCCGAGACGAAAGAGCTGCGCGTTTCCGATGTGCTTGATGCACTGAACGAGGCGCTCGGGCCGTATGTCTTCCCGTCAAAGGACGAGAACGGCGAACAGAAAGCCAATCCACGTGAATGCCCGCTTTGTGGCGAAGGCGAGCTGTCACTGAAGCTCGGGCGTCATGGCGCCTTTGTCGGCTGCTCGCGCTATCCCGACTGCAAGTTCACCCGTCCCTTCTCGGTCGACAATGACAAGGAACATGCGATCAACCCGGACGGCGAGGAGCTTGGCCTGCATCCCGATACGGGCGAGCCTGTACTGTTGAAGACCGGACGCTTCGGCCCCTATGTCGAGACCTCACAGGGCGAAGATGAGAAACCGAGACGGACCAGCCTGCCAAAAGGCTGGGAGCCGCAGTCGATGAATCTCGAACGAGCCCTGAAGCTGCTGATGCTACCGCGCGAAGTCGGCAAGCACCCGGAAGACGGCGAACCGATCCTCGCGAATCTCGGCCGTTATGGCCCCTATGTTCAGCACCAGCGGACCTTCGCAAACGTTCCGAATGTGGAAGAGCTGTTCGAGATCGGCCTCAACCGGGCTGTGACCCTGATTGCAGAGAAAAAGGCGAGCCGTGGCGGCGGCCGCTCCGCTGTGAAGCCACTCAAGGAACTCGGCAAGCATCCGGGCGATGACGAGCCGATCCACGTCTATGAGGGCCGCTACGGGCCGTATGTCAAACACGGCAAGACCAATGCGACCCTGCCAAAGGACACCACGCCCGACACGGTGACGCTGGAACAGGCGATCGAACTGATCGACGCAAAGGCGAAGAAGAAGCCGGCGAAAAAGAAGAAGGCGCCTGCCAAGAAGAAGGCCACGGCAAAGAAGAAGCCGACCGCCAAGGCGAAGGAATAGGCTGGAGGGAGGTCTGCAGCATCGATGGCGATGAATATCAGGCCCGCCACGCTGAGCGACTTGCCGATCTTGCTCGAATTCGAGCAGGGGATCATCAGGGCCGAGCGCCCTTATGATCCCCTGCTGAAGCCCGACCCGATCAGCTATTATGATATTGGCGAGATGATCCGCGCCGATGATGCCGAGGTTATGGTCGTCGAGATTGATGGAGAGCTTGTCGCTTCAGGCTATGTGAAGACAAAGGCCTCCCGGCATTACACCTCACCGGACTGGCACGCCTTTCTGGGGTTCATGTTCGTTCGCGAAGATCAGCGCGGCCGTGGGTTGAACAAGGTTTTGCTGGATGCCCTGACGGACTGGGCCCGAAAGCGCGGTCTGACCGAAGTCCGCCTGACGGTCTATCCCGGCAATGAGCCAGCCATTCGCGCTTATGAGAAAGCCGGCTTTACCCCCTATCTCACCGAGATGCGGCTGGGCTTGGACGACTGAGCCTGCCACCCACAGCATCCGTCCTTGCCTTCATGGTAAACTGAACCAGATCGACCGGGAAACGTTGAATTGCTTTGCGCAATGAAAACAAGGTGTTTTCAAAGCCGACAGGAGGACAGACCATGACTGACCCGAAAATCCAGACAGATGAGGCACGCCAGGGCGAAACCGGCAAGGGCGTACGCTGGGTTCTCATCATCTCCATAATTGCCGCCATCTTCGCGATGGGCATTCTCATCGGGACCATGATCTAGGAGTGGCTGAGGCCAGCCTGAATGAATCCGAGCATGTTGACGCAGAATCCCTTATATCGTGGCCATGAGTTTTCCTGACCGCGAGACCGTTCTCGACTTCATATCCAACAATCCCTCGCTCACGACCAAGCAGGAGATTGCCCGCGGCCTGAAGGTGAAAGGCCGCGAGCGGCAGGCGCTGCGCGCCATCCTGAAAGACCTGGAAGCCGACGGCACGCTTGAACGCACCGGCAAACGCGCCTGGGCCATGGCAGACCAGCCGCCGCCGACCGGCGTCATCACTTTCGAAGAGATAGACAATGATGGCGAACTGATTGCCCGGGCTGTCGGCCGCGAGGGCGCTTTCGGACCGCCAATCCGGTATGCCGGCTATAGCGGCAAGTCACGCGGCCCAGCCCCGGCGGTGGGCGATCGCGGCCTTGCAAGGGTCAATGAATCAAATGGCGAGTATCACGCCAAACTCTTGAAGCTCTTCGAGAAACGCGACGAAGAATCACCGATGACCGGCCGCTTCGAGAGCACGCCGCGCGGTGGCCGCGTGGTGCCGGCGAGCCGCAAGGACAAGCGCACGCTGCTGATCGATACGAGCGACAGCAAGGGTGCCGAGGATGGTGACCTTGTCAGCGCCATGCCAAAACCAGGCAAGCCGAATGGTCCGGCTTTCGGCGTCGTCACCGACATTCTGGGGCGCATGGACGACCCGCGTGCAGCCTCGCTCCTTGCTATCCATGGCCATGACATTCCGGTCGAGTTTCCCAATGACGTCCTCAACGAAGCCAAGTCGATCAAACCGCTCGATGCCCCGCGCGAGGACCTGACCCAGCTTGACCTGATCACGATCGACCCCGCCGATGCGCGCGACCATGACGACGCTGTCTATGCCGAGAAGCTGGACGATGGCTGGCGCGTGATCGTCGCGATCGCCGATGTCGCCGCCTATGTCAGGCCCGGAACGGCCCTTGATCGCGAGGCGCAGAAGCGTGGCAACTCCACCTATTTCCCCGATCGCGTCGTGCCGATGCTGCCTTTCGAGCTGTCGGCAGATGCCTGCTCGCTGGTCAATGATGAGGATCGGCCCTGCATGGCCGTCGAGATGATCTTCGACCAGTCCGGCACCAAACGCTCGCACCGCTTCATTCGCGGCACGATGCGCTCCAAGGCGAAGCTCGCTTATGAAGAGGCCCAGGCGGCAATCGATGGCAAGAAAGGCGGACCGGGCGAACGCTGGCTGGACCCTGTCCTCAAACCGCTGTGGGGTGCCTATGAAGCCCTCGGAAAAGCACGGTCAAAACGTGCTCCGCTCGATCTCGACATGCCCGAGAAAAAGGTAGAGATTGGCGAGGACGGGACAGTCAAAGGCATTATCGAAAAGGAGCGGTTCGACGCGCACCGCCTGATCGAAGAATTCATGATCCAGGCGAATGTCGCGGCGGCTGAGACCCTCGAAAAAGCGGGCGCGCCCCTGCTCTACCGGGTTCACGACCAACCCTCGGACGCCAAGATCGCGGCGCTCGCGGACTTCCTGCAGACCCTGGACATCAGCTGGCCTGTCGGCGAACGCCCACAAACGCACCGCTTCAACAAGCTGCTCGGCGATACGCGTGAGACAGACCATTCTGAAGCGGTCTCGGAAATCGTGCTCCGCTCGCAGGCGCAGGCGATCTACGATCCGGACAATCTCGGCCACTTCGGTCTCAATCTCGCGCGTTATGCGCACTTCACTTCGCCTATTCGGCGCTATAGCGACCTGATCGTCCACCGCGCGCTGATCAGCTCGCTGAACCTCGGCGACGACGGACTGACCGACGAGATGGCGGCCTCGCTTCACGATATTGCCAGCCACCTCGTCGATACCGAGCGCCGCTCCATGGCGGCCGAACGCGAAGCGACCGATCGCTATCTCGCGCTTTACCTGCAGGACCGGGTCGGCGCTGAATTCGAAGGACGTATTACCGGCGTGACGCCGGCCGGGCTGTTCATCCGGATGGCCGGAACCGGCGCGGACGGCTTCTCACCCATTTCCAAGCTCTCCGATGACTATTGGGTGCACGATGAGGCAAGCATGTCGCTGATCGCACGCGGGTCCGGCAAGCGGTTCGAGCTCGGCCAGACCGTGAAGGTCAAACTGCAGGAGGTGACGCCGCTCCAGGGCGGGTTGCTGCTCGAGGTCCTCTCGCCCCCGAAGCCAAAGAAGCCCGGCGAAAAACCGCCCGCTTCGCGCAAGGGCAGGTCTGGTCCGCGCGGGCATGGCCGTGGCAAGGTCTCCTCCAAGCCCCGCCACAAGGGGAGAAAAAAAGGAGGAAAGCGCTGATGACCGTCAAACTCGGCAGCGCTTATGACAAGGAAGGCGACGGCGACATCATCCAGAAGGACAGGCCGACGCCGCGTCCGCGTGATGCTGCCACGCTGATCCTTGTGCGCCGCGATCAGGCCCAGCCACGGCTTCTGATGGGCAAACGCTCAGGCCGTCATTCCTTCATGCCCGACAAGTACGTCTTTCCCGGCGGGCGTGTTGATACCGCGGATGGCCGGGTGCCAAGCCTGTCGGAGTTCCGCTCTCTGGTGGAGCAGAAGCTCGCCCACAAGACCCGCCGCAAGCCACGTGCCTTTGGCCTCACCGCTATCCGCGAGACCTTCGAGGAGACCGGCCTGATTGTCGGGCGTGCCGGGCAGTTTCCCGGGGATCCCGCTGCCGACTGGGAAAAATATGCCAGCCAGGGCGCTGCCCCCTGCCTGCAGGGCTTCACCTTCATTGGCCGCGCCATCACCCCGCCCTACAGGCCGAAGCGTTTTGATGCCCGCTTCTTCATGGCCGAGGCAGAAGACGTGCTTATCGATGAACGCCCCGCGGTGGACGGGGCCGAGCTGCATGACCTTCAATGGGTCACGCTTGAGGACGCAATGGCGCTGGACCTGCCGAACGTCACGCGTTTCATGATCGGAGAGATCGGCGAGCGCCTGCAACAGAAGGATCCGGAAGCGGTGCGCCCCCCTTTCCTTCGCTGGACGCAAAGCGGCCATTCGCGCGACAGGATCTGAGATTCAGCGCTCTGCGCACAGCCGCTTGACTTTGAAGGTCTGCCCCTTCATTAAGCGCCCTTCGAATTCCAGAAACACCCGAAACGAGCATTCGTCATGGCCAAGCCGACAACCATCAAGATTCGCCTGAACTCGACCGCCGGGACGGGCTTTTTCTATGTGACCAAGAAGAACCCGCGCAACATCACCGAGAAGCTCGTGATGCGCAAATACGACCCGATTGCGAAGAAGCACGTCGAGTTCAAGGAAGGCAAGATCAAGTAAGGTCTCGCTCCTTCAGACAGATCATCATGCAAGCCGGGCGCCCTGCCCGGCTTTTCTTTTATGGCGTCCGTAATTGTCCTTATAGAGCCACACGTTTCCCTGTATGCTACTGTAGCAGTAACAGGAGGTAAGCCATGGCTCTGGAGTTCAATAAGGTGGTCGCCGTCATCGATGTCGATGATGATCTGGCCGATCTGGTTTTTGAAACCGCAAAGCAGATGACGGCATCGAGTGGCGAATTGCACGCCATCGATTCGAATCCGTTCATCACGACGTTCGAGTCCCCCTATGCGAGTGGCGCTCTGGAAGCGGATGCGGAAGCGCACCGGGCGGATGCCGAACGCCGCAAGCAGAAGCTCGATGCCTTGGCGGCCTCCCATGGCGGCGCAAAGGAACTGGCTGTCCTGGAAGGCAACCCGTCACGTGATGCGGCCAGCTATGCGAAGAAGAACGATGTTGATCTCATCGTCATCGGTTCACACCAGAAAGGCTGGTGGAAGCGGCTGCTGGAAGGCTCGGAAAGCTCCGACATGATCCGGGAAGCCCCGTGCGCCGTCTTCGTCGTAACCACGGCACACAAGAAGAAAACAGGCGGCTAAGTCCGCATCAGGCAGCGATATTCGTAACCCGGTTGCGGCCCGATGTCTTGGCACGATAGAGGGCCGCATCGGCGCGCCGCAGGATATCGGCAACGGTATCCTGCTCCCCCTGATAGGCCGCGACACCGGCGCTGACGGTGACTTCGATCACGTCGTTGCCATTTCCATCCAGCGCAAATCGATCTGCCGCGATTGAGCGGCGAATCCGTTCGGCGGCACGTCCGGCGAGTTCACCGGTTGTTTCCGGCATGATGACGAGAAATTCCTCGCCGCCCGGGCGGCAGACGATGTCCTTCGGGCGGACATTCTCCTGGATGCGCTCGGCGAATTGCTGGAGAACGCGGTCGCCAGCTTCATGGCCGTACTTGTCGTTCACCTGCTTGAAGTGATCGATATCCACCGCGATAACGGACAGGGGTATATTGCCAGCCGCTGCCCGCTTCATCCACAAGCCAAGCTGATTGGTCATGTAACGGCGATTATAAAGCCCAGTAAGCTGGTCGACGACCGACAGCTCCAGCCCGCGGTCGACGCGGCGGCGCAGGATATCGACATAGCGTCGGCGCTTGGTCTGCGTATTTACCCGCGCGAGCAGCTCCTCTGGTACGACGGGGGTCTGTATGATGTCGCTGGCCCCGAGCTCAAGCGCCTGGGCGGCAATTTCGCGGTCGCTGCTGTTCGCCATGACAATGATCGACAGTGCGCGTGTCGCGTCCGTGGTCCGGAAGTGCGCACAAAGACGTAGCGGGTCGAAACGCTGGTGGCTGAGGCTGAGCAGGATAATATCGAGATGGCTCGTGCCCCGGCCGTTGGACTGATCAGCCTCATCGAGCGTCAGGACGCGATGGCCTGCCTGTTCCAGAGGTTCTCGGATGGCATTCGCAACGCCCTCGCGTGAATCGATCAGGAGAATGTTCGCTCCACGCTCCAGCGCGAGACTTTCATCATCGCTGAGCGCCCCGGCCCGCACCCCGTTAGCCTCACGGTTCCGCAGCTCGTGGGCGACTGCGTTGTATCGGTTCAGGGCTCCGATCCTTGCCATCAGTGAAAAGTCGTCGACCGGCTTTGTCAGGAAATCATCGGCGCCTGCCTCAAGGCCGCGCACACGGTCAGCGGTCTCGTTGAGGGCGGTCAGCATCACGACCGGGATATGCGCAGTTTCAGGGTCAGCCTTCAGGCGGCGGCAGACTTCGTAGCCATCCATCCCCGGCATCATGACGTCGAGCAGGATAATGCCAGGCTGGTCGGCATGTGCAATCTCAAGCGCTTTCTGACCATCCTCGGCGAGCAATACAGAATAGTATTTCGCTTCCAGCTTTGCCTGCATCAGGCGCCGGTTGGCCAGGATATCATCGACGACAAGTAATTTAGCGCTCATGCAGCCTTACGATCCCCCACCAGCTCTTCAACTGTTGTCAGGAAAGATCGCATCTGGATGGGTTTGGACAGATACCCCTCGCAGCCGGCTTCCCTCACCCGCTGTTCATCGGCGCGCATTGCAAATGCGGTCACCGCCAGCACCGGAATATTGCGAATCGATTCGTCGTCCTTGATCCAACGCGTGATATCGAGCCCGGAAACTTCCGGTAACTGGATGTCCATGATGATCAGGTCCGGCTTGTGCTGGCGTGTGAGTTCCACGGCCTTTGCGCCATCCCGGCATTGCAGCGTATCGAAACCGAAGGCATCCAGCAGGTCGCAGAAGAGCCGCATGTTGAGTTCATTGTCCTCAACGACCAGAACGGTTTTCTTGTTGCCTGTGGCCATTACTGCGTTCTCGATTGCGCGATCGATTCTGTGACTATTCGCTCTTCTAGCCTCAAGAGTCTTAATCTTTGTTTGAACGGCACCTTTGAACTTGTCTCAACGCACGGAACATGAGATGAACAAACATGCAGACGCTTTGCCGAGACTGTTCGCATGTCAGCGCTCATCGGCTTCGCATGTGCGCAGCCTGCGGCAGTGACCGCCTCCTCTTTCATGCCCGGCTCCCCGACCTCAGTGTCGCCCACATTGATTGCGATGCATTCTACGCAGCAATCGAGAAGCGCGACAATCCCGAACTACGAAACAGGCCCGTCATTGTTGGCGGTGGAACACGCGGGGTCGTGTCCACCTGCTGCTATATTGCCCGGCTCGATGGCGTTCACTCAGCCATGCCGATGTTCAAGGCGCTTAAAGCCTGTCCGAATGCCGTCGTCATCAGGCCAGACTTCAGAAAATATTCTGCCGTATCGCGGGAAATCCGCGCAAAGCTCGAGGCCCTGAGCCCGCTGGTGCAGATGGTCTCCATCGATGAGGGGTATATCGACCTTTCTGGCACCGCCCGCCTGCATTCACACCCGCCAGCCGCCCTGCTCGCAACACTTGCCCGCGACGTGGAGCGCGATCTCGGCATCACGATCTCGATCGGCCTTTCGGCCAACCGCTTCCTCGCCAAGATGGCCAGTGAAATGGACAAGCCGCGCGGCTTTGCCGTCATCGCGCCGGAAGAAGTGGGCGATCTGCTGGGCCCCATGCCCCTCACAGCCATCCATGGCGTCGGACCGGCCTTCGCCAAACGTCTGGCCACCGATGGCTACCGCCTGATCAACGATATCCGCCGGGCCGACCGCAAGACGCTTATCATGCGCTACGGGGAAAGCGGCCAGCATGTCTGGGAGCGTGCCCATGGCATCGACCACCGGACTGTCTCCCCCGATCATCAGCGCAAATCCGTCTCCGCCGAGCGCACCTTCAACACCGACATTTCCGCCCATGATGTGCTGGAGGACCGGCTCTGGTCGGTCTGTGAGGAGACAGCAAGCCGGGCCAAGAAGCATGGACTTGCCGGCTATACCGTGACGCTAAAGCTGAAGCGAAAGGATTTCCGGACGCTGACGCGCAGTGTCACCCTGCACGACCCGACCCAGCTGGCACAGACCCTGTTTCGGGCCACCCGGCCTCTTCTCCAGAAAGAAACACGATCAGCCACGCCCTACCGGCTGATCGGCATCGGTATCTCTGAACTCTGCCCGGCTGGCGAAGACCAGATCGACCTCATTGATCCAACCGTGGCCAAGCGGGCTGCCGCCGAACGTGCGGCCGACAGGGCACGCGAGAAGTTCGGCCATGGCGCCGTCCAGACCGGGAGAGGCGTGAGGATGGAAGCTCAGAAACTGCGACGCGACTGAACATCGCCTTGCAGCTGCGCACCTCGTATGTCTAAGACACTCTCACTTTGCTAGTGATCGAACCCGGAGGCCCGAGCCTGAATGAGCACACCTGAAGCGCGTCTGTCGGAACTTGGAATCACGCTGCCGGAGCCGATGAAGGCGGTTGCGAATTACGTCCCGTTCGTCATCAGCGGCAACCAGCTCTTTGTGTCCGGCCAGGTCAGCGCCACCCCGGATGGCCGGATCACGGGCAGGCTTGGCGAGACCATGGACCTGCCGGCCGGCCAGAACGCTGCCCGTCACTGTGGCATCAATCTGATTGCCCAATGCAAGGCTGCTGTTGGCGACCTCTCGAAGATCTCCCGCGTGGTGAAACTCGGCGGCTTCGTCAACTCCCACCCGCTCTTCACCGAGATCCCGCAGGTCATCAATGGCTGCTCGGACCTGATGGTTGAGGTCTTTGGCGACAAGGGCCGTCATGCCCGCTCGGCGGTCGCCTGCCCGACCCTGCCGCTCGGAGTTGCTGTCGAGATTGATGGCATCTTCGAAATCGAGACCTGATCACGACGTGGCGGAACGGTTCTCTCTGCTCGACCACGCTTATGCGCATCGCGGACTCTGGACGAAGGACGGCATGGAGGAAAACAGCCTCGAAGCCATTCTCGCCGCTGCGGAGGCAGGCTTTGGCTGCGAGATCGATGTTCGCCCCGCCGCCTGCGGCACGCCGGTCGTTTTCCATGACGAGCAGCTAGACCGCATGACCAAAGCTTCCGGCCCGGTGTCGAAACGCACCGCGGACGAGCTGATGGAGATAGGCCTTGCAGGCGGTGGCACCTTACCCAAACTGACCCAGGTCCTTGAGGCCTGGCCCGGCGAGACGCCGTTGCTGGTAGAGATGAAAATCGATGGCTCGACGGACGCTGTTGGCTTTGCCCAGCTCGTCGCCAGCCGCGTGGCCGAACATGCCGGGCCGGCCGCACTGATGAGCTTCAGCCAACGCGCCGTCACAGCTATTCCGGACGAATTGATGAAGGGTGCGCTTGTCATGCCAAGCATGCTGTCGAGAGAGGTCACGCTCGATGCGATGATCAGCGCGGCAGCAACACTGGCGCCCGATTACCTCGCCTGCCATGTCACCGATGCCATGCGGGCCTCAGGCATTGCGACGGATTACGCCCTGCCAGTGGCGATTTGGACAGTCACAAGCGAAGCGATGGCGGACTCGATCCGCACACTTCCGGTCTCGCCGATCTTCGAAGGATTCGATCCGGCCTTTGCCCGGGGCTGATCTCGCCTTACCTTGGAGCGTATGGACGAAACCAGTTTCCAGATCCGACTGATCCACGGCCTCGCTGACGTGGCTCCCCAGGATTGGAACGCTGTCGCCAACCCGCCGGGCTATCCCGATGACCCCTTCCTGAGCTGGGAGTTTCTCGAAGCCCTGGAATCGACCGGCTGCGCTGTGCCCGAGCACGGCTGGGCGGCGCATCACCTGCTGCTCGAAGCGCCGGGGCGCGGCCTGATCGGGGCCATGCCGCTCTATCTCAAAGGGCATTCCCAGGGCGAGTTCGTCTTCGACCATAGCTGGGCAGACGCCTATGAGCGCGCTGGCGGGCACTACTATCCGAAACTCCTCTCCGCCGTGCCGTTCACACCGGTGACAGGGCGCAGACGGCTCGTGAAACCGGGCCCGGACGAAGCGCGCATCGCCAGCGCCTTGCTGGCCGCAGCCGTCCGGGTCGGCGACAATAACAATCTCTCCTCCCTGCATGTGAACTTCGTTACGGAGGACGAGGCCGCCGCCATGCAGGACGCAGGTCTCATGATCCGCACTGACCAGCAATTTCACTGGCACAATCACTACTATCAGAGCTTCGACGACTTCCTCGCCGAGCTTTCCTCGGCCAAGCGCAAGAACCTCCGCAAGGAACGGCGCAAGGCGCAGGAAGGACTTACCTTCCGCCACATCACCGGTGACGATATTACGGAGGCTCACTGGGACGCTTTCTACGAGTTCTATGTCGACACAGGCGCCCGCAAATGGGGCTCGCCCTATCTGAATCGCGAGACCTTTTCCGTGCTCGGTGAGCGGATGGCGGACAAGTTGCTGCTCGTCTTTGCCGAAGAGGATGGCATGCCGATCGCGGGCGCCATGAATGTGATCGGCGGCGAGCGGCTGTTCGGGCGCTATTGGGGCACGGTGGATCCGCGCCCGATGCTGCATTTCGAGACCTGCTATTATCAGGCGATCGACTTCGCGATCGAGCATGGCCTCAAGGTCGTCGAAGCCGGCGCCCAGGGCGGCCACAAGCTGGCGCGCGGCTATGTGCCCGAGACGACCTACTCCGCCCACTGGATCGCGCATGAGGGGCTCGCTGCCGCTATCGACGACTATCTCGACCGCGAGCGCGCCGCCGTGGACCGGGAATCCGCCTTCCTTCGTGACCGTACGCCGTTTAAGAAGGACGGATGAGCGGGGCTGTTACAATCCGGCGATGCGCGACGCTATCAGAAGCGTTGATTTGTCAGGGATTACTACAGGCCAACGGTCTCCATTGCTCTGTGGACAACTACTACCATTCAGCAAATGAGTGGTGGCTTGTCCCAGCCTTCAATGGGGTTTCCCTAAGCGTTTTTCAAAACGATCGTGATGAAGCCCGCAGGCTGATCATCGAGCATGCGGAGACAGGGCCTGCGTTACTGGAACAGGAATTCGGCCCTTATGAGACGCCTCGCAAGTACGGCGTTATTGCCGCGTGGTACATGCTTCTGGACTACACGCTTAAAATCCCAAGCCTTGTCATTGCGGTTCTTCTGACCGGCCTGTTTTCCCTGATCGGGCAGTTCACTCCTGAAGAATGGTGGAGACAACCGGACGTCCAGACGACTCAGTCCTGGGTTCCAGAGGTGCGGGTGGGAACCTATAACCCGGTTTACGAAACGAGCTTTGAACTTGAAGGCCTGTTGCTCCTGATTGCGATTTTGCTGGTCTTCCTTGCTGATCGCTTGATAAAGCCGCCAACAGTTGCGAAGGATGATACCCAATGACCCTCCACGACAGCTATGATCCCGACAATATCTTTGCCAAGATGCTGCGCGGCGAGGTGCCTTGTGTGAAAGTGCTCGAGGATGATGTCGCGCTCGCCTTCATGGATATCTTCCCGCAGGCCGAGGGCCACACGCTCGTCGTCCCGAAGGATGTCGAGGCGCGAAACCTGCTGGAAATGCCGGACGACAAGCTCGGGCCTTACATGCAGCGCGTCCAGGCCGTGACACGTGCGGTAGAAAAGGCCCTCAAGCCAGACGGCATTGTCGTTACGCAGTTCAATGGAGCACCGGCAGGGCAGACCGTCTACCACCTGCATTTCCATATCATCCCGCGCCGCGAAGGCGAATCACTTCGTCGCCACGCAGACGGTGGTCCGGCTGACACGGACTCCCTGAAGGGGATTGCGGACAGGATTGCTGCATTTCTCTGAGACGAGGAACATCAATACCCAATACGCGTTGTTCCGGCTCGGAAGCCTTTAAACTGCAGGTTTTTGCAGCTTGAGGCGCAAGTGCGTGACAGACGCGATGATTGTACTCAACTATATCCCGCCTTCTCCTTCAGGAGCGGCAATAATGAGACACCAGAATGGTTGGTCCCTGCGGGACAAAGCCGCAAAAAGCGGCGCGCCGCAGACCCGCGCAGAAGTCGACGCAATGATTGCACGGTCGCAACCCTCGACCGTGCTTACTTTCCTGAGCCGTTGGCTTGAGCTTGAAGACGAACATGCTCAGCTTGAAACGCAGGCAGGCCATGTTCGCGATACGCTGGGCGACAAGGTGCTGGGTAATCTGCTCCACGATCGCACGGTCGACATCACCTTCACCATGGTGCGCCGTGCACGCGAACTGATTTCAAAGCCCTCCCGCCAGGCAGCCGATATCGGCGCGAAGGTCTATGTCCTGACGCGGATCGATCAGCTCAGCGATGACGAGGAGCTCAAGTCGCAGATGTGTAAAAGCATCCGGCAAGATGTCGAGGATCTCGATATCGACGTTGAGCGGCTCGCGCGCGCCCGTCAAAGCTAGGCGTTTCAGGCCGACACCCGGGGCTAGTCCAGCCCCAGTTTCGATTTAAGGATCTGGTTGACCGCTTGCGGATTGGCCTTCCCGCCTGACGCTTTCATCACCTGCCCGACAAACCAGCCCATTGCTTTCGGCTTTTCCTTCACGGATTCCGCCTGTTCCGGATTGGCGGCAATGATCTCGTCAACGATGGCTTCGATCGCCCCCGTATCGGTGACCTGCTTGAGACCATGCTTCTCGACAATCTCGCCAGGGCTGCCCTCGCCATCGATCATGCGCGCGAACACATCCTTGGCGATCTTGCCGGAGATGGTGTCATCCGAAATGAGATCGATGAGCTCGCCCAGCTGAACCGCTGAAACCGGGCTGTCGGCAAGCTCGATATCCTCACGGTTGAGATAGCCGAACAGCTCCTGGCTGACCCAGTTGGCGGCCAGCTTGCCGTCCCGGCCATGGGCGACCACTTCGAAGAATTCAGCCCGTTCGCTATCGGCGGTCAGGACGCCGGCATCATAGCGCGAGAGGCCGTACTCCTCCTGGAAGCGCTGGCGTTTTTCATCGGGCAGCTCCGGCAGGCTTTCGCTGATATTGTTGATGAACAGGTCGTCGATCTCAAGCGGAAGCAGGTCCGGATCGGGGAAATAGCGATAATCGTGCGCATCTTCCTTCGAGCGCATCGACCGGGTTTCACCTTTGGTCGGGTCGAACAGGCGTGTCTCCTGGTCCACCTTGCCGCCGCCCTCGATGATCTCGATCTGGCGACGGGCTTCATACTCGATGGCCGCCTGGATGAAGCGGAACGAGTTCATGTTCTTGATCTCGCAGCGCGTGCCGAGATGGGAGAAGTCACCCGTCTCGCGGAACTTTTCGTAAGCGCCCGGCTTGCAGATCGAGACGTTCACATCGGCACGCAGATTGCCCTTTTCCATGTCGCCATCGCAGGTACCAAGCGCCACGACAATCGACTTCAGCTTCTTCACATACGCAGCAGCTTCCAGCGGCGTGCGCACATCCGGCTTGGAGACGATTTCCATTAGCGCGACACCGGAGCGGTTCAGGTCCACATAGGTCGCCGTCGGATCCATGTCGTGGATCGACTTGCCGGCGTCCTGCTCGAGGTGCAGCCGTTCGATACGGACCGGAAAGCTGTAAGCCGGGTCGCCATGGGCGGGCTCGACGTCCACCTCGATCTCGCCTTCACCGACGATGGGGTGGTCGAACTGCGAGATCTGATAGCCCTGCGGCAGGTCGGGATAGAAATAGTTCTTCCGGTCGAAACGCGACCATTTGTTGATCTGCGCCTTGAGGCCGAGGCCCGTGCGCACCGCCTGTTCGACGCATTTGCGGTTGATTACCGGCAGCATGCCCGGCATCGCCGCATCGACGAGCGAGACATTGCAATTCGGATCTGCGCCGAATTTCGTCGAGGCGCCGGAGAACAGCTTGGCTTCAGAGGCGACCTGGGCATGCACTTCCAGCCCCATCACCAGTTCCCAGTCTCCGGTTTCGCCTTTCAGCGTATAGGTCGGGCGCTCAGTCATTTGGAATCATCCAGCGTTCAAAAAGATCGAGCCGCGTTTAAGCATAGCTCCGGCGGGCATGCCATAGGTCAAACCGCTCAAGCGACAGTCGTGGCAATTACTCCCCGCGCTGCTCAGCCTTCTTGCGGGCCGCTTCGACGCGGGCGCGGCGGGCGGCCATGCGGTCCTTGATATTGTTGCTGAGCCGGCTCGGCGGCGCATCTTCGGCCTGCTTGCGTTCACGGCGATACTGGATGCGCTCGATGAAGACTGCTCCGCGGATGGAGATGTAAAGCGCGGCCAAAACAGCAGCGAGCCAGTACATGCGCGTGCGCGGATGGAGCGGATTGATACCCTGCTGCCATGCCATCAGGAAGATCATCAGCACCATAAGGGCGAAAGCGGCGGCGGCGTAGAGGGCGGTACGGGCGCGTCTGGACATCCGGCACCTTTAGCATTGCCACGACCGGCCCGTCACGATCACAGATGCGTTAATCGCGGCGTCCACGCTCGTCCCACTCATCGGCCAGGGGCAGCAGGGGCAAGAGGATCAGGAATATGGCGAACAGAAAGAGGAGCGCCGGCACCGCAGCGCCCCTATCGCCCGAATCTGCAACTCCGCCTGACGTAATCGAATGCACGGCAAGGCCCGCCAAAACGACAGCAAGCGGCCAGCGTATCCAGCGATGGCGGAAGACCGCCGAGCCAAAGATCCAGCTCGTGATTGCCGACAGGAAATTGCGGTGGCCTCTGGTCGACATGACCGGAAGCTTACCACCATTTCTCTGGCTTCGCCACAAAACCGGCCGCCTCTTCGAGGGCGCCGCCAACGCGGAAACAGCTCGTCTCATCGAGCGCCTTGCCAATCACCTGCAGGCCGAGCGGCAGGCCCTGCTTGTCGAGCGCGGCCGGCACGGAAATACCAGGCAGACCGGCGAGGTTCGCCGTCACGGTGAAGATGTCGTTGAGGTACATCTGCACCGGATCGGCCTTCTCGCCATAGGCAAAGGCCGCCGACGGACAGGTTGGTGTCAGCAGCGCGTCGCACTCGCCGAAGACGGTGACGAAGTCGTTGAGGATCTTCTTCCGGACCTTCTGCGCGCGCAGGTAATAGGCATCATAATAGCCCGAGGAGAGCACATAGGTCCCGATCATCAGGCGGCGCTGGACCTCATTGCCGAAACCCTCCGAGCGGGTCCCCTCATAGGTGTTGATGAGGTTGTCGCCAGCAACGCGCGTGCCGTAGCGCATGCCATCATAGCGCGCGAGGTTGGAGGAGGCTTCAGCCGGCGCGACGATGTAATAGGCCGGTAGCGCGTATTTGGTATGGGGAAGGGAGACGTCGACGATCTCGGCACCCTGCTCTTTCAGCCATTCAATGCCCTGGCTCCATAGCGCTTCGATCTCTTCGGGCATGTCATCGACCCGGTACTCCTTCGGAATCCCGATCTTCATGCCCTGGACACCGCGATGGACGGCGTCGCGCCATTCCGGCACCGGCTCTGGCAGCGAGGTGGAGTCCTTTTTGTCATGCCCGCACATGGCTTCCAGCAGGATCGCGCTGTCCTCGACGGTCTTGGCGATCGGGCCAGCCTGGTCGAGGGAAGAGGCGAAGGCAACCATGCCATAGCGGCTGGCGCGGCCATAGGTCGGCTTGATTCCGACCGTGCCGGTAAAGCTGGCAGGCTGGCGGATCGAGCCGCCCGTATCGGAGGCGGTCGCACCAAGGCAGAGATCAGCAGCCACAGCGGTCGCCGACCCACCCGAGGAACCGCCCGGCGTCAGTGTCTGGTTGGAGCCTTCCCGGCGCCACGGATTGGCGGGCGGGCCGAAACGCGATGTCTCATTGGAAGAGCCCATGGCGAACTCGTCCATGTTGAGCTTTCCAAGCATGACAGCCCCGGCATCCCAGAGCTGCTGGGTCACCGTGGATTCGTAGGTCGGGGTAAACTCACCGAGGATGTTCGAGCAAGCGGTGGTTCGAACGCCCTTGGTGCAATAGAGATCCTTTACCCCGATCGGCGCGCCTTCCAGCCGTCCGCCTTCGCCTGCCGCGATCTTCCTGTCGGCCTCAGCCGCCATGTCGAGCGCCTTTTCAGGCGTCTTCACGACATAGGCATTCAGCGTCTCGTTCGACGCTTCGACCTGGTCGATGAAGGCCTGCGTGATCTCGGTCGAGGAAAAAGCCTTGCGTTGCAGCCCGTCCAGGGCGGCGGCCAGCGTCAGTTTGGTGAGTTCGGTCATGTTGCGTTCAGATGTCCGGAAATAGGCTTTGTGGCCTTCGTATGCAGCCCGGCCGCGAAAGTTCAAGTCCCGATGACTGATAGAGGCGATTTGAAACCCCGTGCGGCTGAAGACATTTTAATTGTATGATCAGGCGACAACTCACATTGGAGTTGTCCTGTCACAGGAGGAGCCTAATGCAAAAACTCATGCAAACCCTGACCCTGGGCGCCGCAGCAGCAGCCATGCTGGCCGCCTGCTCGTCTGCCCCGAGCAATGAAGAAGAGATGGCTGACTGGATGAATGATGCCCGCCTTGGCGAAAAGGTGGACCGCATCTGCTTTCAGTCCAGCATCGACAATTTCCGGATGGCGACCAAAAACACGGTGATCGTCGAGAAAGGCGTGAACAAGGAATACCTGATCGAAGTCATGGGAAGCTGCCATGATCTCGCTCATGCGAATGCGCTGAGTTTCGATACCTTCCCGGGATCGGGCTGCATCAGCAAGGGCGATTCGATCTACGGCTATGACAGCGTATTTGGCCGGGACAATACCGGCATTCCACCCATGCGCTGCCCGATCAGCTCGATTTACGAGTGGAATGAGGACGCCGTTGAGGACACGGAAGACGAATAAGCCTCTGCGCCTTCGCTCTTCAAGCCCCATGGTGAGCCCTGCTCCCATGGGGTTTTTTCATCGCAGAAGGCGGCTCAGCTCACCAGATTAAAGAGAAAGATGAAAAACCGCGCGAGCAGGACAATACCCGCTTGCGCAAGCAGGGAAAAATACCAGGCGCTGCCGAGCTTCATTAGCCAGCCCCCGACACCGCCGGCAATTGCCATAAGAAACAACGCAACCAGCCAGTTCATCCCGACACCAAACACCAGCGTCAGGTAGCCTGCGACCAGCAGCACATGCAGGCCGGTCCATCCGCAGAATTTCAGGAAACCGTGAAAGGTCGCTTCGCGCTTGTCGACATCGACACGCGGCGGGGTCTCTGGATTGGTCACAAATTCGACCATAGGGCACCTCCCTCGCTCGGGCTGAACCTCCCCTTTCCAGATCAAATCCGGACATTGGGTTTGGTTCCGATGCGAAGTACGTGCAGGCCGGAAAGTGTTGGGCGGGTGCCTACTCGACCGATTTCGGAACGACGAAGAAGCCGTCCTCGCTCTTCGGCGCGTTGGCGAGGACCTGATTCTGGATATTGCCGTCTGTGACAACATCGTCGCGCATCGGCAAGGTCGCATCGACGACCGAGGTCATCGGCTCGACACCGTCGACATCAACCTCGTTCAGCTGCTCAATCCAGCCCATGATCGCCGACAGTTCGTTGGCCAGGGGCTCAAGGCGCTCGTCCGGCACGGCAATGCGCGAAAGGCGGGCGACCTTGCGGACATCATCCTTTGTAACGCTCATCGGCTTTCTCCAATCGACAAGCGGACCGGATACGCGCTAGGCAGGCCAAATTCAAGAGACGAGCCCACAGCCTTCGCGCCCATGCCAGTCACAGACCTCTTCGCCCTGCCCGCCACCGGGCCGCTGATCGGCATCGATCCGGGCACCAAGACGCTGGGCATTGCCGCCTGTGACCGGTCGCGTCTGATAGCGTCTCCTGTCGAGACGATCAGGAAAGGGCGCAAGCTCGGCCCGTCGCTCGACCGCCTGTTTGCGATCATCGACGAGCGCGCCACGGTCGGTCTCGTCATCGGCCTGCCGCTCAACATGGATGGCACTGAAGGCCCACGCGTCCAGTCCGCGCGCGCCCTGGCGCGAAATATCATCGCCCGGCGCGACCTGCCCATCGCTTTCCAGGATGAGCGCCTGTCCAGCGCCGAAGCCGAACGCGCCATGATTGCCGGTGATCTTTCCCGCGCACGGCGGGCCGAGCTGATCGACGCGTCTGCCGCCGCCATTATCCTGCAGACTGCCATCGACCGGCTCGCCAACGCGACATGAGCGCCTTCCTCGCCGCCCTCGTTCCGGTCATCCTGATTGTCGCGCTCGGCCGGTTTCTTGGATGGCGCAAGGTGCTGGCCGAAGAAGGCTGGCGGGGCATTGAGCGGCTGGCCTATGTCGTCCTGTTTCCCGCCCTGATCATTCGCGCGCTTGCCAATGCACCTTTTGAAGAAGCGCCATGGAAGCTGCCGGTTATCCTGTTGTCGGCGCAGTGCCTGCTCGGCGCTTTCGGCCTGCTGGCGCGCGCCTGGCCTGACATTACCCGTCCAGCCGTCGGGTCGATCATCCAGTCCAATGTCCGCTGGAATACCTTTGTCGCGCTCTCCATCGGAAGCGCGCTGTTTGGCGACGAGGGCCTTGCGCTGGTTTCCATTGCAGCGGCCGCCATGATCCCCGCCGCCAACATATTAAGCGTAACGGCCCTGACCGCCCATGCAGAACGCGAGAGCATTCCGAAACGAAACCCGGTCATCGAGCTCACGCGCAATCCGCTCATCATCGCCTGTTTCATCGGCGGTCTCATGGCCGCCTTTGACATCGAGATACCGGAGC
This sequence comes from Henriciella sp., assembly GCF_029937755.1. Lineage (GTDB taxonomy): Bacteria > Pseudomonadota > Alphaproteobacteria > Caulobacterales > Hyphomonadaceae > Henriciella. The sequence goes on from NZ_JAPYPG010000002.1 coordinate 325,966, forward strand.
TCCTCGATCTGTCGATCGAGTTGCTTGGACAGGGCACGATCGCCCTCGGCCTTCTGGCGGCTGGTGCAGGAATGAATGTTGGCGCGCTCGGACGCTCCGGTCTGAAGACGCTGACCTGGTCGCTGGTCCGGCTGCTCGCCCTGCCAGCCGTTGCCATCGGCGGTGCGCTCGCCCTGGGCCTGACGGGCACGCCCTTCGCTATCGCGGTGATCTGCGCCTCGGTGCCAACGGCGACCAGCTCCTATATTCTGGCCCGCCAGCTTGGTGGAGACGCACCGCTCGCGGCCAATCTCATTGCGATGCAGACCGTCCTCTCGATCATCACCATGCCGGTGATCTGGTTCGCCTGTCTGCGGGCAGGATTCTTCTAGCCCCTTGCCCCCGCCCGGAATCGCGCATAAACGGCAAAAAATCGAAAGGTAAGGCATGTCCATTCCGGGCTACAGCTACGAATTCAATCACACTCACCTGCTGAGCATTGAAGACCTTTCCCGTCTCGACATTGGACATATCCTCGATCTCGCCGAAGAGTTTGCCGAAGCGACCCGGCGCGGCGAACGGCCCGAACCGCACCTGAAGAACAATACGGTCATCAACCTCTTCTTCGAAAATTCGACGCGGACCATGTCGAGCTTCGAGATCGCAGCCAAACGCCTGGGTGCGGACGTGATCACCATGCCGGTCGCTCAATCCTCCGTGAAAAAGGGCGAAACGCTCATCGACACGGCCATGACGTTGAATGCCATGGCGCCTGATGCGATCGTGATCCGTCATTCTGCCTCGGGGGGCGTGAAGCTTCTCTCCCGCAAAGTCGATTGCGCCGTGATCAATGCCGGTGACGGCACGCACCAGCATCCCACTCAAGGTCTGCTTGATACCCTCACAATCCGGCGCGCCAAGGGCCGGATCGAGGGCCTCAAGGTCACGATCTGCGGAGACATCATCCACTCGCGCGTCGCCCGCTCGACAACGATGGCGCTGCACATGCTCGGCGCCGAAGTCACGCTGTGCGGTCCGGCGACGCTGATGCCATCCGGGACCGACACGTGGGGCGCCGCCCGCGCCCTGAGTGATTTCGACGCCGCCATTGAGGGCGCTGACGTCGTGATGATGCTTCGCCTGCAGCTGGAGCGCATGAATGGCGCCTACCTGCCGAGCCAGCGCGAATATTTCCGCAGCTTCGGCCTCACCGCAGAGCGACTGAAACGCGCCGCGCCGGACGCTACGGTCATGCACCCTGGCCCAATGAATCGCGGGGTCGAGATTGAAAGCGCCATCGCAGACGGCGACCGCTCTGTCATAACCGAACAGGTCGAAATGGGCGTGGCCGTGCGCGAAGCCGTGCTCAAGCTGCTGTCGGGGAGGCGCACATGAGGCTCCAGATCGACAATGCCCGCCTTCTCTGCCCCGCCAATGGGTGGGACGAAGCCGGATCTCTGCTGATCGAAGACGGCAAGATCGCTGAAATTGGCAAGGTCACCGGCAAGGCTGACGAGACAATCGATGCTGACGGCCTCTGTCTCTCGCCCGGCCTGATCGACTTGCGCGTCAAGACAGGCGAACCGGGCGCCGAGCAGAAGGAAACGCTCGCCACCGCTTCGCGTGCAGCCGTCGCCGGCGGCGTCACCAGCATGGTCGTCATGCCGGACACCAATCCGGTCATCGACGATGTCGCGCTGGTCCAGTTCATCGCCAATCGCGGCAAGGAAACCTCGAAGACGCGGATCTATGCTGCCGGCGCGCTGACCAAGGGGTTGAAAGGTGAGGCGATGGCGGAGATGGGCCTGATGTCGGACTCCGGCGCGGTCTTCTTCACCAATGGTGACCTGCCGATTTCGGATGCCTCGGTCCTTCGCCGGACCATGGCCTATGCTGCAAGCTGTGGCGCCCTCGTTTCCAGCCGGGCTGACGACCATGCCCTTGCAAAACGTGGCGTCATGAATTCCGGAGCCTTGGCAGCCCGCATCGGTCTCTCCGGCCTTCCACGGGAAGCCGAGTGGATCGGGCTCGCGCGCGACCTTCTTCTGGCCGAAGCCACAAAGTGCACCCTACTGGTCGACCAGGTTTCCACAGCGCGCAGTATCGAGATGATCAAGGCAGCACGGGCCCGGGGGGTGAAGGTCTGGGCCAGCGTTGCGGCCCACCACCTCTTCTTCAACGAACTCGATGTCGGGGACTATCTCACCTACTGCAAGGTAAACCCGCCTTTCCGCAGCGAAGAGGACCGACAGGCCCTGATCGACGCCCTGGCGCATGGCGAGATCGACGCGGTGGTTTCCGCTCATGATCCACAGCCGCCGGAAGAAAAGCGTCTGCCCTTCGCAGAGGCCAGCTTCGGGGCCGCAGGCCTGGAGACGGTCCTCTCTGCCCTGTTGGTGCTTGTACAGGATGAGCGCCTCTCCATGCTGGATGCGTTGATGCCGCTGACCGCCAGCCCGGCCAATATCATCGGCGTCCCGCAGGGTCAGTTGAAGGAAGGGGCCCCCGCCGACCTCATCCTGTTCGATCCGGAAAAGCCGTGGTTCTGCGAACGCGAACATCTGCGGTCGCGCTCCCTCAACTCGCCCTTCGACGGTCGGCGAATGGTGGGACGCGTGATGCGCACGATTATTGGCGGCGAGACGGTGTTCGAGCGCGGGACCTAGAGTCCCGCGCGCAACACGCCCATGATCCGCTCTCGAAAAGCTACGGCATCGATGCGCACACCGCGTGTCAGCACATCAACTTCCGCACCCCGGCAGATCGCCGTGAGCAGGTTGGCTGTCCGCGAGGCATCCGGTTGACCGAGGGCTTCGAGCGCCGCCCCAATGGCGCGTGGCAACTGCGCTGACCAGTTCGTGACCGCTTGCTTGAGGTCGGAATCGCGCTGCGCTTTGGCAATCATTTCATATTCGAAAGCCGCGAGCTCTGCCTGATCCGGCCCGAGACTTGTCATTGTGGTCAGGAAACGGGCGATTTCATCGAACGATGTCAGCGGACGCACCGAGAGGGCTGCCTTCAGGCCGCGACCGTAATCTTCCATATAGAGAAGGAAGGCCTCGCGGATCAGTTCGTCACGTGTCTTGAAATGATAGGTCAGCGTGCCTGGAGACATCTGCATGTCGCTCGCCAGCAAGCGATGCGTGACACGATCAGCGCCGTGCTGTGCAATCAGGCCAATCGCGGCACGCAAGATGCGCTCGCGGGCGGGCATGGTTTTATCTGGTTCGCTTGCCTGAGCCATTACCGTACAATCATACGAGGTAAAATCAGTCGGTTGCAAGGCCTGCGCCGGATCATTCAAGACAAGTCGAAATGCTTCAGCTCTAGTCTGATGTCTGGGGACCGGATGACTGCTCATGGATGTAGGCGTTTGCATATATCGTATAAAAGCACGAATCCTGTTTCAGGAGTTCGATTCCGGGGATTCAGGTCCTGCCTTGTCGAATAATTCTTGTCGGAAGTCTCACTTCGTACGTTTGAACGATGCCGGGAAGTCAATCACCGCCCCTGTGGATAAGTTTACACGCTCCAAGCGCACCCGTTCAGCGCACTGCAAAGACCAGCCGCGCGAAATTGGCTCGCCTGTCAGGCGAGAAACATCCGAGATCTGTAATAAATTCGGGTTTGAACGCCCGATTTCGGTACACACGAAATACCCGAGTTTGTACATTTGAACGAGAGGTTTCGGCCGTCCCGCGGCGAGCTGTCACGATCACAATCGGGTCACAGAGCGCTTGACCGGCCAGATCATCACAAGGACAAGACCAGTAAGCTGACACCCATACCGGCTGATTAATTCCAGGGACCTGTTGATGACCTACCTGCCCTTCGTCTTTTCTGTTCTCGGCGGCTATCTGCTCGGCTCGATCCCGTTCGGCCTGCTGATAACCAGAGCGGCTGGCCTTGGCGACATCCGTCAGATCGGTTCCGGCAATATCGGCGCGACCAATGTACTGCGAACCGGCCGCAAGGATCTCGCGCTTGTCACGCTCCTGCTGGACAGCTTCAAGGCCGGCCTCGCGGTCCTGATCTTCGCGCTCATTTTCTCGGACAGAGATACGGGACTGGTCGCCGGTGCCGCCGCATTTCTCGGACACTGCTATCCGGCCTGGCTCGGCTTCAAGGGCGGCAAGGGCGTGGCGACCTATGCAGGCTTGCTTGTCTTTGCCTCGCTCAAGGGACTGATGGTCGGTGGGCCCATCTGGCTGATCATGTTCGCCGTGTTCCGTATTTCATCGCTGGCCGCTCTCACGGCCGCCGCCCTCGTCCCCCTCGGCGCCTTGCTGCTCGGTGAGACACACTTCGCCGTTGGCGTGCTGGCCGTGCTGAGCTTGCTCGTCTTCTGGACGCACCGCGCCAATCTCGCCCGGCTTCTGAGAGGCACCGAGCCGAAATTCGGTCAGAAGAAGAAGGATGCCGGATGAGGGCGCCGGAAGACGAGGCGGAGCGGATCGACTGGGTCGCCCTCGCACGGGCGCCCCGCATTGGCCCGGTCACCTTCTTTCAGCTCATCGCCCGTTACGGCACGCCCGGTGACGTGTTAAGCGCCATGCCGTACATCTCGGCAGACCGCGATGCCGCACACCGCGAGCTGGAAGCCGCGCACAGCCTTGGAGCTGACATCCTGACAGCCGCCGACGCAGGTTTCCCCGGTGCGCTCTCAACCCTCTCGCCGCCACCGCCTGTCATCACGGTGCGCGGACAAGTTGACCTCTTCGCCAAGCCAGCCATCGCGCTCGTCGGCGCCAGGGACGCCTCTGCGGCCGGCCGCAAGATCGCGCGTCAGCTGGCCGCCGGTCTCGGAGCAGCAGGATTTGTCACTGTCTCCGGCCTCGCGCGCGGGATTGATGGAGAGGCTCATGCGGCCAGCCTCGAGACCGGGACGATCGCCGTTCTCGCGGGCAGCGTGGACCAGGTCTATCCACCTCAGCACGGCGACCTTTACCAGGCGGTCTGCGAGCAGGGCATAATTGTCTCCGAACGGGCGCTTGGGCATCGCGCCACGGCCCGCGACTTCCCACGCCGTAACCGTATCATCACGGGCCTCGCTCTCGGCACTGTCGTGATCGAAGCAGCAGAGCGGTCCGGGTCGCTGATTTCCGCACGCATGGCTGGCGAACAGGGGCGTGAAGTCATGGCCGTACCCGGCTCCCCCCTTGATCCGCGCGCCGCTGGAACCAACCGGCTGCTCCGCAATGGCGCTACACTGGTGCGTCATGCCGGTGATGTTGTTGAGGCCGTCTCCGCGCAGCTGCGTGAGGACGGCCATATCGACTGGGCCCCTGTCCTGCCGCTGGACCCGCCTGCGCCCCAGCCTGATCAGGCAGACGGGCTGGCCGCTCGAGTCCTGGAAGCACTCTCTCCCACGCCCCTGCCCATCGCCGAGATTGCGCGTGCCAGCAACTGTTCGGCCCGCCAGTGCGCGGCCCTGCTCATGGAGCTGGAAATCGATGGCAAGGCGCTGACCCATGCCGGCGGCCTGGCCTCTCGCACCTGAGCTCGGGGCCATCCGGCTGACAGGAAGGCAACAGCTCACGTGAAATCCCTGCAAGCTGCAGACGCAATGGCTGGACGCCGCTGGCGGTGCCGCTTATGCGGAATGTCTGGGTATGAGTAGAGCGGGAGGCCCCATGGCCGTCTGGAAAAGCGCCCTGGCAGCAGTCGTACTTGGTGCGGCCGGCCACACTGCCTTCGCGCAATCGGAAAGCGCCAGTGCCGAGACCGAGGCAAGCCGCGTCACGCTGACAGCGGACGATGTCTACGTCATGGAAGACGAGAATCTCGTCGTGGCCGAAGGCAACGTTCAGGCGGAGTATGAAGGCCGGGTGATGACGGCTGACCGGCTGACCTATGATCGCCAGACCGCGAAGGTTCGTGCCCAGGGAAACGTCGTGATCCTTGAGCCCGATGGAACCCAGCGCTTTGCCGAGGAAATCGAGACCGATGCCAATCTCGCCAATGGCTATGCCGTCGGCTTCTCGATGCGAACCACCGACGGCACGACCGCATCGGCCAACCTCGCCCGACGCGAGAATGAAACCTACAACTCGCTGGAGCGCGCCGTCTTTACCTCATGCGAACTGTGTGAAGAAGACACCACACCGACCTGGGCCATCCGGGCGCGCAAGGCTGTCTTCGATGAGGAAGAAGGCATGTACAGCTACCGTGACGCGGTGCTGGAAATTGCCGGCGTTCCGATCATTTACCTACCTTACTTCGCCCACCCCGATCCGCAGGCCGAGCGCCGGTCTGGCTTTCTATTCCCCACGGTGGGAAGTTCGTCCAAGCGCGGCTTTGTCTATCAGCAGCCCTATTTCTGGGCGATCTCGCCCTATCAGGACCTGACCGTCTCACCGATGATCAACAGCAAGGTCAATCCGGTGATGGAGCTGGATTACCGCAAACGCTTCTGGTCCGGCCAGGTCAACTTCAATGCCAGCTTTACCCATGAGCAGAACTTCGACAGCGACGGCGAAACCTTCGGCGATGAAAAATGGCGCGGGCACATCTTCGGCAATGGCAAGTTTCGCCTGACCAATAACTGGCTCTGGGGCTTCGGCGTCGAGAAGATGAGCGACGACCTGTATTCGCGGCGCTATGACATCGACGGCGAGAATGAGCAGCGCGGGCTCTATACCAACCAGCCGCGCCTGCTGCTGTCGCAAATCTTCACACAGGGTCAGTCGGCCAACTGGTATGCGGATGCCTCCCTGCTGACCTTTGACAGCTTGCGCTTCGACGACGCCCGTGAGGATTCCATTGCCGATGCCCTGCCGCTGGCTTTTGCCGAAAGGGTCTTCGACTTCGGGGATTACGGCTATGCAAGCGTCAACGCCTCTGCAGCCTACCTGGTACGCGATGCCGGCTCCGACAGCCAGCGCACCTCCGTCGGCGCAGACTGGTCAATGAGCAAGGTCTTGCCCGGGGGCTTCCTCGCCGAACCATTCGCCGAAGCGCGCTTCGATCATTACGATCTGTCCGATTTCCCGACCGAAGGGGAAGGCGACACGGTCGAACGAGGCTTCGGAACCGCCGGGATGCAGGTCTCCTATCCGCTTTTCCGGCCAGGCAAGTCTGTCGATATCACTGTCGAACCAATCATCATGGGGGCTGTCGGTACGAGCGGGCCAAATGATAGTGACATTCCAATCGAGGATGGCGACTTCTACGAACTCGACACCTCCAGCCTGTTCGATGGAAACGCGCAGGCCGGATACGATCTCTATGAAGGCGACAGCAAGCTCGCTGCCGGCATTTCAACAGTCGCGCGCTGGAAGTCGGGCGTGCAGTTCACGGGGATTGCGGGACGTCGCTGGCGCAGCCGCAATGATCCCCGCTTTGACGAATCCTCCAATCTCGATGGTACCGTCAGCGACTGGGTCGGCGCCTTTTCTCTGGATCTGGGCAATCCATTCTCGATCCAGACCAAGGTCCGCCTCGACGATGATACGCTCGAACTCAATCGCGTGGACACCAGTCTCGACCTGAATCTCAATCGCGTGAAGGCAAGCGCGCTCTATTATCAGATCAAGGAAGACGTCTCTGCCTCAGGCTCGCCTCAGGAAGGCATCCTGCTGCAGTCGGAAATCACGGTGACTGATAATTACTTCGTGCTCTATGGCCTGCAGCGCGATATCGAGGGCAATCGCGACATCCGTCACTCTCTCGGGCTTGGCTACCAGGATGATTGTTCACGCTTCGAACTTATCTTCGAACGGTCTGAGCAAATCGACCGTCAGCTGGGCCCCTCGGACTCCATCCTGTTCCGCTTCTCACTGAAGACGCTCGGACAGGTTGGGTCGAACAATTTCGAGTAGGGCGCTCGACCATGCGCTCAGACTGGAATCGGCACATTGCCTCTCGCCCAGTCCAAGGTATGGTTCGCCACAATTTCAGCGTCTTGCCGTGTGATAACGGCAAGCGGAGGTTTGCATGATCAGATTTGCTGCAGCGGCTCTTGCCCTTGTCATTACGTCACCCGCCCTGACCACTCCTGTTCAGGCTCAGGAAGGGGAGACGATTGAAGGCATCGTGGCCATCGTCAACGACCAGCCAATATCCTATAGCGACGTACGCGAACGCGCCAGCCTGTTGCTCCTGACGCTCGGTGCCCAGCGCCCCACCCCGGAACAGCAACAGCAGATCGCGTCTCAAGCGCTCGACGAGCTGATCGACGAGAAGCTGCAGCTGCAAGAAGCCGCTGAGTACGAAATTGAGGTCTCCGAAGAGGATATCAACGGGGCGATCACGGACATGGCCCGTCAATCGGGACTGAATCGCGAGGGGCTGATCGGCGTACTGCGCCAGTCTGGCGTCGACCCCCAGAGCCTTGAGGCCCAGATGCGGGCTGAAATCGCCTGGCGTCGGATCATGGGTGGCCTCTATGGCTCTCGTATCCGGATCTCGGCAAACCAGATCGACGAACGCCTGAAACGGCTTCAGGCCGCCTCACAGGAAACCCAGTACCGCCTCGGTGAGATCTTCCTCTACACCGCAAATGAGGAAGAGAAACAGCAGGCCCTGCAGGGCGCTGGCACGATCATCGAACAGCTCAAGGCCGGCGCCCCCTTCGAAGTAGCGGCCCAGCGTTTCTCCTCCGCCCCGACCTCCGCGGCTGGTGGTGACATGGGACTCGTTGCTCTTGACGATATCGATCCTGCCATCGCAGAGGTCGTACGCGGCATGAGCGAGCCGGGGCTCAGCGAGCCCATAGAAGTTGAGAACGGTGTCTACATCATCGACTATCGCGGTCGCCGGGACCCGTCCGAATCGGTGCCCGTCGTCAATATGGTCCGTCTGGCTGTCGGCAACGGGTCGGAAGACGACCTCCTGGCAGCAACGGCAGCAGCGGAAGACTGCGAAGGCGCCATCGAAATCGCGGAAAACGACCCGAACCTCAATGCCAGCAATCTGGATGACGTAAAGCTCGACGATCTTGGCCCGGAAGGCCGCAGCATGATCGAAACCATCGACGTCGGGCAGCATACCGATGTCATGGCCATGGGCGACTCGCTCGGTGTTATGTATCTCTGCTCCCGCGACGAGTCCGGTAGCACACTGCCAAGCCGTGATGACATCGAAAATCAGCTCTACACCCGTCAGCTCGGCATGATCTCGCAACGGGAGCTTCGCGACCTGCGCCGCGAAGCGACCATCATCCAGCGCGGTAGCTAGGCCTGTTTTCCGCACAGCGTCTCCGGCTTGCAAGCGCGAGCCGGATCACGCACATCAACAGGCCATGATGACTGAACGCCCTTCCCTTCCACTGGCCCTGACCATGGGCGACCCGGCTGGCTGCGGACCGCAGATCACGGCACGGGCCTGGGAGGCGCTGCGGAAGGAGGCCGTAACGCCTTTTTACGTCATCGCTGCGCCCAATCTTCTGGATTGTCCGACGCAGAGCATCACCAAACCGGATGAAGCCACCAGTGTCTTTCCGGCTGCCTTGCCTGTCCTGCCGCTCAGTGCTGCTCTTCCAGCTGTTGAAACCGGTACGCCGAACAGCGATGCCGCCGCAGCCATTCTTGAGAGCATCAAGATTGCGACTGGCCATGCCCTTGATGGTCTGGCTGGCGGGGTCGTGACCAATCCGATCTCCAAGGCAGTACTGTACGCCGCCGGCTTTGCGCATCCCGGCCATACCGAGTTCCTGGCTGCCATCTGTGAAGAGTCCACCGGTAATCCCTGTCCGCCGGTCATGATGCTGGTCGGTGGGGGGCTGCGCGTATCACTCGCGACGATCCATGTTCCGTTGATGAGTGTGCCCCACTACCTCACGCCGGATCATCTCGCGCAGACCGCCCGCACCACCGCCGCCGCTCTGGCGCGTGACTTCGGCATCGCTGCCCCGCGGCTGGCATTCACCGGCCTCAACCCGCATGCCGGTGAAAGCGGGACCATCGGGACAGAGGAACGCGACATCATTAATCCGCTGGCTGCAGAGCTGCGCGGGGCTGGCCTCGACATTTCGGACGCGCGGCCCGGAGATACGGTTTTCGCTGAAATGCTCGACGGGCGTTTCGACGCCATCATTGTCATGACCCATGATCAGGGCCTCATCCCGGTGAAGACGCTGGATTTCTGGGGCGGCGTGAATACGACGCTCGGGCTCCCCATTGTCCGCACAAGCCCGGACCATGGCACGGCCTATGACGCGGCCAGAGACGGCATCGCCCGGCCGGACAGCCTGATCAGCGCGATCCGCCTCGCGTCAGTCATGGCGGCTAATCGTATCGCCCATGTCTGAAGAAGGGCGCGATCCAGAGCTGACCCAGGGCCGCGCGCGCAAGGCGCTTGGCCAGCACTTCCTCTATGATCCGGACATCCTCCGTCGAACCGCCCTTGCCGCTGGACCCGTCGAGGGCCGCACGGTCATTGAGGTCGGTCCCGGCCCCGGCGGGCTGACACGGGCTCTGCTCAAGGAAGGTGCCGGTAAGCTTATCGCGGTGGAAGCCGATCCGCGCTTTGCGGAGGGGCTGGCGTCATGGCCAGAGGCCACTGACGGGCGCCTTTACGTCCATCAGGGCGATGCCCGCAAGGTCGACTGGCCGGCCCTGATCGCGGCGGCAGGCGGCGATACGCCCGCCATGATCATCGCCAACCTGCCCTACAATGTCGGCACGCCACTGGCCGTAGACTGGCTGAAGACCGGCGACTGGCGCGGAGAGATGGCGCTAATGTTCCAGAAGGAAGTCGCCGAGCGCCTCGTCGCTGGACCTGGCAGCCAGCACTATGGCCGCCTTGCCGTGCTCGCTCATTCCGTCTGTAACCCGCACATTGCGTTCACCCTGCCGCCCGGCGCCTTCAAGCCGCCGCCGAAGGTCGACAGTTCTGTGGCCGTACTCGTACCGCTGCAACCGGAAAAGCGCTTTGGCGATCTCGCGACACTTGAGAAAGTCGCCGCCGCCGCCTTCGGTCAACGCCGCAAGATGCTGCGGGCGTCACTGAAGTCTCTCGCCAAGACAAAGGGGATCGCCGCAACCGAATGGCTCGAAAGCTGCGACATCGACCCGACGGCACGCGCTGAAACACTGACGCAGGACGAGTTCAGGGCGCTCGCAACAGCATTTGCGAAAGCCTAAGCCTCACCCATCAGCTGCCGCACATGGTCCTCGAGGCTGAGCTGGCGCAGGCGCTTCAGGCGCTCGACGAGCAGGATACGTTTCAGGCGCTGATAGGCCACATCGAGATCGTCATTGACGATAGCATAGTCATAGCGCCGCCAATGGCGCATCTCGGCCTTGGCATCGCGCATGCGCCGCTCGACGATCTCGTCGTCCGAGCCCGGACGTGCCGCCAACCGGGCCTTCAGCGCCTCGATGCTCGGCGGCAGGATGAAGACCGAGACCACATCGCGCGGCATCTGGTCGTGCAGGGCATCGGCCCCCTGCCAGTCGACATCGAACAGCACGTCATGCCCGCTGGAGAGGAGTGCTTCAGTGTCGGCGCGCGGGGTGCCGTAGAGATTGTCGAAGACGAGCGCCCATTCAAGGAATTCCCGCTGGCGGATCATGCTGCGGAAGTCCTCGACCGTCTTGAAGTGATAATCGACGCCATCTGTCTCGCCGGGACGGGCGGGGCGCGTGGTTGCTGAAACCGACAGCTTTATATCCGAAAACTCATCCATCAGTTTCCGGCAGAGAGTCGTCTTGCCCGCGCCCGACGGCGAGGAAATCACTAGCATCAGCCCACGGCGATCGCCCTGGTCCTTCGGGTGTCCGCTATTCGACATTTGCGGCCTGCTCCTTGACCTGGTCCACCAGCCCTTTGAGCGTGAGTCCCTCATTCGTCAAATCGAGGCTGGCCGATTTCGAGCAGAGGGTGTTGGCTTCGCGGTTGAATTCCTGTGTGAGAAAATCGAGTTTCCGCCCGATGGCACCCCCCTTGGCGAGGAGGTCTCGCGCCGATGCAATGTGGGCGCTGAGGCGGTCAAGCTCTTCGCGGACATCCGCCTTGGCGGCCGACAGCGCGATTTCTGCAGCCATCCGGTCTGCATCGACAGACTGGTCCGCCTCCAGCTCCGCAAGCTGTTTTTCGAGCCGGGCCTTGAGCAGTTTCGGCTGGTCCGCCGCAAGGCTTGTAGCGCGCGCAACGGCGGCATCCATCTCGTCAAGGTGACTGCCAAGAAGTGTGTCCAGGGCATCACCTTCAGCATGACGCGCGCCGGCGAGTTCCGCCAAAACAGCATCGCCGGCAGCCTTCAGCATCTCAACCGTGTCCTCATCGGTCGCGATATCGCGTGTTGAAGCATTGCCCGCTTCGACTACGCCCTTCACGGTCATCAGCGTTGCGAGCGCATTTTCATCAGTCACGGGGTGCGGCGAAATCTGCTCATAGGCGCGGATCAGGGATTTCAGCGCAGCCGCATTCACACTCAGCGCCTCGGTCCCACCCGTCAGTTCGATCCGAAGACCGAGCTGGAGACTGCCACGCGCAAAGTGCTTCTTGGCAGCTTGCTTCATGTGCTGGTCAAGCGCTTCAAACCCCGATGGTGTGTTCACGCGCATATCGAGCGAGCGGCCATTGACGCTCTTGGCCTCCCATGCCCAACTGCCCCAGCTCGCTTCGCCCGCGACCCGCGCGAAGCCTGTCATCGAAGATACTCTAGCTGTCAATTATTTCGCTCCCGGGCGATTTCCTCGCGCTCATAGGCGCGATAGGCGGCGACGTTGCGATTGTGTTCGGCCAGCGTCTCAGCGAAGAGATGACCGCCCTTTCCGTCAGCAACGAAGAAGACATAGTCGGTGTCGGCAGGATTGAGCACAGCTGCAATGGCGTCGCGGCCCGGATTGCAGATCGGCGTCTTCGGCAGGCCGTCGATCTGGTAGGTATTCCAGTCGGTCGCCTTATTGAGCTCGGACCGGTAGAGCGTGCGGCGCTGGCCGGCGCGGTTGAACAAGGGCTCACCCTTCGAGACGCCATAGATCACCGTTGGATCGCTCTCCAGGCGCATGCCGCGCTTCAGCCGCTGCGTAAACAGGCCGGCGACAAGGTCGCGCTCGCTGGCAATCCCGGTCTCCTTTTCCACGACCGAAGCCAGGATCACGGCCTCCTCCGGAGACTCAATGGGGAGGTCATCTGACCGCTCAGGCCAGAGCTTTTCCAGCAGGTCGTCCTGCGCCTTTTCCATCCGCTCAATCATCTGGGTGCGTGTCGTGTCGGCCCCGAAAATGTAGGTGTCCGGCAGGAGGGTGCCTTCAGCGATTTCGCGCTCCGGCATGTCGCCGTCCAGATCGTCGGATTTCTCGATGATCCTCAGGATCTGCGCTGTCGTCAGGCCTTCCGGAACAGTGATGCGGTATTCGATGACATCGCCTTCGACCAGCTGTTCGAGGATGCGCTGCACGCTGGCGCGGGCCGGAATGGCATACTCGCCGACCTTTACCGCCGTCTGCTGGCCTTCGACGCGGGCATGCAGGCGCAGCGTCCTTGCGTCACGGATGAGCCCCTGCTCCTCGAGCCGGTCGGCTACGCTGCCGAGATGCTCGCCTTTCCTCACTTCGAAAGTCGTTGTCTCTACGGAAGGTCCGGGCTTTGCGACTTCGCTCTGCATCCAGAGCCAGCCGCCCGCAGCCCCAGCCACAGCCAGCACCACGACCACAAAGCCGAGAGCAAACAGGGTTTTCATCAGAAAGCGCATGGGCCCGACTCGACGTTTTGACTCGCCCCACTGTGCCCCAGCCCTGCTGGCAAGGGAACTAGTCGACCTGCTTCAGGATGAGGCAGGCATTCGTGCCGCCAAAACCGAAGCTGTTCGACATCGCTGCGCGAACCTGACCCTTCTTCGCCGTGTGCGGAATGAGGTCGATGTCCGTCTCCACGCTCGGATTATCGAGGTTGAGCGTCGGGGGCATCACCTGGTCACGAATGGCAAGCGCACAGAAGGCGCTCTCAATCGCACCGGCCGCACCCAGCAGGTGACCGACGGCCGACTTGGTGGACGACAGCGAAAGATTTTTGGTGTGCTCGCCGAACAGACGTTCGACCGCTCCAATCTCACCTTCATCGCCCTTTGGCGTCGAGGTGCCGTGGGTGTTCACATAATCAATGTCGGAAACGTCGAGACCGGAATGGCCCAACGCCATCTTCATGGCCCGATAGCCGCCTTCGGATCCTTCTGCCGGGGCAGTGATGTGATAGGCATCACCGGTCAGGCCATAGCCCGCAACCTCGGCATAGATCTTCGCGCCACGCGCCTTCGCATGCTCATATTCCTCAAGCATGACGACCGCAGCGCCTTCCCCCATCACGAAGCCGTCGCGGTCTTTGTCATAGGGGCGCGAAGCCTTTTCCGGGGTGTCGTTGAAATTGGTCGACATCGCCTTGGCGGAACAGAAACCGGCAATACCGATTTCGCAGATCACCGCTTCAGAGCCACCCGCGAGCATCACGTCGGCATCGCCGTACTTGATCAGACGGGCTGAGTCGCCGATCGCGTGGGCGCCGGTCGCGCAGGCCGTCACCACCGAGTGGTTGGGCCCCTTGAACCCGTGACGGATCGAGACCTGGCCGGAAGCAAGGTTGATCAGCGCCGAGGGAATGAAGAAGGGGCTGACACGCCGGGCACCCTGCGTGTGCAGCGTGATCGACGTATCGTAGATGGACTGCAGGCCGCCAATACCCGAACCGATGAGAACACCCGTACGCTCACGGTCTTCGTCGGTTTCGGGTTTCCAACCGGAGTCGGCGACAGCTTCATCCGACGCAGCAAGCGCGTAAAGAATGAATTCATCGATCCGGCGGCGTTCCTTGGCGCTGGCGGCCTTGTCCGGGTCAAAGGAATGCGGGTCGTCTGCACTCCCTCCGCCACGTCCGTCATTCCACGGAACCTGGAAGGCAATCTTGCACGGCACATCCTTGGTATCGAACAGGTCGATCGGACCTGCCCCGGACTTGCCGGCAATAAGCCGCTCCCATGTCGCCTCGGTGCCATTAGCAAGCGGCGAGACGAGACCGATTCCGGTGATGACAACGCGACGCATCGGAATACCCCTTAGGAAACGTGGGCCTTGATGTGGGTGACAGCGTCACCAACAGTGCGGATGTTTTCCTGCACATCGTCGGGAATTTCGATGTTGAACTCTTCCT
Organism: Henriciella sp.; assembly: GCF_029937755.1. Classification (GTDB taxonomy): domain Bacteria; phylum Pseudomonadota; class Alphaproteobacteria; order Caulobacterales; family Hyphomonadaceae; genus Henriciella. The sequence continues at coordinate 341,035 of NZ_JAPYPG010000002.1, forward strand.
CGAAGGCCATGACCAGCTCGACCAGGTCAAGCGAGTCGGCACCAAGGTCGTCGATGAAGCTTGCAGATTCAACGACCTTGTCTTCTTCAACATCGAGATTCTCGACAACGATCTTTTTAACACGCTCGAAAACGTCAGACATGGAAACCTCTCTCATAATGTCTGATTGGAAGACCGATCCGGTCTTGGAATGCCCGTTAGCACGAAGGTTATTGCATCGCCAAGGGCTGTGACTGTTCGGTGAAGCATCCGTTAGATCATAGCCATGCCGCCATTGACGTGCAGCGTCTGGCCCGTGACGTAGGCTGCTTCGTTCGATGACAGGTAGACTACCGCGCCTGCAATGTCTCCCCCCTGACCGAGTTTGCCGGCCGGAATCTGTCCTAACAGCGCCTCTTTCTGCGCATCCGGCAGCACGTCCGTCATCGGCGATTCGATGAAGCCCGGCGCCACGCAGTTGGCCGTGATTCCCCGGCTGGCGACTTCCTGGGCCATGGATTTGGTGAAGCCGATCATGCCGGCTTTCGACGCGCAGTAATTGGCCTGGCCGGGATTGCCGGTGACGCCGACAATCGAGGTGATGCCGATGATGCGGCCATGGCGGCGCTTCATCATTCCCCGCATGCAGGACTTTGCGAGCCGGAAATACGAGCCGAGATTGACATTGAGGACCTCATCCCAGTCCTCGTCCTTCATCCGCATCAGCAGGCCATCCCGCGTGATACCGGCATTGGCCACCAGGATATCGAGCGGGCTGCCGACGGCCTCTTCAGCGCGGCCGACAAGGCCATCCACGGAATCGGGGTCGGACAGGTTCGCTGTCACAACAGCGCCCTCTCCCGGCAGGCTGGCTTTCACCTCTTCCAGCACGCCCTCACGGGTGCCGGACAGCGCGACTTTCGCACCGGCTTCGGAGAGGGCTTGAGCGATCGCGCGTCCAATTCCACCGGAAGCGCCGGTGACGAGCGCAGTACGGCCTGTCAGATCAAACATGGTCTTTAAGTCCTTCTGCCGGAAACAGTTTCTATCTTTGCGTCCGTTGTCGCCTTAGCCGAGGCGTTGTGCAACCGATTCGACATCTTCGGGCGTGCCCAATGTCAGTCCCTCAATCTCTTTTGCCGTCCGGCGGTTCATCACGGAAAGCACTTTTCCGGCCCCCGCCTCGACCGTCAGTTCGACGCCCTGCCCGGCCATGTACTGGACCGTTTCACGCCAGCGGACCTGGCCGGTCACCTGTTCGACAAGCTGGCGGCGGATCGCATCCGGATCGTTGGTCACGTCGGCCGTGACATTGGCGATCAGCGGCGCGGACGGCGCCTTGATCTCGATATCGGCGAGCGCTTTCATCATCTGATCAGCGGCCGGCTGCATCATGGAGCAGTGGAAAGGCGCGCTGACGGGCAGGAGCATCGCCTTCTTCACACCCACCTCGCTGACCTTGGACGCCGCGAGTTCGACTGCGTCCTTCTGGCCAGAAATGACGATCTGGCCCGGCGCATTATCATTGGCGATCTCGCACACACCGCCTTCGGACGTGCCGATCGCGCACAGTGATTTCGCCTGCTCGGGATCGGCACCAAGGAGCGCTGCCATGGCGCCATGCCCTGCTGGAACAGCCGCCTGCATGGCATTGCCACGGATCCGCAGGATGCGCGCGGCATCCGCCACCTTGATCGAACCTGCTGCCGCGAGTGCCGAATATTCGCCCAGCGAGTGACCGGCCACGAATGCTGCATCGGCCGCAGAAAGCCCCTTCGTTTCAAGCGCACGCATCGCCGCGACACTGACAGCCATCAGCGCCGGTTGCGTGTTTGAGGTGAGTTTGAGCTCATCCTCATCCCCCGACCAGATAAGCTCTGAAAGCTTCTGGCCCAGCGCGTCGTCGATCTCCTCAAACACGGCTCTGGCTTCGGGAAAGGCGTCGGCGAGGTCCTTGCCCATGCCGATGAACTGGCTGCCCTGGCCGGGAAAGATGAACGCAAACTTGGTCATGGCGTCCTGCCCTTTTTATCTGAATCGTCTTTTCAGTTGGCGCATTGCCTAGAAGGGTCCACCCAGATGCGCAAGTATCGGGTGGAGTCAGGCTAATCGGTGGAGCCATGTCACTGACAGACATGGAAGAAAGGCAAATGACATCACCCAACAGGCAAAGCTGAAGGCGCCAGCTTGATTTTGTCCACAGTTTGAGGTTTAAGCGCGCTCTTCACACGGGCTGCGGTCCTGCGGTGCGGAATGAGCCGTACCAGTCAGGGGCCATCGCCGAAGCGTTTCCCGCGTTTCCGGCGCCGCTACCCAGAACCTTAGGGAACCAGAAATGGCATATTACGAACACGTGCTGATTTCCCGTCCGGACATCTCACCCGCCCAGGTCGAGACCCTGATGGAGGAACTCACCGACTTCCTGAAAACGCAAGGCGCCACCGTCGGCAAGACCGAGTACTGGGGCCTGCGCAACCTCTCCTATCCGATCAACAAGCAGCGCAAGGGTCACTATTCCCTGCTCAACATCGACGGCCCTGCCGAAGCGATTACCGAGCTTGAGCGCCGCCAGCGGATCTCCGACGACACGATCCGTTACATGACGGTGCGCGTCGACCAGCTCGACGAAGAGCCGTCCGCCATGATGGGCCGCAAGGGCCGCAGTGACCGCAAGGATTAAGGAAGAGACCCATGTCTTCAGAAAACAACGCAGGTGATATCAACATCACCAACATCCCGGCCCGGCGCACTTTCAACCGCCGCCGCAAGGTCGATCCGTTCTCCGGCGAAGGCGCCCCAGAGATCGACTACAAGGATGTGAAACTGCTGCAGCGCTATATTTCCGAGAAGGGCAAGATTGTCCCGTCGCGGATCACTGCAGTGAACGTCAAGAACCAGCGTAAGCTCGCCCGCGCCATCAAGCGCGCCCGCATGCTCGCGCTCCTGCCATTCACCGTGAAATAGGAGGACGACCCCATGGATATCATCCTTCTTGAACGCGTCGAAAACCTCGGCGAACTCGGCGACGAAGTGAACGTGAAGAACGGCTTTGCCCGTAACTTCCTGCTTCCCCGCGGCAAGGCCCTCATCGCCAACGATCGCAACCGCGCCCGCTTCCAGGCGGAACGTGATGCCATCGAGAAGCGCAATGCTGACGCCCGTGCCGAAGCGCAGAAGACCGGTGAAGCCCTCGAGGGCGTTGACCTCGTTCTCATCCGCCAGTCTTCCGACACCGGCAATCTCTACGGTTCGGTCTCGACCCGTGACATCTCCGAAGGCCTCGCTGAAAAGGGCTTCAAGGTCACGCGCGGGCAGATCAAGCTGGACCAGCCGATCAAGACGATCGGCGTCTACGAGATGGGCATCCGCCTGCACGGCGAAGTGATCGTGGACATCACGGTCAACGTCGCCCGTTCGATGGAAGAAGCCGAGCGTCAGGCCGCCGGCGAGAACATCATCGAGACCCTGCAGGCCGAGCAGCAAGGTGCGTCTGCCGAGCAGGCCGCCGAACTGGCCGAAGCCAGCGCAGAGCGCGAAGAAGACACCCGCGAGGTCGCCGAAGAGGAATAGTCCTCCCGGCACTTGCAAGCATTAAGGAAGGCCGCGTTCGAAAGGGCGCGGCCTTCCTTTTACCCTGCTCCCGAATTCCCGTGTCACACGAATCCCACAGTCTTCATTGATCTGTGGACCAACTGAAAAACGTGCGGGGGTTCCTGAGAGTCAAGGCTGCAATCGCTTTCATGGCTTGGTTAAGACAGAATCATAATATGCTGGGAAATTGCCCATGAATGACATGTCAAACCCGCCCTCCCTGACGGAGGCACCGCACAATCTGTCTGCCGAGGCGGCTGTCATCGGCGCGATCCTCTATGACAATAACGCCTTCCAGCGCGTCGCCGACATTCTGCGCCCGGGTGACTTCTATTCACTCCCGCACCAGGAGATTTTCGAAGTCTGCGCCAACATGATCCAATCCGGCCGTGTGGCCGATGGCATCACGCTGCGCGAGCATTTCGAAAAGGGCGACAAGCTTCAGGATATTGGCGGGGCCGCCTACCTCGCCGAGCTGCTCAAATCCGCCGCCTTCGGGCCGGAGATCTCCGACTACGCCCACATGATCCGCGACTTTGCGATGCGCCGTGAGCTCATCGACATTGGCGCAAGCGTGCAATCGCGGGCCTTCAAGCCGGCTCCGGACGAAAATGGTGATCGCCAGCTCGAACTCGCCGAACGCTCCCTGTTCGACCTGGCCGACCGCGGCTCCTCCGGACGCGGCTTCCACACGTTCAGCTCGGCCCTGAAAGAGTCGCTGCAGATGGCGGAAGCCGCCTATCAGCGTGAAGGCAAGATTGCCGGCATCGCCTCCCACCTCGACGATCTCGACCAGAAACTTGGCGGCTTTCACAGCTCCGACCTGGTCATCCTCGCCGGACGCCCGTCCATGGGTAAGACGACGCTCGCCACCAATATCGCCTTCAATGCCGCCCATGCCTGCCGGCGCGAGACGCAGGAAGACGGCTCCAAGAAGACCGTGGATGGCGCGGTAGTCGCCTTCTTCTCGCTGGAAATGTCGTCCGAACAGCTGGCCACGCGGATTATCGCGGAGCGCACGGGCATCAATGCCCACCGCATCCGCCAGGGCGATCTCGACAAGCACGACTTCGAGAAGATCCGCGAAGCCACAGAGGAGCTGCAGAACCTGCCGCTCTATATCGACGATCAGGGTGGCATCTCGGTCAGCCAGCTATCCGCACGCGCGCGGCGGCTGAAGCGCACGATCGGGCTCGACATGATCGTGATCGACTATCTGCAGCTGCTTACCGGGTCGAGTGGCAAGAGCAATGAGAACCGGGTTCAGGAAATTACGCAGATTACCATGGCGCTTAAGGCGCTGGCGAAGGATCTGAATGTTCCTGTCATCGCACTCTCGCAGCTCTCGCGCCAGGTCGAGCAGCGCGACGACAAGCGCCCACAGCTCTCCGACCTTCGCGAATCCGGCTCGATCGAGCAGGATGCTGACGTCGTCATGTTCGTCTATCGCGAGTCCTATTATCTCGAACGGACCGAGCCACAGGCCTCCCCGGATGATCCGAATGCCGGGGAGAAATGGGCCAAGTGGCGCCAGCGCATGGACGAGGTCTACGGCACGGCGGAAGTGATCATCGGCAAACAGCGTCACGGCCCGATCGGGCGCGTGGTTCTCGCCTTCGATGCGAACACGACGCGGTTTGGCAACCTTGAACGCGCCGTACCGGACGGGGAGTTCGAGTAGGGTCTTGGCGCAGCAGTACTAAGATTTTTCGTAATTCTCAAAAGCTGGATTGCCGATTAAATCGACGGCTGGATTGGCCCGTCTGCGCGGCCATGCACGAACTGGTCGACATGGTCATTGCCGGAATGGTCAATGTCGCTGGCCGGCCCGCGCCAGATGATCTTGCCCTCGAAAAGCATGGCGATCTCGTCGGCGATCTTGCGGGCAGACGCCATGTCATGCGTGATCGAGATCGAAGCGGCCCCGAGCGCCTTCACCTGCTCGATGATGAGGTCATTGATCGCATCGGCCGTGATCGGATCGAGGCCCGTCGTCGGTTCATCGAAGAAGATGAGGTCGGGCTTCGTGATGATGGCGCGTGCCAGCGCGACTCGCTTCTGCATGCCGCCAGAGATCTCGGCCGGATAGAGATCGGCAACCGAGGCGCCGAGCCGAACCTTCTTGAGCGTCTCTATGGCACGCTCCTTGGCCTCAGACCGCTTCATCTTTTCGGCATTGAGCAGGCGGAAGGCGACATTCTCCCAGACCGTCAGCGAGTCGAACAGGGCGCCGGACTGGAACAGCATGCCGATGCGCGCGCGCATCGCTTCGCGCTCCTTGCCCTGATCATAGGTGACATCGTCGCCATCAAAGAGGATCTTGCCAGAATCGGGCGTCATCAGGCCAAGCGCATTCTTCAGCATGACCGACTTGCCCGAGCCGGAACCACCGAGAATGACGAGCGAGTGGCCCGGCGCGACATCAATGTTCACACCGCGCAGCACATGGTTCGAGCCGAAGCTCTTCTCCACGTCTATCAATTCCAGGATCGGTTGGGTCATTGCGGGCCTTTACAGTCCGATATTCACGAACAGGGTCGACATGATGTAGTTGGTCGCCAGTACGAGCACGGCCGCGCCGACCATGGACAGTGTTGCTGCCCGCCCCACGCCGGTGGCGCCCGCCTTAGAGAGCGATCCCTGATAGCAGCCCATGATGGCGATCACAGCGCCAAACACGACCGCCTTGATGAGGCCGACCATGACGTCTTCCGTGGTCATGAAGTCGATTGTGTTGCGCAGATAGGTCGTGGAGTCGAAGTCGAGCCCGTAGACACTGACGAGCCAGCCGCCCATCACGCCAATGATGTCAGCGACGAGAACAAGCAGCGGAAGCGTCAGGCACGCCGCCAGAAAGCGCGGCGCATAGAGATAGCGGAAAGGATTGGCCGAGAGGGTTTTCAGCGCATCAATCTGCTCGGTGACCTTCATCGCGCCGATCTCTGCAGCGATGCCAGCCGTCACGCGGCCAGCCAGCATCAGACCGGTAATCGTCGCGCCCAGTTCCCGGGTGATCCCGAGGACCACGATGTTTGGCACGAACTGCTCGGCGCCGAACCGGTTGCCGCCAGTGTAGATGTTGAGCGCCAGTGCGGCCCCGATGAACACCGCCGACAGGCCGACCACCGGCAGAGAGTAGAAACCGATGGCAATCATCTGTTTCCAGATCTGCGTCAGATTCCATGGGGGCGACAGCGCCGAGCCGATGACCTTACCGGAATAGATGATCAGACGGCCGATCTCCGCGAACAGGCCAATCGCCGCGCGACCGATCCAGCCTAGCGGGTTCGGAAAGCCGCCGGATTTACTCGTAGATGCGTCTGACACGATCACCCAGTCCCGTTACAAGTTCATAGCCGACTGTGCCGGCACGTTTTGCCTGGTCCTCAAGCGGGACCTCAGCCCCGATGAATTGAGCGAATGCGCCCGGTTTGGCAAGGGCCTGTGCTGAGGTCACATCGATCGTGATCAGATCCATCGATACCCGCCCGACAATCGGACAACGCTGACCGCCAAGACTTGCATACCCCCTGTTGCCCGCCGATCGCGGAAATCCGTCGCCATAACCAAGCGCGACCGTGGCAAGCGTACGCGGGGTGGCAAATGTCCACTCGGCCCCATAGCCGGCAGTTTCTCCCGCGGCCACATGCTGGACGGTCAGGATCGGAGCCTCAAGCGTCATGCCGGGCCGGATTGTCACGGTTTCGGGTGGTGTCGGTCCCCCACCATAGAGGCCGATACCGGGACGCGTTATATCAAAGCCGTAAGTGTGTCCGAGATAACAGCCCCCTGTATTCGCAAAGCTCTTTCGCGCGGCGGTGAACGAAGCGGAGAGATCGCGAAATTCCGAGCGTTGCCGAGCATTGAGCGGATTGGACGGCACATCGGAATCCACCAGGTGAGACATGACATGTGCGGGCGGATGCGCGCTTGAAAGGTCCATCAGCTCCGGCACATCTTCCGGCCGGATGCCAAGCCGGTTCATCCCCGTATCGAGATGCACGGCGTAGGGGACAGTATCATCATGCGAAAGCCAGTCCCTCAAGGCTGGCAATGAATTGATGACCGGTACCAGGCCCGCCTTCTGGATGAGCGCACGGTCCTCTTGTTCGGCACCGTTAAAAACAAGAATGTCTGCTGCAGACCCGATAGCGTCGCGCAGAGCGGCCCCCTCTTCCACATACGCGACAAAGAAAGTCTTGCAGCCAGCCTGGTGGAGCGCCCGCGCGACCGGACCAACCCCGTGACCGTATGCATTTGCCTTGACCACTGCGCCCGCTTCGCCGTCAGGCGCAAGGGAAGCAATCGCGCGCCAGTTGGCGACGATGGTGTCAGTGTGAATGCGGGCGCGCGGATGCAGGCTCATAGGCGTAGCGTTTAATGGGCGTCGCCCGCCCGGCAAACCGCAAATGTCTGGAAGCTGCGAATCCAGCCGCCCTGTCTTCAGAATTTAATGCCGATGGCTGCAATTCCATAAGCAAATACGGCTCAATGCCCAAAGATAAAATTACGTTTGTAACTACCCTATTTCAGAGCGCTTGGTAAGCACGATTACAAACAGCTTTGATCTCACGCTCCGCTCGAATAGAATCTGTCCGGCCGAAAAGAACTCCGGCCGGACAGCATTTTGAGCGGCGTTGAAGCGCGATCAGCCAGCGCGGGCAGCGTCGAGTGCGGCGCGACGCGCAGGATCAGTTCCGAGGGACTCGATCGCGGTATCGACAGCGTCCCTGACGCATTTGCGTTCCAGGCGGAACTGCGTAAGCGTCCGGCTTCCATTACGTACACCGCAGACGATTTCGGCTGCCTCTTCGATCTTATCGAGCACTATTCTGGCGCCGGCCGGATCGGCCAGATCGGCTCCAGAAAACTTGACGGCCATTTGCTTCTGAGTGTTGGCCTGATCGGCAAAGGCCGGAGCGACCGGTGCAGCGATCAGGGTTGCGGTGATAATGCCAGCAAGAACAGTTCGGGACATGGGTATTCCTTCTCTCTCATTTTTATCGACCCTTTCCCTTGAGCCCTTTCCTCTTAGCAAGTTTTATCGTTTTTCAATAATTAATTCTACGTAATGTTACGATTGTAATGTATCCGTCACGTCTTTCCCTTGGCCGCGCATCACTATAGCTCCTTTGCGCATGGCCCGATCCACGATTGCCTTCGTCTGCCAGAGCTGTGGTGCCACTCATCCGAAATGGGCCGGACGCTGCGAAGCGTGCGGGGCCTGGAATACGCTAGTTGAGGAAGAAACCGCCTCTGCGGCACCGGGCGGGCTGGCGGCTCCGAAGACGCTCTCGAAGAAGGCCGGCAAGGCCGAGCTCACCTCCCTTAGTGCTGTCAGTGAGGCACCGGCCCGCCACGTCATCGGCGTCGACGAACTCGACCGGGTCTTCGGTGGTGGGCTCGTCCCCTCTTCCGCGACATTGATTGGTGGTGACCCGGGTATCGGCAAATCCACGCTCCTTCTGCAAGTTGCTGCCCGGCTTGCCCGTAACGGATTGAAGACCGTGTACGTGTCTGGTGAGGAGGCTGCTGCCCAGATTCAGGAGCGCGCACGCCGCCTGAAAGTTGCCGAAAGCCCCGTCGATCTCGCCACGGAAACCGATCTGCGCAAGGTGCTCTCCACCCTTAAAGCCGCGCAGCCGGAGTTCGTTGTCATCGACTCGATCCAGACCATGTGGTCCGACAGCCTGGAGGCAGCCCCCGGCTCGGTCGCCCAGGTCCGTGCCTGTGCGCAGGAGCTGACACGCTGGGCGAAGAAATCCGGCGTGGCACTCGTGCTCGTCGGCCATGTCACCAAGGAGGGCCAGATCGCCGGCCCGCGCGTCGTCGAGCACATGGTCGATACGGTGTTCTATTTCGAGGGCGAACGCGGTCACCAGTTCCGCATCCTGCGCGCGGTGAAGAACCGCTTCGGCCCGACCGACGAGATCGGCATTTTCGAAATGCACACCTACGGCCTGGCGCCCGCGCGCGAGCCGTCGGCCCTCTTCCTGTCCAGCGATAGCGAGACGTCGGGCGGTGCGGCTGTCTTCGCTGCAATGGAAGGGTCACGCCCCGTCCTCGCCGAAGTACAAGCGCTCGTCTCGAACTCGGCCTACGGAACGCCACGGCGCAGTATTGTCGGCTGGGACGCCAATCGCCTTGCGATGGTTCTCGCCGTTCTGGAAGCGCGCTGCGGGGTCTCTCTTGGTGGGCGTGATGTCTATCTCTCGGTCGCAGGCGGCTACCGAATCAATGAGCCGGCAGGCGATGTCGCTGCCGCTGCGGCCCTGCTTACCTCTCTTGCTGACAAGCCTGCACCGGAAAAATCCGTCTTCTTCGGTGAAATAGCGCTCTCCGGCACGATCCGGCCGGTTGCGCGGATGGATCAGCGGCTTAAAGAGGCACAGAGACTGGGCTTTCGTCACGCATTTGTCCCGGATGGCAGCTACTCGGCAATTGAAGGGTTGACCGTGACGGCCCTCACACGGCTATCTGAACTCGTAGAGTTACTTGGTCCGGATACAGACGCATGATGGACGCCCTCACAGCCTTTGACGCGATCGTGATCGTCCTTCTGATCATATCGACGCTCATGGCTTTGGCGCGCGGCTTCATGCGTGAACTGGCAACCCTGGGCGCCTTCATCGCCGCACTCGCTGCCGCCTACTATGCCCGCCTCTTCCTGCGTGACCCTCTGGCCGCGATCATGCCCGCCGATTCGCCGGACTGGTTGCCGGATCTCATCCTGTTCCTGGGCTTTTTTCTGCTTGTCTATGTTATCGTTGCCTGGTTCGGTGCGAGTCTTTCCAAATCCATTCAGGGCGCCGAAGGCGTTAGCGTTTTCGATCGTGTTGCAGGGGCAACCTTCGGCTTTGCCCGGGGGGCTGTCGTCCTGATTTTCTTCGTGTTTCTCATGCGGATGGCGCTCGATCAGGATCGCATCCCGGAATGGATTCGCGACGCGCAGACCTACCCCGTTCTGCAGAATGGCGCCGAGTATGTTGAACGCTACGCGCCTGAGGTTGGCGAGCGCGTTCAACAGCGCATGCCCCTTGACGAGTGACCGGGCCCGGCATACTTCGCTGACAGATTGGTGACAGCGAGGTGTCGATGATCTGGGACCATGATGACGACAAGCCTCGCGAAGAGTGTGGCATTGTAGGCGTCTTCGGACACCCGGAAGCATCCCTTCTGACTGCGCTCGGTCTCCACGCCCTCCAGCATCGCGGACAGGAAGCCTGCGGGATCGCCACCTTCGATGGCGAGAAATTCCACAATGAACGCCATATGGGCCTTGTCGGCGAGAATTTCGGTGGTGACCTGACAGCCAGGCTACCGGGCAGCGCGGCCATCGGCCACAACCGCTACTCGACCCAGGGCAAGCCTGCCTTGCGCAATATCCAGCCAATTTTCGCCGATCTTGCATCCTCGGGCTTTGCAGTCGCCCACAATGGCAACATCACAAACGCCCGCGCGCTGCGCCGTGACCTGATCGAGAAGGGCGCGATCTTCCAGTCGACCATGGATACGGAAGTCGTCCTGCAACTCGTGGCGCGCAGCCCGAAGCCGCTGATGCGCGACCGCTTCCAGGATGCCCTCACCTATATTGAGGGCGGGTATGCCCTCGTGGGCCTGACCAACAAGAAGCTCATCGGCGCCCGCGACCCGATCGGCTTACGCCCGCTCGTGCTTGGCAAGATCGGCAAGGGCTGGGTCCTTGCCTCTGAGACCTGCGCCCTCGACATCATTGGTGCGGAGTTCGTCCGCGAGATCGAGAATGGCGAAGTGGTGATCATCAGCGAGGAAGGCGTGGAAAGCTACTTCCCCTTCCCGCGCCGCCCTGCAGCGCCGTGCCTGTTCGAATATGTCTACTTTGCACGCCCTGACAGCGTCGTTCAGGGCCGCAGCGTCTATGAAGTCCGCCGCCGCATGGGCCATCAGCTCGCGCGGGAAAACCCGGCGGATGTCGATGTCATCGTGCCTGTTCCGGACTCCGGCGTTCCGGCCGCCATTGGCTTTTCTGAAGTCAGCGGCGTGCCTTTCCAGCTCGGCATTATTCGCAGCCACTATGTCGGTCGGACCTTCATCGAGCCGACCCAGACCGGGCGACAGCGCTCCATCTCACGCAAGCACTCCCCGAACAGGGCCGTCCTCGAAGGCAAGCGAGTCCTGCTGGTCGATGACTCCATAGTGCGTGGCAACACGTCGAAGAAAATTGTCCAGATGGTTCGCGATGCCGGGGCTCGCGAAGTCCATATGCGCTCGGCCAGCCCACCCATCACGCACCCGGATTTCTACGGTATCGACATGGCCGCTCAGTCGGAACTGATGGCGGCCAATCACTCGCTTGAGGAAATGCGCAACTTCCTCAAGGTCGAGACGCTTGGCTTCCTGTCCGTGCCAGGGCTCTATTCCTCCATCGGTGTCGAACGCAATTCCGAGATGCCGCAATTTGCCGACCATTGCTTTACCGGCTGCTACCCGACCCGGCTCGTCGACCATCAGCGTGACGAGAGCGCGAAGGAACGCCAGCTTTCCCTGCTGGACTAAGCGCGCCGACGGATTTAGTCCGCCCCCATGGAAAAACGCATCACACTCGTGACCGGTGCCTCACGCGGCATCGGCAAGGCCGCCGCGCTCGAACTCGCTCGCAAGGGGCATCATGTCGTGGCCACGGCCCGCTCGAAACTGGCGCTGGAAAAGCTCGATGACGAGATCAGGGCCGAAGGCGGCAGCGCCACGCTGGTTCCGATGGACCTGAAGGAAAAGACCGCCTTCGAGACCCTCGGCCAGGCGCTCGCGACCAAGTTCGGCCGGCTGGACGGACTGCTCGCAAATGCCGGCATTCTCGGAACCCTCGGACCGCTCCAGGCCATCGGGCCGCGCAGTTTCGAGGAAACCATCGAAGTCAATCTCACGGCCAACTGGCGGCTGATCCGGGCCATGGCACCGCTTCTGCAGCGCTCAGACAGCCCGCGTGCAGTGTTCATTACCTCAGGCGTAGTGCCACGCCCGCGCGCCTTCTGGGGCCCCTACCAGGCGTCCAAGGCCGGGCTTGAAGCGCTTGTCGCCGGCTGGGCGGACGAGAACGAGAATCTGAAGCTCCGCGCCAACCTGTTCGATCCTGGGGCCACCCGCACCGGCATGCGCGCTGAAGCCATGCCGAGCGAAGACCCGATGACACTTCCGACGCCGGAAGAGGTCGTGCAGAAACTTGTCCCGATGCTTGAAGAAAGCGAGACAAGAACAGGCGCGCGGATCTCTTTCCGCGACTAGGCGGCTACTTCTTCCGCCGCCCTTGCGCCTTGTCGGCATAGGGATTGGCACCCTGGCGCACGAATAGCCGAATCGGTACGCCCTGCATGTCGAAGGCTTCGCGAATACCATTGACGAGGAAGCGCTTGTACTGCTCCGGCATATGATCGCCGCGTGAAGCGATCAGCACGAAGGTCGGTGGACGCGATTTCATCTGCGCCATGTAGCGCGGCTTGATGCGCTTGCCGTGGACAGCCGGTGGCGGATGGCGCTCAATCGTATAGCGCAGCCAACGATTGAGATCGCCCGTCTTCACACGCGCACACCAGTCATCATAGACCTTGGCCACGGCCGGCATGAAGCGCTCGACGCGCTTGCCGGTGAGGCCTGACAGCGTCACGAGCGGCGCGCCTTTGGCATTCGGCAGGAGGCGTTTGGCGAGGTCGGTCAGCTCACGCATTTTCTGGGCGTGGTTCTCGACCGTATCCCACTTGGAAATGACGAAGACGAGTCCGCGGCCCTCGCGAACAGCGAGGTCGGCAATCTGCAGGTCCTGCTTCTCGAAGGCATCATCCGGATCCATGACGAGCGCGATGATGTCGGCATATTTGAGCGTGCGAACCGTCTCACCGGTCGACATACGCTCCAGCTTCTCCTGGACTCGGGATTTCCGGCGCAGGCCGGCTGTATCGACCAGCTTCACCTTGCGGCCCTCATACATCCAGTCGACTGAAATCGAGTCCCGCGTAATGCCGGCTTCGGGGCCGGTGAGGACACGCTGTTCGCCGAGTAACTGGTTGATGAGGGTGGATTTGCCGGCATTCGGGCGCCCGACAATGGCGAGCCGGATGGGCTTCTTCTTCGCTTCCTCGCGCGCGGCGAGCTGGGCTTCCGCCTCAGCGGCATCATCGATACCGGCGGCTTCGAGACGCGCCGTCAGCTCTTCGTCCGACAGGTTCGGATCGTCGACGTCAATCTCGGCCAGCTGGTCGAGCACTTCGTCATTGAAGCCTTCGCCCTCGGCCGCATCATCCTCGGCGAAAGCGGCTTCGAAAGCTTCCTCGCCAAGCGCTGTACGAATGGCGGAGTAGAGATCTCCCATCCCCTCGCCATGCGCGCCGGAAAGGCCGACCGGTTCTCCGAAGCCAAGTCCCCAGGCTTCCGCGATACCAATATCGCCCTGACGCCCCTCAGCCTTGTTGGCCGCCAGCACGACGGGAAGGTCCGCCTTGCGCAGGACCTCGGCAAAACTCTCATCGGTTGGCGTAACGCCATCACGCGCATCGATCATGAAGAGCGCAAGCTCCGCCTCGCGGATAGCCGTCTCGGTCTGATGGCGCATGCGGGATTCGAGGGAATCGTCATGGACGTCCTCAAAGCCGGCAGTATCGATCAGGACAAGCGGCAGGTCAGCCAGCCGGCCCGGTGCTTCCTTCCGGTCACGCGTCACACCCGGCTGGTCATCGACCAGCGCGAGCTGCTTCCCCGCAAGACGGTTGAACAAGGTCGACTTCCCGACATTCGGGCGGCCGACAATCGCGATCTTCAACGGCATGAGCCGCCCCTTCTGGAATAGCGCCCCGGCCCGTGCGGAGCAAAACGCGATCCCTTAGCGGATCGCGATCAGGCGCGCATCATCTGTCAACACAAAGAGTTTGTCGCCAACTGAAATCGGTTCGAGATAGACAGGGTCGCCAAGGTCCAGCGTGCCCATGCGTTCGCCGGTCGTCGGAGACAGGGCAATCAGCCCGCCCAGCGAATTGACGACGATCACCTGGTTCGAGGCGACGATCGGTCCGGAATAGGCGATCCGGCCCTTTTTCTTCTTCTCTTTCTCGTAACGGCGAAGCTCCGTCACCCAGAAGACCTCGCCGCTATTGGCCTGAATGGCGGCCACGCGGCCATCGGTTCCGGCCACGAAGATGTAGTTACCGACGAGAGCCGGCGCAGAGGTCGAGCCGACTGGCTGGACCCAGACCCGGTTGCCGGTGCGTCCGTCAATCGCGGCCATGACGCCAGACTGGTTGGCAGCAAAGACCAACCCGCCGCCGATCACCGGGCGCGAGGCAATATCATTGATCGAGGAGATCGGCGTAAACCGGCCGGGGCGCGACAGGGCTTCCGTCCAGAGACGGCGGCCATTGGCGGCCAGGTAGGCGATGATCTCGCCCGAGGAATAAGGTGTGATGACAATATCCTCGATTGCCGCAGAACTCGGCGACCCCAGAACGCGGGCCGATTCCGCGATGGCCTGGTCTGACCACAGCACCCGGCCCGAATTCACATCAAGGGCAAAAACCTCATTATTGTTGGACGAGACATAGGCGCGGCCATCCTTGACCGTCGGAGACCCGGTCATCGGCGCTTCCATGTCCGTGCGCCAGACTTCCGCTCCGTTCGACGTATCGAGCGCACTGACAAAGCCGAAGCCGCTGGCAACGATCAAACGGTCGCCGGCGACAGCCAGGCCCGAACCAATGCCGACCTCGTCACGGCTATTGCCGGATTTCATCTCACGCTGCCAAAGGCGCTTACCTGTATTGATGTCGAAGGCACGAACCGTCTGGCGGGAATCGACAACGTATATCGCCGTGCTGCTGGCAACAGGGGGAGAGGTGAGCGCGGACTTGCGCGTCGAGCCGCGGCCAGCATCAACACTCCAGGCCACCTGGAGGCTCGAGGCCGCAGCGACATGCCCGGCCGTCTTGGTGGCAGACGCTCCAGCTTGCGGCCAGCTATCGAGCGGTTGCGCTGCCGGCAGGGTAATCTCCCTGCCCTCGAGGTCAGCACTTGCTTCGATGACTTCATCCCCGAGCACCATCTCGATGCGACCGGCTTTCTCTTCAGCAGACAGGCGTTCCTTCTCGGCCTTGCTCTGGCCGAGGATGGAACAGCCTCCCAGCGTGAGCAGGAGGACGCCCCCAAGGGCGAAACGTGCGCGTGTCGACATCGTCATTCCGGTTGTTCTCCATCGGTTGCTGGCGCACCGCTTTCAATGTCAGCAGGCTCCGCCGCCTCCGTCCCGCTTGTGTCAGCCTCCTCGGCTGCCGGCAGCGTATTAAGCGCATAGCGCGCACGTTGCTGGACGCCCTGGGGCACGTTGGCGAGGAATCTCAGATCATTGAAGGCCGTACGGGCATACTCATAGTCCTCCTCGGCCACGGCTTTTGCCGCGACGAGTTCCATAGCGAGGGCGCCGAACTGGCTTTCTTCATCCATGAGGGGGCCGAGATATTCTTCGGTTTCGGCCCGCGTCATGGCGTTCGATTTCAGGTAAGCCGCCTTGATGAGCGACAGCTTTCCGATCGGTGTTTCAGTATTGGCCGCCTGCTCCAGCGCGGCAATCGCGCCAGCGAGATCGGCACTGCCCTGCAGGCGTGCTTCGGCAAGGTAATTCGACGCCAGCGGCGCGATGCGGGCTTCGCTGTTGGCCAGCTCGGAGAAGTTTTCCGCAGCGGCCTGGTAGTTCTGTTCCTCGAGACTGGTGCGCGCCGCTTCGAACTGGCTCGCGCTCTCCTCGACGGTCTGCGCCGTGCGATGTTGAAGGTACTCATTCAGCGCGACGCCGCCGATCAGAAGGGCCGCAGCGATGTAGGCGAAA
Organism: Henriciella sp.; assembly: GCF_029937755.1. Taxonomy (GTDB): domain Bacteria; phylum Pseudomonadota; class Alphaproteobacteria; order Caulobacterales; family Hyphomonadaceae; genus Henriciella. The sequence goes on from NZ_JAPYPG010000002.1 coordinate 357,446, forward strand.
ACGCCGTACTTCTTCCACAACCGCGCGGCGCGGTCCTGGCGGAGGCCTTCCTCGACTTCCTCAAAGATATCAGCCACTTGGCGTACTCCGGTCTCTGGCTGCCGTGCAATTCTCGCGCACCCTAACCCCGGGGCCTGCCCCCGGCAACGCGCGAAAGCGGTTCAGCCTATTGTTTCGTCAGCTTGTAGGTTTCGGCCTTGTCAGGGAAGCGGCGGGCGCGAACATCGGCGGCGTAGGTCTCGACCGCTTTTGTGATTTCCGTGCGCAGGTCGTGATACTTCCGGACGAATTTCGGCGTCCAGTCGAAGATGCCAAGCATGTCCGGCGTGACGAGGACCTGTCCATCGCAGGTAGCCGATGCACCGATACCGATGGTCGGGCAGGCAACGGACTGTGTGATCTCCTCAGCGAGATCTTCCGCCACCCCTTCGATCACGATGGCGAACGCGCCGGCTTGCTCCGCCGCCCGCGCTTCCTCGATCACGCGCTTGCGCTCAGTATCGTTGCGCCCCTGCGCCTTGAAACCGCCTGTGACATTGATCGCCTGCGGGCGCAGTCCGACATGTCCCATTACCGGCACGCCCCGCTCGACGAGGTGCGCGATCTGGTGGGCGGCATAGGCGCCGCTTTCAAGCTTCACCGCCTGACAGCCTGTTTCCTTCATGATGCGCGCGGCATTCTCGAAGGCCGTGTCGGCATTGGTCTCGTAAGACCCGAACGGCATATCAACGACGACGAATGCCTGTTTCGAGCCGCGCATCACGGCCTGGCCATGCAGGATCATCATCTCCATGGTGACCCCGACCGGCGTCTCCAGGCCATGGACCACCATGCCCACGGAATCACCGACAAGCAGGACGTCGCAATGCGGATCCAGTAGCTCGGCCGTCGGCGCATCATAGGCCGTCAGGACAACCAGGGGCTGCTGGCCCTTGGCCGAAGCGATATCTCGAACCGTCTTGCGGCGAATCTGCGTTTGTTTCGACATGCGAGCTGCCTTAGCGCGCCACCTTCGCAATCTCAAGAAACCATGTTTCTAATGCGCGCCGTGATGTCTTCCTCCTCCCGCCTTCTGCTTAATGCAGCCCTGTACGGTCTCGGTGCGTTTGCGATCGGTTTCACTTTCGGTGTGCTGAGGGAACTGGTGTTTATTCCCCGGTTTGGTGAGCGTACCGGCCACCTGTTGGAATTTCCGCTGGTAACCGGCTGCATCGTTGTATTCGGATGGTGGCTGGCGCGCCTGAAAGGAAGCCGGCCTTCCGCCGCTCTCCTGTTCGGTGTTGGCGGCGTCGGCGTGCTGCTGGCTATCGAAAGCGCTTTCGCCCTCGGCTTCCTTGGCATGAGCCTCGAAGACTATCTGGCAACCTTCAACCTGGCTCAGGGCGCCCTCTTTCCATACGCCCTCGCCCTGATGGCGATCGCACCCTTCCTGTCGGCATGGAGCGCGCGTCGCTGAACCGTCAGACTGGCAGGGCCGGCACTCCGAACAGGATCGGGTGCAGCCAGAACAGCATGGCCGCCCAGAAGCCGCCGCCAATCACGACAGCCAGAATGTCCCCCATGATGTTCGGCTGGACATCCGCTGGCGGACCATTATCGCCGCGCTTCTTCAGGACGATCCGGTCAATCACGGCATAAGCGAGGAAAGAACCGAACAGGATGATCGAGTTGAGTTCGCCATTTGCCAGCAGGTGACCGGCGGCCCAGACCTTCACACCGACAAGCATCGGATGCTTCATCGTTTTCTTGATATATCCGGTCGGGACGTAGGCCGAAAACAGGATGACGAATGCGATCAGCTGGAGCAGCACATTGAGGTGCTTCAGTCCGACCGGCGGTGACCAGACCACCATGGCCGGCCGCATCGCCCCATAGCCGATCACAATCAGCACAAGCCCGGCGATCGCCGCGAGGCTGAAGAGGCCCATATATGGCCCCTCTCCCATTCTGCGCCGGATATCCCGCTCAGGCGCGTGAGACCGGAACGTCGCAAACAGATGGCTTCCGAAGAAGATCAGCAGGCCAGCCAGCAGATAAATCATGATTTGCCCTCCCAAGCTGTCCGCAGCATGTCGCGGAAAGGGTTCATCGGCAAGGTGCTATCCTTGGACTTCGCGACAATCCGTCTACGCCCTGTTAGGGGCTTTGCCTGCAATAAGAGGGGTATGGAAACGCAAACAAGACGCCGGTGATGAGACAGCGGAAAGCCCTGATAGCAGGCGGAGGCATCGGTGGCCTGACGGCGGCACTCTGCCTGCTTCGCAATGGCTGGAGCGTTCATGTCCTCGAAGCGGCCCCTGCCCTGCAAGAGGTTGGCGCAGGCCTGCAGCTCAGCCCCAATGCAATGAAGGTGATCGATGCGCTGGGACTGTCGGAAGCGATCCGTACGGTCGCCTTTGAGCCGGAGGCATTGGAACTCCGCCTTGGCCAGTCTGGCCGGCGTGTCTTCAGCATTCCGGCTGGCGAAGCCGCCCGTAAGCGCTGGGGCGCCCCTTACCTGCATATCCACCGCGCCGACCTTCTTGGCGTGCTGGAGCAGGCGGTCCGTTCAGACCCGAACGCCGTCATCAGCCTGGGGGCGGAGGTGTCATCCTACGAACTGAAAGACCAGGGGGCGGAACTTCGCCTGGCTTCCGGAGAGCCCCTGGCTGCAGACCTGATCATCGGCGCCGACGGCATACGCTCCATGCTGCGCACGCAGATGCTGGGGCCAGACAGGCCGCGCTTCACCGGCAATCTCGCCTGGCGCATGGTCGTGGAGATGGACAAGCTTTCGACTCCACCGCCACCGACCGCCTGCGTCTGGGCCGGACGGGGCCGGCATGCGGTGACCTACCGGCTGCGCGGCGGCAAACTTGCTAATCTTGTCGGCGTGGTCGAGCGCACCGACTGGCAGGGTGAAGGCTGGAGCGAAGAAGGCGCGCGCGAAAACGCGCTGGCAGACTTTGAAGGATGGGTGCCTCAAGTCACGGAAATCATCGACAAGGCCGACACCCATTTCCGCTGGGCCCTGTTCGGCCGTAATCCGTTGCCCCGGTGGCATGAAGGCGCTGTCGCGCTCCTTGGCGACGCCTGCCATCCGATGCTGCCCTTTATGGCGCAGGGCGCCGCGATGGCGATCGAGGATGGGTGGGTTCTCGCCCGCGAAGTCGGCCAGGCAGCCACAGTGGAGGCTGGTCTGGCACGCTATGCCGCCCTTCGTTGGTCACGCGCAACTCGCGTGCAGAATGCCTCACGCGCAAACATGACGACCTTCCACCGGCGCAATCCGCTGATGCGGCTGGCGACCTATGGGCCAATGTGGATTGCTGGCCAGACCCTGCCCGGCTTCGTGCGTTCACGGCAGGACTGGATCTACGGCCACGACGTCACTGCGACGGATCGATAATCACCCGTCCGACCACGCGACGTTCTTCCATTTCTGCAAACGCTTCGCGCCAGTCATCCAGGCTATAGATACCATGAACGTGCGGGCGGACAGCACGCCGGGCGACGAGGTCCCATACCGCCTCTATGTTCTCGCGGCCTTTCTGCGGAAAGCGGCGGCCATATTCGCCTGCCCGTACGCCGACCACAGAGAAACCTTTGATCAGCGGCATGTTAACCCCGATTTCGGGGATGCGTCCGGACGCAAAACCGATCACAAGCAGGCGGCCATCAAAGGCGATGCACCGCACACTCTCATCGAAGACATCCCCACCGACAGGATCGTAAATGACGTCGGCGCCGCCGCCTGTGATTTCTTTCACCTTCTCCCGAAAGCCCTCCGTGACATTGATCAGTGCCTCGGGCTGATAAGCCTCTCGGATACGCTCCAGCTTTTCATCCGTGGAGGCCGTCGCGATGACTTTGGCGCCCAGATGCTTGCCGAGATCGACTGCGGCCAGCCCCACACCGCCGGCCGCGCCATGCACGAGCAACCACTCGCCCGGTTGCAGGTTGGCCCGGCGGACCAGCGAAACATAGGCCGTCAAATAGGCCGACCCGACCGCCGCGGCTTCGGCAAAACCGAGATGGTCCGGGATCTTGCGCGCCCGGCTTGCGGGGTAGACGCCATATTCGGCGAACGCTCCGCCAAGGCCGCCTGTCACCACACGGTCTCCGACCGCAAACTCCGTCACACCGGGTCCGACCGCAGCCACTTCGCCGGCCACATCGCCCCCGGGCGTAAACGGAAGCTCAGGCTTGTGCTGGTAGCCGCCGCGCGTCATCAGAAGGTCGGGAAAACCGAGACTGCCAGCGCGTATCCGCAGCAGTATTTCGCCTTCGGACGGCTCGGGCACCGGGACATCGCGAACGGCACAGCCTTCGAAATTTTCGCCCAGCGCCTCCACGCGCAGGGCGCGCATTGTTCCGGTCTGGCCCACTATGGTCTCCTGCTACTCCCGTCACCTTGGTTCCCGGTCTAGGGGAGAGCTGGCGAGACTGTCCATGCTGACATAGGGTCAGGCAGGGGCAGTCAGGTTATTGTGGCGGACCGCCATTCATCATGGCTTCGAGCATCTGGGCGCGCGCCTCAGCCCTGGCTCGCTCAGCCTCAAGGCGTTCCACTTCCGCCTTCTGCTGGCGTTCAGCTTCCGGTCCAAAAATTACATTGAAAAGATCGCGTTCACTCGGATCGTCAGCATTCTTCTCATTGAGCCAGGCGATGACGGCGCAATTGTCCTCGAATACCTGGCCCTCAGCCTTGAGGTAATCCATGATGGCTTCCTGGCTCGGCGATAGCGCGCACTGGCCATCGAACTCTGCAGGAAGAATCTCGCTGACGTGGCTCTCATCAATATCGTCGCGGTCTGCAGCATCTTCTGGATCGATCTGATCGACCAGACCGCCAGAGTCGACCGTCCGCACACCGATCTGGTTCAGGTTTGCGTTGCTGCGCTTACCGGTCTCATCATCATTGACACCAAGCTGACCGATAGAAGCGCTGCTGTCCGCCATCGCCGGGATAAATCCCGCAGCGGCAAAGACTGAAGCAATCAAGAGCAGGCGCATTCTGTCTGCTTTCCTAGTAACCACCGGACTGCGTGACCTTGATGGTGGAATTCCCATACTGTGTCACGGCAAAACCGAGATTGTCGCCGTTCTGTACGTGCTCGAAGCGGTTATTGTCACCAAACTGGGCGGCCGCCGAAACATTGTGGTTACCGGTCTGGAGCAACTCATACTCATTGTCGCTGCCATACTGGGCGAGGACCGACGCGTTGGACTCACCCGACTGGACGATTTCAGCACGGTTGTCCGTGTGAAGCGATGTCTGGGCAGCAATGACGAGATTGCCGGCACCCGACTGATCGATCTCGATGCGGTTGCCCGTTGTACCTTTCTGGACGACGACAACATTGTTGCCGGATCCCAGCTCGATTTCGCTAGCATCGACATCGCTGTTGCCGCCAAACATGGCCTCCAGTGGGTCACTGTTGAGTGACTCATATTCGGACGAGCCGTCTGCGAGAGCGACAGCCCCCGAGACAGCCCAGGCCGAAATGGCAACCGCAGCGAAGCGGATAACACCCTGGATCGCTGCGGTCATAGGCATCCCCTTACTGAGCGACGTTGGCGGTGAGGCCAGCGCCAGCCTGAGCCAAGGTGGACGTCGCACCGGCACTTGCCTGATGGACATAGGCGACATGGCTGGCACCATCCTGCACGATGCTGGAGGTCGCCATGTTCGAGTCGACTGTCTGGATGTTCGTGGCCAGATTGTCGCCGCCAGCGCCAAGATCATCCTTCTGGGTGATTTCGGAGTAGCCCCCAAAACCTTCCTGCTGGATAAGGACCTCGCTGGAGAAGTCGCTGGCTTCCTGTGTGACCATCGCCATATTGTCACCACCGAACAGGTTTGACAGGTTCTGCTCGATGTTGACGTCACCGGCGGTGCCGTACTGATACACGTCAGCGGTATTGAAGAAGCCGTCCGTATCGATCTTCACCCGGCCATCAATCCCGTTTTCCGTGACATAGGCAGCGTTGAAGCCGCCGAACTGGTCGATGCGAATCCACGGATTGGTACCGTCGGATTTGACATCGGCAATGTTGCCAATGGACGGGAAAGCCGCCGGCGAGTTGATCGGAACGAACTCGCCCTGAAAGATGCGGACTGCGCCATAATCGGCACGCTGGTCGACAGCCGCCCAGTGATCATCGCCGCCCTGGTCGATCTTGACAAACGCCTCTGTCGAGTTGCGGCGCTGGAGGGCGCGGGCGAAGTTGCCCGTGCCACGTTGACGAACGCGCGCATCTGCCAAGTCCGTGAATTGACGGATCGTAACGCGGTTACGGTTACCAGAAGCGGCCCCTTCAAAGGCCTGACGGACAACGGCATTGTTGCCATCGCCACCATTGCTACCGGCGTTGCCACCCTGGGTAAGCTTCAGGGTATTGCCATAACCGTTGTTCGCAATCGTCAGACTGGTCTGCTTTACATCAGCGATGTTGGCAACGCCATTCTGGGTGACCTCTGCCAGCGCCTGTCCATTCAGCAGGTTGCCCCAGGTCTGATCGACAATCGCGCTGTTGGCGGTGCCGATCTGTTCGATCATTGCGGTATTCTCGTAAGCTGCCGAAGGTTCATAGTCCGGCAGGGGTTCCGAGCCTTGTGCCATGGCGGGCGCTGCAAGCGCAGCTACAGACACGGCTGAGACAAGGAGTGCTCTCATAATTCAGATCCTTTCGAGGTTACCCGGTTCCCGCCTCAGGCAGGAACCGGTTGTCTCCTTGCTTTACTGGGTGACCGTGGCGGTGTTGCTGGAGCCGTCCTGCGTGACGTAGGACACGGCGCCAAGCGACCCCTGAACGATGCTGACGGTGTTATAAGACCCACCCCCCTGATGAACGGTTGCCTTGGCGTCACCGCTCACTTGCAGGATGGATATCTCGTTCTCCCAGCCGGACTGATCGACCCAGGCATCGTTTTCGGTGCCGAGCTGATCGATATCGGTGGAATTGAGCTCACCGTCCTGATCGGCATAGGCCTTGTTGCCTGTGCCGGACTGATCAAGCAGCAGTTCGTTGAGATTGCCATACTGCAGAAGCGTAGCGTTGTTCAGGTTGCCGGTGTTCTGCTTCAGGTCCATCACGTTATCCGCACCGTACTGGCGCAGATACGCTTCATTCATATCACTCGTTTGCGAGACCAGCATGGTTTGCGCATCCCCTTCCTGAACAATGTTCATGAAGTTCGTGTCGCCATCCTGGTTCAGGTCGACCAGACTGCCATCATACGCGGTCTGGTAAGCCCAGATCGTGTTGTGAGCACCAGTCTGGTTGGACACAAAGTCCGATTCCGCACCATCTTGGTGAACGTCCAGCTTGTTATGGAAACCATCCTGAAGGGCCGCCAGTGTGACGTCCGTGCCGTCCTGGTCGCCCGTCATCCGGTTATCGTCGCCATACTGCTCAAGCGTGACCGACCAGCGGCTCGCTTCCTGCAGGAACGCTTCCGACTCGGTGCCGACTTCGTTGCCGGAGCCGACCTGGATGACGTTCAGCGTGGATGCCGTGGCACCGGTCTGCTCCAGGTTCGCGAAGTTGCCTTCAGTGCCGGCCACCTGCGTGACCAGGATCAGGCTGCCCGTGGAATCCTGGAGGATCGTGGCAACGTTCGAGTCACCCGACTGATCAGCAAGTATCGAGTCGTTGGCACCATACTGCTGGATGGTCATCGAGTTCGACGAGTCGTCCTGGTAGACGGTCGCCGACGTGCCGTCGCCCTGTTGCGTGATGTAGGTTTCGTTGCCGGCTTCCGTGCCAGAGCCGTTGCCCTGAAAGACCTTGGCCGTACCGTCATAGCCATCTTGCTCGATGTCGGCGACGTTATCCATGCCCTTCTGGTCGACAACGGCCAGAGCCCAGCCAGTGTCATTCTGAACAACGTCGGATGAGTTGCCCGTGCCAAGCTGCGTGACATTGGCGGTATCGTCTGAGTTGGTCTGTTCGATCGACGACACGTTGGCGTCGTCGCTCGCTGTACCGAGGCTCATCTGGTTCACGACAGCATTGTTGTAAGTGCCGCCCTGAGTGATGAAGCTGTCATTGAGCGTTGCGCCCACGGCAGCCAGAGCATCGCTCTGCGTGACTTCGGCATAATTGTCCGAGCCCGTCTGATCGATATCGGATTCGCCACCCAGACCACCGGTCTGGTCGACGTCCGCAATGTGGCCAGTACCAGTTTGGTCAATATCTGACTCACTGGCGAATGCTGGCGCACTCAATACCAGGGCAAGAGATGCCCCGATGAGAAGGTGTTTGCGCATAGTTTACTCCTTTGACTTCGCTCAGCCCGTCGTTGACGAGCCCCCTTCACCAACCGCCCAATCGATATGTTCGATGTCCCCTGGGCGGGCCTGAACGACGCATTATGCGCCCTCCAAATTCGACTCCGTTTCAGCTTTGCGCATCGCGGCATCCGCCACGCGGCGCATTTCCAAAGCGGTTATCGAAAATTCGTCGCCATGCAGCGCCGGGAGGCTGCCAATCGCGGCGTTGTAATTATAAAAATCAGCGGCCGTCTGCCTGGTCCCGCCGTCCCCTTGCGCGACAGGCTGGACGGCCGCTGGTACCGCGGAGATGGTCTGCGCGGTGTTCCGGGCCGGCACACGATGGGGGTCCATCGCAGGCCGGTTTGAGTGTTCTTCTGGCGAGTATGAAGCCACTGCCAGAGGCTCGGACTTCGTCGAAGCCGGAGAGACCTGCATCGAGATCTTCTCCTTCGCGACCGGCTGTTTCTGACGCTGCTCGGGAGCCTGCTCAGATGCAGGCGCACTGAGAGCAGCCTCCTGGACGGGCTTTTCCTTCACCGCATAGGCCGACTCCATCGTGTCGAAGACGCCATCACGCTCGGCGCGGTAGCGCTCGATGATCTCGGCGCCAGCGACCTGGTCGTGGAAGCCCCAGATGCCGAGGTCGGCCCCTTCGAGGATCAGCAGCTCAACCGCCTTCTCCGTTGCCTGGCGCAGGGCCAGCAGGTCGGGTTCATTGGTCGTGATGCCGGTGTCGACTTCCAGAAGTTCCTTGAAGCTCACGAAGCGGAAGACATTCGAGGCAACGCCGATCGAGGCAATCTTCTTGGATGCGACAACCGTGGTGATCACTTCACCGGTCTTCACGCTGACGGCGCGAAGATAGACGGTGACCTTGTCTTCCCGATAATCGGTCTTCGCGCCGATACCCAGGAAGCGCGCCCCTGCACCACCGGTGATCGTGTTGGAATCATAGCCGATGATGCCGCCTTCGAGGATGATACCTGCAAACAGAAGCGGCGGAAGCGCGGCCTCGTTGACGTCTTCCTCGCCAAGATACTGACGGCGCATCTCACGGATAATCTGGCGTTCCTTCAGGAGGTTGTCGAGATTTTCGCGTTCGATGACAGTGAACCAGGAGCGGTTACCGGCATCCTGAAGCGCTTTCAGCAGGACCGAGGTCGACCCTTGCGTCACGGCCTTCGACAGGGTCTGGACCCCGGAGGACGGTTTGAACTGACCGGTCTGGTCTTCGAAATTGTAGACAGCGACGGCAGCCCGTTCGCGTGGCGGCGGAAGCGCCCGCAGCGAGGACTGGGTGTCGGTGACCGTCTCGGAGACGGCTGGTTCGGTTGCGAAATTCTGCATCGTGCCTGCGGTTGTGGAACAACCGGCGAGCATCATGACGGCAGCCGCAACGGCGGAGCCAAGTTTGAAAACGGGTGCCATCTTAGTAAATCCCCCCGCTTGGCGTGAGGCTTCCTTCACCCATGCCCTCATAAAGGGACGACCCTGTCAGGTCGCCGGACGTATTCGGCACGACAGGCATGGAGCCCTGTTCCGAATTACCAGTGAGGGTCGGAGCAAGAATGGAACCGGCCGGATCGCTTCCGTCGGTAACATTCAGAAGCGGGATTTCGATTTCCGTGACCGTACCCGTCGACAGGTCGGTGATGGTGAGGTGAACAGATCCGACCCCGCGAACGAACTCGATGATCTGGTCACCGAAGGTGATGGTGCCTTCGTCCTGCGGGTTCTCCCCGAAAATGGCTTCGTTCACCTCGCCGGCGAGCGACGAAAGCAGACGGCTTTGCAGCTGGCGGATGAACTGATCGGCCTGACTGTCCCGGGAACTCCTCCCATCCGGATCGTCATAATCGTTCTGCGCATTCGCGATGCCAATAAGATGAGATGAATTGAAACTGTCACCGCCGAAAGATGGATTAACCGGCGTGTACACCAACTCCTGGGCGAATGCTTGTGCGCCGGCCGCAAGACCAGCGGCAGCAAACAGCGCAAAGGCTGCGGAGCGTCCCCTCATATGTGTCCCCATTACAAGTAACATGCTTGCCCGGACCATCCAGGCGTGCCGTGTCCCCACACCGCTGCATGTTTGATGCCAAGATTACAGGCAATTAAGAATTCGTCAATTATAAATCTTGGTTAATCTTCACTTTTTTTCGAACTGCAACACACTGTATTAAAATGATATTTTCTTGAATACGCAGTGCAACAATCCTTTGAGGCGAGAAGCTTCAGTGCGCCTCGCCTGTTGGATCTATCCAGACCCCTGCCGAAGACAGCTGCCCGGCCTCTGGATCATAGGAAACAATGAATGCACCATTGGAGCCAACATGATCATTCGCCGAGTAGTTGAGAGGCGGCGTCATGGCGCCAACAAAACCCTGGATTGATTCAAGCCGTTCCGTAAAACGTTTGCGCGTGACCCCGCGTCCGGCCCGCATCAGGGCCTCGATGGCCACCACCGCAGATGAATAGATATTGGCTTCGGCGATCGGTGCCATGCCAGGCACCCGCGATCTTGAGCGCACGCGCGCGAAGCCTCGCTGGGCACCCTCGGAAATCCGATCGACAGCGATCGGCAAGGCAACCGACACGGAGGCCGGCCACTCCTTACGAACCTCCGGCGATATCTGGCTGAACACCCGGAATGGCACAAGCAGCCTGGCCGCCGTGCCACCCGCTTCGGCGCAGCTCGCATCCCGCAGAAGGGTAACGCCCTCCGCCGGCGTTGACGATTCATTGCACGCCTCAAGCTCGGCAATGCTGGTCGCGCCGAACTGCGTCACGGCGAAGGCCCGCAAGGCGGCAATCTGCTCGGTATCGCCTGCCGTCAGCATGAATCCCAGTGCCCCTGGCGCCGCGACGAACGAATCCGAAATGGTCGGTACGTCCGGCACCGGCCTCTGCGCTCCGAGCACGGCGAAAACCTCATCCGGGACCGGCTCTCCGCCAGCCTCGTCATACGGAATGAAGACGAGTGAACGCCCATGGATGCCACCCGCCGCATTCAGGTCGGCCCTCAGCGCATCGAGTACGCCCCGCATTGACTGGCCGGTCCGCCAGGCCGGCCCCGACAGGGGCAAGGCAACGCCGATGCGAACCTCGCCTTCATTCAAGCCGGGTTCCGCTTCGTCCTTCAGCTTGTCGAGAAACGCCCAGAGATCTGACACGTCGGCGGGAGACAGGTTGAAGCGCGGCATCGCATCGGCGAGTGCAGTCCCGCCGGAATCCACCCCCCGAGTGATCGCGCGCTCGAACAGGGCGCGGTCATAAGGCGGACGAACACGTCCGGCCGCGGCACTCACGGTGTAGGGCCGGGTCAGCGCGTCCCGGGAAAGATCACTCGGCGCGACACCGCGTTCAGCCTGTCCCTGCCCGCGTTCGCCATGGCAGCTTGAACAGGGAAAAGACGACGCGGGAAGTTCGGTGTCCATGCCTCCGATCATTGCGGTTGCCGCCTGCAGTGCAGCCCCATCTTCACCGAAGTAGATTGCCCGCCCCCGCTCTTCAGCCGGACTGAGTTGCGCCCCCGCACTGGCGCATATGCCGAAACCAGCGAGAAAAAGAGCCGGAAGCCTAGCCGATATTGTCATCGGCGATATCAATAATCTGGCCCGCAATGACATTATCCGGAAGATAGGCTGGCAGTTTGCGCCAGCGCGCCGTACCGGTGTTACCGATCAGCAGTGCGGTCAGGTGGGCTTCCTTCTCGAAAACCTGGCCAAGCTTGCTGCTGACCGTCTCGACAGCAGCCGTATCGCCGGTCAGGAAGAGCCAGCCCTCGCCCGCATCGAAATCCTGACGGTACACGTTCAGCTTTTCAGGCGTGTCGGTTTCCGGATCGACCGAAATCGACACAAAGGCGATGTCCTCGCCCATACGCTCGCCAAGCCGGGCCTGAACCTTCTGGAGGTTCTGGTTGATCAACGGGCAGGCATCGGTGCAGCTCGTGAAAATGAAGCTGACGACCACCGTCTTGCCTTGCAGCACATCCGAATAGAAGCGCACATCCTTGCCATTGTGATCTTTCAGAACCGTGTCGGTGAAATAGGCACGGGCCTTTTCATGGTCGCCCACCTCGCCAACATGCTTCGTCTCAGACGTTTCTATCTTCGCGGCGTGACCGGAATGATCCTCATCGGAATGCGCGGAGGCGGCGAGCGGGCTCAGGGCGAGACCGGCGGCGGAAATCAGGAGTGCCAAGTGTTTCATGTCTCTAAGCTCAGTCCCTAGTGATGATGAGAGTGGCCGCCATCGGCCTTGCTGCGCATCTCGAGAAGATGGCGCACACGCGTTTCGATCATCGCCGGGTCCGGCAGGCCGAAGACGCGGACATAATTGCCGGTGGACGCATCGCCGATGATGATCATCGGGGCATGGTCTTCCGGATTGGTCGAATAGGCGTCCATAGCGACCAGCGCGTCGTCCATGATGCGCTTCTGGCCGGTCAAAAAGGTCCAGTCCGCCTTGGCTCTTGCAGCGAATTCCGTGAGACGGGCCGGTGTATCGGTATTCGGATCGATGCTCACCGAAACCAGCGCCAGGTCATCCGCGCTGACATCGGACAGACGCTTGTCGGCTTGCGCCATCAGCGCCGTCGTGACCGGGCAGATGGTCGTGCAGCTTGTGAAAATGAAGTCGATCACTACGATCCGGTCACCGACAATCTCGCTTGCCATGCGGCGTTCGGCGCCGGTCTGGTCGAACATCGCCGTGTCGGGAAGCGTCACGTCAGCAGAGGTGACTTCCTTGCCGCCATCATCCTGCATGGCCGCATTATGGGCGGCATGCGGATCATGATCTTCATGCATCCCGTCACCATTCGGACCGGCTATCGCCACTCCCGCCATGGCACCGGCTGCAAGCAGCACCGCACCCAGTTTCGAAAGATATGCCGGCATAGGTCCCCTCCTCTTGCCGCTACGTCCTTACCGGGCTCCCCCGGCGGCCGGACCGGCGCCGTCGCGCGCGATCACGGTAATGAATGGAAGCTTCGAGAAGCCGAGGCCCTTCGAGCGGACGGCCGGATAGACATAGTAGACCCCTGCCTTGCCCGGCGTGAGCCTGACCTGATAGCGCCCATTGCCGAGATGCTCGGCCGCCTGTGTGAGCCGCGCATCGCCCGGCGCCCGATAGGTTACTGCAGTCACATCATCACCCGTATACGGCGCGCCTTCCTTGGCCGTGTCACTCAGCGTGAACTGGACGCTGACATCCTGGCCGGTCTCCACAAGCTTGCCGCTGCGGGTATCATAGGCGATCCGGAGCGGCAGCTCATCGGCAACAAGCTGCGGGTTCTGTTCGGAGGTAAAGCCGAAGCATTCGATGATCTGCGGGGAATCCATGGTCATGATGACCCCGAATTCACCCGGAGCCGGCATCTTCACCAGCGAGACATATTCGCCAGGCGCGACCTCCTTGATGGTCCGGTCGGCCACAAGCGCAGCCAGCGGCCGGTGGCCATAATTCCGGAAGTTGCCCATCGGGGCGTTCATGCCTTCCATATAGTAGTAGACCGTTGCGTCGCCGGGGCTGACCGTCAGGGTCGCCGCCTCGGTCACAGCCGGGGCAAACATGTCGGCGGGCAGCAGGCTCGGCGACTCTGCCGGGGCGCGTTCACCCGCCGCGTAACCGAGAACCGCCGGTGCTTCCGGTCCGCCAATCTGGGTGAGCTTGATCATTGAGACACGCGGCGTATCGAGCGCCCGGATGAAAGCGAAGTTGCGCGAGAAGACGACCTGGAAGGGTTTGCCCTCGATCGCCACGCGGTGGACCAGCCCGTTGGTGGCCGTGTCGAAAATGAAGACCGCATCCTTGGCGGCATTGGTAACGAAGCCATAGCGTCCGTCAGGCGTGATCTTCATCGGGCCCAGACCGGCTTCAAGCGTGATCGTCCCGCGGGGCTGGCGTGTTTCCGGATCGATGGCGGTTACGGTCCCGTTCACGCCATCGGCGACATAGACCGCCTCTGCCAGCGGTGAGTAGGCAACCGCGATCGGTGCGCCATCAAGCGAGATATCCTCGATCTTCTTGAGCTCGCGCACATCGATCACACTGACCGTGCGGCTCTTGCGGTTGGTGACATAGGCAAACCGATTGTCCGCCGTCACGGTGATCTCATGATGGCCATCCCCTGTCTCGATATCGGCCACGCGCTTCAGCGTGGTCGTATCAATGACAGAAACACCCGGCTTGTCGCCCGTGCGGCCGACCCAGACATAGCGTCCGTCCGGCTGCGTAGTGATCCGGTCAGGGTGGTCACCGACCTTGATGGTGGTTTCGAGGCGGAAGGTATCGAGATCGACAACGGCCACGGAGTTGGTGTCCGGCATGGCCACGAAGACGCGCTTCTGATCTGCCGATGGTGTCCAGTCAGCGCCGCGTGCCGGCAGGATGATCTGAGTCAGCAGCTTGGTGATGCCCTTCACACCGATGATCGGGTCGATCACCGCAATCGTCGGGTCATCGTTCAGAACGACGACGTAATAGCTGTTCAGATCTACCATGGGGCGCACGCCGATATAGCCGCTGAGGTAGAGCCCGGCCTTCTGGCGGCACTGGGCTGCGGTCAATTCATCCCGGCCATTGATTGGATCAACCCATGCGGCCGGGTATAGCCCCGACACAGGTTCACCCGTCTCCGCGTCAGTAATGGTGAAAGAGACACGAGCCATCTCGCCCTCGATCACGCGGCCTTCGTCATTTGCGACTGAAGCAATCGCGAAATCGACCTTCAGGCCTTCTCGCTCGAAGCTGCCGGTGTTGACCGGCGCGGCTGCCGCTCTTGCTGACTTGCCGTTGCCCGAAAAGACAATGCTGACAAGGCCGAGAGCAATTGCGCCAAGACAGGCAGCGCCGATGACGATGGATGGACGGCTGAGACGGATCATTCTGTTCCCCTGCAAAATGATGGTCCGGCACGAAGAGCAAGCTTCGTGCCGGATATTGGTTGGCGACCTATTGTTCAGGCACCGCATCCTCCTCGACCCGAACCAGGCCCCAGAGGCCGTTCTGGTTGCCGAACGAGGCAAGGTCGCGGAAGAGGTAATCGCCCGGTACCGAGAACGGACCACCTGCCTGGGTCATGATGTTCCACGCCGCAGGCGGAAGGATCATGTCCTGAGAGGTCTTGAACCGGTGATACGGTGTTTCTTCCATCCGGGCTGCCGGTACGCCGAGATCCCAATCCGAAAGGAACGGCTCTTCTCTCCAGTTATGGCCGAAGATACCGAGCGTGGTGTTGCGGGCATAGCCAGCCGGCATGGTCACGCGGAAGCGCATCTGCTGGCCGGCTTCTGCACGGTACACCGGCGTCTCCGGATCACGATCGTTGATGAGCGAGTTCGAATAGGCCTCGTACATGTTCCGGATGCTGGCAAGACCAGGGCCGACCGGAAGGCCAGTCACATCGTCAACGCCGCCACCCAGCCCCCAGTCTGCGCCCGCAGCCATGCGGAAGCGGAACCAGAGCGGCTCGGTGCGGTAGTTGATGCCCGCGCCGCCAGCATCATGAGCGTCCTCAGGAATGCCGAAGCCTTCACCCGCAATGTTCTCGACCGGTGAGCTGTCACCGTAGCGCAGGTTGACAGCCTTGTGGAAGATCATCGCAAAGTCGCGGAAAGTGTTACCATCCTCCAGCGTCACCGTTGCCTGGCTGCTGGTGTCAGGATCTTCTTCCCATGTCGCCCCTTTCGGCAGGACATGGATGGCCCCGAACAGACCCTTCTGGCCCTGCTTTATGAAGTCCGCCGGCTGGACCGGCACACCACCGAGCTCGACCGGGCGGGCCTCGAGATTGAAGGAGTCACCGTACAGACCGCCATAATTGCCCGACCCATGATTGTGGCCGTAGCCGGAGCGGGCCCGCTGATCGAGCTCCAGGTCGCCGGCATAAAAGCGATAGGTGCGCGATCCACCGGGAGCGACCGTCTGCACAGGGTTCACGCCCACATTCACACCATCGTCGCGCGAAATATCGTATTCGAGCTTCTGGGTGTGGAACCCGACATGGCTGGATGCCCGGATCAGGTTGTTATTGAAGGTCGTGTAGCCCTGCGGGTCGTTGCGGTCCCGGATCACGGTATAGTGCTGCATCACGAAGGATGTCAGGTCCGGGGTCACCTCCGGCAGGCGGTTGCGCACCGTCACCTCGAGACAGTCACCGGCGTTTACACGCATGATCATCGGCTCGAAGTTGTGGTTGTTACGCACCTTTACCGGACACAGCGGATTAGCCGTGCCGCCGTAACGGTTCCGGCAGAGCATGTCCTCGATCGGTGTCTGGGCGTCCTTGCGGAGGTCATCCGTCGAGACGTAGACGAGAGCCGTCGGGTCATGGAGCGGACCACGCTCGCCATTCGAAAGGCGGGTGCGGCGCTTGTTATAGACCAGGGTGCCCTTGTTCGGATCCGGCTGGGCGCCGACGTGCATGGTGCGCGTCTCGTCATCCGGCAGGATGGTGACACCATTCTGGATCCTCTGCAGGACATCGTTCACAGCGACAGCCGTGATGTCGAACGCCTTGACCGGCGCATCGACCGGGCAGACCCCGTTATACTCTTCCTTGTTTGTGATCGTGATCGGAAGGTCACGCGGGTTGTTCGGCAGCTGCGCCAGATCGGCCTGGGCGTTGTTGTAGGTGCGGATAACGCCCCACGTCCCCGTCCAGAGACCTTCCTGCGAGCCATCCCAGAGATAGAGATAGTCGGACACATTGGCGGCTTCGCCGATATCCCCGATAATGCTCATTGCGAAGGATGCCTTCTCGGCGAGGCCGAGCTGGAACACGCTGCGCCAGCTTGAGAACCGGCTTTCGCCCCAGCCCCCGCCACCTTCGAGCCACTTCACACCATGGATCACGGTGTTGTGCTCATGCTCGTGGGCACCGGCCTGAACCTTCACGCGGATAACGTCACCGGCATTCGCACGGATGATCGGCGTGAACGGGTCACCACGGCGCACGTCGCCCGTCAGCAGCGGATAAGGCGTGTCACCCTTCCTCGTGTTGAACTGTGGTATCGCCCGGTCGGTACGGGTCTGCAGGGCATAGGCAAGGTCGCCACCCAGCCCGTCGGCCTGCATGCCCGGCTTGCCATCCGGCCCGATCTTGTTCGGATCATAGACGCGGTAGCCGACCGGCTCATTACGATAGTTGATGACGAACGTCCCGACATCGGCAGCGGACACCGCTTCCGGACATGGCCGCGGCAAGCCGCCGGGGCATGTCGAGTGAATGCGGGCACCATCCGGCCAGGCATGAGCCTGACGATGAGACGGATTCAGCGCGTAGCGGAAGGTATCCGGCGTTGCAGGTGCAATCTCGCCGTCCTCGGTCCGGCCGACATAGACGCCTTTGTTGTAGGCGTGGGCAAAGTCCTGCGCCTCCATGTAGAACTCCCGATAGGAGTCGTCTGACCCGTCATTGTCGATGTCGCCGGCAAGCACGATGGCCTGCCACGAGGTCGGACCGCCGTCATGGCGCGTATAGAGCGGGACACCCGTCTCATTGTGCAGCCATTCGGAGTCAGCCGGGTTGATCAGCAGCGTCGCGTAGAGACCGATCTGCTGGTGGGTCGACGGACCGAAGTGGTCGTGCGTGAAAGTCACGCCAAGCCCCCGGTCAAAGCCATTGGTATTATGAAGCGGATCAACGAACCAGCGCTGGATGTTAGTGCGAGCCCCCATCCACTCGCCGCCATCGCCAGCGCCGAAATACGGGTGCGGCTGCGGCTCGAGAAGCTGGTCACCGGTGCCCTCATCCAGCACATAGGCGTTGATCGCCTCGATGCGCTCCTGAACGGTTTCAGCACCAAGCACACCGTCTTCATAGTTCCAGCCATTGGCCGCACCGTCAGCAGACACGAGGTCCCACTTCGGAAGGTGGATGTGCTGGCCGATGACATCGGTCGGCGTGGTCACCTGATAGTCATCGAGCATGTAGAACTCGGGGACCAGATTGGTCTGGTAGTAGTTCGCACAGTCAAACGAGTTCAAGCGCATGATGAACGGCTCAGGCGGACGGGTCTTGTTGAGGGTCGTCTCCACATCATCCCACAGCGCAATGATGCGCTGCTGCGGATAGTGATCGCCGGCCTTGTTGAAGACCACGTCGAGCTGGATGTTCGCCGCCTTGTAAACACGCGGATTATCGGCGCCATAGGTCGGAGAATGCTCGTTGGCGAGGCCGCCAGCGGTTCCGGAAAAAAACTGCCCCGGCTGGCCGGTGACGAAGAGGTCGCCCTCATCGTCGATACACGGCTCGAAGAAGGGCGCACCCGGAACCGGCAGCTGACCATTGGTCCGGAAGGTTGCGCTTTCGAACGTGCCGCCCCGAAGCAGGCGGGTCGTGTCATGATAGCGAGTGGCATGGAACGCCATGGCCGCGCGCTCAACATCATTGCCGGTTTCCGGCATGTAGTGTGCCTTGGCCTTATCGATATGTTTCTCGAAACTCAGGCGCGACTGCACTGAATGGGTCACACCGCCGACAGCATAGCCGTCGAGATAGTGACGCGGCAGGCCACCATCCCAGCCACCGGCTGTCAGGTCGCCCGGATTTTCCATCATGTCGAGCGGCGGCGTCGGAGCCCGCTGGCCGACAGCGCCCTCGATCCCGCCGATCCAGAATGGATAGCCGGGGTTCTTCAGGCCGGTCGGGTTGAGCGGCTCGTTGTGGCCATAGCTGGCCAGCAGCGGACGCATATCGACGAACGCCGGATCGGTATCGGTTCGGTCGATGACGGCCTGGCTGGATTCAGGCGTACCGTCATTGTCCTTGTCGACGCTTGCGACATGAACGCGGCCGGGCATCGGCGGAAGGGCCTTGCCAGGCAGCGGCACGATTGCCGGGATCGGCGTACCTGCAATGATCTCGCCATCGGGAAGCGCGCGCGATCCAGAAGCCGGGCGGCCTTCCTCAAGCGCGTAGGCATTCTGGTGGTAGCCATTGTCACCGACCGAGACATCGAGAACCGTACCGGCTTCGAAGACATCGTGGTTGCGCCACAGCGCCCACATGCCTTGCGCGAAGTGCGGGTAGAAGTGGCAGTGATAGATCGCATCGCCGGCGGACTTGTTGCGGTTCCCCGAACCGCCAAAGGCGATCTCATAGGTATAGGCCGCACCCGGGCCGATGCCCTGCACGTCCAGATAGTTGGAGTTGTCGTCGTCCGCGTTGGACAGCCACTGGTGGTTGTGAAGGTGGAAGACGTGTAGCTCTTTCGGCCCGGCATGAAGGTTCCGGAACTTTACGAAGTCACCCACATAGGAGTGGTGAACGTTGGACGGATCGTCGGGATACTTGGCGTAGCTCGCCCGGATGGACGGGTCACGTTCGCAGAACGGATCGCCCGGATGCGGTGAGCAGAATTCCAGGCCCGCATTGGCCGGCACATCGACCAGCATCGCCGGGTCGCCGACAGCAAAGGCGCTCAGGAAGAATTCCTCATAGGCGCAGCTCAGGCAGTCATGCATCGGACCAACACCGAGGCGGTTCGCGATAACTTCAGAGCCAATGCCGCCGGATGCGGAGTTGATCATGAAATTGTCGCCCACACCGTGCAGTGTGTGCTCGAAAACCGGATCCTCGAACCAGCCCGGGAAGGCCTGCTTGGAGACCATCTCGTCAGAGAAGATCGAAACGTATTCGCGATAGGCTTCGATACGGTTCGGCACCGCCGGGTTGCGTTGGCCGTTTGCTTCCAGCGGATAGACCTCCGGATCGAAAGTGCCGTCCGCATTCGGGCCAGAGATAATGGCGTTGATGTCGCTGTGAACGATCTTGTTTTCGTCCTCATCGATCATGTTGAGGATCGGCATGCCGGCCTTGCCCTCTTCGAGCCATGGGCTCTCATTCGGGTAGCGGGCTTCATAGTCGATGATCGGGTGACCAGAGGTCGTCGTACCTGTTGTGACAAGACGCATATCTTCTTCCGTCACCTGGCTGCGGTAGAAATCCGCGCCGTGCGGCTGGACCGTGATCGCGCCGAACAGACCGTTACCGATATTGCCGCCTGCACCTTCGCCACCGAAGGTCGCCGCGTTGGAAACGATGAGGTGGGACCCCTCAGCCGCCGCAAAGAGCGTATAGGTTTCAGATTCGCCGGGCATCAAAAGGGCGTTGTCGTTGCGCCCGGCATTGGTCGAGATGTCGTCGATATCGTTGACAGCGTTCATGCCGACCGGCGAAAACCCGACGGAGCGGTCCATGACCTGATCATTGATGGTCATGATGTCGTTATCGGCATTGTTCGGATTATCGTTGAAGCTCAGCAGGTTCTCAAAATTGACTTCTAGACAGTCGCCAATACGGGCGCGCAGGATCAGCGGACGAGGCCGTTTGTCCTTACGCAACTCCACAAAACCCGGAATGAGCGTGCCGCCAGCAGCTTCCGATTTTCCGTCGAATTTGCTGACAACATCAGAGCGCAAGGCATACAACATGCCGTTGACGTTCTGTGCCCCCATCCGGTTGAACATGAGCGGCTGGTCGATGGCGACGACGTCGGCCTCGATCGTGCGCTCACATGTGGCTTGACCACTTGCGGTTGAAACTGTGGCGATAACGGCAACCGCGCTTGCGGCCGCCAGCTTGAAGAAGCGGTCCATACGTCCCCCCATGGAATGACGCTCTATGATTGTCCCCACGCGAATGTCCCAGACTCGCGTTCATTAACATTATGTCATGGCTTTCTGCACGTCCAGTCGAAAAATCGCGAATTCTCAAAAAATTTCCGGCTTTCGAAAAAATACTTGGGTATTCTTGCGATGCGCAGCATTTATTGCGATTTTCGTCTCTTTTACCCAGTACATCTCAATCACATGCACACGAGCAGGCTGACGAAGATTCGCGTGAGAGGTGAAAACGCTTTTCTGGCCACAACCGAAAGGGGCGGGTCAGGCCTCGCGCTCGAAAGCCCTGGCTGGCGGCGCCAGAAGCGGGCGCACCGTCAAGCTCAGCGGGCCCTCCCGGCCAACCGCGCGCATCGAGATGATGGCTGGCAACCTCGCGGACTGATGCCATTGTGATCGCCAGGTCGCCGACGGCTCAGTGACATGTGATCCGAAATACTTGAAATCGATTTGGTCCAGACACGTCACAATGGAGCGGGTCACGCTTTCCTGCGAAGGAAACCCATGGATTGGCGCGACACTGGCCCAGCTCAGGACGAGGTCCCGCTTGCCCGCACACGTCTCGGACGTCTCGGCCTTGAGGGTTAGGCGCGACAGTCCGCCGGCATGAGGGCCCGCCTCACCGGCAACAACAAAACTGACGGCATCCCCTGTCCCGGAGAACAGGGTGCCCGGCTCGGCATTCATGGCTTCATCCGGTATCGCCTGCTCAAGCCAGGTCCCCGCCAGCCGCAGGATCCGCGACTGCTCACTCGCGGCATCCAGTTGCTCACTGGTGGACCAGAGTTTGACGCCGGTGCGGATTCCACCAAGCAACGACACCGAGATGAGCGCCGTCAGCGTCAGGCCAATCAGCGTTTCCATCAGGGTAAAACCGGCCTCGCGCGCACTCATCCTGTCCGCTCCTCCGGATAGAGTTCGTCATGCCACCGCAAGGTCTGGGCTTCGGTCACACGCCCATACGGATCACGTACCACAGCCCGGATCTTTAACAGGCCCGACCCGGCGGGCTCTATACTCAGGGTCCATTCGAACCCTTCCCGCGTTTCGCCGGAGGTCACGCCCGGCGCATCAAGGCGTACTTCAACCGTCGCCAGAAGGTCACTGAGCAGGCCAGCAGACTCCAGGCTCGCCTCGGAGCGGGCCTGCGACCGGCTACTCGAAGCGTAACTCTGCATCAGGGCCACCATGGAAAGACTGAACACCGCGAAAGCGACCAGCGTTTCCATCAGGGTAAAGCCCTGCTCGCCTGCCCTGCCCCGCCTCATGAACACGCCTCCTCACGCGTGACCGATCCGGTCAGCCAGTCGACATTCACACACGCGCGACGTGCAGAATTGTAGAGCTCGATCCGGCCACCGGTGGAGGTGCCATTCTGGAAGAAGACAATCCGGCCCTTCCCTGCGGCACTTGCGGAGCCGAAAGCCGCCTCCACCCCGTGCGGCAGCGCAAGCTGGATATCGCCGGTTCGGGCGAACCCGCGCTGTTCGGAATCGAAGTCGACAACGGTTCGCTGACCATTGGACATGGCATCAAGCCGGGCGGCCCGAAGGAAGTCGGCAATATCGGCGCTCGCGGCACGCACTTCGAAACTGGTCGAGCCGCGCATCAGGGTTGTCGCAACCACTCCCATCGACAGGGCGAGGATCATCAAGGCGACGAGAAGCTCGATCAGCGTGAAGCCCCCGGAGCGGGACATTTGAGGCATCTGTGCATCAAAGCGCTGCATCGCTACACCGCCAGATCATTCACGCTCATGATGGCCCCCAGAAGGGTCAGCACGACACCGCCAATGACAAGCCCGAGCACAAGCGTCAGCAGCGGTCCGGCGATCGTGGTGATGCGGCTGATCTGGCGCGCGCTGCGGTCTTCAAAAATATTCGCTGCCTTGGCGAGCATGGCTGGCAGGGCGCCGGACTTCTCGCCGACAGCCGCCATGTGGGCGGCCGCAACGGGAAAGAAGCCATTATCGAGCAGACTCCGCGAGACGCTCTTGCCCTGGCGCACATCCTCCGCGATCTCGCCAGCAGCATGTTGCACGAGTGGATTACCCGAGCCCTCTTTCGCAATAGCAAGCGCCGGAACCACGGTCATGCCATTCTCGAGCAGGGCCGAGAAGGATGAGAGGAAGCGCGCTGTCTCAACATCCAGCAGCACCTTCCCCATCACCGGAAATTTCAAGGACAGCACACTCAGCGTGTGTCTCCCCGAGCGGCTGCGCGACCATACCGAAATACCCAGGATAATCGCCAGGAGCGCGATACACCCGGTCGTCCACCATTGTTGCAGGAAGTCGGACGCTGCGATCAGTGCACGTGCGCTGGCCGGCGTCTGGTCACCGCCAGCATCGAGTACGGGCTTCAGCGCAGGGGCGACGACAAGCAGGATCAGGATGACCGAAAGGAAAGCCGTCGCAAACAGGATGGCCGGATAGATAAGAGCACCGCGCATTGCATTGGCGAGCCGGATCTCATTCTCGACCGAAGACGAAATCCGGTCCAGGACCGGCGCAAGGGACCCACCCGCCTCACCCGCCTTGACCAAACCGATCACATAATCCGGCGGTGCCTGCTTCTGCTCGGCGAGCGCGTCGGCAAGCGAACGTCCGGACATCACGCTTTCGCGCACACCGCTGGCCAATTTCGCAACGACCTTGTCTGACGGGTCGCTGGCGATCAGGCCAAGCGCCTCATCGATCGGCAGGCCCCCTGCGGTCATGGTCGCAAGACTTCGGGAAAAGCCGGCAAGGGTTCGTGCTGGCAGGCGGCCGGACCTGCGAACCGATGAGACAGCTGCACCGGCCTTTGCCTCGGCAATCTCGAACGGTGTGAGCCCCTCCCGCATCAACAGACGCACGGCATCTGTCTCGCTCGCCGCAGAGACTACATCACTCAAGACGCGCCCGTTCGCCCCATAGGCGCGGTAGCGGAAACTCGTCATAGCCGGCCAGACCCGATCACGGCAAAGACTTCCTCAAGCGAGGTGCGGCCTTGCGCAGCAAGTTGAACACCGGCGTCGAAGAGCGGGATCATACCTTCTTCAATGGCCCGGCGCCGGATTTCCGGCTCTGTCTCCTTACGCAGGATGGCCGACTGGATCGCCTCGCTGACCGGCATCACTTCGGCCACGCTCATGCGGCCGCGATAGCCTGTCTGACGGCAGGCGTTACACCCGACCGGCTTGCGCCAGCCGTTATGGCTTCCCGTCCCGACAATCCCGGCGAGCCTCTCTTCAAGGGCCGGCGGCGGGGCTGAAGGTGTCGCACATGCCGGGCATAGCAGCCGCAGCAGGCGCTGGGCTGCTATCGCGTTGACCGTCGTCGCGACGAGGTAGTCCTCAACGCCCATCTCGATCAGACGCGTGATGGTGGCGGCGGCAGAATTTGTGTGAACAGTCGACAGGACGGTGTGGCCGGTAAGCGATGCCTCGATGGCGATCGAGGCGGTCTCGAGATCCCGGATCTCCCCGATCATCAGGACGTTCGGATCATGGCGCAGCACAGAGCGCAGCGTGCTCGCGAAGGTGAGGCCGATATCCGGTTTCACCTGCACCTGGGACACGCCGGCAATCTCATACTCGACCGGGTCTTCCACCGACATGAATTTAAGGTCGGGGCTCATCAGATGCTTCAGCGAAGCATAGAGCGTGGTCGTCTTGCCAGACCCGGTCGGGCCCGTGACAAGCGTGATGCCATAAGGCTCGGAGATCGCTTTCTCCAGGCGCCCCCGCGCCCCGATCGTCAGGCCGAGGCTTTCGAGGCTGAGCTCCGCGGCGGACTGGTCGAGAATCCGCATGACGACCGTCTCGCCGTAGATGCTCGGCAGCGTCGCAATCCGAAGATCAATCTCCCTGCCCTGCACCGCGGTACGGATACGCCCATCCTGCGGCAGGCGGCGTTCGGCGATGTTGAGCTTTGCAAGGATCTTGATGCGCGAGACCACCGCTTCGGGCAAACCCGCCAGCGGCCGGTCAACCGGCACAAGCACACCATCGATGCGGTAGCGTACACGGAGGGTGTCACGCTCTGGCTCAATGTGGATATCGGACGCGCGCGCTTCGACTGCGGCCGTCAGCAACTCATCCACCCAGCGCACTACCGGCGCGCCACGGGCGAGATCCATGAGGCGCTCAAGGTCATCAGCCGAGACATCTTCATTTGCGGCGAAGTCCGGTAGCGCAACCTCTTCCGGTGCCGGCTTGAGCGATGCCATCCAATCACGCAGCTCACCGGCAAGCGCCACGCCCCGCGCGACACGCTCACCTGTTTTATATGCCACGGCATGAAGGAGCTCGTCGTTCAGCGGATCCGCCATGAGCAGCATCAGCTCGCCGGACCCTGTCTCGATGGGCGCAATATTATTGTCGAGAAAATAGTCCTGCTTCAGGCCAGCCATGTCAGCCAGTCCGGCCGGGAAGTCAGCCCGGCGCAGGAAAGGAATCTCTAGGACGCTCGAGAGCGCCTCGGCTACACGCTCCTCGGCGCAAAAGCCAAGTTTGACCAGCACGGCAGACAGACTCTCCCCTGCGCGATTGGCCGACAGGACGGCCCGAGAAAGGCGGGCTTCGCTGAGATCTCCCCAGTCCACCAGCTGGCGGCCGAGACGATACTCTGGCGTATCCTTCAGTGGCTCAACATTATCGGTACGCCCATCTTTGGGCGATTGCAGTCCCCGCATCTCTTGTCCCCAAATAGCCAGCGCGCGTCCCAAGCCACGCCAGCCTTTACAAGTTCTGTGCCTTCATGATCGAACAATTATTACGAAAACGCAATAAAATTGATTGACAGATTTTAATAATTCGGAAATTTTGATGAAATCGGCAATGGCGAAGGCTCAGGGGGAGCCGGCTTCGTTGCCATGGGGACAAGAAATTGACGACAGCTAACGCACAAGGCGAAAGCCGGCTGCGGCGCAAATCGCGTCTGGCCGAGGACTCGCTTGACGTCCTGAGATGGTGGGGGAAAACACTGTTGGGCCTGGTGCCGGACGGATTGGTGAATGCCTACTCGACCCGGCGCCAGTCAGTGTTCCTGCTGCAGCGTGAAGACGGCTTCCATGCTGCCCTGCCCGGCAAGGGCGAACTCGGCTCCCTTTCCGATAACCGCAAGCTCCGTCGCCGGGTAGCGGCCTCTGACCCCGTCCTGCTTCTGGAGCCTCATGATGTTCTGAAACGCCGGCGGCGCATGCCGGTCGGTTCGCTGAACCGGCTGGCGCATGCCATGCAGCTGCAGATCCCGGCCGAGACACCCTTCTCGCTCGACGAGATCTATTCCGGCATTCGTATCGTTCACGGTCCAGATGCCGACGGACAGGTTGTCGTCGAACAGGCAATCGTCCGCCGCGACCTTGCCGAAGCCCGCCTTGCAGACCTCCATGCGCTCGAAATCGACCTCGCTGGCGCCGATGCCATGGATGACGATGGCGAACCCTGCGGCTTCAACCTGTTGCCGACAGAGAAGTGTGCCCGTCAGGGGGCTTTCCTGCCGGCGGCCAACCGTGTGCTGAGCTTTGCCGCCCTCGCGCTCACCGTGGCGCTGGCGACATCCTGGTATCTTGATCTCAGCCGCCAGGCACGCACTTTGGAGACGGCTGCTAACAATACGGGCGAGGTCGCGCGCGAAGTTCTCACGCTGCAGGCGCAGGCGCAGCAGGACGCCGCCACGATTGAGCAGATCAATTCGACAACCGCCAATCCCGGCCGATTCACCGCCGCCTATGCCGCCGTGACCGACGCGCTCGGCGACAAGACCTGGCTGGAAGGCTTCACCTATTCCGGAAACACCGCTTCGCTTGCCGGGCTTACACGGGAGCCGGATACGCTGATCAGCGCGCTGGAATCCTCCCCGCAAGTTCTCAAGGCGCGTTTTACGTCTTCGGTTATCACTGACCGGCGCCACGAGGCAGAGCGCTTCCGTCTGGAAGTGACTTTCCGTACCGATAAACAGGGCGAGGCCATTGCGGCCATGGAGGACCAGGGATGAACGTTCACGCTCTTTCCCTGCGCAATCAGCGCCTGCTCGCCCTGGTCCTTTTTGTATTCGCACTGGCCTGTGCCTTCCTGCTCATCGCACAGCCGGTGGCAAGTGCCTTTACCGCGCAGACCACACGGATTGATCGGGCCGAAGCCGATCTTGTCCGCTGGCAGGGCGTCATTGCCTCGGAAACTGAAATCGCCGCCGCGGCGGCCAGCCTGCGTCGCGATCCGCGTCTGGAGCGCGGGACGATCCAGGCGAGCTCTGATACGCAGGCTGCAGCAGGTCTCCAGTCGCTGGTGCGCAAGGCGCTGATCAATGCCGGGGCCGATGTCCGTAGCTCCCAAATCCTGCCGGCCGATGTGTCCGGCGAACTGGGCATGGTCGGCGTCCGCGCCGTTGTACTCGCCGACAGCGAACAGTTCGAGCGCGCGCTCACAGCCATCGAGAATTCGAAACCCGTCATGATCGTACGCGAGGCCGACATCCAGCTGTCCGCCGGAAGCCGCCGCATCACGAATAATAACGAGGCGCCGAAACTGCAGATCCGTCTCGATATCTATTCCTTCGTCCGGTCTGAGGAGTAAGCCCATGGAATTTGTCAGAGGATCGACCTTGCTGGTCACGCTGATGGGCGCGTGCGTCTGTGCAGCGCTTATCTTCGGATTGACGCTCCTGTCAGCTGGCACGCACCGCACGGCAGCAGCCAGCCCGGCTGAGGTACAGGCAAGCATCACAGCTCCGAAACCGCCCAAGGCCTCGATAGGTCAGGTCGCCGCTTTCACGCTGCCCGCCCGGCCGCTTTTCCACGAAACCCGCCGACCTTATGAAAGTGAAGGCGATCCGGTCGTGGATTTCGCACCGGAACCAACCAACAGCGCCCATCTACAGTTGCGTGGGGTCATCAAGCGGGGTGGCACGGCGCGTGCATATGTCGAACTAATCGGTGGAGGAGAGCCTGTATGGCTCAACCAGGGAGACACACTGGCTGGATGGACACTTAAACAAGTGACAAGCGACGGGGTCGTGCTCGCAAAGGGGACGCGAGACATCAACCTCAAGCTCTATCCGCAGTACGATCCGTAATCACCGCTACATCAGTTGAGTTTTGGGGGACATGAAGATGTATGTGTGGGGGACGCCCGGATCGCGCAAGCGCGCGGTTCTCAAGCTGGGAGTGTCTGTAATGGCACTCGCTTTGACTGGTTGCTCGACAACCACAAACCAGATCGCACCGGACCGTGAAACGGCCTATCCGATCGAGATTCGCAACGCACAGGATCTTGCCGAGCAAGGCCTGTCGGACGGTTATGGTCAGTCACTGGAAACCGGCGACCGCCGCTCGGAGCCGCTTCAGTTCGAACAGGTCGGACGTGGCACCTTCACTGGCTCACCAGCCCTGAATGGCAACTCCGCCGTCGCGTCTGGCGACATCACCCTTAATCTGGTCAACGTGAACGCGGCCAATGCGGTCCAGCAGGTGCTCGGCCAGATCCTCGAAGTCAATTATGTGATCGAGGCCAACCTGACCGGGTCAGTCACGATCCAGACCGCGCGCCCCGTCAACGAGGCGACTGTGGTGCGGCTCCTGTCCAGCGCCCTTTCTTCGCAAGGCGCAACCCTTATTGCCGAGGAAGGCTTCTACCGCGTCGTCTCGACCGGACGGGCTGCTGCCAGCGTCAACGACGCCAATGGCAATGTACGCGTCATTCCGCTGAGCTTCGTCTCTGCAGAATCCATGGCTAAAATGTTCAGTGGCATGTCGAACTCCGGCGTGACCGTCGAGACCGATGCAGACCGCAACCTTCTCATCCTGCGCGGTGACGCCCGCTCGCTCTCTGGCATGGTGGACATGGTCAACATGTTCGACGTGAACTGGATGAATGGCATGTCGTTCAGCGCGACGCCTGTCCAGTACACATCCGCCTCGCAGATCGTCGACGATCTCGACAAGATCTTCTCCACTGAAGCCGGCGGTGCGCTGGCCGGTGTTGTGCGCTTTGTACCGATTGAACGCCTCAATGTGGTGCTGACCGTCAGCCCGCAACCGGAATACCTCAACGATGCCAAGGCCTGGATCGACCGCCTTGACCGCTCCGGCGGCCAGGCAAGCCAGCGCTTTTACGTCATCCCGATCCAGAACCGGGCCGCGACCGAGGTGGCCAATATCCTGCGCGATACGCTCGCAGGGGATGTCTCAGTCGGTCAGGCAGCAGACGCGTCCCTGGACCTGCGTCCAGGTGAAGTGCCGATGTATGAGGCCACCGAGGGTGAAGGGGCCGAAGCCCTCTCATCTGCGCCAGCTTCTTCCAAGCCATCGATCAACCAGATCCGTCTCTTCGCAGACGATTCCAACAATGCGCTTGTCGTGCTCGCCACGCCGGAACAGTTCGGCCTGATCGAGGGGGCCGTCTCACGGCTCGACATGACACCGAACCAGGTCGTTCTGGAAGCCACGATCGCGGAAGTCACGCTCGGTGACGACCTCTCCTATGGCCTGACATGGTTCTTCCAGTCCGGTGAGTTCGACCTGTCCTTTAGCGACGTCTCCTCAGGTGCCGTAGCACAGCAGTTCCCGGGCTTCTCGGTGCTGTTCTCAGGTGAGGATGGCCGCGCAGCCCTTTCGGCTGTGGCGGGCGTTACCGACGTGAAGATACTGTCGGCCCCGTCGCTGATGGTGCTCGACAACCGCACCGCGACGCTTCAGGTCGGCGACCAGGTCCCGATCGTGACCCAGTCGGCAGTCAGTGTAACCGATCCGGATGCGCCGATCGTCAAC
This sequence comes from Henriciella sp., assembly GCF_029937755.1. Classification (GTDB taxonomy): domain Bacteria; phylum Pseudomonadota; class Alphaproteobacteria; order Caulobacterales; family Hyphomonadaceae; genus Henriciella. The sequence continues at coordinate 387,090 of NZ_JAPYPG010000002.1, forward strand.
TCCGTTTCGCTCCGCGACACCGGCATCATCCTGAACGTTACACCGCGCGTGAATGATGGCGGGCTTGTCATCCTCGACATCGATCAGGAAGTCAGCGACGTTGTGGCAACGCAATCTTCCGGCATCGACTCACCGACCATCCAGCAACGCCGCATCTCGACTTCGGTCGCCGTCAATGACGGAGAAAGTATCGCGCTGGGCGGCCTGATCCGCGAGCGGATTTCAGACACCAAGACGAAGTTCCCGCTGCTAGGCGACATTCCAGTGCTGGGTGCCGCCTTCTCGACAACAAACCAGTCCACGACGCGGACCGAGCTTCTTGTCCTGATCACGCCAAAGGTCATTCGCAGCCGGTCGGATGCCATACTGGTGACGGACGACCTGCGGTCTCGTATGAAGTCCATTGAGGATACCTTCTTCCAGCGCGCTCCGGTCACACCGGCTCCGATCGAGCCGGCAGCACCGATCGCGCGTAACGAAACGGAAGCCCCCGTTGCCACGGCCCGCTTCGATGAGATGACCGTGCCTGTTTCGCCATATGCCACGATCGAACAGCATGAACCGGCCCTGCCGGTCGTCACCGCCAGGTTCGACGCAAATGGCCTTCCGCTTGCTCACTTCGTACCGGTCGGCAGCTTCGACCGTAAGCGTAGCGAGTCATGAAACTCCGCCCATCCGCTCGTCCATCACGCGAGCGGGGGGCGGCCCTGATCCTCGTTGTCTGGGCTGTGGGCCTGATGGCAGTATTTGCCGCGTCGGCCGCGAGGGACGCCAGTCTGGACAACGAGGACGCCCGTTTCCTGAGAGGAACCGCGATCGCAAAAGCGCTGTCTGAAGGCGGCTTGCGCCACGGGACGGATCTCTGGCGTTCAGGGGACAGGGCTGTCTTGTTGGGCACCCTGCTCTGTCAGGCTGAAACGGGCCTCCTTCGCATAGACGTTGCGCCCGTGGACTCACGAATAGACGTCAATCTCGCCCAGGAACCATTGCTTGAAGCGCTCTTTCTTGAGTTGGGCGCCGACCACGCCACGGCAAGAACAGCGGCTGCGCAGATCGCCGACTATCGCGATGGCGACAGCACCCCGCGTCCGCATGGGGCTGAGCGTTCTGTCTATGAAAGAGCCGGAAAGCCGGGAGGACCGAAGAATGCGGTCATCAGCCATGTCGGCGAACTTGCCTATCTCCCAGGCCTGCCGGAATGGCTCTTCCGGGCCGCCCTACCTCATCTGACCACAGCCTCATCGAGTGCGGTACCGGATGACGATTACGCAAGCGCACCCATCAAGGCCGCGATCGAATCTCTCGGCATCAGCCAGACGGCAAAAGGCGACGCCATCCGCAACTCGCCCCATGTCGAAGCGCGCGCACTTCGCCGCCGGGCGGTCAGCTCAGGCAGCCAGGCCAATCTTTCCGGAAAAATCCGCGTGCGCGCGGCCGCACGGGCCACGCTCGGTGGCTATTATGCCCTCGACGCAGAGATCTCTGGCGGTGGTGCTGGCAAGGCTGGCCGGTTTCTGAGGGTCGACAGCACTTCGACCAGACCAGGTGACTTCTCACCAATTGATGAAGCCCCCATTCCCGCCTGCGATTTCCAGGGCCCCGACACGAAGCAATAGAACGGCAGGCCAAAGAATGACGTGCCGGTTCTAACTCATCCGAAAACCGGCCTAAAGGCCGATATCGGCATCCTCGCCCTCACCGCCTTCAGCGCCGTCGCGGCCAAGGGAATAAACTTTCGCCTTCATGCCACCCTCGACTTCAAACCGGTAAGCATTCCCCCACGGGTCGGCCGGCACGGTATCCTCATCCAGATACGGCCCCGCCCATCCGGGCGCGGCGAGCACCGGCTCGATAAGGGCGGAAAGCCCTTCCTCCGCTGTCGGATAGCGCCCGACATCGAGCAGGAACATGTCGAGCGACGCCTTGATGTTCTCAATCTGAACATCAGCCGTCTGCGATTTCGCGCGGCTGAGATAACCGATGACGCGCGGCCCGACGACCCCCATGACGAGCGCCAGAATGACGAGCGCCACCAGAAGCTCCATCAGGCTGAAGCCCGCCTGTCCCCGCGCGGACCGATTCTTGCTAATCATGTCGAAATTCCTTTGTCCCCAAGCTGAGTATATTACGCTTTTTTCATCTTGCCGCCAAGCGCATGCACGCCATACGCGAAGTGATTTTTTCAAAGGCTCCCTTTTCGTGTTTCTCGTCCACCTCTTCCTTGTCCTCGCAGGTCCGCTGGTCGGCTCCTTCATTGGACTTCTGGCGATACGCTGGCCGGAAGGGGAGCCCTGGGTTGCACGCCGGTCCGTCTGCCGCAGCTGCGAAAGGCAGCTTCGCTGGTGGGAGCTTCTGCCGCTGCTGAGCTGGCTCGCCCTGCGCGGAAAATGCCGCCAATGCGGGGCCTCGATCCCGTGGATTCATCCGGCCTGTGAGATGGGCGGGCTGCTGGTCGCGCTCAGCGCCTGGGCATTTGCGCCGGAAGGCACGATCCTTCTCTCGTGCCTGTTCGGGTGGACATTGCTCGCGCTTGCGGCAATCGACCTTCGCAGCTTCATATTACCTGACCCTCTCAACCTTCTTGCAGCCCTGCTCGGCGTGGCAATGGTGTGGTGGACCCGTCCCGATGCCTGGGCCGAGCACCTGATTGGAGCAGCCGTCGGCTATCTCATCCTGTTCAGTGTGGAAATAACCTACAGATTGATGCGGGGCCGCGACGGTCTAGGCCGTGGAGATGCGAAACTGTTCGGCGTCCTGGGCCTGTGGGTCGGCTGGACGCGGCTGCCAGACATCCTTCTCATCGCTTCCGTGAGCGGTCTTCTTGCCGCTATCCTTGCAAGCCGGGTTGCCGGAGACGACCTCAAGTCTACGACAGCGATTGCCTTCGGCCCGTGGCTTGCCCTGGCCGGCTGGATCGCCTGGCTCACCGGGCCTTTGCTGGTATCCGGACTCTAAGGGTTAACTATTTTCTCTTTTTGAGCGAAAGCTATTGCCGACCAACCTAAACCAAGTGTAATCTACTTCGTGGCTTCGTGGGACATAGTTGAGGCCGCATGGTTTAACTGGGACGTATTAGGGGGACATCGTGGTCCGTAAAATCTTATGTGCTGCAGCATCAGCTGCAGCAATCACCGCTGTGTGCGCAACAGCCACAGCGCAGGTTCTCGTTGAGGTCGAAGGACCCATCGACAACTTCGAAGCCAATGGCCCAGGATCCGACCGGATCCTGACGGTTATGGGCATTCCGGTCATCATCACCGGCCAGACATTCCTGTATTCACCGACGGCTGATCGCCGGTCAGCAGATGATCCGGTGGGCATTGCGACCAATAATGGGAACTATAATCTCGGTCAGTGGTACAAGGGACTGAAATTCCCCGGCCGCAGCGAGCGAGGCTTTATCGGTGGCACCGCCATCGTTCTTGGCACATTCGATCCGAACTATGAAATCGTTGGCGACCCTGAGGGCCGGATCGGCGCCATCATTCCGGATGAGGTCTTCTCCGAACCGGCCGAAAACGTCGTTCTCGGCCTGATCACGGATAGCCAGTGCTCCGGCGATTCCTGTGATGCGGCCGATATCGCCGCAGACGGCATCACCGTCGATCTCTACCGGGACTGGGTCCAGGGCAATGCTGGTCCTTACATGGTGCCGGTCTTCGATCCACGCATGCCAGCTGGCCCGCTGGTCGACGAGCTCGGCTTCGAACTGGACCTTGATCCCGGCGACAGCCTGACCGGCTTCGAGTTTGGTGTCGAAGGCTACTATGGTGACACCACCACGCCGATCGACCTTGATGGCAACGGCTCGCTTGATGCCGGCGAAGAGGTGCAGGCCCTTCATTACTTCCACATGGAATTGGTTGGTGCCAATGGTGCGCTTCTCGCCAATACCGGCCCGGAAGTCAGCGCCCTGCGCGTCGATTGCCGTGATGGTGACGAGCTGGAAATCCGCGGTGGCGTGCACTCGCCTGTCGACGCGGCCGGTGACGCAACGGATGGTGGTGCCGTCCAGGGCGCCCGCGTGATCGAGATCTATGTCGACGGTATCCCGACGCCGTTCTCGCAAAGCACGCCAGCAGACATTGTGGCCCTCGGTGCGCCGGACGGCACAGTGGTGGTCAACGATCCGTTCGCCGAATACCGCCTGCGTGACCGTACGATCCCGTTCTGCCCGACCGAGATCGACATTGTCTGGACCGACCTTCTCGGTGGCGAGATTGCGCGTCTTGACGACGTTGCGGTCGCAGTCGCGCCGTAACAGGGACAGCTCTTTTCTAAAAACAGGAATGGCGGGCGTTTCGGCGCCCGCCATTTTTTTGTGTATCCGCCGTAAGCCCTACTCGGCTTGCGAAGGGGACTCTTCAGTATCAGCGCTCTCTTCAGCGGCTTTCATTACCTTCAACTCGTCGCGCATACCGAGGAACAGGCTGACGCAACAGACAAGAACGATGGATGTGAAAGGCAGCGCTGCGGTGATCGTGCCGGCCTGGAGCGACTGAAGGGTTGCCTTGCCGCCGCCATAGAGCAGCATCGACGCCGTCACGCCAAGCATGCAGGCCCAGAAAACCCGCTGCGGCACAGGCGCATCTGTCTTGCCGCCTGACGTGATCGCATCAACGACGAGCGCACCGGAGTCGGCTGATGTAACGATGAAGACGACCAGCAGGAAGATGGCAGCCGTTGATGTGATCGCAGCGATCGGCAGGCTGTTCAACATCTCGAACAGGGTCAGGGAGGCCGTTGTCATCCCGTCAGCGAGGTCGCCTGTGCCGGTCTCGAACTGCTGGATGGCGGTCTCACCGAAGGTGGTAAACCAGATGACGCAGATCGCGACAGGCGCAAGGATAACCACCGTCAGGTATTCGCGCACCGTACGCCCCCTTGAAATACGGGCGATGAACATGCCGACAAAAGGCGACCATGAGATCCACCAGGCCCAGTAGAAGATTGTCCAGTCATGGAACCAGGCTTCATCCGGGCGCTCGAACCAGCTCGACAGGGAGACTGAGTTTACGACGTAGCCGAGGAGATTCTGGCCGAACCCTGTGATGATGGCGAGCGTCGGACCGAGAATGAAGACGAAGATCATCAGGATGAGCGCAATGGTCATATTGATGTTGGAGAGCAGTTTCACCCCGCCATCCATACCGCGCAGCACCGAAATCACGGCAAGACCGGTAATGCTGAGAACAAGGCCGATCTGCATCGCAAGCGTCACCGGCTGACCGATCATGTAGGCAAGACCGCTGCTCGCCTGCGTGGCGCCAATACCAATCGTTGTCGCAAGACCGAAGACGGTGGAAATCACAGCCAGCGTATCGATGACATGGCCCCAGAAACCCCACACACGGTCGCCGAGGATGGGATAGAAGGCCGAACGGATCGTCAGCGGCAGGCCCTTGTTGTAGGCGAAAAAGCCGAGCGCCAGACCGACAATCGCATAGACGGCCCAGGGCGAGACGCCCCAGTGGAAGATCGTCGCGCTGAAAGCCAGCCGGCGCGCTTCAGGCGTTCCCGGCTCAACATTGAACGGTGTACCGAACCAGTCGGAATAGTAGGCCAGGGGCTCGGCAGCCCCGTAGAACATGAAACCGATACCAACCCCGGCAGCAAACAGCATCGCAATCCAGGAGTGTATTGCGAACTCCGGTCTGGCATCGACACCGCCAAGGCGGATGCGCCCCAATGGCGATATGGCGAGGCCGAGGCAGAAAACAGTGAGCAGGACCGGTGTCATGGCAAATAGCCAGTCAAAGGTCTGAAGGGTCCACTCCCGCGCGGCCTCAAGGCCCACGGCCGTGGCAGACGGAAAAATCAGGGAAGCCCCGGCGAAAAGAAGAACCAGCCCCGCACTCAGGAAAAAGACCGGATTGTGGATGTCGAGGCCGAGCCATTCGACATTGTCCTGGCCGACCTCGTAGTCGGTCTCATATTCAGACTGATATTCACTGTCACTCATGGATGTATCGCTAGGAGTATCGCCTTCGGATTGTTTGTTCATCGAACTATTCCTTCGCCGGCTAACGACCACATTTATGCGGTATCTCCAACCGACAAAACATTCTCTTCATATGTGACATTAACGTCACTTCATGCTAGTGCATTGATTTATTGTAATTTTAATCTGAAAAGATAGAGTCAGTTCTTGGCAGCGCTAATGCTGCACTGCGGAATTCCTTTTACGAATCGTAATATCCAATTAGATCACCGATTGTTGTGCGCCCGAACGACAAGTCGAGGGCGCCACGCGGCCTGCCCCGGCTTTCCGGGCGTGCGGGCCTTCGTTGAAACAAGTATGGGGAAGATACATGAACACACTTCGGGGTGGAGCATCGCTGCTCGCCATTGGTGCTCTGATGACAAGCGTGCCGGTCATGGCACACGCACAGGACGCCGAACCGCAAGCCAGCACGCAGGCGCCGGCACAACCGGCGCCACAAAAAAAGCGTCGCCTGAAAGCCGTAACCGTTACTGCGACAAAGCGCTCCGAAAGCGCGCAGGACATCCCGGTTACCGTCAACGCGCTGGGCGAAGTCGAACTCGACCAGCTCGGTGTGAAGAACTTCACGGACTATCTCGTCCAGCTTCCGGGCGTCACCGCCGGTGGCTCCGGGCCCGGCCAGAACACGATCTACATCCGTGGTCTCGCCTCCACGACGCCGAACCTGACGGTTGCAGGCGTCGCCGGTCTCGCACCGAATGTCAGCTTCTATCTCGACGAACAGCCGCTTGCCCAGCCGGGCCGGAATCTGGACGTCTATGCCGCTGATATCGAACGCGTCGAGGTCCTCTCCGGTCCGCAAGGCACGCTGTTCGGTTCGAGCTCGCAGGCCGGTACGGTCCGCATGATCACCAACAAGCCATCCTTCGAAGGCTTCGATGCGGGCTTCAAGGCATCGACCTCCTTCACCGAGGGCGGCGAGATGAGCAACTCCACCGAGGTGATGCTCAACCTGCCTGTGTCGGACAGTCTCGCCCTGCGCGGCGTTGTCTATAACGACACCCAGGGCGGTTATATCGACAATGTAGGCGGCCAGCTCACGGTCGAGGAATCGGCCCGGTTCCGTCCGGAAGGGACGGTTCGCGCCAACGGCGTTCCGGTAAACGCACAGCGCGCCGGCTTTCAGGCAGATGCAGACCTTTCGAACGTCAACTTCATTCCGGCCACAAATGGCACGATCGTCGAAGACGATATTAACGACACGACCTATCAGGGCTTCCGTTTGGGCGGTCTGTATCGTTTCAACGATGACTGGGACCTGCTGATCCAGCACAGCCAGCAGAAGATCGAAGCCGATGGTGTGTTCTCAGCCGATCCGGAGCTGGATGACTATGACATCCAGCGCTACACGCCGGAGAATCTGGAAGACAAGTTCCACAATACGGCATGGACGCTGGAAGGCCGCATCGGCATGCTCGAAGCGATCTATACAGGCGCCTATACAGAGCGGACCACAGACCAGGTCGTCGACTATTCCGACTACCTCTTCGTTGGCCAGTACCTGCCTTACTATATCTGCGACGGCTCGGTGACCTATCCGGGCGCTGGCGGTCCTGAAGGCACCTGCTACGCCCCGAATCTCTATGTCACCTCGCACAGCGAGACCGAAGTGCAGACCCACGAAGTCCGCTTCAACACGCCTGACCAGTATCGCTGGCGCGCAACTTTCGGCGCTTTCTACAGCGACCTCGAACTGGCTGAGCGCAATGACTATGTCTACCCAGGCATTACCATGGTCGAAGGCTTCAACGGCGAAATCGGCTATGCGCCAAACTATCCGCTGACCAACACGGATGTGACCGGCGAAATCAACTCCGCCTATCCGGGCTACTACAGCCAGCCAGGGCCGTTCCCTGCAGAAGTCGGCTTCCGCAACGACGTGCTGCGCACGGACGAGCAACTCGGCGTCTTCGGCGAAACGACGTTTGATCTCACCGACCAGTTCGCCCTTACGCTGGGCGCTCGTTACTACGATGTTGAAGTCGACCTGAAGGGCAGTGCAAACTCGTCCTTCTTCAACCTCGGCCAGGACACCGATGCGCAGCGTGCCGGTACGAACATCTCGTTCCTCTATGGTCCTGATGGTCCGGCTGAAGCACCGGATACCGCTTCCACCGACGGCTTCATCTACAAGGCAACGGGTGAGTGGACGCCGACGGAAGATACGCTCTTCTACGCGACCTACTCCGAAGGTTTCCGCGCCGGCCTGCTCAACCGTCCGGGCGGGGCAAGCGGTCCGGGTGACTACACCGTGCCGTATGCTGTCGATACCGACGAAGTGAAGAATTACGAGATCGGCTGGAAAACCGAGCTGTTCGACAATTCGCTGCGTTTCAACGGCGCCGCCTTCTTTGTCGACATCGAAGGTCTCCAGACCACCATCTTCGACCCGTCCATCGTCAACCTGTTCTTCTCGGATAATGCCGCGAATGCAGAGCTGAAGGGCATTGAGGGTGACTTCACCTGGGCCCCCGACAGCGTCGATGGCCTGACCATCGCCGGTGCCTTCTCCCTCCTCGATACCGAGGTGACGGAAGTCCTGGTGCCGACCGATGATGTGGTCGAAGGCTCTGAACTTGCTTTCGCCCCGGCCTATCAGGGGAACATCCGCGCTCGCTATGAGTGGGATCTGGAGCAGGAGATCGCAGGTCAGCGCCTCGTTGCTCACGTCATGCCGCAAGTTGTCTTCTCCGACAGCTCGTACACGGACATCATCGAGATCAACAAGATGGAGCTTGATGGCTATGTGACGCTCGGCGCGACGGCCGGTGTCACAGGTGATAATTGGGGGGCAGAACTCTTTGCCACCAACCTCACCAACGAGTATGCTGAACTCTCCGGCAGCTTCGTCTATGACCGTGAGCGGATCACGCCGATGCGCCCACGCACGATCGGTGTCCGGGTGAGCTACGACTATTAAGGTCGCACCCTGACCCTTGAAGAAACCTGCAGCGCCCCGTTTATTCGGGGCGTTGCTCTTTCTACCCCATCGGTTCCATGACAACCCAACCCACCCCGACTGCCGACGCGCTCAAGTCCATCAAAGCCTCCATGCAGGCGGGACGTTTCGATGAAGCGGCAACGCTGCTCGACGACGTACTGGCAAACGATCCGGAGAACCAGGATGCGGTCTATATGGCTGCGGCCACGGCGCGCTATCGCGATCGTCCGGAGGAGGCGTTCAAGCATCTTGATACGCTGAAACGCATGGCGCCGGATTTCGGCCGGGCCTTCCAGGAAGAAGGCCATCTGCACCGCCGGCAGGGAAATGCTGCGGCCGCCATCACAGCCTATGAGCGTGCCGTGCGCTACAATCCCGCCCTGAACGCCAGCTGGCTCGCCATAGCCGAGCTACGGGCTGCGCAAGGTAACACGCAGGCCGCCGCCGAAGCACGCGCGCAGGCCGAACGGCTGAAGCAACTCCCGCGCGAGCTGCTCGCCGTCACGAATTTCATCCATGAGGGCAAGGTGCTGCAGGCGGAACGCATCGCCCGCGCCTTCATGCAGCAGAACCCCCGCCATATCGAAGGCATGCGCCTGCTCGCCGATATCGGCACCCGTCTGGGCGTCCATGAGGATGCTGACTTCCTTTTGGAGACAGCAATCGAGCTCGATCCCGGCAATCCGCAGCTGAAGATCGATCACATACAGATCCTGCGTAAACGCCAGAAATATGAAGCTGCCCTCGCCCAGGCCGAGAAGCTTCTGGCCCAAGATCCGAAGAGCCCCGTCTTCAAGTCCATCTATGCCATCGAAAGCATGCAAGCCGGCAATTACGACGCCGCCCTCGCCATCTTCAACGAAGTGCTTAAAACCCTGCCTGACGATCTCGCGACACTGACTTCCCGCGGGCATGCCCTGAAGACCGCCGGGCGGACCGAAGAAGCCGTGGCTTCCTATCGCCGCGCGACCAGGATCGAGCCGCTGCACGGCGATGCCTGGTATTCGCTCGCCAATCTCAAGACAGTCTCTTTCTCTGACGCTGACATCGATGCGATGCTCGCGGCCAAGCAGGATCCCAACCTTTCCCATATGGGCCGGATCCATATTGCCTTTGCCCTCGGCAAAGCTTTCGAGGACCGGGGCGATTACGACGCCTCCTTCGAGAACTATGCCGAAGGTAACCGGCTGAAGAAGCTCCAGGCGCGCTACACGACCGAGCAGATGCAGGAAGAGTTCGAAGCCCAGAAACGCCACTGCACGCCCGAGCTGTTCGAGCGCCGGGCAGGCGTCGGCCATGACGACCCGGCCCCGATCTTCATCCTTGGCCTGCCGCGCGCCGGCTCGACGCTGATCGAGCAGATTCTCGCCAGCCACAGCCAGGTGGACGGCACGCTGGAGCTGCCGAACATCCTGTCGCTGGCCCATCGCCTGCGCGGGCGCAAACAGGTCAGCGACCGCGACCGCTATCCGCGCATCCTGCACGACCTTCCGGACGAAGAGTTCGAGAAACTCGGCCGTGACTATATCGAGAATACCGCCATCCACCGGAAAGGCGCGCCCTTCTTCACCGACAAGATGCCGAACAATTTCCGGCATATCGGGCTCATCCACATGATCTTGCCCAATGCGAAGATCATCGATGCCCGCCGCGAGCCGATGGCGTGCTGCTTCTCGGGCTACAAGCAGCTCTTCGCCGAGGGTCAGGAGTTCAGCTACAGCCTCGACGATATCGGCCACTACTATCGTGGCTATGTCGACCTCATGGACCACTGGGACAAGGTGCTGCCCGGCAAGGTGCTCCGTGTTCAGCATGAGGATGTCGTGGCCGACCTTGAAGGCCAGGTGCGCCGCATGCTCGAGTTTTGTGGCTTGCCTTTCGAACAGGCCTGTGTCGATTTCCATCAGACCAAACGCGCTGTCAGGACGGCAAGTTCAGAACAGGTTCGCCAGCCGATCAGCAAGGCCGGCCTCGACCAGTGGCGCCATTTCGAACCGCATCTTGGCCCGCTCAAGGAGGCCCTGGGCCCAGCCCTGCCCCAAGAGACATAGCTTGACCGTATGGACCAGAAGACGACCACCGCGCTTATTGCCCTGCGCCGTATCCAGCGGCGAACGGAACTCTATGCCCGCACGCTCGCGCAGAAAACGGATCTCAGCGTCTCGCAGCTGAAGGTCATGCAACTCCTGTCGAGCTTCGGGTCAGCAACGCCGGGTGAACTGGTCCGGCTGACCGCGCTCAGCAATGCATCCATTACGTCGCTGGTCGACAAGCTCGAAGCCCGCAAGCTCGTCGCCCGCCAGAGGGATCCTGCTGACGGCCGACGCGTCGTTCTGTTGCTTTCCGACATTGGTGAGGATGTCCTGCGGTCCGCGCCCAATCCGTTGCAGGACCATTTCGAACTTCTCTTCAGCGACCTGCCCGAATGGGAACGTTCGATGATTGTCTCGGCACTCGAACGCGTGGCCGACATCGTCGACGCGCGGTCCGAGGTGACGGACTCTGAGCCCATTCTCGACGTTGGCGCCTTCGACAGGGCGGGCGACTCCTGAGGCTCAGTATCCCCGCTGGATATCAACGGATACCGGCGGTTCGCCTGTATCGAGATAGGCTTCCAAAAGCTCGCAAAAACGGTTCGCCGCGTCATCCGGCAAGGTTAGACCCGAGACGTGCGGGGTGACCGTCACGGCGGGGTGCGACCATCGCCAGTCACCCGCCTGCAGAGGTTCAGCCTCGAACACGTCGAGCACCGCATGCGAGACCTGCCCCTTCGACAGGGCTCGCTGAAGCGCGTCATGATCCAGCGTCGAACCACGCCCGACATTGATCAGCAGCGCATCGTTCAACTGATCGAGCACTTCTCCATCAACCAGCCCCTCTGTCTCCGCCGTGGCCGGGAGCGCGAGGACCAGCACGTCTGGCGACTTTGCCAAGCCGAACTTGGCAACCGGCAGGACATGATCAAATCCCTGCCGGGGGGACCCGCTGCGGGAATACCCTGTCACCTCGGCTCCAAGCGCACGAAAGGCTCCGGAAATCCCTGCGCCGATGCTCCCTGTACCGAAGACGGCAACCTGTGCATCAAACGCATAGCGAGGCGCGGCTGCCTCCTTGTTCCAGTCCTCATTTTCCTGAAGCGCACGACGGGTCGCCATCCTCTGGAGATACGCGAGCGCATAGCCCAAGCAGAACTCTCCGATCTGTTCGCCCATCCGGCCCGTGGTCCGAGTGATGACAGGGGCGCGCTCAGGATCGCCGATCGCCGCACATAAATGATCAACGCCGGCGCCCACGGCATGAACCCAGTCATAGCCGTTGAGCGGTTCGTCTTCAGGCGGACGAAAGCTCATCAAAACCTTGAGGCCGCTCGCAGCTTCCGCGCTGTCGACGAAACGGATGGACGGAAACCGCGCTGCGAGCACGTCGCGGATAACCGCCTCATGCTTGTCAATCACGCGCACCGAGATGTCTTTCGATGTCCAGGCCATTTCGGTCCCTCCCTTCAGATGCCGCCACCCGTTGACCCGGGTGGCGCTGCAACAACATCATGCACGGCAGGAAAGCGAGAGAAAGCCATGGCACTGACACCGGAAGCGACACGCTGCGAAGGGAGCGATCCGGCCATTGTCGAGGTCGCGCTTGCAGGGCGCACTTACAAAGTGACGATCGAACAGGCCGACCAGGCAAGACTTGCCCCGAAGCAATCGCCTGAACAGCTTGCGGAGGCCGCCTTCCGCTTCCTGCTCGACCGCGAGCCACCAGACGCCATCATGCCCCGCTTCGGGCTGATGATCATTGCGCGCTACTTCCCGGAATTCGAGGAGAAGCTGCCGGACTATCTTTGACCGGCAGCCACCCTTTAACTCACCCGCATCTTTGCGAGCCGCTCGTCCATCACCTGTTCGGCTTCGGCAATGATCCGGTCGATCAGTTCCTTGACCGTCGGGATGTCGTGGATCAGGCCCTGGATCATACCAGCCGACCAGATGCCATCGTCTGCGTCGCCCTCTTCCATTGCCTTGCGCCCGCGCACACCCGCGACGAGATGCTGGATGTCCTCGAACTTTGCACCCCCCTTGGCCTCGATCGCGACAACTTCCTCGCTGACAGCGTTTTTCATCACGCGGGCCGTGTTGTGCAGTGTGCGGAAAATGAGCTTGGTGTCGCGCTCGTCGTTCTCGACCATCTGCTTCTTGAAGTTCTCATGGATCGGCGCCTCTTTGGTGACGCAGAAACGGGTGCCCATATTGATGCCGTCCGCACCAAGCGCCAGCGCGGCCGCGAGGCCACGGCCATCGCCGAACCCGCCGGATGCGAGCATCGGCACCTTCACCTTGTCGGCTGCCGCCGGGATCAGGATCAGGCCGGGAATGTCGTCCTCACCCGGATGGCCGGCGCATTCAAACCCGTCAATCGAGATCGCGTCAGCGCCCATGCGCTCCGCAGACAGAGCATGACGAACGGCGGTGCATTTGTGGATGACCTTGATGCCGTGTTCCTTGAAATGGTCGATATGCTCCTGCGGCTTGTAGCCTGCCGTCTCGACGATCTTGATACCACCTTCGATAATGGCCTGCCGGTACTCCGCATAAGGGGGCGGTTTGATGGCCGGCAGGATGGTCAGGTTCACACCGAACGGCTTGTCCGTCATATCCTTGGTCCGGGCGATCTCCTTGGCGAGATCCTCAGGGGTCGGCTGGGTCAGCGCCGTGAGAAAGCCGAGGCCACCCGCATTGGCGACGGGGGCCACCATCTCGGCATAACCAACCCACTGCATCCCGCCCTGTACGATCGGATGCTCGATCCCGAACTCTTCCGTGAAACGCGTCTTGATCGCCATGTCGTCTCCTCATTCCTTGTCAGTGCCGTGATATGATGATCAGCCGGGGCTTGGAAGCACTGCCCTCGCGGAAGACACGGGCGTCACGATTGCGTCAGGACATCAAGGACACTGTCGGATATGGACTGGCGCACATCGCCATATCCGTCCCAGGGGTCCTCCCTGAGTGAGGAGAGGCGCTGGCGGATATTGGAAAGCGTGTACTTGTTAGCCGCCTCCACGCCGGAAAGCTCGTCCCAGCGGATGGGGACGGCAACCGGCGCGCCGGGCCGGGCACGCAGCGAGTAGGGGCAGATCGCCGTTGAGCCGCGCTCATTGCGCAGCCAGTCGATAAAGATCTTGCCCTTGCGTTTGGCTTTCGAGGCTTCGGCGACATAGCGGTCCGGCGCGGCTGCTGAAAGCTGCCTGGCGAGCCCCCGTGCCGCCGCCTTTACATCGTTCCACTCACGCCGTCGCTCCAGCGGGACAACAACGTGGATTCCCTTGCCGCCGGTCAGCAGCGCAAAGGACTGGAGCCCGGCGCTGTCGAGCACGTCGCGCACCTCGACTGCGGCAGCCTTCACCTGGTCGAAGTCCATCCCCTCATCTGGGTCGAGGTCGATAACTAGCCGGTCCGGCCGCTCAAGCCTGTCGGTCCGCGATCCCCAGACATGCAGCTCAAGCGCCCCAATTTGCGCGGCAGAAACAAGGGCTTCCGGCGTGTTCAGGAGAAGGTAGCTCGCTGTGTCGCCATCCTTTTCCTTGATCTCGGTTTCGCCGATGGCGTCAGGGATGGAGTCGGTATGGTGTTTCTGGAAAAAGCACTTGCCGCCCGCCCCTGAAGGACAGCGTACAAGGCTCACCGGACGATCCTTGATGTGAGGCAGCAGGCGCGGCGCAATGTCGGCGAGGTATTCCGCGATCTCGCGCTTTGTAGCCCCCTGCTCTTCATAAACGACACGGTCGGGATGGCTGATGCGGATACCGAGCACCTTGCCGTCACCGCCGTCCTGTCCGCCTTCGGCCTCGGCCTGCTTTTCGGATGTCGATGTCACGTCCTTTGGCTCCTTGTCCTCCCTCAGGCCCTGAAAACTCGGATGCCGCAACAGACCATCGGGGGTGCGCTCTGTATAGGCGATTTCGCCAACGAGTTTCGGCGTCAGCCAGACAGCGCCTCGTTTTGCCTCGCCCGGAATATCCTTGAAGGGGCACGTCTTGCGCTCGAGCGTCGCCATCTTGCCATCGAGTTCGTTCATCAAGGCCTCGTCGAACCCGGTGCCGACGCGGCCGCGATAGAGAAGCTTGCCGTCTTCATACTCACCGAGCAGCAGGGACGCGAAGGGCCGGCCTTTCTTGTCGGACTTTCGGTACCCGCCAATAACGAACTCATCGCGCCCCACGCACTTCGACTTGATCCAGCTGCTGCCGCGTCCGGACTTGTATTTGGCCGATGTCTTTTTCGAGATGATGCCTTCCAGCCCCATGCCGCAAGCCTTGCCGATGACGGCTTCACCCTTGCCTGCGATATGGTCGGAAAAGTGCAGGATATCGTCGTCGACGGGTATGATCTTCTCGAGGGCCGACTTGCGATCGCTCAGCGGCTTCTTGCGCATGTCCTTGCCGTTGAGCGAAAGCAGGTCGAAGGCATAGTAGGCGAGCGTGGCATCGGCGCCGTCATTGGTCGCCGCCTGCAGCGAGGCGAAGTGGCTGTGGCCGCGCTCATCCAGCGCCACGAGTTCTCCGTCGATGGCGGCCGTCTTGACGTCGAGCCCGGCCAGCGCTTTCGCGATGCCCGGATAGCGGTCCGTCCAGTCCTTGCCATTCCGGGTGATAAGCCGAACCTGATGGCCCGCGATCAGAGCCTGGATGCGATAGCCGTCGAATTTCAGTTCGTGCAGCCACTCGTCGCCTTCCGGCGGATCGTCGCGCAGCGTCGCGAGTTGAGGTTTCACGAAGTCGGGGAAGTGCGGTTTTTCTTCCTCGCCCAGGACGCCCGCATCACCTTGCGCGGCAGCCTCTTCGATATCCTCGAAGTCGCGATCAGTCGTAACACTGGTCTCCCACTTTTCACGGGGATCGGTCTGCTCGTCGGCCTCCTCGTCACGCTCCTTGATAAGCAGCCAGTTCTGCTTGTCCTTTGTGCTGTTGCCCTTCATCAGGACGAGCGCCCAGCCGCCCTTCAGGCGCTCACCCTTGAGGTCGAATTTCAGCGAGCCTTTCTCCAGGCCTTCATGCGGATCTTCGCGCGGCACCCACTCGCCCTGGTCCCATAACATGACCGTCCCGGCACCATACCCATCCGGGATAACGCCCTCGAAGCTGCCATAGTCGAGCGGATGGTCCTCGGTGCGCACGGCAAGGCGCTTGTCTGACGGGTCGAGGCTGGGCCCCTTGGTGACCGCCCAGCTCTTCAGGACGCCGTCCAGTTCGAGCCGGAAATCATAGTGAAGCCGGCTCGCATCATGCTTCTGGATGACAAAGCTCAGCTTGCTCTTCTTCTTGCGCCCGGCCTTGCCTTCAGGCTCCGGCGTGCGCGAGAAGTCCCGCTTCTTGCGATAGGTTTCAAGCGTATCTGACCCCTGCTTTGCCATTGCTGTCAGGCCGCCTTGTCAGACTTGGATTTTGATCCTGATTTCGCCTTCGACCTGGAAGACGATGATTTCGAAGAGGATTTCTTCTTGCCGGACGAGCCCTTGTCGACGCTCTTCTTGAGCGCATCCATGAGATCGACCACCTTGCCGCTGCTGCCGGATTTTCCGTCCCCTGACGAGGCATCCTCGCTGACGGCACCCTCTTCTTTCTTCTCCTTGATGAGTTCCTTCAGCGCATCGGCATATTTCGACTTGAAGGCGTCGGGCTTGAAGGGCGCGGATTTGCGCTCGATCAGCTCGCCGGCGAGGTCGAGCATCTCCTTGTCGGGCTTCATCTCCGGAATGTCGTCAAAGATCTTGTCGCTCTCGCGGATCTCGTCTGCAAAGCGCAGCGTCTCCAGCAGCAGGCCATCGCCGCAAGGTTTGATTGCCACGACATAGTCACGCCCACGCACGGCCATCTGGCCGAGACCTACCATCTTGTGCTTGCGCAGCGCTTCGCGGATGACGGTAAAGCCTTCAGCTGCCACTTCGTCATCGCTCGGGACGACATAATAGGGCTTCTCGAAATAGCGCGGATCAATCTCGCACGCCTCCACAAACTGGACGAGATCAATGGTCCGCTTGCTCTCAAGCTTGATCTCGTCGAGCTCATCGGGCTCCAGGATGACGTATTCGTCCTTGCTCGTCTCGAACCCCTTCACGATCTCATCTGTATCGACCGGGCCAACACCTTCGGCGACCTTCTGGTAGCGGATCCGCTTGCCGCTCGGCTTGTGGATCTGACGCAGGGATATCCGCCGCGATGATGCGGTGGCGGTATAGAGTTCAATTCCGATATTCACGAGGGAAAGGCGTAGATGCCCTTTCCAGTATGCACGCAAGGCCATGGCTTGATGTCTCCAGTGCCGAATCAATGCCGGCAAATTGTTTCGGTTCCGCACTGAGTGGCGCCGGCCCCGGCTTTGTCCTGCCGGGGCCGGCGTGATTTCAGCGATGACCGCGATCAGGCATCGCGATCCCAATAGCGATGCTTGGGCAGGGTCTTGAGGAAGCTGTCGGTCTTGCCGTCATCGAGGGCAAAGCAGCCATCATCGAGCTTGCCCGCAATCCCGGCTTCCTTCAGCAGTGTCGCCGCCCCGGCCGTATGGGCAATGAACTTGCCATGGGCGAAGGCATCGGTGACGAAGTCGCGCGCCGGTGGCATGTCGGCGAGCGTTTTGGCACCGTCTTCAGACAGCACCAGGGCCACCGCATCGAACAGGACGGACGGTCCGCCATCCACCTTCTCATGGGCTTCCAGCTGGCGGCCATCGCTAAGCTTCGCACCGCCCACCTTGGGCGCCACGATGATCGGCAGCGCACCGACCTCTTCCATCGCTTTCTGAAGCGTCTTCACCGCATCGGCATCACTGCCATCGGCGATGAGGATACCAAGCTTGCGGCCTTTGAAATCCTTCGGACCGTTCTTGATGATGCTGAGCGCATCGGACGGCTTGAGATCGGTGATCGTTTCGCGGGCGGCTTCAGCCGGGTCCGGCAGGTCGAGGCCAAGCCCCTCGGCAACCGATTTGGCGAGATCATCATCAATATTGCGCAGGTGCGAGAGCATACGCTTGCGCACCCGCATCTCCTGGCACTTGCTGAGTTCGAAGGTCAGCGCATTAGCGATGTGCGTCTGCTCGATGTCGGTCTGGCTGACATAGAACTGCCGGGCCTGACTGTAATGGTCCGCAAAAGTTTCAGACCGGGTCACGATCTTTTCACCGCTGACCTCTTCCGGATAATGGACGTAACCCTTTTCCGGGTTTTCGCGCGGGCCGCCGTCTTCAGGGCCCCAGCTGTTCGGCTCATAGTTTGCCCGCCCCTTGGGGTTATGCATCGCCATGTGGCCGTCCTGCTGGAAGTTGCGCATCGGACATTGCGGGGCGTTGATCGGGATATGGGTAAAGTTCGGTCCGCCGAGGCGCTTCACCTGCGTGTCGAGGTAGGAGAAGTTGCGCCCCTGCAGCAGCGGGTCATTCGTGAAGCCGATACCCGGCACGACATTATTGGTGCAGAAGGCGACCTGCTCGGTCTCGGCGAAGAAATTATCGACCACCTTGTCCAGCACCATGCGCCCGACAATGCGCACTGGCACCTCCTCTTCCGGGATGATCTTGGTGGCGTCGAGCACATCGAAATCGAATTTCTCGGCAAAGTCCTCGTCGAAGAGCTGCATACCGAGTTCCCAGACGGGATAATTGCCCGTCTGGATCGCATCCCACATGTCGCGGCGATGGAAATCCGGATCGGCGCCATTGATCTTCAACGCCTCGTTCCAGACGACCGACTGCAGCCCCTGCTTCGGCTTCCAGTGAAGCTTCACGAAAGTCGATTTGCCCTCGGCATTGATCAGCCGGAAGGTGTGAACCCCGAAGCCTTCCATGAAACGGAGAGAGCGCGGGATTGTCCGGTCGGACATGATCCACATCACCATGTTCATGGCTTCCGGAGACAGCGAGATGAAGTCCCAGAAATTGTCATGCGCGGTCTGGGCCTGCGGAAACCCTCGGTCCGGCGCAGGCTTGGCGGCGTGAATCAGGTCCGGAAACTTGATGGCGTCCTGAATAAAGAAGACCGGGATGTTATTGCCGACCAGGTCCCAATTGCCTTCCTTGGTATAGAACTTGGTTGCAAAACCACGCACATCCCGCGCGAGATCCGGAGACCCCTTATTGCCCGCCACGGTGGAGAAACGGGTGAAGACAGGCGTCTTCTCGCCTTTCTGGAAAACGGCCGCCCGCGTGATGTCCGACAGGTCTTCGGTGCATTCGAAATGGCCGTGAGCAGCAAAGCCGCGCGCATGAACCACCCGCTCCGGAATACGCTCATGGTCGAAATGGAAGAGCTTTTCGCGGAAATGGAAATCATCCATCAACATAGGACCGCGCTGGCCAGCCTTGAGATGATTCTGATCGTCGGAGACGGTCACACCCTGCTGGGTGGTCAGGGGGTCATGGCCATCCTTGGTCGTCTGATGCGGGGCACCGGCATCATCAATGGGGAGATCTTTCTTGCTAGCCATGGGCATCTTCCTTTGCTGTGTGATGCCAGACCAAGGTATTGGTTGAGCGTATTGTTCCCCCCTTCCGATCGCGAAATTTTCCATGGCCGGCATAGAACCAGCGCCAGCTTGATCCCGGTTATCAAGAAGTGGGTTTTTCGGAGCTTCAGACAGAGGAAAGGAACATCCCTCGAGGACGAAAGGTTGAGGAAGATATAGCCAGAAGGACAGTTGCGATGAACGAACCGAAAAAGGCAAACCATCGTCAATCGACCCTGGACGAAAAGGCGAAGCCTCGAACCACACCGTCTACTGACGAACAGATTGAAGATCAGAAGGCCTTTCGCGAAAGCTCGGCCTATCCGCCGGCGCCGCCTGAAAACGATGATACTGTAGAGGACGCTGTGCGCCGCAAGAGCTGGGACACTCTCAAGCCCTAGGCGGCCCGCAGGAACCCCTGGCCCCCATCCCACGTTTTACAAGCCTCACAGGAGCCTGCGCTCCAACCGACAGACTGCATCGACCTATGAGGTAAAATTGACGCAATCAGCCGATGTGAAGCCTATGAACAATTCAGAGGGCGGGGGCCGCCCCGTGGTTTTGATTACAGGTGCCGCTGGCGCGCTCGGCAGTGCCCTTGTGGCTGCTCTGGGAGATAAATACCGGATTGTTGGCCTGGATGTGCCGGGCACCGAGGCTGATTGCGAACTGATCGGCTGTGACCTCACGTCTGACCAGTCGGTGCAGGAAGCCCTCAACGAGCTTGCCGACAAGCATGGCCGTTCCATTGCCTCGGTAATCCACCTCGCCGCCTATTTCGATTTCACAGGACAGGAGCATCCGCTTTACGAAAAGCTCAATGTCGACGGCACGAGACGGCTCCTGAAAACCCTGCAGGACTTCGAGGTCGAGCGGTTCATCTATTCCGGAACGATGCTGGTGCATCAGGCCAGCGACCCAGGCATGCCGATCTCCGAGGAAACAGAGCTCAATCCGAAATGGGCGTATCCGAAATCGAAGGCGGCGGCCGAAGCCGTCATCCGCGAAGAGCACGGCGACATCCCCTACACCCTGCTTCATCTCGCCGGGGTCTATGATGAAGACTCCGCCGTTCCGACGCTATCTGAACAGATCCGGCGTATCTATGAACGCAATCCCCATGGCCATGCTTATGCGGGTTCGCTTGCGGTCGGTCAGGCCTTCGTCCACAAGGAGGACATGGTCGAGGCCTTCGGCCGCACGGTCGAACGGCGGGCCGACCTGCCTGACGAGAGCACCATACTGATCGGTGAGCCGGACACGCTCAGCTATGGCGAGCTGCAAGAGGAAATCGCTAACCTCATCCATGGCGACGAAGACTGGCGCACATTCACCCTGCCCAAGCCACTCGCATCGCTGGGAGCCTGGCTGGAATCGAAATCCGAACCCGTCGTTCCCGATGATATCGACCAGGGCCAGAAGCCCTTCATCCGCCCCTTCATGGTCGACATGGCAGACGACCACTATGAACTGAACATCGAACGCGCCCGCCGACTGCTCGACTGGGAGCCTAAGCACCGTCTTCGCGATGTACTGCCTGACATGGTCTCCAATCTGAAGGCCGACCCGCTCGGCTGGTACGAGACCAATGGCATCGTGCCGCCACCATGGCTCACCGCTGCCGGTGAGGAAGACCATGATCCGGATCAGGTCCGGCAAAAGGCCGAAGCCGAGTCGATCGAGCAGCACCGCAATTTCATCTGGGCGCCCTTCCTGAACATGGCGATGGGCGCCTGGCTCATGACCAGTCCGAGCGTGATCGTCTACGATTCCGTCCCGCTCATCTGGAGCGACATGCTCAGCGGCCTCACGGTGATGGTGCTCGCCTTCCTGTCATTGTCCTGGAAGCTGCGCCTCGCACGCTGGGGCATTGCCGCGATTGCAAGCTGGGTGATGTTCGCGCCGCTTGCCTTCTGGGCGCCGACAGGGGCGGTCTATCTGAACCAGACGATTGCCGGCGCCGTGATTTTCGGCCTCGCCGTCCTGGCGCGACCGACACCGGGCGTGAATCCGGCCGCGGCCGCTACAGGACCGACCATCCCGCCGGGCTGGGACCAGTCCCCCTCCAGCTGGTTCCAGCGTGTCCCAATTATCGTCCTCGCCGTCCTCGGCTTTCTCATCTCGCGTCACATGACCGCTTACCAGCTCGGCCATATCGATGGCGTGTGGGAACCCTTCTTCGCAGGCGCTGGCGGCAACGCAAAGAATGGCACAGAGGAAATCGTTACCTCATCCGTGTCTGAAGCCTGGCCGGTGCCTGATGCCGGCGTTGGCGCGCTGACCTACATGCTCGAAATTCTGATCGGCATTGTCGGCTCGACGCGGCGCTGGCGGACCATGCCCTGGCTCGTCCTCATCTTCGGTATCATGATCGTGCCGCTGGGTGTGGTGTCGATCACCTTCATCATCATCCAGCCTATCGTCATCGGCACCTGGTGCACCCTCTGCCTGATCGCGGCGGCCGCCATGCTGCTCCAGATCCCCTATTCCGTCGATGAGTTGCTGGCGACCATCCAGTTCCTGATCCGCCGAAAGAAGCAGGGCCGTCCGGTGCTGTGGGTGCTGTTCCGGGGCGATACCGATGATGGCGGTGACGAACGGGTCGAGGATGATTTTCTGCAGCCACCGGGAACGATTATACGCGACATGGTCACAGGCGGCATGACCTATCCGTGGACGCTACTCGTCAGTGTTGCGCTTGGTATCTGGCTGATGTTCACTCGCCTGACGCTCGGCGCGGAGGGGTCACTCGCCAATGCCGATCACCTGCTCGGCGCACTGGTCGTCACGGTTTCAGTCGCCGCGCTGGCCGAACCGATCCGGCCGGTCCGCCTGCTCAATCTCTGTCTCGGCCTCGCCATCGCGCTGATGCCTTTCATCGTGGAGGCAACACTCCTCCAGATGGCTGCAGATGTCGTTGTCGGCCTCGCCATCGCGGCGCTCAGCCTGCCGCGCGGCAGCATCAATCACCAGTACGGCCAGTGGAGCCGCCACCTGGTCTAGCTGGCTCACATGGTTTCGGAGATGCGGCTGACACTGACCCTGGAGCGGAAACTGTCCTGCTCCCGGCAATACTGGCCGAGATGCACATCAAGCAGGGGTCGCCCGGTTTCAGTCGCAGCGCCGCGCAGGCAAAGCGCATACCCCATCCCCACTGATGAAGTCAGCGCTTCGGTCGGCAGGCTGCCCATGGCCCAGGACAGGAGAACGCCGCCGCTCAGATGGGCCATGGACTGCAACAGCATGTCCACGGGGATATCCTTGTCGAGATAACCCTCCTCCCCGGCGGAGTTGACCAGCCCATACCAGATCGCCCGCATCTGCTTCAGACGCTCCGGCGAAGCCAGCCCTGTCTCCTCCTGCCCTCTCGTATTGAGAAGCGCGCGCCATATCGTTCGATAGAAATCAGGGTCGCTCGTATAATATCCGAAAGCGAGGTCGTGGGCGGCGAAGATCCGGTCTATGCTGTTGGCCGTTTCAAGGCGCTGGAATCGTTCCGTAAAGTCTCGCTCATCCTCGAACACGGCGAGCACCACTGCCCGCTTGGAGCCGAAGAGGTTGTAGGGGGTGGAGAGGCTGACATCCGCACGCTGCGACAGCGCCCGCATGGACAGGTCAGTGTCCCCGGTTTCGCGGATCAGGTCGCGGGCCGCCTTGACGATACGGAGTCTCCGTTCGGCCTTTGCCTGCTCGCGTTTGCTGATCGCTTCATCCAAAAGACTTGTCCTCCCCGGCATCAGGGAGTGGTCTGACGCTGGGCGGCGAGCCGGTCAATGTCGGCCGTGTAGTTGATGGACAGCCCTTGCATCAATTCCTTTCGGGCCGGCCCCGGACTGGGCGGATAGGCCTCAGCATTACGCTTTTTCCCACGCGACCAGTAATACAGCACCTTACCGAAATTGCCCGGCTTCCCCAGCCACTTGTTCGGATGCTCGAGCATGTGAAACCCGCGCATCGCCTGGCGCAGCAGGCGTGTATCAGAGCGTAGGGCAATCCGCACACCATCATCGAAGAAGCTTTCAATCATCTTGCCGCGCCAGCTCTTGCGGTAGTCCGGCGTCAGGGCCTCCTTGGCACGCTTGATGGCCGAACGGTCCTGGGCGCGCTGGTTGATATAGTATGGCCTCAGCTCACGGCGCAGCCGGCTGTGATAATCGATCTGACGCTGAACGGGGTCTTGTGTCTCCTCAAGAGTTTCACGCAACACCTCGGCACTGACAGCCGCAAATGAACAGCCACGACCATAAAGCGGATTGGTCCGAACAAGCGTATCGCCCAGCGGATAATAGTTTCGCGTGACCGGTTTGCCGTCAGCGATCATGTCCCGCCAGCGGCTGATCAGGTCGCCCATGCCATAGACCTTTCCACGGGGTTCCGACCGCTCCGCATTCGTCCAGGGGGCAAGACCGGGAAGCTCCAGGGTAATCGCATGGAACGTGTCCGGATTGAGTATCGCCTTGCGCAGCTCGAACTCTATCTCCGGCACGGCAATCGTGATCGAAAAGCAGCCATTATCGCCCGGAAAAACGCCGAACTTCAGATAGCCGAGATCGCCACTGGCGGGCGGATTATCAGACCGCGACGGCTCTTCCACACCGGGCAGGAGCCTGTAGTGGCGAGTAAAGTACAGGATTCCGGCCGTCTCGCTTTCCTCGGCGATGGGCGCTCCGTCATCCATCAATTTGGTAATCAGGAAGCCGGACTTGCCGCTTGCATCAACTGTGCTGTCGGCTTCCAGTTTTACCGGCTCGCCCTGCTCTTCCCCGCTAACACCCAGCACTTCCGTGACCCCGTCTTCGCCCTGCCGTGTCAGCAGTTCACGCACGAAAAAGCCGGATCTGATGGTGACATTGTCGAGCGTCTCGACATAGCGGCGCATGGCAAGCTCAAGCGTCGTTCGCCGGCTCGTTATGATGGTGAGATCGGCATCTTCAGGCTCAGGCTCATAGGCCTCACGCTGGCGCTCGGTCAGCATCATGTCGAAGGTCAGGTCACGCACGCCCAGCATCTTCAAGTCGTCGAGCAGGCGCGGATGCGACCGCTTGATGATGGTCCGCAACCGGGCAAGGAAAGCATGGCTCTGACGCACATGCCCGGCCCCCTGGCGATGCCAGTCGAGGAAGATGGTATCAGGATCGTCGCCCGGCGGCGCCTGATCGCGCTCGAGGAGGGTAATCCGGCGCCCTGTCGGGGCAAGCGAGAGCGCCGTGCAAAGCCCGCCAATCCCGGCGCCAATGACGAGAACCTCGTCACTCATCCGTCAACCTCCTTCAGAAACTTCAGAATGATGTCGTTGACCTCTTCGGGGGCTTCCTGCTGGGTCCAGTGACCGATGCCCGGGATGAGCTCATTGATCCTGAGATCGCGCACATAGGTAGGCATGGCTTGATAGGCCTCGGCAGCCATCAGGATCACCCCGTCATTGGTCCCGGCGGCGAAGAAGGCCGGCTGGTCGATATGCTCCGGGGCGCCCTTGGTAAGCTCCCAGGTCAGATCGTGATTGCGGTAATAGTTGAGCGGCCCGCGCATGCCCGAGCGGGTGAACTCCTGGGTATAGAATTCCAGGTCTGCCTCACTCAGCCAGCCCGGCAGCGTTTCCGGGTCCGGCAGGCTAGAGAACATGTCGTCATCGGGGCCTTTCGGCGCCAATGTGGTGAGGTCGGTCTCTCCGCCCGCCATGACCAGAAACTTCTTGAGCGCTGTGCGTATATCCGCCTCGAATTCGGCTTCCGCCACACCCGGCTCGAAGAAGTAAAGCTGGTAGAAGAACTGTCCCTTGAACATCTCGCGCATGGCCGGCATCGGCTGAACCGGAGAGCGCGGCATGAACGGCACCGACAGAGCACCGACCGCGCGGACCTTGTCAGGATGGTGCAAGGCGCAAGCCCAGGCTGTCGGCGCGCCCCAGTCATGGCCGATGACCACCGCCTGCTCATAACCAAGCGCCGGGATCAGGCCGATAACATCCTTGCGGACCTCAACCTGATTGTACGCCTCGATCTCTTGTGGCCTGTCGCTCTTGCCATAGCCGCGCATGTCCGGTGCGACGACATGATAGCCCGCTTCTGCAAGCGGGGCGAACTGATGACGCCAAGAGTACCACGACTCCGGAAAGCCATGCAGGAGCAGGACGAGCGGCCCTTCGCCAGCTTCGGCAATATTCAGCTCGATCCCGTTCGTTGCAACACGGCGCTGCGTAACGCCCGGCCAGCTCATTCGGCCGCCACCAGCTCAGGCTGGCTTCCTTTTTCACCGGGCAGGACAGCGCCACGGGCTTCCTGGTAACCTTCCTTGGCCGACCAGGCGATGCCGCCACCGACAATGACCGTATCGACGCCATGGGAGTCACGCACATAGCGGCTGCCATCCCCGGGTACATCCTGCACGAATTTCTCCACGCCCCGGTCAATGGTTTCCGGATCGAAGATCGCGATGTCGGCGATATAGCCCGGCTGAAGGAGCCCTCGTTCCGGAATGCCCCAGATGGAGGCGGTGTCGGAGGTGACCTTCTTCACCGCATCCTCAAGCCGCATCGTCTTCAGGTCACGCACGAAGTGCGCGAGGAGATAGCCCGTATCGCCATAGGTCGAGAAGGAGAGAATATGCGCCCCGCCATCGCTCGCCCCGATATGCACGCGCGGGTGCTTCAGCAGGCTGACAACCTTGTCATCATTATTGTGGCCCATGCTGGCCGCCAGGAAGTGGGCGTCCAGGCCTTCCTCGAGTGAGAGGTCGATCATGGCCTCGACCGGCGTGGTGTCGCGCATTTTCGCGATCTCGCCCAGCGTCTTGCCGACATATTTCTGGTTCGCCTCGGTCTTCACCTGGCGCAGGACCAGGATCGGCCAGAGGTCATTGTAGACCTTCGCTTCCTCGATAAGGGCCTCGCGTTTCCCGGCATCCGAGAAGGTATTCATAATATCCTCATGCGTGCCGAAGCGCATGACCCGGTACCAGCCGGGGATGCGGATGAAGAGCAGGCTCGGCACGGCAAAGGAGAATGAAATGTCGATCGGACGTGTCTGGACTTGCGGCCAGACGCGAGCGCCGCGCGCGAACTGCTCATCGACACGGTCCATCACCTTGTCGACTGCATCGACATTGTCCGAATTCACGAAGAGCGGGGAGAAGGTCGTCGGAATGCTGTATTTGATCGACAACTCGGCCAGCTGGTCGAGCCGGGCAATGGTCAGGTCGGGATCGTAGAACTCCGGCACGATCTGCAGCATCCGCCCATATTCGCCGAGAACCTCAGCCAGTGCCTCCACTTCCCTGGCATCGGCATAGCGGCTCGGCACGGGCTGCAGCGTCTCGTCCATGTCGACATAGCTGGTCGACAGGCCAGCAGCGCCTGCATCGAGACATTCGCGCAGGACGTCCTGCATCTCGGCGAGTTCTTCATCGGTTGCCGTGCGTTCGGTTGCGGCATCATTCATCACCCAGAGGCGGATGACACTGTGACCGACAAGCGGCGCGACATTGATCGCCAGCCCCTTGCGAATGCGCGTGATGTATTCCGCAAACGTCTCCCAGTCCCAGACAACGCCTTCGCGGAACGCCTTGTAGGGCATTTCCTCGATCTGGTTGAACATCCCGACCAGCCGCATCCGGTGATCCGGTTTGAGAGGGGCGAGCGAGAGCGAGCAGTTGCCGGGAACAATCGTCGTCACACCGTGTGAGAGCGCAGGCTTGGCGCAGCCGTCCCAGAGTAGCTGGGCATCAAAGTGCGTATGCGGATCAATGAAACCCGGCGCGACGATCTTGCCTTCGGCGTCAATTTCACGCGTCGCGCTTTCCGCGATGCGTCCGATGCGCGCGATACGATTGTCCTTTACCGCGATGTCTGCGGTGTAGGCCGGCAGGCCGGAGCCGTCGACCACATTTCCCTGGCGAATGATGAGATCATACATGCGGGGCGTTTCCTTGGTTTGAAGTTTTATTAGTCAGGTAGCGGGCAGACGATGCTGCGAGAGCGTCACGCACGAGCTCCCAGCCGAGCCCGGTCAGGGCTTCAGGGGTCTCGGTTCCGCTGGCCTCGAACAGCTTGCGGGTGGCGAACTCGTCAAGCGTCACGAGCGAGCGTCCGCCATTCTCGAATTCGAGCGTGACGATGAGTTCAGCCACGCCGTCATGCGCCGCGGCGATCTGGACATGACTGATGACCGCCCCGCTCATGCGTCAGAGAGCGGAGGTTCGACAAAGATCACATCACTTGGCAGGACCTGATTGCCCGCGCGCGGGCTGGTCTCCGGCGCCGGGGCCCGCATGAACACATGCAGGTTCCAGCTCTGTAAATCCGAGACGGCCTTGTCTTCAGGCCGGTCAGCGAGTTCACGCCGCGCAATCGTCGCCCAGGTGTCGTCACCCGTCGGCAGAATTGATTTCCGCACAGGCGAAAGCTCGGAAACACTCATAAGGACCTCCCATCCGTTATTTTGGAGACCTTACCATGCCCGGCACCGTTTTGGAACATGTTATGATTTTTATCGTGCGGCCTGGATGGCGGTCAACCGAAAGGGACGGCCATCCTGTGGCGGCCTCTACTTGTCCGCCTGCCAGGATGGCTTGCTTGCGGCCTCAGGCGTCGCGGTAGACCGGCTTGCGCTTCTCGAGAAAGGCCTGCATGCCCTCCTTAACATCCTCGGTTTTCGAGCAGAGGATCTGGTTCCGGTTTTCTATCGCCATGGCCGCTTCGAGGCTGGCGGCATCCACCGCCATGTTGAGGCCTTCCT
Organism: Henriciella sp.; assembly: GCF_029937755.1. GTDB lineage: Bacteria > Pseudomonadota > Alphaproteobacteria > Caulobacterales > Hyphomonadaceae > Henriciella. Next base: position 415,262 of record NZ_JAPYPG010000002.1, read on the forward strand.
TGGTCAGGCGAAGCCCCATCGGCGAGGTCGCCAGCATTTCGTCGACGAACACCTGTCCGGCCGCTTCCAGTTCATCATCCGGTACGATCTGGTTGACCAGCCCGACGGCCAGCGCGCGCTCGGCATGAATGAAGCGGCCCGTCATCATCAGTTCAGAGGCGATCGTCACCCCGACCAGCCGCGGCAGGAAATAGCTCACCCCCATATCGCAGGCCGAGAGGCCCAGCTTGATGAAAGCGGCATTCATTTTCATGCTCTCGCCACCAATCCGGATATCGGACGCCAGCGCGAACGCGAACCCGCCGCCACAGGCGGGCCCCTGCACCAGTGAGATGATCGGCTGCGGGCACCGGCGCATCTTCACATAGACATCGGCAAGGTAGCCCTGAAAACCGAACCCGCCACCAAAGGGCGGCTCACCGCCGTCCTCACGTGCCTTGATATCGAGGCCGGCGCAGAAGGCCCGGCCCGCTCCCTTCATCACCACGATACGGCAGCTACGGTCATGATAGAGTTTGCCGAAATAGTCGGCGAGTTCGCCAGCCATCTCTGTGTTGATGGCATTGAGCATGTCCGGCCTGTTCAGGGTCAGCCAGTGAACATTGCCGCGAACATCCACGTCTATTGTCTTGTAATCGTACATTTCTGCGCTCCCTACCGGCTGCCCTGCCCGTCATCGACCCGGATACTCGTACCGGTCACCGCATCGGAGGCCGGGCTGACCAGATAGAGCAGCGTGGAGTCGAGCTGGGCCGGGTTGCCGATCCGCTTGCGAGGGAAATGCTGAGCGATATCGCCCATCCGCTCCAGCATGCCATCCATCATTTCGGACTCGAACGCACCGGGCGCGATGGCATTGACGTTGATGTTCTTGCCGGCCCATTCGACGGCGAGCGCTTCTGTGATGCGCACGACTGCAGCCTTCGAGACAGAATAGAGGGCAGCCCCCGCACCGGCATAATGATAGGCCGCCGAAGACGCGATGTTGACGATACGTCCCGGTTGGTCGGCTGCCATAAGCCGGCGGGCAACCTCGCAACTCAGGACAAAAGGCGCCCGGACATTGATATCGAGCACGCGGTCGATGAGATCGATCTCCATCTTGTGCGCCCGCTGGGCATCCGGAATGCCAGCATTGTTGACGAGGATCGTGACGAGGCCGAGTTCGGCTTCAGCCTTCGCGACAGCCGCCTTCAGCTGGTCGGCATCGGTCGCGTCCATTTCCACGGCGAGGGCCTCGCCGCCTGCATCGCGAATCTCCTGCGCAATCGCTTCGAGACGGTCACGACGCCGCGCGGCCAGCGCAACTTTCGCGCCCTGACTGGCGAGGACTTTCGCGAACCGCAGGCCGAGTCCGGACGAGGCGCCTGTCACCAAGGCCGTCTGCCCACTCAAGTCGGTCGAATTATTGGGAAGAGGATAGTCTGTCATTTCTTGCGCCCGCTTGTCGGAATGTCTTTGAACGGAACGTCCTTGTCCACGCGGATATCCCCCGGAAGCCCAAGCACGCGCTCACCAATGATGTTTCGCAGGATTTCGTCGGAGCCGCCCTCGATCCGCGTCGCCGGGGAGCGCATCAGCATGGACTGGAACCGCCCGTTCTGGGGGCTGTCCTCGTCCCACAGCACACCTGACTCGCCCTGCAGATCGAGCGCGAACATGGCGAGCTCCTGCATGGTCGCACCGGCAACAAGCTTGCCGATGGAGTTCTCCGGACCAGGCGTCTCGCCCTTCGAGAGCGCGGAGATGGCCCGCATGCCGGTATATTTCAGACCGCTCTGCTTGACGGCAAACTGGGCGAGCTTCGATCGCACCGCGGAGTCTGCAACCGCAGGCTCGTCATCGACCTCGGCCTCCATGCAGAAGCGGAAGAGTTCAGGAAACCCGGTCGACATGCCTGACCCAATGGACAGGCGCTCATTCATCAACGTGGTGAGCGAGACCTTCCAGCCTTCACCCACAGCGCCAAGGCGCTGGTCATCCGGGATGCGGACATCGGTAAAGTAGACCTCGTTGAAGCCCGACGCGCCATTGGCCTGCTTGATCGGCACGACTTTCACACCGGGCGAATCCATGCGCAGGAAGAACATGGTCAGGCCCTTATGCTTGGGCACATCCGGGTCGGTCCGGGTGATGAGCAGGCCCCAGTCGGAGTTCTGGGCGCCGCTGGTCCAGATCTTCTGGCCGTTGATGATCCAGTCGCCAGACCCGTCATCGGCCTTCACGGCGCGCGTGCGCAGCCCGGCCAGGTCAGACCCGCTGGCAGGCTCGGAAAAGAGCTGGCACCAGATCTCCTCGCCACTCGCAAGCGGTGGCAGAAGCCTCTCCTTCCACTCTTCGTTTGCCCAGGCCATCACCGTGGGACCGCACATGCCGTGGCCGATCGTGAACGGGCCGGACAGCACGGCATACGGGCCTTCCTCCTGCCCCCAGATGACACGCTCCATGGCAGACCGTGCGCCGCCACCATATTCCTTCGGCCAGTGCAGGCAGGCCCAGCCGGCTTCGGCCTTCTTCTTCTGCCAGGCCTTTCCGGCCTCGATCGGATCCTCGCTGGTCAGGCCGCTGGAGCCGAAGCTCGCGCGCTTGAGTTCAGGTTCGAGATGTTTCGGCGCATTCGCATCCAGCCAGTCGCGAACGTCCGCGCGGAAGGCTGCTTCTTCGGGTGTGTCCTGAAAGTCCATCGTCCTGTCTCCCTTTACGCTGCCGCGTCCACATTGCCGGCACTCATCCGCTCGATGAGCAGGCTCTCCCAGGTCGAGAGCGAGCCCAGCGCGAGCGCAAGCGCGTTCGACCGGCGGTAATAGAGGTGGCAGTCATATTCCCAGGTGAAGCCCATGCCGCCATGGGTCTGGATATTGTTCTTGGCGCAGTGCTGGAACGCCGTCGTTGCCGAGACACGCGCGGTCGCTGCGGCAACCGGCAGTTCAGCCGCGCTCGTCGCCAGCGCCCAAGCGCCGTAATAGCAGTTCGACCGGGCCAGCGTTGCGGAGACATACATGTCTGCCAGCATGTGTTTGATCGCCTGGAAAGAGCCGATCTGGCGGCCGAATGCCATCCGTTCGAGCGCATAGTCACGGGCCATTTCAAGGGCTCGATCTGCCCCGCCCAACTGTTCGAAACCGATCAGGATCGCCGCGCGGTCCATGACCTGCGACGCGATATGCCAGCCATCGCCCGCCCCGCCGATCCGGCTTGCAGGAACCCCGTCAAAACTCAGCCGCGTCTGCGCGCGCGTCGGATCTATCGACTCCAGCGCTTCGCGGCTCACGCCGTCTGCTTTCAGATCGACAAGGCAGAGCGTCACCCCCTCGGCCTCGCGCGCCGCGACAATGGCGACATCGGCAATCGCCCCATCGGCGACAGGCGCTTTGACCCCCGTAAGCTTGCCGTTCTCGAACCGCGCGGAAACCTTTTCGGCGCGCATGCGGCCACGGCCCTCATTGAGCGCAAAACATCCGATCGCTTCGCCGGCGGCAAGCCGCGGGAGCCACTCTGATTTCTGTTCCTCTGACCCAGCCTGCATCAGACATTCCGCCGTGAGGTAGATCGAGGACGCAACGGGAACGGGCGCCAGGACGCGCCCCAACTCTTCCGCAACGACGCAAAGCTCCAGATGACCGAGCCCAACCCCGCCATACTCTTCAGGGATGGCAGCGCCCAGCACGCCGAGTTCGGCAAGCCCCCTGTACAGCCCGGCATCATGGTCCGGCTCACCCTCAAGGATGTTTCGCACCACCGAAGGTGGACAGTTTTCACCTAGAAAGCGGCGCACCTGATCGCGCAGCTGCTTCTGCTCATCCGAAAAATCGAGATTCATTCTTTTTTCCTCCCGAGCCTGCACCACAGTCACCCATGAGCCATGGGTGCATGTCAGCTCAGCCATGTCGTTTCTGGCGTATGCCGGGAACCTTGCCACCTTGCCGCATATGTCGGCAACGATTTCCCCGCGTCACCCGCCCGGATCGCCGGAGCAGGCAGATAGTGGCCAGAATGAGCAAAGCCGGGAGGGGCCGCACCAAAAGCGACGCCCGAACCACACCGATCCGCCTTCACGCATGCAGAAAGGCAAACAAGAAATCAGAGAAGGGCTGACCGCGTGATATCCAGGCCGCCAGCCCCTAGGCACAGAAGTGTGCGGTCTTATTGCCCTGAGACCTGCATATCCAGCGTCAGTTCAAGCGCCTTGCGGAAACCGATCTGTGTATTCAGGACCTCAAAGGTCAGCGCAATGGAAGGGCTGACAGCACCCGTCCGCACCTGCACAGTGAACGAACCGTTGCGATCAACATGGACCAGGTCACCCACATTCTGGAAAGTGGCGTCACCCACATTGTTCAGGGTGAAACTGACCGGGCACTCGTTGACGATCTCGACCGGCAGCACGGAGGTTTCATCCGGATATCCGGATGTCTCCAGGCTGAGACAGGCACGGACAAGCGCCTCGACATTTTCCGGCCGGCCGAGCAGGTCGTCATAGGACCAGGCAACCGTGTCACCTGCAAAGAGAGCCGTCTTCATCGCCTCCTTGGTGCGTGCTTTAGCGAGGATCAGTGTCATCGGACGGTGCCCGCCATGACCGGCTTCATGCGTCCAGTCGACCAGACCGTGAATGTCGGACGTCCCCATCACCGTCAGACCATGCTCGAGCGCAAGCTGGAGGGCATGTTCAGAATGACCGTCGAGCGTCCCGTTCACAACCTCGATGCCATGGATCAGGCCCTCCTTGATCAGGCCCAGCTGGTAGTCTGTCAGACGAGCAATCGCATCTGGTGCATGCGGAATCCAGTTCGGGTGATTGACGAAGACAAAGGCCTGCTGGTCATTCGCTGCCTTGATCGCCTCGCGCGGATCATCAACCAGAAGCGCATTGGCATCATCCAGGAAGACGGCGTTGATGTGCCCGTGTGGCTGGTTGCGCGTGATCTCCGCACCGTTGATCAGCATCAGTCCGTCCTCCTCGGACTTCTCCAGCGTGTCCCGTGCAACCTCATATGAGCGGTTGCGATCAGGATGCGGGATGTCTGCCTTGTGCGGCTGGTGCTCAAGATGTTCGGTGACGGCCAGCAGTCCTAGTCCGTCACGCTGGGCCTCCTTCACGCGGATGGATGGCCAGACCTCGCCATCGGAGAACACCGAATGCGTATGCAGGTCGGCAGCAAGAATGACACGACCGTCTTCGGTCTCAGGGAACTCTACAGCGCGCTCGTGCGCGAAGGCCGGGGAAATGTGCAGGGCGATAGCGGCGGCCATCAGAAGCTTGATACGCATGGTGGGTGTCCTCGATTGATTGTGAGCGATTACATGTCCCGGAGCGTCATCTCTGCGTCCGTGGAAACGGGTGAATCCGGATCGGCCGCGTCTGCCACCGTGCGGAAACTGGCGGTCCAGTCGCGGGCACCGGCTACGCAGCGCAGGTAACCGCGGTCGGTACCGTTTGCGTATTTCACATGAGGGTTGGCATCGCGGGCCTCGTCGATACGCCCGTGCCAGGAACAGATTGACGAAATAGAGGTCGCGGCAAAATTTTGCGCGACCGGCAGCGTTGAACGATCATCAGGATCACGATGAACGGTCATGGCTGCGCCACAATGCCAGTCACCGCTCAGGATCACCGGGTTGGAAACATCATTCGCAAGCGCATCGATGATCCGCTGGCGCTGGACGGGGTACCCATCCCACTGGTCCATGTTGCGCTTACGGCTCTGCGGATCATCAACATAGTCAAACGGTGCGAACCAGGTTTGCTGGGCCAGGACATTGTAGCGGGCATCACTCTTGCGCAATTGCTCCAGCAGCCAGGCCTCCTGAACCTTGCCGGTCATCGTACGGGCGGGATCATCCAGCGCCGTGCACGGTGGGTCTCCGGGAAACCCGTCACCGCAGACCTGATCGGAGCGGTACTGGCGTGTATCGAGCAGGTTCACCTGAGCCGGACCGAAGCGATACGCCCCATACATCTGCAGCTCGCCACCAAGGCGCATCAGATTGGGCGGCATTTCGATCGGCATGTGCTCGTAGAAGGCCTGAAACGCGGCCTGACGGCGTACGGCGAATTCGAGGTCGCTCTGCTTGCCTGGATCCTGGGGAACAAGGCCCGCCCAATTATTGTCGACCTCGTGATCATCCATGGCGACGATCCACGGTGCGGCGGCATGAGCGGCCTGCAGGTGCGGGTCACTGCGATAGAGCGCATACCGGTTGCGGTAGTCGTTGATCGTCGTGATTTCGGCGCTGTTGTGCTGACGGACAACCGTGTAATCCAGCGTTACGCCGCCATAGTCCCTGCGAACCGGCCCAAGCGTGGAAACACCGCCTTCATAGATATAATCGCCAACGTGAATGACCGCGTCGGGTGCCCACTCGGCCAGATCGCGATAGGCCGCATAATAGCCAGTTTCCCAGGCTTGGCAGTTGGCAAGCGCCAGGCGGGCCTCTTTCGCCCTCCCGTCGGTCGTTTTGGTGCGGCCGACAGGGCTCTCGTCGTCACCGAAATAGAATTGATAGAAGTACTCCCTTCCCGGCTCGAGCCCATCGATACGGACGTGAACGGCGTGCGCCTTCAGGTGGGATGTCGAGACAAGCCCGGCTCTCACTTCCTGGCGCATCGCCTCGTCATTGCAGACCCGGTAACGAACATCGACAAGGCCGGGTGCCATACCCCCGCCATTAAGCGGATCAGGCGCAAGGCGCGTCCAGAGGATCACGCTGGTCTCTCGTGGCGTGCCCGACGCCACGCCCAGAGTAAAATGATACTTTGAAGACTGCGCACGGGCGAGTGCCGGGACCCAGAGCGCGGCGCTGGATGAGGCGAGAAACAGGCGGCGGGTAAACATGGTCTCGAAACTCCGTCAGGCGTGAAGGGGGTACCGCCGGCAGGGAGGGGTTGTCCTGCCGGCGGTCGACAGGGCCAGTCATGACGTCTCCGGGCGACACGGATGTGACGCCCGGAAACCGGATTGGCCCTAGAAGGTGTACTCGTACTGGATCCAGACCGAGCGCGGTTTGCCGTTCCAGCCATACTGACGGTAGTACGCGCTATCGTTCGGACCGATCTCACCGCGGACAACGGCGCGATCGCGGCTGTAACCAGAGCCGCCCGAAGCCCGCTCGTAATAGTCCTCGTCGAGCAGATTCACGCCGCGGACCAGGAAGCGGTGCTGCTTCTCGTCACCAAGGAAGTACTGGATTGATCCGTTAAGGACGAAATAGTCACCGAAATTCAGGTCTTCGACGACACGCTGGCCGTTCTCATCCACGAGACGGGCGAGGCTGGTGCCGGCATAGGCCCATTCCGGTCCTTGCCAGCGCGGGTTCAGGGAAAAGACCCAGCGGTCCGTCGGCTTGTAGGTAACGAGGCCTGACAACGTCCATTCCGGACGCTCTGAGGACTGACGGAACTCAGCAGACCCAGCCGCACCAGGCACGACATAGTCGAGATCGGTCGTTGTGCCATCCAGACGGGCCATCACACCCTGAACCGGATTAGGCTCCAGCGATTGCATGTCAGTGAAGGAAAAGTCTGCCTGCCACTTCTCGAAGTCGAATGCGACGTCGATGGTAAAGCCCTCGATGTCCTGGGTGGCCAGGGCATTCACGGCCACCGTTTCGCCGGACTCAAGCCCCTGGGACGCCGCGGTACTGCAGAAGGCGTTCGGCGCGACGATGTTGCGGCGATTGTTCTCGATCGCGCTGGTATCATTTACCAGGTTCGGGAAAAGCGGGTCTGCAATATCGTTGGCGTATTCCAGACATACCGCACCGATTGCACGGGACGTGAAGAGGTTGTCGATCTCGGTCTCGAAATAGCCAAGCTCGATATTGTAGGTGCCGCCGAAGATGTCTCCGTCGATACCGGCCCCGACATTGAAGGCGTTCACCTTCTGGGGTTCCAGCCCCGGATTGATATTCGAGCCTTCCCCGAACGCGCCGATCTCATCAATCTTTGGCAGGCTGTAGGAGGTACCGCCTGAACCACGGGCATAGAGACCATATCCAAAGTCCTGACGTAGGCCGACCTTCCAAATCGACTGGTCGTCGAAGTTGTCATTGAAGTCCTGCCGCGCTGCGAAGGAGCCACTGAACCCGTCCAGGACAGGAAGGGTCAGGCGAAGGTCGCCATAGACACCCGTGCTTGTCAGCGTCACATCACGCACGCCGAAATCATCGTCAGAATTGTCGGTATAGCTCGTATTCTGCACGCCAGCGACCACCTCGACCCTGTCATTGAAGGTGTAGGTTGCCCGTGCATTGAAGCCGTAATCGACATAGCCGGACTCGCGCTGGTCAACGGTGCCGAACCCCTTTGTCGGTCCGCCATCACCGAAACTCGCCGTGGACTGGATCACATAGCCGATCGGGTTGCCGATCGGGAATGGATTGTCGACGGTTCCATAAGGCTGGCCGTAATAGGGACTGTCGGGATCGTTGTTGACCCAGAAGGCGCGGTCGATGCCTTCCGGCGTGTTCGGAACATCATCATAGGCCCCGCCGGCCGAACCATTTGGATTGGTCACACACCCGGCAGGAAGGCCGGAGATACCAGCGGCGAATGTCTCGAACTGACTTGCCGTCGCAAAGCCGGTAATGCCCTGGTCCGCAGCGATCGCCTGGATATCTTCAGGCAGATCCTGGAGACGCGGGATCTGGCAGATCCGTGCATCGATCTCGTTATTCTTGAGCTGCGGGTCCTGATAGTGCGCTTCGAGATCAAGCTTCAGCTTGTCACTGAAGCGATGCTCGAACGACCCGAAATAGATGGGAAATTCGGTGAAGTTCGGCTGGAAAACGGTCGATTGCGGGAAGGAATCGCGGAAATCGATCGTTGTATAGGAAGCGCCGAGACGCAGCTCCGTATCCGGACCGATATCCCAGAGATACTTCGCACCAAGGCTGTTGAAGCTGTAGGGAAATTCGTGACGGCCGCCGAGGGCGAGAACGTTGTCTCCGTAGGCTTCCGTATCGAAGATTTCATGAGCATCCGTCTCGTACGACCGGCCGTAAACCAGCAGAGAATGTTTCCCAGCCTTGTCGATCGGGAAGGAAATGTTTCCATAGAGTTCGCGCGTCTTGTAGGAACCGGTATAGACGCCAAATTGTCCCTTCAGCGTGCCATCGGGCTCCTTTGTCTTTACACTGACGACGCCCAGGCCGCCGTTCGAACCGAAATAGAGGCTGTTGCCACCCCTGTAGACTTCGACGCTCTCGATCATGCGGGGATCAATGGCGGTGGCAGGCCAGAGGTCCTCCAGAGGCGAAGACCGGTCGAAGTAAGGGACACCGTCTACCAGAAGCAGCGTGTCACGGTCGGTGCCACCATCGATGCGGATGGTAAACTCGCCCTCGTCCGGCGAGTAGCCGATATTGGCACCACGAATGAGACCGGAGGCAAGTTCGCCGAAATTGGTGAAGCCGCCGGTTTCGATTTCTTCGGACGTGATGACCTGGACCTGTGTGCCGAACTCCGCAAAGTCGACGGCGAGGTCGCTCACCGACGTATCGACCTGTTGCCCCTCGACGCGGATAGTCTCCAGTCGGCGGGAGCTGTTATCCGGCTCGGGCTCTGCGAAAGCAGCGGGTATCGCCGTGGTCGACAGCAAGAGGCCGAGCCCCAGGCTGAGTGATCTGTTTACGCGGACTGTCATGACTTCTGCCTCCATCAATCCCCTCGGCCGCCAGGACCGGCGGCCGTCAGTTGCCTAATTCGCGGGAGCAGGACTGCTCCGGCAGGGTCGTGCTCTAGAGGCCGAAAGCGACGACTCGATGAACTTTACGCAAAACTTATATGAATGATATTTACTTATATGCCGAATTGATTTGAAGAAAATTCAATCAATAGCGTTTCTTGGGTAGAGGCCAATTCATGCTTCATATTACCAACCCGTATTCCAGCCATCACGCATGGAGCGACCTTCAGACAGCCAGCGGTTTCCTGCTCGACTGGGACGGGTGCTGCGCGATAAACAACCGTCTCGTTCCGGAGGCGGCGGACTTCCTCCGCCAGCACCAGCATCGTTCGGCAATCGTGTCCAATAACTCCACCAACACGGTGGAGGATTTTCTCGACCTCCTCTCCGGGGAAGGCATAGAGATGCGCGAAGACCAGATCGTCCTCGCCGGGATGAAAGCCCTGCAGCAAGCCGCCGAAACCTGTCCCGGGCCTACGCTTGTCCTGGGCGACCCTCGTATGCGCGCCGTGGCGCGGTCGCTTGGCATTGATATTGTGCAAAAGGACGCCGACCTGATCGTCCTCCTCCGCGACACACGCTTTTCCTATCGCCGTCTGGAGCGTGCGGTGAATGCGCTGCGCAATGGGGGCCGCCTGATCGTGGCCAATCCGGACACGACACATCCGGCCGGACAGGGCTTGCTGATGCCTGAAACAGGAGCCCTTCTCGCTGCCATAAGAGCCTGCGTGGACATTCCGACCGACGCGGTGGAGATCATCGGCAAACCATCTCCCCACCTTTTCCGGAAAGGCTGTGAAGCCCTTGGCACGGCGTATGAAGATACCGTGATGATCGGAGACAATCCCCTGACCGATGTGAAGGGTGCCGGCGCTCTTGGAATACGGACCTGCCTGGTCGATTCACCACCCGGCGAGTTCTTCCGTCGACTGGAAAAAGCGCTCAGAACCGCTTGATGGACAGCACGTCAAACGTCTGCTGAAGCGCCCCGACAGCACTTTCATAGTCCCGTAACGCCAAGGCCGCGATGAGGGCATCGAGCACGCAGAGCTGGGCAATCCGGCTGGTCATCGCCTCGGTGCGGAACTTCGTCTCGCGCGCCATGGTGAACAGCTTGACGTCCGCGTAGGCCTGCAAGGGCGAACTTGCGAAATTCGTCACGACGATCGTCCTGGCCCCAGCCTCTCGGGCCAGCCGGGTTGCTGCAAGGGTCTCATGCGTCGCACCTGAGTGAGAGATTGTGAGCACCGCCACGTTCGGCCCGGTTCGCGACGCGCTGATCGCCTGGATATGGCTGTCCACGACGACCCTCGCATCAATCCCGATTCGCAGCATGCGATACTGGGCATCCTCGGCAATCGGTGCGGATGAGCCAATTCCGTAGATCTCGACACGGTCTGCAGCGTGAATGACACTGGCGGCTTCAGCAATCGCATCCGGATCAAGGACGGAGAGCGTGTCGCGAAGCGCCTGGACGCCGGCATGAAACATCTTGCGGCAGACCGTTGCTGTATCGTCGCTCTGCTGGAGATCCTCGTGAATGAACTGCACGGGCTGAACCACTTCCTGGGCGAGGCTCAGCTTCAGCTGCTGAAACCCGGACAGGCCCAGCTGGCGGCAGAGGTTGATTACGCTCCCGTCGCTGGCCCCTGTCGCCTCGGCGAGCTCCGTCACCGACATCCCGACCACCTGCCGCGGATTATCCAGGATATAGTCGGCAATGGAACGCGTGCTTGGCCCGAGCGTGCCTTGACGCACCCTGATACGGGTCAGCACATTGTCGATAATCGGCTGATCGGACTTGCTACCTTTTCGAGGAGTCATCTTTACCTTGCACGCTTGCTCAATAGACGCATCCACTGATTGAATAATTCTCAGAAAAAATCAAGGAATATTTGAGCCGTAATACCGCTGTCACAGGTCAGCGCTAGACCATGCTGCACTGCAAAACCCGAGAGTGCCGACGCTCCATAACAAGCCTGGGTGACCATCATGCGACACACCATTCTGGCCTTGCTGGCCTGTATTCTCCTGCCATTCACCAATCCGGCAGCGGCGCAGCGCGATGGGTCGGCCGAAAAACCGCTTCGGGTCCTGCTCATCCCGGCGGATGGCGGAACCGAGGATGGCACAAAGGCCGATTTCCAGCCGCTCTTTGATGCCATGTCCAAGTCCACGGGCCTGCATTTCGAGGTCCATACCGGCCAGAGCTATGCTGCGGTCATCGAGGCGATGTGCTCGGGCCTGGCGGAGGTCGCCTGGTTTGGCCCGATGTCCTATCTCGAGGCCCGTGACAGGGGGTGTGCGGAGCTTCTGGCGATGGAAGAACGCGATGGCTCGGCAACCTATTATGCCGGCCTGTTCATAGCTGCCGGGTCCGGTATCGAGACGATCAGCGACCTCGCCGGACGCGACCTGGCGCTTGGCTCGCCCCACTCCGCCAGCAGCTTTGCCTATCCACTTGCCATGATCGCCGAAGCCGGACTCGACCCGATCGCGGACCTCGGGGCCATTCGCCTGACCGGCAGCCACGCCAGCAGCCTTATGGCCCTTCGCAGCGGCAGGATCGACGCGGCCGGCGCATCATTCATTTCCTTCGAGCGAGCCGTCAATCAAGGCAGCCTGGACGCATCGAGGTTTCGTGTGCTGGGCAGGTCCCAGCCCATTCCCAACCCGCCGCTCGCGATGCATGCCGACCTGCCGGATCACCTGAAGGCGACTCTGCGGACAGCTGTGTCCAGCGTCCATGAAACCCCGGGAATCAATCCGGAAGCGATCCGCGGCTATGGCGGAAAGCGTGTGGATCGCTATGTCGCCGATATAGACGAAAGCGTTCTGGATAGCGCCGCCAGCGCCATTGCCTTCATCGATGAGGATTTCAGGGCCGCCCTCCTCCAGAAAGCCAGCCTGCAGACAGACTGACTCCCGTCCTGCTGCCGAAGAGGGTCTTAGCCATGCGGACAACAACACCTCTGTATATCCATAACAGGCCGGGAGATCTGCCCCATGAGACGCTTCGCGTATACGAGGCGACCAAGACTTTTACGACAGGCCCGGCCGCGCTCGACAAGGTCAGCTTCGGCCTCAAGGCTGGCGAATTCACGGTCCTTCTAGGCCCTTCGGGATCGGGTAAATCGACCCTCCTGCGAGCCGCTATCGGGCTCGTCCGGTTGACGTCCGGAACCATTAAGGTCTCCGTAGAAAGGGGCATCGCTCCGGAAAAGCGCAAGCGCCCGGCAATCGGAATGGTGCATCAGGATGGCAGCCTGTCCGACCGCCTGACCGCAGCACAGAATGTCCTTTCCGCGATGGCGCCGCAAATGGGTTGGTTGCGGGTCCTGTTCCAGGCCTATCCCAAACACCTTCAGGACAAGGCGTGCAGGCTTCTCGACCGTGTTGGCCTGACGGAGGACCAGGCCAACCGACCTGTTCGAGAACTCTCCGGCGGACAGCGCCAGCGGGTCGGGATCGCACGCGCGCTGATGAACGACCCCACCCTGATCCTCGCCGATGAACCGGTGGCGAGCCTTGATCCGGCAACTGCGCGGAAAGTCATGCTTCTTCTCCGCGAGACGGCTCGGGAGTTCGGCGCCACCGTTCTCTGCAGCCTGCATCAGATCGAACTCGCCTGCGAGTTGGCGGACCGCATCCTCTTGCTCAGACAAGGCCAGCTCATCTTCGACGGCGCCGCCAGTGATATGTCTCCCCGAAGCCTGGCTGGCCTGTTTGAGCAAGATAGCGCCGGTCGCCCATTCGATCTAGTGGGAGGGTAGGATGCAGACCGGTTCCGTCAGCCCCGGGAGCGGCCGCAGCAGTGCGCACACCTGGGCCCTCAAGCCGGTCTTCAGTGCAAGAACAGTGGGGCTGGTGATCCTCGTCCTTCTGGTCCTGGCCTATTCAGCTCATCGCATGCAGCTGGATGACCTGGTCGGACGCCTTGCGGGAATGGCCGTGAACGCCGCCACGTCCGAAAGCGGTGATGCGGCTGCGGATCCCGGAGAGGGCGTGCTCGAACGCATGTTCCCGCTCGCAATTGCCGAGCGAACCCCCATCGACCGGATCGCCGATTTCGACCCTGAAGACTTGCCCCTGTTCGCGCACCTCGAAACCGCTCCCGAAGAGGTCAGCACGCTTGATCCCGATACGCTGCAGATGACCACGAGGACGGTTGAAAAGACTGTACTGGTCAAGCCCGCGGGCTATCTGGTCCTCGTCATCCGCAAGATCATCGAGACGATCGAGATAGCACTCTGGGCCAGCCTCATTGCCGTGGTCATGAGCCTGCCGCTCGCCTGGCTATCGGCGCGGAATTACTCCCCCCACTGGCTCAGCTATGTGACGGCACGATCGGGCGTTTCCTTCCTGCGCGCAGTTCCCGAGCTCATCAGCGCGCTGTTCCTGGTCCTGGCGTTCGGCTTCGGCCCCATTGCCGGGATCCTCGCGCTTGCCCTTCACAGTGCCGGCTTCCTCGGGAAGTTCTATGCCGAGGACATCGAAGCCGCCGACAAGCGTCCGCAGGAGGCCATGCGGGCCATGGGGGCGGGAAGCTTCGCCACGCTCCGCCTCGCCGTCCTGCCGCAGGTCCTGCCGAGCTACGCTGCCCTGACGCTCTATGTATTGGACCGGAACGTACGTATGGCAACCGTGATAGGCCTTGTGGGCGCCGGCGGGATTGGCCAGGAATTAAAGGGCCGTTTCGACATGTTCCAGTATGACCGCGTCGGCACGATCTTGCTGGTCATTTTCATCACCGTACTGCTGCTGGACCAGCTCGCCGCCCATGTACGCCGAAAGCTGCTATGACAGTCAGGCTTCAAAAGCCCGACGCCGGACTGACGGTGGGGGCAAGTCCTGGCTCTATAGAATGGGCCGGAAATCAGTCCAATGTCTCCGCACGGGACCCGTCGATGCGGCACGCGAATCTTCAGGTCTCTATTCCTATTCCCACTCGATGATGAAAGAACGAAAATTCCAATTCCAAATCAAATGGTTACAAAATACCTGTGGAAGAATGCCGTCATCAATTCCGGCAACATCGACCCGCAGGCAACTGAATGATGCACGCTATACCATTCATAGCAGTTGGCATGATTCCTGTGCAGATGACGGTCATAAGCAAAGGCCCGCTTGGCTATAGCGCTTTCAGCCGTGAGCTCGGTTGCGAGCCAGAACCCCATCTGGTTCTTGTAGTAGGAACAGCGTTTTCCAGCCGGCTCGAAGAGGGGCGTTGTTTTGGAGGTCCCGTACCGACACGAATATCGTACCGGTGCCAGGAGTTGAAGCGGCTGCCCTGTCTTCGATACACGTTCAGTGTCCGCATCCAGATAGCTCAGCTATCTCCTGAACTCGCGAATTTTGTCCAAAAGAAACCTCTCCCGTTCATGATCGGCGTTTGGCAGGAGAACCGCTTTCAACGGGCATGTCGTCGGCCGTCCCGACATGCCGGAATGGCAATTCGAACCACGGGAAGTCAAGGCTGTCCTAACCTGTATTGAAAGCATTCAGCAGGCCCAACCGACTGATCGGCATCAGAACCATCCGTATTGTCCCCCATTGCGAGGGGAGTCATGGCGTTCTCTTATCGTCGGATGTGTTCAGCCAATGCAGGATAGGTGGCAATGACGGACAGGATCACGTTTCTCGGCGGTGTCGGGACAGTCACCGGCTCCAAATACCTGGTCGAGACAGAGGGGAAGCGCATCCTTGTCGATTGCGGCCTTTTCCAGGGTTTCAAGCAACTACGCCTGCGCAACTGGAAGCCGCTTCCGGTGGACCCCGCCGAGATTGATATCGTGTTGCTGACGCATGCGCATATCGACCATTCCGGCTACATCCCGCTTCTGGTTCGCAACGGCTTCAAAGGCGCCATTCACTGCACCGAACCGACAAAAGCCCTCTGTGAAATCTTGCTGCCAGATAGCGGCCACCTACAGGAACGGGAAGCCGACTACGCCAATCGCAAGGGGTTCTCACGGCATCACCCGGCCCTGCCGCTCTACACGCAGGCCAATGCGGAAAAGTGCCTGAAGCAGTTCCGCACCCACGATTTTTCCGAAGCCATTCCCCTGTTTGACGGGGTACACGTCACATTCAAGGGAGCCGGACACATCCTTGGCGCAGCTTCCATCATCCTGAAGACACCGCACAACACCATCATCTTTTCGGGGGACCTCGGACGATACAACTCGCCGATCATGCATGATCCGGCGGTGGTCCGGGACGCCGATTATCTGTTACTCGAGTCAACATACGGCGACGAGACACATCCAGGCATTAATCCCGAGGAGGCGCTGGAAGCCATCCTCAACCGGACGCTGGGCCGCGGCGGAACTGTGGTTATTCCATCCTTTGCTGTCGGCCGCGCCCAAAGCCTGCTCTTCCACATCAGCCGCCTGCAGGCCAGTCAGCGTATACCTCTTGTCCCTGTTTACCTGGACAGTCCAATGGCCATCGATGCCACCGAGCTCTTCGTTCGGTTTGCAGAAGCACACAAGCTTAGCCAGGCCGAGGCTCGCGCCGCCTGCGGGGTGGCCGACTATGTTCACAATGGCGACGAGTCACGCAAACTCGATAATGATGACACTCCGAAGATCATCATTTCGGCCAGCGGCATGGCGACGGGGGGCCGTGTTCTTCATCATCTCAAGGCCTATGCCCCCGATCCGCGCAACACCATTCTCTTCGCGGGATACCAGGCGGGGGGAACACGCGGCGCGGCCATGCTGGCAGGTGCGACGCGTATAAAGATCCACGGCGCCTATCATGCGGTTAGAGCTGAAGTGCAGAACCTGCACATGCTCTCTGCGCACGCTGACGCGGACGAACTCATGCGCTGGGCCGGAAACTTCACACAAGCGCCCAGGGAAACCTTCCTCGTACATGGGGAGCCTGCCGCGTCGGACGCCCTGCGCTTACGGATTGCAGAAGAGCTTGGCTGGCAGGTCACCGTGCCCGAACACGGCGAAACACGAGCGCTGTGATGAGGCCGGACTCTGCCAATCGCCTGCGTGCTCGCCGGCTCGGCTTGCAGAGCCAGCACGAAGCTATTGCGCTGGTGCACACGGATTGCCCGGTATGCCGCTCGGAAGGCGTCAGCGCGCACAGCCGTGTGAGGCTGACCCACGGCGAAACCTCGATTATTGCCACGCTTTACCAGATATCTTCGGATTGGCTCTCAAGGGACTCCATCGGTCTTTCGGAGTCTGCTTGGGCAGGGCTTGGTCTCGCTGATGGAGGCGAGGTTCACGTCACACACGCGCCTCCAATTGCCTCGCTCACGCATGTGCGCCACCGCATCTTCGACGGGGGGCTGAGCGAAATACAGGTACAATCCATCGTCGCCGACATCGTGAACGGGGCCTATTCAGACATCCACCTGGCCGCGTTCGTCACCGCCATCTCTGCGCGGCCGCTCTCCAAAAACGAAGTGGTGTTCCTCACCCGCGCCATGATCGAGACGGGCGAGAGAACACAGTGGAGCGACAGCCTGGTCGCCGACAAGCATTGCGTCGGCGGCCTGCCCGGCAACCGGACAACACCAATTGTGGTCGCGATCGTGGCGGAAACCGGGCTACTCATCCCGAAGACATCTTCCCGCGCCATTACCTCGCCGGCGGGGACAGCGGATACGATGGAGGTCATGACCCGGGTCAATCTGGACCGGGAGGAGATGTGGCGCGTTGTCGAAGAGACAAATGGATGCTTCATCTGGGGAGACGGAGCCGGATTTAGTCCTGCCGACACGGATATCATCCGGATCGAGCGGGCCCTGAACTTCGACTCTCCCGGTGTGATGATCGCCTCCGTCCTGTCGAAGAAAATTGCGGCCGGCTCGACCCATGTCGTCATTGACATTCCCGTCGGTCCGACGGCCAAAATCCGCACGACTGCAGAGGCTGAGATGCTCTCGCAACTCTTTCTCAAGGTCGCTGCCGCCTTCAGCCTGGAACTGCGTCTCGAGATCACCGATGGTTCGCAACCAGTGGGCCGGGGTATGGGCCCGGCGCTCGAAGCACGCGACGTTCTGGCCGTGCTGCGAAATGACGAAAATGCCCCTGCGGATTTGCGCGAAAAATCGCTACAGCTGGCTGGTGCTATCCTTGAGCTTGCGGGAAAAGCCGCTTCGGGGCGAGGCCAGGCCCTTGCCCAGGACATCCTGACAGGCGGACGGGCATGGCAACGATTTCTGATGATCTGCAAGGCGCAAGGCGGATTTCTTGAACCCCCGTCGGCGCGCCATCAACGCCCTGTGTGTGCGCCTCGTACCGGGCGTATTGGTTCTATCGACAATCGCAAGCTCGCCCGCGCCGCCAAGCTCGCCGGCGCACCGGACGACAAGGCGGCCGGCCTGGACCTCAAGGTCCGCCTTGGCGACTCTGTTCGTCAGGGTGATCCCCTTTTTGTGCTTCATACCGAGACGATTGGCGAACTCACCTATGTGCTGGACTATGTAGAAGCCAATCCAGACATCATAGAGATCACGCATTGACCACGACGCCACTGCTCTACGCTCTCCCCGGTTCCAGTCATCTGGCTGCGCCGCTGCGGCAAGCCATGCAAGCCGCTTGTGGCGAAGTCGACGTCCATCGATTCCCGGACGGTGAGAGCTATGTACGCTTTGTGAGTGATCCCGCCGGACAGCATGTGATCCTGTTGTCCTGCCTGAATGAGCCCGATTCCAAACTCATCCCATTGCTGCTTGCCGCGCGGACAGCGAAAGATCTCAGGGCAGCTTCAGTCGGCCTCGTCGCGCCCTACATGCCCTACCTCCGTCAGGACACGGCGTTCCAGCCCGGGGAAGCCGTCAGTGCCCGCCATATCGGCGCACTCCTGTCGGAGACATTCTCCTGGGCCGTCACACTCGACCCCCACCTGCACCGCCTTTCCGCTCTGGATGAGGTCTTCTCCATCCCGGCAGGTGTTGCCAGCGCTGCCGGCTCAGTTTCCGGCTGGGTACGGAACAATGTCGAAAACCCGATTATCTGTGGCCCGGATTCGGAAAGCGAACAGTGGGCGAGCGCGATCGCGGCAGCCTGCCAGGCCCCTTATGCCGTGTTCCGGAAAACCCGGCATGACGCGCAATCGGTCGATATTCATATCCCGGACGGACTCGACCTTGCGGGGTATGTTCCCGTGATCGTGGATGACATCGTGTCGACGGGCGGAACGATGATATCGCTCGTCTCGCAATTGCACAGACGCAACGGAGCGGCGCCTGTATGCTGTATCGTTCACGGCCTCTTCCCGGAAATCACGGGCAACAGGATTTTGCACGCAGGCGCCCGCCAGTTGGTGACGACCAACTCCATCCGC
This sequence comes from Henriciella sp., assembly GCF_029937755.1. Lineage (GTDB taxonomy): Bacteria > Pseudomonadota > Alphaproteobacteria > Caulobacterales > Hyphomonadaceae > Henriciella. Next base: position 434,260 of record NZ_JAPYPG010000002.1, read on the forward strand.
CACAAGACCAACGCGATCGATATCTCCATGCCACTGGCAACCACATCGGCAGAGACGCTTGACCATTATCTGAGCGGCGACCGCAATTCCCGCTGAGACCATGCTTGCACTGCACCCCACCCCGCATCGCGACCCCTCGCGAGAATTGAGAGAGATCAAGGAGCGGCACCGATACTGCCCGCAGACTGTTTTCAGGCTCGAAACAGGCAACCATTCCATGACGCGTAGAAGAGAACCAGGAACGAGCAGAATGAGGTCATCCTTCCGTCAGGGGCTGCAGGGATTGGCGCTGGCCGCTTTCATGTCAGTGACGGCCTGTCAGACATTGGATCCCACGCCGTACCAGGCCCGCGCCGAGGGCAACGGATATAGCGAAACTGCGCTTGGCGAGGGAATTTACCGGGTCAGCTTCGAAGGCAACACGTCCACACCCTACCAGACGGTGGAAGACTACCTGCTCTACCGTGCCGCCGAATTGGCACGCGAAAACGGAGCCCAGACGTTTACCATCCTTCGCAATGACCAACCGTCCACCTTCGTTGAAAGCCGGCCGGAGCACACAGTCTGCCACTACTCTCCCGCTGATTTTTCCGAGTTCGTCTTCTACCCCAATGAAACGGAGAGCAAGACAGTCGAGCCGCCGAAGACAAGTTACGAAGCCTATATCGACGTGAAGCTGGGTAAACCGCCAGCTGGTGCCGCCGATGCGCAGGTCTTCCGGACCGACGAAACGCTTCAATACCTTGCGCCATGCATATCCGGCGCTGGGCAGCAAGGAATCCCGGGATGAAGTCCTATCCTCAGATGCAGATGGATCTCGAATCCGGTCTGGAAACCTATGCCGGTGACATGCCGAAACTGATGGAGGCCTTTACCGGTGTCCTTGATGAGGCAACCGCTCCGCGAGGCTGGCGCCGGGCGAAGCGAGATTGCCGAAGTGCTGAGTGTGGCTGTTCTCATGGGCAGCGGCCCGGCCCTCGCCTATTCCGTCGCCGCGATGTAGGCCTTTGAGCAGTTCGAGACTGCCGATGCCATCCGCAAGTCCCCGTCGAAATCCCGCTAGCCCTTAACTAGCGGGGGACCACTCAGAAATGGCCCTTTCCAAGTCGGGCAGCGGCTGTTTGAGCAAGTCGCGCGGAATTTCGGCCATGAGCGCCTTGCGGATTGTCTCGTCATACTGCGCGCGTAATTCACCCAGAGTATCCGGATCAGCCACGATGACGAGATGGCGCATTTCGTCATCGTGCGCCATCCGACGAAGCCTTTTCATCAGATCCTTCCCGAAACTCTGCTCGGTTCGTTCGTGAAGGTCGGCCGCTTCTGGACTTCCGCCTCCCGGTCTGACCCCCGGAAAACGGCCGGGCTTTTCGCGCACCAGCGCTCGCGTCGGTGGAACGGGCTGGGCTGCGTGTAACAGATGGCGCAGATTGATAAGGTTCTCATCGCCGCGATTGACGAGGAGCAGGTATCGCCCGCCATCGGCCAGAGCCACGATTGTACCGGTTGGAAGTCTCATCTCATCTCCTGCGCAAAATCACCCGTTGCAGTTCCTAGACGCCGGCGCATGTGGGCGAGTTGACCCCGATCAAAGCGCAGTTCCTGTTGTCGCCTACCCTCACGACTGCGCCCTTTGCGGCGCTGCAATGGAGAGCAATCATGAGTGACAAGACAATACGCGACAGGATCCTCGCCGAACTCGACTGGGATCCGAGCATCGAAGCGACGGATATTGGTGTCGCCATCGAGGATGGTGTTGTGACGCTGACCGGCCATGTGGCCACCTATGCCGAGAAGATGTCGGTGGAATCCGCTGTCAAACGGGTGAAAGGCGTCCGCGCCATCGCCCAGGAGGTCGAAATCCGCACGAGCCTTTCAAGCAAGATGACAGACGACCAGATCGCCAAGCGGGCGGCCGACGTCATTGACTGGGACGTCACCATCCCGCGCGGCAAGGTCACCATCAAGGTCCAGAATGGCTATGTGACCCTGTCCGGTGAGGTCGACTGGCAATACCAGCGTCGGCACGCGGAAGAAGCCGTACGCACGCTGACGGGCGTACGCGGTATCAACAATACGATCGCGTTGAAAGCGCGCGTCTCGGTGCCCGACATCCAGAAACGTATCGAAAGCGCCCTGCAGCGCAATGCGGCCCTTGAAGCCAAAGCCATCAAGGTTTCCGTTGCCGACGGTCGGGTAACCCTTGAAGGCGAGGTCGATGACTGGACCGAACGCGAAGCAGTCGAGACAGCCGTCTGGGCTGCACCGGGCGTGACGACTGTCGTGGATCACCTGCGTATCCATTAGAAAAAAGGACGGGCCTCGATGAGGCCCGTCTTCGTTTCCGTCCGGACCTGGGTTCAGGCGGCCTTCTTGTGCTTGCCTTTTTTCGAGTGGCCGCCCTCGTCAGCCGTCCCACCCGCCTCTTCTTCGTGCTCCTGCTCTTCGTGGCGCGCATGCAGTGTGCTCAGCAAGCCGATGATCGCCGCGCTGGCCACAACAACCGAGGCAGCCGTCGCTACAGGATGCTCCTTGATTTCCTTCTGCGCGCCCTGGGCGATTTCCACCGATTGCTTTTTCGCCTCTTCCAACAAGGTCGTAGCCGCCTGTATAAGCGCGGCAGATGCGGCCATCATCGTGTGCTGCACCTGCTCTCCCGTATGCTCTGTCAGCGCGCCGAGATTTTTCAGCGTCTCGGTGAGCGCATTGTGCACCACGGCGGTCGATTGATTATTTGCCTTCGTCATGTCCTTGGACCCTCCTCTGGTATCCGGAAGGAATCATGGCCGGGCAAAAGTGGACGGCCTTGAGAAAGATCAAGATTCGCGCACACTAGTATTAGCCGCGTAGTTCTACGTATTAACCAATTCGGCAGGAACCCACACATTCATTAGGGGTGTGGACTGCAGGAGATAAAACCATGCGTACAGAGGAGTTCCTGACTGAATTTTGCCTTTGCGAAGAGGCGGACAAACGCGAGGCGCGATACAGACCGCATCAATCTCTATATCTGGAAGGCGACCCCGCACGATTAGTGTTCCAGATCACGGCGGGAGTCGTCATCGTTTTCCGGCTGCTGGCCGATGGCCGTCGACAAATTCACCGGTTCGCCACAAGGGGAGACCTGCTCGCGCTGGATTTCGCAGACCTATATTCTCACAATGCAGAGGCGATCACCGAAGTGTCCGCTGAAGTCTATGACCGGCCATGGTTCGACCGCACCTTCCAGGACCATCCTGATTTTCGCCGGGGGGTTTTCCGGCATCTGACCGACACGCTTACGGCTTCTCAGGAGCAGGCCGTGATGCTGGGCAGGAAATCGGCCATGGAGCGCACAGCCTCTTTCATCTGTTTCCTCCTACAAAAAGCCCCTGCTGACGTCAGGCATTCCTACATCGTCATCCGCATGAGCCGGTATGATATCGCCGACTATCTCGGCCTGACCTTTGAAACGGTCAGCCGCATGCTCCATCGGCTCAAGAAACTGGGAGTCATCGATCTTCCAAAACCCGACCGGTTCAAGGTGCTCAACTGGCCAGTGCTGGCGCAGCTGGCCGGTGAGGCGGAGACAGCTGGCAGGTACCTGCCTTGTGCCATGGCGTTGAAGCGGGTGGAACCGGCTGCTTTCACGGCTGGGCCGCTGCCTGCAGAATTTTCCCAACAACGGTCTCAACCTTACAGCTAGCGTCAAGGACTTGCCATTCGTCACCGAGGTTACACGGCTCGACCTGTTCGATCGTCACACTGATATCGGCGTCGGAGGCATCCTCCCCGCGTCCCGATCTCCGGGCCAGGCGCATGGCAGGACGCGCCTATCACACGGGTCAGCGTCTCAAGGGCGGAACTGACGCCGAATGTAGCATCGGCAATGATGCTGACGCCAGCCGATGCGGCTTTCGCTGCATGCTCACCCAGCTTACGATATGTCTGCGCGCGTCTTTCTGGCGTAAGGCCCCTCTCCGCCCGTACCGTTTCTAGGCCCGTCGCCACCTGGTGTTCTGCGCTCAGGCTCGCTCGGGCTGGACAGGTTCGCTTTTGATCGCCGTCAAGGCCCGGGATGGGATGCAGGAATAGGCAAAAGGACATCAGAAACCCCAAGCCATGGAGACGAACGTGCCAAATATCGAGAAATCGCGCCCCACCGCCAGCCGCGTACCGGTTGCCGGATATCCCGGCGAGAGCCCATTTGCGCGGCTTCGCTCGGAGATGGATCAGGTCTTCAACCAGTATTTTGGCCCGATGCTCCGGAGCAATGGCGACGGCCTACTGTCTGAAGCCTTTGGCAGTCTCGATCTGAGCGAGACGGACAATGCGATAGATGTCACCCTGGACGTGCCGGGCGTGGACCCGCAGAACGTCGATATCAAGCTCGTGGGAGACTTACTGCAGATAACCGGACACCGGGAAGAAGAGACCACGACCGAAGAAAAGAACTTTCACCGTATGGAACGGTCCTATGGCTCATTCCATCGGCAGGTCACGCTGCCCTGCGAGGTCAGCGCCGACAAGGTTGAAGCAGAACTCGAGAACGGTGTCCTGAAGATCAGGCTGCCGAAATCAGCCGAAACCAAGCAGAAGACCCGGAAGATCAAGGTCAAGACGCGTTGAGGCTTTCAGCGCCTCCCGGCGTGACGGCCTTCTGCACACTATTGCGCTTGCAAGCCAGACCGGAAGCGATGTTCCTCGCGCCATCCGTGGTCATGAGGCACTCTGGATACGCGGACGTTTCCATGAGGCCGAAACAGCGCATCCGCCTGAGCGGTTTGATTTGCATCATATCGGTCGCAGGAGTTCAGATGTTCTGATGAAGCTGGGCAAGTCGGCAGCGGTGCCGGACTTCACAAGGCTTCATGGCAAGCCGGACTAGAAGGAGACCACCATGGACGACACGCAGACCAAGACAACGACGAAGAAAGACAGACCCGACAGTAGCAAAGTGGAAACCCGCTCGTCGAATGCTGACACCCGCACGGCGCCGCTGCCAGGCTTCGACACGATGCAGGCCTTCCGGCAAGGCGCGCTGAACCTCGAGCACTGGATATCGACCAGCCAGGATCTGACACGCTTCGCGTCATACAGGATTCGCAAGAACCTCGAGACGATCGACGCTATTGCAAAGTGCCGGACCTCCGAGGATTTTATCTCTGCAGTGGCCAGGGCCGCCAGTGATACCGTTCACGATTATGCGAATGAGTATGACCGCGTCCTGGCCATCAATCTCGCTTCCGCCCAATAAGTCATGCCCGATACGGCCCGGTTCGAAAGCACGCCCAGGAACGTCGCGACAGACGTCGAACGGTCGGTCACGAGCCCGCCACATTCAGCCTCATCCTCCTGTGCCTCCTCGGGGGACAGCATGGCCACCGGCTTCGCCTGGATCGACCGCCTCTTTCGCGGCGCGGCGACCCGATATAGCGCCGGAGCCCCGGTCCTCACTGGCCTTGCTGCCGTGCATGACTGGTCGGTTCATCTCGCCCAGTCACCGGGTCGGCGCATGGACCTTGCCAACAAGGCCGCCGACGCCGCGCTGCAGCTGCAAGCTTATGCAGCGTGGCGGTTCACCGGATACGTCCCAGACCAGGCACCCGCCGGCGCCCGGTTCCAGGATCCCGCCTGGACAGCCTTCCCGTTCGACATTCTCGCTCAGGGCTGGCTCGGCATGCGGGACTGGTGGCATGACGCTACCTCGCCGTCTCGGGGCCTCAATACCTGGTCCAACGAACAGACTGCCTTCTGGGCGGACCTGATGCTGGACGCTCTCTCGCCTGCGAACTTTGCGCTGCTCAATCCCGAAGTCATTCACCGAACGCTCGAACAGTCCGGGACTAATCTGCAGAGAGGCTGGCAGAACTGGCTGGATGATCTGCGCCGCGAAATCGGCGGTAGGCCGCAGCCGCCGAGCGAGGGATTCGTCGTCGGCAAGGACCTCGCCGTCACGCCGGGTAAAATTGTTTATCAGAACGATCTCATCGAACTCATCCAGTACGTCCCGCAGACCGAAACTGTCCAGCGCGAACCGCTGCTGATCGTCCCGGCCTGGATCATGAAATACTACATCCTGGATCTGTCGCCGCACAACTCGCTGGTCCGGTGGCTGGTCGGCGAAGGGTTCCAGGTCTTCATGGTTTCCTGGAAGAACCCCCGTCCCGAAGATGGTCACTTCCGGCTGAACGACTATCTCGATCTGGGCATCCGCGACGCGCTGGATGCGGTCAGGACCATCACGAAGGAGCCACGAATCCATGCCTGCGGCTACTGCCTCGGGGGAACGCTGCTGTCGATCCAGGCGGCGCGGATGGCCCGCGACGGCGATGACAGTCTGGCAACGGTCTCCCTCTTGGCTGCCCAGACCGATTTCAGCGAGCCGGGCGACATCCGCCTGTTCGTCGACGAAGCGCAGGTGACCTTCCTTGAAGACATGATGGAGCTCGAAGGCATCATGCCTGCCCGCTTCATGAGTGACGGGTTCAAGATGCTGCGCTCGGAAACGCAGGTGTGGGATACCGCGGTCAGGCGATACCTGCTCGGCGAGGCCCCCAAGACCTTCGATCTGCTCGCCTGGAATGAGGACGCCACCCGCATGCCCTGCGGCATGATGCGCGACTATCTGCGCGGTCTATATCTGGAAAACCAGCTCGCCCTCAGCCGCTACAGGGTCGACGGCCGGGTGGTCTCCATCTCGGATATCCGCGCACCTGTCCTGGCCGTCGGAACAACACGCGATCACGTCGCCCCCTGGAAGTCAGTCTTCAAGATCACCCGCCTCGCCCGCACAGACGTCACCTTCATCCTTGCAGACGGAGGCCACAATGCCGGTATCGTTACCGAACCCGGCCATCCGCGCCGCGACCACCTGGTCGGCCATCGTATCGCCCATGAACATTATCTCAGTCCTGAAGCGTGGCAGGCGGCCGCTGCTCATCGCCAGGGATCCTGGTGGACAAGTTGGCGCGACTGGCTCATCGAGCGGAGCGGCGAACCGCGCAAGGCTCCGGCTCGTCTTGGCTATGCACGGGCAGGCTATCCGGTCCTGCGGGATGCTCCGGGCACTTATGTTCTGGACCGGTAGTATTGCAGCCCGCCCCGATCTCTGACTGGCATGCTCTGGAAGCCGCCGACGTCGCTTCGCGGCTAAACACCAGCATAGCGGACGGACTGTCGCTTGCCGAGGCAGGACAGCGGCTTTCAGACTGCGGTCCGAACGAAATCTCGGCGGCGGCGAGCCGCTCTCTGATCATGCTGGTGCTGCGCCAGTTCACAAGCGCGCTGGTCCTCATCCTGCTGCTGGCCGCAGGCCTGTCACTCCTTGTCGGCGAGGTGATCGATGCAGCGGCGATCCTCGTCATCATCGCTTTCAATGCCATTCTGGGTGTCATCCAGGAATGGCAGGCGCAAAATGCGATCGAGGGCCTGCATAAGATGCTCGCGCCGGTCTGCGAAGTGGTCCGGGGCGGGAAGCAGCAGCAGATATCCTCCGCCAAACTCGTCCCTGGAGACGTTGTGCTGCTGAGGGCGGGTGACAGAGTGCCGGCAGATCTGAGAATTGCCGAGGCCAGCGACCTGCGAGCAGACGAATCCGCACTGACCGGCGAATCCATCCCCGTCGCGAAACAGGTCGCGCCCGTAGCCGCTGGCGCCGCCCTATATGAACGGGCATCCCTCCTTTCTTCGGGCACACTCATTTCGGCCGGTCATGGCCGAGGAGTAGTGGTCGCGACCGGCCGCTCAAGCGAACTTGGCCGGATCGCGGAACTCACCGCCCAGGCCGATCCGGGGGCAACACCCTTGCAGCGTAAGATCACCCGGCTCGCTGCGCAGCTTGGCGTCGGCGCGATTGCCGCAGCGATCTTCGTCGGCACCATGGGCTGGTCGAGCGGCTGGCCGCTTGCCCAGTCCCTGATGGCGGGCATTTCGGTCGCCGTCGCCATGGTTCCGGAAGGCCTTCCCGCCGCCATTACCGTGACGCTCGCGCTCGGGGCCCGCGCGCTCGCCCGGCGCAAGGCCCTTCTGCGCCTGTTACAGGCTGCCGAGACGCTCGGTGCGACAACCACAATCTGCACCGACAAGACGGGCACGCTGACCCGGAATGACATGGTGGCCCGCCATATGTGGATACCCGGAGCAGACGTCATTGTAGAAACTGAAGACAAGCTGGGCCCGGCGCGTTTCATCCTCGACGGGCAACCGGTGCACGCGCTGGACCAACCCGGTCTGCAGGCCATGCTGCACTCAGCAGCAGCCTGCAACAATGCCCGTCTGGACAGCGAGGCAGACACCACGGATTTCAAGGGCCAGCCGACCGAGACAGCCCTTCTCGCTCTCGCCCGCCAGGCCGGACTGGACGTGACCGCACACCGCGCCCGCTGCTTCGAGGCGGCTTTCACGTCCGAACGCAAGCGGATGTCCGTCGTGCTGGCAAGCGAACCTCGGCTGCTTCACACAAAGGGCGCCAGCGAGATGGTCCTCCCGCTCTGCTCCAGCATTCTGGTCGATGGCCGGCGTGAGGCCCTGTCGGAAGATCACCGGCGGGCGGTGACCGCGGCCGCTGCCCGCCTGTCGCAGGAAGGATTGCGCATCATCGCCGTCGCACGCCGCAGCCTGACAGACGAAACCTCTCTCTCCGCCGACGATGCCGAGCGCGAGCTTGAATTCCTGGGCCTCATCGGCCTCTACGACCCGCCGCGCTCTGAAACCAGAGCAGCCATCGCCGCCACCCGCACCGCCGGCATCAAGGTTATCATGATCACCGGGGATTCAGCCGAAACAGCGCGCGCGATCGCCTCGCAGATCGGCCTGCCCGAGGCGCCCGCCATTGAAGGCACGACCATGGCTGGCATGAGCGACCGAGAGCTCTCACGTCTCCTGGTCGATGGTGCCGTCTTTGCGCGCACCTCCCCGGAGGACAAGATCCGTATTGTCTCCCTCCTCCAGGGTGCCGGCGAGGTGGTTGCGATGACAGGCGATGGCGCCAATGATGCGCCTGCCCTCAACCAGGCGGACATCGGCATCGCCATGGGACTTCGTGGCACCGATGCTGCCCGGGACGCCTCCGACCTGGTTCTCGCCGATGATAACTTCGCGACCATCGTCACCGCCGTCGAACAGGGGCGGCGCCAGCGTGACAATATCCGCAAATTCGTGCGCTATCTGCTGGCGTCAAACTTGGGTGAACTGGTTGCTATCATTGCCAATCTCCTGATTGGCGGCCCACTCATCTTGCTGCCGATCCAGATCCTCTGGATGAACCTCGTCACCGACGGGCCGACGGCTCTGGCGCTCAGCACCGACGCGGCCGGACGCGATGTCATGAAACGGCTGCCCGAACCGCGCGAAACCCCGCTCATCGACCTGAATGCGCTGACCCACATGATCGCGGTCGCGCTCACCATCGGCGCCGCGGCTGTAGCCGCGTTTCACTGGCGCCTCATGATGAACCCAACCGCCGAGGCAGAAGCGCGGACCCTGGCTCTCACGGTCATAGTGATCGTACAGAAGGTCAACGTCTTCTCATTCCGTGCGCTGTCGCAGCCCATCTGGTCGCTCACCCCATGGAGCAACAAATGGCTGCTTGCCGCCGTCGCAGGCACGCTGCTGGTGCACCTTGCGGCGATCTATTCTCCATTCCTGCAAACCTTCCTCCACACGGCCGCCCTGTCGGGAGAGGACTGGCTCGTCATCGCAATCGCGTCTGTCGCGCTCCTTGCCATGTCGGAACTATCGAAAAGCATTCTTGGGACCAGACGTCTGGCTGAGGTAAAGGCCGTATAGTCGGGCACGCAGCACCGTCTTCAAGGTCTATGCCCAACCTGACCGCGCGCGAGAATATCGACCTCGTGACCGAGATCGCAGATGGTCCGCTGGACGCCAGCGGAACTCTGGAGCTTGTTGGGCTTGCAAAGCGCCAGGATCAAGTCTCCTCCCGCTCGGCGCGCTGATCGGCACAGGCCTTGCGGGTGCCATTGAGGCAGGATATCGGGACGGGGCAGCAGGTCAGTATCCGCTTCACCCATCCGGTCCCGGCCTGCTCCAACCTCGGTCATGGCTACTGTGCGGAAGTGCGTATCGTTGTCTGGGAGACTCCAGACGCGCTGACCGTGCCGACAGTGTGGCCGGCCCCGATCAACATCATAGAGAAAGCGCCGGTTCTGAAGCTGATGGATGAAAATGGTCACCGGCTTTCGCATCCCAGGCCCCACAGGCTCTTCTCGCTACCCGGTCGAGAAAATCCGAATCTACGCTCGCGCTGAGAACCTGGAGTTTATTCCTATTCCCACTCGATGATGAAAGAACTGCAATTTTTGTATTGAATCAATACCTTGCAAAAAGCCTGTGGAAAACTACCGTCGCCGATTCCGGCAATATCATTCCGTAGGCAAATTGAATGATGCACGCATGACGTATCGTTGCAGTTGACACGATTCCGGTGCACGGCCTGAGCGTAGCCGAATTACGGTGTCGGCTCCAGTTCGCCCTGACCTCAGCACTGCCGGACTGGGCTTAAGTAGCGGGACGCTCAACACAAAGCTCGGCAAGTTACATTTCATCGGACAGAAGCGCGCCTTGTCCGAGGGTTTGAAACATACCTCAAGCTACCAGCCCCCTGACCGACGCACGCGCCGGATCGCGGTCCTCTCGCCGTTTAGCTTTCACGCGCCCCAAGCCTACATTACCATGTGGCGAACCACACACCAATCAGCCCCTTGACTGTCAGAAATACTTGCCCTATTTTCTGACATAAAGGAGCCGGCTATGGCCATCGACAAGATCAAACGCCGCATCATCGGCAAGGGACGCGGGGCTGTCTTTACCCCCGCGGATTTCCTTGATCTCGGCTCGCGCGCCTCTGTCGATCAGACGCTGTCGCGACTGACCGATCAGGGCGTGATCCGTCGACTCGCCCGGGGCATTTATGACTACCCGAAGACGAGTCCTCGTCTGGGCCGCCTGTCGCCCGATCCTGATGCTGTCGCCGCCGCCATCGCCCGAAAGGATGGACGCGTCGTCCAGGTCTCGCCGGCGCGCGCGGCGAACATGCTCGGCCTGACCACACAGGTTCCGGCGAAGGCTGTCTATCTGACAGATGGACCAAGCCGCACGAAGCAGATCGGGGCGCAGACCATCATCATGCGCAACGCCGCCGCCAGGAACCTTGTCGGCGCTGGCAAACCGACCGGTGCAGTGTTCCAGGCGCTGCGCTATCTCGGCAAGGATGGGGTGGATGCAAGCGTCGTAGCGCGCCTCTCCAGGACGATTGACGCCGACACCCGCCGCGCCCTCGTTAAAGATGCCCTTCAGGCACCAGGATGGATGCGCCCGGTGGTTCAGCAGATCGCGGCGGCCTGACAGTGGATGGTTTCGCGCAGGAAACCGCAACCATCCGCGCGGAGGTCTTTCAGGAGACGGCTGCGCGGATGGGCGTGCAAGCCGCCATTGTCGAGAAAGACTTCTGGGTCTGCTGGACGATCAAGCGCGCTTTCTCACTTGGCGATAGGATTCCCGGCCTGATCTTCAAAGGCGGCACGTCTCTTTCGAAAGCCTATGGCCTGATCCGCCGCTTCTCCGAAGACATCGATCTCAGCCTTGACCGCCATGATCTCGGTTTCACCGGTGAGCGCGACCCGGCCAACGCGACAAGCAATAAGACCCGAAAGGCCTTGCTCGACGAACTCGAAGCCTGCGCCATTGAGGCAGTCGGCGGTTCGGTCAAAGCCGCTCTGTCAGAAGCGATGAGCGAAGCGCTTGGCAAACCGGTCCTTCTGAAAACTTCAGATGATGACCCGCAAACGCTGATCTTCACCTATCCGGAAAGCCTGCCTGCGACAGCCGCCCTGCCCTATGTGCGTTCGTTCGTTCGCCTCGAATTCGGCGCACGCTCGGATCACCTACCGGCAGAGCAGCGGGACATCTTTCCCTTTGTGAACGAACAGTTTCCGGACCTGTTCTCAGAGCCAGGCGTATCGGTGAAGACCTTGTCAGCTGCCCGGACATTCTGGGAAAAGGCGACCATCCTTCACATGTTGGCGCACCGGGATGCGGCGAGGCCGCTCGGTGAGAGGATGTCGCGTCACTATTACGACCTCGCGCAACTCGCCCGATCCAAAACAAGGCCTCAGGCCCTGAGCGATCTGGCGCTTCTTGAAGCTGTGGCGCTCCACAAATCCGTCTTCTTCCGGGCGGCCTGGGCAAATTATGAGACGGCCCGACCGCCAACGCTCAGACTCGCGCCAGCGCCTGAACTTGAGGCCGCACTTCGATCTGACTATGCGCAAATGGCTGAAATGCTGTTCGATGCGCCCGAGCCATTCGACGCCATTCTGGAAACGATCGCAGTGCTCGAAGCGGAGATCAATTCCATCGAGGCTCCTCCCAACAGTATCGCCTGACAGGCCGAAACTGCCCGGCCAAAGACTTTCGCCGCCCCCTTCGTGACCCATTAAAGTTTTGAATGGGTCACGAAATACCCATTGTGCGACACCCGACGGGCGCGGCTTCAAGTGCTCGAAGCGATGACGTCAATGCAGCGTCACCAAACCGACCTGGTCATCAAACGGGAACAAGAAGGCCTCGGACCAAAGACCGGTGGTGCTGTAGACGCGATCTGCGAAATGCTGTCGATCGTCTGACATTGTCTCGGCCAGCAACCCCATCCAGCACAGCGGCTGAAGCATTTGTGACCAGATCATTCCCGGCAAGCGGTCATAGGGCTGTCCGGCGTCCGGCGGACCGTAAAGGATTTCACGAAGCACGCCGCATGTCACGCCTGGCACCGCCTCCGTATTCAGCACACCGAGAAACACATCCCAGTTGCCAAGCCTCGGCTCGGGCATCCGCGACGAAGCGGCATGATCGACTTCGAACAACCAGAATGGCGCGATCAGGTTGAAGAGATCGCCGGGCTTGTCAGCAATGTCCCTGCCCGCCTTGGTGAGCCGACAGGTCAGCTTGTAATGCCGGATCAGCTCGAGTTTCAGCAGAAGGAAATGCAGAGCTTCGAGCGGCGGAAAATCGTCCTCATTCAGCACCTTATTGACGAGGAACAGCTTGTCCTCTTCCCAGCCCGGCCAGGCGAACTCGGCAGCCGCCCAGTGCACGAACTTGCGCTGAAACGCCTTGCCCTTCGTCAGGCCGATCGCATCATGTTCGGCCAGATACGCCAGAAGTTTCTGAGCCGCGCCAATCATGGGCGCACCGGCAAGTGCACGCTCATCATTCTTCACGGGCTGGAGCAGAAACGTCATCGCATATTCATCGTCAGGCTTGTTACCAAACAGGCTAACGACGAAAGCGCGGGATGCCTATTCGAGGTGTTCAAGGTTCGAACCCCGAATGTCGCGCCTAACCCGAAGCAGCACAGATCGTCGGGTTTTTTCCGCTTGCAAATCAACGGCTTATATAGTTTAGTTTGGCGCGAGTGACGTGCCACATTCCATATTTTTTATCCATATTTTTCAATCACTTACGGGAGGTGTAATCGATTCTTGGTCCTCAGTTCGGTCTGATTTTGGTCCACAGTTTTGTAGACCGCTTGAGTTCGACGCCGCTCACCGGCACCGATAGCCATAGTTAACGCGGATTGTACTCCCTGCCAAATCAAGCTTGATCTATAGAACTAGATTTCACCGCTAACTACAATGCACAGAGCGCCGAAACTCAACACATCATACTAAAGTCAACACCTAGCGCTCGACCGATATCCGCATCATGCCCAGCAATCCTCCAAGAACGATATCGCCGCCCGGCAGGAGGTGAATGACAGAGTAAGCGCCATTGTAAATGTGGCTATCACCAAGGCGAAGCCGTGTAACGGCTTCACCCGTCTCCCAATCAAGACCTGTGACCTCCCATTTTCCGTCTACGAAACCATTGACATAGACCTGTTGGGCGCCGCCAGAAATCATGGGGACGGTTGATGGGCTCGATACAGTGGGATTTGCCCAGGCACGCACCCAGCGGTCAGCTTCAACGTCCCATTCAAACTTTTCAGCACCCGTCGGTCCTTTGCGTAGTCTACCAGACATGACAACATTCTCCAGCATTGTTGGCAATGGCGATGGCAATGTGTTGTTTACCACCAAGGCACCGTAGCCATATACCGCAACGGATTGCTCAGACTGGGCGCGCTCAAGGTCAGACTTTCCGAAACTAACCTGAATCTGGTCGGCAATTCGACGCGATTTGGTCCCTGGCTTCTGGACGAAATCCTCTGGAATATCGTCGCGCCAGAAGGCGACGACATTCATAATCAACTCTCCGTCCGTGATGACAACAAGTTTGTCTTCCTCGTCTCCGAAGCCCATAAGTGAGGGCGTAGAGCCTGATCCGTTGCCGAGACTCACGCCGCCAAGTTTGCCGGTGAAGGAATCGTATTCTGATGACCACGCGCCATACCCTCTAGAGTGAAGTGTTTCCCCGTCCCAAACCAGTTTATGGAGCCTCCTATTTGAGAGAACATAAATGCCACCACCCTCATCAATGGCGATCGAGTTCGTAACCTGCTCATCGTCAGCCAACTCATGAATGATCGGTGCCTGTTCAAAATTTCGGTCTACGATGACGACAACGCCGCCCATCGTCACCAGCGCCAGCATGCCATCATAAGTCAGATTCAATCCGAACACAGCATCAGGGTCTTCCAGTGTTGGATTGAAATATTCGCGCGGCAGCTGAAAGCGGCGCTTTTCCACCAGTGGTGACAGCGGATTGCCGGGTTCGGCATCACCATAAACGACGACATCGTTGTTGACGACAGTGTAGAAGTCACCATTGCGGTCGACGACATTATAGATTGCTGCTCTGGCGACGACCCGCTCAACATAACGTGGATAGTTCCGATTGAGATAGCCAAGCAGTTCAGCTTCTGAGGCCGTACTATCCATTTCGACGGCGATACGTTCAGCATCCTCGACAGACATGAAGGGTTGACCTTCCACAGGCAGAGCATTGATCAGTTGAAACTTGCCATCGCTAATCAGGATTTTGGAGATACGATTATTGTTGGCGGAGATGGCCACCTGCTCACCTGAAGGATAAGTTGGTAATTGCATAAGCGTGAGGTTCACCAACCCTGCCGGGACCCTTTGAATACCCTCATCATCAATCTCGTGAATACCGACCGGCCCAGCAAACGGAAGGGAATCCTGTTGAGCCGGATTAAAATGCGTGGTGGCAAGCTCGCTGTCCACCAGATTTGGGTTCATTGGAGGAAACTCCGGACCCGACGCATCAAAGACTGGGATAGTGGAGCATGCACCAAGCACGGCTACGATTGCGACTGCAGCAGCAGCGATATGAGGTTTCATTTGTTGTCTCCCAGAGTGACAGATTTGTACTGGTTTAGCGAATTGTCAGAATACTATTCAGCTTGAGACGTCGACTGTTGCTCGTCTTGAAACGCCATCCAGGCTCGAGAGAGGATGAAATCCTCAATATCATCGACTTCCTGTTGGCTTAGGCGGCCGGCGAAGTTGGGCATGCCAATCGCTTCGCCGGCCCCTTGAAGGAGGAAAGCATCAAAAGTGTCTATCCCGAGAGTCGCTGACTGCCTCAGATCGGGGAGCGTTCCGGACGAAATGGCCGCGCCGCCATGGCAGACACCGCAGAATCGACCGTAGAGGTCTGTGCCCCGTACAACCGCTTCAGCCGAATGCGGCTGTCGCGCTGGCTCAGGCGTTGCCTTCTGCGGAAGCGCGGCGACGTTTAGCTCGCCCTCTCCGCCAAGTTTGAAGGCAAGTACATGGCCTTCAACCGGGCCTCCTGTCTGCCCGACATAGAAGCCGGCGAGCAAATTGGCACCACTGCCCCAACCAGCTGATACAGCAACATACTGCTCGCCATTGACCTCATACGCCACAGGTCCACCGACCATTGCGACACCAACCGGATACGACCACAGTTCTTCGCCTGTTTTGGCGTTGTAAGCATTGAAAACGCCGCTCGTCGTGCCTTGGAATACCAGATCTCCAGACGTTGTCAGCGTACCTCCATTCCACATTCGCTCATGCTGAACACGCCAGACTTCTTTCTGAGCTACCGGATCCCAGGCAGCAAGATGTGCTTGGACAAGTTGGCGCAGAAGTGTGCGACGTGCTTCTTCTGTTTCCGGTAATGCGTCTGTCAGGCTGACACCGATATTGAATGCGTCTCGGTCAAAGCGGGCAATCTCGCCCTCGATCTGATCGGAATAGAGGAAAGGAACATCTTGTGCGGGAATATATACCAGCCCTGTTTCCGGATTGAATGACATGGGGTGCCAGTTGTGGGCACCAAATGGGCTGGGTTTGACGAGCGCAGGTCCACCAGACAGATAGCGCGCCTCGGGGTTTTCAACAGGACGCCCGGTCTCCATATCGATATGTGTGGCCCAGTTAATGGGAACAAATGGCTCTGCGGAAATAAGTTCGCCGCTTATTCGGTCGATGACATAAAAGAAGCCGTTTTTCGGCGCTTGCATCAGCACCTGACGAAGCTCTCCCTCGATCTCAAGATCAGCTAGAATGATATTCTGCGTAGCTGTGTAGTCCCAAGTTTCGCCCGGCGTCGTCTGATAGTGCCAGACATATTCTCCTGTGTCTGGACGTAACGCGACGATTGATGACAGGAACAGATTGTCGCCGCCGTCCGGGCTTCGTACTTTCTGATTCCAGGGCGAGCCGTTTCCAACGCCGATATAGAGGAGGTCCAGTTCAGGATCGAATGCCATGCTGTCCCAGACAGTCCCGCCACCGCCCAGCTTCCACCATTCGCCTGTCCAGGTCTCAGCAGCCATCTCGATGGCTTCGTTTTCGAATCCATTATCCGGATTTCCCGGCACAGTGTAGAACTTCCAGGCCTGTTCACCTGTTTCAGCATCATAGGCTGCAACAAATCCGCGAACGCCGAACTCACCACCGCCATTTCCGATGATGACCTTGCCTTTCACAATGCGAGGCGCCCCTGTGATCGTATAGGGTTCTTCGAGCGGTACAGTACGGGTCTCCCAGATCTGTTCGCCTGACTTTGAATCAAGAGCGATCAGACGACCATCCAGCGACCCGAATATGACCTTGTCGTTATAGACAGCCACGCCGCGATTGACGACATCGCAACAAGCATGTGCGCCCTTTGATCGGGGAACCTCCGGATCGTAGCGCCAAAGAATTTCTCCTGTGGCAGCATTAAGCGCCAGCACTTCGCTCCACGAACCCGTAGTGTACATGACACCATCAACAATGATCGGGGTTGCCTCTACGCCACGATAGCTGCCAAGCGGTGCCGCCCAGGCAAGATCCAGCTGGTCGATTGTTTCCAGATTAATGGCGTCAAGCGCGCTAAACCGCGTTTCTGAAAACGTGCCACCATGAGTAAGCCAGTTATGTGGTTCGCCTGCGGCATTGAGCAAACGTTCCTCATTGATCCCCTGGGAGGCTTGTGTGGAAGCGTCGCCAGAGTCGACCGCCCCTCCACAGGCAGCCAGAAGACCGATCGTAGCGCCCGTCAGAATGACTTTCAGCGCTGTAGCGGGCATTTTTTTGCCGTTCATTTTGTCCTCCCGGACACCCCAGTGGATGAGGTTCTGGATTTTTTCTCATACCAAGCAAGATTGCACTGGAACGGCGAAGTTTCTCAAGCCCCGCGCAACGCCAATGTTCCGTCATTTTGTGCCAGCGACAAAGCCTGGGACACCTACTTGCAACGGATCTAGTTGCGGGTTTTCAACTCCTTGAGCAGCTCTTGCTGGTGCTGACCATGCTCAGGTGCTGGACCGGGGATTGCCTGCACGTTCGATTGGAAACGCGGGGCCGGAACAGCCTGAACATAACCCTGGCTGTTTTCAAAGATTCCGCGCGCCAGATTATGAGGGTGCAAAGGTGCACTGATCGGACTTTCCACAAGGCCAAAGCATGCATCGGTCCCCTCTAGTAAGTCTTGCCAGTATGCAGATGGTTCGGTTGCGAAAAGAGCACGAAACTTCTCTGACTGCTTCGACCAGCTATCACGATCATACTGGTCTTCGAAGTCGGGATCGCCTGCAAGACCGAGGCGCTGTAGAAGTTCTGCGTAAAATTTCGGTTCTAGCGCGCCAAGCGTGATGTCACGCCCGTCTGCACAGCGATAGGAACTGTACCAAGGGGAATCATCCAGAAAGCCGCGCCCGCGCTCGGCTTGCATCATGCCGCTGGGCAGCAAATCGAAGATGAGGTTCATCATATGCGCCGACCCATCGACAATCGCTGCATCAATCACATCGCCCTCACCGGTGGCTCTGGCCTTTAGAATGCCCGCGAGAATGCCAATCGTCAGATAGTTCGCACCGCCGCCAATGTCCCCGACCAAGCCTGGTGGCGGCAGTGATCGCGTTCCAGTTGGGCTTGCAAACCAGGCAGCTGAACTGACGGATACATAATTGATATCATGTCCAGCCGCCTGGGCGAGCGGTCCCGCCTGCCCCCAGCCCGTCATGCGACCAAAGACAAGCTGTGGGTTCCGCCCCAGACAAACTTCCGGACCAAGGCCCAGGCGTTCCATCACTCCCGGCCGCATGCCCTCGATCAGGGCGTCCGCCGTCGCAATCAGATCCAGCGCGACCGCGCGGTCTTCAGAGTCTTTCAGGTCCAGAGCGATCGAGCGCTTGCCTCTTTTCAGAATGCCGACAGGCAAAGTCGATCCCGGATCGGAGCCCTTGGTCTTTCGCTCTATGAGAACGACATCCGCGCCCAGATCGGCCAGATGCATGCCACAAAAGGGCGCCGGCCCAATGCCCTCGATTTCGACAATCCGAATGCCCTGCAGAGGCCCTTTAGACACGGGACGTCACCTGAACGCCGAGACGCCCGTCAGGCTCCGCCCGATAAGGAGTTTCTGGATCTCAGTCGTTCCATCCGGAATGGGTGCGATCATCGCTTCGCGGGCGAGGCGCTCGACAATGAACTCCTTCGTGACGCCATTACCGCCGTGAATCTGTACTGCCTGGCGCGTTGCACTGACAGCGATTTCGGTACCGTACCATTTTGCCATTGCGCACTCCTTGTCGCAGCGCTGTCCGGCGTCAATCATGCCCGCTGCGCGCAAAGACAACAGGCGCGCTGCATCGATCTCTGTGGCCATTACAGCTAACTTTTCTGCAATGAGCTGGTGGCCGGCAATTGGTTTGCCATGCTGCGAACGGTCGATTGCATATTTTATTGACTCATCAAGCGCGCGCCGCGCCATGCCATAGCCCCACGACCCGACGTGAACTCGCGCGCGTTCGAACAGGGTGAGCGTGTTCTTCAGACCCGAGCCTATTTCACCGATAGTATTCTCGACCGGAACGCGCACATCATCGAGAAAAACCTGTGATGTTGATTGTCGATTGAGCGCGATCTTTGGAATACCGCGGACTTCATAAGGATGCTCATTGCGATCGAGCAGGATATGGGTCAGTTCGTTCTCGCCAGTTCGGCAGGTGCAGATGAAAAAATCTGAGTACTCACCATTGGTGATCCATGTTTTCTCACCAGAAATCACCCAATGGTCACCATCTCGCACAGCCCTGGTTTTCGCCGCCGCGACATCCGAACCGACATCCGGCTCGGAAATGCCGACAGACGCAAAAAGTTCCCCCGCCAACAATCTAGGCAGGTAACGTGTCTTGATGTGCTCCGGCGCGAGTTTGACCAGCATCGACGCTGCGCTGCCATTAACAAGTGCGGCTATCGCCAAGTCTCCCGAACTATAGGCAAGCTCTTCAATTAGTTGAACGTGCAGCTTCCAGGACAACCCCAGCCCGCCGGCAGATTCCGGCTGTGGGGCGTTGACGAGACCAAATTCTGCCAGCTTTTGCGTCCAGCTTTGCATTTTGTCCTTTGGAACGAAGTCTTCCCCATGCGCAGCCAGTTCCGGCTCCAGCTGCTCATCAAGATAGCGACGCAGGCTTTCGATTGCGGCGAGCTCAGCCTTGTCAAAGAAAATATCTAATCCCCCAATCATGCATTTGCCCTCTTGAAAATGTTGACCACAGCAACACCCTCCTCAATGCCAATTAGGCCGCCGCTGTTTTCGTGGATAGCGTGTCGGGCACCATCAACCTGGCGCTTTCCAGCTTCGCCGCGTAATTGGGTGACAAGCTCATGAATTTGCCCCAGCCCGGTTGCGCCGATGGGGTGGCCTTTGGACTCCAGCCCGCCAGACGGATTGATCGGGATTGAGCCGCCAATCGTGAAGTCCCCGCGTTCCGCTGCCGGGCCTGCTTCACCGATCGGAACTAACATCAAGTTCTCGGCGTGCATCAACTCACCAATCGCGGTTGCATCGTGCACCTCGGCAACGTCCATGTCTTCTGGTGAAAGGCAGGCCATTTCATACGCCCTCTCAGCGGCAATTCGCGCAACATGGCGTTCCGGTGCATCGGCGCTGCGCGCGGGGTTTCCACTTGCAACGGCGCTGGCCATAACCTGGACGGCTCGTGACGTAGTGGCACCAATCTTCCTCAAGCCTTCCTCATTGCAAAGGATGACCGCTGCAGCACCATCCGAGATCGGTGAGCACATTGGCAGCGTCAAAGGGTAAGTGATGGGAGGTGCTGAAAGAATTTCATCAATCGTGTAAGGCTGACGGTATTGCGAATACTCATTGTGCTCTGAATGCTGATGATTTTTCGCGGCTATCGCAGCAATCTGGCGCTGAGTCGTGCCATAGCGCTTCATATGGTTCCGGCCGAACGCTGCGTAGATTTTCATGAATACGCTATAAGGGCGTTCAGATTCCGATCCCTCCGGTTCGGCAACACCTTCGCCCAACTGGAGAAGCCTTTTGGCATTCTCCTCAGGTGTCTCAACATCCCAACCGCCATCGAACACAGCGAACATCCTCGCCTTGTCAGGCACGTTCATTTTCTCGACACCCGCCGCCAGGACAACGTCCTGCATACCAGCCTTAAGCGCCTGAACAGCAAGGTGAAAGGAGGATGAACTGGACGCACAGGCGTTTTCAATATTGAATGCGGGAATACCTGTCAGCCCGATCTTGCTGAGCGCAACCTGGCCAGGAACAAAGGTTTGTCCCTGCAAGAACCCTTGGGTCGCACTGGAATGGTAAACTGCCTCCACGGCGGCCTTGGTGCAGCCTGCATCATCCGCCGCACGCAAAATGGCGGTGTCCAGCAATTCAGAAATACTTGCTTCCAGATGCCGCCCGAAATGCGTCATGCCGACGCCTACAATATAAATCTTACTATCCGACAAGACTCTCTCCCCATCTACAGATGGCCGCTACTGGCCTGAATATTTCGGTGTTCGTTTCTCACTGAAGGCTGAAAGCCCTTCGAGGAAGTCAGCGGATTTTGCATGCGCTTCGAGATGGCGCATTTCCAACGCGATGGCTTCGCGCGCGGACAAGTGTGCGCTTCCGGCAACCATCTCCTTCATACGCTGAAGTACAAGCGGGCTTTTCTCCGCCAGCTTTGCAGCAAGCGCCTCTGCAACCGATGACAAGTCGTCATCCTCAACAACTTGGCTTACAAATCCGGCTTCACGAAACGCTTCCGCCGACCAATGATCGCCGGAGAATAGGAGATAATTCGCTTTCTTTTCGCCAACATACCTCGGCAAGAGAGATCCCCCGCCGCCCGGCAGAACACCAAAATTGGAATGGGCGTCGCCCAGCCGCGCACTGCGCGCCGCCATCACGACATCGCAGGTCATGGCTAGCTCCAGTCCGCCGGCCAAAGTCAATCCATTGAGCGCTGCAATTGTCGGCTTCGGCAAAGCACGAATAGCCAAAAACACGTTCTGAATGTCGCGAAGGAAGCCAAGAAACCCGGTATTGTCACCAGCCTGAACTTCCCCCAAAACGCCCTTCAGGTCAGCACCGCAGCAAAAGGCGCGCCCGCTCCCAGTGATAGTCAGCACTCGAATCTCATCGCGCTCGGCAACATCTTTCACACATTGCGCAAGTTCATTCACCATTAGAGCGGACAGTGCATTCATGCTGCTCGGACGCGTCAGGGTAATTCGTGCACACGAATCTTCCGCCTCAAATTTCAGGGTTTCAAACGACAATTGTCCAATTCCAAGCATTGGGCCGCGTTCGCTCCAAAACTTGGCCCGTTCCAGATGAGGCTTCACTTTATCGGGCCAGAAAACTTATTGAACATCAGACGCATGTCACCGTGCGCCAAAGCGTCGTCAGTCGAGCCGCCCAAGGCAATGCAGAGCTCTAGCGATGTCAGCTATCGTCCAGCTGGCGCTCATTCTCGAGGAATTCCTGCGGGGACTGCCCCGTTAACCGGCGAAACGCACGGGAGAAATTGCTGGGGTCCTTGTATCCCAACAGATACGATATCTCCTTGATGGACCGACGACCTGTCCGCAAATAGCCGATAGCGAGATGCTGGCGAACATCGTCGAGCACGGTGTTGAAGGTTGTGCCCTCATCCTGCAATTGGCGCTGAAGACTTCGGTTACTTGTATTTAGCTCTCTTGAAACCGACTCCAGGGAGACAGCTCCATCCGGTAGCATTTCGACAATCGCCGCCCGGATCCGCGGAATAATTTGTTGTTCATCGAACCGGGCAATGTATTCCATCGCAATCTGGTCATTCCTTCGAACAATGTCGGAATTCGCGCCGCGCAGCACGCGCGTATAGTCCTTCTCGGCCACATGCAGCTCTAGACTGTCGTGACCATATTCGATCGGACAACAGAAAAAGGCATCAAATTCATCCATCGCGACCTTACCAGGTTTCGGACGACGCATTCTTACCAAAACAGGAGAATAGTCCGCTCGGTAAACCATTCTGACGAAGCGAAGCACCGTCGCCAAAAAAACATCCTGGCGGACCGGCGGCACGTCTTCCTTGAGTTCAATGGAATGAATGAGGCACCCCTTCCTGATTTCAGACCTTGTCTCAGCAGAATGAGAAATTAGCCTGAAAAAACGATCAAACCGGTGGAAGAATGTTTCCAGCGTTCGGCTTGAGAACAATGAATACCCAAGCGCATGCATTGAGCCGGGCGTATTTCGCTCGGCCAGCTTCAGCCCGATCGTCTCATCACCTGTCGCCTCTACGATGAGCTCAATGAAGCGACTGAATCGTCTAGACCGCACCCTGGCATTCGGGTCCTGGAGAATATCAGGATCAACTTCCGCACGCCGCAGTAGATCTGGTACATCAATGGAAAAGTCAAATTCGTCCAATATGGCCACAATCTGTATGAGCCAGGATGCAATGACTGACCGCGTCTCACTCAATTCTGGTTGCGCCTTACCTGATGATGTGTGGTTCAAATATCGATTGTCCTGTACGACCGTCTTCGATGACAAGCTTTATCGGTTCATGACGGTTTGTCCAATTTTTGAACAGGATTGTACACGCTTCAGCCAATACTGCGGACCTGGCCGCCCCAGTATTTCTTACGTACATCCTTTCGCAACACCTTACCAACGACGCTCAGAGGCAGTTCCTCCACGAACAACACGGATTTTGGTGTTTTGAAAGATCCGATCTGCTCTTTTACATAGGCAATCAGGTCAGATTCGGCCACCTCAACAGAGTCGTTAAGGATGACTTCCGCATGTACAGCCTCGCCCCATTCTTCGTGGGGAACACCGACAACCGCTGACATCAAAACGCCAGGATGGGAGTTGACTGCGGCCTCAACCTCAGTCGCATAGACATTGAAACCACCCGTGATGATCATGTCCTTCTTCCGATCAACCAGGTAGCAATATCCGTTTTCGTCCGTATATCCGATATCCCCTGACTTCCAGTATCCGTTGACGAATTCCTCCTTCGTCTTCTCTGGATTGCCTTCATAGCCAAGACAGGTTGAGCGCGATCGCAAATAGAACTCGCCGAGTTCGCCTACAGGAACTGGATTACCGTCATCATCGCAAACCGACAGTTCGATCCCGGTTGAGCGTCGACCCGCGGACGCGAGTCGGCCTTCAGTCTCAGCGTCCACGATATGATCTTTCTTGCTCAGGCAGAGGGTTGCCGCCAGATGTTCCGTGGAGCCGTACACTTGTGTGAATATTGAACCGAATCGCTCAACCAGGAGCTTGGCCTTGGCCGGGCTCATGGGGGCCGCGCCATACAACACCGTGCGCAATGAGGATAGGTCATACTCTCGTGCTTCGGGCATTTCCAAAAGGCGGTACGCCAGAGTCGGTACGATGAAGGCGTGAGAAATCTTCTCTTGCTGGATATAGCGGCACCAGTTCTCCAGACTGGGCTCGTTCATTGTTACCGTGCAACCACCGCTGAACAGAACCGGCAAAAGCATCATACCGCTGCCATGGCTAATGGGAGCTATATGCAGCATGCGGCAGCCATCGAAGAAATCCGGGTCTGGAAGTGTCAGGAAACTATCGCGGCACCCCAGAATGTTGTCGATTGAATACTTCGCGCACTTGCTGTCACCAGTCGTGCCTCCTGTAAAGCGCATGAGCACGACGTGCGTTCGATCATCGATTTCAATATCTGTGTTCTCTGTCGACGCGTTCGCCAAAAGATCGGGAAGGGCCAACACGCCTGAATATGGCTTGACCAGAGCATCCATCACAACAATCTGAATGCCGCGTTCGGTAAGCGGGCCAGCATGGGAGGCTAGGAGGTCATTCTCGATGAATGCGACTTTGGGCTTGACGATGTCGATCTGGCCAAGATGCGTTTCCAGGCTGTCGAGGTAGTTGGCATGACAACATGTTGCATAAGCTTTTGCAGCTGACCCCCAATGGAACAGGGAGAGATTGTCATTTTGCAGCATACAGACATATCGGTCGCCCGCGCCGAGATTCAGGTTTCCATTGAGAATATGTGCAATCTGATTGGTTATGATGTGATAGTCACGAAAACTCAGCCGGCGGCCACGCTCAAGATTCACAATCGCCTCACGATCTCCGAAGGATTCCGCGAGCCCTTGCATGACACGGCTGTAATTTACCCGCCCGCCTTCTGTCGAAACCAATGCTGCAGCAGAACTTGGAGCGACGTCAACAGGCATCAGTTCACGGTCATTGCGCTTTTTTGAGAAAATTCCGAACACAGAGACTGTCCTCCCTTTTGTCTACACCACCCTAAGATTGCTGCGTACAGGATCGATTTAAAGCAGCTTTTTAAATAGATTCAGCAACCAGCCCGTCTTCGAAGAATAGGGAGGCAGCAATTGGCTAAGCACACTGATCTTCGATTGTGAGAACACCGGCTTCAAATGACTGAACCGCTCGAAACTTCCCGGCCCCAAATAGGATCCGATCCCGCTTTGCCCGATGCCGCCAAATGGAAGACGGCGCTGGAAGACGTGCATCACCGTGCCGTTCAGGGTCACGCCGCCAGCATGGGTTTCGCCAAGGATTTTTCGTCGACCTGCACTGTCTTTACCGAAATAGTAAAGTGCCAGTGGCCGCTCGCCAGCATTGATGTACTCGATTACTTCGTCTTCCGTACGATAGGTCAGGATCGGCAGAATCGGCCCGAAAATCTCTTCCTGCATCAGCCCCATATCGCTTGCAACATTGGTCACAGCCAGCGGGGCTATTCGATGAGCAGCCTCGAACATGCCATCGCCACTGCCTGCGAGATTGGTCACTCCGGCACCTTTTGCGCGGGCGTCTTCAACCAGTCCCCGCAAACGGTCAAACTGCCGGTGATTTATAATGCTTGTATAGTCCTGATTGGCTTCGATCTCGCCAAAACACTTGTGCACCTGCCTGGCGAGCGCTGACACAAAGTCTTCTACACTCCCTTCTGGAACGAATGCGTAGTCGACACCGATGCACGTTTGTCCTGCGTTGAGGA
Organism: Henriciella sp.; assembly: GCF_029937755.1. Classification (GTDB taxonomy): domain Bacteria; phylum Pseudomonadota; class Alphaproteobacteria; order Caulobacterales; family Hyphomonadaceae; genus Henriciella. Next base: position 460,013 of record NZ_JAPYPG010000002.1, read on the forward strand.
GCTTGCCGAAAACAAGGCTCTGCGCGACTTCTGGAAAATGAGCACTTTTATCAATGATAATGGGGCACTTGCCGCCAAGCTCAAGCGTCACAGGTGTCAAATTGGCTGCGGCCGACTGGGCGACTTTTTTACCTGTATTGGGCGAACCGGTGAAGAGAATATGATCGAATGGAAGAGACGTCATCTGCTGCGCGACATCCGGGCCGCCGATTACCACTGCTATCTCTTCTTCTGAAAAATACTTGCGAACAAGACGCTGCGAAATTTCAGCTGAATGAGCCGAAATTTCACTTGGCTTGGCAATAATCCGGTTGCCAGCCGCCAACGCACCCGCCGCACCGGCGAATACTGTGCCATAGGGATAGTTCCAGGTTCCGAGAATGCCGACGACACCAAGGGGTTGCGGAATTAGCCGCGAAGATCCCGGCAATCCAAACGTGTCAGTTTTGACACTGCGCGGCTTCATCCAGTGTTTTAAATGGCGCCGTGCAAATTTCACATCCGACAGAACCAGCATGATGTCTGTCAGGATGGTTTCATACCGGCTGCGTATTCCGAAATCAGCCCTAACCGCGTTAATGAGTTCGTCTTCATGCGTCTCGAACATTTTCCCAAGACGAGCCAGCAGGTCCATCCGGGTTTCATAGCTGCGGGACACCTGCTCTCGCGTGAGGGAACGCTGCAGGGTGAATATCCTCTCAAGCTCGGTGATGCCGGTTTCAATCCCCACTATCTCGCCCTCAAACGTGTTGCCGCATCGAGGCGAATTGTTTCACCATTCAAGTATCCATTCTCGACGATGAACTGGCATGCGTGTGCAAATTCCATGGGGTCTCCGGCGCGGCGTGGCGCCTCGACAGTGTCGACCAGTGAAGCGACCACCTTCTCACCCAGACTCTTCACCATCTGTGTCAAAAACAGCCCCGGTGCGATCGCGTTGACACGGACGCCGACGGCTCCGAGTTCCCGCGCCGCCGGCATGTTCATACCGATCACACCCGCCTTGGACGCTGAATAGCCGGCCTGACCTATTTGCCCTTCATAGGCGGCACCGGATGACACATTGATAACGACTCCCCGCTCGCCCAGATCGTCTGGCGCGTTCCTCGCCATGACGGCAACGCATTTACTCATGACGTTGAATGTGCCGACGAGGTTGACCATGACCACCTTGGTGAACTTGTCGAGTTGACAAGGTTTGCCGTCCCGGTCGAGAATTTTGGTCGGTGCCGGAATGCCTGCCGCGTTGACAGCAATCTGAATGGTCCCGAATTTCTCGACGGTATTTGTCACCGCCTCCGCAACCGATTGATCATCGGTCACATCGACCTTGAAGAACTGGCAGACCTTGTTTCCAAGTTCGCCACAGAGCGCGTTTCCTGCGACTTCGCTCAGATCGAAGAGCGCGACGCGTGCGCCCTGCTCAACAAAACTGCGTGCCGCAGCAGCGCCTAGTCCAGAGGCGCCACCTGTAACCACAGCGACTTTTCCATCGAGTTTCATGTTCGCAAGCTCCTGACCTGCTATTGTCAGCTTTCAACCGCTCAAGTCTGGAGCAGCCTCCCTTCGATGGAAAGGAGGCTGCTACAAGACGATCAGAAATTTATACGGCCTTCGGCACCAATCACGCGCGGCTCTTCGATCCAGCCAACATACACGCCCGGGCTGAGTGGCGCGTCGACCGAGGCGGTATAGGTGGCTTCATCGGTTAGGTTGCGACCGAATACACGGAATTCGTAGCGGCCAAACTCCACCCCGACATGAGCATCGAATTTCGTATATCCTTCCTGAAACGCGTTCGGGTCGAGGTCGCCATCCAGGAACATCTCGTCCTTGAAGTTGGCTCCAATCCGGGCATTCAGATCGAAATTCTCGAAACTGCGATTGAAGGCGAGATAGACGTTACCACTGAACTCGGGCGCAAAGGCCCCGCGTTCGCCGGCAAGGTCCTTGGTACCCACACCTGCAGAATCCGGGCATGTGCCCAAGCCCGTTTCGATCACTGAACACCCTGCCCCTGGGAAGGACTGGAATTCGTGATCGAGATAGGCGAACGCCCCGCCAATCTCGATTTCGTCGCTGAGAAGGAACTGGCCATCAAGTTCCAGCCCCTGCACTTGAAGTTCAGCCGCGTTCCCAACCACGAAGCTTGTCCCACTCCACGAGGTTACCTGCAGGTCTTCTAACTCGCTTCGGAAAATGATTGCCCCGATGCGAGCACGGTCACCCATGAACTGGTGCTTGATACCAGCTTCCCAAGCCGTGACTTTCTCATCCTCAAATTCATGACCCGGACGCGGGCTCCCATCCGGTTCCGCCGTGTCAGGACTGAAATTGTAACCACCAGATTTATAGCCAGTGGAATAGGAAATATAGGCCGACCCGTTGTCAGCATACTGCCAGCGCAGTTTTACAGATGGATCAAGATGATCTTCTGTTCGCGTATCGTTGAGGTCAGCAGCAAAGCGGTTGAGCAATGCGGCAAAAGTCGTTGCAGAGTTCAATCCATCTGCACCCCCAACAGTAGCGGCGGCGGTTAGATATTCGGTTAGATCGGCAGACCCGATCGTGTCTGCGGGTGTGACAAGGCCAACGAAGTCTCGGGGTGTGCCGGCTCCAACAACAACACTCTTATCGATGCTCTTCTCATCTTCGGAGTAACGCAAACCTAGTTCAAGTGTGACGCTGTCGGTCAGGTCAATGCCAAGCTCGCCAAAAAGCGCAATCGTTTCGGCTTGTTGATCGAAGAAAGTGCGTTGAGCAACGTTAACAATACCGCCGGGCAAAATCGATGTTGGCAAAACGCCAAATGTGCCATTGAACGCCGTTGTCTCTTCAATATAAGCATCCTGGTTTTCATAATACAGCCCGCCCAAGAAATTTATGCGCCCATCCCAGTCTGTGGCAATGCGAAGTTCCTGGCTAAACATGTCCAGTTCTTCTTCATCAAGATTGTGAATGAAGCTGACAGGCAGAAAATCCACATCGTGATGTTGAGCGAAATCGAAAGAGGAGTAGCCAGTAATCGAAGTGAGGGTAAAGTTATCGAACTCCCATTCTGCCTTCACAGATCCGCTCAATGATTCAGTTGTCTCCGTGTCGGAGATTGGAGGGTCGCCGACACGGAATGCGGGATTGCCGTTGAAGCTGACATAAGCGGTATCTCCAGTAGAAACTCCAAAGTCTGGATGAAGCATTTGTGAGAGCGCTATCGTGCTAGGCGTCGGCAGGCGATCATCAATCGCATTAATGGTAAGCTCCTTACCGACCCCGTCCATTTCAAGATAGCTCAGTTTCGTCTCAACGTTTAAACTCTCCGTTGGTTGCCAGGCGAGCGTCGCCCGGGCGAACATGTCTTCGCGCTCGGCTTCGTCGCGATCAAAGACACGGTTCTCAACATATCCGTCAGTCGTCGTATAACGAATTGCCAACCGGCCTGCCAAATTATCCGCCAAGCCCGCGGAAAAGACGCCCGAGTAGCTTTGCGTATTGAATTCTGGTTCCCAGGCGACACCGACCCAACCATTGAGTTCTTCCCCGACTTCTGGCGAGGCCGTTTCAAGCTTGATCGCGCCAGCAACCGTGTTCTTACCGAATAGAACGCCCTGGGGCCCACGCAGAACCTCGACTTGCTGCAGGTCGAACTGGGACTGTGAGAATTGGCGGCTGCGCGGCTGATAAACGCCATCCACATAAAGGCCAACCGATTGCTCGAACCCCTTGTTGATTCCGGATCCGACACCTCGGATAAAGATGTTCGAGGTTTGCGCTCCCCGACCGACCTGCAGGCCCGGCACGCGCGCGGAAATCTGCTCAAGGTTCGTGACCCCTTGCGCTTCCAGCTCTGCTCCGGAAACGGCGGTCACGGCCACTGGAGCATTGATCAGCGTCTCGTCCCGTTTACGTGCCGTAACAGTCACTGTTGTCAGTCTTGCTTCCCGCTCCGCTTCTGTTTCGGCAGGGACATCTGCCACTTGCCCATAGGCTGGCGCGGCAAGGGCAATGGCGATCGGCAAAATTGCTGCGCCGCTTAAATTGAATCTAAACTTCTGGTTCATATTTATCCTCCCAAGAGCCCTTTTGTTCTCCGTGTTTCCGTTCCACGCTATGATGCATAAGGACGCGAAAGTAGATTATGAAATCTGGTGAAAGATCGCTCTGTTAGAGTCATACCAGTTCACGCCAACAGATCGTCATTCCGCGATACGAGAGAGCCTTAACGGTTAAAAATAGGGGAGACTATCCTTGTACTTACCGATGAACAATCGGAGTCTGGGACAGTCTAGGCGGAACCAAGGCAAGGCTGGGACTGTTGCAGTCACTGATACCGGCCAGGCCAATACCTGTCGATAAACGACCGGTATGAGCATCTTTCTCTTAGCCTAACATCAGTCGTCGGAGACTACGGATCCTGGTTCTTTCAACCTGACCATCCGCCTCGCCACCTGCTGCACGAAGTGATCATATCTGCGCTTGCCCAGCGCATGCGCGGCCTCTCGCTCAGCCTCTGGCAAAGGCTCCATACGCGTGAGCCAGTACAAGACATATTGGGCAAGTGTTTCTGTGCAGAGTCGAATGTCGGTTTCAATCCGGTCCTGGCGCGCATCGTACCTGTCCATGCGTGTAAGAAGCTCACTATCACGCCGCTCGACCTGATCGGGATGGAAGTATTGCATGAGAGCCATCTCGATGATGGCCGTCATACTTGCGTCGTGCAGGCTTGCCTCTAGCACCAGCTTCTCCCAAAGCGCATCAGTAACGCGAATGTTAATTCGATTTCGTTTCATCGCTCACCACCCCGGTATCACATCCTGATCGACTTCATCGAGCGCCAGCGCCTGGCGCACAGCGTCGAGGTGCTGAGCCACCGCCGGATCGGCAGGATCATCTTCCACTTCATGACCTCCGGGTTCCCCAATATTGTGACTCAGCACATCTTCGCGCTCCAACTGGTGGCGCAATTCTCGGCCGGCGTCGTCATCCGACACTGTAGCCATGCTACCCTCTTCGAAACCTTGCTCTGCGATGAAATCTGACCATTCCGACGTGTTCTTACTATCGTCTGGCTCGCAAGCAGCCGGTGACAGAACCCGCGTCGTGAAATTCCGGTCCTCAAAATAGCGCAGCTTGTCTGCGAGCACGGGCGCAGCGCCTGACACCATGACCACTTCCCTGTCGGGCGGGAGCTGCATGATCTCACCGGGCGTCAGCAACTGGCGCTGGGTCTCCTGACGCGACACCATCATGTGCGATAACCAGGGTGCCAATCTGTGGCCTGTATAGTTTTTCTGGGATCGCTGTTCTGTCTTGGTTCCGAGCGCTTCGGATATCCGCTTGGCCGTGCGCTCATCGTTGGTCGCGAAGGCGACCCGCACATGGCAATTGTCGAGAATTGCATTGTTCGGCCCATAAGCTTTTTCGATCTGGTTCAGGGATTGCGCAATCAGAAAGGCGCGAACACCGTACCCTGCCATAAAGGCGAGCGCACATTCAAAAAAATCGAGCCGCCCCAAGGCCGGGAACTCATCCAGCATCAGAAGCACTTTCCGGCGACCCGAATCTGGAAGCGTCTCGGTCAGCCGCCGCCCGATCTGATTGAGCACCAGCCGCATAAGTGGTTTCGTCCGCGACAAATCCGAGGGCGGAACCACAAGATAAAGCGAGACGGGCCGCGCTCCCTCCACCAGATCGCTGATCCGCCAATCGCTCTCAGATGTAACTGCGGCCACCACAGGATCACGGTAAAGCGACAAGAAACTGAGCGCCGTTGACAAAACGCCTGAGCGTTCATTCTCAGCCTTGTTCAGAAGTTCGCGTGCCGCCTGAGCGACAACGGGGTGAACCGACCGCGCCCCGTCCCCGCGGGCGAGATGCTTTGTGTTCATCATCCGCGAGAGCGTTTCCTTGAAGGGCCGCGAGGGATCCGACAAGAATGACGCACATCCTGCCAGCGTCTTGTCTTTTTCGGCGTAGAGCACATGCAAAATGACGCCAACCAGCAAAGCATGTCCGGTCTTCTCCCAATGGCTGCGGCGCTCAAGCGAGCCTTCCGGATCCACAAGGATGTCGGCAATATTCTGTACATCGCGTACTTCATTCGGTCCGCGCCGAACTTCCATCAACGGATTATATCGCGGGGAGTTCACATCCGTTGGATCAAACCGGATGCATGGGCCGAGTTTCGAGCGCCAGCCTGATGTCAGGTCCCAGTTCTCGCCCTTGACGTCATGAATGACAGCGCTTCCTGTCCAGGACAGCAACGTCGGAACAACAAGGCCAACCCCTTTACCAGACCGCGTTGGCGCGAAAGCAAGCACATGTTCCGGGCCGTCATGACGGAGATATTTGCCTTTCCACGTACCAAGGAAGACGCCGTCACCGCCCAGCAGTCTCGCCCGCACAAGATCGCGGCGGCCTGCCCACCGCGATGAGCCGTAGGTCGTCACGCGGCGTTCCCAGCGCGAACGCCAGACCGACCCGACAACCGCCGCCAGAATGCCGAGCAGGCCGCCACTTGCCGAAATCGCCCCACCTTTGGCAAAAACCTCCGGGGCATACGCCTCATAGGCATACCACCATTGGAACAGTCTCCAGGGCCGATAGACTGGCTGTCCGTCCAACACGAACCATGGCCGCCCGAGCGCTGCCTGATAGCCAAGCTCATGCGCAACCCATTGCGTCGCTCCCCACAGGGTCAGCACAATTATCGATAGCACAATGAGAAACTGGCCAATCAGGATTTTGGACGGCGACATCGATCGTCATACTCCGCGTGATAAAAACGCACCCAATGTCTCGCGTCTTTTATCGCCCGCACAGTGAGAATGGCGGCAAATGCCGGCAACACTTTGCAAAAGCGCTATCGCGACAGGCCTCGCCCTCTGCCGGATGGAAATGACCAGGACAGATTTTTTGCCTTTTGTTCGATGATCAGGGATCGTCCCCGGTGTCGCTCCATTTCCGGCCGCCACGGCACCAGCGCAAAAGTTGTCTCACTTCCAATGAGCGCTCTTCGCCCGGACGCGAGATCGACGGTCTTTTCAAACTTGCCTTCAAATTGTTCACCTTTTGACAGCGTAACCTGAGATCTGCCGCTCCTTTCCGCTTCAAAGGCGCCTGCTCGCCTGAGCTCTTCTTCTCGGAGGCGCTTACGTGTCTCATCTGAGAGCTGACCTTCATCCGCCCTAAGCAATCCTCGGTCACGCAAGAAGCTGAGACGGGCCAGCTGCGCCTTGGCAAATCTCCTGTACGGATTTGCCGCCTCTGCAATCCTTCCATCCAGCCACGTCTCAGCATGGGCCTTGGTCTGGGCGTCCAGTGTCATCCAAGACCGCACCTTGAGCTTTGTGCGCCCACCTTGTCTCGTTTCATATTGCGTCGCCTTGTCCAAATAGTCCTCACCAATCTCCCAGACGCCATCCTTGCGGCGCGTCACAAATCCCGCTCGCCTTAAGGCTTCGAGCCGTCGTTTGTGAGCTTCCCGGTAATTGTGAGACGCGGTTGGTTCGGCCTCAGCGTGCAGCGCGTCAGAATAGTATCCGCCTGTCTGCCCGGCTATCTGTGCAATGACCTTATCCGAGGCTCGCGGCGCGGGCTGAGACGGTGCGACTTCAACAATTGCCCCGCGTGGTGGCAAACCACCGGGCTCTACGCCGCCAGCAGGCACATGCCAGCGCGTACCTTCAAGGTCTTCGATCAGAAGGAAGCGCGTACCGCGCAATTCATCGTCTGGTCCCTGAGACAAGACAACACCTGTTATTGGCTTCGCATCACTCGGCCGTTCTTCAAAGAAACGTACGCCCCGCGCAGTCTCTCCAGGTTCCAGACCCGCGCTGAGCGTTCGGACAATATCGCCGCGCCGTCCCATCGCTTTTAGCGCGGTCTGCCAGCCTTCTTTCAGCTGCCAGACGCCTCGGCTCGTTTCAGTTGCAAAATGCAGACTTTCCAAATGCCGCAAGCGCTGAAGCTGAAGGCTCCGGCGAAAGCGATCACCGGAACGATGGGCGGGTGCAACCTCAATCCAGTTCGCAACTGCCTGTTTCTCAAGCTCCCGGTCCAGCGATGTGAACCGATCCTGCGTCGCTTCATGTTGTTGGGCAGCGGCGATCTCCAAGTCGCGGCGAGGTCCGAGCAAACCTGTCACGATCTGCTTCGCGCGTCCCCTGATTCCCTTCGTCAGATAATTTCTGGCAATCACAAGATCCTTGCCGCGAGCATCTTTGCCCCTGATGACAATATGGGTGTGAGAGTGGCCTGTATTGTGGTGATCGACGGCAACCCAGTCGAGCGGTGTCCCAAGATCACGCTCCATCGCAGCCATCAGCGCGCGTGCACTGGTCTTTAAGTCGCCGAGCTCGGCGCCATCTTCTGCTGAGACCGTCAGCCTGAACTGGTGCCGGTCATTTCCACTGCGCTCGGCAAATGCCCGGCCATCAATGTCGTCACCCTCAGGCCCATACAGTTTGCCACCGCTGCCATCGCGCTCAACGCCGTCACGCTGGATGTATCGTACATGCTCAGAAAATGCGCGCACACCACCCCCTCCCCGCGCCCGTGCAATATGGACTTTCACAATGACGCGGCGCATGCGTGCGCGGCTGATCTGCCGAAGCGTTTGCATTGCTTGCGGCGTCGCCCCATTTCCGCGGCCATTATTGCGTCCGGTAAAACCGCGCTTGCTTGACGGTCTACTAAGCCGGGCGGCAACTCGTTTCACCTGACGCCGAAATGACTTCCCACCAGCCTCGCCGCGATCTCGGATACGCCCAAGGCGCGGGGTGAAGTCACTGTCCCCTTTCATCTACGCCGATACCGCGCGTATGACACCCAATCCCCAATGTTCATGGGAAAACACACATAACCTGTATGTCGCAAATTGCGGCAAAAGGCGACGAAAAAAAGACGTGCAGACAAGGCATTAGATGGACGTGTACGTACATCCTTTAATCTTGCCCGTTCGGGTTCGCTGGCCCATCCCATGCCACCTTTCGCCGCAAATTGCCGCCATATGCCGGAATACGCCGCCATCTCTGATCACCGCCAAGCAAGGATCAGACGCGCCACGCCAACGAGATCATGGATTTCAACGGGTCCGAAATAGCGTCCATCGAGGGAGTCCGGGTGCGCATTCATCAGGAAGAGCTGGTCTTGCCCAAGCACCATACAGCCCTCCCAGGACGGCAAATCCCGCCCCGAAGAGTCTCGCAATCGCGCCTCTCCCCCGACTTTTCCATTGATCAGAAGCTGCGTGTCCCAACGGCAGATTTCATCGCCGGGCAGCCCTGCAATCTGCTTCAATAAAGGCCAATCCCGCCCGACAAATCCTTGGGTCTGAGCCCACTGCGCGTCATCGCTTCTGGCTGAGACGACGACCCATCGGCCAAGGGTGAATGGCTCGTCGCTCAGCCAGTACAGCCCTTGCGGCGCGCTGCCGGTCCGGTTCCAGATCAGCCGATCCTGAGGCGTAAAAACTGCGCCGAACAGGGCGAGCCCGATGCCCAGAAGGCCAACGCCGATCACACGTTTCCGCCGTCTCATGACCGCAGTGGCTCGCCGGTCGAGGCCCATCTCTGGCGGTTAGACCAGTCCACCAGATCAGCTCTCGTGTAGTAGACGCGCCAGCCATGCTTGCGGTAGATCGGCCCGCGTCCCTGATAGCGGTAATGGCTGAGGGTGATGGGCGACAGGTTCAGAAATTCTGCCGCCTCGATAGCGGTCAGAAGCTCGGGCAGCTCCTCACGCTGTGGCGGTTTCCGGTTATCTTTGGCCATGATGTCAGGCTCCTTCTCGTGGCTGTAAAGTCCACGAAAAGGATGCCGCCAGACGCCGCCATTTGTAGCCGCAAAAAGCGCATGCGCAATTTTTCACCTGCCTGTTTACCATTGTTTCTACACGCAAAAACCGCCCCGGAGCTGATCTCCGGAGCGGCTCGCTTGCGATGGATCTGCCCCCTAGTCCCGCGGGTTCCAGAGGATCACGTGGCGGCCTTTCTTGCCTTTCACAGGGGCGAGGTTCGCGTAGATCTTGCGCGGGCCGATCTGCGGGTCTGCGAGGGTGATCGAGACATATTCGCGCCCTGATGCCTTGGCTTTGCGAAGCCATCCGCCGCCGATTTCGGTCGAGGTTTCTCCGGCGAAGATGCGGTAGTCGGGCTGTCCGTCGGCGGCTTTCTCCGCGTTCTTCTCGATGCGGATGGCAGCGGTGAGGTTCATCATTGCAAGAGCGCCTTCGAAGCCGGTTTTGGTTTCGCTGACATATCCGAGTGCGTTGGCCATGGTGATAGTTCCTTTCGTTTCTGATCGTGTCCCGGAGACCCCTTGTCCCCGTCGACGCCGGACCGAAAGGACGGCGCAGGGCGGGCCTGAACCGCTCGCGGGCGAAACGCAGTGGAGCACCGGCCCGGAGAAGAATTTTGATCGGCGAGGAGCCGCAAAGCGGCGGGGAAAATTCTTCGCATGGGCCGGTTTCAAGGCCCGACAGGCGTCGTCCAGGTCACACGGCATGAGACGGGAACAAGGGGTTCGGAGCGCATCAGGTGGAAACGGAAGGAACTGCGCTACCTGCCAGTCGTCATTGTATCAGCGAACATCGACCGGCACGGAAACTGGCTCGGCCAATGCCATTCTCAGCTCCGTGAGAGCGCATCGATAAGTCCGCATTCGAGATCGCCATCGCTTTGGCAGGCCTTTGTCAGCTCCGCCAGACGCCGTTCCAGACGACGCAGATCGGCGATGCGGTTTCGCACATCCGATCGGTGACGTTCTGCAATCTCAAAAGCGTCCGCGCAGCATCCAGGTTCGGTCGCAAGGCCCATCAACGAACGCACATCATCGAGAGGAAAGCCAAGGTCGCGCGCCCGCCGGATGAAGCGCAGGCGCTGGATTGCACCACCGTCATAGAGCCGCCTACCGCCATCGCTGCGGGGAGGTTTCGGAACAAGACCGATCTTTTCATAGTAGCGGATCGTCTCGATATGGACGCCCGTTTCCTCGCTCAATCGCCCGATTCTGAACCCGGTCATGAAATTGCCTCTTGCTTCTGTAGCGGCTACAGATTGTAGGCCATAAAGATGACCGCTGAAACTGACAACGATGTGACTGTGACCAAGGCGTCCCGCGCCAATGGCTGGCTGGCGGGCGGCGGCGTCCTCGGCGGCTTTTTCGCCTTCCTTGGGGCCTCGTGCTGCGTGCTGCCAATCCTGCTTGTAAACCTTGGCGTCAGCAGCGCGCTTGTCGCCAATCTTGGCTTCTTCGCCCGCTACAAGAACGCCTTCATGATCGTTGCAATGCTCCTGCTTGCAGGTGCCATTGTTTTCGCCTTGCGCGGCGGTCGGCGTCCGAAGACGCGGTTCTGGATCAGTGTCTCGGTGGCTGTCCTGCTGCTCGTGGGCGCATGGATATTGCCGTCTTATGAAGGAGCGTTGCTGCGATGGCTGAACCTCAGATGAGCGATGGCTTTGAGCCCTCTTCGACGCTGACCTGTCCCCAATGCGGACATCGGTCCAAGGACCTTATGCCCACTGACGCCTGCCAGTATTTCTATGACTGTAAGGGATGCGGGGCGCTGCTGAAACCGCTTCCAGGAGACTGCTGCGTCTATTGTTCCTTCGGCGATGTGAAATGCCCGCCGATCCAGATGGGTGATTGCTGCGGCGGGTAATGGGCGTTCAGAGGTCGGGTTCGGAGCGCATCAGTTGGAAACGGATGAACCGAAGCTGGCCGCCATTTCGGAAAGCCAAGCGAGACCCAAAGACGAGCGATTTTTTTCGGCGCGGTTCAATCAATGAACCCTCTGCCTGTGCCTAGGCAGCATCAATCAGTGCGCGTAAAACCGCCCGGCGACTGTCACCGGGCGGCTCCGTCATCCGCCTGACGAGGAGACTGAACCGTCAGGCGGCGTGTGGCCGATCGAAGGCTTGCGTCGCGGCTCCATCAATGTCTTCGCCGCGCTCGAACAGCCCCGCGACCCGTGCCCATGCGTCTGCGGGCGGTGAACCTGCCCCCTCGACAAGGCGGGCGGGCGGCACCTGCATCCATGCGGGCCGCCAGTCGGGATTGGGCTCGCATCCATGACCCATGATCCGGTTGCCGATGATTGCTTTCTGGACCTTTGCAGTGTCGCTGGCGCAACTCTCCGCGAGTGACTTCGAGCCGATGTCAGCGACCATGGCATTGATCGCGCGCTTGTCGCGCAACAAGTCGAAGAAGGCTGCGTCTGGTTTCCAGTAGGCGGATAGGTCCGTCTCGCAGACATGCAGCACGGCCTCGACAACCGGCCCACCTGCTTCCAGCGTCTGCGCCATGGTGAAGGCCAGAACCTCCATGACTTTCTCGTCCGACATGGCGAGCAAGGCGGCGAAGATTTCGCAGAGCCGGTAGGCGTCGCCATTGCGCCGCGCCTCGGCCGACACGCCCCGCGCCTCAAACAGGGAAGCGATGCGGGCGCGCTTTTCCTCTATCTCGGCAGCGGCTTTTGATGCCTCAAGGCTCGCGCGCGTGTCCTCCTTGCGGCTTGTGCATTCATGGGCGCGGACTTGCCAGAGCGCGCTGCCGGTCATGGCGTGGGCCACCATCAGGCGCAGCGCGATGGCAGGCTGGCCCGCAAGGCTTGCCGTCGCTGCGCCATGACGATGCAGGAGAATGTATTCCGCCAGCGGGCCGGACATTTCGGGTTTGACGGGCGCGGCAGGCGCATCGTCCTTGCCTGTCTTTGCCGTCTCCTGTCGCCGCGCCTCGGCCTGTGAAATGAAGCCCTCATGGAAGGTCACTGTGCCGTCATGGCGTAGCTCGACATAGACCTTGCCGCCCTGGCGTTTGGTGCGCGTCTGGTGATCCCAGCGATGGAAGAAGGCCCCGCGCTCAAGGCAAATGACATCCTTCCAGCCGTCTGCAATGTAAGTCTCGACGCGGTGCGCCACAGCGGCTGACTGCGCCTTCCAGAAGGCGTCGGGATCGGCAAACACGCCATGCTCGCCGAACAGGTCGGCGGTGATCTGGCCCTCATAGTCTGCAATGTCGAACAGCGCCTTGTCGGTCGTGATGATCGCCCCGCCCGTGATCCATGCCTTACAGTTCCGGCCACGAGGCGCGCGTTCGTCCTCGCTCTCGTAAAGCCGCAACCATTCGGCCTGCTGGTCTGGCGTGGCGAGTGTCAGGGCGCGGATCGTCTCGCGGTCGATCTCGTCCTCGGCGTAGAGTTTTCGGATCGGTTCAGCGAGTGAAGCCAGCGCCAGAACGCGGCGCACCAGAAGCTCGGTGACGCCAAAGAAGCCAGCGATCTCGTCCACGCTGCGCCCCTCATCGTGCAGGCGCTTAAAGGCGGTGTACTGCTCCATTTCCGACGCTGGCAAGCGTCCGACATTCTCGATGACGGACGCGGCAATGGCGCTCGCGGCGTCTTCCTCGGTCATGATCGCGCAGGGGACTTGCGGGGTTTCACCCGTCTCCTTCTCGATCTCCTTGAGGGCAAAATAGCGCCGCCGTCCGGCGACGACGCCATAGTGATCGCCTTCCTTGCGCACCAAGAGCGTTTGCCGGACTCCACTCTCGCGGATCGACGGCAGGATGTCGGAGACGTCCGGCTTCTTGCGGCTGTGGCGCATGTTGAGTTTGGAAATCCGAAGCTCGGACAGGGGGATAGTTTTGAGAATGGGCTGGGCCATGATCTGGCTCCTTTTCGATTGAGGGGTTTGTGGATTGGGGGCGCGCCGTCACGCGCGCACCCCGCTGGTTTCCAGCGCCGCGCAAAGGCGGCGGGCGGCGGCGCGCCCTGCGTCCAAGGCTTCGGGCAGAAGCTCCTGCGCGACCTTGGTGAGATAGGCATTGTCGCTACCCGGATAGTTCGCTTCGATGCCCCAAAGGCTGGCGGCATGGGCGTCCAGCGTGACACCCTCCAGCGCCACGGACAGAACGATCCCGCAATAGAACCATTCATCCGTGCGCCATGCTTCCATGACGGCTTCGGCGCGGGCCTGCGCCTCGGCGAAGCGCTGGCGATGGTTCGGACCGGGACCGATAAATCCCGGTGCGTCCTTGTAGAGTGATGGCCAGAATCCGTCCTGGCGCTCGTCGGGCGCATCGGGACAATCATCGCGCACAATCCGCGCGGTGATCTCGAAGCCTGCGACCTCGCAAGAGATGCTGTCGCCCTCGCAGACAAAGTTCTGGAAGCGTTGCGTGAAGGTCATCGTGCGCCCTCCGTGAAGAGTCCGGCAATCGCGATCCAGTGCGGGCCGTAGACGGCATGTTCGCCGCATTCGTCGCATGGATAAGCGCTCGCATCGGGTTCGCAGCACTCGCGCGGGGCGCGGCAGGCCAAGCAGAAGCCTTCTGACCAGTCGTCAGCCTGCTGCAGTTCTTCCAAAGTGAAGCGATAGCGGGTGGTTTCGGGAGTCATGTCCAAGCCCTCCGCTATCGTGACCAGAAAATGTGGACTTCATCGAAGCCCGTCTGGAACACCATGATCTCGCCATTCAGCGCCATGTCGCGGGCAAGGGCCTGCCAGTCGATATAGTAGCGAAGGCTTTCGGGAATCTCGGTTCCCGTGTCCTCGTGCAGCTGTTCGGCAAAGTCCGCCGCGCTGCGATACTTGCCCGCATAGTCCTCGAAGGCGGCGCGCGCCTCGGCGAGATCGTCGCCGAAATGACTCATGAGTTTCGCGCCAAGCTCGCCATGTTCCTCGATGAAATCGGCAAGCGCGCACACGGTTTCGAATGAGGCGTATTCGGAAAGGTTCGCGCCCTCGAAGCCTTCATAATCGTGGATCGCCCATTCTTCGGCGTCGGGCTCCGGTGAGTCCGCCAGCATGGCGCGAACCTGTTCCCAAATCTCGTCAGGGGTGGTCGCCTCGATCCATCGGCCATGCAGGCAGCCGGAATTGTAGGCTGCAAGGCATGCCACGTAGATGCGCGGGCTATCGGGTCGCGCGGGTGCAGCGCTGGCTGCAAGAGGTGCAGCGTTTGCGAGTTGGTCAGTCATGTCAGTCTCCTTCCCCGCCCTCGTTCTTTTCCCGACAGTCGGGTGGGCGGCGAGGAGGTGCTCAGCCGGAGCGCATCAGGGCGGCGCGCAAGGGGAAGCTGTAGGTATGACGCCAAAAGACGATGAGAGATGACAAAGTCCCGCCCCCTTGCGCGACGACCGCGCTCTGGCAGACGCACCGTCCGCCCACCTGACTGATGGGAACAGATATTGAGGCGGAGGGAGGCTGGGGTGGCCATGTGAGCACGCTGAACGCGAGCGACACCCCAACGCCGTTTCCCGGTTGTGCTATTTCCCGATTCTGCCTAATTTTCTCAAACAGGCTGATTTCGGCTCAAGGGGCGGTCATGGAAACCGACATTCTGACCATCAAGGAAGTGGCGGAATATCTGCGCATTACGGAGAAAACCGCCTACCGGCTGGCCTCCGAGCGCAAGATACCAGGCTTCAAGGTCGGCGGCTCCTGGCGGTTCCGCAAGGGTGAGATCGATGCCTGGATTGACGAAGATGCGCGCAAGCGCGCCAAGGGGGACAAGGATACATGACGGCCAGTGCAACACCCGACATCAAATCGCTCAGCGGGTTCGTCTGGTCGATCGCTGAAATCCTGCGTGGGGATTTCAAGCAATCGGAATATGGCAAGGTGATCCTGCCCTTCGTGGTCATGCGGCGACTGGACTGCATCCTGGAGCCGACCAAGACGGCGGTGCTCGCCGCTCACAAATCGCTGCCCAAAGGCGTCGATGAAGAGACGCAGGACATGATCCTGTTTGGAGCGGCCGGCGACGGGATCAAGGTCTACAACACGTCAGAGCTCACCTTCGACAAGCTGCGCGGGCAGGACGCCCGGCAGCTGCATGCCAACCTCATCGACTATATCCGCTGTTTCTCGCCCAATGTGCGTGACATCTTCCTTGAGAAGTTCCTGTTCACCGAACAGCTCAAACGGCTGAATGACGGCAAGATTCTCTGGCAAGTGTTCGAGCGGTTCTGTGAGATCGACCTGCACCCATCCGCCGTCACCAATATCGAGATGGGCTATCTGTTCGAGGAACTGATCCGGCGCTTCTCGGAAATCTCCAATGAGACGGCGGGGGAGCATTTCACGCCGCGCGAGGTGATCCGGCTGATTGTCGAACTTCTGATCGCCAATGACGACACCAAGCTCACCCGGCGCGGCATCATCAGGCAGATTTACGACCCGGCCTGCGGCACGGGCGGCATGCTGGCCCTCGCCGAGGAAGCCTTGAAGCGGTTCAACGATTCGATCCGCGTCGAGCTATTCGGGCAGGAGCTCAACGGCGAATCCTTCGGCATCTGCAAGTCCGATATGCTGGTCACGGGCCACAACCCCGAACAGATCGCCTTCGGCAATACGCTTACCGATGATGCGCACGGGAACCGCAAGTTCCACTACATGCTGTCCAATCCGCCCTATGGCGTGGACTGGAAGAAGTATCAGGACCCGATCAAGGCGGAAGCCGCCAATCAGGGCCATGCCGGGCGGTTCGGCGCGGGCACGCCGCGTATTTCCGACGGCCAGCTCCTCTTCCTGCAACACATGATTTCCAAGATGCGTGACGACGAGGACGGCTCGCGCATCGGCATCGTCATGAATGGATCGCCGCTCTTCACGGGCGGCGCCGGCTCGGGGGAAAGCGAAATCCGCCGCTGGATGCTGGAGAATGACTGGGTCGAGGCGATTGTCGCCCTGCCGACAGACCTTTTCTACAATACCGGCATCCAGACCTATGTATGGCTCCTGACCAATCGCAAGCCGAAGGCGCGCGAGGGCAAGGTCCAGCTGATCGACGCGTCGGGCGAACGCTTCTGGACCGGCATGCGCAAGTCGCTTGGCTCCAAGCGACGGGAAATCCCCGAAACGGCGCGCGACCAGATTGTCCGGCTCTATGCCGATTTCCTCAATGGCGAGAGCGGCGAAGGCGACGTCGCCAAGATCTTCGACACCAGCGATTTCGGCTATCGCGAAATCCGCGTCGAGCGGCCCCTGCGCCTGCGATTCGATGTGACCGAAGAAACGCTCAATGCCCTCAGCGGCCAGAAAGCGTTCGAGAAGCTGGACGCTGCCGAGCAGGACGCCATCCGCAGCACCATCGCCAGCGCCTTTTCCGGTCAGAGTTTCACCGACCGCGCTGTCTTCCTCAAAGCGCTGAACAAGGCGCTGAAAGCCAAGGGCATCAAAGTCGGCTCGCCGGTGATGAAGGCCATAGTCGAGGCGCTTGGCGCGCGGGATGAGACGGCCGAAATCTGCCGCGACAAGGACGGTAATCCGGAGCCGGACACGCAGCTGCGCGACCATGAGCTTGTGCCGCTCAAAGAAGACTGGCGGGATTATTTCGCGCGCGAGGTCAAACCCTTCGCGCCCGACGCCTGGGTCGATCAGAGCTATACCGACGACAGTGACAAACAGGTTGGCCGGGTCGGCTATGAGATCAATTTCAACCGATATTTCTACACCTATACCCCGCCGCGCCCGCTCGAGGAGATCGACGCTGAGCTGAAGACCCTCGAGGCCGACATCGCCGCACTCCTGAAGGAGGTGGTGGCATGAGGTCGCAGAATTTTGATGCTCGAGCTTATTGCCATGTTAACCGGGCTGGGCCATATATCGACGTAATAAGACCCGCCACGCCTCGGACGAAGTTTCGGCTTCGCACTGCGCACCCTGGCGGGTTTCTTCGTTTTAGCGCCTTGTTTTCATTGAAAGCGGGGCGTGCATGAAGTTCACCAAACCCGCCCTTTCCATCGCTGACCAGATCGCGCTGATCGAGCGACGCGGCATGGCTGTGCCGGACCGCGCGCGGGCAGAGCACTATCTGCGCCATATCAGCTATTACAGGCTGCGGGCCTATTGGCTGCCCTTTGAAACCGCCGCCGAGGCCGATGGCGACCATGCGTTCAGAAATGGCGCGAGCTTTGACGACGCCGTCGCCCTCTATGTTTTCGACCGCCAGCTGCGCCTGCATGTCATGGACGCCGTAGAGCGGATCGAGGTCTCGCTGCGCGGCGCCTGGGCGCATCACCTCGCCACCAAGTACGGGCCGCATGGCTATATCGATGGCACCCTGTATGGACGCCAGGATCATTACGCGAAGGCGCTCGCAAGCCTAATCAACGAAATCGAGCGCTCCCGCGATACCTTCATCGAACACTATCGCGCGAAATATGACGATCCGGAATTGCCGCCCATCTGGATGGCGGCGGAGGTCATGTCGCTCGGACAATTGTCAAAATGGCTCGGCAATCTGAAACTCCGTGCGGACCGTCAGACCATCGCGAAGCCCTATGGGCTGGACGAGAAAGTGCTCGTGTCGCTCGCCCACCATCTCGCCCATGTCCGCAACATCTGCGCCCATCATGGCCGCCTGTGGAACAAGCAGTTCACGGTGACGATGAAGCTGCCCCAGTCACCCGCAGCGCTGAAGCTCGCGATGAACCCAGCTTCTAGCCGCCGCCTGTACAATACGCTCGCCATCATTGGTTATCTCATCGGCATCATCGCGCCCGGCTCAGACTGGCGGCGAAAGCTCATCACGCTGATCGAGGAAACCCCGCTCGCAGATACCGCTGCCATGGGCTTCCCCGCAAACTGGCAGCAGATGCCAGCCTGGAGGGTAGCGGCATGACCTTTCAATATGTTCCGATTGGCGCAGTATTTGACATTAAAAACGGCGCCACGCCGTCGTCCGGTAACGAGGAATACTGGGACGGTGACGTGGCTTGGGTAACCCCAGCGGATCTAGGTAAACTGGGGAGTCGCTATATCGAAAGCGGTCAGCGCAACATTTCCACAAGCGGTTACGCAAGCTGCGGGACACAAATGGTTCGTCCCGGTGCAATTATTCTCAGCATCAGAGCGCCGATCGGCCATATGGCCATCGCGACTCAACCGCTGTGTTTCAATCAAGGTTGCAGAGGCCTTGAACCGCGAGGCCCCATAATTTCGGAATACGCATTCTGGGCATTGAACGCTGCAAGACCAGAGCTTGAGGCTTCAGGACAAGGCACAACATTTATCGAACTCGCTCGGAGCAAGCTCCGTGCGGTAAAAATTCCACTTCCCGACCACGAGACCCAGCGCGCCATCGCCGACTTCCTCGACCGCGAAACCGCCCGCATCGACCAATTGGTGGAGAAGAAGCAGGCGCTGGTTGCGGCTCTGAAACAGAAAATTACAGATATCGCTGATCTCTTGGCCACTGGGGCGGAAGACCCGCACCGCGCACGAACATCGGTCGATAGTCCATGGCTTTCAGAGATACCGACTGACTGGCAACTCGTTCGCGCAAAATTTTTGTTCAAAGAAATGAAGCGTCCTGTCGAAGTAGAAGATGAGGTCATCACGGCGTTCCGCGATGGTCAGGTTTGCTTGCGTTCTCGACGCCGGACTGAAGGATACACATTTGCCGAATTGGAAGTCGGCTATCAGCACATCTGCAAAGGCGATCTCGTCATCCACACTATGGATGCTTTTGCTGGAGCTATCGGTGTCTCGGAAGACGATGGTAAGTCCACGGGTGAGTATGCTGTTTGCAGACCGCGTAACGAGGGAGTCGTTCCAGAATACTACGCCTACGCCCTAAGGTGCATGGCCCGCCGAAACTACATATTCGTTCTTTGTCCGTCCGTTCGTGAGAGAGCACCACGGTTCAGGTTTGTTAGATTTGCTCCCGTATTCCTGCCAGTGCCGGCCAGAGAAGAACAACTCGCAATTGTATCTCGCATCGAAAGCGAAACGACCCAGCTCAGAGCGGTTCAAGGCAAAACTCTAGAATCGATCGACCGCCTGCGCGAATACCGCGCCTCTCTGATCACCGCCGCGGTGACTGGCCAGATCGATGTTTCCGAACACACCCGCAAGGGAGACACAGACCGGCGCCTCGACGCCATCGAAGCGGAGATGCGCGCATGAAAGACGCTCAGAAACCAGACCATGTCAGCCTCAACACGCTGATTGGCCGCATGCGCGAAGGCCGGTTCGTGATCCCGGACTTCCAGCGTGAATTCGAATGGGCGCCCTGGGACATTCGCGACCTGATGCGGTCGATCTTCTCGGACTATTATATCGGCAGCCTTCTGCTCTGGAAGGCGAAAGACCAGAACATCAAGCTGCTCGCCTGCGAAGGTCTCTATGGCTACGCGGGCGGCGGCTCGCCCGAATACATCGTCCTTGATGGCCAGCAGCGCCTAACGGCGATGCACTATGCTTTCTTAGCGCCAGACATGCCCCTGCCGAACCGCGCCAAGCGTGCGATCTACTTCATCCATGTCGACAAGTTCATGGCCGGCGAAACCGATGATGCTTTTAGCTATGAGTGGCTGTCGAAAAAGACCCAGTCAATGATGGAGAATGAGCCCGCACTTTTCGAGCGGCACATGTTCCCTTTGTCGGTTCTCGGTGGTCGGAGTAAAGCCCTGTTCCGTTGGACCGAAGAATACAAGAAGTTCTGGCAGGCGCGCGCTGAGAACGCTGCGAACGATGAAGAACGAGCGCTCGCAATGGCGCATGTCGAGAATGCCACGCCGTTCGAAGATGAAGTCTCCGACATTCTGGACGAGTATCAAATTTCCTACATTGAGCTCGATAAGGAGATCGGTGTCGAGAAGGTCTGTGACATCTTCACACAGATCAACAGCAAAGGCGTTCAGCTCGACGTGTTCGACCTGCTGAATGCGCTGATGAAGCCAAAGGACATCCAGCTCAAGCACATGTACCGCGAGGCGCGCGACCGGCTTGGCTTTGTCGAAACGCCGAAAATGAATGTCTACATCCTTCAGGTGATGTCGATCCTGCGGCAAAGCTATTGCTCGCCGAAATATCTCTACTTCCTGCAGCCCGGCGTCGAGAAGCCGGTTCGATTGCCGGACGGCACACGCAGGCAAGACATTCTCGTCGCGGACAGTTCAGAATTCGTCACGCTCTGGAACCAGGCGGTTGATGCGCTGGAACGGGTGATTGCGCTGCTTCGTCATCCCCAGGAATATGGCGCAGTGGGCCAAGCCTATATTCCATATGCGTCGATCGTTCCAGCGTTCGCAGCTATCAACACACTTGTCAGCGCGCAGCCCGCCAAGCGGCAGTTGTCGGCGCGCCGCAAGGTCCGGCTTTGGTACTGGGCCTCGGTCTTTCTGAACCGGTATTCGAGTTCAGTGGAGTCGACCGCTGCGCGCGATTTCGGTGCCATGCGCGAATGGATGGCCCATGAGGACGCCAAGCCGGACCTGATCGACGAATTTGCGCTGTCGTACCGGTCCATCGATATGCGCAGCGAAGTGAAGCGCGGCTCCTCGATTTACAGCGCCATCTTCAACCTGTTCGTTCTAGCAGGCGCTCGGGACTGGATGAGCGGCGATGTCCCCCCCTATGGCGATCTCGATGACCATCATATCGTTCCGGCCTGGTGGGGACGCGAGAACAAGGTCGGCCCAGCAATCAATTCCATTCTCAACCGCTCGCCCCTCACCAGCGACACCAATCGTAATGTGATCCGCGAAAAGCTGCCGAATGAATATCTTCCAGACCTGATCGATGAGAATGGCGAAGCGGCAGTGGTCGCCATTCTTGAATCTCATTTCATCAGCAAGACCGCGTTGGACATTCTTCTGCGTGATCCCTTCACACCTGAAGACTATGAGGATTTCATCGCCGAACGTCACCGGACGCTTCTGGACGGCATCGAGAACCTGCTCATCAAGGAGCGGCTGGACCTTCCAGCAAACCTAAGAGCGCTTGATGCCTCGATCGAGCAGATTGAACTCGCGCTGCGAAGAGTGATTGTTGAAGCCATCGAAAACGATCCGTCGCTGCTCCCGCCGCACCTTCTCGGTAATGCGCAAGAGCGAATCCAGAGGGCGCTCCGCAAGAATGCGGCGCTCAGCGCAGACCGGTTCGACAGGGCAGAAGGCGTGCTCGAACACTTCGATCTCCGCGAAGTGCAGGACACGATCCTCTCCAAAGCGCTGTGGGAACGGTTTGCTGACAGGTTCAAAACAAAGGAAGCATTGAGCCAGAAATTCTCCCAACTGGCAGATCTTCGCAACACCATCCGTCACAGTCGCACCGTCGATGAGGTCACGCTCAAAGAGGGTGAAGCCAGCGTGCTCTGGTTCAACAAGGTGCTGAACTCATGACCACGTACACACCCGACAGCGCCCACCGCGAAAAGGTCCTGCAGGACCATCTCATTGATCAGCTGGTCAGCGGCGAAGGTTACCTGCGCCGCGATGCCAAGACCGACTATGACCGCGCGCTGGCGATGGACCGCGACCTGGTGGTTCGGTTTCTGAGCGAGAGCCAGCCCGAAGAATGGGAGAAACTCACCGCGCATTACTCGGACTCGGCCGAAGACACGCTGTTCACCCAACTGACCAGGGCGCTCAAGGAGCGCGACCTGCTCGATGTGCTGCGCCAGGGCCTCAAGATCGTGCCCGGCATCAAGTTCTCGCTTTGCTACTTCCGGCCTGCGAGCACGCTAGAGCCCAAACGTGTGGAGGAATATCAGGCCAATATCCTCAGCGTCATGGATGAGGTTGCCTATAGCAGCCGTCATGAAAGCCGGATCGATGTGGTCCTGTTTCTGAATGGCCTGCCCGTCGCGACGATAGAGGCCAAAAACCTCCTGACCGGTTCGACCTTCCGGCATGCCGAGAAGCAGTACCGGAAAGACCGCTCGCCCGCAGGCGAACCTCTCCTCACCTTCCAGCGCGGCGCACTCGTGCACTTCGCGATGGATGAGGACAATGTCTCGATGACGACGCGGCTCGCCAATGGCAAGACGCGATTCCTGCCATTCAATCGCGGGCGCGAACGGGGCGCAGGCAATCCCGATGTCGCGGACGAATTCCGGGTTGCCTATCTCTACCGCCCCGGCGATTGGGGCGAGGCGATCTTCTCGCGGCGCGTCCTTCTCGAGATTGTCGGCCAGTTTATGCATGTCGAAAAGACAGGCAAAGACGTTGTGATGATCTTCCCGCGCTTCCAGCAACTGGACGCGGTGCGCCGGTTGATCTCCCATGCGGGCGCAAATGGTCCTGGCCGGAACTATCTGATCCAGCACTCGGCGGGTTCGGGCAAATCGAATACGATTGGCTGGCTGGCCCATCAGGCCATCAATCTGCATGACGGGTCGAACACCCCGGTGTTCAACACAGCGATCATCGTGACCGACCGCGTTGTTCTCGACCGCCAGCTTCAGGAAACTGTCGCCCAGTTCGAACAAACCAAGGGCCTTGTCAAAACCATCGACGGGACCTCGAAGCAGCTGAAAGAGGCGATCGCCAAGGGGGCACGGATCATCGTTACGACGATCCAGAAATTCTCAACCGATCATCTCAAGGCGATCTCCGGTCAGGGCGCGCGCACCTTCGCCGTCATCATCGACGAAGCCCATTCCAGCCAGTCCGGCAAATCGGCCCAGGCGATGACGGATGCGCTGACCCGCGATGAAACCTCAAGCGAAGATATCGAGGATCTGATCCTCGACTATCAGAAGTCCCGCGGACCGCAGGCCAATCTCAGCTTCTTCGCCTTCACCGCGACGCCGCGAAACGTGACGCTTGAGCGATTCGGCGTCAAAGGTTCGGACGGGTTGCCGGTCGCTTTCCATGAGTATTCGATGCGTCAGGCCATCGAGGAAGGCTTCATTCTGGACGTCCTCCAGAACTACATGACGTACAAGGCCTATTACCAACTCGAGAAGACGATTGAAGACGATCCGGAACTGAGCGGCCGGCGCGGGCAGCGGAAAGTGGCGCGGTTTGCATCCCTGCATCCGACCGCGATCGGCCAGAAGGTCGAAATCATTGTCGAACATTTCCGCCGCCATGTGATGGGCGAACTTGGCGGTCAGGCAAAGGCCATGATTGTCACCCAAAGCCGCGAGCATGCACTGCGCTATTATTTCGGGATCAAGGCCTATCTCGATGCTGAGAACTATGGCGACCTTCGCGCGCTTGTCGCCTTCTCCGGCGAACTCACCCATGAGGGCGAAACCTATACCGAAGCCGACCTGAACGGATTTAGTGAAACAGAGCTACCGGGACGGTTTGACGGGTTCAAGCCGGACGGCACGCCTTATCCTGACACGTACCAAATCCTGATCGTCGCGGAAAAGTACCAGACTGGGTTCGACCAGCCAAAGCTCTGCGCCATGTATATTGATCGCAAACTTGCCGGATTGCAGGCGGTACAGACACTATCGCGCCTCAACAGGACGAAAGCTGGCAAGGAGAACACCTATATTCTCGATTTCCAGAACACGATGGAGGATATCCAGACCGCGTTCCGGCCTTTTTATGAAGCGACCTCGCTTGAGGCGATGTCGGACCCCAATCAGGTCTACGAACTCGAAGGCCGCCTTTTCAAATTCGGCTATCTCGATCGCGGTGAGATCGACCGCTTCGCAGAGACATTCTATTCAGGCGCACTCAGCGGCAGCGACCGGGCGCGTCTTGAGGGCCTTGTCCGAGAAGCGGTGCAGCGCTTCGAAGCCGATGAGGATGAAGGCCGCCAGGAAGAATTCCGTCAGCTTCTGAAAAGCTATATGCGCTTCTACGGCTTCGTTGCGCAGGTTATCCGGCTCGAGGATACCTCGCTCGAAAAGCTCTACAGCTATGCGTCCTGGCTTTCGCGTTTATTGCCGAACCGTGAAGTGCCGCCCGACATAGAAATCACACAGGACATGCTCCGCCTGCAGGCCTTCAAGGTCGTGCAGAAGGAACAGGGCAGCGCTTCCCTCTCGCCGGGGGACAAGGAAGCGCTAAAGGCGATCAGCGAGTTTGGTGCCAAGCCCTATACCGAAGATGAACAGCGCGAGCTCTCGGAAATCGTGAAGGCTTTCAACGACCGTCATGGTACGGAATTCACCGAGAATGACTTTATTCGTTATGAGCCGACCTATCAGGCCACGCTCGACGACGACATGACAGACATGCTTCGGAACAATGCACCTGATGTAGTCTATTCCGCTTTCTCGCAAGCGTTCTTTCAGGGCGCGATCCGCATGTTCCAGCGTGACAATGACATGCGCGATATCGTGCTCACCGATCCGGCAGCCCGGGACAAGCTGATCCGCTTCTTTTTCAACCGGGCGCTTCGTGAGGTCAAAGGCGACGCAGCCTGATGACCTGAACCATCAGCGTCCGCGACCCCTCTGGCGCCAGCCAGTGGGAAGTATCCGTCTTCGTCAAGTCCGGCTTGGAACCCAGTTTCGGCTATC
>NZ_JAPYPG010000008.1 GCF_029937755.1 Henriciella sp.
ATGTGTTAAGCCTGCCGCCAGCGTTCGTTCTGAGCCAGAATCAAACTCTCAGGTTGAGTGTCCGATCTCTGACGAAAATCTGTCCGGGGAAAACCGGACAGGAATTGCTGATTGCAATTTGCGTTTTGACGGGAAACCCTAATCACAAACTGACCGGCCGAAACCGGACACATTATGAAAAGGTATTTCCTTGAAACGCATTCGTCATGATCGTCGTGGAGCCTGAGGCTCCGCAAGCAATTCATGCCGCCTGCGTTTCTCTTCCTAATTCCTGCGATGTCAAACAGCCGGGCCGGAGCCCTTAAAATCTCGTCAGCGGAACCGTGTGCCCCGCGTCGGAAGTGGCGGCTTATATGGGCCACCGTTTTCCTCGTCAACACCCTTTTTTGCGCTTTCTGCAGAACATCGCAGCGAACCGCGAAACCTGCAATTTTCAGCGCAGAACCGGGCTTTCGAATAGTGCCTCAAGGCACTCTCTCAACCAGGTGAGCGTCTCAGAAGAGGGGCGGCATATATGAGGCCGTCCGATCTTCGTCAACACCCTTTTCTGCACCTTCTGCAGCAGCCGGCGGGAAGCCGAAAATACCGCAGAATATAGAAGCGCAAACCGTCACTCCGGGACACTTAAGATCCCTTCGCTCTGGCGGGTCGTTTCCAAGAAGAGGCGGCTTTTATGGGCCACGCTCTGTCCCGTCAACAACCCTTCTGCACTTCCCTGCAGCTCTTGGGCAGAAGCCCCGAAACCGCAGTTTTAAAAGCACAAACCGGATCGGCGAGGTTTGTTATAAACCCCGTTTTTCCGGTGGGTCTCTCCAGAAGGAGTGCGGCTTCTATTCGCCGCCCTGCCCTCCGTCAACAACCCTTCTGCACTTCCTTGCAGAACAATGGCACAAAGGCCCTATCCCACAATTTACGCGCAAAACGCTGCCTTACCGAGCCGATACTTGTCGGCCCCGTGCAGACAGAGGCGTTTCAGATGGAAACGACCATATAGAATCTGTTCGGGGTCTTTGGCAAGCGGAAATGTCGCCTGAGCGGGGATTTTTAGCCGCCCTTGATGTACTCCGCCATGGCATCGGCCTCTGCCTTGTGTTCCTCGATCTTCCATTTGACGAGGTCGCCAATGGAGATGATGCCCGCCAAACTCCCGTCACGTATGACCGGCAGGTGCCGGACCCGGCGATCGGTCATCCGCCCGAGGCACTGGTCGATCGTCTCCTGCGGGTTGGCCGTGATCACGCCACGCGTCATTGAATTTTCGACAGTCATCTGAAGCGCATCCGCGCCGTGGCGGGCCACCTGGCGCAAGATGTCCCTTTCGGAGAGCACGCCGGCAAGCCCGTCGCCATTCACGGCCACGACTGCGCCAATCTTGGCTTCATCCAGCAAACGGGCCGCTTCTGCCAGCGTCTTCGTGGCATCGATGGTGGTCACCTCACCGCCCTTGGTCTTCAGGATCTGCTCAATCAGCATCGACATCCTCCCTGTTTATCATTGTTGCGGCACTCTATCACACGTGTGCGCGTGAGCGAAGGCGTGGCGAAAACAGGCCAAAGGCCGTCTCGTTTCGAAACATTACCGGCACGGCTTGGCTGCTGAAGCCGCAGCCGGGGGGCGGATGCCTGTTCCCCATACGCGCGAAAATGGGTCAGCGCGCTCTCCTGATCTGGCATGCGCATTGCAAACACCTCCTGCAACAACCCCAAAAGGGATCGGCAGATGAAACTTAGAACTGACATTCTTATAGGACTCGGCGGCCTGGCAGCCCTGACCGCGGTCGCGGTTACGCCTCCGGCCAATGCGCAGGCAGCGTCCAGCGTCTCGGAGTTCGAACGTCCTTATGGCTTTGGTTATGGCCAGGAGCAGCAGCCCTACTCCGCCAGCGGTGGACGTGATGCCAATGGCAACCGCGTCATCATCAACGGCCTGATCGAAGGCGGCACGGGCCTCGACACCAGCCTCTATACCGGCTGGGGTCAGACTGACGGCGCTTCCGGCATGATCGGCACAGGCACTGCCATCGGCAACCAGCTCAATGTGATCACCAACGGCAACTACAACACGGTGATCATCGATTCCACGCAGATCAACAATGGCAACCAGGACGTCGTCCTGAATGGGGAGCTCGACCTCCAATGAAGACCTTTGCAACCCAGAAAAAAGCAAAGCGTAACGGCGCTATCGCTTTCGCGCTTTCGGCCGCTTTCCTCGCAGCTGGCTGTGTGACCCCGGTCGCCGGGCCGAGCGGACAGTACGCAAAGCCGATCGGCAACGCTCCGGTGACCCCCAACCCGACGCCTTATTCCGAAGGCCTGGTCTGCATGGGTCACTATGCCCGGACCTCCGGCTACCGCGCTCCGAAGATCGCTGTTGGTCGCATCCTCGACTATACCGGCAAGGCTGACCTCGAAGGTGGCCGCCGCGTCACACAGGGCGCCTCGCTGATGGCCATCTCCGCTTTCGCAAAGTCGGGAGCCCGTCTTGTCGAACGTTTTGACACGTCCGTTTCCGAGCTTGAGCTGAAATATGCCAACAACAAGCTGATCGGCGACGAGCAGCCGGACAATTTCCGCAAGATCACGGCCGGCTCCATTCCGGGCTCCGACTTCTACCTCGTCGGCGGCATCACGGAGCTGAACTACAATATTCGCTCTATCGGCGCCGATGTCTTCGCTGGCGATCTCGATCCACTGGACACCAAGGGCTCCATTGGCGGCAAGATGTACGTCATCAATGTCGGCCTGGACCTTCGCCTCGTCGATACCGAATCGCTCGAGGTCGTCGACGTGATCTCCTACCAGAAGCAGATCATCGGCCGCGAAATCTCGCTTGGTGTCTTCGACTTCGCCAATGGCAACGTTTTCGACGTTGGTGTGGGGGGACGCGCGCAGGAGCCAATCCAGCTCGCGATTCGCTCCGTCGTCGAACGCGCGGTTCTGGAAATGATGGCGAATCTCTATGCCGTCCCGTCCAGCGATGTTTGCGACGCCACCAGGGGCGCCATCTCGACGAATGGCACGACCGGTGACTTCGAACCGTTCGGCGGCTCCCTCGAGGACTATAATGGCCCTTCGCGTGAGCAGGTCGCCGCCTGGCACGACAAGCGCGACCCCGTCCTGCGCGGCCGCAACTAGGCCGCCCTTCAGGCCCGTCCCACATCACAGGAGTTTGACATGATCAGGTCCACTTCGAAAATCGCCCTCCTCGCCTCGTTTTCCGTTGCCGTCTCCGGCGCGGTGGCGGCAGCCCAGGACAGCGATCCGAATGCCGGTACGATCGACCAGGTCCAGCTCAACGATGTCTGGGCCGAGATGGACGTCTATGTCCCGGCATATACCGGACAGGCCGCTTCGACCTCGACCGCTGTCGGTAACAATGCAGCTGCGCTTCGCATCTCCGGTGACGTATCCAGCGAGATTTCGCAGGACTTCGATGCCAGTGCATCTGCCGTAAACGGCCTGCGCGGCTATGCAGCCGGCACGGCCCTCGCCACGACGACGGCCTATGGTAACGCATCTTCCGGCGGCACCGATTACGGCAACAATACCTACCGCGCGCAGCAGAACGCCGCCGGTAGCATCGATGCGCAGACAAGAGTCGAACTCGCCGGTGCCTATGACGGCGCCGCCGCAACGACCGCCATCGCGAACGTCTCAAGCACCGATAACAATTTCGGCGAGAGCGACACCGACCAGGTCCAGCAGAGCGCCGCCAATGTCAGCGCCGAGACCGATGCCGACATGGCGATCAACGGTTATTATGCCAGCTTCGCAACGACTGCCGGCGCAAATGCGACCTCGGCCACCGGCTATACCAGCACCAGCACGAATCGCGCCCGTCAGACGACAGCCGCCGGCTCGACCGTCCAGGCATCAACCGATGTCTATATGCAGGACGGCACGAATGTCAGCTCGGTGACCAATGCCTTCGGCAATTCCGCGACGGTCAACAATGAGTGGGGCTATGCCACGCTCGGCCAGGAAGGCGCGCCGACCGAGCAGACCAATGGAGCCGATGTGGACGCCCAGAGCTGGGTGACGCTCGACCAGTGGTCGGGCTATGCGACCTCCTCGGCTTATGGCGTCGGCAACTCCGCGCTCATCTCCAATGTCGGTTCCGACACAGTCATGTATGCCAACCAGACCAATGATGGCACGGTGGGCAGCCAGGCGAGCTTCAGCGGCCAGTCATGGACGGGCGGCACCGGCAGCGTCGCGGCAACCTCCATCGGCAACGCCGCCACAGCGACCGTCTGCAATTATTGTAGCGATGCGGCTGTCGGCGGCCGGGTCAACCAGACGAACAATGGCCAGGTCTATGCCTACGGCCAGGCCAGCAGCACCTATGGCAACGCGATCACAGGATCGGCGACAGCTATCGGTAACGCGGCCACCATCCAATCAGCCGGGGATTAGTCAGCCCTCCGGTTGTGGATCTGCCGATCCAGGAAAGCCCCTGCCCCCTCGCAAGCGGCAGGGGCTTTTTTTGTCTCTGGACCTCTGCAGGCTGCGGTTTATGTCCATCAGCATGTTGATACGACTTTTCCTTGCTTTGATTGCCATCCTCTTTGTTGCCTTCGGCCTGTGGTCGATTTCCGATCCGATTGGGATGACAAGCCAGCTCGGCGTTACCGTCGGCGGGCCAAGTGCGGCGTTCGAGATGCGCGGTGTTTTCGGTGGCGTCAGTCTGGGCGCGGCTACGCTGACCGCTGCCGGGGCGATCAACCCGTCCCGTTTCCAGCGTCCGGCGCTCTATTTTCTACTGGCGTATATGGGCGGGTATACTCTCTCGCGGCTGATCTCGCTCATCCTCGGCGACAGCGCCACATCCAGCGGCTGGATCTTCGCCGGGTTTGAAGTGCTGAGCTTCCTGCTCGCCGGCCTCGCGCTTCGCGCCAGCAACCGCCCGCAAGCCTGACAAAGAAAAAGCCCCGCCGGCTGGCGGGGCTTCTCCGTTCAGACGTGTTGCAAGGTCTAGAAATTGACCTTGAGTTCAGCGCCATACATGGCCGGCATTCCCGGATAGACGGCATTGGTGCCCGTCTGCTCCGGCACGCCAAAGGCAGCCATGTTG
Organism: Henriciella sp.; assembly: GCF_029937755.1. Lineage (GTDB taxonomy): Bacteria > Pseudomonadota > Alphaproteobacteria > Caulobacterales > Hyphomonadaceae > Henriciella. Next base: position 5,074 of record NZ_JAPYPG010000008.1, read on the forward strand.
TAGTTTTCATCCGTGATGTTCTCACCGAAGATGGAGAACTCCCAGCGGCCATCCGCCGACTGGACACCTGCACGCGCACCGACGAGCACGTAGCCGTCATTATCGGTCACGCCACGCGAAGTCTCCGAAAGAGCGGCCTCGGAGTTATAGCGCGCATTAAGGTGAAAGAGACCATCAAGGGAATCGGTGATCCCGAACAGATAGGTCCCGGTCCCCGTCACGACATGCTCAGGCACGTTGACCAGCTGGACACCGCCAGCGGCAAGTTCGCTGAAGCCACCGACACCATCCGGCGCCAGGATCGCCTCTTTCCGTTCTGCCTTCGTATAGGCGTAACCCGCCTGAAGGGTCAGACCCTCGATCGGCGAAACGGAACTGTCGAGTTCGAGACCGTAGCTTTCAACATCGGAGTTGAAGGTCCGGAAGTTGGAGCCACTGAACAGGTTCTCCTGGAAGTCGGAAACTTCCTGATAGAAGATTGCGCCGTTCAGGGTTGCGCTAAGATCCGGGAAGCTGGCCTTCCAGCCAAGTTCGTAGGCATCGACGGTCTCACCCTCGAACTGAAGATCCGACGGTTGCGCACCATCACCCCCGAACAGGACACTGTCGAAGCCCTGACGGTCGAGGTTGTAACCGCCAGCCTTGTAGCCCCGCGAATAGGACGCATAGCTCATGAAGTCCGGCGTGAACTCATAGGCGAGCTTGGCCGTACCGGTGAGCTGCGTGTCGTCGAAGCTGCCGGTGTCCGTACCGTTGAACTCGGTATTGATCGCCGGGTTACAGACGAGCAGCGCCAGCTGGCCAAGGGCCTGGGCGACGCCGGGCTGGGCAGCGAAGAAACTGCACGGCGTGACCGTGCCGTTGAGATCGTACTGGACTTCCTTCTCTTCATAGTTGCCACGAAGACCGAGCGTGGCCGTAAGACGGTCCGTGAGCGCGATCTCATTGTGGGTGAAAACAGCGAAGGCATTCGTCGTCTGCTCCCAGTTATCGCTGTTCTGGCCTTGCCCATCCTGGAAACCGGGGATGAAGAAGGGCACAGATCCCGGCGTTCCGGGCGGCACGGGCGTACCGGTCAGCGGATTGATATTGCCGAGCAGGGACGGAACGGCCGTACCGGTCGGGTCGAGGCTGCCAAACACCTGGCCGCCGGCCGCGCCGAAGGCGACAAGGTCGGTGTAGAGATTTGCCTGCGTGCCAACGCGGATCGTGTCGGTATAGGTCGTCTCCTGGTTCATGTAGAAGGCACCGACGAGCCAGTCGACCATGCCATAGGTGTCCTGCAGACGGACTTCCTGGGTGAAGGTCTTGTCGCCGATGGTCGTACCGTCGCGATAAGCGCGGTCGATACCGGAGAAGTCGATATCCTGGTCGCGAAGGGCATCCCAGTCACGATAGGATGTGATGGACACGAAGTTCGCGCCGCCGAAGAATTCGTTGCGGTACTCGGCGGACACGCCCCACTCCTCGACATCGTCGGAAACGTCACGGTTGGGCGAAATCGCGACCTTGAGGTCTTCAGGGTCAGCATCGGCAATACCGATCAGGCCGGCCATGCCCGCACCCGCATTCACTGCGGCACCGAGAGGGCCCGGATTGAAGTTCACGCCGACACAGCAATCCTCATTGGTCTTCGCAAAGTCGCCGATCAGGCGCAGGCTGGCCTCGTCCTTTTCGAAGAGAAGCTGGCCACGCATCAGGAAGCGGTCGAGATTGTTGAACTCGCGGTCGGAATTCACGTCGTCGATGTAACCATCACGCGCGCGACGAAGCACATCCACCCGCGCGGCGACATTGTCGGCGATCGGGCCGGTTACCATCGCCTCGACATCATACATGTTGTAGTTGCCGGCGCCGACCTTCACGTAACCTTCTGGCGAGAATTGCGGCTTTGCGGTGTTGATCGAGACCACACCGGCCGACGTGTTGCGCCCAAACAGCGTGCCCTGCGGACCACGCAGGACTTCGAGGCTCTGCAGCTCCGGCATTTCAGCAAGCGCGATACCGGTCTTGGTGCGGAAGACACCATCGATCACAACGCCGACAGCCGGCTCAAAGCCTGGATTGTTGGACCCTGTCCCGACACCGCGAATGGAAATGCTCGTGCCGGATGCCGCCGACTCGGTCTGTGAAATCTGCACAGACGGGGCGAGCTGTTCGATATCGTTGAGCCGGGTTACGCCGGAATCTTCCAGCAATGCCGAATCAAACGCGGTTACCGAAACGGGAACGTCCTGAACGGTGACGCCTTCGCGGCGGGTCGCCTCGACGACGACAGAGTTCAGGCGGCGCTGGGTTTCCTGGCCTTCCTCATCCTGGGCCTGAGCGATCGCAGCCGGTGCAGCAGCGATGACGGCACTCAGGCCGACACTGAGGCACAAGGCGGTTTTCAGCGAACAAAAAGGGTTCGCAGCTCTGGGAGCTAACTTCATTCTCACGTCTCCTAATGTGTATATTTTGTTATTATTCGAGTCTTTGACATACTCTCGTTGAGGTGTAACAAAGCCATGCAGTTACGCAAGACGGATAAGTTGTCACACAGCAAATAGGCACAATCCCTATCAACGTTAGACATTGAAAAGCCCCCACCTTTCGGCAGGGGCTTTTTGTGTTTTCGGTTACTGAAGAAAGACTTGGTCGTCCCTTGCTGGATCAGTAGACGCCCTGGCCTACGCCGCCATCGAATACCATCGGTTTGGATTTGCTCTCCTTCACCCGTTCGACTTGACGCGTGACAGATGTCATGACCGTGCGCTGTTGCGGGATGCAAACCTTCTTTGCGGCCTTGGTCTTGATGACTTTGATACCTGGCCCATAACGACGCAGCAGCGACCGCTCGTTACAATTGCGTTGCGGCGTCTGCGGCTCGCAGACGAGGTCGCCGCCCGCCCCGTGGACAAGCGCTTCCCCTTTCGCACATGCCATGGTCTGGCCGTGATCGAAATTGGGCTCGCCATTTTCCACCTGACCAAGCGTGACCTGCATGCGAGTGCCGGCCATGCAGCGGAAGAGTTCGCCGCGATAATCGCCGGCAACCGACTGGCCGGGTTGAACCTGCGACGCCGGGTGCGGTGAACCGCTATCATCAAGGCACACGGCCTGCACTGCTTCATAGACGGTATGATAGCTGATCTCGTCCACACAGTATTCTTCTATGGTCGGGACCTCTTCGGTCACAGTCTCGGTATAGGTCTCCCCGCCGCCCACGACATTGAGGCCCTGGATCGACGTCGTCGCCACAGGGGCCGGTCCCGAGAAACCGCCCCCGCCGCCAGCATAGGCAAAGACCTCACTGGAAGCCGAGGCACCTGCCGCGACATTGAGATAGGTCTCGCCTGAGAAGTTCAGCCGGCCGCCACCCACATTTACATTGGCGCCGGTGATCGAGATGTTCGGCCCGGCGATATTCACGCCCGGCACGATAACGCCGTGGCTCTTGCCGCGATTGCAGCAGCCCGAATTGTCCTTGGGGGTGTAGCTGGGCGGTGGCGGGGGCGTGTTGCAGGTATTGCAGCCACTGCCGCCACCTGCAAAGGCCGCACCGGCCACTGTCGCCAGAGCAGCCAGGCCTGCACCGGCGGCCAGAATGTTCCGTGTTGAAACGCGCATGAGAAGTCTCCGTGGCTCTTCGCCTGTCAGGATGCATCTTCCGTGCCGTTTCTCCCTTGAGCCGGGAAAAATGATTTGTGGAAAGGGAGATCGTCTCGCCTCACAGGAGAAGCCAGCTGGCCCGGGGCTTGCGAAGGTGCTGGAACGCCAGCGGAGGGGCCGTCGGCAAAACGGAATATGCAAGTAACAAGAGTACGACCGAATGCTGGACACCACACTACATCCTAACAGCCAAACACTGCTATCGGCGTGGCAACGCATGCACGCGGTCTCGAACGACACGATTCCGGGTCCGCAGACGCGGGACCACCCCGACCTGATTGCGCGGCTGTTCGTTATACAGGATGCAGGGTCGAATGACTGGGCCTTTCGCACCGCCGGCGCCCAGATCGAAACGTGTCTCGGCCGCCAGTTGGCCGACTACAATTTCCTGGGTTTCTGGACAGGTCCGGATCGGGACATGCTTGGCATGCTGCTGAAATCCGTCCAGTCGGAGCGCAAGCCGGCCATTGTGCGGGCCTGCGCGGAAAACCTGACGGGCGAACGCGTGGATGTCGAGATCATCCTCGCCCCGCTCGTGCAGCCTGCCCATATGGAAGGCGGCGCCCGCATGCTCGGCCTCTACCAGACGCTGGGCGGCGACTATCATCTGAAAGGCCGCCCCGTGTGGCGCCACCGGCTCACCGCCATCTTCCCGCCCGACGTCCGCGAGGCTGAACCACGCGTGAAACTGGTCGCCAGCAACGACTAGGCCCTAGGCGATCGGCTTCAGGCCCTTCTTGAAGCGCTTCCAGTTTTCGACATAGACCTGCGCCGAGCCCTTGATGAGCTGGACCTGTTCAGGCTTGAGCTCCTTCACGACCTTGCCGGGCGCGCCCATGACAAGCGAATTGTCCGGGATTTCCTTGCCCTCGGGGATCAGCGAATGCGCCCCGATGATGCAGTTCTTGCCGATCTTCGCGCGGTTGAGGATGGTCGAACCAATACCGATCAGCGTCTCGTCGCCAATCGTGCAGCCATGCAGCATAACCATGTGACCGACGGTGACATCCTTGCCGATGGTCAGCGGCACGCCGTGGTCGGTGTGCAGCACACTGCCATCCTGGATGTTCGAATTCTCGCCGATCTCGATCGGATCATTGTCACCGCGCAGGACCGCATTGAACCACACGCTCGCATTTTCCTTGAGTATCACCCGCCCGAGCACGGTCGCATTGTCAGCGACCCAGAAATTTCCGCTGTCCGGCGTGACCGGTTTGACGCCATCGAGTTCATAAAGTGCCATGTTTCAAATCTCTCCCTGTCACAAATATTTCGCAAGCGGAATTATCTGGTTAATCCACGCTTAACCCTGCTATCCTCTAATGGTTGAGAGATTCGGGAGGCAAGTGCCGATGGTCCCAAGACCGTCTCTGCCAGGAACACCGCCCGGCCCCATGACCGGGCCCGAAGCCTCCTCTTCCCGTTTTCCCGCCACCGCCGCGCGCTTTCGCCCGGCGGTTTTTTTGTACCCAAAATGGAGATCCACACATGGGTAAAAGAGCCTCTGCCAAGCGTCAGAAAGCCACTGCAGAAATGGAAGCCATGGGCTTCTTCGAGGAAATGGGAGGAAAATCGCGCAACGAGGCTCGGCTATATGCCATTCAGGGGGGATGGCATCCAGACGATGCCGACAAGATCCGTAACCCCAACACACCCCGCGACCAGCGCTACCAGAAAAACATCAAGCCCCGCTCGGAAAACCAGGCCCGGCTGATGAACGCGCTCGAGACCAAGTCGCTGGTCTGCGCGCTCGGCCCGGCCGGTACGGGCAAGACCTATCTGGCCATCTGCAAGGCAGTGGAAGCCCTCCAGAAAGGCAAGGTCGCGCGCATCATTCTCTCCCGCCCGGCTGTCGAGGCCGGTGAGCAGATTGGCTTCCTGCCCGGCGCAATGGAAGACAAGCTCGCCCCCTATCTCCGCCCGCTCTACGATGCGCTGGCTGACCGGCTTTCGCCACAGCAGCTCAAGCACATGATGGGCGAAGGCCTGATCGAGATTGCCCCGATCGGCTTCATGCGCGGGCGCACGCTCAATAACGCCTTCGTGGTCATCGATGAGGCGCAGAATTGCACCTATACGCAGCTGAAGATGCTGCTGACACGGCTTGGCTGGCACTCGACCATGGCGGTGACCGGCGACCCGGCGCAAACCGACCTCCTGCCGGAACTCTCCGGCCTTGGGCAGGCAGCCTCGAAGCTCGAAAGCCTAGCAGATGCGGAAGTCGTCTACCTGGAAGGCAAGGACATCGTCCGCCATCCGCTCGTCGCGCAGATGCTCGACGTTCTCTAATTACCCGACCATCTGTAGACCCGGCCGCGACCCTGTTTGCGGCCGGTGTCTTCCACGCCGGTCACCTCGCCAGCACGAACCGCTTCCATGAAATTCCGGCCTGCCTTCACCTTGTCGCCGATGAAGAGATCGTCCCATCCTGAGCCGTAGAGGTCCGGGAAATAGAATTCGCCGGGCTCTCGCCTGTTCAGACGCTCGAGAAGGCGGTTGATGTCGATCTTGTCCATCTCTGAAACGTAGGAAGCACCGTGGCCCTGCAAAACCGCCCGGCCTGCTACTCGCTCGGGTCCAGCACCTGCTCATAAAGCCACGCGCCCGCTTCACCGACACTCTGGCGCTCAATATCCACTTTCGAATTCGCAGCCCGCATCAGCGCGGTATCGATCGCGCCCTGCAGGGGCTCGAGCGCATTGAGCAGCGCGGTGTTTTCACTGGCTTCCGGAGACACAAGCAGGAAAGCGTCATACGGCGGCAGAACAGAGCGCGTGTCCTCCAGCAGGACAAGGTCAAAGGCATCGATACGCCCATCGGTCGTGTAAGCCGTGATCAACCCGACCTCCCCGGCCTTCACCGCATCGTACATGAAGGCGGAATCCATGCTGCGGGTGCGGAGAGACTGCAGGCCATAGGCATCGCGGGTGCGGGTCCATTCCGACCGCCCGAAGAATTCCGGATCGCTGGAAATGGACAAGTCGAGACCTGAGAGATCACCAATGGTCCCAAGCCCGTACTCTTCCGCCGTTTCAGGACTCGTCGCAAAAGCATAGGCATTCTCGAAGCCGAGTTTGCCAGCGGCCAGCACGCCCCGCTCATTCATCAGCCAAGCGGTGACTTTCGCATACATGGCTGAGCGTTGCGCCGGATCTTCGCGCTTCATCAAGGCCGCCCAGATCGTGCCGGTATAGTCAACATAGACGTCTATCGATCCGTTTGCGAGCGCATCGAAGGCGACCGTCGTGCCGAGGCCATCCCGGATCTCGACCCGCGCGCCTTTCGCTTCCAGCGTGCGCTTCAGCAGGTCAGCCAGGATGTATTGCTCGGTGAACCCCTTGGATCCGACGACAATGGTCTGGCCCTCGAGCGATTCGACTGCGGCTGGGCCCTCGCCCCCTGATGTCCCGCCCTGCCCGCCTGCCCCGGACGCAAACACCGTCAGGGCGGGCAGCATGACAAGAACCAGTCCGGCCACACCCGCAAAGGCATGCAGGCGCGAGCGCTTCTGCGCGGATTTCTCGAACTGCGCGATGACCTGGTCGAGCGCCAGCGCCAGGGCCGCGGAAATCAGGCAGCCAAACAGCACCATCGCCCAGTTTCGCGTCTGCAGTCCCTGAAAGATGTAATTGCCAAGGCTTCTCGCTCCGACCGGCGTCGAGAGCGTTGCGGTACCGACAACCCAGGCGGAAGCGGTGCGCAGGCCCGCCACGATGACCGGTGCAGCAAGCGGCAGGTCGACCTGACGCAGCCGCTGATTGGCGGTCATCCCGACGGCAAGCGCCGCTTCGCGAACATCCGGCGCAACGCCCTGCAGGCCAACAATCGTATTTCTGAGAATGGGGAGGATGGAATAGAGAGACAGCGCCGCAAAGGCCGGCCAGAAGCCGATCATACCGCCCATCAGCGGGACCATCAGAGCCAGAAGGGCAAGCCCCGGAATAGTCTGCACAACGCTTGCCGTCGCAAGCGCCGGTCCGGCCAGGCTGCGCCGCCGGGCGGCAAGGATGCCGAGCGGGACCGAGACGAGCAACCCCATGAGCAGGGCACCCAGGGCCAGTCTCAGGTGCCCGGCATAGTGGCCGGGAAAGACTGCCCATTCCTCTGCAAACAGCCCGCTCACGACCAGCCCTTTCCGAACGCCCCACGGATCCTGTCAGCCATGGCCTTTGGAGCCTTCAGCAGCTCCTCGACAATGGGACCGGCAGGCGACTGGATCAGCTCTTCTGCCGGTCCGATCTGGACGATTTGTCCAGCGTCCATCACGGCAATACGGTCGGCAAGGCGCAAGGCTTCCGAGAATTCATGCGTCACGAGCACAGAAGCAAAGCCGAGCTCGCTTTTCAGCCGTTTTATATCTTCGATCAGTCCATCCTTGGTCAGCGGGTCGAGCGCGGCGAAGGGCTCGTCCATGAGGACGATTTCAGGTTCGCCCGCCAGCGCACGCGCAAGGCCTATGCGCTGACGCTGGCCGCCCGAGAGCTCGGACGGGTAGCGCCCGGCATAATCGGATGCCGGCAAGCCGACCATATCCAGCAGGCTGTTGAGCTTCTCCGCTTGCCGCGCCTTGTCCCAGCCAAGCAAGGCGGGGGTAACGAGCACGTTCTCGCCGACCGTCATGTGCGGAAAAAGCCCGGCATGCTGGATGACAAAGCCGATCCGGCGGCGCCATTCATGGCCGGGCATGTCAAACGCGCTCATACCCCCCAGAACAACCTCACCCTCGTCGGGTTCGATCAGGCGGTTCAGCATTTTCAGGGTCGTGGTCTTGCCGCAACCGGAGTGACCGATAAGGGCGATGGTCTCATGCGCAGCAAGGCTGAAACTCACCCGGTCGACGGCAAGGGTTTCGCCGAAGCTCTTTGTCAGCCGTTCGGCGCGTAGCAACATGAAGCAAACGCTAGCGCGATTAGCCTCTGATGTCTTCCGAAAGAACCGTCATCTGGAACTGGTAGGACACCTCGCCTTCATCGACGTCCTTGTAGATGACCGCGATGAATTCCGCACCAAGATAGACTTCGACGGAATCGTCAGTCTGGGTGCGCGCCACGAGCCGGATACCGGGATTGAGCTTTTCCTTGAGATAGGACTCCAGACGCAGTGTTTCTTCTTTTTCCATGAATCTCTCCTGTCAGTTCCGGTCGGCCTTACGGCAATTGATGCGCGGCTTAAATGCCGGGACGGAAAAATTCCTCAGTTGCCGTAATAAGTGGGCGGGGCATCGGCCACCGGCTGGGGTGGCGCTTCCTGCGTCTTCTCTTCCGGCGGATTGACCAGTCGCCACAGCACAGCGCAGATCCAGAAGATGAATTCGATCACCGCCCGGGCGATCAGCGTCATGACAATACCGAAGATAGTGTTCTCATTGACCAGTGTGCGAAACAGGAATTTCCCGCGCTCATCCATGTTCGGATCGCGGATCTGGCCTTCGATCCAGTTGGTGAAGTCCTGCATCCTGTTGAGCTGGTCCGGGAAGAAGGCAAAGCCGAGCAGCATCAGGAAGATGACCATAAAAAAGGTCGCGACGATCTTCGACGAGACGAGCGTAAACCCGCCAAGCAGTTTCCACATGGCTATACCCCTTTTGCGACCGGGGAGACCTTAGTCGAAAGGCGCGCCCCAAGCCAAGGCGGGACTATTTTGCCTCGGGGATCGTCTGGTCCATGTTGCGCGCGGGCTGGCTGCCTTCGCCGCCGACGGCCTTCGCAGGAACGCCAGCGACTGTCGTGCGCGCCGGGACATCCTTGAGAACGACACTGCCGGCCGCGATCTTGACCTCGTCGCCAATGGTAATGTTGCCCAGCACCTTCGCACCGACCGAGACGAGCACGCCCTTGCCGATCTTCGGATGACGGTCGCCGACTTCCTTGCCAGTACCGCCAAGCGTCACGCCCTGCAGGATGGAGCAGCCATCCCCCACCACAGCGGTCTCGCCAATGGTGATACCGGACGCATGGTCGAGCATGACGCTCTTGCCCATCTTCACGGCTGGATGGATGTCGACGCCGAAGAGTTCGCTGGCACGTGACTGGAAGTGGAAAGCCAGCGTTTCCCGCCCCTCGCGCCAGAGCCGGTTGGCGACGCGGTGGGTCTGCAACGCAAGGAAGCCCTTGAAGAAGAGGAAGGGCTGCAACATCCCGCGGCAGGCCGGATCGCGTTCGAGGACAGCCTGCATGTCGAGCTCTGCCGCCTCGACCATCTCGTGCTCATGATCATAGACCGTCGCAATGATGTGGCGGATCTGCTGGGCGCCCATTTCCGGGCCCGCCAGTTTTTCGGCCAGGTGAAAGGCCAGTGCCTGACAGATCGTGTCGTGCGACAGGATCGCGGCGTCCATATAGCTGGCAAGCGCCGGCTCGTCGGCGGCAGCCGCCTTGGCCTCAAACCGCAGCCGTTTCCATGGCGGCGGCGGTGCGCCGATGTCCGGATTGTCGACCATGAGGGCGGTCTCCTTGTCGCCAGGAAGGCTGAAATGGCAAGCCGCCCTGCGCGGATCAAGGCGCTTTCGATATTTTCAGGACGCTTCACCCCGGGGAATATAGCGGATCGCGAAGCCATTACGTAGCGTGCGCACGACTTCTCCTCGCAAGTTCCCGACCGTCACAATCTCGCCCAAAGGGGGTGGTGGGCCGTCGGCCTCGAAAGCGGCGCCGGCAAGAGAGATGTCGATCGTCCGGCATTGAAGCACACGCCCGTCTGCGCGGCTCACAAGCGCAGGGCCGCCTCCGGCGTAACGGGGCGCCTCGCGTTCATCACTCAACCCGAGTTGCTTGTAATTGAGCAGCCATGTCAGCCGGTCTGCGATCTTGTCACGCTTTCGCGGTGTGAGCTTGAACCTGACTGCAAAGCCTTGCGGGGTCCGGCGGACCACCTCGGCTTCCAGCCGCCCGAGATCATCGAGATAACAGATCAGCTGCGCATCCACTTCCGGCTGGACATGCGCGACGATTTCCGCGCCGCCACAGGAAATGTTGCGAGTCAGCAAGCCGTGATCTTCGGCACCATCAAAAAGAAAACGGCCGTTCAGCGCTAGATCGACGCGAACATTGGACCGCCTGTCCTTACGCAGATCGAACCGCGGGGACACCTGCTCTTTGAGCTTCAAGCGAGTCTGCACGTCGCTCTCCATTCTTGGCTCCTGGCCTGGCTTCGGAGGATCCGCCAGTCTGCGACGTTATGGCGGGCTTGTTCATAAATGGTTGAAGCTTTGTGCAAAACTGACACTATCGTCACGAATGCAAATGCCGAATATCCGGGGAGGAAGCAGCGGCCATGTCAGGGAATGAGAGTTATGATTACGTCATTGTGGGCGCGGGCAGCGCGGGCTGCGTCCTGGCCAACAGGCTGAGTGCCGATCCGGGCGTATCTGTCTGCCTGATCGAGGCAGGCGGCAAGGACAAGAGCCTTATGGTCCGGATGCCGGCCGGTGTGGGCAGCCTTATCAAGGATGTGAACCCGCACAATTGGGGCTTCTACACCACGCCCCAGGAGCACATGAACAATCGCAAGCTCTGGTGGCCGCGCGGCAAGGGCTGGGGCGGCTCCTCCTCGATCAATGGCATGATCTATATTCGCGGCCATGCCCGTGACTATGACCAGTGGCGCCAGTCCGGCCTGACAGGCTGGGGCTATGGCGACGTGCTTCCCTATTTCCGCCGCTCGGAAGGCTACCGTGGCGATGCCTCCATCCATCATGGCACGGATGGTCCGCTTGCTGTGGAAGAAAGCCCCCTCGATTCAGTGTCCTACGACGCCTTTATCAAGGCCGGTGAACAGGCCGGCCATGCCGTCACCAGCGATTTTAACGGCGCCCAGCAGGAAGGGATGGGCCCCTACCAGCGCACCATCAATGACGGCGAGCGCTGGAGCGCCTCCTTTGCTTTCCTCCGCCCGATCGTGGACGAACGCAGCAATCTGACGGTGCGCTCCACGGCCCTTGTCAGCAAGGTGACCTTCAGGGGTGGCCGGGCAAGCGGTGTTGAAATCGTGCCGAAAAAGGGCGCCGAGCCGGAACGGATCGGGGCGCGCAAGGAGGTCATCCTCTGTGCAGGCGCCGTCCAGTCGCCGCAGATCCTGAAACTCTCCGGCATCGGCCCGGCCGATGAACTTCGCCAGCACGGTATTGCGCTCATCGCCGATCGCCCGGAAGTCGGACGTAACCTGCAGGACCATCTCGACGTCACCGTCGTCCACAAGATGACTCAGAAATTGTCGGCCTATTCCCAGCAGGCGGGGCTGAAGAAGATCGGCGTCGGGCTCAATTACCTGCTGCGCAAGAAAGGCCCCGGCCGGGACAACTTCCTTCAGGCGGGCGCCTTCCTGAAATCCCGCGAGGGCCTCGACCGGCCCGATCTGCAGCTCCACTATGTGAATGCGATCATGGTCGAGCATGGCCGCCAGGAGTTCAAATCCGACGGCTTCACAATCCACTCCTGCCAGCTTCGCCCGGAAAGCCGGGGTACGGTCTCGCTGGCAAGCGCCGATCCGTTCGACCATCCCCTGATCGACCCGAATTATCTCGCGACCGAGGAAGACCGCCGGGCCATGCGCGAGGGCGTGAAAATCTGCCGCGAGATTGCCGGGCAGGATGCCTTCTCCCCCATGCGCGGCGATGAGATCATGCCCGGCGCCGAGGTGAAGACAGACGAGCAGATCGATGCCTTCATTCGCGAGACCGGGGAAACGATCTATCACCCGGTCGGCACGGTCCGCATGGGCATTGACGATGCCGCTCCCCTCGATGGGGACCTCAAGGTTCGCGGCGTCGAGGGCCTGCGCGTGGTGGATGCCTCCGTGATGCCGACCCTGATCGGTGGCAATACGAATGCTCCAACCATCATGATTGCGGAAAAGGCCGCTGATCTCATCCTCGGCAAGGCAGCGCCTGCACCTGAAGAAATCGCCGAACCCGCCTGATAATCAGGCCGTCTCGTCGAGCTCGGCATCCCAGATACGGCGGATATGGACATCCGCCTCGGGGCCGAGGTTGAGCCAGGCGAGACGGCCAGTCGTTGCATTGGCGATCATCACCTGATCGCCGGATGTGATCGTCGCCTGCAAGCGGTCGCGCACCCTCGCCTGACGTGCTTTCGAGCGCAGCGCCCAGACGCCCGGCATGACCTCGGCAAAGCGGCCAAGCCGGTTAAGCGCACCGATGAGTTGCATCTGCCCTGTTCCGGCCAGTTTCGCGATGATGAGATAGTTGGTCGGTTCGGCGACCGCATCCTCTTGTGACTTGCCCGCTGTTTCGAACATGGCCCGAAGAGGTGAATGATCAGCTGCGGGAAGAAACGGCGCGGTCTCGCCTTCCGCTACGAGACTGTTAGCACTCACGCGGTGTTCATGGACAAAGGTCTTCATCTGGCCGAGCGTATAGGGACCGTAATCCGCCCCGCTGACGCGCACCCGCCAGACGGGCGGGTCGATGTCGGAAAGGTTCAGGGCGTCATCGGTGGACATGCGCAAAGGCTCCGGCCGCAAAAACATGCGAATGCCTACCCTTACCGAAATTGTTGAGCAGCCGGTTAAGAACTCACATCGCCGCTGTGCATGAACAATTGAATTTGAAGGAAATTTCCCACTTCCCCTTTCCCTCCCATTAGAGGCCCGGCCATAGCTTGCCATGAGTTCCAGCACTCAGGGGGAGCTGCCATGTCACCCATATTCTCAAAGTCCGTTCCGAGTCTGTCTTCAGTCCTGTCACGCAGTGGCCGCGCCCTGGCACAATGTCAGGCCGGCGGGACGATGATGATCTTTGCCCTGCTGACCGTTCCCGTTGTCGGCATGGTCGGTTTCTCGATCGATATGGTTCGCACGTCCAATGCGAAATCGGCGCTGCGCGCGACGCTCGACGCAACCCTGCTGTCTGCGGCCAAGGCCGGCGAGGATGATTTTCTGACGGCGGCGAATGCCTATTTCGACTCGAACCTCAACGAATTGTCGAAGCTCGAGCCGAGCGCCCGGTTTTCCACCAGCAAGACAAGTGCTGGCACCGTCTACAAGGGCACCGCGACCGCCGAGGTCGGCACCACATTCGCTTCCGTACTCGGCATCAACAGCATTCCGCTGTCGATGACCGCCTCAGTGACCGAACCGAGGGAAATCGGCGACACCTGCATCTGGGTCCTAGATGAGAGCGCCAACCACGCCCTCACCTTCAACTCGGAAGCCAAGGTCGTGGCCCCGGATTGCGCCGTCCAGGTCAATTCCATGAACAATGCCGCAGCCGTCTTCAACTCGAACATCGACATCTACTTCTCGGATATCTGCATCGCAGGTCCGGGCGTCACGAACAATTACGGGCCGATCGACAATCTGCGTACCTCATGCGAGCCGAAGCAGGAACCGTTTACCGCCAGCATGCCCGCCGTCGCTCCGGGCGATTGCGACTATGGCAGCAAGAATTTCAATGGCGGCAATGTCACCCTGCATCCCGGCACCTATTGCGGCGGCATCAACTTCAACAACAATACCAATGTGACCTTCCTGCCCGGCCTCTATGTGCTCAACGGGTCGAAGTGGAATGTGAATGGCGGTGAATGGGACGGCGAAGGGGTGAGCTTCTACTTCCACACCCGATCCTCCGGCATCCAGTTCAATAGCGCGGTGACCTCGGTGCTCACCCCGCCTGCCAGCGGGCCATATCAGGACATCATGTTCTTCGAAGCCCCGGGTCTCGCCAAATCGAACTTCATCTTCAACGATTCCGAAGATTTCCAGATCGAAGGCCTGGTCTACCTCCCCAGCCGCGACACGACCTACAATGCCAACTCCATCTGGCGGGCCCGCGAGTTTACCTTCGTGGTCAATACGCTGAAGCTGAACCAGACAAACTGGGATCTGACGCCCGGCGTGGAATCGAAGGCCAATTGGGGCAACGATACCGGCGAGCTGCGGATTTCCAGCTAAGGCCGGACCGCTGCCTACTCAGCGGGCTGGGCGTGCGGGTGGCGCCAGCCGCGTCCGGTCATCATCCGCCATGAGCGAACCACGGGCTTCATTGTCATGATCCGGTAGACCGCTGGCGTGAAATAGAGTGCGAGGATCGCTGATCCGCCGACTCCTCCAGCAATCGCCGTCGCCAGCGGCAACCAGAAGACATCGCCTGTCAGAATGATCGGCACGAAGCCGCCCATGGTGGTCAGCGTTGTCGCCACGATGTGCCGGGTGGCCGCCACGACGACCTCGCGTTGCGCGATCACATCATCGCGGCGCGCCGCCTCATTCCCCTGCAGCAGCGACAGGACCACGATCGAACTGTTGATCGAGATGCCAAGCAGGCCTAGCGCACCAACGATCGCGTTGAAGCCCATCGGCAGGTTGAACATCCACACGCCGCCAAAGGCGAGCCCGACCGACATTCCGCCTGTCAGCAGGATAAGCAGCGCCATCCGGAAGGAATTGAAGACCAGGGCCACTGCGCCCGCCATGATCAGGATCAGCGGCACCGCGAGCGAGGCGAGATTGGTCAGGGCTTCACTGCGGGTTTCGGCTTCGCCGGCAATGATGATGTCGTATCCGGGGGGCGCCTCAAAACCGGACTCTTCCAGCGCCGCCTGGAATTTCGCCATGACGGGCGGCGGCAGCGAATAGGGTTCGGTGAAGCCATAGATCTGGTTCACCCGTCTGCCATCGAGCCGTGTAATAACGGCGGTCTGCGGATCGAGCGTGATCTCTCCAAGCGAGGCGATAGGCGCGCCTGTGCCCGCTGGCCCATTGCCAATCGTCTTGGCGCGCAAGTCCGCAAGTTGCGAACGCCGCTCCGGCGGGGCGATGACACGCACCGGCACTTCCTCGATGCCCTCGAGGATCGAGCCGGCCGGCACCCCTTCCAGTTCAGCCCGCAGATCGTTGGCAAGCTGGGCCAGGCGTTCGCCAGACATGGCGGCTGCGGCTTCGTCGGCGCGGATGGTGATGACAGGGGCCCCGAGCTGCAGGCTCGCCTGGGTATAGGTGATGCCCGGCACACCGGAGAGGGTCTGGCGGGTTTCGTTTCCAAGCTCGTTCAGCGTTTGCAGATTGTTGCCGCGGATGAAGAATTCGATCGGTGCATCAACCGGCGGGCCCTGCTCGAAAGGCAGGGCGAGGAATTGCGCTTCAGGAAATTCCTGACGCAGGGAATCCTGGATGTCGCGCACCATGATCCGCGTCGACTGAGTGTCCTTGAGTTGAACCCAGCCGGCAGCAAAGCCCGGCACGCCCTGCGTGTTGTTGAAGGCGTTGTAATAGACGCGCGGTGCGGACTCCCCGAGCGTGAAATTCACCAGCTCGACGTTGGGGTATGAGTAGAGCAGCTCTGTTGCCCGTGCGCTCGCGCGGCGCGCTTCATGGATCGTTGCCGTCGGCGGCAGCGTAATCTCCACCTGGAACTGGTCGCGCTCTGTCTGCGGGAAGAATTGCAGCGGCAGGCTACCCCCCAGGACGAAACCGGCGACGGTGGGCACGAGACCGATCAGGATGCCGAGCAGCGGAAAGCGCAACACGGCCCCGACAGTCCAGCGATAGCCGTCTGTCACCGCATCGATCGAGATGCCGTCCCGGAACCAGTTCTTCTTCTCATGCGGCTTGCGCTTGCGGTCGAGGCGGCCGGCCATGAAAGGCGTGATGGTCATGGCGAGCAGGAAGGATGTGCAGACCGAGAAGATCACCGACACCCCGATCATCCCGATGAACTCGCCCGCAGACCCCGGCATGAAGGCAATCGGCGCAAAGGCCAGCGCCGTCGTCAGGGTCGAGGCGAACAGGGGCCCGAAGAGCTTGCCGATGGAGATGTCGATCGCATCGATGATGGAATGGCCGCGCGCACGCTCCTGATCGTACTCGTCAAAAACAACGATGGAGTTGTCGATCAGCAGGCCGAGCGAAATGACGAGGCCTGTGACCGACATCTGGTGAAGCGGGTAGCCGAACAAGTTGAACAGGATCAGTACAAGCGCCACGGTCAGCGGCAGGGCTGAGCCAACGACAAAGGCCGCCCGCCACCCCATGACAAGAAACAGGACAAGGAAGACGATCAGCGCGGAGAAACCGAGATTCTGCGCCAGGCCGTTAAGCCGGGCTTCCGTGTACTGGCTCTGGTCGAAAACGATGCGGACATCGATCTCATCCGGTGAGTTCGCTTCGAACTCAGCCACCAGGCCACGCGCGGTTTCTGCCCATTTGTCGACACGCTGATTGGGCTGGATGAAGGCGCCGACGAGGATCGAGCGTTTGTTGTCGGTGAAGTTCATCACCGAGGCCGGGTCCTCTATCCCCTTCTGAACCTCGGCGATGTCACCGACGCGAAGCGCCGTCCCGTCATCACGCTGCACGAGGGGGACCGACCGGATTCGGGCAATGCCGTCAAACGCGCCGCCAACCTCAAGCCCGACATTCGACCGTTCGCCACGCACCTGCCCGGCTGGCGCCTTGGCATCGGCCGAGGAGATGAGCTGGGCGGCCTCCGCCATGGACAGCCCTGCGGCGGCAAGGGATTGCGGATCCATGACCACCCGCACTTCTTCCTGCGGCAGGCCGAACGTCTCTGTTTCTTCCGTGCCGGCAAGGTTCTGGAACCGGTCTGACAGGTTGCGCGCATAGCGCGACATGACGGCCAGTTCCGGCTCGCCCTCCCCTTCCCAGACAAGCCCGACCAGCATGGTGGAGGCCCCGATATACTGTCGCGTGACCTCCGGCGTGCTGGTTCCTGACGGCAGGTCGGATCTCGCACTGTCGACCTTTGCCCGGACCAGGGTCCAGGCATCGTCCACCTCGGCTTCGGTAAGATTCTCGTCGATCCGGATGGAGACCTGGGAGACATTGGACCGCGAGACCGACTGGACCTCTTCCACCTCCGGCAATTCCAGGATGGCGGATTCGATCGGGTCGGTAACCGTCGCCTCGATCCGTTCGGCATCGGCGCCCGGCAAGGTGGTCAGGACGAAGCCGAACCGTTCGACAAGGGTCGGATCTTCCTGCCGGCCAAGCGTCAGGATGGAGCCAATCCCGCCAGCAATGACGACGAGAATGAAGAGGATGCTGAGCCGCGGGAGCCTGTAGAAAAGCGACTTCATGGCGTGTCAGCCTTCATCCGCAGCGGCTGCCGTCTGGTCGAGCCGCGGGCTGACACGCTGGCCCGGCGCGATGCGCTGCAGACCGTCAACGATGATCCGGTCGCCGTCCGAGACCGCGCCGCGCACATAGGCCCGGTCCCCTTCGCTCTGGATAATCTCGACCAGGCCGGGGCGCACCCGCCAGCCGTCGCTCTCCTGCTTTGCAATATACAGCGACCAGAGCCCGCGTTGGCCTTCCGACAGCGCCGAGACCGGTATCCAGAGCCCTGGTTCATTGACCTCGCGCGCCATTTGCAGACGGACAACAGCCCCTACCGACACGGCGGCAGGATCCAGAATATCGAAGACACTTGTGACCGTGCGCCGCCCGGCGTTGATGACACCGGTGACCGACCGCAGCCGCGCATCAACCGGCCCACGATCACCGCTCAGCGTATAGGTCTCGCCTGTTTCAAGTTCGGCGGCGAGCGTGGACGGCAGCCCGATACGAGCCTCCAGAGCGCCCGTCTCGACCAGTTCGAAAACCGGGGCGCCCGGTGCAGCGATCGCGCCTTCATCATAGCTGCGCTCGGTGATCACACCGGCAAAGGGCGCCGCGATGCGCGAAAGGTCGATCTGGACACGCAGCGATTCCGCCTGCGCCCTTGCCGCATCGATCCGGGCCTGCGCTGTCGAGGCCTGAGCGACGGCCTCATCCAGGCGTTGCGGCGCAACGTGGCCCTTGTTCAGGAGTGTCTGCTGGCGCTCGACCGTCGACATGGCGAGCGAGTGATTTGCCACCGCCTCCGCCACCTGCGCCTCCGCCGAGACAAGCTGCGAGCGAAGTGACCGTGTATCGAGAACGGCTAGCGTCTGGCCACCCGTCACCCGGTCTCCGACGTCAGCATTCAGCGCCGCGATCCGTCCACCGCTCTGGAAACCGAGCTGGCTGGTGCGCTTGGCGGCGACGAGACCACTGAACTTCTCATCGAGATCGAGCGAAGGCTGAAGGTGCGCCTCGATCACATCAACGCTGAGCGGAGCCGGCGCTTCGGAGATGACAAGCGGCCCTTCGCTGGACCGCTGTGACAGGACAAAGGCAGCCAGCCCTGTCACGGCGAGGGCAAGCACGATCAGGAAGAGCACCCCCTTAAGGAAGCTCGGTCGCGGCATTCTCTGCTCTTCGACATACGGGTCCGACATGGGCGGCTCCTGACTCACGTCCTGTCACCCGGAGTTTTCTCCAGGCTTCGAATGACAAGGTCTGCGTGAAAAGTAATGAATTCGTCCTGGCTCATGCCGCTCGGCATGGTGGCCATGGACGGGAAATCGTTGAAATGGGCAATCATCATGGCGAGCCCGTGCATCGAGGCCCACACGGACTTGGCCGCATTATCCCTGCCAAGGTTAGCGCGAAAACAGCCGGCCTCCAGGCCCTCGGCCACCATATCAGTCAGGATGGCGAAGGCGCGTGCGCGGTTGGAGTCACTGAAATCACCACTCTCGGGCAGGGCCGGCTCAGCTGGCGCGATGCCGGAGAAAGCTGCAACATAGTGGTGAGGTTTCTGCAGGGCTGTGCGGATGTAGCCGGCCACGCATTTGCGGGCACGCCCCGGGAACGGTTCGCTGCGATCGGCAATCTCGTTGACGCTTTCGAGGATGCGCCCGAAGAACGCCTCTTTCAGCTCATCGATGAGCTCATCCTTTGAGCCAAAGTACTTGTAGATCGCGGCCGGTGAATAATCGATCTCGTCGGCAATCCGGCGAATGGAAAGCCCTGCCTCCCCCTCAACCGCGAACACACGCTCGGCAGCTTCAAGGATGGCCCCACGCACGCGTATACGCCGGCGCTCTGCAGGGGTGTGAAGATCGTCTTCCATGGGGACTTCATGCGCTCCCGAACCAGCCGCTCGTATACAGCGAATCAGACTCGAAGAAAAGGGTGTTCATTTTGTGAACACCGTTTACTTATTCTCTTCATTCCGCCTTATTGCGAATAAGTCTTATATGCAAAATCTGGAAATTCATGGTGTAATTTCGCCGAAACCCGGCCTATCTAGCGGACATGACACAGAATTTTCCAAACGCGCCAGCCGTTGGCGAGCCCATGGTGGCGGTCCGTCCGTCTACAGAGGTCCGCGAGTTCCTTTCGCTGCGCCGGTCTGCCAACAAGGCCGCGATAGGCGCCCCGGGTCCTGACGCAGACAAGCTGGACGAAATCCTCGCCGCCGCCACCCGTGTTCCAGACCACCGCCGCCTGTCTCCCTGGCGCTTCATCGTATTCGAAGGCGAGGCCCGCCAGCGCTTTGGCGAAGCAGCCGCCCAGGTCCAGAAAGACGAAGCCCCCCTGGTTGACGACAAGGCCCTCGAGACAACCAAGGGCCTGCTGATGCGGGCGCCTGTCGTCGTGGCGGTCATTTCCAGCCCGAAGGACGACAACAAGACACCGGTCTGGGAGCAAGAGCTGTCGGCAGGGGCCCTTTGCTACAATCTGCTGCTGACTGCCAATGCAGCTGGCTGGGCCGGCTGCTGGCTGACGGAATGGATCAGCTTTTCAGACGGCATCAACAAGGTGCTGGGGCTTGAACATGGTGAACGCGTGGCCGGCTTCCTCTATCTCGGCACTGCGACAATGGACCCGCAGGAGCGGGCCCGTTCCGATGCAGGATCGCTCATCTCCCGCTGGGAGGGTTAGTCCCGGCTGTTCAGCTGGTCGCGGACGGCCTTGCGATTGATCTTGCCGACGGCGGTCTTCGGGATGGCCTCGGCGAAGACGATGGACCGCGGGCGCTTGTAAGAAGCGATCCGCTCACCAACGAATGCGATCAGCGTGTCGGCATCCACGGCTTCGCCCGGCTTCACCGCGACAACCCCCGTCACGGCCTCGACCCATTTCTCGTCCTTCACGCCGACCACGGCGCATTCAGCAACAGCCGGATGCGCCATCAGAACGTCCTCGATCTCGCGCGGATAGACATTGTAACCGCCGGTGATGATCATGTCTGAGGTACGGTCCTTCAAGTGAAGCAGGCCGCGCGCATCGAACTGACCGACATCACGCGTGCGCATCCAGCCATCCTCAAGGAACATCTGCGCATTGAGGGCCGGCGCATTGTGATAGCCGAGCATTCGTGATGGCGCCTTGACCGCGATTTCCCCCATTTCGCCGGGAGCGACATCCTTGCCGTCATCGTCGACCAGCCGGATACCGATATCCAGCGAGGGCCGCCCGCACGCCCCAAGCGCGTCTCCTTCGTGGTCCTCAGGGCGAAGCACGGCGACGGCGAGCGGGCATTCTGTCTGGCCGTAATACTGCCAGAAGCGGTGCTGCCCCCACGCGGCCATGGCCTGCTTGATCACGGGGCGCGGCATCGGCGAGGCGCCATAGATGACCTGTTTCAGCTTCGAGTTGGCCACCGCTTCGAAACCCGGCTGGCCGAGCAGCATCTGGAGCATGGTCGGCACGAGATTGATCGCCGTCACATCATGCGCGTGGATCATGTCGAGATAGGTGGCCGGCTCGAAATGGCTCATGATCACGGTCCTGGCATCGCGCAGCCAGAAGGGCAGGACGAACACCCCGCTCGCATGGATGAGCGAGGCGGCGTGCAACATCACATCATCCGGCTCCACGCTAATCAGGTTGAGCAGCACATTCCGGCAAATCGCAGCATAAGAGGCCTGTGTGTGCTGGGCCGCCTTCAGCGTGCCGGTCGTGCCTGAGGTAAACAGCGTGAGCACGACATCATCATTAGCAACAGTCACACCCGGATCGGCATCGCTTGCAGACGCCGCCTCTGCGAGCAGGCCCGTCCCTGCGTCGCCGAGCGGCAGGCAGGTCAGCCCGGGCACCTCTTCCTTCAGCGCCATGGCCGACCCCTCAAGATCCGGTCCGTAGATCAGCGTCTCGCACCCGGTATCGGCCAGCATCCGGGCGTGCTCCGGCACCGAGAGGCGCGCATTCAGCGGCACGCGATTGATACCGGCCTTGGCGCAGGCAAAGTCGAGCGGCACGCTGTAGAGGCTGTTATTGACCAGCAGGCTCAGCCGGTCGCCGCGCGAAAGCCCTTGGGCGGCCATGGTATTGGCAAGCTGATTGGTGACCTTGCGGACCTCGCGAAAGCTGAGACTCTCCTCGCCGAAGACGATCGCCGTCTTCTCCGGCGCGGTCAGGCCGCCGCGATTGATCAGGTCCACATATGTTGTCGCCATTCAGGCCTCCTTGGTGTGCTCATTCTTTGGGCGAGCTGCTATCGCGTGCAGGACGTATGCGCAAATACGCCTTTCACCGCAGCGCATTTCGGGTCATGACGCGCCCATGCTCCGTTTCCTTCGCGCCAATATCCGCTGGATCGCCGGCGGCTTCCTGCTCACCTTCTTCTCATCGTTCGGGCAGACCTTCTTCATCGGCCTGTCGGGTGAGGAGCTGCGCGCGAAGTTCTCCCTTACCGATGGTGAGTTCGGACTGACTTACATGTTCGCAACGCTGGCGAGTGCGGCGACCCTGCCCTTCATCGGGCGCATCCTCGACAGGATGCCGGGCCGCAACGTTGCCTGGTTCGTGATCCCGTGCCTCTCGGCGGCCTGCCTGCTGATTGCCTATGCGCCGAATGTCGCCGTCATGGTGGTTGCGCTCTACCTGCTGCGCCTGTTCGGCCAGGGGATGATGACACATATTGCGCTGACTGAGACAGGCCGCTGGTTTGCCGCCAATCGGGGCCGGGCGACCTCCATGGTCGTGCCGGGCCATCAGGCTGGTGAGGCCCTGTTGCCGGTAACCTTCGCGCTCGTGGCGGCGCTGGCCGGATGGCAGATGGCCTGGATCGGCGCGATTGTCGCCCTGATGCTCGTCGCCTTGCCCGCAATCCATGTGCTCTGGCGCGTTGAGCGCGTGCCCGGCGAGAATGCCGAGGACGGCCCGTCCGAGCGCACCGCCCGCGACTGGACGCGCGGCGAGGTGCTGCGCGACCCGATCTTCTACGCGCTGCTCGCCTGCGTACTCGCGCCGCCCTTCATCGGAACGACCATCTTCTTCCATCAGGATTATCTGGTCGAGCTGCGCGGCTACACACCGCTGGCTTTCGCAGCCGCCTTCCCGATCAAGGCGGCCACAACCGTTGTCTTTGCCCTGGTCTGCGGACAGCTGGTCGACCGTTTCGGCGCCTCACGGCTGCTGCCCTGGTTCCTGCTGCCGCTCGCGGTCGCGAGTGCAACGGCGGCTTTCCTGACGCCGGTCTGGGGCGTCTACGCCTTCATGTTCCTGATCGGGATAAGCTACGGCTTCACCTCGACGCTCGTCGGTGCGCTGTGGCCGGAGATTTACGGGATCAAGCATCTCGGCGCGATCCGGGCCGTGATCGTGGCCGCGATGGTGTTCTCGACGGCGCTTGGGCCTGGCGTCACAGGTGCGCTGATCGACCTTGGCATTGAGCTGCCAGTCCAGCTGGCCTGGATGAGCGTCTGGTGCCTGGCCGCCTGTGTCCTGCTCGGTTTCATCTCGCCCCGGCTCGTCGCGCGCACCACGGCACACAGCACCTAGCGTAGCTGGTCTTCCGGCACGCGCTGCAGGTCGATGGACAGCTCCTGCAGCCAGCGGTTCTCGCGCCCGTCTGCATGGTCGCGCAAGCGCTCTTCCACGGCAGCGGCCGACCAGACGGTGGCACACTCCAGACCAATACACTCTTTCAGGGTCGCCTGCTTTTCGCCGCCCGGCAGGTCCGGATGCTGCACGCTGAGCCGCCCGGTGCTTGCGTCCTGGCGGAACATCAGCGGATGCCCCTTGAGATCATCCGGCACATCCAGATGCCCGATCACCGGCCACCGCCCGCGTTTCAGGTCATCTTCGCGGACACGCACAGCAAAGACCACGTCCAGGTCTTTCAGCACGTCCGGCGCCAGGTCTGCCGTCGTCACGAAGTCGAACGTGATCAGCAGGCCATCGTCGGAAAGCTGGCCATAGCCCTTCCGGCCTTCGCCAAGGTCCAGCTGCAGGATGTCGCCGGGCTTCGGTCTACTCATCTCACTCCCGTCGTTTTAATCAGGACAGCCCGAACAGGGCTTCGCTTTCACTCATGAAGCTGTCGCCACCCCGGGTAATGCCCGAGACGCGACCCGGTGCCTCCGCCAGGGCCGTTTCGGCGAAATAGCCCGCAAGCGCCGTCATCCGGCCTCGAATGACGCCGCCATCAGCACGCGCCGCGATGGCGCCCTGCGTCAGGAAATGGCCGCCAATGACATCACCGGCAAGCTTGAGATAGGCCGTCGCACTGGCAAGGCCCTTTTCCCGCTTCGTTTTCATCGCTTCGCTCATCCAGACCGTCGCTTCGTCGAGCGCCTCGGCGGCGGCCTTCAGGCGGTCGGCGATGTAGACGAGCTGGGGATCATTCGTCTCGCGGGCCGACTGGGCCGTCTCGCGCACGTCCGTGATCATGTCGGCCATGGCCTTGCCATCAGCCATACCAAGCTTGCGCCCGACAAGGTCGATTGCCTGGATACCGTTGGTGCCTTCATAGATCGGCGCGATACGGGCATCGCGATAAAGCTGGGCGGCCAATGTCTCGTTCATGAAGCCCATGCCACCGTGAATCTGGACGCCAAGGCTTGCCACCTCAACCCCCATATCGGTCGACCAGGCCTTGGCGATCGGTGTCAGCAGATCCTCGCGCAGCCGGGCTGCTTCGCGCGTATCCCCCTCCGCCGTGTCTGCCAGATCGGCAGCAACACCGCAGGCGTAGCAGATCGCCCGGGCCGCCATGACATTGGCCCGCATCGTAGTGAGGGTCCGGCGGACATCGGCATGGTGGAGGATCGGCGCAGGCCCATCCACGCCTTCCACGCGGCCCTGTTTGCGCTCCTGCGCGTATTCATACGCCGTTTGGTAGGCCGCCTCACCGACCCCGACACCTTCATGGCCGACATTCAGGCGGGCGGAGTTCATCATCGTGAACATGCAGGCCAGCCCCTTATTTTCCTCGCCAACGAGCCAGCCTTTCGCGCCATCATATTCCATCACGCAGGTGGGCGAGGCGTGGATACCGATCTTCTTCTCCAGCCCGATGCAGTGGACCCCGTTGCGGTCGCCTAGCGAGCCGTCCTCATTCACCAGAACCTTCGGGACCACGAACAGGGATATGCCCTTCGATCCGGCCGGTGCATCCGGAAGGCGGGCCAGGACAAGGTGGATGATATTGTCCGCCATGTCGTGGTCGCCCCAGGTGATGTAGATTTTCTGGCCGCTGATGGCGTAGCTGCCGTCACCGTTCGGCACGGCCTTCGTCTTCAGCGCTCCGACATCCGAGCCGGCCTGGGGCTCCGTCAGGTTCATCGTGCCTGTCCATTCACCGGAGACGAGCTTCGGAAGGTAGCGCGCCTGCTGGTCCGGCGTGCCATGGGCGACCAGCGCCTCGATCGCTGCGAGGCTGAGCATCGGGCAGAGGCCAAAACTCATATTCGCCCCGTGGATGATTTCGAGCACGACATTGGCAAGTGTCTTGGGCAGACCCTGACCACCCCATTCAGTCGGCGCGGCAAGCCCCATCCAGCCACCTTCGGCAAATGCCTGATAGGCCTCGCGGAAGCCATGCGGGGCGACGACGCCCTGTCCGGTCAGCTGCGCGCCCTGCTCGTCTCCTGGCTGGTTTAGCGGCGCGAGAACCTCGTTGGCGAGCTTGCCGGCTTCTTCAAGGATCGGGCGGACCAGATCCATGTCGAATTCGGGAAACCCGCTGCCTTCGATCCGGGCGAGCTCTGCCACCTCTCTCAGCGCAAATTCCATTTCCTCGACGGGGGCGTGGTAGGCCATATCATGTGGCTCCGGGATATGTGCTATGTAACAGTCGTTCCAAGGTGCTACTGGATCGCTTACGAATAGGATCTAGTTTGTCGTCTGAAAACATCGGTTATTCAAAGGAGTTCGTCCATGCGTTCCATCATCGCGCCCGCAGCGGCCATTGCCATTCTTGCTGCGCCTGCAGCTGCCCAGTCTCTCGAGGATGTGGCTGCCGGCTCCTACTCGCTTGATAACAACCACGCCTTCCTGACCTGGACCGTGGTTCATAATGGCCTCTCCGACTATACGGTCAACTTCACCGATTTCGACGCGAACCTGGATTTCAATCCGGAAGACCCGGCCAGTTCCTCCATCGAGGTCACCATTGATCCGATGGAAGTGGAAACGAACTATCCGGGCGACTACAAGGCTGGCCATCCCGACAGCGGCTTCGAAAGCTGGAACGAGGCGCTGGCCAAGGATGACCGGTTCCTCAATGGCGACGAATATGGCGAGATCAAATTCGTCTCCACCGGCGCCGAGACGACCGGGGACACGACCGGCACCGTTACCGGCGATCTGACCTTCCTCGGCGTCACAAAGCCGGTCACCATGGACGTCACCTATAATGGCGTCACCAATTATCCCTGGTATGATGGCCGCGACACGATCGGCTTCACGGCAACGACCACGATCAGCCGTTCGGAATTCGGTCAGGAATCGCTTGCCGGCATGATTTCAGACGAGGTCATGATCGAATTTTCCGGCGAATTCCTTCAGGACCAATAAGCAGACAACCAGTTCAAAAGGGGCTGACCACCATGAAACTGACCCAGATCCTTCTCGTCGGCGCCAGTGCGCTGTTTATCACCGCCTGTGACCCGGCGACCGGCAGCGACGACACCGACGTCGATACGGCGGTCGACGAGGCAGAGACTACGCCGGAGGGCGAAGCAACCGACGTTGCCGAAGAGTCCGACCGCGCGGAAAAACTCCAGGGCGTCGCAACCGCCACTTACGAGCTCGAACCGACACACGCCTTCCTGTCCTTCACCGTCACCCATGGCGGCGTGTCGGAATACACGGTCGACTTCACCGATTTCGACGCAACTCTGGACTTCAATCCCGATGAGCCCGCAACGTCTTCTATCGAGGTCATGATCGACCCGATGGGCCTGAACGTGAACTATCCCTCCGACTTCAAGGCTGGCCACCCTGACAGCCCCTATTCCACCTGGCCGGAAGCACTCTCAAAAGATGAACGTTTCCTGCAGGCGGGCGAGTATCCGGAGATCACCTTCGTTTCCACCAGCGCCGAACGCACAGGCGACTATACAGGCACCGTCACCGGCGACCTGACCTTCCTTGGCGTGACGAAACCCGTCACCATGGATGTCACCTATAACGGCACGGCCAACACGCCCTGGACAGGAGAGCGTGACCTGATCGGCTTCAACGCCACGACGACATTCAACCGGTCCGAATTCGGCCAGGAGTCGATGGCTGGTGTCATTTCCGACGAGGTTACCGTGGCATTTTCGGGAGAATTCATTCAGGAAGAAGCGGAGTAAGTTCCAGGACACCGCACCATGCCCTATTCCCATCGTTACGCCGCTGTGGCGATCGCCCTTCACTGGCTGATCGCCGCAGGCATCATCTTCATGATCCTGCTCGGCTGGAACATGGAGGACAGCGAAAGCCTGTTCCAGCTGCACAAATCCGTCGGCATCACCATCTTGCTGCTGACGGTCGCGCGTATCGTGTGGCGTCTGCTGAACCCGCCACCGGCCCTGCCAGCGGGCATGAACCCATGGGAAAAAATGGCGAGCCACGCCGTGCACCTGGCCTTCTACGGCCTGATGCTGCTGATGCCGCTCACTGGCTGGCTGCTGGTCTCGACCGCCTACAATTTCGACATTCCGACGGTGCTCTACGGCCTTGTGAGCTGGCCGGACATTCCGGGTGTCGGCTTTCTCGCCAATGAAGGCGGCCATGAGGCCGTCGAGTTCGTCCATTCCAAACTGGCCTGGGTCGCGATTGTCCTGCTTGGTCTGCACGTCGCAGGCGCGGTCAAGCATGAGATCTCTGCGGAGGAAGGCGTGCTGAAGCGAATGATCCCGGGCCTGTTCGGCAAGACTGGCCGGCCCAGCCCGCCCCCCATGGCCTTTATCGCTTCCTTCGGCGCGGCGCTTGGTGTGTTTGTGCTGATCGCCGGTGCGCCGGTTATCTTCGGCGGCAGCGGCCCGGCGCGTCCTGCACCAGAAGCAGCAAGCGGCGGCGGCACGTCCGGCGAGTCGATTACGGCAAACTGGGAGGTTGAGCAGGACGCCTCCAGTATCGAATTTTCAGGGTCCCATGATGGCAGCGAGTATCGCGGCGAGTTTGAAGACTGGTCGGCGGATATCCGTTTCGATCCTGAAAATCTCGACAATGCCCGCGTGCAGGTTTCCATCCGCACCGGCTCGGCGGAGGCCAGCAAGAAGCTCTATACCGACAGCCTCAAGTCTGATGAATGGCTTGCACCGTCTCAATATCCCGAAGCCACGGTCGACCTCACCAACTTCCGCCAGACCGGCGAGGAGAGCTACACAGCCGACGCAACGCTGAACCTGAAGGATAGCTCCGTCACCGTTCCCTTCGACTTCGACCTTGAGATCGATGGTGATGAAGCCCGCATGGAAGGCGCGACAACCGTGGAGCGCACGCCGCTCAATCTCGGCCAGAAATCCGATCCGTCCGGAGACTGGGTCGGCGAGCAGGTCTCGATCGAGGTTGAAGTCCGGGCCTCGCGCGCGGACTGAATGGGTGCTAACCGGGCGGCCATGACGGCCCCTGTCCTGTTCCCCGTCCCCGAGGCGATTGAAAACGCAGTGTCCATTCTGCGGGCCGGCGGGCTTGTGGCCATGCCGACCGAGACGGTTTACGGGCTGGCGGCTGACGCGGCCAATCCTGACGCTGTCGCCGCCATATATACGGTAAAGGAACGCCCCGTTTTCAACCCGCTGATCGCGCATGTCGCCTCACAGGATGCCGCGTTCGCGCAGGGCGACTTCTCTGATAAGGCCAGGACGCTTGCCGCAGCCTTCTGGCCCGGCCCGCTCACGCTCGTGGTGAATGCAACCGCGCAGACGACCGTCTGCGATCTCGCCCGGGCAGGTCTGGAGACGCTGGCGCTCAGGGTTCCCGCGCATCCCATCGCACGGGCCCTGCTGGAAGCGTTCGGCGGCCCGCTGGTCGCGCCCTCCGCCAACCCGTCAGGCCGGATCAGCCCGACCCGCGCCGAACACGTCGCCACTGACATGGGCGAGAAAATCGACCTCATCCTGGATGGCGGAGCCTGTGAGCAGGGCATTGAATCCACCGTCATAGATGCCCGCGGAGAGACGCCCGTCCTCCTTCGCCGCGGGACCATCACGCCCGATCAGATCGAAACCGTCTGGCCAGGGCTCGCCGAGGGCGGTGATGAGGGCCGGCCCGTCTCACCCGGCCAGCTGCTACGCCACTATGCGCCCGACGCCGCACTGCGCCTGAATGCCGATGCGCCGGAGCCGGGCGAAGCCTTTCTCGGCTTCGGTCCCGGCGAAGCGACGGCCAACCTCTCGGCAACCGGCGACCTGGCCGAGGCGGCTGCCAACCTCTTTGCCATGCTCCGCGCACTCGACCGCACCCATGACCGGATCGCGGTGGCTCCCATCCCGATGGAAGGGCTCGGCGCGGCGATAAACGACCGTCTGGTCCGCGCCGCCAATCGACGTTAAAACAGCAGGCATGCACCCGGCCCCGGCCTTTCTGGACACTGATCGCGACCGGCTCCTGAGGCGGATCGAAGCCTGGCCCTTTGCGCTGATCGTTGGTGTGATGGATGCCCGCGCCCATGTCGCCCATACGCCGGTCATCCGTGGTGAAGGCGGCACCCTTCTTTTCCATCTTGCACGCGCCAACCCCGCCTGCCGCGCCATCTCGGAGACCGGACGCGCGCTCATCGTCTTTTCCGGTCCACACGACTATATCTCACCGGACTGGTATGGTCAGGCCGATCAGGTGCCGACCTGGAATTACCTGTCGGTGGAGGCCGAAGGGGCCGTCACGGCGCTCGACAATACCGGTGCCGCAGACGTTCTTGACCGGCTTTCGGCGCGCTTCGAGGAAGAACTCCTGCCCAAGCCGGAATGGACGCGGGCCAAGATGTCGCCCGGGAAATTCGAGACCATGCTGAACGGCATTACGGCGTTTTCCCTATTGCCCGAACGTCTGGAAGGGACCACCAAAATCGGCCAGAACAAGCCTGCCGAGGTCCGAAAACGTGCGGGCGCAGCCTTGAAAGCAAGAGGCGGAGACCCGACCATTTCAGCCATGATGGAGCGCGACACATGACCCGCCCGAGCGATGATTTCCTGACAGACGCCAAGGCCCTCCTTGGTGACAAAGGCTGGAGCGAGGACGCCGACAAGCTGAAAGAAGCCGCCACGCCCTGGCGCGGCACCTGGCCCGGTGAGACCCCCCTTCTCGCCATGCCCGGCTCAACCGAAGACGCCGCAGGACTGGTAAAGCTCTGCGCGAAACACAAGGTCGCGCTGGTTCCGCAAGGCGGGAATACAGGCCTTGTCGATGGTGGCACGCCACATGGCGAAATCACCGTCTCAATGCGCCGGATGAAGCAGGTCCGCAATGTCGACACGCGCAACAATTCGCTGACCATCGAGGCCGGCGCGCCGCTGGTCGATGCGCAGGCGGCCGCCGAAGAGGCCAACCGCCTCTTCCCGCTCTCGCTCGGCTCGGAAGGCCAGGCGACGATTGGCGGGCTGATCTCGACCAATGCCGGGGGCGTGGCCGTGCTGCGCTATGGCATGATGCGGGACCTGATCCTCGGCCTGGAAGTCATTCTGCCCTCGGGCGAGATCTGGGACGGGCTCTCGGGCCTGCGCAAGAACAATACAGGCTATGACCTGAAACACCTTTTCGCCGGTGCGGAAGGTACACTCGGCCTGATCACGGCGGCGACACTGAAGCTCTTCCCGAAAGTGGCGAAGGCCACGGGCTGGGTGATCTGCAAGTCTGCCAGCGATGTCGTCGATCTGCTTGCGCTGGTGCGCGACCATGCCGGCGACACGGTAACAAGCTTCGAGATCATTCCCGCGCGCGCCATCGAAATGGTCCAGGCGGATGTGCCCGACACGCGTGACCCGGCGCCCTCCGGCCTGCCCTGGCGGGTGCTGGTCGAGGTCTCCATGTCGCGCGAGGACCAGGCCCGCGAGACCTTGATGGAGGCGCTCGGTGAAGCGATCGAGAAAGAGCTCGCCGACAATGTCATCATTGCCGAAAGTCAGGCCCAGGCCGACAGTTTCTGGCACATTCGCGAGACCATCCCGCTGTCGAAACGCGCCTTCGGGACCGCGATCAATCACGACATCTCGGTGCCCGTCTCGGCCATTCCGGAGTTCCTCGATGTGACCGAAGCGGAGATCCACAAGGTCGCCGCGCAGGCGGAGATCGTGGCCTTCGGCCATGTCGGCGACGGCAATCTCCATTATTCGGCCTGCGAGCCGGTCGATGTCGACCAGCCGATCCTGTCCAACCATGCTGGCGAGATCACCCGCATCGTACACGAACAGGCGATGAAGTTTGGCGGCTCGATCAGTGCCGAGCATGGCGTTGGCCGGCTGAAGCGCGACGAGCTGGCCGGCATCCGCCCGAAGGCTGCGACCGAGACGATGCGCGCCATAAAGACCGCGCTCGACCCGCTCGGCATCATGAATCCGGGCCGGGTCGTCAGCGTCTAGGCGGCAGCTGGCACACCATCGCCGCGCAATCGGCCCCGCCCGCGTCCGGCGGCAAGCACGAGCAGGGCCACAAGCGCGATGCTGGTTGCCTGGGAGGAAAAGACTTCCAGCATCACCGCGAAAAACCAGGCCGGCAGGCCGCGTGACGGCCCGTCCGCATTTAGAACCTCTGGTCCCCCTTCACCGAGCAGGCTCAGCCGCGCGGTCTCGATCCGCGCTTCCAGCTCGGCACGGCGCTTGGCCAAGCCAAGCTCATTCTGGGCATCTCGATAGGGTTTCTGGTGCGTGCGCCCGACTTCCTCGACCCCGCGCAGATAGGCTTTCAGCCCTTCGACCGAACGCGTTTCGGGCGGGATGCCATCGAGCTGGCGCTGATAGTCCGCGATCTGAGATTCGATCACCGAGCGGGCATCTGCGGCGGCTTCGGCAGAGCTGGTCCGCGCATCCTGATTGGTCTGCATGAACATGGCCGTGCCGAGTACGCTGGTCGCCGCGCCAGCCAAGGCAAAAGCCAGTGATCGCGCGCCTTCTTTCCGGCGCCCGCCGGAGACGTGCCACCAGAAGAAGGTGAACCCGCCAAAGGAGCAGACCGAGGCGATCACACCGGCCCAGCCCCAGATCTGTCCCTGGACATCCTCTGTCACGCTTGCGCTGAAAGCCTGGTAGTTCGCAAAGGCCGACAGGCCGGCCGCCGCCAGCCCCGCGCCCAGAAAGATGAACGACAGAAGAATGATGATCAGCGCCTCGAAGACACCGCGGCTGCGCGGCGCATTCGCCAGGGTATCGGGCTGTTCCGCCTGAGGCGCCTCACCCGGCAACGGCCTGTTCGTCTCAAACGGCGTTGCAGTCTCTGCCAGCGGTTCATCCACGAGTTCGGCCCGCCAGGTCTCAACCTCTTCCTCACTCGCAGGACAGACGTCGTGCCGCACAGCCGGCAGTGTCTCCCTGCGCAATGGGATGATCTCGGCTTCGGTATAGACATCCGGCTCAGCCTGTATTTCGGCCCCATCAAGCTCACTCAGATAGGTGCGGATCGGCGCGGAGACGCCGCAACTCGTGCACCGCGCCTGACCGTTCGCCAGGCTGAGCTTCAGCGCTCTTGGCGCATTGCAGGCGGGGCACTCGACGCGCGCAACATCCCCCTCCCCGAAGGCCTCCTCGAACCCATGGGCGACAAGCAGCGCCCACAGCTCACCTGTACGTTGCTGAATAGCTTCCATGAAATTGCGCCCTGCTCATTGAAATTCATGATCACCAGCAGAACACTAACAGAACAAAACAGGAATTAAGTCAAGACCTGTCGACGAGAACGGCGACGAAAAGCGCTGGCTGGTTACCTTCTACGACCCAGGCATGGTTCGTCGCGCGCTGCACGACGACATCGCCTGGCTCGATCACGGTCTCGTCCTCATCAAGAAGCAGGCGCACCCGCCCCTTCACCAGGATGATGGCGTCCAGCGTATCGGTCTTGTGCATGGCGGGATGGCGCGATGTGTCCGGCTGGTGATCGCCCGCGCCCATTTCGACAAACGCCGCCCGCGTGATCTCACGCATTTTTTCCGGCGGCACGCCTTCCGGCGCCGGCTCAATGGCGAACCAGCGGATCTTCACCCCACCCTTCGGCGGCGAGAGCTGCGGCTTGCCTGCGCCGCGGTCGGTCTCGTCTCCAGTGTCGATTTCGCCAGACGTCGTATCGGTCCAGATCTCGAACAGACCGCCCAGATCGCCGGTGCGGAACTCGGCGGCTTGCGCGCCATCAAGCACGATCTTCGACTGGCCCTCCCCAGTCTCTCCGGTCACCACCCTGCGCAATTCAAATCCTGCTGACATTCTCTTTCCTCCCGTTTTTACGTTTCCGCGCAGGATAGACGTGAGCGGACGCCAAACGCCACCGAAAGCGGCAAAAACGCGACGAATGCAGCGGCGCGGGCAGAATGCCTCTTTTCCGACATGAAAATCGTTCTTAATAGTCTGATAGGCAGAGCCATCCAGAATGGTTCCGGCTGCCTGTTTCCGGAGGACTTGATGCCTAAAATCCCGCGCTCGCTTGCGATTCCCAAAACCTGGAAAACGTTCAACTTTGCGAGCTTCTTCGCCGCAATCCTGTATCCCGCCCTCGGGCTGGCCCTTCTGATCACCATGGTCGCGCTCGGCTTCGCGCTGACCCATATCGAACTCAAACTCTGGTACCTGCCGCTGTCGCTTGGCGTGATCGCGCTGACCATCTTCGTCTGCAATGCCGGGATCGGCCCGCTCCACCGGCTCATCCAGCACCGCGCCGGCGAGATGCGCTGGCCCGCCCAGGTGCTGACCATGCTCAACCTGATGATCGCCATGCAGGGCAATGTGAAGGACTGGGTGAACTATCACTCCCAGCATCACCGCTTTGCAGACGGCCCGGGCGACCCGCACAACCCGTTCGAGTCCAAGCGCTGGGCCTGGGTTGGCTGGATCCTCTTCCGCGACCGCAAGGATTTGATGCGTCCGGTCCCGATGTGGATGAAAACCCATCCGATCGTGGTCTGGATGGATGGCTTCTACAATTCCATCTCGCTGGTCATTCACCTGGTCATCCCGACTGCGATCTACCTGATCGTCTGGGCTGCCGGTGGCTCACTCGTGCTCACCGCCATCATCCATGCCAGCGTCGTGATCGGCCGCGCCATCCAGTTCCACGCGACGAATTACGGCATCAACGTCCTCGGGCACCTGCCGACGCCGAAATGGGTCGACCATCTGATCGCCCTTCTGACCGGTGGTGAGGCTTTCCACGATCACCACCATGATCAGCCTGTCTCCGCCCTTCACCGTCCGCGCAAGGGCGTCTGGAACCGTATCGTGGACTATAACGGCACCATGCTGCTCATCTATGAGAAGCTTGGCTGGGTGCGGAACCTGAAGATCGCTCCGCAATTCGCGTGACGGACGGGCCTGAGAAAGACAAGGTTCGCAATCTCGAAGGCACGGTTCTGTCTGACGCCTGGGCCAGGCTGACGCGGTATAGTTTCGATCTCCGCCAGTCAGACGGCCAGTGGGACAGCCAGACCCGCGAAATCTATGACCGGCAGGATGGTGTGGCTGTCCTACCCTATGATGCCGGACGCGGCACAGTATTGCTGGTGCGTCAGTTCCGTCTGCCGGGCTATCTGAAAGGCGGGGAGACGGCTCTCATCGAAGCATGCGCGGGTATGCTGGACGAGACCGATCCGGCAGACCGCATCCGCCTGGAAGCCGAAGAAGAACTCGGCTACCGCCTCCACGCCCTGGAACGCGCCTTCGGTTTCTATGTCAGCCCCGGTAGCGTGACCGAGCGTATCACCTGTTTCACAGCCCGCTACACGCCTGCCGACCAGGTTTCGGACGGCGGCGGCAAAGCCGATGAGGGCGAGGATATCGAGGTGCTCGAAATGCCGCTCGACGAGGCCCTTGGCCTCGTGAGATCAGGCGATATCCGCGACGCAAAGACCATCGCCCTCATCCAGCACGTGAAACTGTCTCTCGGCTAAGCGACAGCGTTATTCCGTGAGGTCGACCACGGTCGCATCCGGCGCGTTCTTCTTCACTGACTCCACGCCATTATCGCGGCCGGATTCGCTCTTGTAGCTCTGCGATGTGCCGATCACCTGGCCGTTGGTGGATTTCAGATTGAACATGAAATTGCCTGCAGAGGTTTCCTTCTTCTCGTAGCGGGAGTCCTTGGGCGCATTCTTCTTGACGGACTCGACGCCGTTCTTCGCGCTGGCCATCTGCTTGTAGCCTTCACTGCTCAGAATGGTCTCGCCATTACCAGCCTTGAGGCGGAACCGGATTTCACCGGCCTTGTCATTATAGAGTTCGAATTTGGCGGCCATATCCTGTCCCTTTTGCTACAGTCGCGAAGAATTCAGCGACCCTTTCTTGGTTGCCTCGCGAGGCCCCAATGTCAAGCAGATGAGCGATCTGTCGCTATCCCACGAACAGCAATGCGCGCAACGCGTAAGCGAAGACGGCGACGACGGCGAGGCTCATCAGGGCCAGACCGGCAAACCAGGCCAGGCGCCGCCATACGGGGCCGGCACCGCGCCCCGTCTCGTCCGGGCCTTCCGGCTCGAAAAGGTCAGTCATGATAAGCCTCATCCGGGTCCACCTTGCCCCAGAAGAGCGAGTAGACATAACCGGTATAGATCAGGATGACCGGCAGCATGATCACCGCACCGACAAGCATCAGCATCAGGGCATTGTCGCGCGCGGCCGCTTCCCAGATATCGATATCGAACGGCACAAGGACCGGGAAAAGGCTGACGGCGAGGCCGAGATAACCGGTCAGGAAGATGCCGGCCGAAAAGACGTAAGGCCGCCACTCGGGCGCGCCGACCTTCATCATGAGATCCCGCGCGGTCAAAACCACGAGCGCCATGCCAATCAGCGGGATGGGCGATAGCGGCAGGAGCTTGGCCGGATTGACCGATGTCATGGTAAAGCCCCAGCGTTCGGTCACTCGCGGATCGATCGACAGGGTGGCGAGGCTGACAGCGGCAAAGCAGATGGCGACCCCGACGAGCGCCAGCAGCGCCCGCTTGCGGGCACGTTCCTGCACCTCGCCTTCGGTCTTCAGCACGAGCCAGCAAGCCCCGAGCAGCGTGTAGCCGATGGCCACCGAGATCGCCACGAGGATGGTAAAGGGTGAGAGCCAGTCGAAGGCACCGCCTGCAAAGCTGCGGCCCTCCACCTCTACGCCCTGAATGAAGCCGCCAAGGATCAGCCCCTGCGACAGCGCGGCCACGAGTGAGCCGCCGAAGAAGGCTCCGTTCCAGAACAGTTTTGTCGGCTTGCGCACCGCCTTGTGGCGGAACTCGAAGGCGACACCCCGGAAGATCAGCGCTGCCAGCATCATCAGCACGGGCAGGTAGAAGGCGGGCATCAGGATCGCATAGGCAAGCGGAAAGGCCGCGAAGAGGCCGCCCCCGCCAAGGATGAGCCAGGTTTCGTTGCCATCCCAGACCGGCTCGATGGAGGCGGTCATCAGGTTGCGTTCCTCGTCGGTCTTGGCCAGCCCGGTCAGGATGCCGACACCAAGGTCCATGCCGTCAAGCAGGACATAGAGCATGACCGCGGTTGCGATCAGGACAGACCAGATAAGCGGCAGATCCATAGTCCCCTCCTCTATTCGGCTGGTTTCGGTTTGCTGGACGGTACCTCAGCCGGCTCATCGACGGCGCCGAGTGACCAGCCTGGCGGGCGATGCTCGTACTCTGGCGGCTCTGGCGCATCATCCTCGAAGCCGCGCGTGGCGATCCGGGCCATGTAGATCGTGCCTGCTGTGAAGATGATCGCATAGACGATCATGAAGACCAGCAGCGAGGTGGCGACCTGGCCATAGGCGACAGGCGCGACACTGTCCTCAGTCCGCAGGCCCGGCACGCCCTCGGTGACATAGACCGTATAGGGCTGGCGGCCGACTTCGGCGACGACCCACCCGGTTACCACCGAGATGAAACCAAGCGCACCGGCCGGAACAGAGATCCAGTGGAAGAAACCCGGCTTGTCGATACGCCCGCGCCACCACAGCACACAGCCCCAGACACCGAGCGCCAGCATCACAAGCCCTGCGCCGACCATGATGCGGAACGCCCAGAAGACAATCCAGACCGGCGGGCGGTCTTCCTCGGCAAATGCCTTCAGCCCCTGCAGCGGCTCCTTGCTGGAGAACAGGTACGGGCTCGTACCAGGAAGGGTGACCTCGGCAATGTTGCGCTCATTCTCCTCGTCGGGCAGCGCAAACAGGACGGTGCCCTGCACGTCCGCCGTCTCCCACCAGCCCTCGATCGCAGCGACCTTGGCAGGCTGATGCTTGTGCGCGATTTCGCCAGACCAGTGACCGGCCCAGATCTGCAACGGCATCAAGACAGCAAGCGTGCCGGCGGCCATACGGATCTGCCAGCGTGTCGGCTCCGTGGAATGCCCGCGGATCACCTGCCAGGCCCCGGCTGCCAGAATGACGGCCGCCGTCGTGATGAAGGCAGCCAGCATCATGTGGACATAGCGGGCCGGGAAGCTCGGATTGAAGATCACCTCCCAGAAATTGGTCGCATAGTAGTTGCCGGTTTCAGCATCAATCGCGTGCCCGGCCGGCGTCTGCATCCAGCTGTTTGCCGACAGGATCCAGAAAGCGGAAATCGTCGTGCCGATGGCGACCGCCAGCGTCGAGATGAAGTGCAGCTTGTTGCCGACCCGCTTCCAGCCGAACAGCATCACGCCAAGGAAGGTCGCTTCGAGGAAAAAGGCGGTCAGCACTTCATAGCCGAGCAACGGCCCGATCACGCTGCCGGCCTTGTCGGAGAAGACCGACCAGTTGGTGCCGAACTGGTAGGACATGACGACGCCGGAAACGACGCCCATCGCAAAGGCCAGCGCGAAGATCTTGATCCAGTGCAGGTAGAGCCGTTTGAACACATCCCGCTTCGTCCATAGCCAAAGGCCCTCGCAAACAGCGAGAAAGGCCGCGAGACCAATCGTGAAAGCGGGAAACAGGATATGAAACGCAACGACAAACGCGAACTGAAGCCGCGACAGGATCAATGCGTCGAGTTCCATCAGTCACTCTCCTGAATAATTTCTAAGGGCAGCTTATAGATTCCTTACGCAACATTCAAAACATTCCAATCCGCCGCGCGTCAGTTTGGCAAGGAGATGAGGATCGCGATTTCGCAGGTGACGTGGCTCGAAAATCAGGTATTGAAACCTCATGGAAAAACTACCCTGGTTCAGGCTGACGCTGGGCGCGCTGGTCATCTGGATCCTGTTCGGACTCGTGCCCATCGCGCTCGGCATCTTCGGTGTTTTCAGTGACGAGGCCACGACCCGTTTTTCTCACTTCGGGGGCATGTTTGGCGCCGCCAGCGCCTTTTTCTCGGGGTTTGCGCTGATCGGCATCCTGCTCAGCACGCGTGCCCAGATGGAAGCGCTTCGGCTTCAGAAACACGAACTCTCCCGTATGCAGGAAAACCAGCGACAGGCCCTGACGCTGCAGATCGTCATGCCTTTCATGGATGATATCGCCTCGGAAGAGTTCCGGCAGGCCTCGAACATCCTGGCGGAATATGAGCGCGCCGGGACGCTCGGGCGCTATCGCGACTTGCGCCACAATCCTGACCGCACGCACGAGGAACAGGAAGAATTCGAGCGCCTCGATTCAGCGCGCCGCCGCTTCGTGCACGTCTTTCACAAGATGGCGCGGCTTGCGCGGAATGATGCCGTGGACAGCGAGACCGTGAAAACGGTCTTCAGCCCCGACCTCGTCTGGACGCTGCTTTATGTCGACGAGCCCATGGAGGAAGCGATCCGCGCCAATTACAGCCATCGCACCTTCGAATATTTCCAGTCTCTCTACGACCCCGAGGAGATCATCGGCCAGTGGCCGAGGACGCCCGGCAATCCCTTGGCCACCCGGCTGAAAGACAGCGCTTTCGCGTAGCGTCACGGCTGGAAACCCGTCCCGATCCAGCTAGGCTTTTATCTCTACAGGCCGGAAAGGAGTGCCCGGATATGCCGCAACTCAAGCACAAGGTCATCGCCTGGGATTTTGACGGTGTGCTCAACGCCAATGTGCGCGATGGCATCTTTCTCTGGATGACCACTTTCGAGGAAGATACCGGCCTCTCGATAAAGTCGCTGGCCTCATACCTCTTTTCCGGGCGCTTTCAGCAAGCCATGGTCGGCGAGGCGGACTTGCACGAGCTTGTCGGCAGCTGGGCCGAGGCCGAAGGCGTCCCGCACCGGGCCGGCGAAGTGCTCGATTACTGGTTCGACAAGGATCACATCCCCGACGAGAAAACCCTCTCCCTGGTCCGGCACGCCCGTGAGGCGGGGGCAATCAACGTCATCGCCACCAATAACGAAGTCTACCGTGCCGACTGGATCGAGGAGATGGGATTTGGCGAACACATGCACGATGTGTTCGCCGCCGGTCGCATGTGCCTGGCCAAGCCGGACCTTGCCTACTTCCGCCATATCGAGGAGGCGCTCGGATATCGCGGCCGTGACGTCATCCTGATCGACGACATGGAGGAGAATGTCGAAGCCGCCCGCCGCCACGGCTGGGATGCACATCTCTTCACCCCTGACAATCACGACGAGGTTGCCAAGGCGATCGGCCTCTGACCTCCAGCCGCTTGTCTCCGCCCGTCTGGACGCGATAGGCTCGCCCGGCTCTCAGCGCGGAAGGGGACGTCTGCCATGATCATCAGAGCGTTTGCACTTGCCATTCTTGCCACTTGCCTGCCCATGAGCGCAGCCGCACAGACCGCGCCGATTTCCGAAAGTGTGGATACGCGGCTCGACGAGGCGGCCGCCGCCGGCAATGCCGGGCGCTATGCCGACGCCATGGCCCTCTTCCGCCCAATCGCAGAAACCGGCAATGCGCGTGCCCAGTACAATATGGCTATATTCCACGCCAATGGCTTCGGCGTACCGATGTCGAAGGAGACCGCGCTTGCCTGGTTCGAGAAAGCGGCCGCCCAAGGCCATGCCAGGGCGCTCTATCATGTCGCCCTCTATAACGACCGCGGACTCGGCACAGTGCAGGACCGTCCCGTAGCGCTTTCCTATTACAAGCGCGCGGCCAACGCCGGCGATACGCAGTCGGCCTACAATGCCGCCCACCTCCTTCTGACTGGCGACGGTGTCACCGCTGATGAGACCGTAGGCGCGCGCTATCTGCTGATGGCCGCTGAAGCTAACGACGCGCCGCCAGAGGCCCTGCTGGGGGCTGGCTGGATTCATGAAAAAGGGATCGGCGTCTCTCCCAGCATCACCACAGCCTCGCACTATTACGCAAAGGCCTATCAGGCCGGCCTGCCCTATGCCCGCGATTTCAACTATGACCTCTACAAAACGAATAGCGAACGCGCCGCAGCCGCTTTCGAAGCTGGCGACACGGCGACCGGCATCGCCATCCTCGATGAGCTGTGCGGTCTCACCGTCTTTCGCGCCTGCTATCATGCCGGCACCTACCGCCTGCGCGGCAAGTATGGCGTTGCCCGCGATCCGCAGCGCGCGATGGCAGATCTCCGCTTGCCGTGCGAGCATAGTTACAAGCACGCCTGCAGCTACCTCGCTGAGGCCGTGATCTTTTCGCCAGGCCCATTCGCACCAGGCGACGTGCAAATGGCCGCCAATCGCTACAAGGATGGCTGCGACGCTGGCGACCAGGCACTCTGCTACAATCTCGCCTACATGAAATACTACTCCCGCTTCGATATGGGCGATTATGAAGGCGCCAAGAAACTGCTGGCACAGGCCTGCTTCAATCATGGCTACCAGAAGGCCTGCGGGCCCTTCACCGACATGTTCAATGCCGAGGGCCGCGCAAAGGGCTGGATTCGCGAGCCGGAGAAGAAGACGATCTGGGGCGCCATCGACAAGGCCTTGGCCCCGCTCGCCGACGCCATGGTCGGCTATGGCCAGATCGTTTCGAGTGGGGGCTATTCCACGAGCTATGGCAGCTACTCACCGCCATCGACGAGCTACAATCAGGTCTCGCAGAGCAATGCCTATCGCGACAATCTGCAATTCAACGAGATGATCAGCCGCATCGAAACGTATGGCTCGGCAACCAATTGCTCCGCTGGCAACAGGTATTGCTGAACACCCACTCCTGACATTCTGCGCGCAATCGACTATGTAGCGCGCTTCACAAAGCTTTCTGCTTCGGGCCTTGAACCCGCTGGAGGACGAAAATGACTGACCTGAAGACCGCCAGCCGTGGCGGGCTGAACTCGCTTGGATTTGCCAAGCCCCCATCCGAAACCCGTGTCGTGGCTGCGATGTCCGGTGGCGTCGACAGCTCCGTCGTAGCCGCCATGCTCGCTGATGAAGGCTATGAGGTGATCGGCATCACGCTGCAGCTCTACGATCATGGCGCCGCCATCGAGAAGAAGGGCGCCTGCTGTGCGGGTCAGGACATCCATGATGCGCGCAATGTCGCCGACCGGATCGGCATCCCGCATTACGTCCTCGACTATGAGAGCCGCTTCAAGGAGCAGGTGATGGAGGATTTTGCCGACACCTATATGTCCGGCTCGACGCCCATCCCCTGCATCCGCTGCAATCAGACGGTCAAGTTCTCCGACCTCCTCGCCACCGCAAAGGAGCTTGGCGCCGATTGCCTGGCGACCGGCCACTATATCCAGCGCACCGAAGGCGACAGCGGACCGGAGCTTCACCGCGCGGCCGATCATTCACGCGACCAGTCCTACTTCCTTTTCGCCACGACGCGCGAGCAGCTCGATTATATTCGCTTCCCGCTCGGCGGCCTGCCGAAGACGGACGTCCGTGAGCTGGCGGAGAAGTACAACCTGCCTGTGGCGGCCAAGCCCGACAGCCAGGACATCTGCTTCGTGCCAAGCGGCTCCTATGCCGACGTGGTCAAGAAACTGCGCCCGGGGGCCGGGCGCGGCGGCGAGATCGTGCATCTCGATGGCCGGGTGCTGGGCGAGCACAATGGCGTTATCCATTATACGATCGGCCAGCGCCGCGGCCTCGGCATCGCGACGGGTGAGCCCCTGTTCGTCGTGAAGATCGATGCCGCCACCCGCCGGGTCATTGTCGGCCCGCGCGAAGCGCTGCTGACAGCCGGGTTGACAATGGAAGAGCTGAACTGGCTGGGAGACGGTTCGCTGGAAGCCGCCTGCGATGAA
The DNA here is from genome assembly GCF_029937755.1 of Henriciella sp. Taxonomy (GTDB): domain Bacteria; phylum Pseudomonadota; class Alphaproteobacteria; order Caulobacterales; family Hyphomonadaceae; genus Henriciella. The sequence continues at coordinate 46,979 of NZ_JAPYPG010000008.1, forward strand.
GGCCGGGCCGTTCTGGCGCGCGTCCGCTCGACCCGCGAGCCGCTTCCCGCAACGCTTGGCTGGCTCGAAAATCAACCCGCGGTGTATTTCTCCATACCAGAGGAAGGCGTCGCAAAGGGGCAAGCCTGTGTCCTGTACGAAAGTTCACATGAAACTCGTGTAATGGGGGGCGGATTTATTTCGTCGACGATTCCCGCCGATGAGCGCATTTCCGCCTGAAATCGCAGAAAAATGTGCAGTTTCAGAACAGTTTGACCCATGCCGGGACAGGTTCACGAACACCGGCTTAACAGCGCTGGGGAGAACGTTTTCAATTTTCATGAAAACTCACAGGTGCCGCTGAAAGCTGATTTAAGATGCCTGCTGTAGACATGGTTCCACGGACGCAGAAGCGTTCAATGCATCAACCGCTAATAATGGTGGATCTCATGGCGCAGCAGAATGCGAAGACATTGAGTATAAAAGGCCCGGATGGCCGACCGATGACTCGGGACGACCTTCCTCCCCCCGGTATCAGCCGTTGGGTGACCCGCCGAAAGGCTGAGGTCGTCGCAGCGGTCCGGGGGGGCCTGCTATCCCGAAGAGAGGCTTGCGACCGCTATTCGCTCACGGAAGAAGAGCTGAATGGCTGGGACAAGCTCTACGACCAGCATGGTACAAAGGGACTGCGCACCACGCGCCTCCAGCAGTACCGCGCCAACTGACAGAACTCGGCATCTGGCACTCCATCATCGGCGCCCCTGACCACCATCGTTAAAGCGCCGTTTACGCTGACCAGCCTATCCAGCTGAGGTCTGCGCCATGCATTTCACATGGCGTTCCTGAAGCAAGGCGAGGCGATGTCAGCACCCAAGTCCAATATGCCTAGGGGCACGCGGCAGGCGGCGCTAATTGCGTTTGCACTGGCCGCGTGCCTGTTGGCCTGGCGGGGCATGACCCTCCTTTCCAGTGAAACACCGGCCGACGCCGCCGCCAAAGGCGACCCTGCGCTTCACGCTCTGCTCGATCCCGTGCTCGGCAAGAATTCCTTCCGTCTTGCCTCTCATACTGGCGATGACGGTGCTCGTAGCGTCCTCATTCTCGTCGATACGCCTGAAGCCCGCTTTCATCTTGATACCGAGACCAGCGATCGCATCGAGACGATCCTCAGCGCCGCGACCGGTTTCGATCCTTCGCGCGACAGCCTGCAGATCCAGCCCTTTGCCTTTGCGCCCGGGACGACAGGCGGTCTCGCGCAGGCAGACATGCTGGAACTCGGTGCCATGGTGCTGCTGACGGGCCTTCTCGGCTTCCTCGCCTTTGCGCCGGCGGCCGCTCAACCGCTTCCCGCCCAATCGGGCACAACGGAACCGTTTCCGCTGCCGAAAGCCCCCGCTGCGCCGACGCACCTGCGCGCCGTGCCGGATGAAGCGCCTGTCCCGGCCAGTCAGGCCGATGCCCAGCGTCTTGCCAGCGAAAATCCGAAACAGACCGCCCAGATCATCCGCAGCTGGATGAATGATGGAGGTTCATCATGAGCCTCCCTGCCCTCGCTCAACAGCCCATGGTCGAGGCCACGCCCGGCACGCGCCGCGCCGCCCGGCTGATGCGCTCTCTCGGATCCGCCGGCGCAGCCGTGTGGGCAGAGCTCAGCCCTGACGAAGCCGACCGCCTCGCCCAGGTGATGGACAGCCCTGAGCCGGATGTCACACCCGCCAGGGCTGACGACGAGACATCTGCCTTCCTGTCCGACTTTCATCGGCCGGATCAGGGCGGACATCAGAAGACCGCCTCCATCTGGACGCAGCTGGACGTTCTCGAACCCGCCATGCTTGCCCGTGCGATCACGTGCGAGCACCCACAGCTCATCGCCGTCATTCTCTCGCGGTTGTCTCCGGAGGTCGCCGCCCAGACCGTTCGCGCCCTGCCGCGCGAGCTGGCCACCCAGGCCCTGAAGCGGCTGATGACGCTTGGCCGGATCCGGCCTGATACGCTCAGCCTCATCGAGACCGCCATGCAGGACCTGGTCGCCTCCAAGGCTGGCCGTCAGTCCGGCGATGGCCTGGAATCGGTCGCCCGCATTTTCGACCAGCTCGACCCCCGCCTGGAGCAGGGCCTGATGTCCTCCCTCGACCAGGACGACCCGGGATCTGCCGCCCGCATCCGGGCGCTGATGTTTACCTTTGACGACCTCGCCGCCCTCGGTCCGGCCGCGATCCAGACCATCCTCTCACGCGTCGATCGGGCCGATCTGGCGGTCGCGCTCAAGGGGGCGAAAGCATCCGTTCGCCAGGTCTTCCTCGACAATATGACGAAGCGTGCCGGCGAGATGCTGGTCGCCGAAACCAGCGGTCTCGGCCCCGTGCGCCGGTCCGAAATCGAGAAGGCGCGCCAGCAGGTCATTACGATCGCTCGCACCCTTGCGCGGCGAGGTGACATCCTCGCCCAGGACGATCCGGAAGACGAGTTGATCGAATGAGCCGCAAGCCTGTCAGTTCGGTTACACCCTTCGACTTCCGCAGCGATTTCGATACACCAGCACCGAATGAGAGCCAGGTCACGATGACCGTCAGCGAGCTGGCCGCCCTGCTCGACGATGCGCGCCGTTCCACCGCAGAGATGCTCCGTGACGAGCAGGTCAAGCTGCAGGCCGACGCCATGCGCGACTCCGCGGAATCGCTTAAGGCAGCGCTTCGGCAGATCGTTGAACTGGCCGAACTCCTTGAATCTTCCACCCTTTCCGAAGAGACCCGGGACGAAGCTGTGGACCGTGTCCGCGCGGTTGCCGCAGAACTCATTGACGGACAGGGCAATCTCTTCCAGAGCTAGAGGCTCGCAGCCGACCCCCGCCCCGCGCGTTCATTTCTCGGAAACCAATCCGGGTGAGGTTGCTGATTCGCCACCCGATTCGTGGAGTAGACCTGATGGCCGACAATCGCACGCCCGACACCGGACTCTTCGATGTGCCCGTCCGCGTGGACGTTGTTCTGGGCGAGGCCCGCATGCCGGTGGAAGAGCTGCTGAACCTCAGCGAAGGCGAGATTGTCGAGCTCCAGAAGCGCACAAACGAGCCGATCGACATCTATGTTTCCGACCGCCTCATGGCACGCGGACGCCTCGTCGTGGCCGATGGCCAGCTGGGCGTAAAGCTTTCGGAAATCGTCGACGAGAAGCGCGCCGCCTGAGCGCCACCGCTGCCGCAGGCAGGGCTAACCGGCATTAACCGCAATCATTCACAAGGGATTTCTCAATCCCTAACAGATTAACAGATTTCGTTAACCTTTTCGCGCGAGGGTGTGATTCCGGAAGTGGAGTGAATTGCCCATGCGCATGAAAATGTTCGCAGCTGAGACGTTCGAGGCCGCCAAGGCGATGATTTTTGCCGAGATGGGTGAGGATGCTATTATCCTCTCCGAGCGGGAAGTTCCGGGTGGTGTCGAGGTTCGCGCTGCGACTGACAAGCTTGGCGGGGGCATGGTCCCGAGTGAGCCGCGCTTTGTCGCTCGCCTGAACCGCAATACCGGCCCCGCCCGTCCGCAGGATAATCCCCTGCGCAATCGCGTCCGCGACGCCCTGATCTGGCATGGCGCGCCCGAGCGCTTCGCCGAACGCGTCGCCGACGCCGGCATGCCGATAAGTTCAAGAACACAAGACCCGGCTGAGATCATGGCCTCCGGTCTCGATGCCCTGATTACCTGCGATCCGATCCCGGCCATGCCGACGCGCGACGTGCTGCTTGTCGGTCCGCCCGGACATGGCCGCACGGCCACCGCCGCCAAGATGACGCGCAGGGCCGCCGTGACCGGACACGAAATCCTGCCCGTCGCCGCTGACCTCGATTCGACCGCCGGCGGCGCCCAGCTTGCAGCCTATCTCGAGCTCGAGCAGCGCCAGATCCGCGCGGCGAGCACACCTGACGATCTCTTCTCCCTTCTCAAGCAATCCCGGACCGATGGCTATCGCTGCGTAATCGACCTTCCGGCGATTGTTCCCTTCGATGAGGAAGACATGGCCAGCCTCAAGGATCTGATCGCGGTGATTGACGCCGAACCGGTCCTGGTGATGTCTGCAGAAGGCCATCCCGACGACCTTGCCGAAGCCGCGCGCGCCTTTGCCTCTGTTGGCGTGCGCCGGGCCATCGTCACCAAACTCGATGTTACGCGACGGCGCGGAGGTGTCGTGTCCGCCCTCTCGGCGGCTGGCATTGCCTTCGCCCACCTCGCCGTCACACCCTTCATTGGCGGCGGTCTCGTTCCGGCTGCACCGGGGCGTCTCTCCAGAATTTTGCTGGAAGAAGCTCCAGCAGATATCGCGCTGAAAGGAGCTGCCTGATATGAGCTTCATGCTCCCCAAATCCATGGACCGGCCCACCGGCTCGCAGGGAAAAGTCCCGCGCCGGCGTGTTGAGCCTGGTCAGATTATTGCTGTCGCGTCCGGAAAGGGCGGCGTCGGCAAGACCTTTATGTCAATCACTCTCGCCAGCGCCTTCGCGCAGGCCGGGCAGCGGACACTCCTTGTCGACGGGGACCTTGGTCTCGCAAATGTCGACGTCCAGCTTGGCATCGCCCCCGAGACCGACCTGGCGGCCGTTATCGCCGGCTGGATCGAGCTTGAGGACGCGGTCATCAACGTCGATGGCGGCGCCGGACAGGGCGGCTTTGACGTCTTGCCGGGCCGGTCTGGCTCCGGTGCACTGGCCGAACTCTCATCTGAAGAAGTTGCCCGCCTCGCTGCGGGGCTTTCTGCACTTGCCCTGCAATATGACAAGGTCGTCCTCGACCTCGGGGCCGGAATCGAGGCCAACTGCATGCGACTGGCACGTGCAGCGGACAAGGCCATGATGGTGATTACCGATGACCCGTCCTCGATGACCGACGGCTACGCCTTCATCAAGGTGCTGCGCGGTTATGCGCCGGATGTCGAACAGGGCATCATCATCAACCAGGCCAATACCCGCGCCATGGGCCAGCAGACCTATGAGGCGATTGCACGGGCCTGCAAGCAGTTCCTGGGCTTCCGCCCGAACCTCGCCGGGATTGTCATGCGCGACGAAAAGGTCCGTGAAGCGATCCGTAGCCAGCGCACACTGATTTCGACGGATCCGTCGGCTCAGCCGGTTCAGGATGCCATTGCCATCGCCCAGACTCTTATCGGATCGGGACGCAGCGAAGACCTGCACTGTTAAGAGGTATGAACAAAAATGGCCGCAGAGTTATCCACGTTAAACTCTTGGTAATTAACGGCCCGTAGATTCACATTGGTTAACGGGGCGGCTAGGTTTGTCGCTAGAGTGATTCGGGAGCAAAGACATGCGAGTTCTTCTAATCGAAGACGACAACTCGGTCGCCCGCAGCATAGAGCTCATGCTCAAAGCGGCCGGCTTCAATATCTACACCACCGATCTCGGTGAAGAGGGCGTCGACCTCGGCAAAGTGTACGAGTACGACATCATCATCCTCGACCTTTCGCTGCCCGATATCTCCGGCTACGAAGTGCTGAAGCAGCTGCGCATGGCGCGTATCAACACCCCGGTGCTGATCCTGTCCGGCAATCCGGACATCGAGGCGAAAGTTAAGACACTCGGTTATGGTGCTGACGATTACCTCACCAAGCCGTTTAACAAGGACGAGCTGATTGCACGGATTACCGCAATCGTTCGCCGCTCCAAGGGTCATGCCGAGAGCGTCATCCGCACCGGCGAGATCCTGGTCAACCTGGATGCCAAGACTGTCGAAGTGGAAGGCGATCGCGTCCACCTCACCGGCAAGGAATACCAGATGTTCGAGCTGCTTTCGCTTCGGAAGGGCACGACGCTGACCAAGGAAATGTTCCTCAACCACCTTTATGGCGGCATGGACGAGCCGGAACTGAAGATCATCGACGTCTTCATCTGCAAGCTCCGCAAGAAGCTCGCCAAGGCGACGGCTACTGCCGACAACCCCGGTGGCGACCACTATATCGAAACCGTCTGGGGCCGAGGCTATGTGCTGCGTGACCCGAAGAAAAAGGAAGATGCGATCGCTGCCTGATCCGCTTCAACCGACCGAACACTCATGGAAAGCCCCGGCCCTCGTGCCGGGGTTTTTCTTTGGCCCACGTCTCAGGCCTTCGAGATCGGGAGCTTCAGGCCAAAGATGATTGCCATTCCGCGCAGGATGAAAGCGGTGGCCAGTCCGGCGAGGAAGCAGACCGGTTCGGGCGCTGCCAGCCAGGACAGGCCCCAATAGGCCAGCGTGCCGGCAAAGGCCGCTGTGGCGTAGAGCTCGCCCTCCTTCAGGACAAGCGGCTCTTCATTGGCGACAACATCGCGCATCAGGCCACCCGCGCTTGCCGTCATGACGCCCATGATGACGACGACCATCACGCCATAATCGAGCGCAGCGGCTTTCGCGGCCCCGGACACCGCAAAGAGCGACATCCCGAAGGCGTCTGCCCAGCGTAGTGGCTTGAACTCATTGAGCGGGCGGGAAAACCAGAAAGCCGTCAGGCCACCCGCAATGGCGAGCAGGATGGCCGGCGCATCATCAAGCCAGAACACCGGCTGGTCGAGCAGCAGGTCCCGCAGCGTTCCCCCGCCAAAGGCCGGAAGGAAGGCGAGTACGATCACGCCGAACATGTCCATCTGCTTGCGCACAGCAAGGACGCCGCCCGAAATGGCGAAGACAAACACGCCGATGCGGTCTGCGAAGAAGAGGAGGAATTCGAGCGACATCAGACGCCTTGATGCGACAGGTCAGGTGGCTTGACCAGTGCCGCGTTACTCCCCTTCCCCGTCTCCGGCTTCGGTCCCTTTGTCGCCCCCTTCGGCTTCCTGACCGCGGCCATGCGGATGTGGTCCGCGCTGACCGGTCGCGCCGCGTTTCCTGGAAGCCTCTGTGCTGGCACTTTCATGCTTGTCAGGAATATCGCCCTGATCGACCTCGTCAGCGCCCTCTTCATCGTCCTCGCCGTCATTGGCAGGCGGCTGGAAGTCTTCCGGCGCAAAGCCGTCCGGCATCTTCTCGAAATAGAGCGAGCGGCTCGGGAAGGCGAAGCTTGCCCCCTCTTCCTCGACCGTCTTCTTCACGAAGAAGGCGAGCTGCTCCTTGATGGCCAGCCATTCGCCCCAGGTCGTGGTCTTGGTGAAGCAGTAGACCATGATGGTGACCGAGCTGTCGGAGAACTCGTCGATATGCACGAAGGTCGAGACATCGGCGGCAGGCGCGAAATCGTCGTTTCCGGCGATGTAGTCCTCGATCGCCTTGCGGACATTGGTCAGCTGCTCGTCGGTCGTGCGGTATTCCAGACCGATCTTCCAGTAAATCCGGCGATGCGTCATGCGCGAGAAGTTGACCAGCGGGTTGTCGGCGAGCTTGGCGTTCGGGACGTAGACCGGCGACTTGTCGAACCGGCGCACCGTGGTCGAGCGGAAGCTCACATCCTCGACAATACCTTCCACGACACCATCGACGAACACCCAGTCACCCTTGGAGAGGCGGCGCTCGCCAATGATCGTCATGCCCGCAATGAGGTTCTTGAACAGGTCCTGCGCGCCGAGCGCCACAGCCACAGAGAGCAGAGACAGCGAAGCCAGGAAGGGCAGGACCGGCACGCCCCAGACATCCAGGACCGCTGCGCCGCCGATGAAGAAGACGACCGCCTTCAGGATACGCGTCATCCAGTCGAGAAAGGTCTCACCCCAGACCCGGCGCATGCGCTTCAGCAGGCCAAGCAAGGGCCGGATGATCCTGAACAGGGCCCAGAACACTGCAATGATCAGGATGGAGCGGGTAATGTTCGCGACAATGTCATCGACCTCGCCCGAAGCTCCGAGCGCCTGGGCGGCGAAGAAGAAGCCGGCAGCAATCGGCAGCAGAGTCAGCGGCTTCTTGAGCGCTTCGACAAGCTGGTCATCGAAGTCGGTTTCCGTCTTGCCCGCCAGCTTGCCGATGGAGACCGCGATCAGTTTCGCGATCAGCCCGCGCAGCAGGAAGGCGATGACAAGAATGCCAAGCGCCAGAACGCCCTTGCCAATGGGCTGGCCGAGAAAGCCCGTGGTGAAAACGCTTTCCATCTGCGCCCAGAAATCGCGCAGGGATGAGACGATCCCGAATTCCTGAAGTGAGTCCATGACCAGCCCCTAAATCTGATGGCCCGGATCAGGAATGGCCCGGGCTGATAGCAAGGCGCCCCGCAAGGTCGTTGCGGGGCGCCTGATTTTGATTTGTGCGGACTGTCTTAGGCCGACTTGCGGTCGTCGTCCACTTCCTCATAGTCCGCATCGACAACATCGTCGTCGCCTTCAGCAGCCGCATCAGCCTTTGCATCGGCCTCGGCGGTTTCTTCCTGCTGGCTGGCATAGATCGCTTCGCCGAGCTTCATGGCGGCCGTCATCAGGGCCTGATGCTTGGCCTGGATGTCGGCGAGGTTATCGCCTTCAGCAGCCGTCTTGAGCTCTTCAGAGGCTTTCTCGATCTCGGACTTCACCTCGGCACCGACCTTGTCGCCATGCTCGGAGAGCTGCTTCTCGGTCTGGTGCACCAGGGCTTCCGCGCCGTTCTTCGCCTCGACGAGTTCGCGGCGCTCCTTGTCGGCGTCGGCGTTGGCTTCGGCATCCTTCATCATGTTGTTGATCTCGTCTTCCGAGAGACCGCCCGATGCCTGGATGGTGATCTTCTGCTCCTTGTTCGTCGCCTTGTCCTTGGCGGACACGTTGACGATACCGTTGGCGTCGATGTCGAACGTCACCTCGATCTGCGGCACACCGCGCGGGGCGGCCGGAAGACCTTCGAGATTGAACTGGCCGAGGATCTTGTTGTCGGCGGCCATTTCACGCTCGCCCTGGAAGACGCGGATCGTCACGGCCGGCTGATTGTCTTCAGCCGTCGAGAAGGTTTGCGACTTCTTGGTCGGGATCGTGGTGTTGCGGTCGATAAGCCGGGTGAACACACCGCCAAGCGTCTCGATACCGAGCGACAGCGGCGTCACGTCGAGCAGGACAACATCCTTCACGTCGCCTTGCAGGACGCCGCCCTGGATGGCTGCACCGATGGCGACAACCTCATCCGGGTTCACGCCCTTGTGCGGATCCTTGCCGAAGAAGTCCTTCACGGCAGCCTGCACGGCCGGCATGCGCGTCATGCCGCCAACGAGGACGACATCGTCGATCTCGGAGGTCGACTTGCCGGCATCGGCCAGCGCCTTCTTGCACGGATCGATGGTGCGCTTGACGAGGTCCTCGACAAGGCTCTCGAACTTGGCACGCGTCAGCTTGATGTTGAGGTGCTTCGGACCGGACTGGTCAGCCGTGATGAAGGGCAGGTTCACTTCGTATTGCGAAGCGGACGACAGCTCCTTCTTGGCCTTCTCGGCCTCTTCCTTCAGGCGCTGCAGGGCGAGCTTGTCCTTGGACAGGTCGATGCCCTGATCCTTCTTGAACTCGCTGACGAGGAAATCGACGATACGAAGGTCGAAGTCCTCACCGCCGAGGAAGGTGTCGCCATTGGTCGACAGCACTTCGAAGACACCGTCACCGATCTCGAGCAGCGAAACGTCGAACGTACCACCACCAAGGTCATAGACGGCGATCGTCTTGTTGTCGTCCTTGTCGAGACCATAGGCCAGCGCTGCGGCCGTCGGCTCGTTGATGATGCGAAGCACTTCGAGGCCCGAAATCTTGCCGGCGTCCTTGGTGGCCTGACGCTGGGCGTCGTTGAAGTAGGCCGGGACCGTAATGACGGCCTGGGTAACTTCTTCGCCCAGATAGGCTTCAGCGGTTTCCTTCATCTTGGTCAGGATGAAGGCGGAGATTTCCTGCGGCGCGTATTCCTTGTCGCGGCCTTTGACCCAGGCATCACCATTGGAACCCTTCACGATCTCGAAGGGGGAGATTTCCTTGTCCTTCTGCGCGGTCGGGTCGTCGAACTGACGGCCGATCAGGCGCTTGATGGCGTAAAAGGTGAAATCCGGGTTGGTGACGGCCTGGCGGCGCGCCGGCATACCGATGAGGCGTTCGCCGCCTTCGGTGAAGGCCACAACGGACGGCGTGGTCCGCGCCCCTTCTGAATTCTCGATGACTTTGGCTTCTCCGCCATCCATGACGGCAACACAGCTATTCGTGGTGCCGAGGTCGATACCGATGATCTTTCCCATTTTCGTTCACTCTCTCTTTCTGTAGCCGCCGCCGCCTCGTTTTTCTTGGCCTGTCCGGCAGCACCCCGAAACAGCGGCTCTATGGATTGTGAATGTCGCGCCCGATTGTGCGAACGCGGCTTCAGGCAGCGATATGGGTAGGCCTTTCGCAGGCTCAAGAGGCGGTCTCACATTTGAGTGATCGCAAGCGCAGGGAATGGGCGCAGCATCTGAGGGCAATACGAAATCATCCCTATAGGCACGCAGCGCATGTCCGGCCCTTTTTCATTGGGAAAGTTTATGGAAGCGCAAATAACGATTAATTTGAAAATGGTTCGCAATTGCATATTTATGGTGAGGACGAAACATGAAGGACATCCCGATGCCACGCGGCCTGCTCAAAACCATGACCTACAGCCTGATGCACCTGACGGTCGCAATGGCAGTGGCGTATGCCCTGACAGGCAACTGGGCCGTGGCGTTCAGCATCGGCCTGATCGAACCCCTCGTGCAGACCATTGCCTACACGGTGCATGAGCGGCTCTGGGAGAAATGGATCCCGGGCGGCGACAAGCCGGTGGAGTCGGTTCATGCCTGCTCACACACGCTGATCCGTATTCGGGAGGATGCCCCCAACCGGGCCAGACCCGATGACGCCGGTCAGCCGCTTCCCAGCCCGGCATAAATTTTTTTCATCCGCCTCGCCTTCCGGCTGCCGCATCCCCACATGCCGTGCCCGGACCAGACAAGCAGGAAGGTCACTCCCATGAAATATACGAAACTCGGCCGCACAGGCCTCGTCGTCTCGAAACTCTGCCTCGGCACCATGACCTTTGGCGGCCAGACCGGTTTCTGGAAATACATTGGCAAGCAGCAGCAGGACGAAGCCGATGAGCTTGTCCGCACGGCCTTCAACGCCGGTATCAACTTCTTCGACACAGCCGACGTCTATTCCGCAGGCATCTCCGAAAAGATGCTCGGAGAGGCGATCCGCAACAACAATCTCCCGCGCGACGAAATCGTCGTGGCCACCAAGGTCTTCGGCCGCGTCTCCATGCCGGTCGCCGACGATGCTGCCGATGCGATAAAGGCGGAAGCCGAGCGGCGCGAAAAAGAGGCGCGCAACATCTCCGGCCTGTCGCGCAAGCACATCATGGATGGGGTGGAAAAGAGCCTCGACCGGCTTGGTCTCGATTATATCGACCTCTACCAGGTCCACGGCACCGACCCGCTGACCCCGATCGAGGAGACGGTCGAAGCCCTCGACCTGCTCATCCGGCACAACAAGGTGCGCTATGTCGGCCTCTGCAACATGCCGGCCTGGCTGATCATGAAGGCCATCGCCTATGCCCGCGAGAAGGGCCTGCACCGGTTTGAGTCCTGCCAGATGTACTATTCCATTGCTGGCCGCGACCTAGAGCGCGAGGTCGTCCCGCTCGCCAAGGATCAGGATCTCGCCATCCTGCCCTGGAGCCCGCTGGCCGGTGGCTTCCTGTCCGGCAAGTTCACCCGTGACAGCGAAGGCCCGAACGATGCGCGCCGCACGGTGTTCGACTTCCCGCCCATCGACAAGGAAAAGGGCTACGACATCGTCGATGTGATGCGTGAGCTTGCCGAGGCCAAGGGCATTACCGTGCCGCAGGTCGCGCTCGGCTGGCTGCTGCATCAGCCGCACGTGACCAGCGTCATCATCGGGGCGCGCACGCTCGATCAGCTGAAAGACAATCTCGGCTCTGTGGATGTCGAGTTCAGCTTCGACGAACTGCAGAAGCTCAACGAGATCTCGGCGCTGACCCAGGAATATCCCGGCTGGATGCTGGAGCGCCAGCAGACCGACCGGCAATCCCAGATCGACGACTGACACGCCCCCCAGACCAGAAAGCCCGGAGCCATCGCTTCGGGTTTTTTACCGTCGGACTGGTCAATATGCGTTAACCATAGCAATATGCGTCCCTGTTCTGTGGGAGGGACGCAAAATGAAGACATTCATCCGCGCTGCCATTGTGGCCGCTGCCTTTATCGCCGCACCGGCAAGCCTCTACGCGCAAGACGCAGACGGTGTCGTCGAACATCCGATGATCGAGCGCTATCCGGGCCAGGTCATCGCCTGGCAGCACATCGAGAACTACCAGCCCGTCAAGATTCCCATCGGGCCGGTCACGGGCTATCGCCAGATCGAGGAGGTGATCGAGACTGAAGGCCGCGTGACGCGCACATTCTACAAATATGAGGGCGAAGACCGCAGCTTCTCGGAAGTCTACAAGAACTATCTCGACGCACTCGAAGCAGAAGACTTCGAAATTCTCGGCAAGGGCATGTCAGCCGACCGTAAGGGAAATGATGTCGGCTCCCGAAACTGGACGGGCGTCTATTTTATCTACAATCCGTTTTCCCGCGGCGGGGAAGCCAATACCATGGTCTCCGGGACATCCACTTCCGGCGGTGCGGGCGCCATCGTCGCCCGGAAGGACCGCGCCTCCGGGACTGCCTATGTCACCATTCATGTCGAGCAGCACTCCAAAAACTATGTCGGCACGCTGATCGACATCGTCGAGGTCGAAGCCGCCGAGACAGGCCTCGTCGTGGTCGATGCCGAGGCGATGGGCTCCGATATCGAGGAATATGGCCGCGTCGTGCTCGACGGCGTTGTGTTCGATTTCGACAAGGCGACGCTGAAGCCGGAATCGAAAGCCGCCCTCGACGAGATCGCGAAATATCTGCAAGCCAATCCAGACAAGAGCTTCTATGTCGTCGGCCATACCGACTCCAAGGGAACGTTCGCCTATAACAACAAGCTCTCGTCTGATCGCGCGCTGACCGTGGCCGATGCCCTCAAACAGGACTATGACATCGCCTCTGAGCGCCTTGAGCCACACGGGATCGGCCCGCTTTCTCCGGTCTTTTCAAACACGCAGGACGCTGGCAGGGAAAAGAACAGACGCGTCGAACTTGTCGAGAAATAGGACCTCTCCATGAAGCCTGCCGCCTTTCTGCCCGCCCTTTTCCTTCTGACTCTGGCCGCCTGCCAGCCGGCCGAGGAGACCGGCGCTCCTGCCGCCACTGCCGAACGCGAGGCAAGCGAGACGGTCGAAGCCCCTGCCCCGGCCGATGCGCCGGTCCGCCTGGTCGAGCAATGGAAAGCGGAAGGCTTCAACGCACCGGAAGGCGTCGCCGCCGCGCCGGGCGGGGGCTATTTCATCTCCAACGTGGCGGGCAACGGAAACGACAAGGACGGCGCCGGCTGGGTCTCGAAAATCTCGGAGACCGGCGAGGTGCTGGAGGCGCAGTTCGGCCCCACGACGATGAACGCGCCAAAAGGCATGGTAGTCGATCGCGGCATTCTCTACGTCGCCGACCTCGACCGCATCCACCTGATCAATCCCGATGACGGCACGCTGCTCAAGACGATGGAGATCGATGGCGCTGAGGCCCTCAACGACATGACGGCCTGGAACGCCACGCTGCTCGCCTCCGACAGCCAGGGCAGCAAGATCTGGCGCATCTCCGGCGACGAGTCCGGTATCTGGCTTGAGGATGAGCGCCTCTCCGGCGTCAACGGCCTCACCCCCGATGGAGACCGCCTGCTGGTCGCGACCATGGCCTCAGGCACGCTCTATGAGGTGAACGAGGCCGGCGACCTTACCGAGATCGCCACTGGCATGGAGAATGCCGACGGCATCGGCCTCATCGAGGGCGGCTATCTCGTCTCCAGCTGGCCGGGACAGGTCTGGTTCGTGAGCGAAGAGGGCAAGGTCTCTGAAGTCCTGAACACGCAGGAACAGGGCATTCTCCAGAACGACCTCACCGTCTTCGGCAACACCGTCATCATCCCGAACTGGATGCCGGGAACCGTGACGGCGTGGACGGTTGAGGAGAAATAGCCCTAATTCACCTTCCCCGAACTCACCGCCACCATCGCTGCCCTCAACACACGCTCACCGATCTTCCAGCCGGTCTGGAAGGTTTCGGCGATAGCGCCGGAGGGCTGGTCTGACGGGATCTGGCTGACAGCCTGGTGCTGGTTCGGATCGAAGGTCGCGCCGGGCGCTGCGTCGATGGCCGTGACGCCATGACGGGCGAGCACGGTGTGCAGCTCCTTCTGCGTCATCTCGATCCCGCCAAGCAGGTTCTGGCCGGCTTCAGTCAGCTGCGCGCGTTCGTCATCCGGCAGCGCCGCGAGCGCGCGCGAGAGATTGTCCGACACATTCAGCAGGTCGCCCGCAAATTTCTCCACGGCGTAGACGCGCGTATCCGCGACCTCCTTGGCCGCGCGCTTGCGGATATTGTCCATCTCCGCATGGGCGCGCAGCACCTGGTCCTTCAGCGCCATGGCCTCGCCTTCAAGCTCGGCAATGCGGGTTTCGGCGTCGGGCTCTTCATTGTCAGCGACCGCTGCCTGTTCAAGCTCTTCGGACTCCGGCGAACCGGCATCCAGTGTTTCGGTTTCGACGGCCTCTTCGGGCCTCTTCTGGTCTTCGCTCATGCTGTTCGTCTACTCTCAGTTTTTCTGTCGCTCGCCGAGGATCTGCCCGACCATGCGTGCGGTATAGTCCACCATCGGGATCACCCGGGCATAGTTCAACCGGGTCGGACCGATCACGCCGAGCGCGCCTATAACCTGTCTCGTGGCGTTCATATAGGGAGCCACAATCAGGCTTGAACCAGATAACGGAAAAAGCCTGTTCTCAGACCCGATGAAAAGCCGCACGCCTTCGGCCTCTCGTGTCGAGTCGAGAACGTCCAGCAGGCCCTGCTGGCGCTCGAGGATATCGAAGAGCTGACGCACCTGCTCCATGTTTTCCGCCGCGTGCGGATCGTTCAGCAGATTGGCGCGGCCATGCACGATAAGGGCGCGCTCCTCGCCGGGCACTTCGCCAGCCCACTCGGCCAGCCCCTGCTCCACCAGCCCGGCAGCGGCCTGATCCAGCTGCGCGCGGCGTTCCTGAATTTCCTCACGCACCGAGAGAGACGCTTCACGCAGCGTCTTGCCCTTCATCCGCGCGGCGAGATAGTTCCCCGCCTCGATCAGCGCCGTGGCTGGCAGGCCGGGCGGGATGCGGACCAGGCGGTTTTCAACGTCGCCCATCTCGTCGACGAGGATGCAGAGCGCCTCGCCGGTGGCCAGCGGCACGAACTCGACATGGCGGACCGGGCGCTCCCGTGTCGGTGAGCTGACCAGACCGGCCCCGCCAGCGAGCCCGGACAGGATAGAAGACGCCTCGTTCAGCACCCCTTGCATGTCGCGCCCGCCGGAGCGCAGACGATCCTCGATCTCGGCGCGGTCATTCTCGGATGGCTCGCCGATCTCGAGGAAGCCATCCACGAAGAGGCGCAGGCCGACATGCGTCGGCATACGTCCAGCCGAGACATGCGGGCTGTCGAGCAGGCCGAGATCGGTCAGGTCGGCCATCACATTCCGGATGGAGGCCGGCGAGAGGCTGATCCCGCTTTTCGCCAGTGTCCGCGAACCGACCGGCTCGCCGGTTTCCAGATACGTCTCGACAATCTCGCGGAAGATTGTCCGCGAGCGGTCATCAAGGCTCTGCAGCAGGCCGCGGAGGGGTGTGTTTTCGGTCATTCCGTTGAATTTCCAGGAATTGCAATCACCAGTTTCAATTAGTCTTTTTCTCTTGGACGCAGATTACAAATCGGCTTCCATGCACGCCATGACAAGCGTGCCAGTAAAGTTGCCCTTGCGGCAAGTAATAGCATACGGTTCAGTGGGAATTCCCTTCGGCGCCGTCGGCCTTCCCATGGCGGTCTTCATCGCCCCATTCTACGCAGAACAGATGGGGCTGGGCACCGCAATGGTCGGCATCATTTTCATGATGCTGCGCTTCTGGGACCTGTTCTCCGACCCGGTCATGGGATGGCTTGTCGATACCAAGCCTTCGCGTCTCGGCAAGATCAAGCACTGGCTGTTGATGGCGGTCCCGATCCTGCTGCCGGCCGTCTGGTTTCTCTACAATCCTGTGGGACCACCTGTCTCGCCCGTCTTTCTCGCGGTCATCCTTTTCCTCTTCTATATCGGCACGACGATGATCGTGACGCCGCACCAGGCCTGGGCGCCATCCATCGCACTCAATTATGACGAGCGCTCGCGCCTGTTCATGTGGCGCGAACTCTTCACCATCTCGACCATGCTGGTGATGCTCGCCCTGCCCTCGATCCTCTCCCGGGCCGGCGATGTCAGCTTTGCCCAGCAGATCTCGATCATGGGCTGGTTCCTGATCATCGCCTTGCCCGTCACAGTCGGCGCCGCCGTCTGGCTCGTGCCGGACCCGAAGCCGGATGCCGATGCCCCGCGCGCCAGCTTCCACCCCAAGGCCATCCTCGAAGCCCTGAAACAGCAGACGCTATGGCGCCTGCTTGCGACGGAAATATTCATCGGGATCGCAATCGCAGGCACAGCCGGCACCTTCCTGTTTGCAGCCCAGTGGGGCTTCGGCGTCGGCCATGGCCTCGCCTCGCTCATCCTGATGGCCCACTTCATCGCCGGCTTTGCCGCGATGCCGGTCTGGGTGGCGATCTCCAAGCGCAGCGAGAAGTACATCGCCATGCGCTCGGTCTGCCTGTGGTCGGCGGTGACCTATGTTTCCTATATGCCGCTTGCGCTGATGGGCGGCGGGACCGTCTCGCTCTTCATTGCTGCCATCATTTCAGGCTTCGGCTATGGCTCACCCTTTATCCTGGTCCGCTCGATGATGGCTGATCTCGTCGAGGCGGAAGAAGCCCGCGGCGGCGGCAATCGCGCCGGGCTTTTCTATTCGCTGATGTCGGGCGCCTACAAGACGGGCGCGAGCTTCGCCATCGGCATTCCCTATATCCTGCTCGGCGTACTGGTCGGCTTCAATCCGGCGACCGACAACTCACCGGAAACCGTGCGCGGACTGATGGCGGTCTTCGTCGGCGTCCCTGTCGTCTCCTATGCATTGGCCGCGTTACTGATCTGGCGTTATCCCATCGACCGGGCGGAGCAGGCGAAAGCAGCTGCCGCCATCAATGCGGGTGGACAAGCCAACCTTGAATCGCTTCACCCCACGGTGAACAAAGGAGACGCCCCATGACCGACCTCGTGCGCCCATCCGGCCGCGCCGCTGACCAGCTTCGCAACATCGTGCTCGAAACCAATGTGACCCGCTATGCCGAGGGCTCCTGCCTGGCAAAGTTCGGCCATACCCATGTCCTGTGCACGGCCAGCTGGTCTGACAGTGTCCCGCCATGGCTGCGCGGTCAGGGCAAGGGCTGGGTGACCGGCGAGTACGGCATGCTGCCGCGTGCCACGCACACCCGCGGCAACCGCGAGGCCGCCCGCGGCAAGCAGTCCGGCCGCACGCAGGAAATCCAGCGCCTGATCGGCCGCAGCTTGCGCTCCGTGGTCGACCTCAAGGCGCTCGGTGAAAACCAGCTCACCATCGACTGTGACGTCATCCAGGCCGATGGCGGTACGCGCACAGCCTCCATCACGGGTGGCTTCGTCGCCATGGCGCTGGCGATCAAATACCTCCGCGAGGAAGGCATCATCTCGGGCAACCCGATCCAGAAGCAGGCGGCTGCCATCTCCGTGGGCCTCTTCCAGGACAAGCCCGTCCTCGACCTCGACTATCCGGAAGACTCCGGCGGCGAAGGCGACATGAATGTCGTGATGAGTTCAGACGGCGGCTTCATCGAAATCCAGGGCACCGGCGAAGAACGCCCGATGACCCGGCCCGAAGTTGAGGAAATGATGCGGCTCGCCGAAAAAGGCTGCACCGAGCTGTTCGAGCACCAGAAGAAGGCGATCGGTTAGGCGCGGGACTCCAGGCTCTCCAGACCGAACATCGCCAGCTGCAGGCTCTGCGCGATGCGCTCTGCCCGCTGCATGAAATAGGCGACGGTCTCCTCGCCCGGGGCAATGTCTTCAAGCGTCTTGTGAAACAGGCCGAGCCAGGTCTGGAAGTCATCGCGCGTGATGCCTTCGAGCTTCATGTGCGCAGGCACGGGCTTGCCGGAATAGCGCCCGGCATTCATCGCGACCGAGGCCCAGAAATCCTTCAGCTTGGCGAGATGCGCCGGCCAGTCATCGATCTCGCCATTGAAGATCGGCCCGAGCCGGGGATCGGCGCGCACGCGGGCATAGAAGGTCTCGACCAGCTCGGAAATAAAGGCATCGTCGATGCCAAGGCGCGCCGCATTTTCCTGAATGGCGAGGCGGCGCTCTTCAGCAGAGCGGACTTGATAGGTCATGCCGCCCGATCTGGAGAATAAGCCCTGAGGCGTCGATAAGTAGATATCCTGAGGCCGATAGCCGTTACTCCATTACCGGTTTCTCGCGTCCTTCCCATGTGACCTCAGCATCCCAGAGGGGGACGGTCGACAGGCTCATCTTGGCCGAGCCATCGACCGGTTTCCTCGAAAATGACACGTACATCAGCGCGTCCGAGGCAGGGTCATAGATGCGTCTCACGGCCAGCTGCTTGAAGACGAGCGAGCGGCCGCGATCCCAGACTTCCTCGCCCGACCGGTCCATATCGATGCGGCCGATTATCACCGGCCCCGTCACCATGCAGGAGATCGACGAGTTGGACGGGTCCTCGAACCAGTTGCCCTTGCCGATCCTGTCCCAGACGCCCCGGTCGAAATAGGCAATATGGCAGGTCACGCCCGGCACTTTCGGATCGACCAGCCGGTCGATCTTTATCTCGTTGCCGAGCCAGTCATTCTTGAATTCGCCGGCTTCACGGTCGCCTCCGCCACAGGAAGCAAGCACCAAAAGCGCGGTGAGGGCCCACAGGCCATTGCGGATTGTCATTCAGATGGAACTGCGCCGGAGGTTCGAGGTTCCGGCAACCAGACGCAATCTATGCCGCCGCTTCGTCATCCTCTGCGGCGCTGTCGCCGTCTTCCTCGTCGAAGATGAGGATATCGCCGGGCTGGCAATTGAGCTCGCGGCAGAGCGATTCAAGTGTTGAGAAACGGACCGCCTTGGCCTTGCCCGTCTTCAGGATCGACAGGTTTGCAAGCGTCACGCCCACCCGGTCCGAAAGCTCGGTGAGGGACATGCGGCGCTCCAGGAGAACGCGGTCGAGAGTCACACGAATGGCCATGTCTGTTATCGGCCTCCTAAATCGTCATCTTCTCTTCCTCGCGCAGCCGGGAGCCTTCCCGGAAAACTTGCGCAAGGACGAAAAGTGCCACCACCGCTGCCCATGCAGCGAGGTTGATACTGAGCCTGAGTGGCTGTTCGGTGCCGAGATCAATGAAGGCATTGAGCAGGATAACGGTCAGATAGCGCGTAAGCTCCACGAGCCCGATCGCAATGGCGATGCGCATGAGCCGCGGACCGTTCTGCGGCACGAAAGGATCACCTGTGGCCAGCGTCGACAGGATGCGGCGCAACTGCAGGCAGACATAGATGATACCGGGCGCAAAGACGGCGAGACTGGCGAGACCGGCGACGAAGTGTCCGGGCTTCACACCCTCCACATAGGCTTCCATGCCGGGCACACGCATGGTGCCACCATTCAGGCTGCCGATCAGGCCGACCCCCAGGAGAAGGAACGCAATGACGCCGGCAATGATGGCCAGCCAGATCACGACCAGCATCAGCATCGACAGAAACGCGGCCATGGAGTTTTGCTGCCTGATCGTCATATCTGTGTCTTCAACGCTTCGCTCATAAGAGGGCCCTTTTAGCCTCGAACCGGTAATTTACCGTTAAACGATAATACTATTCAGACAGAAAGCAAGATTGGAGCCACATACATTCATGACTCGCATACTTGGAAAAGGCCGACTCGTCGCTGCGACCCACAACAAGGGGAAAGTGAAAGAACTCAAGGACCTGTTCGAACCGGCAGGCCTGGAGGTCGTCTCCGCCATCGATCTCGATCTTCCGGAACCGGAGGAAACCGAGCTGACATTTGCAGGCAATGCCCTGATCAAGGCGCGCGCGGCGGCGAAGGCGACCGGTGAACCGGCCCTTTCCGACGATAGCGGGCTGGAGGTGACAGCGCTTGGCGGCATGCCGGGCGTCCACACTGCGATCTGGGCGGGCGAGCCGCGAGACTTCTACAAGGCGATGGAGAAGGTCGAGAGCCTGCTCCAGGACATCGACGCCACCGACCGCAGTGCCCGCTTCGTCTCGACCCTCGCCGTGGTCTGGCCGGACGGTCATGAGGAAGTGTTCGAGGGCACCGTCGAAGGCGACCTCGTCTGGCCGCCGCGCGGCGACAAGGGCTTCGGCTACGACCCGGTCTTCATCGCGAAAGGTGAGACGGAGACGTTCGGCGAGATGGACCCGAAGAAAAAGCACGCGATGAGCCACCGCGCCGATGCCTTCGCCAAGCTGAAGGCCGCCCTGCTATCATGAGTCCGGACCGCCCTGCCCCGCCTTTCGGGCCGGAGCACGGCTTCGGTCTCTATATCCACTGGCCGTACTGCACAAAGATCTGCCCCTATTGCGACTTCAACGTCTATGCCGCGAAGGACAGGGATAATGCGGCCCTGATAAAGGCGCTGGGTGATGACCTCACGCGTCACGCCCGGAGGCTCACCGGCCACCCGAAACTCGGCTCGGTCTATTTCGGCGGCGGTACGCCGTCCCTCATGGCCCCGTCAGACATCGCCGCCCTGATCGAACAGGCCGCAAACCTGTTCGGGCTGACGCCGGATGCGGAAATCACGCTGGAAGCCAATCCGAATGACGTCCTGACAGGCGACCTTGAGGGCTGGGCGGCGGCGGGTGTGACCCGGCTGTCGGTCGGGCTCCAGTCGCTCGATGACGAAGCGCTAGCCTTTCTTGGCCGTGACCATGATGCGGCCGGCGCGCGCAAGGCACAGGCGCTCGCCGCGCAATATTTCCCGAACCACACGATCGACATGATCTATGCCCGCCCCGGCCAGTCCCCGGATGAATGGGAGAAAGAGCTGTCGGACGCCCTCTCTCTCGGCGCACCGCACCTGTCGCTCTATGAGCTGACGATTGCCGAGCGCACCGCCTTCGGAAAGCGCGCCGAACGCGGTGAGCTGGTGCCGATGCCGGACGACGACCAGGCCGACCTCTATGAACTGACCCAGTCCGTCGCCGAGGCGCATGGCCTTCCCGCCTATGAGGTGTCCAACCATGCCCGTTCACCCGAGACGCAGTCGAAACACAACCTCACCTACTGGCGCGGCGGCGACTGGATCGGCCTCGGCCCCGGCGCGCATGGGCGGCTGAGCCTTGGCGGTGAGCGGATTGCCACACATGCCGCGCTCAGGCCCGCCGATTATATCAGCGGTATCAAGCCAATGGCCGGCCATGTTGAGGGTGAGCATCTGTCCCCGCTCGACACCGCACGCGAACTCCTCGCCCTCGGCCTGCGGCCCGGCGAAGGGTTTGATGTTGCGCGCATCGAGACGCTGACCGGGTCGCCCGTGCCGGAAGAAACGCTGGCGGTTTTCGAAAGTCAGGGGCTGATCCGGCGCGATGTCTCCCGCATCGACCTGACCATGGACGGCCGCCTGCTGGCAGACCGCATCGCCGCCGAACTTTCGCCGTGACTACTCCATCTTCCGGAACCGCTTGCCCTGACGCTTCATGATTTCGCGGCCCAGCGGCTCGGGCAGGATGCGCGTCAGCGTGGCCACACCCTTGTTCACAGCGCCCGGCACAACCACCGGCCGGCCGCGTGTGACGCCATCGATACCGGCTTCGACGACGGGCTTTGCGTCCATCCACATCCAGTCCGGTGACTCGTTCGCCATCTCGCGCGTACCGTTCACATCGTGGAACTCGGTATAGGTGAAACCGGGGCAGAGCGCGCTGCAGTGAATGTCATGGCCGGCCGCCTGCGCCTCGGCATGCACGCTTTCGGAGAACTTGATCATCCCTGCCTTCACGCTGGCATAGAGCGTATGGCCGCTGGAGCCCGGCGCATAGCCGGCGAGCGAGGCGACATTGATGATGCGCCCGAAATTCCGCTCCGCCATGCCCGGCAGGAGCTTGTGCACCAGTTCGATCGGCGCGGTGTACAGAACACGGATGAACTGTGCTTGCTCTTCCCAGCTCGTATTGAAGAAAGTCCCCGGAAGGCCATAGCCGGCATTGTTGACCAGCGCATCGGCATGGCGCCCGGACTCCTTCAGCTCGTAGAGAATTGTATCGATGCTGTCTGCGTGCGCGAGATCCTGCGCGATGACGAGGGTGGCGACCTTGTACTTTTCCTCAAGCTCACGCGCCAGCTTGTCGAGACGGTCGGCACGGCGTGCGGTCAGCGCGACGTCCCAGCCCTTGGCGGCATACTGGCGGGCGAACTCAGCGCCAAGCCCTGCGGAGGCGCCCGTGATGAGGGCCAGTCTATTGCTCATGCGTCTCCTGCCTTCCGCCAGACATTCACCTTGGTGAGGAAGGCGTTCACGCTCTTCTCCAGTGTGAAGCCGGCCTCTTCCATGGGCGGGGTGAAGTCCCAGCCGAGATAGGCCTTGTAATAGGGTTCGTGAAAGCCTTCGGGGAAATATTCGAGAATACCGTCGAGGCCGTCACTGTCGCCGAATTGCAGGCTGTCGGCGATGATGAACGCCCCGCCCGGCTTGAGCACACGGGCCGCCTCGCGCATCACTTCGCGGCGTGTCTTCTCCGGCAGCTCGTGGAAGAGGTAGACCGAGACGATGACATCCTGCGAGGCATCGTCCAGCGGCATGACTTCCGCCTGCCCCTCGATAATATCGACATGCGGCCACGGCGCGACGTGCTGGCGGGCCCGCTCGGCATAGTTTGGTGACAGGTCGAGACCGCGCGCATCGAGCCGCGGAAAGGTGCGCATCATTTCGCGCAGGAAGCGGCCAGTCCCGCATGCCATGTCGAGCAGCGCCACCTCGCGCTGGTCGCGGCCCTTCACTTCGCGGGCAATCTCGGCCAGCGCCTGCCGGCGCATTGCATCGGCCGCGCCGGTAAACAGCGCCTCGACCTGATGGTCATAGAGCTTCGCGCTGTCGTCAGAGAGCCAGCCATCGGTCTGATAGTGAAAGTTCTGGCGGTAATAGGCCGGATAGCGGTTGGAGCCGTCCAGCGTCTCGCGCAATTCCGTCCCGGCCCGCGCCATACGGCGCCGGTCGACCTCGGCCACATCCTTCAGGAAATATCCGGCCCGCTTCACCGCCTTGGGCAGGTCCATCAGCCGGACGTCTTCCGGCGCGGGATAGAGCCCGGCCTCGATATTCGCGCGGTCCGCCGCAAAGAGCCGGAACCAGGCGGCCCGCAGCTCCTTCGTATCAACCGGGTTGGATGGCTTGAAAGCCGGTTCGCCGGGCCGGTTGAAACCGGATGAGCGGCGCTTGGCGATGACGTATTGCGCGCCGTACCAGGCTGAACGCAGACCTTGCGCGGCCGTGTAGCGCGCGCGCCCGATCGTCTTTCCAGTGTCGTCGAGAACTCCCATGCCTTCTATATTGGCCGTTGAAGGCGCGGCGTCCAGTGGCACGGATAATGCTCTGAATTTAGGAAGTATTATCCTTCAGACTGCGTTCAGCTTGATATGCTAGTCTGCAGCCTGAAGACGAAGGACATCTGTGTCCTCGCCTCTGAAAGGAGTTCTTGCATGATCCGCATGGCTATTCTCGGTAGCGCCGCTGCGTTTGCGATGAGCCTTCCGGCTGCTGCCCAGACCTATGCCTATTCCGGTCAGGGCTATGATGGCTACGGCTATCAGGGCCAGGGCTACTACAATGGCAATTGCGAGCGTGAACGCCGCAACAACCAGACGGCCGGCACGGTCGTCGGCGCGATTGCAGGCGGCCTGATTGGCGCTGCGATTGCCGATGATGGCGACGACAAGTACCGCCGCCGCGGCCATCACCGCTATTCGCGGGGCTGGGACCGTGGCTATGGCTACGGCTATCGCGGCCGCAGGCACCATCGCGGCAATGATGATGGCGACAAGATCGCCGGCGCCCTGATCGGCGGTGTCGTTGGCGCCGTGGCCGGTAACGCGATTGCGGGCAGCAGCTCGAATGACTGCCAGACGCGCGTCTATTCCGGCCAGCAAACCAATCCGCGCTATGGAAACATGGGCGTACCTGCCCCGACGCGGCAGCCCTATGGCCAAGGTTGGCAGGATAATCGCAGCCAGCCCGTCACCTATGACAATGGCTACGACAATTATCAGGGCGGCTATGATGTCCGCGACGGTGAAGAGCTTTATGGCGGCACGTCATACAATTCCAATCCCGCCTGGAGCGATCCGGAATACGGCGCGACCGCGACCGGATACAATGCGGGCTATAGCGCCCCGCAGAATACCGGCGAATGCCGGACCGTCTATCGCGAGACCTATGTGAATGGCCGTCGCGCCAGCGAACCCGCCACCGCCTGTAATGTCGGCGGCGACCGGTGGGAGTTTGCAGACTAGTGTAGAGTCGGGAGCGTTTTCCCGGATCAGGGCCGCGATCATTCGCGGCCCTTTTTTCATGCCCGGATCACCCCGGCACGATCGCCGCGATCAGCCTGGGGCCTTTTTGCTTCATCGCGTCCTCGAAGGCCGCGTCGAATTCTTCCGCCGTTGTGACAGCCGTCGCGGGCACACCGACCGATTCCGAGAGGCTGACCCAGTCGATGTCCGGGCCGCCGATCTCCAGCATCTCCTTGGCCGTGGGCCCCGGATTGCCGGCGCCGGTGCGGGCGAGTTCGATGTTCAGGATACGATAGGTGTGATTGACGAACACGATGGTGGTCACATCGGTCTGCTCGCGCGCCATGCTCCACAAGGCCTGGTTTGTGTACATGCCCGCGCCATCGCCGGTCAGCGCGATCACCTTGCGGTCCGGGGCCGCCACAGCCGCACCAAGCGCCAGCGGCAGGCCCTGCCCGATGGCACCGCCCGTCAGCCCCATCCAGTCATGCGGCTCGGCCTTGATGGTCGACAGGAAGACCGGCAGCGAGTTGGACACGCCATCGTCAGAGACAATCGCGTTCTCCGGCATGTGACGCGCCACACTGGCGCCAACGGAGGCAGCATTGAGTTCGCCCGAGGGTGCGTTCGGTTTCTCCAGCGGCGCTGGGTCGGCCGCCTCTTTCGCCCCCATCGCATCGGCGAGCGCGGCCAGCGTCTTCGCGCTGTCGGTATCGGCGCCGCCAAGATCCATCGTCTCGCAGCCTTCCGGCACGAGCAGGCTCGGCTTGCCGGGATAGGCGAAGAAGGCCACCGGCAGGGAGGTGCCCGCCGTAAGCATCAGGTCGGAGCCGTCGAGGTCCTTCATCGCGCCTTCGGCGAAGTACTGCATCCGGTCGGGGAAGAACATCCCGGCACCGCGGCGCTGGCGTGCGAAGAAAGTATCGGTGATGATCCGTACCCCGGCCTTTTTCAGACGCGCGGCGGATTTGAGGCCTTCCTCCGTCAGCGCCGTGCCATTGATCAGGATGACCGGCTGCTTCGCCCGGCCAGTGGCTGCTGCCGCCGCCTCGATCTTCTCGGACGAGGTTTCACGCAGTGAGGGGCGTCTGGCCTCGCCGCCCTTCACGCCGCCTTCGGTCCAGGCGGAATCGGCTGGCAGGATCAGCGAGACAGGTCCCGGCTCCGGCCCGAAGCTGGCTGCCCAGGCTTCAGCGGCGAGCTTGCCGGTGGAGGCGACAGAGTCAGCCGATTTGATCCAGATCGAGTTCGGGCCGGCAAGGCCCATGATGTCGGAGTTCAGCGGCGCATCGTATTTGCGGTGGTCGACGGCATGGTCACCAATCACATTGATCATCGGCGTCTTCGCCCGCTTGGCATTGTGGATGTTCGCCCCGCCATTGAGGTAGCCGGCCCCGAGGTGCAGCAGTGTCATGGCCGGCTCGCCCGTGACCCGCGCATAGCCGTCGGCCGCGCCGGTGGCGACGCCCTCGAAAAGACAGAGCACGGAGTTTATCCGCGTCTCCCGGTCGAGCGCGGTCACAAGGTTCATCTCGGACGTGCCCGGATTGGCGAAACAGGCGGTGACGCCATGGTCGGCTAGGGTTGAGACAAGCGCGTCGGCGCCGGTAATCGACTTGGTTTCGCTGTCGGCCATGATTATTGCTCCCTATGCGGAGGGCTGTTGACGCCCGTCCTATTTGATCTCGATGATGTCTGCGTCATAAGGCTTGGTATAGAGCCGCTTTACCTCGCCTTCGCGAAGCGCCTGCACGCGGCCCTGATTGATGTAGCCCTTCTCGGTAATCTCCCCGGCGTCGGCCTTGGGCATGTCCTTTTGCAGCAGGATGCGCGAGACGCGCTTGGCGGCGTTCGGGTTTTCCTGATTGTAGCGGATGAGCCCGTCCTTGACCGCGCCGCGCACCGTCTCGTCGCCAGCCAGCTCTTCCAGACCGACATTCCGGCCCGTTTTGCGCCGGCACCAGGCTTCGTTGAGGAAGCCGAGCAGCGCGATTTCGTCCTGGTTCAGCCCGCACACCACGACATCCGACAGCGCGCCATCGACCGCCTCGACCGCCTTTACGCGCACTGTGCCCGCCGACACCCATGTCCCGTTGGCGAGCTTGAACTCTTCGGCAATCCGCCCATCAAAGGCGAGACCCTCATTGGGGTTGTCGGGGTTCTTGAACTTCACCGCATCGCCGAGTTTGTAGAAGCCTTCCTCGTCGAAGGCTTCCGCCGTCTTCTCCGGATTGCGGTAATAGCCCTGCGTGATCCCAGCGCCGCGCACCCGGCACTCCATCTTGTCGCCAACCGGGGCGAGCTTGAATTCGGTGCCCGGCAGGGGCAGGCCGATCAGGCCCATCGTATCGCTCGGCCAGTGGACATTTGAGATGGTGGGCGAGGTCTCGGTCGCGCCATAACCTGCGCTGAGGCTGATCCGCTCCCCCGTCACATCCACGGCGACGGTCTGGATCCGCTCATAGATGTCCTGCCCCATCGACGCGCCGCCATAGGCCATCACCATGATGCGCGAGAAGAACTTATCCGCGAGCGCCCGGTCATGCTCCAGCTCGGTCGCAATGGCCGACCAGGCAGCCGGAACTGTGGTGTGCTGGGTCGGGGCAACCTCGCGAAGATTGCGCAGCATTTCCGGCAGGCGGGCCGGCGTTGGCGCACCCCAGTCAATGTACAGGGTGCCGCCCCAGTCGGTCATCGAATGCAGGATGGAGTGGGCGCCATAAGTGTGGCTCCAGGGCAGGAAGCTCACCATCACCTGCGGCCCGTCCGACATCGCCTCCAGGCGCTCCACATCCCAGACCGAACGGATCATCTTCACCATGGAAGCGATATTGCCATGCGTGTTGATCACCGCCTTCGGCTCGCCCGTCGAACCGGAGGTCAGCATGTATTTGGCAACCGTCTCCTCGCTCAGCCGGTCATAGGCGAGGTCCACCGCGCTCGTGGGCGTCTTGGCAAACTCATCGATGGACTGACTGTTGACCCCCGTCGGCTTGTTCTTGCGGTAGAGCACCAGCCGGTCGCCGACCTCCATGCCGTCAAGGCCGCGCTGGTATTCTTCGCCATCCTCGACATAGAGGATCGCCGGCGTCGTGAGATTGTCGATATGATTGAGGCGCGCGAAATCCTGGCTGAGCGTCGCATAGGCGGGTGTCACCGGCACAACCGGGCTGCCTGCCCACATGGCGGCATACATGACCAGCGCATTCTCGATGGCATTGCGCGACAGGACCATGACCGGCCTGTCCTGGCCAGCGCCAGCATCGAGGAAGCCCTGTGCCAGCGACCGGATGCGCCTCAGCGCATCGCGATAGGTGACTGTCTGCCAGCCAGGCTTCGACGGCTGGTCGACATCGCGCTGGGCCAGCCAGACCTGATCGGGGCGTGCCGCGGCCCAGTAGACCAGCGGCGCCAGCATGTGGGGCGGATGGGGCCGCTTCGGCTGGCCGTTTCGCAACAGGATGCAGCCATCCTCGCGATGCTCGACCTCCAGCGTCTGCGGCAGGTAGGGAATTTCGCGGAACGGGATGTCTGATGTCATAGAACGCCTTCTGTCTTGATATGCATCATGGAGCCGCAGTGTTTGCAATGCACCGCGTCCCGGTCATGGCGCATCAGGCCGCAAGTCTCGCATTCGCACTCGACCTTGCTTTCCGGCTCGACGATGGCCCGCAGGAGCTGCAGGAATAATGAGAGGCCGAGCACCATGACAAGGATCGAGATGAAACGCCCGAGCTGGCCCTGCAGGATGACGTCGCCATAGCCGGTCGTCGTGAGGCTGGTCACGGTGAAGTAGAGCGCGTCGATATAGGTGTGCACATTGGAGCCCGGCCGGCCGACCTGCAGCGCATAGACCAGTGCCGCCGTGATAAAGACGAAGACCAGGAGGTTCGTCACCTTGTCGATGATGCGCTCATGGCGCTGGAAGAAGGGGGTGAGCACCTTGACCCGCCGGATGAAGGTGAAGGCCCGGATCGCCCGCACAGCCCGCAGCACACGCAGGAAGGCGAAGTTCGAGACGAGCAGCGGCGCGAACATGGTCACCACCACAACAAGATCCGCCCAGTTGATCCATTTGAGGAAAAAACGATGCCGGTGTTTCTCGATATAGAGACGTGCCGCCATGTCGAGCGCGATGACCGCGCCGATGACATAGTCGATCGTGTAATGGCCTCGCTCACGCGAATCGAAGGGCGCCCAGAGGAAATAGGCGATCGTCAGAAGGTCGAAGGTGAGCAGCGCCCAGCGGAACCAGAAGGATGTCCGCCCGGTGCCCTCATAGAGCCAGAAAAGCTGCCGGTTCAGACCGGTGCGGTCACTCATTCATCCTGTCTCCAGCGAGTTGCGGCATGCATCGCCGCATTCATCCACAATGGATAGACCGCCTTCTCCCCTGATTACAAATCTGATGCAGAAAGTGTTGATCCAGCTTGACCTCCTGACGCCGGGCGGCTGCTATGCCGCCAAGGTTGAAACATCAGGGTCCGGGTCATGTCACGCACATCCACGTCATTTTTCGCCATGCTGGCGACTGCAGGGTTTATTACGCTGAGCGCCTGTGGCGGTGGTGGCGGCGGAGGGGGCGGGTCTGCCGCGTCTCCACCCCCTCCGCCGCCACCACCGCCCCCGCCAACCGGCAGCACGGGTCCGACCTACACGCCGGGCGTCTACGAGGCCTCCAGCACCTTCGAAGACCAGTGCGAAAACCCGCGCTCCGGCGTCGACATCGAAGGCAATCCCTTTACCGACGAACAGGGCAGCCTGGTGGAAGAGCTTTTCTGGCTGCGCTCATGGACGAACGAGACCTATCTCTGGAATGACGAGGTGCCAGACCGCGACCCCTACGATTACAGCGACCGCATCACGTATTTCGGTCTGCTCAAGACCGATGAGGTCACCGCATCCGGCGCGCCGAAGGACGATTTCCATTTCAGCGAGCCGACCGAAGATTATCTCGCCTCGCGTAATTCCGCGCCGCAGGCCGGCTATGGGGCCAATTTCGCGATCTTTCAGAGCACCCCGCCGCGCGATGTCCGCGTTGTCTACACAGAACCCGGCTCACCTGCCGCCGAAGTGGTCTCCGGTCAGCAGAAGCTCATCCGCGGCAGCAAGGTCCTGACAGCGGACGGCGTCGACGTCATCACGTCCAGCAATGTCGATGCGCTGAATGCCGCTTTCTTCCCGGAAACCGCCGGGGAAACGCACCAGTTCGAGGTCCAGGATCCGGGCGAAAGCACCACCCGTACGATCTCGCTCACCTCTGCCGACATTGTCGAACAGCCGGTCCAGTCGACTAATGTCATCAGCACGCCCAGCGGCGATGTCGGCTACATCCACTTCACCACCTTCAGCCCCTTCTCCTCGGAAGAGCAGATCGTGAATGCCGTGCAGCAGATGGCCGATGCGAACGTGACCGACCTGGTGCTCGACCTGCGCTATAATGGCGGCGGCCTGCTCGCCGTGGCGAGCCAGCTTTCCTACATGATCGCGGGCAATGCGCGCACCAATGGCGCGACCTTCGAGCAGCTTTCCTTCAATAACGGTACGGCCTCGATCAATCCGGTGACGGGTGAGCGCAATGACCCGATCCCGTTCTACTCCACCGGCCTCGGTTTCAGCTTCACCAATGGCGCGGCCCTGCCCTCGCTCGATCTCGACACCGTCTACATCCTCTCGACCGGCAATACCTGTTCGGCAAGCGAGGCCGTCATCAACGGGTTGCGCGGGATCGATGTGAATGTCGTGCTGATCGGCAATATCACCTGCGGCAAGCCATATGGCTTCTACCCCACCGGCAATTGCGGACAGACCTATTACACGATCCAGTTCCAGGGCGTGAACAACAAGGGCTTCGGCGACTATGCCGACGGCTTCGTGCCGGCGAACTCATCGTTCAATTTCGGTGTGCAGACGCCGGGCTGTTCTGTGCCGGACGACTTTACCAACCAGCTTGGCGACCCGGCCGAGGGCCTGCTTTCCGCCGCGCTCCAGTATCGCGAGGACGGCACCTGCCCGAGCGTGACGGCCACATCGGAAGGCGCCGAGAAGGCTCCGTCGGTGTCCAGCGAGACACGCGAAGCCGATGGCCTCACCCTGACCCGCCCGGAGACGCCAATCTTCGAAAACAATCGTGACATGTCCATGCCGGGCGACTACAGAGGCCGGAGCCAATGATCGTCCGCATCACCTCCGTCGTCGCAGCCTGCCTGCTCACCTCTGCCTGCCAGACCGCATCCGGGCGCGCGCCCGCGCATCTGGAAACGGCTGACGAGGCAACGCTGTCGCGGGTGAAGGCGGTGCTGTCAAAAGCGGTCGGACGGGCGCAGATCAAGCTCGGCCCGGAAGACCTGACCGAAAGCTCCACCGTCAGCGTCCTGCCCCCGCCGCTCGGCGAGCACGAGACCCACTCGACAGCCATGCCGACCGTCTTCGATCTCGTGACCAATGGCGGCAACTGCTACCTCATCTCCCGCGAAAGCGGCCGCAGTTACCGGCTGGATGGCGTCGACTGCGCGGCCGTGGAGGGGTAACTCCCCCCAACAATAACCGCCTCCCCGCCGAAAGGGGGGTCCATGGCGGTTGAGACCTCACTCCCAGCCACCATGGACCCTGACTTCAAGTGCTGGACGTTAGGCGTCCTCGCCGGCCAGGTCCTTGATGATGACGTAGAAGTGGTCCAGCCCGTCATAGAAGCTGTCGACCAGCATGCGCTCATTCAGGCCGTGCGCGAACGTGTCGTTCGTCTTCGCCGCGAAGCCGCCAACGCCATAGGTGTCATAGCCGAGATTGCGGTAATGCATGCCATCGGTACCACCGGCTGACATGTGCGGGATGACCGGGACATCGACGCCGCGCTCGTCAAGCGCCGCCTTCACCGCACCCAGAACTTCGTCGCGCATCCCGGACTCCGGGCTCTCGACGAGATCGGAGATCAGCTCGAATTTCACCTCATCATTGCCGACCACCTCTTTCAGCGTGGCTTCGGTCGCTTCGATGCCGACACCCGGGAAGATGCGGCAATTGACCGTGGCGGTGGCCGATTGCGGCAGCGCGTTTTCGGCATGGCCGGCGCGCAGCATGGTCGCGATGCAGGTGGTACCGATCTGGCCGACCGTGGACGGGTCACCGCGCAGCGTCTCGATGGCATCCTCATCGGTCGGGTCCTCGGCGAAGGCGCGCATGGCCAGGCCCAGCTTGTCGAGGCGTTTGCGGCCGGAGGCCTCAAGCGAGGCGCGTGTCAGGTCATTGTAGCGGACCGGAAACTGGTGCGCCTGGATGTTCTTGAGCACATCAGCGAGCTCATAGATCGCATTGTCCGCACGCGGGCGCGACGAGTGGCCGCCCGGATTGGTGACGGTCAGCTCGAAGGTCGCATAGGTCTTTTCCGCGCCCTGAATGCCGTAATCGGTTGCCTCGCCATCCGGCCCGAGGGTCAGGCCGCCGGCGTCCGCGTTCAGCACGAAGGCCGGGTCGATAGTCTCGGCGACATAGTTTGCCTGCGCCCGGGTCGAGACCATGCCGGTCTCCTCATCGCCCGACAGCACCAGGACAAGGTCACGCGTCGGCTCGAAGCCTTCTTCCTTGAGGCGGATGAAGGCCGAGACGAGGCTGGTCACACCATACTTGTTGTCCGCCGTGCCGCGCCCGAAGAAATAACCGTCTTCCTCGGTCAGCGTGTACGGGTCGCGCACCCAGTCCTCGGCCAGCGCATCGACCACATCCATGTGCGCCAGGAAGACGATCGGCTTTTCGTCGCTCTCCTCCTCGGCGCGATACCAGACCATCAGGCCCTGCGTATGCTCGCCTGTCGCGTCATAGTCTGTGACCACCAGGTCATCATCGCTGAAGCCCGCGTCTTTCAGCTCACCGACCAGATAATCGACCACTTCCGGCACGCGCTCCTGCCCGCGGGCAGACCGGATCTCGACAACATTGCGATAGATTTCGCGGGCTTCCTGCTCGTAATCGCTGCGCTCCTGCGCGAAAGCGGTCGGTGCGGTAGCAATGAGAGCTGCTGAAAGCAGCAATGAAGGTCTGAAGGCCATGAATTTTCTCCCGTTTTCCGGCGTAAGGCGTGCACTCTGAGGCCGACCTTAATGCGCCCGCCAAGAATGTCAGGTGTGAAATTTTGGCCGGCGCCAGATCAGGTCCCCCGCCCGGCAATGGCCCGTAGCTTGTCCACCATCGGCGCGTTGACCGTTTCAAGGTCGGTGATCGCCGTCTCGACATCGGCAAAGCGTATCTGCAGCGCCTCGACGAGGTCCGGGTCGGCGCGCAACAGGCCGGCGGCCCGCTCGATCTCGCCCGGCGGCAGGTCCAGTGAACAGGGATAGGCGAGCGAATCGACAATCGCCTCATAGTCACCGCTGGCCACGAACCGGTCGCCGCACTGTCGCAGCACAGCTGCCTGGACAGCCGCAGGGGCCCTGCGGCGGAAAATCGTCCTCACCGGCGCGGCGCGTCCTTCTTCCGCGATCACATCGAGCAGGTCCGTGTTGAACAGGCTGATGGCCGTAGTGCGCAGCGTTTCATCCCTGATCAGACCGATCTCACCCGTCGAGAGCAGCTCGTCATAGGTCGCCCGGCCGCGGTCGTGATACTTGTACTGCGTCGCACGATAGACACTGACCAGAAATTGCTCGTCCGATAAAGGCGCTTCCCCGGAAAGGGAATCCAGTGCCGCGCGTGCACTCCGGCGGACATCCTTGTTGTATTCCAGGAGGTACTCATAGGCCCACGCCTCATAGCGCAGATCCTCGGTCAGCCGCTCACTGAACACCGACGCGCGCTCGCGCGTCTCGCGATCCTCATTCCAGTTGCCCAGCTGGATACCGATGAACACACCCAGCACCACAATCACGAAATCGATCGCAATGGCAGTCCAGTTCTGCGCTTTGACGTGCTCCGTGACGCTGCGCAGGATCAACGCTTGCTCCTACTGACGTGCGTCTGGTCACCGACAAGCTGCGCCTGGCGCGCGTCTCGAAGCCACACACCCGGCATCAAGAAGGGTCGCCATCCAGGATAGAATTGACGACGTTGATATAGGACTCGTCCGACATCGGGATCTCCCTGACAACGAAATATGCGCTGCAATCGGCGCCGCCTTGGCGATGGTCGGACTTGAAGTGGTAAGGAATCCCGCGCTCGACCCTTGGCTGCAGCATCGCGATTTCGGACGCAACCATATCGGTGAAATCGAACCCGCCCATATAGTCGTTCTCGGTGCCGAACGCCGATTTCAGCGTCGAGGAAATCGCATTGTGCACGGGGGTTGGCGACGGCGAGGACCCGCCTTCCGGCTTCGCGACGTTCACGGTCCGGCCCGCATATCGGACATCTCTTCCGCGCCCGCCTGAGGCCAGCATCTGCCCATACATCACGGTGAGATCGATCGCATCGCCACCATCGTCGATCTCCCACATCATCACGCTCAGAGTGAACGGCTGAAGCGCCCCGACCGTGATGACATCGCGCTCCCCCGCCCGGAACGTACCCGCCGTGACGTTCTGGAACCCCTTGGGCGGGTCCGGTGATGTAGCCGTGGAGGAGAGGGCATCTGCAGCAACGAGGTGGATGGAGACCTCGTTCGGGGCGTCGAACACGCTGTCGTCCTGGACCCTGCGGCACCCGAACCCGGTATAAAAAACCCTGTACTCGATCGCATCTGCAAGCGCGTAGTCGAGCCATTGCATTTCTTCCTGCCAGTAGGCGTCTCCGGTCTGCTCGTAGGCCGTCCGGTAGTCCTGCATCGCGGCGTCGAACGCACCGAGCTGACTGCGGGCGAGGCCTCGATTGCCATACATCTCGCCGCCCGCGCCCGCCGCGATGGCGTCGCTATAAGCTCTCTCCGCCTCGCCCCAGTGCTCCTGCTTGTAATAGAGGTAGCCGAGATTTCCCTTCACGAATCCGTAGTCCGGATCGCCTGGTTCGATCGACTTTTCCGCCAGTTCGCAATGGCGCGCCTTGCGCAGCATGTCGGTCTCGTTGCCTTCACACTCTGCGAGCCACTGCTCGACCATTTGCGGCGTTGTGTTGAGATAGGCGTATTCGCTTGGCATCAGCGTGCCTTCGCAAGCGCCGAGCGTTGATACAGCAGCGGTTGCCAGCAGTGCAGTCGAGTATTTCATGTGCGTTCCCCTCACCTGAACGGGCGGGAACATATCACAGGTTTTGGGTTCCGGGAGAAAAAGCGCCCTCGATCAGACCGCTTCCGGCTCCAGCGTCTCATTGAACCGCACCGGCTTGCCGCCGCCCTTCTGGGTGATCTCGCCGTCGCGCATCAC
Source organism: Henriciella sp. (assembly GCF_029937755.1). Classification (GTDB taxonomy): domain Bacteria; phylum Pseudomonadota; class Alphaproteobacteria; order Caulobacterales; family Hyphomonadaceae; genus Henriciella. The sequence goes on from NZ_JAPYPG010000008.1 coordinate 81,723, forward strand.
GAAATTACCGCGGATGATCGTTGCGACGGGCCAGCCGGTCGCTTCCATGCCGTCATAAGGAGTCCAGCCGCACTTGGCCTTCGCCCACTCATTCGTGATCGTTTCCTTGCGTTTCAGGTCCACGACCGTGAAGTCGGCATCATAGCCTTCCGCGATCCGGCCCTTGCTGGTGATGCCGAAGACACGTTGCGGCCCGGCGGAAGTCAGCTCGACGAAGCGGCGCAGCGTCAGCTTGCCATTGTTCACATGGGTCAGCATCACGGGCACAAAGGTCTGCACGCCCGGCATGCCGGAGGGCGAGGCCGGATAGGGCCGCAGCTTCTCTTCCTTTGTGTGCGGCGCATGGTCTGTCGCGAGCACATCGACAATCCCGGCATTGAGCGCGCGCCAGAGCGCATCCTGGTGGCGCTGTTCGCGCACAGGCGGGTTCTGCTGGGCAAAGCCTTTCAGCCGGTCATAGCAATCGGGCGCGGCCAGCGTCAGATGGTTGGGGAGCACTTCTACGGACGCCACATCCTTGGCATCGCGCAACAGCTCCATCTCTTCGGCGGTCGAGATGTGCAGCACATGGATGCGCTTGCCGGTCTTGCGGGCAAGGCGCAGCAGGCGCCGCGTCGAGCTGACGGCGGCTTCCACGTCGCGCACCTCGATATGGCTGTGCCAGTCGCCTTCGCGGGCAAGCTGACGGCGCTCCTCAAGGCGGTATTCGTCTTCGGAGTGAAAGGCGGCGCGGCGCTTGATCGCGCGCAGCACGGCCTCGACGCCTTCATCATCCTTCACCAGCAGGTCGCCGGTCGAGGCGCCCATGAAGACCTTCACTCCGCAGCAGCCCTGCATCTGCTCCATCTCGCCCAGCAGGTGCGTGTTCTCATGCGTCGCGCCCGCATAGAAGGCATGGTCGACATCCATCCGGCCCTTCGCGCGGGCCAGCTTGTCGGTCAGCATCTCCGGCGTGGTCGTGGACGGGTTGGTGTTCGGCATCTCGAACACCGCCGTCACGCCGCCGAGCGCGGCAGAGCGGGCCTCGGTCTCGAGGTCGGCCTTGTATTCCAGGCCCGGCTCACGGAAGTGGACCTGGCTGTCGATCACGCCCGGCAGGATGTGCAGGCCGGTTGCGTCATAGGTTTCGCCAGCCTGGGCTTCGTCAAACTTGCCAATGGCGACGATCTTCCCGCCGCGCACGGCAATATCGGTTTCGTCTTCTCCGCCCGGTGTGACCACCGTGCCGTTCTTGAGGATCAGGTCATAGGTCTCGGTCATGAGGTTTATATGCGCTTCATCGGGCCCTGAGTCATCCCGTGGGGTTCATTGCGGCTTCATCTCTTGCCAATTACCCCGCCTTCCCAGCGCAGGCTGGGCAGGCGGTCATGACCTTAAGTCGCTACCCGCTTCGAATACCGCTCGATCAGCTCGTCGATCTGCTTGCCGGTCTCGTCGAGGCTGTAGAAATAGCCCTTGTACATTTTCGGGTCCGGCGGGTTGATGCGGTAGCTCTGGATGTAGGGCACGCAGGCGTCCGGCCACCACAGGTCGACCGCCCGGTTGAACTCGGCATGCCGGTCCAGATGCTCGGCCCGCATCGCCTCGGCTTGCGCCAGCCAGGCGGCAGCATCGCAATCGGTCGTGACCCTGTCGCAGGCATCGAGCGCCAGGAAGCTCGCCTTCAGGCGCGGCCTCAAATCTTCGAGATAGGCCGAGGTGTCGCGGATGGCGTCCTTCAGGCGGTCGACATCGCTTTCGCAGGCGGCATGCGATTTCTGCGTCGTGTTGCAGCCGGATGGTATGGCAAGCAGCGCGATCGCTGCCAGGCTTGCGAGATGTCTCATCGTGTCTCCCGGCACTTGGCCCAAGGCAGCGCGAATCGTCGCCCGGCACACGCTTATAGTCCGGGGCGCGCCGTGTGATGGCAAGACCGGCTGTGGACGGCAGCATATCCTGCAGCCAGCCTCCCTTGACCCCGGGCCGCGACACCCGCAGACGAGGCGCCAGCATGATCCCGTAAAGACGGCCATTTCTCATGAAACAGACCATCTCGATGCACGAGCCCAGGACCCTTCTGCGCCCGGCCGCCCTTTTCCTGGGGGGCATCGCGGTGCTGACCGCGTCCTCCTGGGTGGCCGTACCCATGGTGCCCGTGCCGGTCACGATGCAGACGCTGGCTGTGCTGCTGGTTGGCGCCCTGGCCGGACCGCGCTTCGGGTTCGCCATGATCGTCTTCTGGCTCGGACTGGCTGCCCTTGGGGCACCGGTGCTCTCCGAAGGCAAGGCCGGGATCGCCGCCTTTGTCGGCCCGACCGCCGGATACCTGCTCGCCTTCCCGGTCGTCGGCTATCTGGCAGGGCTCGGCGTGAAAACCGTCATGACGGGCCATGTCTCCCGCTTCGCCGGCTTTCTCGCGCTGCACGGGCTGATCCTGCTTACCGGCTGGGCATGGCTGGCGACAATCATCGGCGCGCGGGAAGCCTTCGCAGCCGGCGTCGCGCCCTTCCTCATCGGCGCGCTGATCAAGAGCGGCCTCGGCGCCGCGATCATGGCCGCTTTCGACCGCGTGAAGTAGGTGTGCCGGGGGATATTTTCAGGCCCACAAAAATATGGGCTGGAACTGGGCTGAAACTGGAATGGTTCTGGACCCTCCAAAATCATGGACAGAGGGTGGCGTTTCCACGGAAAATCCCTAAATCCCCGGCATGGAAACCACCCTGCTCCCCAACCGCTCCATCCTCGTCCTTGACGGCCCCGATACCCTCGCCCTGCTCGAGCGGCTGGTCACCAACAACACCCATGACTGGGACATTGGCGAGGCCCGCTACGGCGCGCTGCTGACGCCGCAAGGCAAGGTCATTGCCGATTTCATTGCCCACCGCACCGAGGCGGGCGCCCTGCTCGACACCGCCACCAATGCGGTCGGTGACCTCTCGAAGCGGCTCAAGATGTTCCGCCTGCGCGCCAAGGTCGAGATCGATGTCGACGGCAAACTGGCCGCCGCCATTACAGAAGACGGCGCCCCCGATCCGCGCTCGCCGGAGCTGCCAAAGCGCGGCGTTGTGGAGATCGATAGCGCTCCGGAAATGAGCCAGGCCGACTGGGACAAGATCCGTATCCCCGCGGGCGTCGCCGAATGGGGGCAGGACTTCATCGGTGCGGAAGTGTTTCCGTGGGAAATCAATATGGACCGCCAGGGCGGCGTCGATCTCAAGAAGGGCTGCTTTGTCGGCCAGGAAGTCGTCTCGCGGATGCATCGCCGTGGGAAGCTCCGCAAGCGTAATGTTGTCATCGAAGGCGAAAATCTTGAGGCTGGACAGTCGGTTACGGCCAGTGGCTCACTCGGCGAGATAACGAGCGCCACAGCCACACACGCGCTTGCCCGGCTGCGCACCGACCGGCTTGCCAAGGCGATCGAGGACGGGGAAACCCTGTTGGTCGAAGACCAGCCCGTCCAGCTTGTCCGGACGGAGTGGCTGAAACAGGAAATCGACGCCAGCCTGAGCGATACGGGCGCAGACTAGGCCGTTTTCAGCAGATAGTCTCTCAGCGCAGTCGCATTGTTGCGCTCGGTCTGCTTGCTCGCGAAGAGTAGCGTAATCGTGCCTTTGGCAGCGGCTGTCTTCAACGTTTCGACGCCTTCGAGCGCCTCGTCACAGCGCAGCTCCGCCTCATAGGCGCGCACGAAATTCGCCCAGCCGAGATCGCCGTCATGGAATTTCTTGCGCAGCTCATCGCTTGGCGCGACCGACTTGATCCAGTCTTCAATCTTCGCGTCTTCCTTCGAGATGCCGCGCGGCCACAATCTGTCGACCAGATAGCGCGCACCATCCGATTGCCGGGCCTTGTCGTAAATGCGCCTGACCTGAATATCCATCTGCCCGACCTGGCATCTCCAATTGCATCTTGGCAAGCCGTCCGGCGCCTGACACTAAAGACAGATGGGTCTCAATCTCTCTTCCGACGAAACGCTCCACTGCCGCTGGGCACCGGCCGAAGACACCCTCTACCGCGCCTATCATGACGAGGAATGGGGCGTGCCGGAATACGATTCCCGGGCGCTCTGGGAGAAGCTGCAGCTCGACGGCATGCAGGCCGGCCTGTCATGGATCACGATCCTGCGGAAGCGGGACGCGATAAGGGAAGAATTCGACGGGTTCGTGCCAGAGCGCGTCGCCCGCTGGGATCAGGAGCGGGTCGAGAAAGCGCTGCAGAATCCGGGCATCATCCGCAGTCCGAAGAAGATCCAGGCCACGATCGGCAACGCCCAGGCCTATCTCGACATGATGGATGCGGGCGAGAATTTTTCCGACTGGCTGTGGAGCTTTACCAGCGGCGAGCCCATCGTGAACCAGCTTGATGACGTCTCGAACGTGCCGGCAAAGACGCCGCTCTCGGAAGACCTCTCAAAGGCGCTCAAGAAAAAGGGCTTCAAATTCTGCGGCCCTGTCATCGTTTATGCCTTCATGCAGGCGGTCGGCATGGTCAACGACCATGAGACGCGCTGCCCCCGGCACAAGGAAATACAGGAGCTTTATACATGAAATCAGTGACTTGCCTCGGCCTCGCGAGCCTCTTCCTGCTTGCCGCCTGCTCGACCATGGGCCGGCCCTATATCGATGACAGTGCGGCCTGCGACGACATTGTCGACGCGAAGGAACGCCTCGATTGCTATGAGCGCGCCGACCGCGCCGAGTCCGAATGGCGCAAGGAAAAGCGCGATGAAGACGAGTCGCGCACCAGCAAAGACGACTAGACGGGCGCAGTCCAAGGCTCGACGCCGCAGGCGGCTCAACCTAATCTCCATCAAAACAAGAAACTGACCCGGCTCCAGTCCGGGCAGCAGAGGACGCATCGCCATGACACCCGTCATTTCCGCGACAGGGCTGTGGACCCCGCCACACACCGTCACCAATGAAGAACTGGTCGAAAGCTTCAACGCCTGGGCCGACCGGTGGAACGCCGAGCACGAAGCCGATATCGCAGCCGGCAAGGTCGAGGCGAAGACGCATTCCTCAACCGAATTCATCGAGAAAGCTTCAGGGATCAAGTCGCGCTATGTGGTCGACAAGTCCGGCGTCGTGGACCCGGCCCTGATGCGCCCGGTCATTCCGGAGCGCACGAACGAGGACATTTCCATCCTGGCCGAGATCGCGATCAAGGCTGCCAACCAGGCACTGGAACGTGCGGGCCGCGACCCGAAAGACGTCGATGCCGTGATCTGCGCCGCGTCCAATATGCAGCGCGCCTATCCGGCCATGGCGATCGAAGTACAGGAAGCGCTCGGCATTGACGGCTTTTCCTTCGACATGAATGTCGCCTGCTCGTCAGCGACGTTCGGCATCCAGACGGCGGCGGACTTCGTGCGCGCCGGACATGCGAAGTCCGTACTCATGGTCAATCCGGAGATCACGTCCGGCCATCTCAACTGGACCGACCGCGACAGCCATTTCATCTTCGGCGATGTCGCAACCGCCGTGCTGGTCGAGGATATTTCCATTGCGCCGAAGGATCACTGGAAGATTCTGGGCACCCATCTGAAGACCAAATTCTCCAACAATATCAGGAACAATTTCGGCTTCCTGAACCGCGCCGACCCGTCTGGCGAAGGCCAGCCGGACAAGCTTTTCGTGCAGGAAGGCCGCAAGGTATTCAAGGAAGTCGTGCCGATGGTGTCGGCGATGATCCAGTCTGAACTCGGCCGCCTCGACATCAGGGCTGAAGACCTGCGCCGTCTCTGGCTTCACCAAGCCAATGCCAACATGAACCGGCTGATCTCGTCAAAAGTGCTTGGCCATGAGGCGAGCGACGATGAGAGCCCGACCGTTCTCGACGAATATGCCAATACCTCCTCGGCCGGCTCGATCATCGCCTTTCACAAGCATTCCGATGATTTCAAACCCGGCGAAAAGGGCCTGATCTGTTCATTCGGGGCCGGCTATTCCGCCGGCACCGTCTTTGTAGAAAAAGCCGCCTGAGCGCCCTACATCGAAGGGTATGACCGACAGAACCCTCAAGGCGAAACACGCCGCCTATCGTGACGATATCGCAGACCTCGTAACCCGCCGGCCAGTGCCCGGTCCGGGTGTCGATCAGGTCGACCCTTTCCTGTTCCTCAACCATCACGGGCCGCAGACCTATGCCCCCGGCAATAACGGCCTGCCCTTCGGACCGCACCCGCATCGCGGCTTCGAAACGGTGACCTTCATCCTCGAGGGCAGTCTCGCCCATATGGACACAGGCGGCCATGAGAGCGTCATCAACGCCGGTGGCGTTCAGTGGATGACCGCCGGCTCCGGCCTCATTCATGCGGAGCTGTCGCCACCCGAGTTCAAACGCGATGGCGGCGACATGGAGATCCTGCAGCTCTGGGTGAACCTGCCGTCAGAGCTGAAGATGACGACGCCGCGCTATACCGGCGTGCAGGCCGACCACATCCCGGCCATCGCGGCTGGCGAGGGCGCAATCCTGCACCTCGTCTCCGGCGAGTATGAGGGCAAGAGCGGGCCTGTGGCCTCTCTGACCGGTGTTTTCATGTCGATGATCTCGCTGCCAAAAGGCTCGAAACTCACCCTGCCCGCGCCGAAGGATCGTAGCGTTTTCTTCTATGTCGTGCGCGGCAATGTCTCTATCGGCGAAGAGAACGCCCAGGCCTTCGAGCTTGTCGAATTTGCCCATGATGGCGATGCTATCAGCGTCTCCTCCCGGGACGACGCCTTCCTGCTCTTCGGCCACGCCGATCCGATCGAAGAGCCGGTGGTCGCGCGCGGGCCGTTCGTGATGAACACGGAAGCCGAGATCCGGGACGCGATCGCCGACTATCAGGCCGGCAAGTTCAACCGCGCCCCGGAAAATGTCTGAGGCCTAGCCGCCGAACTGCCAGCTCGCCGCGATCTTGTAGTTGCGGCCGGGTTCATAGACGCCTTCGAAGACGCGCTCATAACGCTCGTCGAAGATGTTATCGATGCCCGCATCGAAGCGGATACCCGGCAGGCCGTCCGGTGACCAGCTCGCATAGATGTCGGCAACGGCATAGGAGTCGCGCGTCTCGGCTATGGTCGATCCGCCTGCCCCGTCGCTCTCATAGCGCGTGAAGTCGCTCGCATGCTGGAGACGCACACCAAAGATCGCGTCCCACTCATGGGCTTTCAGCCCCATGTCGAGGGACACCCGGTCCGGGCTCAGCGTGCCGAGATCGGAACCGGTCGAGAGGTCCGCGCCCTCGATGGAGGAATAGCTCGCGCGAATGAAGGAGCGGTCGCTGTCATAGCGAAGCTCGCCTTCCACGCCCTCGATCTCCGCGCTCGAGACATTGGCCGAACTCGTCGTGCCGGCCGAGCACGGGAAGAAGGGGGGTGCGAAACAGGTGGCGCTATAGCTGAAGTCGACCGAGAGATTGATCAGGTCTTCAACCTCGCTCTCATAATACGACACCTTGGCCTGGACGCGGTCTCCCGATGAGACGACATCATGAAAATCCAGCCCGGCGCCGACTTCCACGGTCTCCGTCTTCTCCGGCTTCAGGTCGGCATTCGGGATGAATTCGTTGGTGACGAAGACAAAGGAACCTGCGCCGGGATCGAACAGGATCGGGTGCGGCACCTCGAAGTGGGTACCATCGAGATAGAGCTCGTTGACCGAGGGGGCGCGGAAGCCTTCCGAGTAACTCCCGAAAACGCGGAGCCATTCGACAGGGCCATAACTCGCGGCGAAGCGGGGCGAGACGGCGCTGTCTTCATTTTCGCCGGTCGCGGTCTCGGAATCGGACGAGAATTCGTCATAGCGAACACCGGGGATCAGGATCAGCTGACCCGGCAGGCCGAACGGACGCTCGGCAACGGCCTCAATCTGCGCAAACAGGCCCATGAACTCGGATTCAGCATCCGGCACACCGCCCCGAACGCCATCGCCGGTCTCACTGTCGAAGCCGGTCTGCTCGTCGCGATACCAGTCCCCGCCAATGGTGAAAGTCGTCTGCACCGGGCCGAGATCGAAACGCGAAGCATTGCGCGCGCTGACGCCGGTCGTCTCGATCTCGCGGGAAATGGTGCGCGGGACCGTGGCGTCGAATTCCTCCACTTCCGTGGTCGTCTGGTAGACGGTAAGGTCACTGTCGAGCAGTTTGCTGGCAGGATTGAAGCCGGCGCCAATGCGGTAAGTGTCGGAGGTGATGTCCTTGTCGACATTGCGGTCCAAAACGCTGTCGCCTGTGCCCAGCGTGCCCTGGCCATTGTTTGGCTCGAAAGCGGAATTCCCGAAACGCTGCCAGGAGGCTTCAAGGCTCAGCGCGTCCGTAAGCGCATAGCGCCCCTTTACCAGGCCCGTGGTGATCTCATCATCCGATGGCAGGCTCGAGCCATCGCCCAGCTCGATATCGCCCGACTGGCGCAGGCCGATCGAGGCGAGGCCATCGAACTTGCCGGTATTGGTGAACGCACTGAGGCTGGTCAGCGTCTCCTCATTGACCGACTGATAGGCCGCACGCACTCGCGCGCCCCAGCTCTGCCCCTCTTCCAGCAGGTCTTCGGCGTCGGCGCTTTCCAGCGCGAGAACCCCGCCCACTGCGCCGGAGCCATAAAGCGCCGAGGCCGGACCGCGCACGACTTCAGCCGTCCCCAGCAGCGCCGGGTCAGCGAAGAAGCGGCCATCATGGGCGGAAGTGAAGGACTGGCGCGCGCCATCGAGCAGGATCAGCACATTCTGGCCGGTAAAGCCGCGCAGGCTCGGCACTTCGCCGGTTCGCCTCGGCCCGCCGGAAAACTCCATGCCCGGCACATCGCGCAGCAGATCGGACACAGAAGACGGCGTGCGCAGCTCGATCTCGTCGCGCGTGATCACGCTCACCTGGCCCGGATAATCGAAGACCGGGATCGGGTTGCTCGTGCCGTAGACAGTAACCGTCTCCTGACGCTGTTCCGGTTCGGGTGTCGCCCCACTGTCCTCGGCGTCCTGGGCCAAAGCCGTTCCCGCCAGCGCAAGTCCGCTCGCTGTGGCGAACATCGCCCGCGCAAACCGGCGGCGACCGGATCCAGTTTTCATCGTCATATCATTCCCTCGCAATACAAATAACTCATAATGAGACTCACTCGCATTCTCATTACATGACAGAGCTCGTATTGCAAATAATTCTCAGTTTCATTATCACTAAGGGCAATCAACACTGATCTGCCGAGGGAAAACCAATGCTCAACCTGACCCGAACCGCCGCAATTGGCGCACTCGCCTGCGCCCTGTCCGCGCCTGTCTTGGCCGAGGCGCCAGACGATAATCCCGGTTTCGAAAAGGACCGCGAAGCCATTCTCGCCATGGCCGGAAATTACGATGTCACTTTCGATTTCCGCGAGACCGTCCCACTGGCCGAAGGCTATGAAGTCAAAGAGCCGAAGCTTTCGGGTGGCTACGAAATCGTGCGTGTCATCGAGGATACGGGTGAGTTTATCAGCCTCCAGCACATCCTCGTTGTCGGGGACGAAGGCGAGGAGTTTCCGATCAAGCACTGGCGCCAGGACTGGACCTATGAACCATCCGAGGTGCTGACCTTCATCGGCGGCAATGCCTGGGAGATGCGCCCTGTCCCGGCCAGTGAAAGCGAAGGCCAGTGGGCTCAGGAAGTCTATCAGGTCGACGATTCACCGCGCTATGGCGCTGTTGGCGACTGGACCCATGACAACAGTGTTTCGCAATGGACGCCCCCGGCCGAGTGGCGTCCCCTGCCCCGCCGCGACATGACCACCAGGGACGATTATGACGCGGTGCTGGCCGTCAACCGCCACACAATCACGCCCTTCGGCTGGGTGCATGAGCAGAATAATTCCAAGCTCGTTCTGGATGAAAATCCGCATGTGCTTGTGCGGGAGATCGGCGTGAACACCTACCGCCACTTCGAGGATTACCCGGTCGAGGTCGGCGATGATTACTGGACCGCCACAAAGGATTACTGGGCCGGGGTCCGCGCCGAATGGGAGGCCCTCGAAGATGCCGGAGAGCCTTTTGGCCTGACCATGCAGGGCGAACCGGAAGCGCTTTACCAGCCGCTGCTGGAGCTTGCCGGCGAGGTCGAGGAGGGCACAACGCCGACGCAGGACGCCATCTCCGAAGCCTCAGACGTCATTGCCGAATACACCACGACCGAGATCGGCACGCTGTCCAGCCGCGTAAATGACGCGCCCGAAAAAGAAGACGGGGCCTATTAGGCCCCGTCTCTCCCGTCGGCGATTTTCCGCGACGGTTTACCCCCTCGGTAAAGACTAGTCTTCGTAGTCTTCTTCACCGATATCGCCCCAGAGGACCTTTCGGCTGGAGTGGGCGGCCTCGACCGTTACGATCAGGGCCGCCCCTGCCAGAACCCACCATGCCGTTGCAGGATTGCTTGCAACGTTCATCACCATTTCCACCATCTTCATCACGCCTCGGGCTTGTTGTTCGTCCGTTGAGACCGTTATCGCTGTGACCTCTTAACGGGAGCTGAGCAAACCGCATGCCGTGCAGCTGGAATGGTAAGCGAAATGCGGGCTTTTCTTTACCCGGCTTGCCAATGGATTAAAGAAGGCGCCATGAGCACAAGCCCGAAACCCGTCGCCAGAAAGGCGCCCGCCCGCGTCTGGCAGCGCATGCTGTCGGGCCGCCGGCTGGATCTGCTCGATCCATCGCCGGTCGATATCGAAGTCGATGACATTGCCCACGGTCTTGCCCGTGTCGCCCGCTGGAACGGGCAGACGCTGGGCGACCATGCCTTTTCCGTCGCACAGCACAGTGTCGTGGTGGAACAGGTCTGCGCCGCGCTTGAGCCTGGCATCCGTCCGGCCGAACGCCTGATGGCGTTGCATCATGACGCCGCTGAATATGTGATCGGCGACATGATCTCACCTTTCAAGACAGTCCTCGGCGACGGCTACAAGGATATCGAGAACCGGCTCACCGAAGCCATCCATATCCGGTTCGGCCTACCTGCCCGCCTGCCCGCGAGCCTGAAGCGACTGATCAAGCGCGCCGATCATATCTGCGCCTGGTACGAGGCCACCCAGCTTGCCGGGTTTGGCACGACGGAAGCCGACCGCTTCTTCGGATCACCGCCGCGCACCATCCAGCTCGAACTCAAGCCGGAAGCGCCAACGGTTGCCCAGAAACGGTTCGTTGCGCGCCATGAAACCTTGCTGAAGGACATGGAGGCGCGCCGGTGACAACAGCGCTCATCATTGGCCTTTCGGTCGTGATTGTCGCTGCGGACGGCGAGACGCCCTGCGTGCTGGTCACCCGCCGCAATGGCGGGCTCACGGCGCTACCCTTCGGGACGTTCGACCCGGCAGAGCACCGCACCTTCGAGATCGCGCTACGCGGCTGGGTGCGCGAGCAGACCGGCTTCGATCTCGGCTATGTCGAGCAGCTCTATACCTTCGGGGACCGTGACCGCGAGACCCCGGAAGCCACACTTGCCGACACGCCTGAAAACGCCCGCGTCGTCTCTGTCGGCTACCTCGGCCTGACGCCGGACCCGACGCGCCCGCCGGAAGCGCTCGAAGCGCGCTGGCGCGGCTGGTATGGCCACTTCCCCTGGGAAGACCACCGCAATGGCCGCCCGGGGATTATCGACGCGGTCATCGCGCCACGGCTGCAAACATGGGCGGCAGGCAGTGAAAACCGCCAGTCACGCGCCCGTCTGGCTTTCGGCCTGGAGGGGCAGGACTGGATCGATGACCGTGTGCTGGAACGCTACGAACTGCTCTATGAGGCCGGGCTCGTCACCGAATGCGCGCGTGACGCCGGCCTGCCGCTGCCGGACGTGAAGCTCGGCGAGCCAATGGCCTCGGATCACCGCCGCATCCTCGCAACCGCCATGGGCCGCCTGCGCGGCAAGATCCGCTATCGCCCCGTCGTCTTCGAGCTGATGCCGGAGCGGTTCACGCTCTCGGCCCTGCAGCTGACCTGCGAGGGCATTCTCGGCCTGCGTCTGCACAAGCAGAACTTCCGCCGCGCGCTCGACCGCGCCGGACTTGTCGAGGGAACAGGTGAAATGATGGCCGCGACCGGCGGACGCCCGGCCGAACTTTTCCGCTTCTGCCGTGATAAATTCCGCCGGAGTGCCGCGCTCGGCATCACCACACCGGCCATGCGCCGGGAGGGCTAAGGGATCGTCTCAAAAACCGCCTCCCTGACGCACGTCAGGGTCCATGGCGGCTGGAAGGTGGTCTCAACCGCCATGGGTCCCAGCTTTCGCTGGGAAGGCGGAGGATAGCTATGGCTGAGCTTGAGATCAGATGTGACGCAGTCGCTCGGCCAGCGCCGGATTGAAGAAGCGTAGCATCAGCGGAAACAGGACGAACCCGCCCGCCAGCCCGCCAATGTGCGCCATCCATGCGAGCTGCATGCCGAAGGTCGCCGCGATCAGCATGTTACCGACAACCGCGATCACCAGGTTGATGACCAGCCACGGCATGGACATGCGGACAGCCTGTTTGAACCCGCCTTGCAGCCAGCCCACCGCGGGCAGGAAACCGGACAGCGCAGAAGAGGCCCCGATCACGATTTCGGAGCGGTTCATGAACTCGCCCCAGGCGATCTGGGCGAGCGCACCGGCAATCGCTGCGCCCGCAAAGAAAACGAGAAAGCCGACAGCGCCTTTGCCGCCCCGTCCAAATGCCATGGCGATGGGCGGGCCGAAGGCGATCATCGCCGTCATGTTCATGGCCAGATGGAAGAAGCCGCCATGCAGCAGAACGTGCAGGATGAGTGGCGGGAAATCTCCGAATGGACGCGTCACATCCGCGAATTCCGGGCCCGTCAGGATGGCGCCAGCCGCGAACATCCAGTTCTCGAGATAGGGGTCGGCCATGAACTGGATGATGCTCGTGCCGATAATGACCGCCGTCAGCGCCAGGACAATCGCTGGAAAGCGATTGAAGACGGGTTCACGCGGGCGAAGGTCCTGGGAGGGGTCGTAGCGATACACCCGGCAAATATGGGGCAGCGCCAGCCGGGTTAAAGGCTGGGCCTGTTGCAGCACAAACAATGCCGCGTCATCCCCCAACGTCATGAATTGATTTCGCGGGCGGACCCGTCAGGATCGTCTCATGAGCAAGACACGCGACATCACTTTCGACAGCCTCCGTCCGCCCGCCCCGTGGATGGACGATACCCATTCAATATGGCGCAACTCGGTCCGCGCCTTCATCGACAAGGAACTCGTTCCAAACATCGAAGAGTGGGAAGAGGCCGGACAGATTCCGCGCGACGTCTATCCCAAGGCGGCAGACGCCGGCCTGATCGGGATGGGCTATCCCGAGGAATATGGCGGCGCCGGCACCGATTTCGACCGCTTCCACGGCACTGTCACGTCCGAAGAACTGGCCCGCATGGGCGCCGGGGGCGTCTCGTCAGCGCTGATGATCCACGGCATCGGCCTGCCGCCAATCATGGCGCTCGGCACCGAGGAGATGAAGCAGGAGATCGCGCCCCAGGTTCTCTCCGGCAAGAAACAGATCAGCCTTGGCATTACCGAGCCCGGTGGCGGCTCGGATGTCGCGCAGTTGAAGACCAATGCGAAGCGCTCCGGCAATGGCTGGGTCGTCAACGGCTCGAAGACTTACATTACTGGCGGCATGACCTCGAAATGGCTCACCTGCGCCGTCCGCACCGGCGGGCCGGGCATGGGCGGCATTTCGCTGATGCTGATCGATCTCGAAGCTGAGGGTGTCTCCCGCACGAGCCTGCCGAAGATGGGCTGGTGGGCCTCCGATACCGCGACGATCCATCTGGACGATGTCTTCGTGGCGCCGGAAAACCTGATCGGCGAGGTCGACAAGGGCTTTTACGGCATCATGGCGAACTTCAATGGCGAGCGCCTCGGCATGGCCGCGCAGGCGACCGCCTATGCCCGCGTCTGCATCGAGGAAGCCGCGGCCTGGGCCCAGCAGCGCGAGACCTTCGGCAAGCGCCTCGCGGACCACCAGGTCATCCGCCACAAGATTGCCGCCATGTGCCAGCGTGTCTGGGCCACGACGGCGATGCTCGACCAGCTGACATGGCGCGTTCAGAGCGGCGAACAGCCGATCGGTGAACTTGCCATGCTGAAGGTGCAGGCGACCGAGACGATGGAATTCTGCGCCCGCGAGGCCATGCAGATCCTTGGCGGCGCCGGGTTCATCCGCGGCCACCGTGTGGAACGCATCTATCGTGAGGTGCGCGTCATGGCGATTGGCGGCGGCTCGGAAGAGATCATGCGCGACCTGACGGCACGGCAGCTGGGGCTCTGACTCCCGGAAATTCGATGGATTTCTGAACGCGACACGCGCTCGGCACGTTATGCTTATAGTCTGCGGAGAAATCATCGATGAAACTGTACTGGCTCGCCCCGGCTGCCCTCGCCCTGATCACCGCATGTGGCAGTGACGAAACCGAGACGCCGACCCTGTTCTCGAACTGTGTAACCGTGATGTCCGACCCGGAACTTTCCCGGGAACTCGCCGAGGCGTCGACCTCGCCGGACGCGGCCTGCACCTGCCTTCAGGCGCATGTGAAGGAGGATGAGGACACCAAGCGCATGCTGGGCATCTTCTTCTCTGATCTCGCCAGCGCAATGCAGGCGTCCGGCGAAAGCGCTGAAGACTTGGCCGGACGGCTGATCGCCCGTTCGATGCTGCCGGACGAAGGATCTGGCGATCCAACCTTCGCCGACGCGATGCCTGTCTTCAACAATGTCTTCGAAGAGCTGCTGAGCGACATCGAAGAAAATGATGGTGCCTGCCCGGCCGTCTAGCGGTGACCAGTATGGGGCCTCCCCTTCCCCAAAAAAATACGGGCCCTCCATCCTGGAGGGCCCGCGGGGGCAACTAATCTGCCAGGGAGGTGGCGGACTAGAAGCGGTAGCCGAGACCGAGACCGATGATCACAGGATTGATCTCGACATCGGCATTGACCTTGACCTTCTCGACGCCGAGCGACGGGCCGAGGGCACTGGACAGATCGACCGTCACATCGGGCTCGATCCAGACCTTCTTCACATCGGCATTGAAGGCCCAGCCGCCTTCCTGGCCGTCCAGGTCATAATCAAAACCTGCCTGCAGCGCGAAGCCGACTGTCGGATCGTATTCGATGCTGTCGGCGACGGCGCCTTCATCCTCATTGAAGAAGAAGGTCGCGTTCACGCCGGCCCCGACATAGGGCTTGAACGCCGAGCCGGTATCGAAGTGATACTGCAGGGTCAGCGTCGGTGGCAGCAGCCAGACATCGCCCAGATCGACCGTCGCACCGTCCAGGACACCCGGCACCGTGACGGCTGTGGCCTTCACATCGTGCGGGGTGACACCGAGGATCAGCTCGGCGGCAATGTTGTCGGTAAAGAAGTAGGTGATGTCGAGCTCCGGCACATACTGATCGCCGATATCGACACTGCCCGGCAGCGCTGTGCCACCGACAGACAAATCTGCGCCTTCGTCCGGCAGCACCCCGATGACCCGGCCGCGAACCATCCAGTCGCCCGGTTCAGCCATCGCATGGCCTGCCCCCATCAACGCGGATGCTGCCATAAGGCCAGCCAGAAGACTACGTTTCATGAAACTCTCCTCAACAAGTGATGAGGACTACTAACCCGCTGGGATAACAATGGATATTGGCCCGCTTGTCGCGCGCCGACACACCGCGCGGCATAGTCGCCCGACTAGGGAGAAGCCCCTATGGACCGCGGCTGCAGGCGCGCTTTGGACTGGTAATTTTCCCCGAAACGTCCGACATTATACCTATGGCCCACGCAGACGCCGAAACGCACAAGCACGTAAACACCCCCTGCAGCCCGCAGGATATCGATGCTTTCCTTGCGGAAGCCGAAGCGCTTGCCATCCGCAAGGGCCAGCGGCTGACGAAGATTCGCCGCAAGGTGCTGCGCCTTCTCCTGGAGAGCAATGAGCCCTCAAAGGCCTATGACCTGCTCGCCAATCTCGATGGCGAGGGGTCGGCCAAGCCGCCAACGGTCTACCGCGCGCTGGACTTCCTGCAGGAGGTCGGCCTCGCCCACAAGATCGAGAGCCTCAACGCCTATGTCGCCTGCGGCCATACCAGCCACAAACATTCCGCGGTCTTCCTGATCTGCGAGGAGTGCGGGGGTGCCGAAGAGCTGCATGCGGTCACGACGACGGAAGCGCTGAAGGCCGAGACCGAAGCCGCAGGCTTCAGGATGCGCCATGCCGTGATCGAGGCGCGAGGCATCTGCAGGGAATGCGCCTCGTGAGAGCGATTGCGCTGGCCATGCTGGCGCTTGTCGCCCTGCCCGCGCACGCCAATGAAACCGCGTTTGCCCAGGCTGTCGAAACCGGCGCCTGGCAAGGCTGCGTGTTTGAAGAAGGCTATGATCCTTACCCCATCATCCTGACGCCGCGCGGCGAAGACTTTTTCGTCTCCTATCCGCATCTGGAGTGCATCGGTGGCCACAATGTCGATGTGCGCCCGCAAGGCTATGATGCCGTCGAGATCATGGTCATCGACACCGGCCATCAGTGCACGACCAATTCGCCGCTCGAATACACCCTGCAGCCCGATGGTCTCCGCATCGACTATTTCGCTGACGAGATCGGCACCTATGCCCTGCTGCGTCCGGCCCCGCCTGGCGCACCTCCACCGGTCTGCAACACGCCCGAAGCAACATCGTGATCGATGTTTCGGTTCGGTTTGGCGGCATCTTCCGATATGAGACGCAGTGACGGGGGCAAAGACGATTCGCCCCTTCGCTTGAGACGCAACGGGAGACCGCGACGGCCGACATGATTGATCTCTGGAAGGGAAGCGCCAACACCTGGGACTGTGACGAGATGGGGCACATGAATGTGCGCGTCTATCTCGAAAAGGCATTCGAGGGGCTCGGCACAGTGGCAGGCCTCTGCCATCTGAGCCATGTCTACAAACCGAATGCGCCCTCGACACTGATCCCGCGCGAACAGCACATCCGCTTTATTCGCGAAGTGCATCCGGGCCGTCCGCTCTCGATGACGGGCTGCGTTCTGGAGGTCGGTGAGACCACGGTGACCGTCTACCAGCAGCTGGTCCACGGAGACGGGACGGTCGCGGCGGCCTTCCGCACCGAGCTGGAACATGTCTCGACCCACAGCCTGAAGGCGTTCCCCTGGAGCGACCGCACCCGCACCTCCCTCGAGGCGCTGGCCGGCACGCCACCCACGGAAACCGCACCGCGCGGCCTCGACATGGAGAAGTCGCCCCTTCCCGACGATGAGGTGAGCCGCGCCATCGCCGAGGAACAAGGCGTGCAGGTGATCGGGCTGGGGATGATCCCGCTTCAGCATTGCGATGTGTTCGGACGGATGGAACCGGCCCGGTTTATTGGCCGGGTCTCTGATTCCGTGCCGAACCTGCTTTATGACTGGCGGACACGCGTTGCTGAATCCGTGCCCGGACGGAAGATGGGCGCTGCCGTACTCGAGAACCGCATCGTCTACCGCCGCTGGCCGAAAGCCGGCGACCGTTTCGAGGTCCGCACGGCGCTTGCCGGTGTGCAGGAGAAGACCCACTCGCTCGTCCACTGGGTGCTCGATCCGCAGACCGGGCTGCCCTGGATGACCGCCGAAGTGGTTGCGATCACCTTCGACATGAATACCCGCAAGGCCATCGCGACGCCAAAAGACATGATGGATGACCTGGCCCGCATCGCGCCGGGAGACATTTCGCTTTAAGCCCGCCTGCGCTAGCCGATGCCGTGCAGGCTGCGGCGCATCTGGCCTTCATCCCCGGCTGCGAATCCCTCGATCAGCCGCGCAATTGCTGTCGAGAGCTCTTCACGGACCTCATAGGGCGCTTCCATGGGATGGAAATGCGTCGTGTTCGGACGGTCCTTGAGAACGAGATCCGGATATTTGTCGAGCATCATGTCGGCGACCTTGTCGCTCATCACCGGCTGGATTTCCGGCCGGAGGATGACCATCGGGATCTTCTTCTTCTTCACCTTCGACAGCGCGCCCCAGGGCTGGTTGCGCTGGGCATTGAACGTGGCGGCCTCCCAGGCCGGTTCACAGGTTAGCCGCCAGCGCTGGTCATCGCTGTCATAGTGATTGTCGTCCACCCGGTGCAGGCCGTCCATCAGATAGTCGTCGAGAAAGGGCTCGCGCCATGTCTTGAAGGCACCCCTGCCATTATACGCCTCGCGCGCTTTCTCCGGGCTGGAAAATTCGGCGCGCCGCTTCCTCGCCTGACGGGCCATCTGATTTCCGCCACCAAGGAATGAGGGCAGGAAAGGCAGCATGTGTTTCATGAAATAGAAGCGCCGCGTGAGAATGACCGGGTCGACCAGAACCAGCCCCTTCACCAGGTCGGGTCTTTTGCCGGCAACAAGAAGTGCCACGCAGCCGCCCATGGAATGCCCGCAAAGCACAATCGGCTGGGTCGCGTTCTTCTCGAGGAAGGTGATTACGTCATCACGATACTTGTGCCAGGATTTGAGCTTCTTCGGCTCGGCTGGCAGCTTCGTGCGCCCATGGCCGCGCATATCCAGCGCCGTGACCTTGGTGCGAAGCCCGAGCGGCGCGATCATCGACTGATAGGTCATCGCATTGAAGCCGGTCGCGTGTAGCCACACGGCCGCAATCTCCAGTGCAGGATTGCCGAAATCAATCGCCTGCATGTCGCCTTCGGCCGTCTCTGTCCGGTATCTCCGCATCAGGCCGCTATGAAGACGCGCCGCATGATCGTCCTCTCCTACTCTACCGGCCGGTTTTTCTTCTGAAATCAGAAGTTTAAAAAACGATGGCCACTGCGAACAAAGCAGAGTCTGCACAGACGCCGGGCAACTTGTAAAGCGCTCCCGCACGGCCATACACAGTGCAATTCACGCCGCTTCAGGCGTCGGTAAGCCTGAAGATCGAGGTCGCCTTGAGAAGCGTCGTCCCGTCTGCCGACAGGGTGCCGCTCATGAAGATGATGGTCCTTGTCTGCCGATCCACTTTCGAGGAAAGCGCGACCTCGCCACCAGCAAAGTCTGCCCCCGTCACATCCACACTGATGGAAACGGTCTTTGCAGTCTTCTCGCCGCCCAGGCTGTCGGCATGGGCACGCATGGCCCGGATCATCAGTGCAGAGAGCACCGCCTCTCCGGCCTTCGGCAGATGGGCTTTCGCCTCCCCCGGGGCTGTGATCTTGATCTCGGGAAGCGTAATGGCGGCGTGGGCAGTCTCTGTCATGCCGGATTTGCTAGTCTGCCGCGGCGCAAAAGAAAAGGCCTGCCGCACGGTGAGTGCAAGGCAGGCCCCTCGATTGGCAAATCTGTTGTGGTGGCCGTTCAGGCGACGGCGGTGCGGCGCTCCTCGCCAGCCTTCGGATCGGTGACGATCAGATCCCCCAGATGGCCGATGCCGCGGACATTGTAGGCCGTTTCCATATGCTGGCCGACGCAGCCGAGCAGCTTGGCGATCTGGGCGTGGCCGAGGCCGATTTCGTGGAGGCGCGAGAACATCGACATGGAGACGTGCTGGCGTCCGCCCGGTGTCTGTTCGATCAGGCGGGCGATGGTGCCTGTGGCCGCGCCTTCCTGTGCGCCGGTCGTGGCAGACAGCGTGCGTGCGCCCGGCATGCGGGAGAAGACTTTCTCGATCAGCGGCGCGCCCTGGCGCTCTGCCGTATTGAAGAGGACGCCGAGCGCCTGTCGCGTCTGAGTTTCATCCAGTCCGGTTGCTTCAGACGTGGTCCTGATCAGGTCGTTCAACATTGTCAGCCTCCTCAACTTTGCCTCGTAGGCTTAAGAGGATAGGCACCGGCCCTTTGCAGAAAGTTACCGATACCCCCTGCAAATGTTCATTTTTCAGGATGAATCCTTAAAGCGCGTTAGGGCCGGGTAAAAATTTTGACCGGTTTTGTTAAGGAATGCGCGGCTACATCCGCTCCGGCGCTTCGATACCGAGAATGCCGAGCCCCGTTTCGAGCTGCTTCAGCACCGCCTCACAAAGCCCGAGGCGCGAGGCCCGGACCGCCGCATCGCTCTCATTCGCGATCGGCGCATCGGCATAGAGTGCACTGAACGCCTGGGCGAGCGAGTAGACATGCTCGCACAGGATATGCGGCTGGCGTTTGGCGTGGGACTGCGCGAGGGCCTGCGCAAACCCGTCCATGGCAAGCACCAGCGCACGTTCGGTGTCGCGCTCGATGGTCACCGCGCCCGGCTCGTGCCCGGCGTCCTTCGCGCGGCGCAGCAGGGATTTGATGCGGACCGCCGCATAGAGCATGTATGGCCCGGTCTTGCCCTCGAAGCTGGTGAACCGCTCAAGGTCAAAGACATAGTTCGTGGTGCGGACATTCTGCAGGTCGGCAAAGCGAAGCGCCGCACGGGCGACCAGCTTCGCAATATTGCCGCGCTCTTCCGCCGTGATGTCACCCGACAGGCCCGCCTCACCGATCTTCTTCTCGGCTTCCTCAAGCGCCATGCGGTTGAGATCAGACAGGCGCAGCACGCCGCCCTCACGGGTCTTGAAGGGCTTGCCGTCGGTGCCGTTCACCGTGCCGAAGCCGATATGCTCCATCCGGTCCTCGGCCATCAGCCCGGCCATGTCGGCGGCGCGGAAGACCTGTTCGAAGTGCAGCGCCTGACGCTGATCGACAACATAGAGGATACGGTCGGGATGCAGCGTCTCCACACGGTCGACAATCGTTGCAAGGTCGGTGGCATGATAGCCGGTTCCGCCGCGCGAATTGATGACCATGAAGGGCGGCATCTCCTTCTTGTCGCTCTCGCGCGAGACACCGATGATCCATGCGCCATCATCGAGCTTGGCGAGGCCCTTTTCCTTCAGGTCCTCGACCATGCCGGGGATCAGGCCATCGACATCGCTTTCGCCCTTCCAGAGGTCGAACTCGACGCCGAGGAAACTGTAATCGACCTTCAGCGCATCCACCGACACATTGATGAAATGCCTGAGCAGCGCGCGGTAGCCCGGATGGCCGGACTGCATCTCCGCGACGGCCAGCTGGCTCGCCTCATTGCGCTGCGGGTCTTCCTTCGCCTTGGCCGAGGCCTGCGGATAGAGCCGGCCAAGATCCTCGATCGTGACCGGCGGCTCGTCCGGATACGGACCTTTGAAGTCCGGATCGAAATAGATGAGGTCCGGCTGCTCGGCGAAGAGTTCGGTGATGAGGTGGCCCATCTGAAGGCCCCAGTCGCCGAGGTGGGCATCGCCCGTCACATCGTCGCCGAGGAAGCGGAACAGCCGCACCATCGTATCGCCGATCACGGCGGAACGCAGATGGCCGACATGCATGGGCTTGGCGACATTCGGCCCGCCAAAATCGATGACGACCTTCTCGGTCTGCTCCAGCTTTCCGCCGCCGACCTGCGCATCGGTGCGGATGAATTCGGTCTGTTTCGACAGCGCCTCGCCGGAGACGCGGATGTTCAGGAAGCCCGGCCCGGCGACATCGACACGCTCAATCGGCCCCTGCCCGGTAATCCGTTCGGCAATCTTCGCCGCCAGGTCACGCGGGATGAGACCAGCTTTCTTCGCCGCGCCCATGCAGCCATTGCACTGGAAGTCGGCCAGTTCCGGCCGGTCGGAGCGGCGCACGGCGCCCCAGCGCGCTTCGAAGCCTTCCGCTTCAAACGCGGCGGCACACGCCGCCGAAAGGTCCGTGGCGAGATCGCTCATGCTGGTCCCCGGTATGTTGTCTTATTCGCCCGCGCCGGCATCGAGACGGAAACGGCGGCCCTCGCGGTTGAAGGCAAGCTGTTCCTCGGTCAGGTCGAACCCGACCATCACCTCGAAGTTGGCGCCGGAAATTGTCGAATCGGCACGCGGGATGACGATGTCATTGATCGTGACGGTCTGGCCCGTCACCTTGTCGCCGCCGAAATTGGCATCGACGCTGAAATACTGCTTGGCCAGCACCTTTGAGCTGCGCCGCGTCACAGCGACCCAGTAGGTATATTCATGCTGGTTCGATGACGCCTTCGGTCCCTTGCCGAACGCCATGTCGATCTCGAGCGAGGCGCGCAGCGGCTGGTCCTCGACATAGCGGCAGAACAGCTCGATGCCGTTCATCTCACCGGTATAGGCAATATTGGTGTAGCTGTTGTCCTCTCCGTCCATCTCGACGACACGCGAGGCGTCATAGAGGATGGCGGCCGGCGGGCAGGGACCGGCATTGCTGCGGGTGTCGAGCGCCCGTGTCACGGAATTGCCACCACAGGCGGCAAGCATAAGTCCGGCTGCAATTACAGCGAATACGCGCATCTTGAATGCCTTGTCACTCTTGGCCTGAGCCTTCAGGCTGTCCATCTGGAATGGGGAGTGTTACCGGGCACCCGCCGATGGCGCAACGCCCGATCTGCTCACGGTGCAGCAAGGAGAAGCATGGCCCACCGCAAACTCGAAATCAGGCTGGCCGCCCCGCGCGGTTTCTGTGCCGGTGTCGACCGGGCGATCCAGATCGTCGAGGAAGCCCTTCAGAAATGGGGGGCGCCGGTCTATGTCCGCCACGAGATCGTGCACAACCAGCATGTCGTCTCACGCCTGGAAGGCCTGGGCGCGGTCTTCGTCGAGGAACTGGACGAATGCCCGCCGGACCGGCCGGTCGTCTTTTCCGCCCATGGCGTGCCGAAAGCCGTGCCGGCCGAAGCCGAACGCCGCGAGATGATCTATGTCGATGCCACCTGCCCGCTTGTCTCCAAGGTGCATGTCGAGGCTGAGCGCCACCACAAGGCCGGCCGCGAGATCGTCCTTATCGGCCATGCCGGGCACCCTGAGGTCATCGGCACGATGGGACAGCTGCCGGATGGTGCGATCGAGCTGATCGAGACCGAGGAGGATGCGCGAACCTTCGAGCCGAAGGACGCCGCCAATGTCGCCTTCGTCACGCAGACCACACTGTCGGTCGATGACACCGCCAGCATCGTCTCCATCCTGCAGGAGCGCTTCCCCGGCATTGCCACCCCGCACAAGGAAGACATCTGCTACGCCACGACCAATCGGCAGGAAGCGGTAAAGGCAATGTCGGAAGGCTGCGACCTCTTCCTCGTTATCGGCGCGGAGACCTCATCCAATTCCAAGCGCCTTGTCGAAGTGGCCAAACGTGCTGGCGCGAAAGACTCTCGGCTGGTCGCCAGTGCGCTGGATGTCGACTGGGACTGGTTCGAGAGCGTCGAAACGCTCGGCCTCACCGCTGGCGCCTCGGCCCCTGAGGACCTTGTCCAGGGCCTTATCGCGGCCTGCCGCGCGCGGTTCGATATCGAGGTCGTACCCGTGACCACGGCCCAGGAGACGGTGACGTTCAAACTGCCGCGCGTGCTGGCGGCGGAAGTCTAGGGCTTGCCCCTTCTGCCGACTGGCGTAGAACCCGCGCCATAACGCGAAGAGGCCCGACATGATTCCACGCTATGCCCGCCCTGAGATGACCGCGATCTGGTCGCCGGAAAGCAAGTACGGCATCTGGCTCGAGATCGAGACGCTGGCGGCGGAAGCCATGGAAGAGCTTGGCCAGATCCCGGAAGGGACGTCAGCGGCGGTCCGCGAAAAGGCGAGCTTCGAGGTCGAGCGCATCGACGAGATCGAGGCCGAGGTGAAGCATGACGTCATCGCCTTCCTGACCAATGTCGCCGAACATGTCGGAGAGCCCGCCCGCTTCCTGCACAAGGGCATGACCTCGTCCGACGTGCTGGACACCTGCCTCAACGTGCAGCTTGTGCGCGCCGCTGACCTCCTTCTTGTCGGGATGGACCGCGTCCTGGAAGCGCTGAAGACACGCGCCAAGGAACACAAATACACGCCGAAGATCGGCCGCAGCCACGGCATCCATGCCGAGCCAACCACCTTCGGCGTCACGCTCGCGACTTTCTATGCCGAATTCGCCCGTGGCCGTGATCGCCTCGTCGCTGCCCGCAAGGAAGTCGCGACCTGCGCCATCTCCGGCGCGGTCGGCACCTTCGCCAATATCGATCCGCGCGTTGAGGAATATGTCGCCGGCAAGCTCGGCATGGAGCCGGAGCCCGTCTCCACACAGGTCATCCCGCGCGACCGCCATGCCATGTTCTTCGCGACACTGGGCGTCATCGCCTCTTCCATTGAGCGGCTCGCCACCGAAGTACGCCACCTGCAACGCACCGAAGTCCTCGAGGCGGAAGAGTTTTTCTCGAAGGGCCAGAAGGGCTCATCCGCCATGCCGCACAAGCGCAACCCGGTGCTGACGGAAAACCTCACCGGTCTTGCCCGGCTGGTCCGCTCTGCCGTGACCCCGGCGCTGGAGAATGTCGCCCTCTGGCATGAGCGCGACATCTCTCACTCATCCGTCGAGCGCGGCATCGGCCCGGACGCCACCATCCACCTCGATTTTGCCCTGCATCGCATGGCCGGCGTGGTCGAGAACCTGCTCATCTATCCCGACCGGATGATGGAGAACATGATGCGCCTCGGCGGGCTGCATAACTCGCAGCGCGTCCTGCTGGCCCTCGTCGAAGCAGGCGTCAGCCGCGAGGATTCCTACCGGCTCGTCCAGCGCAATGCGATGAAGACCTGGGCGGGCGAAGGCCCCTTCCTCGATCATCTCAAGGCCGATAGCGAAGTCACCGCGAAGCTCAGCGACGCGCAACTCGAAGCCCTGTTCGACCTCGACTACCACTTCAAGCGCATCGACCTCATCTTCGGCCGCGTCTTCGGCTAGGTAATCCTACGGGGGTTGTCTCATAGCTGAATCTCCGCATCCTCTTCAGCGCAACTGTGGGAGGATGCATGAGACGTTTCATTCTTGGCGCCAGCGCGCTTGCCCTTGCGGCTTGCGCCACCAGCGGGCCGGTACCGACGGAACCGGAAACGCTTAGCGAAGCCGAATATCAGGCCGTGTTGAAGGATGCGACCGGGGCTTGGGGTAGCAAGGAATTCGAAGAGATGGAGGCCAATCACGCCGCCATTCTGGCGCGCGACGACATCTCGACCGAACAGCGCGCCCAGACCTATCTCAATCGCGGCATCGCCCGCTCCTCGGTCTCGCCCTACTGCGCCGTGCGCGACTGGGTGCGCGGCCTGGAACTCAACCCGGATCATCCGAGCCGTGATTACATCCTCAGTGAGATCGAGGCCGAGAAGCAACGCGAAGGCAACTTTCTCGGACCGGAAGATATCGAGGACTGCGAATTTGTCGGCCCAAATCCCGATGCGGGCTTCGATGGCAGGTGAGATGAGGCTTGCGGGGATTAAGCGAATTTACCAGAAATTGCTGCCCTGACGCACACGTCAAACCAAGATTGATATGGCCTGATCATCTCTCCTGACTTGGGAGAGATAGAATGTCTGCATCCTGGAGCATGTCAGTCACCGAGACCGGCAGCCTGCCATCCGCGCATGATGACGGGGTCGCCCGCCAGTCCGGCACGGGCAGCCTCGCCAACCTGGCCGACACCTTTGCGCGCCAGCTTTTCTGCGCCGCCTTTGACTGGGATGTGAGCGCGCCCCCGGCCATTGTCGGCTATGACGCCATCGACGATGCCGGCAACCGCTACCGCATCAAGGGCCGCCGGCAGACGCCATTCGACAGCTCCTGCCAGCTCTCCGGCATTCGCAACCTCTCGAACGCGCCGTTCGACTATCTCGCTGCCGCGCTCTTCGACGCCAACAGCCAGGTCCTGCGCGCGGCCATTGTGCCAACCGCCATGCTGCCGGAATTCGCGGTCTACCGGCGCACCGTCAACGCGCACTTCGTCTGCCTTGGCGATGCCGTCTGGCAGACGGCCGGCGTGCGCGACGTTGGTGCAGAACTGCAACACGCCGCGCCCTGATCCGCGAGCCTGGTCGGTGGGCCGCCTAGCCCGGATGCCTGCTCGGACGCTCGGTGAGCTGCCAGGCTTCCTTGTTGATATCCAGGTCGTCGAACTTGTCCGCATCGAAGACCGGGATTTTCACACCGGCTTTGCGCTGCTGGTCGAAGTCCCTCATCACCCGCAGGCCGACCGGGAAGAGCAGCGCGACGGCGAAAAGGTTCACCAGCGCCAGCAGACCCATCGTCAGGCTGGAAAAGCTCAGCACGTCGCCGAGGCTGACCGTTGCCCCCAGCACGACAAAGCCGACAACGATGAACCGGTAGATGTTCACCGCAAGCATGTTGTCGGGGATATAGTAGTCCACGGCGTTTTCCCCGAGATAATAGGAATACATGATCGAGGAGAAGGCGAAGAGGAACAGCGCGAAGGCGATGAAATACTCCGCCCAGTCGCCGACATGATCCCCCAGTGCCAGCTGCGTCAGGACACCTTGCGTAGCATCGTCCACGCCGAAATAGTTCTGCGCTGACAGCAGGATGATCAGGGCGGTGACCGTGCACATGATGATCGTGTCGATGAAGACCGACAGCGACTGCACCATGCCCTGCTGGGCCGGATGCTCGACATAGGCCGCCGCAGCGACGTTCGGAGCCGAGCCCAGACCGGCCTCGTTCGAGAACAGGCCGCGATCGACGCCCATCATGATGGCGATACCGATCCCCCCGGCAACCGCTTCATTGAAACCGAAGGCACTGGTCACGATTGTGGCGAGCGCGCCGGGAACCTGCGGCAGGTGCGTCACCAGAACGAACAGGCCAAGCAGCGCATAGAAGACCGCCATCGCCGGCACGACAAATTCCGCGACACTCGCAATGCGGCGCACACCGCCAAAGATCACCAGGCTGACGATCACGGCAAGGCCGATGCCGGACCAGAGGCGCGGCGCGTCAAAGGCCGATTCCATCGAACTGGTGGTCGCAAAGCTCTGGAAACAGATGAAGGCGAAACCGAAGGTTACGATCAGCAGGAGCGAATACACAAAGCCGAGCACAGGCGCGACACCACCGAGTTTCTTCCCGAGCCCGTGCTTGATGTAATAGGCCGGTCCGCCGCGGAAGTCGCCATTCGGCTCCTTCTGCTTGTAGAGCTGGGCGAGCGTACATTCGAAATAGCTCGTCGCCATGCCGACAAGACCGACGATCCACATCCAGAAGATCGCGCCCGGTCCGCCAATAGCCAGTGCGGCTGCCACGCCTGCGATATTGCCCCCGCCGACACGGCCTGCCACTGATAGCGCCAGAGCCTGGAAAGAGGAGGGCTGGTCGGTTTCATGCTGGAAGCCCTGCCCGAGGACAGAAAACATGGACCCGAACAGCCGGAACTGCACGCCTCTGGACCAGATTGTAAAAATCAGACCGAGTGGGATCAGAACGGCAATGAGAATCTTGCCATTGATGAGATCGCTCAGAAAGGCGTTCAGGTCATTGAGAAAATCGAGCATGACATCCTTGTTATATTTGGCTTCATTTCCTCTTAGAGGCGCGAGCGCGGGGAGTAAAACCGCGTGCTGTATCGCAGCCAGCCTGATGATAGGTCTGCTTGTCCCGCAGGCGAGTTTTGCGCAGGCACCGCTCAAACTGATCGCCCTGACGGCAGACTGGTGCGCGAAGTGCCATGTCCTCGAACCGGCCCTGGCCCGCGCGCTGGAGGAAACGCCGGACGGCACCGTCGATTATGTCGAGATCGACTTCACACATATCCGCGACGGACAGCAGGCCCGCCAGGGCATCGAGGGCGCCAGCAGGGCGCGGCTCACCCTGCACAAGGCCGGTTGGTTGTGGGAGCGTCATGGCGCAACGACGGGCCTTGCCTGGCTGATCGCCACTGACACCGGCGAACCGCTTGCCTGCTTCACCAGCGCCGTCTCCGCAAGCGCCATGACTGAGGAGATCCGCCATTCCGCCCGTCTCGTCGAGAGCACACCACCCGGAAAGCGTGCAGCAGGCCAGCCTGACTGCCCCGGCCTCATCGAGTAGACTTGCAACCCGATCTGAGTCGGGTGCGTTGGAGGTTCATCCCGCCTTCAGCCTGCCTCATTTAAAGCGCATAGCGCAGCCGG
Organism: Henriciella sp.; assembly: GCF_029937755.1. GTDB lineage: Bacteria > Pseudomonadota > Alphaproteobacteria > Caulobacterales > Hyphomonadaceae > Henriciella. Next base: position 109,547 of record NZ_JAPYPG010000008.1, read on the forward strand.
ATTTTTGTGTCGCCGTTCCTGCCCGGAAGGATATTCGTGCCAGCCCAACCGCCGAACCGGACCTCATCAAACCGCCCCCCCACCTATGATTGGCGTAGCGGTGGCGGCTTTGCCTCGATCCTGTCGGGCAAGCCGATCCTGAAATGGGGCCTGATCACCATCTTCGGTCTGGTCGTCATCGCCGCGCTGGCCGTCTGGATCTACTGGCAGAGCCTCTATCGCGGCATGCCGGACCTGCCGTCGAATGAAGACCTCTGGGCCACGGGCCGCGAACAGGCGATCGAGTTTGTCGATGCCAATGGCGACACGATCGCGATCCGGGGGCCCCGCTATGGCCGCGCCATCAATCTCGAAGACCTTCCTGCCCACGTTCCGCAAGCCTTCATCGCGGCCGAGGACAAGCGCTTCTACGAACATGACGGCGCCGATACGCAAGCCATCATGCGCGCTGTCTGGGCAAATGTGACCTCGGGCGAAACCGTCTCCGGCGCCTCCACGATCACCCAGCAGCTGATCAAGAACCTCGTGCTCACGCCAGAACAGACCCTGAAGCGCAAGGCACAGGAAATCCGGCTGGCCCGCCGTCTCGAAGAGCGCCTGACCAAGGAGCAGATTCTCGAGCTTTACATGAACCGCGTCTATTTCGGCGCCGGCTTCTACGGGCTGGGCGCCGCCTCGCGCTTCTACTTCGGCAAGCAGCCCGAAGAGCTGACCATCGGCGAGGCCTCCCTGCTCGCCACCCTGCCGCAGGCGCCCTCGCGGCTGGCGCTGACCAACAACATGACCGATGCAAAGACACGCCAGCGCTATGTGCTGAGGGAGATGGTCGATTCCGGTTTCATTACCCCGCCCCAGGCAGCGGCAGCCGAGAAGGAAGACATCGCGCTCACCGACCCGCCCGAGCGCGACCCGCAATTCGGCTATGCCCTCGATGTCGCCACCGACCGGATCGACGAAATCCTGCCGACCATGCCGGGCGACCTTGTCGTCCAGCTCACCATCGATGCCGACCTTCAGGCCGCCGTGGACGAGGCCTTCACCAGACGGATGCAGGAAGAAGGGGCAAAGCAGGATGCAACCCAGGCGGCCGGCATCGTGATGGATGCCAAGGGCCGCATCCTCGCCATGTATGGTGGCGTCGACTACACGGAGAACCAGTTCAACCGTGCGACACAGGCGCAGCGCCAGCCGGGTTCAGCCTTCAAGCCGCTCGTCTACGCCACTGCCATCCAGCAGGGCCTGTCACCCTATGATGTGCGCCGCGACGAGGCGTTCACGATCGATGACTGGACGCCGGAAAACTATTCCCGCGTCCACACCGGCCCGATGACGCTGTCTGAGGCGCTGAAGGACTCGATCAACACGGTCGCTGCGCAGCTGGGTCAGGAAGTTGGCGAGGAAAACATCATCTCGCTGGCGCGCCGCTTCGGCATCTCGAGTGCCGACGGTATGAAACCCCTGCCCTCCATCGCGCTGGGCAGCCAGGAAGTGAGTGTGCAGGACCTTGCCCGCGCCTATGGCGTCTTCATGACCGGCGGCAAGCGCCTCGATCCGCATGTCGTCGAGAAAATCTCGAATTCGCGCGGAGATGTGCTTTACGAACGCCCGCAATACGATGCCGAACAGGTCTATGACCGCCGCGACGCCGAAACCATGGTCGCCATGATGGAGCGCGTGATCACCGATGGCACCGGAACGCGCGCCCGTCTGGCCAACTGGCAGGTCGCCGGCAAGACGGGCACCAGCCAGGATTTCCGCGATGCCTGGTTTGCCGGTTTCTCGGCGGTGCGTGTGGGCGCGGTCTGGGTGGGCAATGACGATGACAGCGCGATGAAAAAGGTCACAGGCGGCGGGCTTCCGGCCGCGCTCTGGCACGACATGATGGTGCTCGCCCATGACGGGCTGGAGCCCCAGCCGCTGGCCGGCGCCGGAACACTGAAGACGCTCTCCCCGCAGGCGCAGCAGCGCATCGCTTTCTACCGTGACCTCGGCATGGCCTTCGAAGGCGCAGCGACGAACTGAAGAGGCGGGTTCGCTTAGGCTCCCTGCCTCATCGCCTACGGCCCCGTGCCTTCTTCTGCGCGCTCGAAACTGTCGGCCTGGGCCAGAGCCCATTCCCGCGAAAGCACCGTGTCCGAGGGCTCCTGCAGAAGAGCCCCCGGTTTCAGCAGTTTGTAAGCGTGGTGGCCGGGCTCGGCGATGTCCTCGGTCACGCGGTGCATGATGTGGCGGGGCGTGAGTTCGCCCGGATGGTCGCACCCGGCAGCGCCGACCACCTCCATCAGCGCCCGCACGGTATTGCGCTGGAAATTGTAGACCCGCGCCGCCTTGTCAGGGATGACGAGACCGCGCTGGCGGGATTTGTCCGTCGTGGCGATGCCCGTCGGGCAGAGATTGTTGTGGCAGTTGAGCGACTGGATACAGCCGAGCGAAAACATGAAGCCGCGCGCTGTGTTGATCCAGTCGGCGCCGAGCGCCATGCTCGCCGCCATCGAGAAAGCCGAGAGCTGCTTGCCGCTGGCCGCGATGCGGATGTCATCCTTAAGTCCGCAGCCAACCAGCGCATTACGCACCAGAATGAGTCCCTGGCGCAGCGGCGCACCGATATGGTCCATGAACTCGGCCGGGGCGGCGCCCGTCCCGCCTTCGGCGCCATCCACGACGATAAAGTCCGGCTTGATGCCGGTGCCGAGAATCGCCTTGCAGATGGCGAGCACTTCCCAGCGATTGCCGACACAGAGCTTCATGCCCACCGGCTTGCCGCCTGACAGCTCACGCAACTGGGCCACCCATTCGATCAGGCCGTTCGGCGTCGAGAAGGCCGTGTGCGCCGGGGGTGAGAAACAGGTCTGCCCGACCGGAATCCCACGCGCCTCGGCAATCTCGGGCGTCACCTTTGTACCCGGCAGCACACCGCCATGCCCCGGCTTGGCGCCCTGGGAGAGCTTTATTTCGATCATCTTGATCTGGTCATTGGCCGCCACGTCCCGGAAGCGGTCGGGATCAAACGACCCATCCTGCGCCCGGCAGCCGAAATAGCCGGACCCCAGCTCCCAGACGAGATCCCCGCCGCCGGCGCGATGGTATTTCGAGACCCCGCCCTCACCAGTGTCGTGATAGAAACCACCCATCGCCGCACCGCGACTGAGCGCCTCGATCGCATGTGACCCGAGCGAGCCGAAACTCATCGCGGAAATATTGAGCACGCTGGCGGAGTAAGGCTTCGCCGTGCCCGGCGCGCCGACAGTCACACGCGGGTCTGTGTCCTGCGGATGGCGCGCCACGATGGAGTGCGACAGCCATTCATAGGGTGGTTTGTCGATATCGAGCTGGCTGCCGAACGGTTCGACCGAGGAGACGTTCTTCGCCCGGCGGTACACCATGGTGCGCTCTTCATGGTTGAAGGGCCGGCCTTCGGTCTCGCTCTCGACGATGTAGGATCTCAGGAAAGGTCGAAGCTCTTCGGCAATCCAGCGTATCCGCGCCAGGATCGGATAGTTCCGCCACAGCGTGTGGTGTGTCTGGACAAGGTCATAAAACCCGAGCAGCGTCAGCCCCGCAAAGATGACTGCAGCGATGATGAACCACGGACTGAGAAACGCGAGCCAGACGAAACCGGCGGTCAGGAGAAGGACGGCGGCGAGTGGCAAAAAACGATACATGGAGACGGGGAAACCTCGCTGGCTGTTCGCAGCGCAACTTAGCCCTCAGGCGCGAGTCTGCAATGCGGGATAGCCGGCCATGCAAAAGAGCGCGAGAACCGGACTGGTTTCGGACTGCTACCGGACTGTTTTCGGACCCTGATTTTCAGCCCTTCCAGACGTGAAGATTAAATCGTCTGGCCAGATGGAACCGCCCCCTTATCCAACAGTTACTCCGGTTCCAGATACGCTCTGGTTGGCCGTGTGCGTGTAACCGGACCATTCACTTGTACACGGCTGACGGGCCGGGGTCCCCGAATGGGAACTCCGGCCCGTTATTTTGCGCGGCACCTTGTTTTCAGTCTAGAAATCGTTCAGCCGCGCATAGCGGTCACGATGGAAACTCGCTGAGCCGAGCAGCGCTTCCTGGACGCGGGCCCGCTTCATGTAGAAGCCGGAATCATGGTCATCGGTCATGCCGATACCGCCATGCAGCTGCACCGTATCATTGGATACGAGGTGCACCGTCTCTGACGCCCGCGCCTTGGCGAGACTCGCCAGTTCAGCGATGTCGTTTTTCTGTTCGTCTACCGCTGAAAGTGCTGCAGCCACGCAGGATGTGGTCAGCTCGATCTCGGTGAACATCTTCGCCGCCCGATGCTGGAGCGCCTGAAAAGAACCGATCAGCTGGCCAAACTGCTTGCGCGTCTGGAGATACTCATGCGTCATTTCGAAGGCCGCGAGCGACGAGCCCAGCATCTCCGCCGAAAGCGCAATCCGGCCCCGGTCAAGCACAGGCTCGAGCAGATCATTGCCCTTGTCGGGCGCGCCAAGAACATGACTGTCATCGACATGTACGCCCTCCAGCGTGAGGTGAGCAGCGCCGTGACTGTCGACGGTTTTAAGGGCCTGAACAGTCAGGCCTTTTGCATCGCGTGGTACGAGGAAAAGCGTCAGCCCATGCGTGTCGCCCGGTTCACCAAAGGTGCGCGCGACCACGATAAAGACATCGGCATGATGGCCGTCCTGGACGTACTTCTTGGCGCCGTTCAGCGTGTAGCCCTGTCCATCGCGCTCGGCTTCGGTGGCGACGCCGGTCGGGTTGTGATGGCTCGTCTCATCCAGGGCGAGCGCGGTGGTCACCTCACCTGAGGCGATCTTCGGGAGCCATTCCTTCTTCTGGGCTTCGGTACCGCCCAGCAGGATGGCGGAGGCGCCGATGCAGGCGGTCTGCAGAAGCGGTGTGGAAGCGAGCGTGCGGCCCTGTGCTTCCATCACCTGGCCGAGCGCGACCATACCCATGCCAACGCCGTCATACTCTTCCGGGATCAGCACGCCGAAAAAGCCGAGTTCGGCCAGTTGGTTGCGGGCATCCGTATCGACGCCGTTCTTGCCGGAATCGCGCAGGCCGCGCAGATGCTTCACCGGCAGCTCGTCGCGCGTGAAACTCACTGCGGTATCGCGCAGCATCTCCTGGTCTTCAGTCAGGACAAAAGTCATTATCTTACCCTCATTCCTCCGGCGGCGCCGTATCTGAGCCCGCGCCGCATTGTTTGTCTTGTCTACTGGTGTTCGCGCAGGCCAAGCACGCGCTTGGCAACGACGTTGAGATTGATCTCACTGGTGCCGCCTTCGATCGAATTACCCTTCGAACGCAGCCATCCACGAGTCGCCATCTTGGCCCCCTTGTCGAAGCCTTCGCCTTCCCAGCCGAGGCCCTCGGTGCCGAGCGCTTCAATCATCAGCTCGAACTTGTCCTGGTTCATCTTGGCGGCGGCGTATTTGATGATCGACGCGGTATGGCCGACTTCCTGCCCGGCCTTGGCCTGCTCGCCAGACCGCTTGACCGTCAGATTGAAGGCCTTGGCATACATCATGTGATCGGCAATCCGGCCACGCAGGTCACCGTCGAGGACCTTGCCGTCCTTGTCCGTGCCGACATGGATCTTGGCATACTCGTCCGGGCCGAGCATGCCGGAGCCACGGGTCGACCCGAAACCACCAGCCGAAATCGAGGAGCGTTCATGCTGCAGCAGGCGCTTGGCGATTTTCCAGCCGCCATTCACTTCACCCACGAGCTGGTCCTTGGGAACTTTCACATCGGTGAAGAAGGTTTCGCAGAAGGGCGAGGACCCCGAGATGAGTTTGATCGGGCGGGTTTCGACACCTTCGCTTTCCATGTCGAAGAGGATGAAGCTGATGCCCTCATGCTTCTTCGATGTGTCGGTCCGAACGAGGCAGAAAATCCAGTCCGCCTCATTGGCATACGAGGTCCAGACCTTCTGACCATTGATGAGATAATGGTCGCCCTTGTCTTCACACTTGGTCTGCAGGCCGGCGAGGTCAGAGCCCGCGCCCGGCTCGGAATAGCCCTGGCACCAGCGCGTCTTGCCCATCACGATATCGGGCAGGAAGCGCTTCTTCTGCTCTTCGTTGCCAAATTCGATCAGGGCCGGACCGAACATCCAGAGACCGAAGGAGAACAGCGGAGGCCGCGCCTTGATACGGGCCATCTCTTGCTCGAGTACCTTGGCCTGCTCGCGGGTCAGTCCGCCGCCACCATATTCCTTGGGCCAGGTCGGAGCGGTCCAGCCCTTTTCGCCCATCCGCTGGAGCCAGACCTTCGAGTCCGGGTTCTTGAATTTTTCGCGGCGCCCGCCCCAGACGACTTCGTCTTCGGTCATCGGCGTCCGCATGGAAGGCGGGCAGTTTTCTTCAAGCCATTCACGCACCTCTGTGCGGAAAGCATCAAGATCGGTTGGCGTATCATAGGCCATGGGCGAACTCCTCCGGGCAGTCTTCTTGCTAAGTGCTGATAGCACACTAGCGCGAGCTTGAGAGCGCGTCCAAGGCTTCCTTGGCGTCAGAGGTCATCTGCCGCAGCCGCCCGGCACACCTTGCCTAATTGAAGAATTCTTCCCGCACGATCTTGCCATCTTTTACCGTGTAGATGGCAAGTTCCTGCATCTGCGTCCGCTCACCGGTCGGCTTGAATGTGCAGTCGACGGCGAAGATCACGCCAAACCGGTCATCGCCATGGAGAAAGGGGCCTTTCGCGGTGGTCTCGTGAACCGTGTGATTGTCTTCCCACCACGCCCATTTGCCGGCAATGGCCTCGAGCCCCTGCGCCTCGGCGCTGCCCCCCGGCACGGGTCCGGACTCGACCGATACACATGATGGATCATAGACGGTGTCGATCAGCGTCTTGTAGCTGCCGTCATTATTTGCCGCGACGACCTTCTCGCCGATGGCCTTCAAAGCTTCACGATCCAAAATCCACCTCCATCCTTCCCATTCTGTTCCAAATCGAGCTAGCGCGTCCGCGAAAAAATATGGGTAGAGGCGCTAGTCGGTCATTGCCTCAAGTCCGGCGATCAGCTCGTGCATGAACCGGTCCGGCGCCTCGATATGCGGACTATGACCCAGATCGGGAAAGCTCACCAGTATAGCGCCCGGAATGGCCGCTTCTGTCTCACGGGCCAGTGCTTCATAATTACCGAGCGTTTCGCGGACACTCTCGCTTGCCCGCCCCTTGCCCAGCGCCGTGTTATCCTGCTCGCCAATCAGCAGCAGCGTCGGCACTTCGATGGTCGGGAATTCGTGCACGACGGGCTGGTTGAAAACCATGTCAGCCGTCAGCGCATGGTGCCAGGCCGTGATCTTGCCTCCTTCGCCCTCATACATGCTCCACAACATGTCGACCCAACGGTCGTAGCGGTCCTTCCAGTCGCCGACATAATAGGTCGATTGCTGGTAGGCCTTGATGCCGTCTCGCGTGGTCTTCAGCTGGCTTTGATAGAGCTGGTCGACAGTGACGTTCGGCACGGCCTTGGCCCGCCAGTCCTCAAGACCGATCGGATTGAGGAGAACAAGACCACCGGTCTCTTGGGGATATTGCAGGGTATAGCGCGCCGCCAGCATGCCGCCCATGGAATGGCCCATGATGACCGGCGCCTCGATATCCAGCGCTTCGATCAGGCCATGCGTATTCGCGGCGAGCGTGTGCAGACCATACTGGTAGCCCTGTGGTTTGGAAGATTTGCAGAAACCGATCTGATCCGGTGCGATGACGCGATAGCCCTCATCAAGAAGTGCCCGGATCACTGTTTCCCAAGTCGCGGCGCAAAAATTCTTGCCGTGAAGGAGCACGACGGTTTCACCGTTCGTCTCTTCGGGCATGACATCGAGATAGGCCATCTCCATCGCCTGCCCCTGACTGACCAGGGCATGGCGCTCGACGGGCCAGGGATAGTCGAAGTCAGAAAGCATCGGATCGGCGGCAGCTGTCCCGGCCAGGCAAACGCCCATCAATGCGCCTGTCAGAAATCGTTTCATCACCCGCCTCCATTCAACCGATCGATGGTCAAGCAATGCGCCTCAACCCGCGAGCGTTCCGCAGGCGGCGAATTTACCGCCCGAAGCGCCCCAAAAGGCCGTGCTCTGGCCCGGTTTCAAAACCGGCAAGGTTGATCGCGTGGACCATTCCGAGAAAGACCACAAGCGTGCAGCCAACCATGATCAGGCCCCAAGGCATCTGATTGGGGCGCCCATCCTTGCGGACGCCGCCCAGTTTGCGGCTGGACAGGAAGATCCCGGCCCCTGCGGCGACGATAATCAGGATAGTAATGATCCAGGTGGTCATGCTTCGATATCTGCTCGGCTGGCCGCTTCGCCCTGCTCGGGCTGATGCGGCGTCTTTGCCCAGAAGTGCGGCCTGACCGCAAGGCCATAGAGCGCCATAATTGCAGCACCGGTCTGAAGCATCCAGTAGAAGGGACGCGAAACAACGGCCAGGGTCCGGGCAAACCGCCACCGCCCCGGCGCCAGTGCATCACCGAGCGTACTGGCAATCCAGCCCAGCCCGAACAGGGCGAAGCTGAGAGCGTCTACCTGCACGGCAGGGACGATCAGGCCGGCCAGCATCCAGAGTGTCATCGGCCCATAGAGGAATGCACTCAGGATGGACGCGCCCAGTGTCATCTGGAGGCTCACCCACGCCGGAAACCCGAGTTCGCTCAGGAGGCTGAATGGCCTGCGCATGCACACCAGCCAAGTTTGCATATAGCCCTTGATCCATCGCTTGCGCTGGTGAAACCAGACCGAATACGTCTCCGGCGCAGATTCCAAAGTGGGGGTATTGATCCGCCAGGTCTGTCCGCCAAGCCGTGCGGCCCGCAGGCCGAGGTCGGCGTCTTCGGTCACATTCCAGGCGTCCCAGCCTCCAAAGGCGATGAGGTCCAGCCTGCGGAAATGATTGCTCGTTCCTCCCAGCATGATGGGGTGCCCCCAACTGGCGAGTGCCGGGAGGTAGAGATTGAACTGGACATCGTACTCAAGTGCCCAATGCGCCGCGACCCAGCTGGATGCTCCGTTCGTTGCCTTGAGTGGCGCCTGCAGGCAGAGCACATTTGCCGGCGCGTCCTCGAACATGGCGCAGGCCGCTTTCAATTGCTGCGGGTCCGGGCGGTCTTCAGCATCATAGATCGTGAGATATTCACCAACCGCACGCGCGAGCCCGTAGTTGAGCGCCCGCGGTTTGGTCAGCGGCTTGCCGGGTGGAACGCGGATGACGCGGGTGCCTGTCGGGAACGCCGCATCACGCGCAGCACGCATCGTTTCCGTGTCATCGGCCTCGATCAGCAGGAGAATGTCGAGCCGGCCGGCCGGCCAATCCAGCGCCGACAGGCTGGTCGCGAGCTGGGGCATCATGCCGGCCTCATGGCGCAAGGCGATGAGAATGGAATAAACCGGTAGCTCTTCCGGAAGGCTCTTCGCGTGGCTCTCAGAGGAGGATGGCCCAAATCGCCGGCCCGCGCCGACAATGACCAGGCAAAAGCGCCACAGCACGATGAGGATGAAGGCAAACCAGCAGGTAAATCCTGCTACAGAAAGCGTAAGGCCCGGTTGCCAGCGAACCGCGGCACATCCGAGTGCGACAAGGCCCAGAAACGCCAAGACCTGAAACAGGCTTGGCACCGTGCGGGCGCTCAGTTTCGGCGGAAGCGCTTCTGACCGGGAGATTGCCTGAAGCAGGCTGTAGCCGACCGGTTTCTCACCATGGTTGAGGTTACGCGCCGCACTTCGGCTTCGCGCTGCAACGCCCAGATCGCCCCAACTGCCCTCGCCCATACAGAATGGAGAGCGCAAATAGCGCTAAATTTCAAGTTGTTATTTCGCGCTTGAGAGGAAATCAGCGCACGCCAGACCGCTCAACCAGGCCGCTTCGACGCGTGGTCCCGACCGCCAGTCGCCGATCACGGCTATCCCTGTCGCCTCGTCCCAGCCGAATGACGAACCCGCAGCCTTGTCCACCTTGGCATGGAGCCAGCGGTGGGCCGCCACATGGATGGGCTCTGGCGCACCGGACATGGTGCTGAACTCGCGAAGGAGCTGTGCCATCACGTCGTCCTTTTCAAGATCGACATGCTCGCGGCTCCAGGCCGGTGAGGCGTGCAGCACCCATGTTTCAGTATCTCCACGGTCAGGCTTGCTCGCATTCCGGGTCACCCAGCCGAGCGCACCGTCAGCAATATTCGCAGCATCCCAGTCCACGGGCAGCTTTTCCTTGAAGGCGAGCATCACCGCCCAGCAGGGGGCGGACTGTGCACGCGCCGCCTGGGCCGAAAGAGCGTCGCTCACACCGGAGAGGAGATCGACAGCCTGTTCAGCCGGCGTGGCGCAGATGACCTTGTCGAAAGGACCTTCCTCGCCACCATCTTCGAAGACGAGTGTCTTGTGTTGACCATCCAACCGGATCTTTGTCACGCGCCTGCCCCAGTCGATCGGCAGATCCGTCGCCATGGCCTTGATCACGGCGTTCATTGATGGCGTACCAACGAACAGGGGCTCGCGTTCGTTCTCGCTGGGCTGGACACCGACCGTCCAGCTATCCGAACGCTTGCGGATGTCTGCCATGCGCGGGCGCCAGCGCGTAACCGCCCCTGCCTCACGCAGACGAACAATCTCTTCGCGAAAGGCTTCATCCCGCGCGGTAAAGAACTGCGCGCCATGGTCCCAGCGGGCTTCACCCACCGGTGTTTCGGCGCGGCGCGTCGACATGCGGCCCCCTGGCCCGCGGCCTTTGTCATAAAGCCTGACCGTTTCTCCCGCAGCCTCCAGAACGCGGGCGGCACTTAGCCCTGCGATGCCTGCACCAATGATTGCCGTTGTCATGCCTCGTCCCGTTTTCGCTTGCAGGGCATGGAAGTAGGACTCGTCACGAATTGGCAAGGGCACGCTCGCCACTGAGCCGCAACCGCCTAACTCGATTCCCAGCGAGGACAGAAATGGCGAGACGAAGCTCCGGACCGAAATCCATCACCCTGGGGGCGCGCGGCAAGGGGGCGCTTCCAGTGAAAACATGCGCGCGATGCGGACGCCCGTTCGAATGGCGAAAGAAGTGGGAAAAGGTCTGGGAGGAGGTGCGATTCTGCTCCGAAAAGTGCCGGAAAACCCGCTAACCGGATCTAGAGGCGTTAAAATTATCGAAAAACAATAAAAATAATGCCTTGTTTTTATTGAGTTTCGCTGTTTTTCGGAAAATAGTTATTGATTTTCGATAATTCTTATCCTAACTCTTGGTCATCGGCGGCAACAACAAAGCAAGCCTCCGAAAAAAGAAACCAACCCCACCCGGCATCAAGACCGGATATTTGCAACGAAGGAGTAACTAGATGTACCCGCTCGCCTCCCAGAGCTCCGCCGCTTCCGCCCACCCCGTTGAAGCGCTGTCCACGGCCCACACGGTTCAGGCCATCTCCCCCGACGTCCGGACCGTGGCCAATGACAACTCGGCAGCCTGGAAACCCAGCCTGCTGGTCCAGCGCCGCCGCAGGCTCAACCGGCGCGCGGTCCGCTAGTTCAAGAGACAGGGGACTGGCGGGGTTCACTCCTTGCGCCGTTCCTGCCATCCCCTTCCCGAGCCGCCCTGCCCCGCCTGGCAGGGCGGTTTTCGTATCAGGCGAGATTTTTCGGCTTGATGAAGTCAACGAGCTTGAAAAGCACGGGCACATAGGGCCCGTCATCCTCCTGCTCGAAAAAAGCCGCCGCAGAGGTGGGCAGCTTCGCGGCCAGCTTCATGGATGCACGATGATTTTCGCTGCCCGCCTGGCGCAGGATGGATCCTGAGAGCTCATGCAGGCCGGGATTGTGGCCGATCACGATGACCGTGGAGGCCTCACCCGCATGCTTTTTGATCAGCTCTTCTATTACCGGCACCCCTGCGAGATAAAGGTCGTCGGTGACAAGTTTCCGGCATTCGGGGAAGACCAGCGCCAGATGCTGCCAGGTCTCACGTGTACGCCGCGCGCTGGAAACCAGCGCCATGTCTGGTGACCAACCTTCCTGCTGCAATGCCACGGCCATGGCTTCGGCGTCACCGTGCCCACGCGGGGTCAGGATGCGGTCGCGATCATTCACGCCCTCATTCCAGGGTTCGGTCTTGGCATGCCGCATCAGGATCAGGCGTTTCATGTGTAGGGAACTGCCCTTCGAAGCTTAGTAAAACTAACCACCGGAATCAGCGTGCCAAGCTTGTTGACCCTGAGGCTCCGTACCATCTTCCCGGCAAGATAAAGCAATTACTGGAGAATTCCATGAGCCTGCTGCTTGGCGATACAGCCCCTGATTTTGAAGCCGAGACCACTGAAGGCAAGATCAACTTCCATGATTGGATCGGTGATGACTGGGTGGTGTTCTTTTCCCACCCGGCCGACTTTACCCCCGTCTGCACGACTGAGCTTGGCTACACAGCCAAACTGAAGGACGAGCTGGCCGCGCGCGGCGCGAAAGCCATCGTGATCTCGGCCGACAGTCTTCAGGACCATAAAGAATGGGTGAAGGACATCGAAGAGACCCAGGGATGCGCGGTCAACTTCCCGCTGATCGCCGATCCGGACAAGAAGGTCGCCACCCTCTACAACATGATCCACCCGAATGCCGATGCGAAAGTCACGGTGCGGGCGGTCTATGTGATCGATCCGAAGAAGAAGATCCGCGCCTCGATTGTCTATCCGCCGAGCGCTGGCCGGAACTTCAACGAGATCCTGCGCCTGATCGACTCCCTGCAGCTCACCGACGGCTACAAGGTGGCCACCCCGGTGAACTGGCAGCAGGGCGAAGATGTGATCATCGTGCCGAGCGTCTCGAATGAGGATGCCGACAAGATGTTCCCGAAGGGCTACAAGACGCTGAAGCCTTATCTGCGCACTACACCGCAGCCGAACAAATAGGCCGCAGTCGCCCTTCAGACACAAGAAAGCCGCGCCAGCCCTGGCGCGGCTTTTTCTTGTTATCAATTGTCCTTCCCGCTTATCGGGTCAGCATCCGTAAGAATTTCTGACTGCCGCTGAGCTTGCGGCGCTTGAGCCCGAAATGTTTGCGCACAGCATCCGGTTTTTCATAGATGGAGCGCAGCGTCTTCAGGCGTTTCAGGGCCTTCTTCCGACTGGATTTCATCTTGCTCTGGGCGATAATGCACCTCTCTTTCCGAGCGGAAAGTATAGCATATCCAGCTCGGTTTTCGAAGGCAGGCAGGCATTAGCCCGCTACGGGTCTCAGGCAATCAGATCGCATGGAAAAGCTCACGACCGTCAGCGAGGGGCTCAAACGACCGGATTTTTCACCTTGCCATTCACGAGATCGGAATAGTCGTTCACCAGCGCCTCGGTCACCTGGCCGGGCTTGTACTCGACCTCTCCAATGGAGCGCACGGGCGTCAGCTCTGCAGCTGTGCCGGTGATGAAGCACTCGGAGAAGGTCGGCAGCTCTTCCGGAAGGATCGTCCGCTCGACGATTTCGATCCCGCGCGCTTCAGCAAGCTTGATCGCTGTCTGCCGGGTGATCCCGTTGAGGAAGCAATCCGGCGTTGGCGTGTGAAGCGCCCCATCGCGCAGGAAGAAGATGTTGGCACCTGTCGCCTCAGCCACGTGGCCGCGCCAGTCAAGCATGAGCGCGTCGGCAAAACCCTGACGCTCAGCAGCATGCTTGGACAGCGTGCAGATCATGTAGAGGCCGGCAGCCTTCGCCTCGCACGGCGCGGTCTTCGGATCAGGACGGCGCCACTGCGAATGCGTCATCGCAATGCCCTTCATCTTGTCCTTGAAATAGTCGCCCCAATGCCAGACGGCGATGGCAAGGTGGATGCGGTTCTCCTGCGCGGACACACCCATCATCTCGCTGCCGCGCCAGGCAAAAGCCCGCACATAGGCATTCTCGAGACCGGATTTCGCCAGCGTCTCCTTCTTGGCATCCTCAAGCTGATCGACTGTCCCAGGCACGTCAAAATCAAGGATTCGGCCGGAACGGTGAAGGCGCTCGGAATGCTTGCGCGATTCGAAAATCTGACCGTTATAGGCGCGCTCTCCCTCGAACACCGAGGAGGCATAGTGCAGACCATGGGTGAGGACGTGAATTTTAGCATCGCGCCATGGTACAAATTCACCATCCATCCAGATGTATCCGTCACGGTCATGATACGGGATGGAAGCCATTTTTCTTGTCCTCGCTTGAACTTCTACCGGAAAACCGCTCCATTCTCAGACTGTGACATCCGAAGTCAACCAGAAGCCGGGCGAAACGGGGCGGGTCGATCCGCGGCTTTTCCTCAGGGAGGAAGAGCTCGATAATGGTATTGCGCTTCTGCTGGCAAGCGAACGGGCGATTGCAGCGGCGCTTCGCCGCAACCAGGACACGACCGGACTGAACATGCCGGCGCTGCGTCTGATGATCACCATCCGCTTCAAGCCGGGCCTGACGGTGAGCGAACTGCGCGACGAGACCGGTGCGACCACACCGACACTCGCTCGCCTGCTCGGCGAACTCGACAAGCGACACCTCGTCCACAAGAAAACCGGCGGGCGCGATGCACGCCGCCGCCGGCTGTCGCTTTCCGAGGAGGGAGAAGCCCTGATCGCTCCTGTCGTTGCCGATCTGCGTTCAGCCATGCGCGAAGCCTATCGCGAAGCCGGCGCCAGCGCTGTCGCCGGAACGCGCGCCGTGCTGGAGGCCCTGACACGATGAGTGACGCCCCGCATATCCTTGTGGTCGATGACGATGATCGTATCCGCAGCCTGCTCAAGCAGTATCTCGAAAAGCTCGATTATCGCGTCACCGTGGCGGCGAGCCCGGCAACCGCGCGCAAACTGTTGGCCACGCTGGATTTCGACCTCGCCATTCTCGACATCATGATGCCGGGTGAGACAGGGCTGGAACTGCTGCAGTCGGTGCGCACGAACGGGCTTAAAACACCCGTGCTGCTGCTGACAGCCCGCGGAGAAACCGCCGACCGCATCGAGGGGCTGAAAGCCGGGGCGGATGACTATCTCGCCAAGCCGTTCGAGCCCGAAGAGCTGTCGCTGCGCGTTGGCGCCATTCTCCGGCGCACCCATGTCGAGCCGGTTCCCGATGAAATCGAAATGTCAGGCCTGGTGTTTGACGCCAAGCGTGGTGAACTCACCGAAGGCGACCGCCGCGTCAAACTGACAGAAGCCGAGTTGCAGCTGCTTAGCATGCTCGCCTCGCGGGCCGGCGAACCGGTCAGCCGCGAAGAACTCGCCTCGCGCTCACCCGGCAGTACGGAACGCTCCATCGATGTACAGGTCACACGCCTGCGCCGGAAGATCGAACCCGATCCCAAGATGCCCCTGCACATCCAGACCGTGCGCGGGGTAGGCTACCGCCTCATGCCGGACTGATCCGGCAGAAGGCGCTTTCGTATTGGGGCGAGCCTCGCTAGTCAGGATCGGATGCCGAAGCGGTTTCACATACGCCTGAGGGACATTACCCCGCGCGGCCTCTATCCGCGGTCGGTGCTGATGGTCGTCCTGCCCGTCATCCTGCTGCTGACGGCAGTGACCTATATCTTCTACGACAGCCATTGGCGCCACACCTCGCGAAAGCTCAGTCAGACCATCTCAAGCGAGATCGCCTTCATGGTCACGCTGCGCCATGAATATCCCGGCGAGTTCGAGATGCTGGCCAGTGAAGCGAGCCGCTCCATGCAGCTCGACGTGACGGTGCTCGAAGACACAGAGCTGCCAACCGAGCAGAAAGGCCTCTTCTTCACCGCGCTGGACGAAATCCTGTCGCGTGAACTCAGCGTCTCGCTGGACCAGCCTTACTGGTTCGACCTGTCAGGCTATGGAGAAACCGTCGAGATCCAGGTGCAGGATGGCGCGGAC
The DNA here is from genome assembly GCF_029937755.1 of Henriciella sp. Taxonomy (GTDB): domain Bacteria; phylum Pseudomonadota; class Alphaproteobacteria; order Caulobacterales; family Hyphomonadaceae; genus Henriciella. The sequence continues at coordinate 125,367 of NZ_JAPYPG010000008.1, forward strand.
GTGCTTCAGTTCATCGCCGAGCGGGACCGGACCTTTTCGACGACCGGCCATATCTTCATCGTGTGGGTCATCGGGGCGACGGGCATTCTCGTTGCCCTCGCGCTGGGTTTCCTGCGCAATCAGGTCCGCTCCATCCTGAAGCTGACGGAAGCCGCCAAATCCTATGGCCGCGGCCGCGACACGGGGAACTACCGGCCATCCGGCGCCACTGAAATCCGCGACGCGGCCCGGGCTGTCATGGATATGCGCACACGCCTGACCACGTTCGCTGAAGAACGCACCACAATGCTGGCCGGAATCAGTCATGACCTGCGCACGCCGCTGACACGGCTGAAGCTGCAGCTCGCCATGCTGGAGGATACGGAAGACATCCGGGCCGCCAAGGCCGACCTTGCTGAAATGTCCGCCATGCTGGAGGAATATCTCGCCTTTGCCAGCGGCAAGGAAGGTGAGCAACCGGTCTCCTTCCGCTTCGACGATATGGTGCGGGACGTTGCTGAGGGGCTGGAGGGAGCCGTGGCCTTCAAGCGCATGGATGAAGTTTCCCTGATTGCCCGGCCAGGGCTGATCCGCCGGGCGGTGTCAAACCTCCTGTCCAACGCGCTTGGCTTCGGCTCGCATGTCGAGGCGGAAGTCATCAACGGCCCACACATGATCGAGCTTGTGGTCGATGATGACGGGCCGGGCATCCCGGCGGAGCGTCGTGAAGAAGCGTTCAAACCGTTCCATCGGCTGGACGCTTCACGTAATCAGAACGTCCCCGGCACCGGCCTCGGCCTCTCCATAGCGCGCGACACGGCCCGCCAGCATGGGGGTGACATCCGGCTTGAAGACAGCCCGCTTGGCGGGTTGAGAGTCCGGTTCAGGCTACCGCGCTAGAAACCGGCTGGCGGCGCGAGCCCCGGGGCACTCAGGCAAAGCACCCTGAAACGGCTGCCCATCTCTGCCGGATCGACAAGACGGCGCACGCCGTCATGGATCGCCTCCGCCTCTTCAGGATTGGCTTTTATCAACGCCTGCATGCGCGCTTCGGCCCCGAGCGACAGCAGGAATGGCCCCTGCTCCACAGGCCCCGCGACCTCCAGCCCTGCCGCGTCTGCCAGCCTTGCCAGACGGCCAAAATCCACATCGACGGTCAGATCGCTCTCGCCCGGATGGGCCAGCGGGTCGACCTGCTCTCCCCGCAGGAAAGCCCGCAGCGTGTCGCCTGGGGCCAGGTTGGATGGCCCGTAATCGATGAATAGCGCCCGCCCAGGCACCTGCTCGAAGGCGTCCCTCAGAACATCAACAAGGGTCTCAAGCGCGGGCTGGACTTCAGCGGCCTCCCCGGAAACCTGGGCGACCGGGGTACTGGCCGCATCGCCGGCGATGCCGAAAGCAAGCTCGCCAGCCTCATCAAGACCAACCACCTTTTCGCGCCACTCGCCATCCGACATCACAAACTGGCGGGCCGGCAGGCAGTCCAGCCACTCATTCGCAACGAGGATGAAGGGTGCTTCGCCAAGGGCCTGAAAGGCACCAAGAAAATCGGGATGGAACTGGGCGAGTGCTTCGCTCTGGCGCGCCGCATGGACGGGGCTGGCTTCGTTCATGGCGAGCGAAAACGCCTCGCCGCCACCGGCCTTGCCGATCACGCGCAGCATGTCGGCCATCATCGTGCCACGGCCGCCGCCCACTTCGACCAGCCGCGCCGGGTTCGGCGCGCCCATCGACTGCCACTCATACAGCGCCCAGAGGCCGAGCAGCTCACCGAACACCTGGCTGATCTCGGGGGCTGTAATGAAGTCACGCCCAATCCCCGGACGCGTCGCATAATAGCCGTGCTGCAGGTCATGCAGGCAGGCGTTCATATAGGCCGAAACCGGAAGTGGCCCGCCAGCCTGGATGAGGGATTTGAGGTCGTCCTTCAGGCTCACGCCGACGCCGCACTCGCTGGTGGTTTGCGCATCGAATTCCAGACAAGAAACGCCCCGCCAAGCCACATCGGCAGGGAGAGAAGCTGACCCATTGTCAGCCACTCAGGCATCACACCCAAGGTGAAGCTGTCTGGCATCCGGAACTGCTCAACGATCGAGCGTCCGATTCCATAAAGAAGCAGGAAAAGCCCTGCTGCCATGCCTGGCCGCTTCAGCAGACCAAAGCGCCAGACCAGAACGGAGATGATGATGGCTGGGATCAGGCCTTCCAGCGTCGCTTCGTATAGCTGGCTCGGATGGCGCGCGACTTCAGCGCCGGTATAGACCCATTGATTGGTTTCCCAGTTATAGGCCGAGGGCGTACCCCCGGCATTGCCTTCCGGAAACACCATGCCGATCGGCAGGTCGGTCGGGCGGCCAAAGAGCTCGGCGTTGATGAAGTTCGCGCAGCGCCCGAAGAACAGGCCGATCGGCGTTACGACACCGGCGATGTCGGCGATTGGCATAAGCTTGATGCCACGCTGCCTGGCAATAATCAGTATCGCCACGGCCACACCTAGAAGCCCTCCATGGAAGGACATGCCCCCTTCCCAGATCCTGAGCAGGCTCCACGGATCGCGCTGAATGAACTCGAACTGGAATGGCAGCTGGTAGAACAGGATGTAGCCGATCCGGCCACCCAGAATCACGCCGAGGGTCACATAGAAAAGCAGGTCGTCGATATCATCGCGGGTCGCCGGGCTCTGCCCACCCCAGAGGTTGGGTCGGCGCACCAGCGCCAATGCATAGCGCCAGCCGATAACGAGGCCGGCAATGTAGGCCAGCGCATACCAGCGTATCGGGAAGGTCGGCAGGCCGAGAAAGCCGAGGTCGATCTCGATCAGCGCAGGACTGAACTCCGGAAAACTCAGAGCGGCGGTCGTGAGTGCGTACATGCGGCGTCTTTCCCCTGTCTGCCACCGGTCCTATCTGCTAGGCATTCCGGGTAACCAGTCCCTCTCAACGCGGCAAGGAGTAACCGCATGGCGAGTTCAAATCCACTACTCGATGACCTTGCAGGCCTGATGACAGGCGCGATGGGCGCCGCCCGCGCCGCCGGTGACGAAGCCCGCACTGCCGCGCAGGCCCGTGTGCGCTCGATGATCGCCGACATGGACCTCGCTGAACGCGACGAGGTTGAAGCGCTTAAAACCATCGCCACCAGAGCGTTGGAGCGGGTCGAAGACCTCGAGAAACGTATCGAGGCGCTGGAGAAGAAAAAGGGCTAGGAGCCCTCAGCTCGCACCGAGATCTCCGGCCAGGCTCATGCTCTTGATGAGTGCGAACACCTCCATGCCTTCCGCGAGCTGCAGCTCTGCGAGTGCCGCGCGCGTAATCCGAGCTCGCAGGCGGTTTGGACCGACCTGCAGGTCGATGTCAGCGTGTGGGGCCTTTGCCTCTGCCGAAATCGCCGTGATCCGCCCCGGCAGCATATTCCGGATGCTCAGCCCTTCAGGCTTGTGCGTCGCGACGGCGACATCCCGCGAATCGACAAAGAGACGAACCGTACTGCCCACGACCAGCCGCTCATCCAATGGCAGGCTGATCGAGGTTCCCGCAAGATCCAGCCTTGTGACGCCAAGGGCTGCATCATGACCGAGAACCCTTGTCTCGATCAGGCTCCCCGTCATGCCATTGGCCATGAGCGGCGCGAGATCGAGCGTCTGCATCACCTCGCTGATTGCGCCATTCGCTGTGACGGCGCCGTTCTCCAGCACCAGCATGTGCGTGGCCAGCGCGCTCACCTCCTCAATGTCGTGGCTGACATAGAGCGTGGGCAAGCCAAACCGCGCCGGCACGTCGCGCAGATAGGACAGGAGTTCGCGCTTTGAGGCCCTGTCGAGGCCGGTGAGCGGCTCATCCAGCAGAAGCAGACGTGGGCGTGACAACAGAGTCCGCGCCATTGAAACGCGCTGGCATTCACCGCCCGAGAGCCGGTCAATCCTGCGGTCGAGCAGGCCTGCTATGCCCGTCGCCTCAACCACGTCATCAAAGGTTATATCGCTCTGCGCCATCCGGCTGCGACGCTCGGCGAAGACGAGATTGCCACGCACGTCGAGATGGCTGAAAAGGCGGGCGGCCTGAAACATGTAACCGACCGCGCGCCTGTGCGGTGGTACATTCCGGCGCTCATCAGAGGAAAACCAAACTTCACTGCCCAATGCGATGCGGCCCCGATCCGGGCGGTCGAGCCCGGCAATGGCCCTAAGCAGCGTGGTCTTGCCGCTGCCGCTTGGACCGAACACCGCCGTAATGCCGTCAAGCGGCACAGCTTCATCGACGTGCAGTTCGAAGCCGCTGCGCGCAAGGGCAACGCGAAGGACAAGGGGGTCAGCTGGTGCGGACACGCCAGCTCCGATTGATCGCATACACCCCGGCCAGCACAAGGAAAGCAAAGACGAGGAGACCAGCCGACAGCAGGTGCGCATCGCCGTAATTCTGGTTCTCGACCTGCTCATAGATATCGATGGAGACCACACGCGTCCGGTCCGGGATGTTACCGCCAATCATCAGGACAACGCCGAACTCCCCGATCGTGTGCGCAAAGGTAAGTACGCCGGCCGTAATCAGGCCACGGACCGACTGGGGAAGCAGGACACTGAAGAAGGCATCGAATTGCGAGGCGCGGAGCATCGCAGCGGCCTCCATAGGCGCCCGGCCGACCGCTTCGAAGGCGGACTGGATGGGCTGCACCATGAAGGGCAGGGAATAGATGATTGAGGCAACAACCAGTCCGGCAAAGGAGAAGGTCAGTGTTTCGCCCGTGACAGACACCCAGAAGGCGCCAATGGGCGAAGTCGGGTTCAACGCAATCAACAGGTAGAAGCCGATCACGGTCGGCGGCAGGACAAGCGGAAGAGCCGTCACCGCCTCCACGACAGGCTTCAACGGAGAACGCGTGCGCGCAAGCCACCAGGCCAATGGCAAGGCAATGACGAACAGGATCAACGTCGTGACCGCCGCAAGCTGGAGGCTGAGCAGGACGGGGGCGAGGTCAGGCATGACGTTCAGCCGGTTTCATAGCCGTACGCCGCGATCGTCTCACGCGCCTCTTCGGTCTTCAGATAGTCGATAAAGCCCCGCGCCGCCTCATTCTCACTGGCTCGCTCCAGCAGAATGGCGTCCTGTCGGATCGGGGAATGAAGCGACTGAGGCGGCTGCCAGTATGACCCGCCGAGAGGTCTGCCGGGCGATGCGATCTGCGACAGGGCGACGAAGCCAAGTTCAGCATTCCCGCTCGTGACGATGGCCAGCGCCTGTCCTACATTTTCACCGCGAACGATCTTGTCCTGCAACTGCCCAGCAAGGCCCAGCGCGCCGATCACTTCCATCGCTGCAGCGCCATACGGGGCCAGATCGGGATTGGCGATAGCGAGGGCGCGAAAGTTTCCTTCGCGCAAGACGGCCTGGCCATCTCGCTGGAAAGCTGATGGGTCCGTGCTCCACAAGGCGAGTTTCCCGATGGCATAGGTGAAGCGCGTGCCAGCGACGGCATCCCCATCGTCTTCCAGCATTTCAGGCCGGCGCTGATCGGCCGCAAGAAACACATCGAAAGGCGCGCCATTTGTGATCTGGGTGTAGAGCTGGCCGGTTGAGCCCGAGGCAACCGAAATCTCATAGCCCGTCGACGCCTCGAAATCGGCTTCAAGCACCTCCGCCACTTCCCGGAAATTGGTTGCCACGGCCACGAGCGCATCGCCGGCAGGACGCCCGTCACCACAGGACACCGGCAGGAGAAGGACAAGAAAAGCAAATTTGCGAAGGAAAAGCCGGAGCATGCTTTCGCCTAGCACCCCCGAAATAGCCCGGCAACTGGATGTCAGGCGCTGGCGCCCGACTGTCCTCAAGCATTGAAACGCGCCGTTCCCCATGCGACGGACATGCTGAGCCGCTTCCACAACCCTTGGAAGAAGTCCGGTTGCAGGCGGCTATCCCCGTGATACCGTCCTGACCAGTGGCGATTTCGCCACGATGATTCGGAAGGACCAAGCCATGAGCCTCGACCTTCATACGCACGATACTCCGGCTGATCCGCTCGATCTCGTCGAAGCCTGCCTCGAGAATGCAGGCTGGGAGCATCAGCGCGACGATGACACCGCCATTCAGTGCATCGCCCAGAGCCGCTGGGGCGAAATGGGCGCGCTCTTCGCTGCCCGCCGCGAGCCACCGGCGCTGCACTTCACCCTGACGCTCGACCTGAAACCAACCGCTGCGCGCCAGAACGCGATCGCCAAGCTCGTGCTGATGGCGAATGAACGCCTCTGGCTCGGCCATTTCGACTACTGGGCCGATGATCATGTCATCCTGTTCCGCCACACCCTGCCCTTGCTCGACCGCCTCGAGCCCGATCCGGGTGAGATTCGCGCGGTTCTTGCTGCCGCGACGGATGCGGTGAACATGTTCGTCCCGGCGTTCAACTTCGTGATCTGGGCCGGCAAGACGCCGGAAGAAGCCATCGACGCAGCCCTCTTCGAGACAGATGGCGAGGCCTGAGCCGGGGATTACACTTGTCGGCGGCGGACGCATGGGCTCCGCGCTGGCCGGCGGGTGGATCCAGTCGAATTATGACGGTCCCATCGCCATTATCGATCCTCAGCCATCCTCGCAGCTGACCGACTGGGAACGCGACGGCAAGATTACCCTGAACCCGGCACCCGGACCGGCGACCACGCTGGTCGTCGCCGTGAAGCCTCAGGTTTTCGACAAGATCTCCGATCAGATCCGCGCTCATGTGGGCCCGGACACGCTGGTGCTCTCCATCATGGCGGGCATCACACTCGACTCGCTGGCCCGCACGCTGGGCACAGACAGGGTCGCCCGCGCCATGCCGAATACGCCAGGCCTCGTCGGCAAGGGCATGACCCTGCTCTGCCTGCCGGATGAGGCCAGCGCAGATGATGGCGACTACCTAAAGGCCCTGCTGACACCGCTTGGTGACGTCGAAGGCCCGATCGGTGAGGACATGATCTCCGCCGCAACAGCCATTTCAGGCTGCGGGCCAGCTTATGTCTTTCTGCTCGCTGAAGTCATGGCAGCGGCCGGAAAGGCGCATGGGCTCGATCAGGACATGGCGATGCGGCTGGCCAAGAAGACGATCGAGGGCGCAGGCGCGCTAATGATGGAGTCCGAAGAAGCGCCATCGAAGCTGCGCGAGAACGTGACCTCGCCCGGCGGCGTCACGAAAGCCGCGCTGGACGTCTTGATGCAGGACACGGCGATGCCATCTCTCATGGAGCACGCTGTTGGGGCGGCGATCAAAAGGGATCGCGAACTCTCGGGAGACTGAACCTTGGTCGAAGATCGCAGGACCATCCTCGAAATGGGCGTCCGCGCCGCGCTCAAACTAGCCACCGACGAGCCATGGGCTGACCTCACCCTGGCGCAGATCGCCGATGGGGCCGGCATTCCGCTGGAACAGTTTCATGGCGTCGCCAACAAGGATACCATCGCCGACTCCGTCGAGCGCTATTTCGACAGGGCGATGAGCGAAGGCTCCTTCGATGAGGAGGAAATGCCCCGCACGCGGCTGTTCGACGTCATCATGATGCGCTTCGAGGCGATGGAAGATTATCGCCCCGGCCTGTTGTCGCTGATGAAGTGGCGCCAGTCACAGCCGCTCCGTCTCATGAACCTCATTGCCGCCCGCCAGGCCTCCGCCGACTGGGCGCTGGTGTGCGCCGGTCTCGACAGCTCCGAAGGCCTGCCAAAGCCCGTGAAAGCGACAGGTGTGGCTTGGGCGATTGCGCAGGCGGAACGGGCCTGGCGCAAGGAAGAGTCGGCCGATCTTTCTCGCACCATGGCGGCGCTGGACGGAGAATTGCGCAAGATGGAAGAGCGCGCCAGCTGGATTACCGGGCGGCGGAGGAAGAAATCCGCAGATAGCCCATCAGAGGCCGCCGAAGCGCGGGACGAAACCTCCCCGGAGCAGGCTGAATAGGCGCCCCCGTTTGCTTTTTCCGCCACGTGGCCTATGCCCTCGCCCATGAGCATTCTTCCCCATACGCTTGCCCCGCATATTGCCAGCATGAAAGGCATCCGCCACGGCTTCTTCGGACGCCAGGGCGGGGTCTCCGACGGCATCTATGAAAGCCTCAATGTCGGCCCCGGCTCCGGCGACCGGCCCAAGGCCGTGACCCGCAACCGGGCGCTGATGGCCGAGGCGGTGGGCGCGTCGGGACCGGAAAACCTCCTCTCCTGCCACCAGGTGCATTCTGACCGCGCCATCCTCGCGACGATGCCGTGGGGCGATGACCGCCCGCAGGCCGACGGCATGGTGACCGACCTGCCCGGCATCGCGCTCTGCATCCTCACCGCCGACTGCGTGCCGGTGCTGCTGGCAGACCGCAAGGCCGGGATCATCGGCGCCTGCCATGCCGGCTGGAAGGGCGCGCTCGGCGGCATCTGCGAGGCGACCATCGCCAAGATGGAGACGATCGGCGCCAGCAGGAAAGACATCCACGCCGCAATTGGCCCGTGCATCGGCCAGGAGAGCTATGAGGTCGGCCCGGATTTCCGTGAGGCATTCATGGAAAAGGCCCCGTGGAGTGGCAATCTCTTCCATGCCGGCCAGGGCGACCGTTTCCACTTCAACATCGAGACCTTCGTGAAGAACCGCCTGCTGCACGAGAAGGTCGCCTGGGTCGACGTCATCGGCCACGACACCTGCGAGATGGAGGAGATGTATTTCTCCAACCGCCGCCGCAACCACCGCGACGAACCCGATTATGGCCGCCAGGGCTCGGTCATCATGCTGGAGGGATAGGGACCAGACGGTCCACCGCTCTATCCCGCCCGAGAGGTTCCGGGCGCGTGCCGGACAGCATGGCCTCCATCCCCCAAAAACGACAGTCCGAAAACGTTCCGGTTTCAGTCCGGAAACAGTCCGGTTCCGGGGCCCGGAAAGCGTTCCGGAAACAGCCCAATTCCAGCCCAGTTTCAGCCCAGTTTTGGCGAGCAGAGCCGTGTCCGCCTCAGGTGACCTTCAGGGTGGTCTACGACCGTCGGCACCCTCACCCCTGACCCCTCTCCCGCAACCGGGGGGACGCGCCGGCTCAGGCGAGCCTCATATGGGCGAGGGGCACGCTTCGTGGTAAACTGGATTCATGAGCTACGATGTTGGCGCTGGCGACCTGGTGCTCTGCGTGAATGCGGCGCCGAACCATGTGACGGGCGAGCCGGTGCCGCTCGTGGCGGGCGAGACCTACCGGGTCTACTACGTCATGCCCTTCCTCTGCCCGTGCGGGCGCTCGGACGCCCTGCTCGATGTCGGCGTCGGCTTCGCCTGGTGCCAGACCCGCTTCCGCCTCCTGCCCAAACCGAAGAAGCGGCAAGTGACGCGGAAGGTCACTGCGCCGAAGGAGGTCGAGACGGTGTGAGGGACGGCGGGTGTATTGTGCTCCGAAGAACGACACTTTGAAAACAGTGAAATTAATCAAACCGAACAAGCACGAATAGACCGAAAACAACCGATCTTTACGTTACATACCAACAAGCGATTTCAATAGTTTTTCCGAGTGCGAGGCGATTTCGTGACTATTCTTGGCGGCGTACTGGTTGATCTGACGGATTTTTTCAGGACTTGCTACGTTTCTATGGGGAATCCCGTTTCGGATATCGCGAACCAGAACCAACGCTATCTTGGGACAAATCGGCATCCACATTTCCATATTCGGATTGGATAGACCATTGGAGCCACCATTTCCTATTCGATAGACCATTCTACTAGCAAGAATGAATGAGTGCTTTGTCTCAGAGATCGCCCATCTAGGCACAAACTCAGAAAGCGTTTCTACTACACGCTGGCTGTCGTTGATTGTTGCGGCCACTCTTATGTGCCTACCTCGATCACGCAACCGGGCTTCGTTTGACAATTCAGCTTCTAGTTTTTGGCGTTGCTCAACGGGGACATCATCTGGCATTGCCCGCAAAGTGTCTTCAACAAGTTCTTTCCCAAGCTCAAAATCGTCGTGATCCTGAAGAAAATCAGGTGTTCTTTTTGCCATGTGCATCGCTGTCTTACGCAGAGAATCCAAAGATTCGTCGGAAAAGTCGGGAATCTCTCCACGATCGAGAATCTCAATAGTTTGTGGAAGAATGCGACCGAGAAAGTCGTCTAGTTTCGCATAAAATGCACGCTCAATTCGGTCAGAACGTTGTTCATCTTCCAAGATCGTATTGTAATCTCTTATGACAAAAGTCTTTTCAATCGGCTTGCGCTTTGGCGCCGAATAAGTGCCGAGTTGGTCCTTCTTAGCACGCCAAATTTTTAGGGGATCACCCTCAATCCCAAATTGCCTTTGCAGTACCTTTGGGACGATGTGATGGTTTTTGGCTCTGTTACCCATTGTGCTTGCTATAGTGCCTTTCTGCGTATCAAGCCGCTGGAAATCAACTATCCTGAACTTTAACGTCCGCTTTCGGTTCTCCCACCCCACCTGCACCCTTTTCCTTGCGACTCGGCGCGCCTTGTTCCAAAAGCGCCGCTAGCGGATCAATGGAAGGGCTGGCCTGAGCGATGAAACTGATTTCCTGCAACGCGAACCGACCCCTGGCGGAAGCCATTGCGGACCATCTCGACTGCCCGCTCTCTGCTGCCGAGATCAAGAATTTCTCCGACAATGAGATCTTCGTGCGCATCAATGAAAATGTCCGCGGCGAGGATGTCTTCGTCATCCAGTCGACCTCGAAGCCGGCCAATGACAATTTGATGGAGCTGCTGATCTGCATCGATGCGCTGGTGCGCGCCTCGGCCAGCCGGATCACCGCCGTCATCCCCTATTACGGCTATGCCCGCCAGGACCGGAAGACCGATGGCCGCACGCCGATCTCCGCCAAGCTGGTTGCCAATCTGATCGCCAAGGCGGGTGCCGACCGCGTGCTGACCATGGATCTCCATGCCGGCCAGATCCAGGGCTTCTTCGACGTGCCGACCGACAATCTCGTCGCCATGCCAGTGATCGAGAACGACATTCGCATCACCCATGGCAGCAGCAATGTCATGGTGGTATCGCCCGATGTCGGCGGCGTGGTGCGCGCGCGCAACCTCGCCAACCGGCTGGGGGTCGATCTTGCCATTGTCGACAAGCGCCGCCCGGAAGCCGGCAAGTCGGAAGTCATGAACATCATTGGCGATGTCTCGGGCCGCCACTGCATCATGGTCGATGATATCTGCGACTCCGGCGGCACGCTGGTGAACGCGGCCGCCGCGCTGAAGGACAAGGGCGCCAGCGGCGTCAGCGCCTATGTCACGCACGGGGTGCTGTCCAACAATGCGGTCAAGCGGGTAGAGAAATCCGTCATGGACGAGATCGTCATCTGCGACACGATCCGGCCGACCGAAGAGGACTTCAAGTCCAAGAGCCTGCGCGTGTTGTCTGTCGCCCCGCTTCTGGGCGAAGCCATCCGCCGCATCGCGAACAATGAAAGCGTCTCGAAGCTGTTTGACTAAAATGTGATCTGGCCTGCGACACCTCGGCAGGAACGGCCCTTCCGCCTTCGAGTTGGTTTTGTAACGAACCACCAAGAAGGAAGGGCCAAGAAATGGCTGACAGTCAGCAACTGGGCGACATGCTCACCACCATCAATCCCGCCAATGGGCAGGAGCTCGAACGCTATCCTAGAATGGGCGACAGCGACGTCGAGACGATCATCCAGAATTGCCATGAGGCCTTCCTGGACTGGCGCCATGAAAGCCCGGAAAAGCGCGGCGAAATCATCAAGGCCATCGGCGAGGGCCTACGGTCGAAGAAGTCCGAACTCGCCAGGCTGATGACCAATGAGATGGGCAAGCTCGTCAAACAGGGCGAGCAGGAAGTCGATCTCTGCGCGGGCATCTGTGACTGGACCGCGGCGAACGGGCCGAAGGAACTGGCCGCCGAAGAGCGCGAGCTGCCGAATGGCGGCAAGGGGCGGATCGCCTATTCGCCGATCGGCGTGATCTACGGCATCCAGCCCTGGAACTTCCCGGCCTATCAGGTCATCCGCTATGCCATCGCCAATCTGATGGCGGGCAATGGCGTCCTGCTGAAGCATGCCGAGTCGGTGACCGGCTCAGGCCTGATGCTGGAAAAGATCTTCCGCGATGCCGGGCTGCCGGAGAACCTGTTCTCCGTCCTGCGCATCAATCATGACCAGTCCGACGCGGTCATCGCACACAAGCTGGTACGCGGCGTCACGCTGACGGGCAGTGCCGGGGCCGGCCAGATCATCGCCAAACAGGCCGGCGAGAAGCTCAAGAAGACCGTGCTAGAGCTCGGCTCGAACGACGCCTATATCGTGCTCGCCGACGCCGACCTCGACAAGGCCGTGCGCCAGTGCGTGATGGGCCGCGTCTACAATAATGGCGAGACCTGCGTGGCCGCCAAACGCTTCATTGTTGTCGACGAGATCTATGACGACTTCCGCGACCGCTTCGTAAAGGCGATGAAGGACGTCAAGATGGGCGACCCGCTCAACAATGAGGGCGATATCGGCCCGATGGCCCGCGAGGACCTCCGCGACGACCTGCATGAGCAGGTGCAGAAGAGTGTCCAGAACGGCGCGCAGATCCAGTGCGGCGGCGACGTGCCCAAGGATGATGGCTGGTGGTATCCGGCGACCGTCCTCGACAATGTGAAGCCCGGCCAGCCGGCCTATGATGACGAGCTGTTCGGCCCAGTCGCCTCGCTGATCCGCGCGAAGGATGGCGATGACGCGATGCGGATCGCCAATGACAGCCGCTTCGGCCTCGGCGGCGGCATCTTCTCCGAGGACAAGGAGAAGGCCATCGAGCTCGCGGAGAAGCATTTCGACACCGGCATGGTGTTCATCAACGGCTTCGGCCTGGCACAGCCCAACATGCCGTTCGGCGGGGTCAAGGACTCAGGCTATGGCCGCGAACATGGCGGCTTCGGCATGAAGGAGTTCGTGAACGTGAAGGCAATCAATGTGATGGGCTAGCCTGAGGCCAGCCCACCACCGAAAACTCAAAGCGATTGTCAGCCGGCCGCGTACAGCACGAGGCCGGCTGATTTTTGCGGGTCCAGCGGTTTCAGCTCGGTCTCGCCGCTCTCGGCGTCGAGCTGCGGCTGCCAGTGTTCGAGATGCAGGTGCGGGCCGGTCGCATACTTGCCGGACATGCCGACCTTGCCGATCACAGTCCCGGCGTTCACCTCATCGCCAACCTCGACAAGCCGCTCGCTCAGCTGCGCGAAGCGCATCTTGCTGCCATCGCCGAACGCGATCTCGACGGTCTCGCCATAGCCTTTCTTCGAGGCGGACAGGACGACCGTGCCGCATCCAGGCGTGTGAACCGGTGTGCCCATCGGGGCCTTGATGTCGGTGCCGTTATGGAAGACGGGCTTCTTGGTGACGGGATGGGTGCGTTCGCCATAGCGGCTCGAGACGCCGGCGTCGGGGCTGAGCAGGACCGCGAAGTCAAAGCTCGCCTCGCCATCCTCCTTCCCATCGGCCGCAGCGACCGCGTCCTTCTGGCCTTCCGCTAGCGCGAAAGGGGTCAGCGCAAGCGCGACAAGGCTTGCACCGAGAGCCATGACAGGACGCGATCGCGCCGGGCGGTGTTCGAACAGACGGTTGAGACGCATGGGTAGGCTCCGTTTTCTGGGCAGGATGAAAGCAGCGACGGGGAGCGCGCGCACCGGCGCACTGATCCGGGCGGCCTGGGCGAGCGTGCGGGCATAGCCGATCCGGTCGCCGCTCAGCTCGGAGGCGATCTCGTCGCACACGGCCTCGCGCCAGAAGTCGAGTTCGCGCCGCATCATCCAGGCAAAGGGGGAGAACCAGAAGATATCCGCAACGAGGCGCTCCAGCGGCCGCGTGATGAGGTCACCGCGTTTCAGGTGAACGCACTCATGGATCCCGATCTGGCGCAGGTCTTCCGGCGCCTCAAGGCCTTCCGGTACATAGATGGCGCGGCTGGCAAAGCCTGCGATGAAAGGCGATCCACCGGGGATCAGCCGCACATTGGGTACCCGCTCGAGGCCCAGCTCTGTCAGGGGAAAGGCGTCGATTGTGCGCCAATAGGCCACCGAGCGGGATTTCAGTCGCTGCAGGCGCGCCTGGGCGAGGAGGGCTGCGCCAAAGCGCAGGGCCCAGCCGGCGGCCAGCACGGCGAAAAGGGTTGGCGCTGTCCAGGCCCATTGCGGGCCGGACACGGCCGTCTGCAGGCTTGTCGAAGCCGCCGAGACCGCTCCGGCCGCCGGTTCGACATAAGGGATGTCGGGCAGCGCCGAGGGCAAGGTCTGCGGCACAAGGCTCGCCACGCCGATCACGACCACCGGCAGGGCGCTCAACAGGGCGGCGCCGCGCCAGACAAGCTGTGCAAATCGGGCATTGACCCGTCCGGCTGTGATCAGGCTCGAGGCTCCGGCAAGGAAGCCGGTCCAGAGCAGGATAAAAATGACAAACCAGGCGATGCTCATCGCTATTCCCCTCTCTCTGCCCGTTCCTTGTCTTCAGCGGCATTGATGATTGCATCGAGCTCATCGAGCTCTTCGCTCGACAGGTGCGGACTTTCGGCAAACAGTGCGGCGGGCAGCGGCCCTTTCAGATCGAGCACCTGACGCGCCAGCTGGCGGACCAGACCGCCCAGCGTTTCCACCCGGTCGAGCACGGCGACATAAAAAGCCGCGGCTTCCGTCGACTCCCCGTCGCGCTTCACCCAGCCCTTGGTCTCCATCCGGTTGATCACCGTACGGGTGGTCGAAAGCTGCCAGCCCTGAGCCGGCCCGATGGATTCATGGATTTCCCGCGCCGTGCGCCGTCCGGCTGACCACAGGTATTTGAGAATGACGAGTTCTGATGCATTCGGTTTTGACATGATGTGGTGACCCTTCCACGTTACAGTTGTCATATCGGATGCGCTTTACGTTACATGTGTAACGCATCACGTCAAGACTGAATCAGTCCAGCAGTTGCCTGCCCTGCCTACATCGTGTAATGGCCTCCGCTTCGAAAGGGCGGCGCAAGGCCGTGCCTGTCAGGCTGTCACCGACCGGAAAGAGACCGGCGGCGGACTTCAGGGCGAAAGGAAAAACAATGGCCGAAAAACTCAATTTCAATGTCGAAGTGCGCGAGCGCACCGGTAAGGGCGGCGCACGCGAAGCCCGTCGCAACAAGATGGTCCCGGGCGTCCTTTATGGGGGCGGTGAAGATCCGGTCGCCATCACGCTCAGGCTCAACGAAGTGATCCGCGCGATCAATTCCGGCCAGTTCCTGACCTCGACCGCCAACCTTGTCCATGACGGCAAGAAGCAGCTGGTTATCCCGCAGGCGATCCAGATGCACCCGGTCACCGACATCCCGATGCATGTCGACCTCTACCGCGTGAAGGCGAGCCAGATCATTTCGGTCGAAGTGGCGGTTCACTTCCACAATGAAGAGCAGTCGCCGGGCCTCAAGCGCGGTGGTGCGCTGAACGTTGTTCGCCACGCGGTTGAACTCAACGTGCGCGCCGACGGCATTCCGGACCAGCTGGATGCCGACCTGACCGGCCTCGATATCGGTGACAACGTCAAGATTTCCGACATCAAACTGCCGGAAGGCGCAGAGCCGACCATTACGGATCGCGACTTCACCATCGCGACGATCACCGGCCGGATGGCTGAAGTCGTCGACGAGACCGATGAAGAGGCCGCAGAGGCCGATGAGGTCGAAGCCATCAACCAGTCCGATGAGGACGAGGGTGAAGGCGAAGGCGAAGCTGACGGCGAAGAAGAATCCAAGGAATAGTCTCCCGGATTCTGGGCTGGCTTTCGGGTCAGCCCGGCCCTTCGGGGCCTGAAACGGGCACGAGCACGGAGCCTGTCATGCAGATTCTTGCAGGCCAGGGAAATCCGGGTCCGAAATATGCCGGCAACCGGCATAATCTCGGCTTCATGGTGCTCGACCGGATCGCATCCGATCACGGCTTCGGCCCCTGGAAGCAGCGTTTCCAGAGCGAGGCTGCAGAGGGCACGGTCCAGACCGCCAACGGCCCGGTGAAGCTGCTGCTCCTCAAGCCGCAGACCTTCTACAATGAAAGTGGACGCGCGGCCGGCGAGGCGGCGCGTTTCTTCAAACTGCCGCCGGAAGCCGTCACCGTCTTCCATGACGAGATCGATCTCGCTCCAGGCCGCCTGCGCGTGAAGCGCGGCGGCGGGCATTCCGGCAATAACGGAATCCGCTCCATGCTTTCGCATCTGGGGCCTGACGTCCGCCGCATCCGTCTTGGCGTCGGCCATCCAGGCGACAAGACCAAGGTCATGCCTTACGTCCTGGCCGACTTCGCGAAGGCGGAAAAGGACTGGGTCGAGGCGCTGCTGGATGCCTGTTCGCGCGCCCTGCCGTACCTTCTCGAAGACAATGATGAGCGCTTCCAGACCGAAGTGCTGCGGCTTGCTCCGGCACCGAAATCCGATCCGCGTCAGGGCGCCCGCGAGACCTGAGCCCTACTCGTCTTCGGGCGTTTCTTCTTCCGTATCGTCCACGATCGTCCCTGTGCGGAGCGGCGGGATCTCGATCAGGGAGCGCGGCACCTGTCCGGGCGGACAGGCCTCGACCAGTGCGGGCAGGCCGGCATTGCCGATCGCGCGCAGGCGCGCCTCGTCGGCGCCACCTGTTCCAGCCTGACCGGAGCGGAAGACCCAGGCCAGGATCATCATCAGCGCGATCCCGCCAAGGACCGGCCCGATTATCGTCCAGCCGATATCCTCACGCTCTTCATCAACCAGCGAGGCCGGGCTCGGCCGGCGATATGGCATGGCCGAAGGCGACCGGGGCGGATTGAGCTTGATCTTCGGTGTCAGCGTTTCCTCGCTGGCGAGTTCCGATGTGGCGGCGGGTACGGCTGCAGCTTCGGTGTCCGGGGCTGTCTCCTCGACAGGTTTTTCGGGCTCAGGCGCTGGCGGGGCAGCTGGCGTCTTCGCGGTGGGTTTCTTCGCAGCTTGCTTTTTCGCAGTTGGCTTTTTCGCCGGCGCTTTCTTCTTCGCCGTCCCGGCAATCGGATCTTTCGGGTGCGCCTTCTTCCAGGCATCCTTCGCTGCGGTATCGCCCGCGGCGATCTTCAGGAAGTCCGAGAGGTCCTTGCGGCCCTGCGCGGCGCCGAGTGCGTCCACAAGCGCATGAAAACCGGCCGGGATGCGCTTGGGGCCCATGCCGGAAATCCTGAACCGCTCATCCTTGTCGAAGGGCTCGTTCGGGGTGGCAGAGTCGAGATCGGCCTGGAACAGCGCATCCTTGAGCGCACGGGCGAGATGCGCAATCGCCTCAACCCATTCATTGTCCGGCGAGGCCTTGTCGGCAGCCGTCTTCGACCACAGCACCAGCACCGCGCCGGACTTGTTCGCATCATTGATGTCGCGCGAACTCGGCGTCGTATGCTCGCGCTTGGCGTCGTAGCGAACCTTGAACTTCAAGGCCCGCAGGCGCTTGGCGACCAGGTCAGCTTTCGTCTTGTCCGCCATGGCAGACGCAATCATCACGTCATAGGCCATATTGTCCTCCAGGAATCTACCCACTCGGAATGCAAGCTTCGGGCCTGTCTTTTTCCTTCAATACCAGTTTCTTCCGACAAAACACCCTGTCCTGCTGAGCAAAATGCGCTATGCCGCTCGCCGCAAGACCCGAGCGAAGGAGACTTTCATGGGATTCAAGTGCGGCATCGTCGGCCTGCCGAACGTCGGCAAGTCCACCCTGTTCAATGCGCTGACCCAGACAGCCGCCGCCCAGGCGGCAAACTATCCCTTCTGCACGATCGAGCCGAATGTCGGCGAAGTCGCCGTGCCGGAGCCGCGCCTCGACAAGCTGGCCGAGGTTGCCGGCTCGAAGGAAATCATCCCGGCGCGCATGAACTTCGTGGACATTGCCGGCCTCGTCGAAGGCGCCTCCAAGGGCGAAGGCCTGGGCAACCAGTTTCTAGCAAACATTCGCGAGACCGATGCCATCATCTATGTCCTGCGCTGCTTCGAGGATGACGACATCACCCACGTCGCCGGACGCGTCGACCCGATTGCCGATCTCGATATCGTCGAGACCGAGCTGATGATCGCCGACATGGAAAGCCTCGAAAAGCGCCGCGCTGGCGTCGAGAAGAAAGCCAAGTCCGGCGAGAAGGAAGCGAAGGAAACGCTCGCCCTGCTCGATCTGGCGCTGGCTGAACTGAATGAAGGCCGCCCCGCCCGCATGGCTGATGTGCCGAAAGAGGACCAGAAGGCCTGGCGCATGCTGCAGCTCCTGACCGCCAAGCCTGTCCTGCTGGTCGCCAATGTCGACGAGGACAGTGCAGCCACGGGGAACAAATATTCCGAAGCCGTGCTCGAACGCGCCGAGAAGGAAGGCGCTGAAGCCGTCGTCATTTCCGCGCAGATCGAGGCGGAGATGGCCGTGCTCGCCCCGGAGGAGCGCGCAGAGTTCCTCGAAATGCAGGGCCTCGAAGAGCCGGGCCTGAACCGTCTCATCCATTCCGGCTATCAGCTGCTCGGCCTTCAGACCTATTTCACGGTCGGCCCGAAAGAGGCGCGCGCCTGGACCATCCGCAAGGGCTGGACCGCACCGCAGGCCGCCGGGGTCATCCATGGCGACTTCGAGAAGGGCTTCATCCGCGCCGAGACCATCGCCTATGACGACTTCGTGTCGCTGGGCGGTGAAGCGGCCGCCAAGGAAGCCGGCAAGATGCGCCAGGAAGGCAAGGAGTACGTGGTCAAGGAAGGCGACGTCCTGCACTTCCGGTTTAACGTTTGATCAAGTAGCACATTCCCGTCATCCCGGACGCGAAGCGATCCGGGACCCATGGCGGTCGAGAGCCTACCTCCCAGCCGCCATGGGCCCCACCTTTCGGTGGGAGGCGGACAGTGGTTGGCTTGTGCTCACGCGTCATTACACTCCCTCCCATGCCCAAACTCCTTATCGTCTATTTCTCCCGCACCGGCGGCGCCGAGCAGATGGCGAAGGCCGCTTTCGAAGCGGCTCAGTCTGAAGAGGGCACAGAAACGGTGCTGAAGCGCGCCGAAGAGGCCGGGCCGGAGGATTTGCTTGAGGCTGACGGCTACATCTTCTGCGCGCCGGAAAACCTCGCCGCGATTGCTGGCGGCATGAAGGAGTTCTTCGACCGCTCCTATTACGCTGTCCTCGGAAAGATCGAAGGGCGGCCCTATGCGCAGATGATCTGTGCGGGCTCCGATGGCGAGAACGCGATGAAACAGACCGCGCGCATCGCCACCGGCTGGCGGCTGAAGGTCGCGCAGGAAGGCTTCATCGTCTGCACGCATGCCCAAGGCAAGGAGGAGATCCTCGCCGACAAGACAATTGACGAAGAAGATCTCAGGAAGTGCCGCGAGCTCGGCGAAGCCATGGCGGCCGGGCTCGCAATGGGTGTGTTCTAGCCACTCAACATAAGCCGCCTCCCCACCGAAAGGTGGGGTCCATGGCGGTTGAAAGCGCACTTTCCAGCCGCCATGGGTCTGAGCTTGCGCTGGGAGGGCGGCGGTAAGCTGAGCGAGCCTACCCCTTCGGCTCCCGCCCGAACTGCTTGCGGAGTTCGTCCTTGGCCGCTTCCAGTTTCTCGCGGTCCTTCTTCGACAGATTGCGGCCCGCGCGATTGATATGGAAGGTCAGCATCGACATGGCCGAGGCATAGGGCGAGGCCTTCTTCTTCCCGCTCTTTTCCGCCGAGCGTTTCAGTGAGGCAGCAATCCCGGCAGGGTCGTTCCTGGTGAACACGCCGTCTTCAAGATCGAGCGCGTCGCTCTTTTCGGTCACCTCCTGTGACCACTTTTCCTGTTTGCCGGACATGGGCGAAGCTCCCTTGCAAAGAGAGGCAACGAGTGCCTCGCCCTACCCGTTCCCAGCGGCCCTAGCGCGGCTTGTCGGGGGCCTGGTACATGGACAGCGTGTGGCCGTCCGGGTCAGCAAAGTCAGCCGTCAGGCCGCCGTCTGGTGCGTGCGAGACCGGCGTGACGATCGTTACCCCCTTTGAGGCAAGGCCCTCCACGACCCCCTCGATCCCGCCATCCGCGAGTTCGAACACCACGACCGGGCTGTCGCCCTGTTTGGACGGCATCTGGAAGAAGATGAGGCTGACGCCGCCTGCCGTCTCGGCCATCAGCCAGTCGGCCCCGCCGCCCTCACCCGGTTCGCCGGGCATGCGATTGACGCTCAGCCCGAGGGTTTCCTTGTAAAAGGCTTCGGTTCGGTCGATGTCGGTCACGTAAAAGACGATGGCGCCGATATTCATGTTTGCGAGCATGGATGGGTCTCCTTTTCCGGTGGCTCACCCTCCTGTTGCCGCACGCCCGGCTTTTGTGAGCTGGCGAGGACAAAAAGATGGCCATCCGGATCATGACTGGCGAGAAAACCGCCGCGGCGCTTCAGCCGATCGATCATGCTTCGTCTTAGCGCGCCAAAGGGGAGCGCCCCCTGCAGCGCCTGCGCGCCGCCGGTCTGGGGCAAGCCCGCGAGCGCCCGCTTGAGCTGGCTGATCCGCTGTCGGAGTGCTGTATCAGACAGGCCAAGCAGCCAGGCGATTTCAGGCCGCGTCGCGCCGGCAAAGGCAAGCAGCGCGACCAGACGCAGAGAACGCGGCAGGGCCGACACGTCCGGCAGGCCATCTATCCCGCCAGCCTCCTGCGTGAGCCCATCCGCCTGCCAGGCACGCTCACGTTCGCGCCGCCGGACAGCGCCCCGCGCTTCCATCCGGGCGCGATTACGGATCACACCCGAAAGCCAGGCCCGCGTCTGGCCGGACGCGAAATCGGTCCGCCCGGCCTCTATGGCGGCCAGCAGCGCCTGCTGGACAAGGTCATCGGCCTCATCGGGCGTATGCGCATGACGGCGCGCCACTGCGCGCAATGACTGAGGCAAGTGTCCCGCCAATCCACATCCTCTTTCCAGCGCCGCACTGGACGCACCCCTTTGTTCCTTGTATGTTCTGCGTGTTTCCACCGCAGAGTCAAGCCGAATCGGACTAGAAAAGCCCCATGGACGCTCTCATCACCATCGGCTCGCTCAGCCTCGACCTCGTACACCTGCTCCTCATTCTCGCTGCGGCGGCGCTCGCAGGGGCGGTCTTCTGGCTGCGCGGGGAGCTTCGCAACCGCACCGGGGAAGTGGAACGCGACCTCGCCCATACCCAGGAGCTGCTCGAGACGGCGAAGGCCGAGCGCGAGGATTTCCGCCAGCAGCTGAAAACGCAGGCCGCCGTGGCTGACGATGCGAAAATCGCGCTGGCAAAGGCCGAAGCGCGCAGCGAGGAAGACGAGAAGAAATTCGCCGACCTTGCCCAGCGCGTGCTCGACCAGTCGAGCCGGCGCTTCCTCAGCCAGGCGGATGAACACTTCAAGCGCCACAAGGAGGGGGCTCAGTCCAACCTCAAGGAGCTGATGACCCCGATCAACAAGAACCTCGAGGATTTCGCCAAGAAGGTCGCAGACCTCGAAAAGGTTCGGGCGCAGGACAAGTCCTCCATCCAGGAGCAGGTCAAGGCCATCGGCGAGAGCCTGAAACTGCACACGACCGAGACCAACAAGCTCGTCACCGCGCTGTCGGCGCCCAAGGGCGGCGGGCGCTGGGGCGAGACGACGCTGCGCAATGTCATGGAGCATGCGGGCCTGTCAGCCCATTGCGACTTCTCCGAACAGGTGCATGACCGCGTGGATGAAAAGGCGATCCGCCCGGACGTCATCATCAAGCTGCCCGGCGGGCGCGAGATCGTGGTCGATTCAAAGGTCTCGATCGAGGACTATCTGAAAGCGCTGGATGAGACCGATCCGGCGCGGCGCACAGCCTATCTCAAGGCACACGGCAAGAAGGTGCGCGACCACATCAAGACGCTGGGCTCGAAGGATTATCAGAGCGCCTTCTCGAAGCGCGTGGACTTCGTGGCGCTGTTCATTCCGGGTGAGAATTTCTATGTCGCCGCGCTTGAGCATGAGCCGGACCTGTTTGACTTTGCCGCCGCCCGGCAGGTCATCGTCGTGACGCCGTCCACCCTGCTCGCGCTTGCCAAGGCGGTCGCCTATGGCTGGCGTCAGGAACAGGCGACCGAGAATGCCCGTCAGGCCGCCGAACTCGGCCGGGACCTCTATGGCCGGCTGACCTCAATGGGCGGGCATATCGAGAAGCTCGGCAAGTCCCTCAACATGACGGTGAACCACTTCAACAGCTTCTCCGGCTCCTTGCAGAGAAGTGTGCTGCCGGCCGCGCGCAAGTTCGAGGACCTGCACATTTCGGACTCCAGCAAATCGCTGCCAGAGCTCGATACGATCGAGAACCACGCGGCGCTGCCGGACAGGACCGGTGAGCTGGATTTCTCGGACGCCGAGGATGGAGACGAGGAGGATGCGGCCTGATCACAGCGCTCACGCGTTGATTTTCCAGCGTCTCCCTCCTATTTTACCGGCATGGCTATTCGCGAAATTCTCACCGTCCCGGACCCGCGTCTGAAGGAAGTCTCCAAGCCCGTCGA
>NZ_JAPYPG010000003.1 GCF_029937755.1 Henriciella sp.
AAGAAAGGCGAACAGACTCTCCGAATGAACGGCCCGGATCACGGGGTTGGGTCACAGGTTCAACAGGTAGGAACTCTTCGCGACCGATAGCTTGCTCCAATTCCGCGAGCGCAGGATGTTTCTGGATCTCATCGTTTTCGACAAGCGTTAGCAAAATCCTCAAGTCATCAGACGTGAGCGCACGAAGTGACCGCGCAAACAATCCCGCTTGGCTCTCCAGCTTTAGTAGGTCCTTCGCCAATTTTGCCGTCTGCTTTGCCGCCAGTTCCCGCTCGACCCATGCCGTGGATCGCTTGGCCAGATACTCAACAATCTCTATGCATTCATGGGGCTGCCGCCCCGCAGGTGTTCGCAGACCGTCAATATCGAATCTGAGCAACCAGTCCTGAGGGTGAGCTCCCGCAGCGAAATCGGCGGGCGTGGCCGCCATGATCTTAACAGCTTCACTGAGCTCATATCTCACGTCACACGCTTGTTCTCTCTTGTTTTTACTCAAGGTTTTAACTCGCGTGCATCTCTAGTCGGCGAAACCTTTTCGCTTGAGTTTGTTCTAGGATGCTAAGTCATCATGACTAACAAACTCTCTCCCGAATTCATGAGCCCGGCCGAACGGATTGCCGAGGCATGCAAGCTCCTGGCCACCGCCATTGTTCGGTCGCGCCAAGCGACAAACCATCCCAACCCGCATTCCGAACTGGACTTTCCATCCGACCCGAGCGGACCTGATTTCAAATCAGAGAAAAGGGCAGGGCAGTGATGGCTGGCCACGATAAGACGATCATTCGAAAACTGGCCTCATTGCAGGCAATGGACATTGCTGACCTAAAGCGAGAATGGCGCCGGCTGTTCGACACCGATCCACCGGCCTTCAACCGAAAAACCCTCGAGGCCCGTTTGGCCTATCGGATCCAGGAGCTGGCCTTTGGCGGGCTGTCGAAGGACACAAGGAGGCGCCTGAAGGACCTCGGCGAACGGGTCGATGGCGGTGATCCACTCATCCGGCATGCGCGTGTCGACAATCGCCCGGCAACGGGCACCCAACTTATCCGAGAATGGAAAGGCGAAGACCAGGTCGTGACCGTCACATCGACCGGCTACGAATGGCAAGGTCGTCCATACAAATCGCTTTCGGCTGTCGCCCGCGCCATCACCGGCACGCGCTGGAATGGCTGGGTCTTCTTCGGTCTCAAGCGACAAGGAGGCGCCTGATGGCGGACATGTCTCACAACACGTCGATCAAGCGCTGTGCGATTTATACGCGCAAATCAACCGAATACGGTCTCGAGCAGGACTTTAACTCGCTGGATGCACAGCGGGAAAGTTCAGAGCAATATGTCGCCAGCCAGGCTGGCAACGGCTGGATCCTGCTGGACGACCGCTATGACGACGGCGGGTACTCCGGCGGCACGCTGGAGCGACCCGCCTTGCAAAGACTGATGGGTGATATCAGGGCAGGGAAGGTGGACCTGGTCATCGTCTACAAGGCTGATCGGCTCTGCCGATCCATGGCCAAGTTCTACAACCTTCTTGAGTTTTTCGAAGAATACGAAGTCAATTTCGTCAGCGTGACCGAGCACTTTAATACGTCGACCGCAATGGGGCGGTTCTTCGTCAATATGCTGCAATCATTCGCCCAATACGAACGCGAACAGACAAGCGACCGCGTGAAGGACAAGGTCGCTGCAGCAAAAAAGCGGGGCCTCTGGACGGGTGGCACTCCTCCGTTTGGCTACAAGCCCATCCAGAAGAAGCTGACGATCGTAGAGGACGAGGCCCGCGTTGTTCGGAAGGTCTTCCACGGTTTTGTGAACTGCGGGTCAGCGACCGTGCTAGCAAAAGAGCTTAGGGCAGAGGGGATCGTGAACCGAAACCTCAAGCCGTTCGACAAGTCAGCGATCTATAGGATCCTGACGAACAAGGTCTATCTGGGGCTCGTGTCGTTCAAGGGCGAAGATTATGAAGGCCAGCATAAAGAGATCATCTCTCGACGTGTCTGGGACCAGGCGCAATCGATCCTGAAAGAGCATCCCCGGAAACGTGCCGGCCGAACGAGGGCAAAGACGCCGGCGCTGCTCAAGGGCATTATCTTTGGCCCTGATGGCGCGGCGATGTCGCCTCATCACACCCGATCAAACCAAAAGCTTTACCGCTACTACACGAGCCAGACAGTTCTGAAGCATGGGGCCGGGGCCTGTGTGCCCGGGCGGATTCCAGCTGCCGACGTTGAGATCCTTGTTCTAAACCAGGTGAGGCTGATGATGCGGAGTGCTGATCTCATCACCGGCACATTTCGGGAAGTGCAAAAAACAGGTTCGGACATCGGGGAGGATGAAATCTGGCACTCGCTCCGGAAGGACTTTGATACAGTCTGGAATTCGTTGTTTCCCGGTGAACAGGCACGCCTCGTTGCTCTGCTGATCGAGCGCGTGGATGTCACTGCCAATTCCATAGATGTGAAATTTCGGACTGATATGAAAGACCGCCACTGGGATGACTCGGCAGCGTTCGATTAATATGCAAGCGAATGTCGTCTCCATACCATATACGTTTGCCATCCGCGGCGGACGAAAGCTTGTGATCACGCCCGATCAGACACTTGAGACCAGTCGGTCGGATAATCGGAACGAACTTCTGATCAAAGCCCTGGCTCGTGGCTTCCGTTGGCGCCGAATGCTGGATGAAGGACAGTTTCAGACGATCGCTGAAATATCGCGCGCAGAGAATATGAGCGCCTCCTACATTAGCCGTGTCAGCCGGCTCGCTCTCCTCTCTCCGCGCATTGTCGAAGCTATTCTAAACGGTCAGCAGCCTCGATTGCTGGGGTTGGATCAGCTGCTCGCGCAATTTCCATACGGCTGGAAAGAACAGCTTGCCCATTTCGGTTTCGACCCTGGCAGCAGCCACTAGTCTCGCACAACAGAGATTCGAAATCCGACTGCTCGTCATCAACTGAAACCGCTGAATTCTCAGCACCGATACCTCAGTTCTGGGGTCCCGGAAGTGTTGAGCTTCAGAGAATTTGGTCCTCAAGAGAACGATTTTGATGATTGCATCTATTACCGAGGTGCTGAGGTCGGTGCCCTAGAAGCGCTTGCGCCGTTGAAATATTGAGCGACACTAGCCCCGCGGAGAAGGATTTCCGAATAGTGCTGGCGGAGGAGGAGGGATTCGAACCCCCGGAACGTTCGCACGCTCAACGGTTTTCAAGACCGCCGCATTCAACCACTCTGCCACTCCTCCGTGGCCGCGCGACTGTTTCGGCGATCATCCGGGGAAATGCAATAGGGCGGCTGAACCTCAATTCTGCCCCAATTCGTCACAAGGTTAAGACTGTCTTGCCCGCTTGGCTGAAACTGATGGTTGTCATTCATTCTATGTCCATCGTGATATGGTAAACGATCATCATCAGGGGAATCCCTGGCTGCCCGACAGAATGGTCGAGCAGGTAAGAGACCACAGAATGAGGTTCACATGGCACGTCCGGTCGCGTCCTGTCTTTCTCCCGTTTTACTGCTTGCGCTTGGCGCAGCGCTTGCGCCTGCAGCGAGCGCCGAACGCAAAAGTCCGGCCCCCATCGAATATGTCGATATGGGGCAGGGGCCATCCTACAAGCAGAACAGAGCTCAAAGCGCTTCGCGCGCCGTGCCACGTCCCAATACGTCGGCCAGTCGCGATCCGTGGCGCGGACCGGTAACCCGCACGGGTTCAGTCAGCCTGCCGAATCAGCGTGAGCAAATCAATTTCAGTTATCCGGGCGCTAACGCGCCTGCCGCCTCAGCACCGGCCCAGCAATATGCCAGCGTTGAGGAGACCCCTCGCGCATCCCTGCCAAAGAAGCCTGAACGTCTCTGGCCTGCGGAAGCGACCGCTTCGCCGCTTGATGCGTCCAAAGCTCCCGCAATCCAGACCCTCACACTGGGCGAGATGGCGCCAGCCAGGAGGAAGCCCGCCATGACCAGCGGCCCGGTTGCGCCAAAGGCAGCCAAGGTCTCGCATGAAGAGCGTGGCCTCGCCTCATGGTATGGTGAAGCGTTTGACGGAAAACCGACAGCGAATGGCGAAATCTTTGATATGGAAGCGATGACCGCGGCGCACAGGACGCTTCCGCTGCCGAGTCTGGTTCAGGTCATCAATGAAGAGACGGGCAAGGAAATCGTTGTTCGCGTCAATGACCGTGGGCCTTTCACGGGTGGGCGGATCATCGATCTTTCCCGTAAGGCTGCATCGACGCTCGGAATAGTCGAGCAGGGCGAAGCGCCAGTGGTGGTTCGCTATCTCGGCCCGGCACCTGCGATGCCCGGTCAGCAATTCGCCTCCGCTGAAACGGCTGCGGGTGTATTGCCACAGCCTGCCTCTGCCGACAAAGCAAGCCGCCGTATGAGCCGCCCTGACCTTTATGGTGAAATGCTGCTCGGGGGTGTGGAGCCCAATCTCGGCGTTCCGGATCCTGGCAAGGATGTCCCGACACCGGCGCGGCTGGCCTCTGCGCCTGAAGCGACCAATGACATTGTTCCTGCTAATGTCCGTGAAGAGTCTCTCGCACCCGTCCAGCCGTATAATCCTGCACCGGCGCCGCCTTACGCGCCTCCGGTTCGCACCATCCGCGCGTCAGCGACGCCCTCTCAGGCGCCTGCCCGGAATGCCTTCACTCAGCAGATCTATGTCCAGATTGGCGCGTTCGCCGACATCGGTAACGCCCAGGGCCGTCACGCACAGGTCGGTGGGATGTTCCCGGTCAAGGTGGAAGATGTCGACATGCACGGCGCAGACTATTTCCGCGTGATGGTTGGCCCGTTCCCGACCCGTGATGCCGCCGAGCGCGCACGCGTGCAACTGCGGACACGCGGCGTCGATGAGAGCTTCGTCACGCTGCGCTGAAACCGCAGCAGACATTGACCTTGGTCTCAAAGCAGCCCTTTTCTTGAGTCAGTTTACGTTTCCATACCGTAATTGACCTCAAGGAGTGCTGACTTGCTGCCCATGTCGAAACTCTGCGCCCCCTTCATCGCCGCGCTGAGCCTATGCCTGACTGCCAACGCTCAATTGATCGAGACGCAGGCGGACTACGCCGTCATCATGGATTACGAGACGCAGGATGTTCTCTTTTCCAAGAATGGCGAGGAATTGATGATCCCCGCCTCCATGACGAAAATCATGACGGCGCATGTCATCTACGAAGCCATCGAAAACGGCGAACTCTCCCTCGATACCGAACTTATCGTGAGCGAACGAGCCTGGCGCGAAGGCGGCTGGGCAACCGGTGGCTCGACCATGGGCCTTGAGATTGGGGAGACACCGACTGTCGAGGACCTTCTTCGGGGTGTGATCATCCTGTCGGGCAATGATGCCTGCATCGTTCTGGCTGAGGGGCTCTCAGGGTCCGAGGAGGCTTTTGCCCGCCGCATGACCGAACTGGCCCACGACATGGGTCTGGACTCGGCGACCTTCAAAAACGCCAGCGGCCTCTATCAGGAAGGCCACGTCATTTCGGCCGTCGACCTTGCCAAGCTTGCCCGCCAGGAGATCGACAAATTCCCGCAATACTACAAATACTACTCTGAGCGGGAGATGACCTGGAATGGCATCACCCAGCAGAACCGCAATCCGCTACTCGGCAAGATGGACGGCGCCGATGGCCTGAAGACCGGCCATCTGGAAATTTCGGGTTACGGTCTGACGGCGTCCGCTGTGCGTGATGGCAAACGGCGTGTTCTGGTCATCAATGGCCTGCCCAGCTCACAGGCCCGCGCCGATGAAGCGAGCCGGTTGATGCGGCTGGCCTTCACCGCCTTCGATACTCGAACGATCGAACCCGGCGATGCAGCAATTGCGACGTTGCCGGTCTGGAATGGTGAGGCGCGCGAAGTCGGCGTAAAACTGGCGGATTCGCTACGTGTTGCAGCGCACCGTAGCGCTTTCCCGGATGCGACGGCCGAGGTCGTCTATAACGGGCCGCTGAAGGCACCGATACAGGCCGGCGATCAAATCGCCCAACTGGTCATCAGCATCGAGGGCAAGAGTGAGCCCGTCACAGCGCCCCTGATGGCGACGGAAGATGTCGGAACGCTCAGCTTCCTCGGACGCGCCATTGAAGGGTTGAGCCTCAAACTCGGTGAGCGGGAGGACGCATGAGCGCGTCGGGCGGCTCATTCATTACTGTTGAAGGCGGCGAAGGGTGTGGCAAATCCACATTGATCAAAGGCCTTCTGGCAGCTTTGCAGGCCGAGGGACGGTCGGTGATCACCACGCGCGAGCCGGGCGGCACGCCGCTGGCCGAGAGCGTCCGCGCATTAGTCCTGTCGCCACCGGATGGCGATGCATGGACACCGCTGGCTGAAGCCCTGTTGATGAATGCCGCGCGTAGCGATCATGTGGAAAAGAAGATCCGGCCGGCGCTTGAGCGAGGTGACTGGGTCCTCTGCGACCGGTTTTCCGATTCCACACTTGTCTATCAGGGCGTCGGCGGCGTCAGCCGTGACATCCTGTTTGCCATGCAGAGCGAGGTTACAGCCCGTGCCCGCCCGGACATGACGTTCATCCTCGATGCGGCCCCTGAAGCGATGCTATCGCGCAGGACCGCCCGAGGGACCTCAGATGCCTTCGAACGGCGGCCGATCGAATTTCATAAGAAGGTGCGTGAAGCATTTCTGGATATTGCCCGGAACGATCCGGGCCGCTGCGTGGTTCTGAATGCCGAACTCGCACCTGAAGCGCTTGTCGACGCGGCATTGAAAGCCGTTCGTGAAAGGCTGGTGCCTGCGTGAGCGATGTGGCGCTCCCTCTGTTCGGCCATGGTGAGGCGCAGGCTGAGTTCCTGTCGGCGAAAGAGAGCGGACGGCTGCATCACGCCTGGATCTTCGAAGGTCCGTCCGGCATCGGAAAGGCACGGTTCGCAACGCGTCTTGCTTCGGTGATGCTTGGCGCGAAACCAACGGATGAAGACCCGGCGGGCGCCCCCGTCAATGATCCGGTCATTCAGAAAATCCTGTCCAGCGGCCACCCTGATCTCAAGCACGTCCACAGGGAAGCCAATGAGAAGGGGACGCTGAAACAGGACATCTCGGTCGATCAGGTTCGTGATCTCAACGCTTTCTTTAGCCTGAAGCCGGCCCTCGGCGGCTGGCGTGTCGGCATCCTTGATGCGCTGGACGAGATGAACATCAGCAGTCTCAATGCTGTGCTGAAGACGCTTGAAGAGCCGCCGCCCCAGGCGGTGCTTTTCCTGATCTCGCACGCGACAGCTCCCGTACTCCCGACGATACGGTCGCGCTGCCAGACCTTGCGGCTGAAACCTCTGTCGACAGCGGAAACAAAAGCGGTTCTCGACACAATGGAACTCGAAACGCCGGCGGATATGGCTGACCTGGTTCGGGGTCGTCCGGGCCGGGCCGCCGAGCTGGCTGGCCCCAAGGTCATGGCAGCCGCCAGCGCCGCCCAGTCGCTCCTGAAGTCCATGCCGTCGGCCAATGAGGCGCAACTTTCTCACGCCATTCTCAGCGCTGGCGAGGACGACCAGGCCTTCGGCATCTTCGCTGAAGAGGTGCTTGGCTGGATCAGCGACAAGGCGGACACAGAACCCGGCTGGTCGGAGGTCTGGTTCGAAGGACAGCAAATCATCGCGACACAGCGCAGCCTGCACATCCCGCCCGCCCAGGCTGCCTCGAAACTGGTTTCGTGTCTTCAATCCGCCTTCGCAAGCCGTTAAAGGCTCAGGCCCATGTTTGATACGCACGTAAATCTGCACGCGGATGCATTTGCCGAAGACCTTGAAGACGTGCTCGCACGTGCCCGCAATGCCGGCGTCCGTCGCTTCCTGGCCATCTGCGACCGCTTCGACAATTATCCGCGCGTGAAGGCGATCGCGGAGGCCAATTCCGATATCTGGAACACGGCCGGCGTCCATCCGCACCACGCCAAGGATTTCCCGGACCTGACGCCCAACGCGCTTATTGAAGCGGCCAGCGACCCATGCACGGTCGCCATAGGGGAGACAGGGCTCGACTTCCATTATGGCTATTCGGCCGAAGATGAGCAGGTTACGAATTTCCGGCGCCATATCGAGGCCGCCCGCGAGACCGGCCTGCCGCTTGTTGTCCACACGCGCGAAGCCGACCAGATGACGGCGGATATCCTTGAAGATGAATATGCAAAAGGCGCGTTTCAGATTCTCTTGCATTGCTACACAGGTGGCCAGGAGCTCGCTGACAGGGGGCTTGCGCTGGGTGCCTATTTCTCTGTCTCTGGCATCCTGTCATTCAAGAACGCCCATGATGTGCGCGACGTGATTTCCACAATTCCACTCGACCGGATTATCTTGGAAACAGATTGCCCATATCTGGCGCCCGTACCGTATCGTGGTCGCAGGAATGAGCCTGCTTATCTCGTCCATGTCGCGGAAGCCCTCGCGAAGCTGCGCGGCGAAGACGCCAAGGACATTACATCAATATGTGAGCAGAATTCATTGAAATTTTTCAAGAAAATTGCCGAATGATGCAGGGTGCGCGTTTCACTTTTCTCGGTACGGGATCGTCCGGCGGCGTGCCGCGTGTCGGCAATGACTGGGGCGCTTGCGACCCGGCAGAGCCACGCAATCGCCGCCGCCGGTGCTGCGTGCTCATCGACGTCGGCGATCTGTCCTCGCCCGATGATTGCACGCGGATCCTGATCGATTCCTCGCCAGACCTGCGAGAGCAGCTGCTGGATCTTGAAGTCAAACACCTGGATGCGCTCGTCTATACGCATGACCATGCCGACCAGTCTCATGGCATCGATGATGTCCGGGGCCTTGCGCTTCGGATGCGCCGCACGATTCCAACCTATGTAGACGCCCCCACAGCTGCGTCGCTGACAAAACGTTTTGAATACTGCTTCGAGGGGAAGGGGGGCTACCCACCCATCCTTGACCAGCAGCCTTTGATCGAGATTGGCCAGCCATTCACAATCCCCGGTCGCGGTCCTGATGTGACACTCCTGGCTGTCGAGCAGTTCCATGGACGCATCAGGAGCCTGGGCTTCCGCATCGGTAATCTCGCTTACTGTAACGACCTTCACGGCTTTCCTGAAGAGAGCCTGGCAATGCTGGAAGGCGTGGATATCCTGATCCTGGATGCGCTGCGCTACACACCGCATCCGAGCCACGCGAATCTGGAACAGGCCCTGGAGTGGGTCGAGCAGATCGGGCCGCGGAAAGCCTGGCTCACCAATCTCCATATCGACTTGGATTACCAGACGCTCCTGAAGGAATTGCCGGAGGGTGTGGAACCTGCTTATGACGGCCTCTGCCTCGATTTCCGTCTATAGAGACAGATCTGTAATTTCCCATAATATTGATTATGCAATCTTTTGGGCATTCCTCAAAATGCGCTTTCCTGACCTTGTATGGCTGTAATTTGGAACTCACCGGGTCACCGACAGCATCATCATGCAGCGCGCTTTTTGTGTCTTCCCCCAGCCATTTGATGCCCTCTCCCCTGCCGAAGCCTGAATCCGCTGTTAACCTGCGCGACGCGGAGCGCTAGGTCATGTTGCGTGACCTTATCCAGACACGAGGACAAGACTTCATGCCCCCTTCCCCCTCTTCCGAGTTCGAGCGGCTGAAAGACATCATGGCAAAGCTGCGCGATCCTGAGGGCGGCTGCCCCTGGGATCTCGAACAGGATTTCGCCTCCATCGCGCCCTACACAATCGAGGAAGCCTAT
This sequence comes from Henriciella sp., assembly GCF_029937755.1. GTDB lineage: Bacteria > Pseudomonadota > Alphaproteobacteria > Caulobacterales > Hyphomonadaceae > Henriciella. The sequence continues at coordinate 9,699 of NZ_JAPYPG010000003.1, forward strand.
GAAGTCGCCGACGCGATCGAACGCTCCGATTTCGACGAACTGCGTGACGAACTGGGCGATCTTCTGCTTCAGGTCGTTTTCCATAGCCAGATGGCCTCGGAGGCCGGTCACTTTGGCATCGAGGATGTGGCGCGGGCAAGCAATGACAAGATGATCCGGCGCCATCCGCATGTGTTTGACAAGGCAGATGGCCGCGACTCCGATGGCCAGACGGCCGCGTGGGAAGAAATCAAGGCCAAGGAAAGGGCCCAGAAGCAAGGCAAGGATGCGCCTTCATCGGCGCTCGATGGTGTCGCCAAAGCCCTGCCGGCGCTGATGCGCGCGGAGAAACTGCAGAAACGCGCCGCCCGAACCGGCTTCGACTGGACCGAGCCGGCCGATATTCTCGACAAGCTGGACGAAGAGACGGAAGAGGTCACGCAAGCCATCGCTTCCGGCAATCTCGACGACATCGAGGATGAGATCGGCGACCTGCTTTTCGTGGCGGCCAATCTGGCGCGCCGCTTCAAGCTTGATCCGGAAATTGCCTTACGGCGGGCCAATGGCAAGTTCGAGCGCCGCTTCAGGGCCATGGAACTCCTTGCCGCGAGCCGTGGTGAGGTTTTTTCAGACCTCTCCCCTGAACAGCAGGAATCTCTATGGCGGGACGTGAAATCCGAGGAATAGTGCCGCGCGACTAGTTGTTCGAAGCCGAGCCGGGGGCCGAAGGAATGAACTCGGCATCCGGCATTGGTGGCGCCGGTGGCGTGCGGTTCGGGTCGGTTGGCAGGCTGTCGGGAATCGACGTGTCTGCCGGGTTCTCGAAAATCCGCCGCAGGATGCCTGGTGTAACCGCCGAGAGCGGATTTACAGCAACCTGAGCCCGGTCAAGCGTGCCGCGGACTGAATAGGTCAGCGAGAATATTCCTTCGCCATCGCGGCCGACAAAAAGATCGCCGATGATCGGCACGCCGCCCAGCATGGAGTTCATGCCAAAGCTCGGCACAAGAACGCCGCTCACGCGGATTTCATCATTCGATTGCCCCAGCCAGCCATTCAGCGTCAGGCCTAGCGCCGGGCCATTTGCCGTGGCGCCATCAATGATGAAACGATCCCCTGCCAGCGTGATGGGAATGCGAACATCGGTGAACAACACCCCATCACCCGCCAGCGTGTCAGAAAGCCCCCTCAAGGAGGCCAGCGACAGAACCTGCGTCAGGAGAGGCGCATCCCGCATCCGCACATTTTCCAGCTCCATATTGAGCCGTGCCGGTGAATCACCCCGGGCAAGCTGACCACTGAGGATCATTGAGCCACCCGACAGGAAATCCTGGTCCAGCAAGGCTCGCATGATGAAACCAGCGTCATCACTTTGCAGTCGCAGGCGTGCGGGGTTCTCGACGGTCGGCCCGGTATATGTGGCGACGAGCGAGCCACTTCCCGTTTCAATATCCCCGCGCGCGATAACTTCCTTCACCCCTGCGCGGGTGCTTTCGAAACGGAGGGTTGCGTCGGTCAGGTCAAGTGCCTGGCGCAGACGCAAGGTCGTGATGTCGGCATCGAGCTCGATCGGTATGCTGAAACCGCTGGCGCCGCCAACATCACCGAAATCGCCGAAAAACGCGCTGAGGTCCAGGAAATCGCCCGTCAGCATACTCTTGAAGGTATTGTCCGGCTGGCGTTCGATGCTACCGCCAACATCGATGAAGTCCTCGACATAGGCCTCACGGACATCAAGCTTCTGGAGCTGGCCATTCGTGGACAGGCGAACGTCACCGTCAAACCGGGCGGTCTGGCTGCGGAACTGGAATGTTGATTCCGTCATGCTGGCGCCTTCGCCATATGACAGCGTGGCCCGCGCGGCCTCTCCAGCCGGCTTGATCCAGCCAAGCTCGGAAACATCCACACGCGATTGCTGGAGGTCAAAGCTCACATCAAGACTTCTCACGCCGGAGCCTGCGACCAGTGCCTGCACCTCGACCGGAATATCGCCACTAACATAGGCGCGCCCGACCACACCGAACCGGTTCAGGAAGTCCGGAGAGATGAAAGAGCTCGCTGAAAGCGTGGCCGGTGCACCATCATCATCGAGGTCGTCTCGCCAGGTGAACTGGACGGGCGCGGGCCCAAGGTCGCCAAAGCCGGTCAGAACCAGACGGGCGTCCGAAAGCTGGATATCAACCTCGCCATTCACCAGGTCCAGGCCTGGCAAAGCATTTGCGAGCCCGGCATCCGTCACTTTGCCGGTGAGCGTGATGTCATACTCATCATCCTCGATTTCGTTCCGGACAGGCATGAACATCTCGAATCGCATCGAGGCGTTTCCTGAAAAGCGTTCGGGGTCGAGTTCGTCGCCCTCATCGTCTTCGATCAGGCCGGAATTGACGAGGTTCCGCATGGCATCCACCAGAGGGCCGGCACCTTTCGCATAGACCCGCATGCGGTCTTCCTTGGAATCGAACCGTGGAATTGTGACGCTGCCATCGTTCAGCGGCCAGCCACCATATTCGCCGCTATTGAGCTGGACCGAGAAGCCGTTACCGGTCAGCCGTCCCGTCCCGCTCCCCTGGGTGATTGGCGGCAGATCGTTCATGAACTTGACGTGCGCATCCTCCACATAAAAGCGCACTTCCAGATCCTCATCGCGGAAATACCCGTTCTGGATACTATCCGGTGACAGGTCGAGCCGGACACTCGCTGCCGTCGCCGTGGCGCTGTTGATCCGCTCGACAGCGAAGTTTCGCGCACTTGAGCCGAGCGTTCGCGGCCAGAACCTCAGGGCGAGTTCTTTTGGCAGGTCGCCTTCGAGCTCTGCCTCCAGCTTGACGGCCAGCGGGAGCTGTTGCTCGCTGGCATCAGGGCGCGGTTCGATCTGCGCCTCACCCCGGACAACGGCATCGCGAACATTAAAGCTGAATGCCTCGACGGTGGCGAGCTGGTCCTCGAGATCGAGTGTCCCCTTTGCGGAAATATTTTCGAACTCCCATGGCTCGGGGAAATATGGCGTCAGGTCGAGCCGGACCTTTTCGGACTGGAGATCGAAAGCAGAATTTTCGTCCTCGGAGCGCGGCTGACTGACAGTTCCGGTCCACCGCCCGGTCAGACGGCGCGAAGCAACGTCCAGATCTGTAATCGTCAAGACGTCGCTTGCCGGGTCGTATGTCGTGTCAAAAACAAGCGAATCGACCTCCTGCGGCCGGTCCGCGAAAATGACTTCGCCCGCCTCGGCTTCCGCTGACAGTGACACTTCGCTCAGTCCGGTGCCCGCTTCAAAGGTGATTCCCAAGCCTATATCAGCCGGGAAACCGCTGATCTTGTCCTCAAACGTCCCAAGACGCGCAGCCAGATCCCCGACACTCCACTCAAACAGATCGAGACGGAGTGAGAGCGCTTCATAATCAACCGGGACACCGAGCTTAGCCTCGATATCGCCAGGCAGCCCCAGGCCCGTGCCGCTACCTGCAAGCTGAACGAACAGCCCCTCTTCATTTCGCTCCATCGCGCCGGAGGCATTCGTCATCTCGCCGATAAGGGAATCGTCGGCGGCATGAAATCGCAGGTCCATCCGTTCGAACGAGGCCGCCTCAAGTGTTCCTTCCTGTCGTGTGGTCTCAAGGCCAGCCAGGATGTCGCCGAGGACACGGTTCATCAGCTGCAACCAGCCATCAACCGTTTGAGGGAGTTCCCGTGCTTCGAATTCGGGAAGCGGTTCACCGGCAAAGGTCCACAGGGTCGGCGTCACATTGCGCACATTGACCCAGCCATCGCGCAATTCAGTGCGCAGAATCTCCGTCCGGCCGAAGAATAACGAGCCCGCATCCAGTGTGATAAGGGCCTGTGAAGCCCTTGCGGCAATATTTCCGTCATCATCAGCCAGCGATAGATTGTCCGCCGAGACAATCATTCGGCGGTCCGCAGGCGACCATTGAAGTGTGAGCTGCTCGATCTCGATGTCTCGGCCATTGCGTGCTTCTTCGAGGGCGCGCTCGACATCATTCTTGAACATGTTGAGCTCGACCGGCCCCTGGGCGAGCATGAAGGCAAGGGTTACGACGGCCGCGACGGCCAGGAGCAAAACGCCGCCCAGCAATTCGAATGTTACGACAGTGGCAGTCTGTCTGACCAAGTCCTGTTGTCCTCTTTTGCCTTGTGCCCGTAAAGACTACGCCCCTAATGAAGCAGAAATAGGACGTTTGAACACATGACTGCAGCGATCAAGCCCGGCGATTCCTGCCCATCAATTACACTCCCCGTCTCGGATGGAAGCCAGACACAGATTCCCCCGGCAAACGGAAGAGGCCTGGTCCTGTTTTTCTATCCAAAGGACAACACGCCTGGCTGCACAACTGAAGCCAAGGCTTTCAGCGGCCTGAAGGCGGCCTTTGATGCGAAGGGATATGATATTCTGGGCGTATCACGTGATAGCCTGGCATCGCATCAGAAATTCATCGAAAAACAAGCGCTTGAAATTCCCCTCGCGAGTGATGAGGACGGCAAGGCCTGTGAGGCGTTTGGCGTCTGGGTGGAGAAGAAGATGTATGGGCGCACCTTCATGGGAATCGAGCGCTCGACATTCCTGATTGGCGCTGATGGTGACATCAAGCAGGTCTGGCGCAAGGTTCGGGTCAAGGACCACGCGGAAACAGTGCTGAAGGAAATCTAGGCGGATCACACGTCTTGCAGCTGATATATCAGCCGCAAATACCGCTTATTAAGCGAGATTTTACTAAGCTGTGCAAAAAGTCAGGCGAAAAATGGGATCAGCCCCTTTCCGCGACACGCCGAATTAGGTTACTACTTAAGTGTGTTGGGGGAGCAACACTTAAGACTTTTCGTAGTCCGTTAGAGTAACGAGGGTAGGCGCAACACCATGAAGAAAAAGACGATGAAGGTTCGCGAACTTTTCAGTCGCCTGTTTCCCGAGCGTCAGATCTACCATCGCAGCGGCGGTACCGTCCGCTACTTCACGATCTCCCCTTCTCAACAAGCCGTTCTTGCTGCAGCAGTTGCCGCAGCTGTCGGCTGGTCCCTCTTCGCGACAGCTAATCTGGTCTTTCTCCCGAAGCAGACATCGGTCACCGGAAGTCAGTATGAAATCGACAAATATGAGCGCTGGGTACAGGAGCTTCGTGCCCGTGATGCGCTTTCGCGCTCCCAGCTGGTCGAGCGCACCGAAGCTTTCCAGGAAGCTACGGTTAATTTCGAACGCCGCCACCAGACACTGGAAGTTCTTCTCACCGCTTTGAAAAATGGCGGTGAACTCGAAGCTGCTGCGCTTCGTGGTGATGATGCTCCCCTCCTCGTCAACGCCTCCATCGATGAAGCTGACCGTCGTCAGTCGCGCCCGTCTGAGAGCAGCGGCACGAATGCCGCCGATGTCGGCCTGCGTGGCCAGATCGGTGATATCCAGGAAGAACAGCAGGCCTTTCTTAATGAGGTCGAGGAAATCGCCGTTGAGCGCGCCGAGGCCGCTCGCGGGGTTCTGCGCCTGACGGCAGTGGGCGCCAACCGTATCGAGAACACTCGCGAAATGGGTGGCCCGCTAATCGAATTTGCGAGCCTCGCTCGTGGCGAATTTGAGAGCCCCGAGGAAGCCGCCTTTGCCGAACGCGTCGCACAAGTCGCGGCACGCATGGAAGAAGCACGCTATTATCAGGAAGTTGTCGACAACCTGCCACTGGCTGGCCCGGTTGGCGTTCCGTGGCGTGTGACATCGAATTACGGCCTGCGGGTCGATCCTTTCAACAAGCGTCCCGGCTGGCATAATGGTATCGACATTGGCGCATACTGGAACGCGCCGATCACGGCGACCGGCCCTGGCATTGTCAGCTTTGCCGGCACCAAATCCGGGTATGGCCGTATCGTTGAGATTGACCACGGTCATGGCTTCAAGTCGCGCTACGGGCACATGAAGCGGCTCAATGTCAAAAAAGGTGAGTCTGTTGCCATTGGCGATGTCGTAGGCGCCATGGGTTCAACAGGTCGCAGCACGGGCCCACACCTTCACTACGAAGTGTGGTTCAACGGCAAACCCTACGATCCAGTAGATTTTCTGAAGGCGGGTAAACATGTTCACGAAGACCAAAGACAACAGTGACGCAACGGCATCCAGCGTGAATCCAGCGCAAGACGCCGTTAAAGGCGCAGCCAACAAGCCAACGGCCCGGTCAGCCGCATCGATCATCTGTGGCGACATGGAGATCCACGGCTCGATCACCTCGGAAGGCGCGCTTCAGATCGATGGTCTGGTCGATGGCGATGTCGCAGCAGCTGACATCACGATCGGTGCAAGCGGCACGGTCATCGGCGAAGTCAAAGCCGAAGCCGTCAAGGTCAAAGGCGAAGTTCGCGGCTCGATCCGCGCTCGCAAAGTCGAGCTGGAAACCGGCGCAAAGGTTCACGGCGACATCCTGCACTCCTCGCTCAGCATTCAGCCGAATGCGATCTTCGAGGGCCAAGTCAAGCATGACCAGGATCCACTCAAAGACTCCGCGCCAAAACCGGCCAACACAGACAAGCCCGCAAGCAAGCCGGCTGAGAGCGACGCCAAGAGCACCTCTTCCGCTCAGCCCTCCACCGGTGGCGTGCACAACTTTGCACCCGGCTCCTCGGCTCTTTCCTGAGACCCCTGCCCCATTGGCCAATGATTAGAAAAGGCCGCTTCCCGATCGGGAGGCGGCCTTTTTCTTTATTGGAATAACATCGAGGCTAAGCGGCCGATTCCGCATCACCGATGACGGAGTGCGCCAGGGCGGCACTGAGGAAGGCGTCGAGATCGCCGTCAAGGACGCCGGACGTATCGGACGTCTCGTGGTTGGTTCGCAGGTCTTTCACGAGCTGATATGGCTGAAGCACGTAAGACCGTATCTGGTGGCCCCAGCCGATCTCCGATTTGGATTCGTGACTGTCCTGAGCCGCGTCGCGCCGCTTCTGCAGTTCCAGTTCGTAGAGTTTGGAGCGAAGCATTTCCCACGCCTTGGCCCGGTTCTGGTGCTGTGAGCGCCCGGCCTGGCAGGCGACCACGATCCCCGTCGGATCATGGGTCAAGCGCACCGCGGAATCTGTCTTGTTGACGTGCTGGCCCCCTGCCCCCGAGGAACGGTAGGTATCCGTGCGCACATCCGAGGGATCGATCTCGACTTCGATCGACTCGTCGATCACCGGGGACACGTTCACCGAAGCAAAGGATGTGTGGCGCCGGGCCGATGAATCGTAAGGCGATATCCGCACAAGGCGGTGCACGCCATTTTCGGATTTCAGCCATCCATAAGCGTTGTGGCCCGAGATCAGGAGGGTTGCCGATTTGATGCCGGCTTCATCGCCGTCATGCGCGTCGACTTCTTCAACCTTGTAGCCATTGGCTTCAGCCCAGCGGACATACATGCGACGAAGCATGGAGGCCCAGTCCTGACTTTCTGTTCCGCCCGCGCCGGCATTGATCTGCAGGTAACAGTCATTGGCGTCGGCTTCTCCGGAAAGCAGCGCCTGAAGCTCGGCTTTGGCCGCCTTTTCGCGGGTCGCGTTCAGGGAGGCCTGAACGTCGGCGACCATATCCTCGTCGCCCTCCGACAGTTCATAGAGTTCCAGCCCGTCCTCAGCTTCCTTTTCGAGGTCGAGCACCGTCTTGATGCCCTCCTCCAGCCGCTGGCGTTCCGCCATCAGCTTGCGGGCCTGCTCAGGGTCGTTCCAGAAGTCCGGTTGTTCTGAGAGCGCGTTCAGCTCGTCGAGACGTTTTTCAGCGACGTCCCAGTCAAAGACGCCTCCTCAGCAGCTCTGCAGACTGCTGGATTTCGTCAACAAGGGTCTTGATGTCCGTGGACATGAGATTGCTCAATTCCTTTTGAATTACGGGGTCTTGCGATGCCGAAAACTGTCGCGCTCGTCAATAAATTCCACTGAGATTATCGTCTGCGACATCGTCGGGCGTATCCCGTTCGAACGGTTCCAGAGGAAGGCCTTCGTCGAGTGGATCAGCCGTGTCGTCTCTCTGGCTACCGCCATTGCGGCTGCCCGAAATCGAGAAGTCCGTGTCTTCGTTGAAGACAGCGCCCGGCTCCGTCCCGGGCCGGAACGCCTCGACGATGACTTCGGATGATCCTGCCGTTGGCAGGTCGCCAGTATCGTGGTCGACTTGCACGAGGCGAACGCCAGGCGGAATGCGGAACGGCAGCGCCGGCTCATCCTCAAGCGCTTTTTCCATGAAGTCGGTGAAGATCGGCGCGCCTACAGAGCCACCGGCCTCCCCGACCCCAAGGGTCTTCGGCGAGTCGAAGCCGACCCAGATGCCGACAACGAGATCAGGCGAGAAGCCGTAAAACTGTGCATCGAAGTAATCGTTGGTCGTACCGGTCTTGCCCGCGAGCGGCTTGCCGACCCGACGTGCCCGGCGCGCGGTACCGCGCTCGACCACGCCTTCGAGCATGTGGACGACCTGATAGGCAATCACGGGATCGACCAGCTGATCGCGCGTATCCGGCAGGATGGGCGGCTGCTCACCATCCCATTCCAGCGCCTGACAATCCTCGCAGGGACGCGTGTCATGCTTGTAGAGCGTGTCGCCATGGCGGTCCTGAACGCGGTCGAGCAGTGTTGGGGTGACTTCCTTGCCACCGTTGACGAAAGCGGCATAGCCGCGCGCCATGCGCCAGGGTGTCGTCTCGCCGGAGCCGAGCGCCATGGCTGGATAAGGCGGCAGGTCGTCATAGAGGCCGAACCGTTCCGAGAATTCGGAAACGGCCGGCATGCCGATATCGACAGCCACCCGCGCGGTCACCTGGTTGAACGAGCGCTCCAGAGCGGTCCGCATGGTAACTTCACCGTAGGAACGGCCTTCGGAATAGTTCTGCGGCTTCCACATCTCTTCGGTGTGCTCGTCATAATAGACGAAAGGCGCATCCAGAATGCGGGTCGATGGCGTGTACCCATTCTCAAGCGCAGCGCCATAGACAAATGGCTTGAAGGATGAGCCCGGCTGGCGGACGGCCTGCGTCACGCGGTTGAAGGGGCTTTTGAAGAAGGAATAACCGCCAACCATTGCCAGCACGCGGCCCGTGTGCGGATCGAGCGCCACAATGGCCCCCTCCACCTCCGGGACCTGCCGCAGGATGGAGACATCATCGGGCACGTAAATCCAGGCATCTTCACTGGCTTTCTGGCCTTCGCCTTCTGCCTGAGCCCCCGGCTTTTTCTGTTCGGTACGCGTGACTTCAACCAGGACAACATCCCCAACGGAAAGCCCCTTCTCGCCATCATCGCCCGTAAAGCTGCGCGCCCACTCAATATCCTCTTTCGGGATCGACGTGTTGCGACCGTCTTTCAGAACGAGCGTCGCGCCGTCAGAGCTGATCTTCGAGACCATACCCGCTTCCCAGCTGCCATAGCCGGGTGGAAGCGTCAGTTCCTCAATCTGTGCCGGGACATCACCATTGGCATCAATCGTAGCGAAGGGGCCGCGATAATTGTGGCGCCGGTCATAGCTCTCCAGCCCGGTCTGCAGGGCTTCCTGAGCGGCCAGTTGCAGCCTGGTATCGATGGTCGTGCGGATCGACAGGCCACCACGCTGGAGCGCCTCCTCGCCATACTGTTCGATCAGCTGCTTGCGCAATTCCTGCACGAAATAGGTCGCGGCCGCATATTCCGGCCCGCGAAGGCGTTCAGTCACCTCGAGCGGCATCGCCCTGGCGTTATCGGCCTCTTCCTGCGTGATGTAACCATCCTCAACCATGCGCCCGAGCACATAGTTCCGGCGCGCCAGGAGGCGCTCTGGACGGCGATAAGGGTTGACCGTGGAGGGCGCCTTGGCCAGCGACGCGAGAATGGCGGCCTCTGACAGGTTGAGCTCCGGCAATGATTTGTTGAAATAGATCAGCGCTGCAGATCCGACGCCATAGGCGCGCACACCGAGGTAGATCTCATTGAGATAAAGCTCGAGGATCTCGTCCTTGGTGAAGGCGTCTTCCATACGCCGCGCAATGATCGCTTCCTTGATCTTGCGCTGGATCGTCTGGTCGCGCGTCAGCAACATGTTCTTTGCCACCTGCTGGGTGATGGTCGAGCCACCCTGAAGGTTGCCGCCACCGGTCAGCTTGATCTTCGCGGAATTGATCGCGCCGCGCAGGATGCCGACATAGTCGAGACCGTGGTGTTCGAAGAACTTCTTGTCTTCAGCCGCGACGAAGGCATCGACCACATGGTCGGGAATCGATTCGATCGGCACAAAGACCCGGTGCTCTTCGGCAAATTCGGCAATCAGAGTGCCGTCGCCAGCATGAACCCGCGACGTGATCGGCGGCTCATAGCTTGCCAGCCGTTTGTGGGACGGAAGATCGCGCGCGAGAACCGCTACATAGACCGTCACTGCTAGGAAAGCGAGCAGTCCCAGGATTACCAGCGCGAGCGCAATGCGGCGCGCAAGCTTCCACGTCAGAAAGCGCTTCTTGGTCGCCTGTTCTGTCATCTTAAGTCCAGTCTGAGATCGAATTGAAGCTGAGCACAGGTCTCGCAGCACACTCTGGCCAGAGTAAGGCGCTCACCTGTCAGACGAAAGCCAAAAACAGCTAATTTGCTGCATATAGCAGGTCGCGCCGGTCAAAGTATGCGTCGATCGCCCGGCCAACAGCTTCGGCTGTCTTCCGGCGGCCGGTTTCAGACGACAGTCGCGCCACATCGGAGCGATTCGTCAGGAAACCGATTTCCAGCAGCGCTGCCGGAACATCCGGCGCCAGAAGCACGAAGAAGTTCTCCTGACGGTGACTGTTGCGCACGATTGGCCCGGCCTTCTCAAGCTCGGGAATGAGGAGTTCAGCAAAAACGGAAGAGTTCGATTTCGTTTCCCGCTTGATCAGGTCTTCGAGAATCACGCTGACCTCCTGCGAGGTGCCGTCCTCGATCGGCAGGTGCCATCCATTGGACTTTGCGGTCCCGTCGACCCGGCGCTCTCCCCGCGCCGAAAGCGTATAAACGGTCGCGCCGGAGACAGAGGCATTGCCGGCAGCATCGGCATGCACAGAGATGAACAGATCGGCGCCCCAGTTGCGCGCCATCGAGACCCGGTCTTCATGCTCGATATAAGTATCGTCCGTGCGTGTAAGATGCACCTGATAGCGCCCGGAGCGCTCCAGAACGGACTTGATGGCCTTTGAGGCTTCCAGGACAATTGCCTTTTCCCGCTGGCCCGTGCTGGCGGAAGCGCCTGGGTCTCTTCCACCATGGCCAGGGTCGATCACCACGACGTATTGATCAGGCCTCGCGCCCATCGGAGCGAACTTCCTTGACTTCATTGGCGCTTGGGCAGCCGAAAATTGCTGGCGTGCCTTGTCGTCATTAAGCGCGGCTCGGTCGAAGCGGATGGGCGCGACCCGGACCAGGTCGATCAGCAGACGATGGCGATGGTCAACGGTTGTCGGAGACAGTGGTATCGTGCGTGAGACCATCATCGGCGTATTCAGGCTGAGGATGATCTCTCCTTGCCGGATTTCATAGGAATTGACCGCCCCGTCCGGTGGTGGCGTGTGGGCATCGAGGGAAACGGATGCCCCTGGAAGATGAATGTCCAGCCGCCTCCCCTGCCCGTCGCTCATCAGGAATGTTTCTTCCTCAAGCGGCTCGTCGGCGGCGAAAACGATACGCGTATACTCGCTGTCCCCGGATACGAGAATCTCGCTGACCTCAGCCGCATGGACCAGGCCACAGGACAGCCCAAAGGCTACGCACAGAGCAAGAATCCGAATCAGACCGGTCACCATCTCTCCCACTTGTTCAGTGAGCATATCTGGCTGCTTGATGCCACAGTCATGATTAATCCAACATTTACCGTCACCGCAGCCACTGCGTTTTTCCGTTTTGTGTCATTTTACGCTTTTCATCGTGCTCAGCTTTGGGCATGTTCGACCTACCCCGTTCGAAACGGGGACACGTAAAATCCCCGTACAGGCGCGTGGCCAGGCTTAAGGTAATGCCGCATGCGGCCCAGTCGGACACGGATGACCATACTTATGTCGCTTGATAACCAGCAAGGATCGTCACGTATTGCGCCCCGAGGCGCGCGGATGAGCTGGCTTGCAAGCTCCCCACAAAACATCACTGGCGATAGCCGCAGAGCCTCACGGAAAAACCGGAGGACCGCGCCGCCAGCCAACAAGGCGATTGCATATGAGCAAGTTAATGCTGATCGATGCGGTCCACCAGGAAGAGACCCGGGTGGCCCTCGTTTCGGATGGACAAGTTGATGACTTCGATTTCGAGACAACCGGCAAGGAACAACTGAGAGGCAATATCTACCTCGCGAAAGTGACGCGGGTAGAACCCTCCCTACAGGCCTGTTTCGTCGATTATGGCGGCAACCGTCATGGCTTTCTGGCGTTCAGCGAAATCCATCCGGATTACTACCAGCTTCCACAGGAAGACCGCGAAGCACTGATCCAGGATGCTGCGCGTGCAGCAGCCGAAAATGACGACCTCGACGCCGACGACCCGGATGACGATATGGAATCGCCCTCCGACCTGATCGATTCTGACGATGATTCCGACGATAGTGACGACGACAGTGCTGGCGACGGCGACAGCAATAGCGGGAATAACGGCGCCAGGCCGGCCGCACGCAAGCGGTCCCAGAGTTCCATGTCGAAGCGCTACAAGATCCAGGAAGTGATCCGGCGCCGGCAGGTCATGCTGGTCCAGGTCGTCAAGGAAGAGCGTGGCAACAAGGGCGCAGCGCTTACCACCTTCCTCTCGCTTGCCGGCCGCTACAGTGTCCTGATGCCGAACACGCCCCGTGGCGGCGGCATTTCCCGCAAGATCGCCAACGGGTCGGACCGCAAGCGCCTGAAGGAAATCATGGGCAGCCTCGACGTGCCGAACGGTATGGGCCTGATCGTGCGGACTGCAGGCGCCAAGCGTACCAAGACCGACATCCGGCGCGATTACGAATATCTCCAGAAGCTCTGGGACAATATTCGCAACAAGACGCTGGAATCCATCGCGCCCTGCCTCATCCATGAGGAAGGAGGCCTGGTTCACCGCGCCATGCGCGACATGTTCGACAAGGACATTGAGGAAGTCATCATCCAGGGTCAGGACGCCTATCGCGAGGCCAAGGATCTCTCCAAGATGATCATGCCGACCCAGGCGCGGAAGGTGAAGCAGTGGAAAGGCAAATCCCCGCTCTTCGTCTCGGAGAATGTCGAGGAACAGCTCGATTCCATCTTCTCGCCTGTCGTCCAGATGAAGTCCGGCGGCTATCTTGTCATCAACCAGACCGAAGCGCTGGTTGCGATCGACGTGAACTCCGGCAAGGCGACCCGCGAACGCAATATCGAACAGACGGCCCTGCGCACCAACCTCGAAGCGGCTGAAGAAGCCTGCCGCCAGATGCGCCTGCGCGATCTCGCCGGCCTGGTTGTCATCGACTTCATCGACATGGAGGAGAACAAGAACAACCGCGCCGTCGAGAAAAAGCTGAAGGATTGCCTGAAGATCGATCGCGCCCGGGTCCAGTGCGGGAAGATTTCACAATTTGGCCTGATGGAAATCTCCCGTCAGCGCCGCCGTGCAGGCGTCCTGCAGGCGACGTCGGATCCGTGCGATGCCTGTAACGGCACCGGCCGCCGCCGCTCGGTGCCGTCTGCGGCCCTGCAACTGCTCCGCACGCTGGAGGCCCGCGCCTCCGGTGGTGGTCTTGCCTCTATCACGGTGCACGCACCGACAGAGGTCGCGCTCTACCTGTTGAACAACAAGCGCGAAGCGATCACCGAGATCGAGGATGAAGCTGGCTTTGCTGTTTCGGTTCGCTCCTCCGACGACCTTCTGCCGGGCGACTTCAAGATCGATGCGGAAAAGGATCCCAACCAGAAATCCAGGCGCAAGTCGCGCTCGTCCGACCGCAACAAGCACATCATCGGCGACGAGGATGACGACAAGCTGCCTCAGGAAGCCGAGGAGGCAGAGGAAGCCGACGACACCGATACCGATACCGATGATGAAACGGACAATCAGGACACCTCGCAGGCCGATGACGACAAGTCCGGCCAGCCGCGCAAGCGCCGGCGCCGTGGCCGCCGGGGTGGCCGCCGCAGACGCCGTGAGACCGGCCCCATCGTCCCTGCCGATGGCGGCGCGCTACTCGATGGCCTTTCGGTAAGCGCCCCTGCCCTGTTTGACGAGGAACCGCCAGCCCTGCCTGACCCGCAAGCCGCCAACCGTGCCGCCGCCTCGCAGCCGCAGCTTGCCAAGACGGTCGCTCTGGAAGCCGAAAAGGCTGAAGAGCCGGAAGCAACGCCCAAGCCTTCCCGCCGTCGCCGTCCGCGCCGGGGCAAGAAGGAGAATGCGGCCCAGGCTGAGCAGAATGAAGGGAAGGCCGAGGCAGCCGAACCGGTGCAGGAAACGCCCGATACCGAAGCTTCACCGCCAGCGCCCGAACCGGAAATAGCAGAGGCGAAAGCCGAGCAGCCGACAGCAGCAAATGACGATGCTGTATCGGAGCAGAAAGGCAACGCTGAGAAGGTCTCGGAGGCCAAGGCAACCGAACCAGAGCCTGAAACTGAAACGCCAGCGCCCGCACCAGCCAAGCCGGAAACGACATCCGAAGACAACGAAACGGCGGCTGAAGAACCAACGCCTTCAGCGGCTGTCTACGAGCCCGGCAAGCCCGTCGCGAGCGAGCCCGTCCTCGTGACCGAGGACAAGGAAGAGACCCGGGAAGAGAAGAAACCCAAGCGCCGCGGCTGGTGGTCCCGCGGGCGCTAGGAGAAACGTGATCGATCTCAGCCGTTTTTGGCGGCTGAGATCCGCTCACGCGCGATCCGCTCGGCGACCCTATTGGTCGGCAGATTGTTCTGCAGGGCGTCGTCGAGAACTTCTCCCAGAGTATCGATCAGAACGTTAAGCTTCCCGATGACCCAGTTGCGTGAATAGGCGCCGGAAATCTCGGCCGCGACATTGATGATGCCGCCGCCATTGATGACGTAATCCGGCGCATACAGGATGCCGGCTTCACGTACAGCGCTATCCATATCCGGGCTGGCAAGCTGGTTGTTTGCCCCACCGGCAATGATCTTTGCCTTCAGGCGCGGCAATGTCGCCCGGTTGATGACGGCGCCGAGCGCATTCGGGGAGAAAATTTCCGCATCGACATCATAGATCTCGTCAGTCTTGATCCGCGTGGCGCCTGTCCGCGCGCAGACCTTGGCGAGCTCCTCCTCGTCAATGTCGCAGACGTAGAGGCGGGCGCCTTCCTTGGCGAGATGGTCGCAGAGATAGCCTCCGACAGACCCGACACCCTGAACGGCAATGGTCCGGCCCGACAGGTCATCCGTTCCGAAGACACGCTTCGCGCAACTCTTGATGCCGCGATACACACCAAGGGCAGTGACCGGGGAAGGATCGCCACTGGCCGCTTCGCCAGTATCCAGGCCGGCCACATATTTCGTCTGCGTAGCGACAACAGCCATGTCATCGGTATCTACGCCTACATCCTCAGCCGTATAGTAAGCCCCGTTAAGCGACTCGATCGCGCGCCCAAAGGCCTCGAACAGCTTGGGAGACTTGTCCGTCTTGGAATTGCCCCAGATGACAGCCTTGCCGCCGCCCAGCGGGAGACCCGCCATGGCATTCTTGAAGCTCATCCCCTGCGACAGGCGAAGCGCGTCGCGAAGGGCCTGTTCACCCGTCTCATACTGCCACATGCGGCAGCCGCCAGCGGCGGGGCCGCGTGCCGTCGAATGCACAGCAATGATCGCGCGCAGGCCACTGTCTGCATCTTCAAAAAAGTGGACGCCTTCATGATGGTCGTATGACGGATGGTCGAACATTCTAAATCTCCAGCGACTTGCCGTGCGGCTTAGCGCTCTAAAGGGCACGGTCAACCCGCCCTCTCACCTTGCGGGAATGGACGGCGCTCCTGATGGCGGCTCTGAAGAAGGATTTTCCAGAAACGCAAGAATATCCGCAAAGACAACCTCCGACTGAAGATCTCTCAGCAGCATGTGGTAGCCGTTCTCGTAGAAAGCGGTCTGTACGTGGGGCGGCAGTGTGCGCACGGTCCGCTTCATGGCTGCATCCGGAATCACAATGTCCTTTGCGCCATAAGTCAGAAGGGTCGGGATATCTGGCGTCAAGTCCGTGGCGGCCTGATGAGCCTCTTCCATCAGTGACACGACCCCATAAACCTGGTCGATACGATTATCCTTGAGGCCGAGCGGATCTTCCCAGAGCCGGCGCAGCATCTCGACATTATCGGAGGGTTCGATCTTCACGCCTCTGGGCGGACGAACGATCCAGGCTGGACGGACATGCGTCGAGAGCCAGAGGCTTGCCTTGTAGAGCGAATTGATGGCGCCCCAGCCACGGAGGCCCGGTCCAGACAGGATGAGCCTGTCGACGGCTTCCGGTGGATTATCGGACCCGAACACCGTCATCGCGACGGCGCCGCCCATGGAAATACCGATCACCGCAAGCGGTGTGTCGGGGTAATTAGCCTTTGCGACCTTGATCGCCGTGCGCAGGTCCTGCCGCATCAGGTCCGGATCCGGCCAGATGCCGCGATGGACGGAGCGGCCAAAGCCCCTCTGGTCATAGGCGTAAGTCGTCACGCCCCGTTCGGCGAGCCATGGTGCGGCCATGTGGAAGGCGTTCGCATAGTCGTTCATGCCGTGAAGACCGACGACGACATAATCCGGTTCGGGCTGATCAGCCTTCCAGACAGTCAGCCCCAGTGCAGCGCCATCAAAACTTGTGAAGGTGTTCGTGTCAGGCGAAAAGCTGGGCTGCACGGGTGTCTCCGGCTCAAGACGGGTCTGCATTCTGGGCGTGGCGCAGGCGGCCAGCAAGAGCGTTATTGCAAGCAGAAGACGCCTCATAACAGCGCCCTCACCTTTTTGCGCAGCACAGGCACAAGCTCCGCTTCAAACCATGGGTGCTTCTTCAACCAGCCATTATTGCGCCAGCTTGGATGCGGTGTTGGAAGGACATTCCGCTCAGCCAGGTGAAGCTGCCACTCTTTGACCGTGTCCGTCAGCGTCTTCGCCTTGGCCTTGCCGAGATGCCAGCCCTGCGCGTATCCGCCGATCGCGAGCACAAGCTCGAGATTGGGCAGCCGGGTCAGCAGGCCTTCACGCCAGGTGGGCGCGCAGATTTTCATTGGCGGCAGGTCGCCGCCTTTGGCGTCATAGCCAGGAAAGCAGAAGCCCATCGGGGCGATTGCGATACGCGTCTCATCGTAGAACTCGTCCTCCGAGACCCCCATCCAGTCGCGCAAACGCACGCCGGAGGGGTCGGCGAACGGCCGGCTCGAGCGATCAGCCAGATTGCCTGGCGCCTGGCTTGCGACAAGGATGCGGGCGCCCTGCGACGCCCGGACGATGGGGTTGGGCGCCCGGTCCATGTCGTTCTCGCATAAGCGACATGCCCTGAGCGCTTTGAGGTATGGCTGGAGTTCGCCGGTCACTGGTGCAAAATGCGCCAAGCCGGGACAAGTTCAAGGAGGCAGGATCATGAACAGCGGCATTCAGCAGCGCATCGAGGCGCGCCGGCACGAGCTTGGCGGGGGTTTTACCGTTCGGCGCGTCCTGCCCTATCGCACTCGCCGCCTCGTCGGCCCATTCATTTTCTTCGACCATTTCGGCCCGGTCGACTATAAGCCCGGCGACGGGATGGATGTCCGCCCACACCCCCATATCGGACTCGCTACGGTCACTTATCTCTTCGACGGTGCAATTGCGCACAAGGATTCGGTTGGCTCTGACATCGTGATCCGGCCCGGCGCTGTGAACTGGATGGTGGCCGGCAGGGGCATCGTCCACTCCGAACGGACCCCACCTGAGGAGCGCGCGGCCGGGATGCGCCTTCATGGAATCCAGACCTGGGTCGCCCTGCCCGAAGCCAATGAACAGGACGCGCCCTCCTTCACTCATCACCCGAAGGAAAGTCTCCCCTCTTTCGACCTTGGCGGTGCAAATGCGCAAGTGCTGGCTGGCACGGCCTGGGGGCATCGCTCTCCCGTCGAGTTTCCGTGGGGCATCTGGTATGTGGGCATAAGCGCGCCAAACGGTGCGGATTTCGAAATCCCGGACAATGCGGCCGAGGAGCGGGCCGTCTATGTTGCGGGTGGTTCGGCCCGTATCGATGGAGAAACCGTCGAAACCGGTACGATGGTCATTCTCAAGGCAGGGGCGACGGTCCGTGTGGAGGCACAGCCCGGCAGTCATCTGATGCTCGCAGGCGGCCAGACCATGGACGGTCCCAGGAAAATCGAGTGGAATCTCGTCGCCAGCAACAAGGACCTCATCGACCAGGCGAAGGCCGACTGGCGCGATTCGATTGCCCGCCGCTTTGACGGCACGCCCCTCCGCCTGCCTGAAGGTGAAACGGAGTACATTCTCCTGCCGGAAGACCAATAGGGCCGGCCTGGTGGCCCTCGCAGCAGCCTCCAGCTTGTTCCCGCATGGACGCTATGTAAGAACCGTGGCCGGATAGACCTATGGGAGACCCGTCCATGAAGTATTCGCTCTGGTCCTCTGTTGCCCTTCTCGCGCTGGCGGCCTGTTCGCCTGCCGCAGACGAGGCCGCCGAGCCTGCCGACATCGATACGACGACCGAAGCCGCCCAGACCGACGAGTCTGACGGGCAGATGGAAACCGCGAACGCCGCGTCCGGCGATCTTCTACTGCCGCTCCCCGAAGACACCGAGGATGCGATCACTGCTGACGATCTTGCGGTCCGCATCAAGACGCTGGCCGATGACACATATGAGGGCCGCGGCCCCGGCGCCGAAAAAGGCGAAAAGGCTGCCGACTGGATTGCCGCAGAAATGCAGCGCGTCGGTCTCGAACCGGGCGGCGATGATGGCTCATGGTTTCAGAATGTCGGCATGGTCGAGCAGACGCTCGACGAGAGCGCCTCGAACCTGACCTTCGAAGGCGGCCGTTCCGGCGAGACCTTCCCGATGGAACTCAAGACAGATGCCGTACTCTGGACCAAGCGCCAGAGCGAGAACGAGTTCACCTTTGATGATTCCGAACTTGTCTTCGTCGGCTACGGCGTTGTCGCCCCGGAATATGACTGGAATGACTATGAGGGCCTCGATGTCGAGGGCAAGACCGTGGTCATGCTGGTCAACGATCCGGGCTTCGCGCGCGAGACCGACGACCTCTTCAAGGGCAAGGCCATGACCTATTATGGCCGCTGGACCTACAAGTATGAAGAAGCCGCCCGCCAGGGTGCCACCGGCGCAATCGTCATCCACGAAACAGCCCCGGCCTCCTATGGCTGGGATGTCGTGGCCAATTCCTGGTCCGGCGCACAGGCCGATCTCGTTCGCGAGAATGGCGGCGTCGACCGCACCGTCTACGAGTCATGGGTGACCGAGGAAATTGCCCGCAAGCTCTTCGCCGAAGCCGGTCTCGACTTTGACGATCTCAAGGATGCCGCCAAGGAGCCAGGCTTCGAGGCTGTCGACATGGGCGACCTCACAGCCTCCGGGAAGATCGTGCAGTCGGTTGACCGGATGAATTCCCGCAATGTGGTTGGTGTCCTGCCGGGCACCGAAGCACCGGACGAATACGTTCTCTACACAGCGCACTGGGACCACCTCGGCAAGAAGTCCGAAGAACGCACCGGCGAACCGGGCCAGGACTTCTACCGCGATGACATCTTCAACGGCGCAGTCGACAATGCGACCGGCGTGTCCGCCCTGCTGGAAATCGCCGAAGCCATGGCTGCCGAAGATCATCCACGTTCAGGCCTGTTCGTCTCCGTGACGCTGGAAGAATCCGGCCTGCTGGGTTCGGCCTATTATGCCGAGAACCCGACCGTGCCGATGAACCAGATCGTCGCCGGTGTGAACATGGATGGCATGCTGCCGATCGGCCGGACAAAGGACATGGTCGTCGTCGGCTATGGTGCCTCCGAACTGGAAGACATCCTGACCAGCAAGCTGGACTCCCAGGACCGGATCGTCGAACCGGACCCGAAACCGGAAGCCGGTTACTTCTATCGCTCCGACCACATTTCGTTCGCCAAGAAGGGCGTCCCAATGCTCTATGCCGATGGCGGCATCGACAAGCGTGACGGGGGCGAAGCCGCCGGCATGGCAGCGTCAGAGGCCTATACCGTCCAGCGCTATCACAAACCGATGGACGAGTATGACGACAGCTGGAACCTCTCCGGCATGCAGGAAGACATCACCGCGCTCTACCAGGTGGGCCTCGAAATCATCAACAGTGACGAATGGCCAACCTGGTATGAAGGCAATGAGTTCGAAGCGACCCGCAAGGAATCGCTGGCGGAGAAAGAAGAGTAGCGCTTGCTCTCCTACCAACACGGCTTTCACGCAGGAAACAGGGCGGATGTGTTCAAGCATTCCGTCCTGTTTTCCGTTCTCGGCGTCGCCGCGCAGGCAACCCATCCCTGGCTCTACGTCGAAACACATGCCGCCGCGGGCACCTATGACCTGACCGGCACCCAGGCACGAAAGACAGCCGAGGCCGATGATGGCATCGGCCGCCTGCTCGAGATGAAGTCTCCTCCCGAGCCGCTGCAGCCCTGGCTCGATTATGTGCGCGGACGCACGGTGCGCAACTATCCGGGCTCCCCTGCCCTCGCCCGTCACTGCCTGCGCGATGAAGACCGCATGATCTTCTTCGAGAAGCACCCGGCCGAATACGAAAAACTCAACAACGCACTTTCCGGCGACATGCGGACGCGTGCGCTGAAAGAGGATGGCTACAAGGGCGCCTTGAGCCTGCAGCCGCGCAGCAAGGAACGCCTCATCGCCTTCCTGGACCCGAGTTACGAGACCGATCGCGACATGGAAGCTCTGGCTGAATGGATACCGCGCGCGATGAAACGCTGGCCGAAGGCCATGTTCCTGGTCTGGATGCCGCTGTTCAAGGATGAGCGTGAGCTGGAATTCGGACAGTTCCTGGCAAGTCTCGACTTTGGCTTTGTCGCCGGGACGAAGTGGCCCCCGGAAAGCGACAAGGACACGGCGCTTACCGGCTCAGCCATGATCGGATTGCGAACGACGCCGGCCATGGCCCGTCCAGCCTATGCGATCGGCGAAGCGCTCGACGCGCTATGGGACCGCTGATCAGGCGACGTTACGCTGCTTGTCGTCCCGGCCGGACTTGGTGACCTGTTCATCGTGGATCAAAGCGGACTTCGGCAGTTTCAGGATAGCGGTCGTCCCCACGCCCACCCGCGACTTGAGTTCGACATCACCAGACAGCAGCCGCGACAGGTGCCGGCAGAGCGTAAGGCCGAGGCCCGTGCCGCCATAGTGCCGGTCGAGGCTTGAGTCCCCCTGATAGAAGGCCTCGAAGACCCGCTCCAGCTTGTTCTCAGGGATGCCGGGGCCGAAGTCACGGACAGCAATGAACGGCTCACCCTCGCCGTCGAGGCCGGCCCGGATCACAACCTTGCACCCTTCCCGATTGAAGCGAATGGCGTTGGTGATGAGGTTGATCAGGATCCGCTTCATCGCAGTCTCATCCACCATCATCATGGAAAGCTTCGAGGACACGGCGACATCGAAGGAATCGATGGTCGTCTTGCTCTCGAAACCGGCGGCAAGCGTGATCGCTTCCGTGAGCAGTGACTTGGTGTCCACGACCGTCGGGTTGATGGCAATCCGGTCCAGGCCAACCTTGGAATAGTCGATAATATCATTGATGAGCTTCAGGAGATGCGTGCCGCTCGCATGGATATTGTCGGCATATTCGCGGATCTCGTCTTCAGAGAGGCGGATCTTCGAGTCACCGTTCATCAGCTTCGAGAAACCGAGAATGATGTTCATCGGCGTGCGCAGCTCGTGGCTCATCGTCGACAGGAAGCGGCTCTTGGCGGCATCAGCTTCCACGGCTTCGCGCTGCGCCTCGATCAGTTCGCGCTCACGGGTCTTCAGCGCTGTAATGTCGGTATGAACGACAACCGCACCGCCTGTTCCGGTCTCACGCGTGGAGCGCATCAGCCAGCGGCCATTCTTTAGAAGAACGGGCACACTTTCCTCACCGATATGGAAAGTCGGCTTGTCCGCGCCGAACCAGTGGCGATGCCGCGCGTTCGCGATAAGCAGCTGGTCGTCACTATCATAGAAGGCGAAGGCGTCGTTGGAGGACTCAATGGCGTCAGCGAGATTCTCACGCGAGCGGCGGTTCTCGCGCACCGTCTTGATCATCGACTTGAGATGGCGATAGCTATTCATGCTGCCATGGACCAGCGACGCCAGGAAGACGAGGCTCAAAAGCGCAATGGTCAGGGCATAATCGCCACCTCGGGCGAAGTTGATGACTGTGACCGGCAACAGGCAGGCCATAGCAAAGCGCATCGTCATGCGTGGAACCGGTCCGAGCAGACTTGTCAGCCCGGCCGCCATACCCGCCTGCATCATCCAGACGAAGAAGAGGTGAGCATCGTCACCATCACCACCGAGCAGCAACGATGCCGAACCCCAGACCATGCCGATTATGATGGTCGCGAATTCAGCCTTGCGCAGGTAAGAGCCGCTGACCTTTTTCGGGGGGGCAACATTTCGCAGCCGCCACGAGGAAAAGAGCTGGAAGAGACCCATGAGAAGGATCGGGAAATACCAGATGGCGACATTGATCAGTGGCACTTTCGCAGCCGCGGCGACCGCAACGAGAAGGCCGTTAAATATGTTGATCAGCCCCATCGACAGCAGGTGCTTGACCACAGTGATCTGCTGTTCGCGGTAAACGTCTTGCTGCAATGCGTCTGTCGGCGCTGGCAGGGGCCGGAACAGAGCACTCAAGCTGGCAGAAGGGTCTCGCTCAATACGCATTGCGCACTCTCGATACCCAAAATTAGTTAATTCACGCCCAAACGTAGAACCGAAATTGTTCGAGACTGCTTACGAATCAGAAGGACAATATGCAGAACACATCTTGCATAAGCATGGCTGTCACGACTGGGTGACCCATAATTGAGCACAAAACCGGATTGTCATTTTGAGTAGCAAACGCAAGGTCGGCATTATTGGCGGAGGTCCAGGTGGTCTCAGCATGGGCAGGATGCTCGTGGAACTCGGCCATGAGGTAACCATATTCGAAGCGCTCGGCGAGGTCGGTGGCAAGTCGTTCACCTTCTATCATGGTGAAAACGTCGTGGAGATGGGGACCTGCTATGCAACGTTCTCCCACAAGATCACGAACCAGTGGATGAAGGATCTCGGCATGCCGATGTCTCCACTCGGCGACCAGCGCTTCGACGGCGACGACTTCATGAAGTTCGTCAAGTCCGGATACGGCCCCGCCCTTCCCTTCCAGGTTCTCACCTACTGGAAAGAGAAGCTGCGCCTTGAGCGACAGCTGGCCCGGCCCAACCCGCCGCAGTCTGCCATCGAGGAAGCCGCCACGCCGATCCAGACCTGGCTACGCGAACGCAATCTCGGCAAGATCGAGAACTTCATGCTGCGGTCCACAACAAATATTGCCTATGGGTTCATCGACGAGGTGCCAACCGTTCAGGCCCTGCGCTGGAATGACATGAAGCTTATCCTCACGGGGCTGTTCAAACAGCTGAAGATGCCCGTCGAGGGCTGGGCGGAGTTCTGGCGCCGCGTAGCAGCCCGCCTGGATGTGCGCCTGAACAGCCGCGTGACCGGTGTCGAGCGTGGCAATGACGGCGTGACCATAACGACAGACGGCGGCCAGACCCAGAAATTCGACACGGTGGTCTGTGCCATACCGCTCGACGAATTCATCAAGATGACGGAGTCGACCGCGCTTGAGCGTGAGATCGCGGCGGCTGTTGAATGGAATGGTTACACCACCACGCTGGTCGCGGCCGAGGACTGGTTCGACGATGTCCACGTCGAAGCCTTCCGCGAGGCCGTCGTGCCGGGTGCCGAGCGTGGCCAGATGCTTTCGGCCCGGCGCGATGGGTATGAAGCCGAACTCGGCGGCCCGCTCTATCTGGCCGGCCAGTTGACGGGTGACTATACAGCGCCCGAACTCGAGGAATTGCTGCGCGCGGACATCACGAAGCATGGCGGCACAGTCACCAACGTCATCCTGCAGAAGCGCTGGAAGTATTTCGCCCAGTACAGTCCCGAGGCGATCCGTAGCGGCCTCCTGAGCGACCTGGAAAGCATTCAGGGACAGAACCGCACTTGGTATACTGGTGCGATCTTCTCGCACGAAGCAGTCTCCCACATCGTCAATTTCAATGCCGAGTTGGTGCAAAGAATGCAGAAGGTTCTCTGATTGTGCCCTACTGAGACCCCGCCTGCCCCATGAACCTCTTTCTCCGCCTCGTCCTGACCTTTATCCGCGCCAGCCTGTCAAAGAAGAAGGCAGGCATTCTGGACACCACACGGATCCGCTCACGCGTCATGCTGACCGATCAGGACATGTTCGCGCACATGACGAACAGCCGGTATTTCTCGTTCAGCGATCTTGCCATCATCAATTACATCATCCGGACCGGCGCCTGGAAGAAGCTGCGCAAGCGCGGCTGGTTTCCAGTCGTCTGCTCAGAGATCGCCGTCTTTGGCGGAATGCTTAGCGCTCACCAGGCCTTCGAAGTCGCGACGCGGCTGGTCGGCTGGACCGATACCTATCTCTGCCTGGAGCACCGTTTCCTTCGCAACGGCCGGGAGACGGCCCGTGTGCGCCTCGTCGCCCGTTTTGCGAGCCGCGGTAAGGAAAAAGTGACGGTCGCCGACGTCGTCGACCTGCTCGGCCTCACAGAAGAGTCCCCGCCCCTGAGCGAGGAATTCCATGCCATGATCGCGGACGTCCAGGCCGCCCGCGCGCGTCGGCGTGAACCCTCAACTGCGGCCTGAGCGCCCGGCCTATTGGCGCAGCATTTCCCGCGAGACGATGACGCGCATGATCTCGTTGGTGCCTTCGAGGATCTGGTGCACGCGCAGGTCACGCACGATGCGCTCGACCTCGTAATCTGCAAGGTAGCCATAACCGCCATGCAGCTGCAGCGCGTCATTGGCGACCTTCGATCCCGTATCGGTCACGAAGCGCTTGGCCATGGCGCACGACTTGGTCGCGTCCGGTGCCTTATCGTCGAGTTTGCTCGCCGCCTGGTAGAGCAGCGCGCGAGCGGCCGAGAGTTCTGTCTCCATGTCGGCGAGTTTGAACTGCGACGCCTGGAAATCGACAATGCGCTGGCCGAACTGCTTGCGTTCCTTCGTATAGCCCAGCGCCCGGTCGATCGCGTCCTGGCCACCGCCGAGTGAACAGGCTGCGATATTCAGCCGGCCGCCATCAAGACCCGACATGGCGAAGCGGAAGCCCTCGCCTTCGGCGCCGATACGGTTTTCAGCCGGCACGCGGCAGTCGTCGAAATTCACCATACCGGTCGGCTGGGCGCGCCAGCCCATCTTCTCTTCCATCTTGCCGAAGGAGAGCCCCGGAAAGTCCTTCTCGACCACGAAAGCGGAGATGCCGCGTGCACCATCATCGGAGGTTCGCGCCATCACGACATAGACGTCCGAGAACCCCGCGCCTGAAATGAAGGCCTTCGAGCCGTTCAGGACATATTCGTCGCCCTCGCGTTTCGCGCTCGTCTTGAGGCTCGCGGCGTCGGATCCCGCCCCCGGTTCGGTCAGGCAATAGGAGGCGATGAGCTCGACAGCCGTCAGACGTGGGACATATTTCGCGCGCAGGGCATCATCGCCGAAGCTGTCGATCATCCACGTCGCCATATTGTGGATCGACAGGAAGGCGGCGTGGCTCACGCAGCCGCGCGAGAGCTGTTCGAAGATCAGCACGGCATCGAGACGGCCAAGACCAGACCCGCCATGCTCTTCCTTGGTGTAAATCCCGCCAAAGCCGAGCTCGCCCAGCGCTTTCAGGACATCGCGGTCGAGCGAGGCTTCCTGCTCCCAGCGCGCCGCGTTTGGGCGCAAGCGATCAAGCGCGAAAGCCTTCGCCATGTCCTGGATCATTACCTGTTCGTCCGTAAGCTTCATGGGCTTCACAGCGCCTCCCGGTTTCATCTGTTCTATGAGCCTGCAGGAAACATATGGGCGCAGGAATGGGAAGGCCCAAGCGCTGCGTTATCGGGATCAATCAAGCGCGCCCCTGCCGGGGCATTCATTCCGTAAAATCAGTCCACTGGACTGATTTCTGGCACACAGCGCTACCCGGAATGAATGGTGGGCGGTAACGGGCTCGAACCGCTGACCCTCTCGGTGTAAACGAGATGCTCTACCAACTGAGCTAACCGCCCCTGTGCTTTTCGCTTTTTGCGTGAGGTGATCGCGAAAAGCAAGACGGCCCCTGCCGATCATGTGCAGGGGCCGTCTCAGTCTGAATATATCAGGCGCCTAGTGGCGGATGGACTCGCCGACATCGTCGCCTTGCGGCTTGCCGGCCAGGCTCGCCTGAAGCGCGGCCTCATCTTCATCCGACCATTCGATCGGCGACAATGGACGGGTCAGCGCGCGGGCAAAGACCTCATTGATGTCCGTCACCGGAACGATCTTCAGGCCACCCTTCACCTCGTCCGGAATTTCATCGAGATCCTTCTCGTTCTCTTCCGGGATGAGGACGGTCTTGATACCGCCACGCAGGGCCGCAAGGAGTTTCTCCTTCAGGCCACCAATCGGCAGCACCCGACCACGCAGGGAGACCTCACCGGTCATCGCCACATCGCGGCGCACCGGGTTACCGGTCAGCAGCGACACGATTGCCGTCGTCATCGCGATACCCGCCGACGGGCCATCCTTCGGCGTTGCGCCATCCGGAACGTGCACGTGAATGTCGGTCGTGTTGAACTGGCTCGGCTTGATACCGACCATGACGGATCGCGACCGGACCAGCGAACTCGCCGCCTGGATCGATTCTTTCATCACGTCCTTCAGGTTGCCCGTGACCTTCATCATGCCGCGGCCAGGCATCTGGACGGCTTCGATGGTCAGCAGGTCGCCGCCCGTCTCCGTCCAGGCAAGGCCGGTAACAGCACCGATCTGGTCTTCCTCGTCTGCCAGGCCGAAGCGGAATTTCCGCACGCCGGCGAAGTCGGGAAGGTTGTCGGCCGTCACCTCAATGACCGTCTCGCCCTTCTGGGTGATGCGGCGCACTGCCTTGCGGGCAAGGCGTGCCAGTTCGCGCTCGAGATTACGAACACCGGCTTCCCGCGTATAGTAGCGGATGAGATCGCGAATGGCTTCGCTGTTAACGATCCATTCGCTCTCGGCAAGCCCGTGATCCTTACGAATCTTGGGCAGCAGGTGACGTTCGGCGATCTGCAGCTTCTCCGGTTCAGTGTAGCCGGCGATGCGGATGATCTCCATCCGGTCGAGAAGCGGCTGCGGCATGTTGAGCGAGTTCGCCGTCGTCACGAACATCACGTCCGAAAGGTCGTAATCGACTTCCAGATAGTGGTCGTTGAACGTCGAATTCTGCGCCGGATCGAGCACTTCGAGAAGCGCCGAGGCCGGGTCGCCGCGATGGTCCATGCCCATCTTGTCGATCTCGTCGAGCAGGAAGAGCGGATTGCCGGATTTGGCCTTCTTCATTGACTGAATGATCCGGCCCGGCATGGAGCCGATATAGGTCCGGCGGTGACCGCGGATCTCGCTCTCGTCACGCACGCCGCCAAGCGACACGCGCACGAAGTCACGGCCCGTAGCTTCCGCAATCGAGCGACCGAGCGACGTCTTGCCGACGCCGGGCGGGCCCACGAGGCAGAGGATCGGACCCTTCATCTTCTGGGTGCGCTTCTGCACGGCCAGATATTCGATGATCCGTTCCTTCACCTTCTCCAGACCGTAATGGTCATGATCGAGCTGTTCCTCGGCCTTGTCGAGATCGGTAGAGATTTCCTTGCGGTGCCCCCAGGGCAGCGCAAGCAGCCAGTCCAGATAGTTCCGAACCACAGTCGACTCTGCCGACATCGGGCTCATCTGGCGAAGCTTTTTCATCTCCTGATCGGCTTTCGCGCGGGCTTCCTCGCTAAGAGGGGTTTCGCGGATCTTTTCTTCGAGCTCCGCAACCTCGTCACGCTCGCCTTCTCCGGCATCGCCCAGTTCGCGCTGAATGGCCTTCATCTGCTCATTCAGATAATATTCGCGCTGGGTCTTCTCCATTTGGCGTTTGACGCGGTTCTTGATCTTCCGCTCCATCTGCATCATGCCCATTTCGCCCTCCATCAGGGCAAACACCTTCTCGAGGCGCTCACGGGCATTGGTCATTTCAAGCAGCTCCTGCTTGTCAGAGAGCTTGACCTGCAGCTGGGATGCGACCGCGTCGGCAAGCTTGCCGGCGTCGGTGATCTGCGAAACCGTCGCAACGGATTCCGGCGGGATTTTGCGATTGAGCTTGGCGTAGTTCTCGAACTGGTCGATCACGGCGCGCGCCAAGGCCTGCACCTCACCCGTATCGCCGGCTTCCGGCTCGACGAGTTCGACATCGGCGTCGAAATAGGTGTCGCGGTCGTTGAATTCGACAATACGCGCGCGGCTTGAGCCTTCGACCAGAACCTTGACCGTGCCGTCCGGCAGCTTCAGCAGCTGCAGGATCGTGGCAACAGTACCAAGCTGGTGAATGTCTTCGGCCGTCGGGTCATCGGTCGAGGGGTCTTTCTGAGCCACGAGCATAATCTCGTTCTCACCCTCATCGACCATTTCAAGAGCCCGGACGGACTTGTCACGCCCCACAAAGAGCGGCGCGACCATGTCTGGGAAAACCACAATGTCCCTCAGAGGAAGGACAGGGAGGGTTTGCTTGGGCATTTGATGCCTCCTCTAGATCCGTGGATCCTGCTCAGCAGCGATCCTGCCGGCGTCCGTTCAGTCTGGACGATTCCGGCTTCTACTGAAAGATGTGGAGGTAAATACGCGCCATTCAAGCTGGCTTGCGCATGCCTTTCCTGTGGATCAGGACGCTTCGCTGGGTTTCGCCGATTTGGCGTGCACGTGCAGCGGCGCGGCGTGGCCTTCGACCACTTCCCCGTTGACCACAATCTCCTCAACACCACGCAGGTTCGGCAGCTCGAACATCGTGTCGAGCAGAATGCCTTCGAGGATCGAGCGCAGGCCACGGGCACCGGTCTTGCGGGCAATCGCCTTGCGGGCGACAGCCGTCAGGGCCTCGTCGGTGAAGGTCAGCACCACATCCTCCATGTCGAAGAGACGCTGATACTGCTTGAGCAGTGCGTTCTTCGGCTGGGTGAGGATTTCGATAAGCGCTTCCTCATCGAGGTCTTCCAGGGTCGCGATGACCGGAAGACGGCCGATGAATTCCGGGATCAGGCCGTAGC
Organism: Henriciella sp.; assembly: GCF_029937755.1. Lineage (GTDB taxonomy): Bacteria > Pseudomonadota > Alphaproteobacteria > Caulobacterales > Hyphomonadaceae > Henriciella. The sequence goes on from NZ_JAPYPG010000003.1 coordinate 38,910, forward strand.
GTTGCAGGTCTTCCGGCTCGACATCGCGCAAGACTTCGCCGACGCCACGGGCGTCCGGATCCTTCACATCGGCGCCGAAACCCATCCGGGTCCCCTCGCCGCGCGAGCTGATGATCTTGTCGAGTCCGGCAAACGCGCCGCCACAGATGAAGAGGATATTGGTCGTGTCCACCTGCAGGAATTCCTGCTGGGGATGCTTGCGTCCACCTTGCGGCGGAACCGATGCGACCGTGCCTTCCATGATCTTCAGAAGGGCCTGCTGCACGCCCTCGCCCGACACGTCGCGCGTTATGGACGGATTATCGGACTTGCGGGAAATCTTGTCGATCTCGTCGATATAGACAATCCCGCGCTGTGCGCGCTCGACATTATAGTCTGCCGATTGAAGCAGCTTCAGCACAATGTTCTCGACATCCTCGCCGACATAGCCGGCTTCAGTGAGCGTCGTGGCATCGGCCATCGTGAAGGGCACATCCAGGATGCGCGCCAGCGTCTGGGCCAGCAGCGTCTTGCCGCAACCGGTCGGGCCGACAAGCAGGATGTTCGACTTCGCAAGCTCGACACCATCGGAGGTGGAGGCATGCGAGAGCCGCTTATAGTGGTTGTGGACCGCGACCGACAGAATGCGCTTGGCATACTGCTGGCCGATCACGTAATCGTCGAGCACATCGCAGATTTCGCGCGGGGTCGGAACGCCTTCCTTCGACTTGAAGCCGGACGCTTTGCTCTCCTCGCGGATGATGTCCATGCAGAGTTCGACGCATTCGTCGCAGATGAACACCGTCGGGCCGGCGATGAGCTTCTTCACTTCATGCTGGCTCTTGCCGCAGAAGGAGCAGTAAAGCGTATTCTTCGAATCGCCGGTGCCGGTTTGTTTCGTCATGGCTACCTCAATGCTTGCGACCCATTAACGCACGATTTATGCCGCGCGCAAAAGCTCGCTTGCTTTCGATCTTATTTTCTAAGCCCGGGCACGCAAGTCTACCTGCACACCAATCCGGACTATTTGTCGTCCTCGCTTTGACGACGCTCATAAACCTGGTCGATCAGGCCGAAATCCTTGGCCTCTTCCGCAGTCATGAACGTGTCCCGATCAAGCTTGCGCTCGATTGTGTCATAATCCTGACCGGTGTGTTTTACGTAAATATTATTGAGACGGCGTTTCAGTTCGAGAATTTCCTCGGCATGGCGCTCAATGTCGGTTGCGACACCGCGATAGCCGCCGGACGGCTGGTGGACCATCACGCGCGCATTCGGTAGCGCGATCCGCATCCCCTTCTTGCCGGCCGCAAGCAGGAGCGAGCCCATGCTGGCCGCCTGACCGATGCACACGGTCGAGATCGGGCAGCGAATATATTGCATCGTGTCGTAAATCGCGAGCCCGGACGAAACATAGCCGCCGGGGCTGTTGATATACATCGAGATCTCTTTCTTCGGGCTCTCGGACTCCAGGAAGAGAAGCTGCGAGGTGATGAGCGCGGCCATGCCGTCATCGATCCCGCCGGTCACGAAGATGATCCGTTCCTTGAGAAGGCGGGAGAAAATGTCGAAGGCCCGCTCGCCACGGCTCGTCTGTTCGACGACCATGGGGACAAGATTGAGAGCGGTTTCGTGGGGGTCGTTCATTCGAGCACTTCCAGCCATAAAAATGTAAGATTCCAGCCTGCGTCGTCGCAGAGCTTTGCATATTTGTCCAGCACCGCATTCACGCAAGGCCGGTTATGATGACAGCCGTGGAAATCTTTGGCCGCCAAATGAAATTGCGCCGGACGCGTGGCCCGGCGCAATCGTCTCATAAGGAGATTCGGCCCTAGACCTTGTAGTACATGTCGAATTCGACCGGGTGCGGGTGCAGCTGAAGGCGCTCCACCTCTTCCATCTTGAGGTCGATATAGGCATCGAGCTGATCGTCATCAAAGACATTGCCCTTGGTCAGGAAGCCGCGATCGGCATTGAGACTTTCAAGCGCTTCACGCAGCGAGCCGCAGACCTGGGGAATCGACTTCGCCTCTTCCGGCGGCAGGTCGTAGAGGTCCTTGTCCATGGCATCGCCCGGATGGATCTTGTTCTCGATCCCGTCGAGACCAGCCATCAGCAGGGCCGCAAAGGCGAGATACGGGTTGGCCGTCGGATCCGGGAAGCGGGTCTCGATACGCTTGGCCTTGGGGCTGGATCCGAACGGAATGCGGATGGAGGCAGACCGGTTGCGGGCAGAATAGGCCAGCATGACCGGGGCTTCGAAGCCCGGCACAAGCCGCTTGTACGAATTGGTTGACGGATTTGTCAGCGCGTTCAGCGCCTTGGCGTGTTTGATGATGCCGCCGATATAGAAGAGGCACTGCTCAGACAGGCCGGCGTACATGTCACCCGCAAAGGTTGGCTTGGAGCCGTCCCAGATGGACTGGTGAACGTGCATGCCCGAGCCATTGTCATCGAAGTAGGGCTTCGGCATGAACGTCGCCGTCTTGCCGTACTGGGCCGCCACGTTGTGGACGACATACTTATACAGCTGCAGCCGGTCGGCCATCTTGGTCAGCGTCGAAAACTTCAAGCCCAGCTCGTGTTGAGCCGGCGCCACCTCGTGGTGATGCTTTTCTGGCTCGAGGCCGATCTCACCCATGATGGCGAGCATTTCAGACCGCATGTCCTGCTCGGAATCGATCGGCGGCACCGGGAAATAGCCGCCCTTGGTGTGCGGACGGTGGCCCATATTGCCGGTCGGGTATTCCTTGCCGGTGTTGAACGGCAGCTCGGTGGAATCGAACGAGTAACCGGTATTGTGCGGGTCGGTCGACCAGCGAACATCGTCGAAGACGAAGAACTCCGCTTCAGGGCCGAAATAGGCAGTGGTGCCAACGCCAGCCTGCTTCAGATAGGCTTCGGCCTTCTTGGCTGTGGTGCGCGGGTCACGACCATAAGCCTGGCCGGTCATCGGGTCGAGAATGTCACAAAAGACCGAGAGCGTCGTCTGCTGGAAGAAAGGATCGATGATCGCTGCGCTCGTGTCAGGCTTGAGCAGCATGTCGGATTCATTGATCGTCTTCCAGCCCGCAACGGACGAACCGTCGAACATCTGGCCCTCGACGAAAAAGTCGTCGTCGACCATGCCCTTGTCGAAGGTGACGTGCTGCATCTTGCCGCGCGGATCAGTGAAACGAAGGTCAACGAACTCGACGTCCTTTTCCTTCATCAGCTTCATTAGGTTTTCGGCCATTTAGCCCTCCAGTTGATATCGAATGTATTCGCCGCCCGGGAGGCGGAAAGATTGGACTTTGTTATTACAGCGCGCCTTCGCCCGTTTCGCCTGTGCGAATACGGACCGCTTCGGTTATGTCGGAAACGAAGATCTTGCCATCACCGATCTTACCGGTGTGCGCTGCTTTCGAGATGGCTTCAATAGCCCCCGCAACGCTGTCATCTGCGATGACGAGCTCGACTTTCAGTTTCGGCAGGAAATCGACGACATATTCGGCACCGCGATAAAGCTCGGTATGCCCCCTCTGTCGGCCGAAGCCCTTGGCTTCCGTGACTGTCATCCCCTGCATGCCTACTGCATGAAGCGCTTCTTTAACGTCATCAAGCTTGAACGGTTTGATGATGGCTTCAATCTTCTTCATTGCCGCTTGAACCTTTCCCTCGAACACTGAGGCGTGACGTAGCAGCATGGCTGCTGGAGGCGATAATCGAATGGAAGGAATTCGCGTCGCTGTAGACACATTTGCACAATGCATGGGCGCACGCGACCAAAAATCGAGCAGCGCCTCCTGGGCCAAAAATGACGCCTCCGTCATTGTTTTTATCCCGCCGGAATGCTAGCTTGTCAGCAATAAGAACAGGATGCGGGCACAGCACCATGACAACCGCCAGTTATTATATAGACCCCTCACGGGAACACCCGAAATTCAGGCCCCTCAAGGCCTGGACCCATATGCAACGTCTTATCGCGAACAAGGAAGACACCGAGCAGGTCTTCCACATCATTGAATCGCTGAACGGCAGTTCGACCCTCAAGGATTTCGAGCGCTTCATGGCGACCGAACAAGGCCAGGCACAGCTTCGGAAACGGACCTTCCTGCCGCCCATTCTCGATGACCACGCCCCGCTACACCAAATGCCGGACGGCAGTGTCGGACGCACCTATGCCGAATTCATGGAGCGCGAAGGGCTTTCAGCCGCCGGTTTGGTTGCTGAAAGCGAAAAGCGCCCCGCACCCTGGCGGGACATCAAGGACGACCTGCTCTGGTACGGCAATCGCCTGCGCGACACCCATGACATGATGCACATCCTCACAGGCTATGGCCGCGACGCGCTCGGCGAAGCCGCCCTACTCGGCTTCACGCACAGCCAGCATGGCGGACTGGGCGTCAGCTTCATCGCCTTCATGGGCGGGCGCCAGATCGCCAAGGCGGCGCCCCGGGATGCGCGCATCCGAGAGGTCATCCGCGAAGGCCGGCGCAATGGCAAGCTGGCCAGCCGCATCATCGAACAGGATATCGAGGCCCTCCTTCCCCGCCAGCTTGATGAGGTCCGCCGTGAGCTCAACATCCACGAGCCGGCCGCCTACCATCGGGCCCATGAGGTCGTCCGTGCCCACGGACTGGATCCATATCAGGCAATGGCAGCTTGATCTGCCTCGTCCGACACGGTGAAGCCGAAGCCGGCTGGGGCCATGCGGCCGATCCGGGCCTCTCCACGCTTGGTGGCCAACAGGCTGAGGCTGTCGGTGAACAGCTCGCGCGTCAGCCTTTCGAGCAGGCGTTCTCAAGCCCCATGGCGCGCTGCCAGCAGACCTCCCGCCCCTTCGCCAGGCGAAGCGGCCTCACAATTGCTACCGAACCGAAGGTCAGCGAGATCCCGACGCCGGAGGGGCTTGACGATCGCGTCGCTTGGCTACGTGGTTTTATGGCCGGCACCTGGGACGAGGCCCTGCCGCTGCTCCACGACTGGCGCAAAGCTCTTATCGAACGGGTCGAAGCCCTTCCCGACAATACCGTCGTCTTCACGCATTTCATCGCCATCAATAGCATTGTCGGGCATCTCAGTGGTTCGCAATTGGTTACCAGCTTCCGGCCGGGTCATTGCTCTGTAACACGGCTCAACAAGGGGGCGGATGGATTGTCGGTGAGCGAATTGGGAAGCGAAGCGGCGACCCAGGTTCTCTGATCAGTTCTTTTTGCGGCGCTCCAAAAGCCTTTCCAAAAGTGGGCTGTAATTGGGCTGTAACTGGAACGTTTCTGGAGTCCCGATTCTGGCAGAATATCCTCCGGACGTTTTGCCACCGGCCACATGATCGCCTATCGGGAAACTTGATCGAATTTCCCTCCCGAGGTCTATCTTACGCATGAGCGCCCAAGACATCGAAACCAACTCTCCTGATCTATGGTTCAAGCACTGGCCGTGGCCGGAAGGCGACACCCATAAGCATGCCCGGGGTGCGCTTGGATGCGTAACAGGGCCAGCCGCCTCGACCGGAGCCGCCCGCCTGTCAGCCCGGGCCGGACTGCGCGTCGGCGCGGGTCTGGCAACCCTTTTCTCGCCACCGGGCGCGGTTCTCGTGAATGCCAGCCACGAGACGGCTGTCATGGTGAAACCCTTTCGTGACACGGAAGAGCTCGCTGCTCTGGCCGAAACCTGTCAGTGCGCCCTGATCGGCCCTGGTGCCGGTGTCAGCGACGCCACTCGGAACAACACACTGACAATACTGGAAAAAGCCGGCTCAGCCGTGCTCGATGCAGATGCGCTGACCGTCTTCAAGGACGAGCCCGAAACGCTGTTTCAAAAGGTCAATCGCCCTACCCTGTTCACACCCCATCCCGGCGAGTTCGGGCGGCTCTTCCCGAAGCTGCTGGACACGGAGACCCGCGAAGCAGCTGCCAGCATGGCGGCCGTGCGTTCGGGGGCTGTCGTCATACTGAAGGGGGCAGAAAGCGTGATTGCGTCACCGGATGGCAGCATCGTGCGCAATACCCATGCTTCGCCTTTCCTGGCGACAGCAGGCAGCGGAGACGTTCTGGCGGGAATCGCTGGCGGCCTGATGGCGCAAGGCATGCCCGTCTTCGAGGCGGCCTGCGCTGCCTGCTGGGTCCATGGCGATCTTGGCTGCCGTCTCGGCCCCGGCCTGATCGCTGAAGACCTTCCAGACGCGCTACCTGCACTGCTTGCGGACTTCTATGACAGCAAGGCTTGAATGCCCTGCCCGCTGCGATTAACAGGACGGCTCGCAACTGATGCGGATGTGGCGAAATTGGTAGACGCACCAGATTTAGGTTCTGGCGCCGCGAGGCGTGGGGGTTCAAGTCCCTCCATCCGCACCATGTGAAATTGCTAATGTCCCCCGCATAGACAGTGGAGCAGCCCTGTGACATACAGCGCCGCTTCAAGGATAATCTATGCCAATCCCGCGCAATCAGCGCCCAATGGGCACAAGGAATTAGAACGATGGAATGCACCGAAACCACCGATGGCCTCAGCCGCATGTACAAGGTCAAGGTGCCGGCAAGCGAGCTTAAGACCCGTCTCGATGAGCGTATCGAGGAAATCCGCCCGCAAATGAAGCTCAAGGGCTTCCGTCCGGGTAAGGTGCCGGCCTCCCATGTGCGCAAGATGTTCGGCAAATCCATCATGGGCGAAGTCGTCGAGGCCGCCATGAAGGAAACGAGCGAAAAGGCCATTGCCGACGCCAATGTGCGCCCCGCTTCCCAGCCGGACATGCACATGGAAAGCGACATGGAAAAGGTGCTCGATGGCGAGGAAGATCTTGCCTATCACATGCATGTCGACGTCATGCCAGACTTTGAACCTGCTGATGCCACGACGCTGAAGGTAACACGTCCCGTGTCAGAGGTGGATGACGAGGCCCTCAACGAGGCGCTCGACCGCGTCGCAGAAAACAACATGAAGTACGAGGCCCGCGGAAAGACCGCCAAGGCCCGCGATGGCGATGCCATCGTGATTGACTTTGTCGGCAAGCTCGACGGCGAACCGTTCGAAGGCGGCGCTGCGGAAGACCACACGCTCGTGCTCGGCTCAAACAGCTTCATACCGGGCTTCGAAGAGCAGCTTGTCGGCGTGAAAGCCGGCGACGAGAAGTCCGTCGAGGTGAAGTTCCCTGATCAGTATCAGGCCGAGCACCTGGCCGGTAAGGACGCCGTGTTCGACGTTACCGTCCACGAAGTCCGCGCTCCCAAGAAACCCGATATCGACGAGGAATTCGCCAAGGGGCTCGGGATCGAGTCGCTCGACGAGCTCAAGGATCTCGTGAAGCAGCAGCTTCAGCAGGAACTCGACAGTGCATCCCGCTCAAAAGCCAAGCGCAGTCTTCTCGACGCGCTCGATGACAAGCACGATTTCGAGCTGCCGCCGAAAATGGTCGACATGGAGTTCGACCAGATCTGGCAACAGCTGCAGCAGGAGATGGATGCCGGACGGGTTGCTGATGAAGACAAGGACAAGCCGGAAGACCAGCTCAAGGAAGAGTATCGCAAGATCGCAGAGCGTCGCGTTCGCCTTGGTCTCGTGCTGGCCGAGATTGGTCGCCTGGCAGACATAAAAATCTCCGAGCAGGAAGTTCAGCAGGCGCTGATCCGTGAAGCCCAGCGCTTTCCGGGCCAGGAACGCCAGGTGATCGAGTTCTTCCAGCAAAATCCGAATGCCATGGCTCAGCTGCGCGCCCCGATCTATGAGGACAAGGTCGTCGACCACCTCCTCGAGCAGGTCGAGGTCAAGGACAAGAAAGTCTCGCGCGACGAGCTTCTTGCCGAAGACGAAGAATAAGGATCGATTACGGATCCGCAGTACGTCAAAGCCCGGCAGTCCGCTGCCGGGCTTTTTCTTTGCCTGTCCGTGTCAGATCCCGGCGAAGTGTCGTCGCTGTTGGGGATCAGGCGGGCCCGTCCCTATCGCCACAGATAGATCGACAACACTTTCGCCGGACGTGATCTGCACATCGCGCACATGCTCTGTCCAACCCACCATAGCTCGAAGCCTGTAGAACCCCGGGGGCAGGTCGGCAAACACGTATCGGCCGAAGGCTGCACTTCGCTTTTCGACGATTTCTCCTGTTGCGACGCGGATAAGGGACAGAACCTCACCCTCAAGCGACTGGTCACGCTCACCCGCACGCCCGTCGCCATCACGGTCAAGAAAGACTGTACCGCGAATTTCAGTGGTATTGAGGGCGGATGGCACGCTTTCTACAGGGACCTCTTCCAACACAGCTGGTGTCACCTCGACACGTTCGGAGGAGAGCCCGGCGACAGCTTCGCGAAGACGCGCATATAGCACGTCGGTACCGCGGTAGGGCTTTGGGCGAGACGTTTGAGATGAGTTGGAGGCCACCATCCCGACCTCCGAAGGAAAGACGCTGCGAACAGATTCCAAAGTCTGCTCGGGCACGGCTTTCACCCTGAGAAGCTTTGGTCTCGTCTCAAAGGGCTGGTTGAGACCATGGGCCTTCGGCTTGGGCCGCTCGCGCAACTTGGCTGAGGTTGGAGATGGGCCCCTCTCGCTTCTCGTGATGTCCCTTCTGAGTGACACCGGCTGCAGCCTTGGCTTTGGCGTTTCCTGTAGCTCTTCGCCATCAATAACGGGGACGACATCCCAAGAGGTCCGTGCACGCCAGTCTGTCGGTGCTTCACGCTGCGTCGGCATCTGCACAGTGTCATCAAAAGCCTCAGCGAATGAAGGGAGCTTTGAGCGCACCCCCGCATAGTCAGCCCCCTTGGCTTTCCCTGATGTTAAATTGCGGCTCGCGCCTCCCCTGAATGACGCCAGAAGCAGCTGTGCCGGTTCTGCTTCGCGCCTGGTCTGGCGAGGCAGCATCAAAGCCGACATATCCTGCGCTCGTTCTGGTTTAGCGCTACCGGTTGCCACTGGCGGTTCCCTTTCTCGTCCCTCAATCACGACTGTTTGGCCCGTCATGGCTTCGAGTATGCTTGCGCTCAGCCATATACGGTTTCCCGTGCGTACCTCGGCAAGATCCAGATGTCCTGTCACGCGGCCATCAATGAGGAGGGCACCATCTGCAAGATCAAGCTCAGCGCGCTTTTCGGTCTGCGGGCGATCAAAAATAAGACTGCCTTCAGCCTCCCGAATGTCACGACCGAGAGCCGAGACAAGCCCACGAGGATCGATCAGGTCGCCACCAACAGCGTACTGGATACGCAGGAAGGCACGCTCGGTCCCGATCTGCACCTTGTGCAAGCCGACCGGTCCGGCAGCAGCCGGGTAAGACGGCGCGATTGCCCGACCGGCCTGCCACGAAACGCTGAGCGGCATGTCCGGCCCACGGTCGCCAGCCATGGCCGAAACGCTGGCAAGCAACGTTGCCAGGCTCAGCAAAGCACTGATCCGAAACACCCAACTCATCATCGGCAACAGCATGAAGCGCAGCGCTTAACAGCAACCTTCGCTTGCGAGTGAGATTTTCAGAAACGCGCCATTTAGGCCAACGCTTGCGACAACGCGCCCTAACGGCTTGAGGCCGCAAGAGACATATATCTCTCAGAACACTCAGGATTTTCACCCTTAAGCACAACAGAAATTTATGCCGATAAGCCTCCGATTTTTAATAGTTTTCTTGATCCCATTTGTCATTCTCAGTCTCTCAGCCTGTGGAAATGGTGATCAAACGGCTGATAGCCGGCCACCCGGGTCACCGCAACAAGCCAATTCGGAGCAACCGGCAAAAAAAGAAAGCACATCAACTACAAGCAACGCACACTCGGAAGACTTCTCAGAGCTTCCGGCCCCTTACAACGAGGCAAACTATTCGCTGGGGCGGCGGACCTTCAAGCTCTGTGGGTCCTGTCATACTGTGAGAGAAGGCGGTCAGAACCTGGTCGGGCCCAATCTTTACGGCATCATCGGCCGGGAAGCTGGGTCGCTTGAGGGCTTCAACTATTCTGAGGTTCTCCAGGAAGCCAACTTCTTCTGGACTCCAGAAAAACTTGAAGAGTGGCTCGGCAATCCGCGCAGCTTCCTGCCTGGCAATAATATGACTTTCTCTGGCGTACATCGTCCGCAAGACCGCCATGCCGTTATTGCCTATCTGATGATCGAGAGCGGCTACAGGACCAACAGCGAAGCCAAGTCCGAGAAAGACGCATCGAACCCTTAAAATGTCTTCGCAAAAGATATGAAGAAGGCGGACTCATCAAATTCGCCGCCGAATTCGAGCATAGTCCCCGCTGAGACATCGAAGCCCTGTGCTTTCCAGAGATACTCCAGCTGATACTTGCTCGACGCGGCATTCTGATCGCCCTGATCAAACCAGGCCTGCGAAACGAGCCAGACATCCTGATAGACGCGCTGACCAAAACCGATCTCGAGACGCTCACGCATGCAGTCATCATCATGTGCTCGCAGAGCCCCTTCTGCGAACCAGAAAATATCCATTTTGGTTTTTCCGCCCAGCTGGGACGATTGCCCTACCCCAATGCGGGCTTCAGCTCCAAACGCATCACACCCCGCTGCACCACCGATCGCCTCCCCCTGGAGCATGCCGCCTTCCAGCGAAGCGACAACGCCCTCCGCAATGTGAAAGCCGCGACGTGCTGTTACACGCCACCCATCGCGATTGAATTCCCCGAAGCGGTCGAAATAGAGCCCCTCGTATTTGCCCGTCACAGTCCAGTCCTCAGTGAGGCCATATTCCGAGTAGGCATCAATACGTGTGCCGCTCAGGCCTTCGACATTGTGCCGGGACAAAGCAAGCCGGGAATAGAGCTCGCTATCGCCGCGCGCCCACGGCGAAGCCGACGCGGGCAAAGCCCACGCCGCTGCGAAACATATCGGAACCCACCTCAGCATTGATGGAGTCCTTTTACAAACTCCATCAGATGTTGAGAAGGCCTAAATTAGAGGCGGAACCGGATTTGGTCGGACCAGAAGCGCTCCAGACGCGAGACCGTCTTGTTGAGCTGCGCAAGGTCCGTCGGACGAACACTGGCTGTTGGCTCAAGGGCTGTTGCCTGCTTGGAGAAAAGTCCCTCGACGCGCTGACGTACTTTATGGCCCCGTTCAGTCAGCCGCAGATGCACCGTGCGCTTGTCTGCTTCCGACCGCGATTGCACCAGATATCCACCTTCCTGAAGTTTCTTGATATTGTAGGAAAGGCTGGTTCCGGCAAATGCGCCACGCGCCCGCAGGACCGATGCCGGCGTCTCGCCTTCGCCAATCTCGTAGATCAGGAGAGCCTGAACGCCTGTAAGGTGGCGTTCCCCGCCACGCTCGAGATCGTCCTTGACGACATCATGCAGACGGCGGTGCGCCTGCTCGAGCAAGGAAAGAGACTTCAGGAAAGATTCAGCAACCGGCTCTTCTCCGGTCACTGCTTGTGCAGCGTTGTTCATTGTTACCACCATCATCACTCAACTTTTGTTGTAGTTTGATGAGATTTAGACTGCTCTTCCTGATATTTCGTTAAACACACCCCCTTCCGAGGGCCGATTCGTAAACAAAATGCGTGGATTTGGTTAAATTCTTGCCGCAGTTGCGGACTTGAAAGTAGTTACAAAGCTAAGCATCACTTGTATTTACAGGAATTGTATTATCCGGGCGCGGACAATGTCGCGTCCCTGACTGTGCAGTGGTACTATCGAACAGATGACAACCTTTCCGAAGAAATCTCCTCAAGGCTTTTCCAGAAAGCCCACCCCGGCAAGTGGCTCTGAGACGGCCTCAATGAACGATGGCCGCGAATACCCGCGTTTCGACATCAGCACCAACGGCACTCTCGTCCTGGACACCGGGTTCAAGATCCCTTTCGTGGTGAAAGACATGTCGCAGCGTGGCGCAAAGTTACTGCTGCAGCATAGCGTTGTCCTGCCCGAGAGATTTACAGTTGAGATTGTCAGTCCGGACAAACGAAAGATCAAACGCTGCAAGTCTTCGCGTCAGTGGCAGCGTGGCCCGCTCGTCGGCATCCGTCTGCTAAGCGCGGAAACGATCGAATTGTAGCCCGGCGGGGGTAGACGCTGAACGGATAGCCCCTATCTGGTGCAGGTCTCACCCGATTAGCTTACTTATCAAACGGTACATTCTTCCTTGCCTCTCGATTACAGCGAATCTTCATCGATATTGCTGCGCGATGGTGTGGCATGCACATTCCGTCGTGCCAGCAAGGACGACATTTCCCGCCTGATTGAAATCGACGAAAGCGCCTCGGGCCTCTTCGAACCGACAGGACTGCTTAGCGCGGATTCACTCGCCGATCATGTACCAGCTGAAGCGCTCGCACAGGCTGTATCCAAAGGCTGGCTGATCGCAGCCTATACAGAAGAAGAGCTGGCGATCGGTTTTGTCATGGCAACCGAGAAGGGCGAGGCGCTCTATATTGATCAGATCAGCGTCGATCCTGCCATGGGCCGTAGTGGTATTGGCCGTGCGTTGATGCGCTACATTGAGCAAGAAGCCGTGTCGGCTGGCTTCCGCGAGCTCACTCTGTCGACATTTCGCGATGTTGCCTGGAACGCCCCCTTCTATGCTTCATTAGGCTACAAGCACATTAAACGCGCCGACTTCCTTCCATACATGCTTGAAATCGAAGCCGCCCAGGCCGCGCATATGGATGTTTCAAAACGGACTTTCATGAGAAAGCGCCTTCGCAAGCGTTTGTTTCGCGCTAGAACGGGCGCATGACTTCCCCCTTTCCCCAAACATTTCCCCGTACCCGCCTTCGCAGGCTACGCACTTCGCCCTGGATTCGCTCTCTGACGGCAGAAACCGGTCTGACACCATCTGATCTCATTTGGTCCATGGTGGTCCATGATGGGGATGAAGCGCGCATTCCTGTTGGATCAATGCCAGACCTTTATCGGCTGAATATCGAGGAGGCCGCAAAGGCTGCACGTCGTGCGCGGGAGCTTTCGATCCCCGCTATTGCGTTGTTTCCACACATCAACCCTGCACGCAAAGATGCAACGGGCAGTGAAGCGCTCAATCCAGATGGGCTCATACCAACCGTGATCAGGGCGATGAAGGATGCCGCGCCCGAAGTCGGTATCATCTGTGATGTGGCGCTCGACCCATTCACCAGTCACGGCCATGACGGCCTTATCGACGAGGATGGCTATGTGCTGAATGACGAGACAAGCAAGCTTCTTGTCAAACAAGCCATCGTTCAGGCTGAAGCCGGCGCCGACGTGGTTGCCCCTTCCGACATGATGGACGGACGGATTGGTGCCGTCCGCGATGCCCTCGAGAGCGCTGGACATGTAAACACGATGATCCTGTCCTATGCCGCCAAGTATGCCAGTGGATTTTATGGCCCTTATCGCGACGCCATCGGCTCTGCGACCGCCCTGAAAGGCGACAAGAAAACCTATCAGCAGAACCCCGCCAATTCCGACGAAGCCTTACGGGAAGTGGCGATGGACATTGCCGAGGGGGCCGACATGGTCATGGTCAAACCAGGCCTGCCCTATCTCGATATTGTCAGGCGGGTCTCCGAGACCTTTGCCGTGCCGACGATCGTTTTTCAGGTTTCAGGCGAGTATGCCCAGATCAAGGCTGCTGGCGAACGCGGCTGGATTGACGGCGACAAGGTGATGATGGAAACGCTGTTGTCATTCAAACGTGCTGGAGCGGCTGGCATTATCACTTACTTTGCTGAGGACGCTGCGAAAGCTCTGGGGGCCTGATGCGCCCCCTGCTGGCCGTGTCTCTGGAATCTGCCATTCGAACTGCAGTCCTTCCGGCGCTTCTGCTCTTTGCCGCTTCGGCAACGGCGCAGACGACAGTGGACCAGGCGCTAGAAGATGATCTCAAGGGCGGCCGCTGGAGCGTGAGCGTCCGAGCGCTCGACGGGACACCCTTCTTGTCGGTGAATGCCGATCGGAGAGTGGTGCCCGCTTCAACCCTGAAGCTTGTAACGACGGCGACAGCTCTTCATCTGTTTGGAGACTTCTCGAACGCTGGTTGGCCGCTCGGCACGGCGCTTCATATCATCGATGGACCGACCGCCGATTTCCCAACGCTTGTTCTGAGGGGCAATGGCGATGCAACGCTATCGGACGGGCAAAATTGCGACAGCTCATGCCTTGTTCAGCTGGTTCAGGCCGTTCAAGCCAGGGGCATAACGGACATCCAGAACATAGAGGTTGACGACAGCCTGTTCGAAGAACCGAGATGGCCAGCGGGCTGGGCACAAGACGATCTTAGGTTTGCCTATGGTACGGCGATTTCAGCACTTTCTGTCAATGACGGTGTGGCTGAAGCAACGATTGCTCCCGGGCCTGCGATAGGATCACCCCCAGTCCTCGAATGGGATAGTGTCCCCGCCTTCAGTATCGACCTCACGAGAGCACAAACAAGCTCATACGGATTCGATCTCGATTATTTCAAACGCCCTGGGGCAAGCACGGGGGAGATTACAGGAACGATCGGCAGAACTGCCGGCCGTGTCGATCTGAAGTTTGGGCTTGATGACCCTTCACTCTATGCGGGCCAGCTGTTCAGCGAACGACTCCGCCAAGCTGGCATCGAAATGCATGGGACGGTCCTGCGCCGGGAAACTGTCAGCCCAATAGAAGCCCGGACCCCACAGCCGCAGCTAATCTACCGCCACGCCAGCCCCGACCCGCGAAAAATGCTGCAGGAGATTCTTCATGAGAGCAACAATGTTCACGCAGAAGTCTTGCTGCATCATATTTCATTGACCTTCCGGGATCGCACGACCGATGCCGGCCTGAAGCTTATGGCGCACATCCTTATGGAGGCCGGCGCGGAGGAAGACGACTTCGACCTGTTCGATGGATCCGGCCTGTCATTTTACAATCGTATCACGCCGGAAGCGATGAGTGGTCTTCTTGTCTGGGCGTCCGATCAGACCTGGTTTGAAAGCTGGGAAAACCTGCTTGCCGATAATGGAGAAGATGGGACGCTCGAATACCGGTTGACGAATGGGCTACCGGAAGGAGCGGTCCGCGCCAAGAGTGGTAGCGTCTTCGGGGCAGACGGTCTGGCAGGGTATTTCCAGGCGGTAAGCGGTCGTGAATATACGTTTGCGATCTACATCAATGACAGCGCCATGACCCATCCTGCGGCGCGCAGCCGGATTGATAGCCTGCTCCGTACCCTGATCGCGACCTACTGATTAGCAGGCTACTCTTCCCAGGTTTCGTACTTGGCTCGCATATACTGTACGCCTTGGCGGATAATTTCGGACAACACCGCCTCATCCACGTCTGCGAGTTTGTTGATGTAAAGGCACGACTTGCCCAATTTGTGCTTTCCGAGACGCGACAGCGGTTCGCCCATATCTCGATAGCCCGGCAAGATATATATGGCGAGGTGCGCCTTTCTGGGCGAAAAACCGGTCATCAGGAAGTCGCCCTCCCGCCCGCTTTCATATTTGTAGTGGTAGCGCCCGTAACCGATAATGCTTGGTCCCCACATTCTCGGCGCAAGGTTTGTCGCTTCCCTGAATATATCCAGAAGACGAAAACCGTCCTGACGTCTCGTTTCATTTTCTATGCGTGCAATGAAACTCTCAGGCGTTTGTGCCGTCGGCTGCGTCTTGTTGTCTGCCTTCCACATCTGCTTCCCCTTGTTCCAAAACAAGCCCATGCTGACAGGATATCCTCGCGGGCAAGATCACCCAAGTTCGACGGCTTTACCGAGGTCGAGAACAACAATCAGTACGATTAAGAGTGCGAGAAAGCCTGTCGAAAGACCAGCATTGATCCAGGTGGCCCGGTCCGCATTACGCTGCTGAAGCCATTTTCTGGGGCGGATATTCTTGAACCGGAAAACGATCAATGCGGACAAGATGAGACAGGTTATGTTCAGCAAAAGCAGCATGCCGGCCCGCCATGCCAGCCCCCATTCCCCCGACCCAAGGAAAAGGCCCAGTGCGGCACCCGGCGGAAGAAGTGCTGCGGCAACCATGACGCCGACTAGAACGGCCGACCTACCCTGTGCCATGGAGAGTGCGGCGGCGCCGCCAGCAGCCAGAGCCAGCGCGACGCCATCAAGACGAACCTCCGCTCGCGACATGAGCTCGTGGCTTTCCTTGTTCAGCGGAAGCAAAAAGGAGATCAGAAAGGCTACAAGGAGGGCCGCCCCAATCCCGGCTGCGAGCGTGCGTGTGGATTCCCTCAACAGCGCAAAGTTTCCGAGGCCCGCCCCAAGTGAGAAGCCAAGAATTGGGCCCAGCAATGGCGCGATCACCATCGCTCCTATAACAGCGGCAACACCATCAGAGTTAAGGCCAATGGCAGCCACGATGGTTGATAGGCCTGACAGGATAAGAAAGTCCCGGTTCAGCGCAGCGTCGCGTGTTACATCGTCGAGCAGCTCTTCACGAAGCACCTGAAGGTTTGCTCGGGCTTCCTCGTCCTTCAACGGTTCAGGTACTGGCAGCGTGGCTTCCAGCGGGGCCATGGTAATCCGCCAATCCCGGCCATCCTTCAGTGCGTCCTGTAGGCCATCCGTTAGCGCCTGACTGCGCCCGTCATGCATGATCACCCGGATCAGAGTGCGATCCTGTTGTTCTACCGAAAAAATCATCCAGTCGACCGGCTCAAAGGCCTTTATGGCCCGAACGACGGTGTCCTTGTCGCGATCTTTCAGATGCACATCGATCTGGCGCACCTAGGATTCATCCTCCGAGTTCAGCCGGCTGATCAGGCTGGATGTATCCCACCGTCGGCCACCCATCGCCTGGATATCAGCATAGTATTGATCAACAAGTGCCGTCACAGGAAGGCTCGCGCCCGATCCACGCGCCGCATCAAGGGCTATCCGCAGGTCCTTGCGCATCCAGTCGACTGCGAAGCCATGGTCGAATTTCCGCTCACTCATGGTTTCCCACCGGTTTTCCATCTGCCAGCTTTGAGCGGCACCACCGGAAATGGCCTCGATCACCTTGTTCACGCTCAGACCATTGCGCTCAGCGAAGTGAATACCTTCGGACAGGCCCTGAACTATACCGGCAATACAGATCTGGTTCACCGATTTGGCCAGCTGGCCCGCACCCGATTTTCCGATATGGGTGATGCGGTGCCCATACGCCTTCATGACCGGCACCGCCTTCTCCATCGCGGCATCATCGCCACCGCACATGATGGTGAGCTTGCCATTCTCTGCACCGGCCTGGCCGCCTGAAATAGGTGCATCAATAAAGCTTGCCCCGCGGGTAACGCATCGTTCGTGCAGCCGTCTGGCCAGATCCGCGCTGGCTGTAGTGTGGTCAACGACAACCATGCCTGCAGCCAGATTCGATTCGATCTCGTCGAATACGGCTTCGACATCGGGATCATCGCCAAGGCACATGAACACAAACTCGCTCCCGAATACCGCCCCCGCAGCATCACCAACCGCTTCCCCGTTATGCTTTTTTGCCCAAGTGTCCGCTTTTGCGGTCGTTCGATTCCAGACTTTCGTCGTGTGACCATGCCTTGCGAGGTGGCCCGCCATGGGAAAGCCCATAACGCCAAGGCCGAGAAAGGCGCATTTGCTCATGATCTGTCCTCTTCTGCTGTCTTCGTGCGTACCGTCAACTTATCGTGACGACCAGTCATTCCAAACGAGTGCACGAAACATATTTGCTCCACATCAGCCAGTCAGTTTGATTTCTTTGAAATTGCAAGGATTCCAGCGACCTGGCCTCAAGCATGTTTTGGTAGGCAATATTCAGATCAGAAAGATCGGACTGGAATGGCCTCTGAATACGCCTCAATGCGCATCGAAGGCAGAACGCCTCGGGCGCCCGTACGCCGGATTGGCGCATGGAAGCTTGCCTATGCAGACTTCCTGACAGCCTTGTGCGCGCTGTTTATCGTCCTGTGGCTGGCTAGCGGCGCGACATCTGAAGAACGTTCGAATCTTGCCGAACAGTTCGGCGCAAAGCCCGTCTCTGATGTGGTTGCTTCCCAGCTTTCGGCCCTGGATCAGGCGGAAGCAACGTTACGCCAATCAGAGCTTCTTTCGGCCAAAACGGGAAACGTCAGCCTAACCCGCGAAGTCGATGGCTTTCGCATCGAATTGATTGATCTGGACCACACACCCCTGTTCGAAACCGGCGAAGAATCCCTCAATGAGCGTGGGCTATGGCTTATCGATCTCGCCTCGCAAGCCATTATCCGTCTGGCACAACCCATTTGGATTGAGGGACATACAGACAGTCAACCGGTTATGCGATCGGACTACTCGAACTGGGAACTCTCTGCCGGACGCGCCAATGCAGCTCGTCGTGCCTTGATCGCGACCGGCGTCCCTGCTGAGCTGATTGCCGGCGTCACGGGCCTTGCCGACACGCGTCCCTTAAGGCCCGGCACAGGCGACTTGCCACAAAACCGTCGCTTGAGCATAGTCGTCCATATAGACGAGCGTCCTTGACGGATTGGCCGCTCCTTCAGGCGAGGAGGCCGGATGACCGGCGAGTTGATGTCCAATTGGCCCATGTGGGCCAGCCTACTGACGGTCACTGTTACCATTATCTTTTACGTACTGGACCGCTGGTCAATGGAGGCGGTCTCACTCGGTGTGATTGTCGCATTCCTTGTGATTTTTTCGCTTCCCGGGGCCGTGGGCGTAGATAACGAACCTATAACTTCGGTTGATTTGCTCGCCGGTTTCGGAAATCCAGCTCTTATTACCATCATGGCGCTGCTGGTTGTGGGGCAAGGCTTGTTCCAGACAGGAGCAATCGAAGGACCGACAAAAGCGCTCGTCGGCCTTTATGGCAAACGTCCGGTCATAACGCTTCTGTCCACCTTCTTTGCGGTTTTCGCAATCAGTGCCTTCACAAACAATACGCCGGTCGTCGTCATGTTTCTTCCGGTCATGAGCGCCATCGCCATGCGCATGAAGACCAGCACATCCCGCCTCATGATGCCGCTCAGCTTTGTGTCCATCCTGGCTGGGATGACCACTTTGATCGGTACTTCGACTAACCTTCTTGCAGCTGACGCCCTTCGTCGCATCGACGGGATCCGCCTTGATTTCTTTGAGCAAACCTCGATGGGGCTGATGCTCGCGGCGGTGGGTCTTGCCTACATCGCCCTTACGGCCAGGATTCTCCTGCCTGATCGCGGCAACTTTACTGACGAGATTGTGCCCTCCGGCAAGCAGTTCGTCGCTCAGTTTGAGGTCACTCCGGGACATTTTCTTCTAGGCAAAAAGCCCATCGCTGGAATGTTTCCGGACCTCAAGGATATGACAGTGAGAATGATCCAGCGCGGCGAACGCGCCATTCTGCCACCTTTCGAGGATGTCGAACTGATGAATGGCGACCTTGTCATTGTCGCTGCGACCCGAAAAGCTCTGACAGATTTGCTCGCCTCGCGACCCGGCATGCTTCAACAGCTCTGGAATGGCGGGGCCGCCACAGAATCAGTGGATGAGGATGTGCCCGCTCTGAGTCTGGTCGAGGCCGTTATAGCACCGGGCTCACGTATGGCTGGCCGGACGGTCGAGCTGATAGGTTTTCGCCGGCTCACGTCTGCCGTGGTCCTGGGCATCCAGCGACGGTCCCGAATGATCCGGGCGAAGCTGGGGCAAATCCGGCTTGAGGCTGGCGATACACTTTTGCTCTGTGGGCCAACGGAAGCCTTCCAGGGGTTGCGCAACAGTCGTGATCTAATCCTTCTGGAGTGGTCGCAGAGCGAAATTCCTATGACAGCCTACGGTTATGCTGCGCGCATTATCGCCGTCGGAATGGTGCTCCTGGCCGCTCTCGGCATAACGACCATCCTTATCGCTTCCGTTCTAGCCGCCATGGCAATGCTCTTATTCCGTTGCCTCAATGTCAGACAGGCCAGCCGAGCGCTGGATCTAAGAATATTTCTGGTCATCGGCGCTGCTTTGACCATGGGCACCGCGCTTGAGCAAACTGGTGCTGCTACACTTATCGCCGGACTGGTTGTCGATGCTGCTTCGCCTTACGGACCGCTTGCGGTGCTGAGCGCCGTGTTCCTCTGCGTGGCAATCCTTACCAATATCCTGAGCAATGCCGCGGCCGCCGTGCTGTTCGCTCCGATCGCCCTGGAGGCGGCTCACGCCACGGATGCTGCCCCCCTTCCCTTCATCCTTGCTGTCATCTACGCATCGAATTGCAGTTTTGCTTCGCCAGTCGCCTATCAGACGAATATGCTTGTAATGGCCCCTGGACATTACAAATTTTCGGATTTCGTAAAGTTCGGTGGTCCATTAATGTTAGTAATCTGGGCCGCGTTCACCTTCCTGGCCCCTTGGCGTTTTGACCTTTGAGTGTGTTAATCAATAACGATGAAGCTTGATGAATCGCTCTTTACCGTACCGGGAGTACGCCGTGGCCTGCGCTTCTATGTGACGGGACCGACACCCTGCCCGTATCTGTCAGACCAGTATGAGCGAAAAGCCTTCACACATTTGAGCCAGGCAGCCCCCGATGCCCTGCATCATCAGCTGAGCGAAGCCGGGTTCCGGCGCAGTCAGTCTGTTGCCTATCGTCCTGCCTGCCCGAGCTGCAATGCATGTCGCAGTGTCCGCGTAGACGCTTCACGTTTTCGTCCAAGCCGGAACCAGGCGCGTGTCATAAAGAAGAATGCCGACCTGGTACGCCGGCCAGCAGAGCCCCGCGCAACGCGTGAGCAATACCGGCTGCTGAAGCACTATCTCGTCAGCCGCCATGAGGGCGGCGGCATGTCGGAAATGGGCTTCCGCGAGTATGCCGGGATGGTGAATGAAACGCCGGTACAGACCGTGATCTTCGAATATCGCGAAGGCCCGGAAGAAGATGCCCCTCTCGTCGCCGTCTCGCTGACCGATGTTCTGCGGGACGGGTTCTCGATGGTCTACACGTTCTTCGACACTCGCCAGCCCAAACGCAGCCTCGGCACATTCATGGTGCTGGACCATATTCTCAATGCGGATTCTTACGGTCTGCCGCATGTCTACCTCGGCTACTGGATCAAGCAGAGCCCCAAGATGGCCTACAAGAAGCGCTTCCAGCCGCTGGAAGTCCTTGACGGCGCGGTCTGGCGTCGGCTTGAAGAGGACGAATAGAAGCCTGCCGAACCAAGAGCAGGCAGAAATATTCCGAAAGGTTTGGGGGAGGAAATGATACGCAGACGCAACCTGCTAGGCGCGGGACTGCTAGGTCTCGGCGGCGCGGCCGCGTCTTTCAGCAATCCTCAGCAGAGCGGAAGCGCGCCCTCCTCGGGCCCGTCCATCAGCCGGAACCGGCGCCAGCTCAACATGGTGACGACCTGGCCTAAAGGCCTGCCGGGACTCGGCGAGGCCGCAGAACGTGTCGCAGCTCGAATCGGCGCCATGTCTGATGGCCTTATCGAGGTGAAGGTCTATGCGGCCGGGGAGCTCGTACCGGCCTTTGAAAGCTTCGACGCCGTCGCGAATGGCTCTGCTGATATGTATCACGGCGCTGAGTACTACTGGACCGCGAAGTCACCTGCCTATCCTTTCTTTACCGCCGTGCCATTTGGCATGACCGCGCAGGAGATCATGGGATGGATCGACTTCGGTGGCGGCCAGGAGCTGTGGGACGAGCTTTCTGCAGACTTCGGCATCAAATCCTTTCAAGGGGCCAATACCGGGCACCAGATGGGAGGATGGTTTCGCAAGGAAATCAGGGGTCTGGACGATCTCGTCGGCCTTCAGATGCGCATCCCGGGACAGGGCGGCGACGTTCTCCGCGCACTCGGCGGATCTGCCAAGGCCCTTCCTGGCGGTGAAATCTATCAAGCCCTTCAGACGGGTAACATCGACGCGACGGAGTGGGTCGGGCCATGGAACGACTATTCGCTCGGCTTCTACCGAGAAGCGCCCTACTATTATGGTCCCGGCTTCCATGAACCTGGTGCCAGCCTTGCTGTGGGCATCAACCGCAAACTCTGGGACAGCTTTAATCCTGGCGAGCAAGCCATCATCAAGGCGGCCTGCGAAAGCACCAACCATACATCTCTCGGCGAATTCACCTACCAGAACGCCGTGTATCTGGACATTCTGACCCGCGAACATGGTGTCAAACTTCGCTCTTTTCCTGATGATGTCGTCAAGGCCATGGCAGAAGCCGCGCGGGATGTTCGCGCCACCTCGGGCCGCGATGGGATCGAGAAGCGCATTTATGAGAGCTTCGAAAAAGGCCTCAAGACCATGGCCGACTGGGCTGCAGTTTCCGATGGGCCTTACTATGCCGCCCGTGAACTGGGCCGTGAGCCGCAAGGTTAGACGGCCATGGATGCAGAACTGTTCCTGCGAATTGGCGCTTTCCTGAAGTGGATCGGTATTGTCCTGATCCCGGTCTTCCTCTTGCCTTTGCTGACACTCGTCCTGCCCGGGGGCTTCACGTCAGCCTCGCGGATCCTGTACAAGCAGATCGACCGCGCGACAGGCTGGGCGTTAAGGGCTGCAGTCGTGTGCGCTGCAGCACTTGTTCTCGTCCAGCTTGCCGTCGTCATCGCGAGTTTCGGGTTCGCCCTGTCCTGGACATGGCTGTCAGAGGCGGTCATTTACGCATTTGCCGCTGTCTTCATGCTGGGCGCCGCGTCTGCCTTGAAGGATGACGCGCATGTACGAGTGGATATCCTTCGCCCGCGCTTTGGCGAAACCGTGCGTAACTGGATCGAACTCGGCGGCACCTACTTCTTCCTCTTTCCCATTATGTTCCGACTTCTAATGACAGGGGAACAGGGGCTGGCGCGGTCCTGGTTGCTCTTGGAAGGCTCACGCGAGAGCGATGGGCTCCCAATCCTCTTCGTCTTCAAGACACTCCTCCCGGTGTTCGCGATTCTCATGCTGGCTGCCGGTCTGTCCGTCGCCCTGAAGGCCGCAATCAGGCTGACCGGCGGCACGCCAAGTGACGACGAAGCTCACCCCACAATGAGTGGCCACTATGGAGCTTGAGGTCGTCCTCGCACTTGGCATGTTCGCCGCAGCGATCATCGCCCTGCTGGCGGGATACTCCGTCGCGCTAACGCTAGGCGGTATCGCACTGATTTTTGCTCTGCTCGGCCTGGCCCTTGGTGTGTTTCCGGAGTCGCTTCTCAGCAACCTGCCGAGTCGCGTTCAAGGCGGAGCGATCATGCAGAATGAAACGCTCGTTGCCGTTCCCCTGTTCATCCTGATGGGGGTCATTCTCGAGCGTTCAAAGGTCGCTGAAGACCTGCTCCACATCGCCAGCCGCCTGCTTGGACGGATCAATGGTGGGCTTGGGTACGCCGTCGTTCTGGTCGGCGCGTTGCTTGCCGCATCGACCGGAATTGTCGGGGCGACCGTGATCACCATGACACTGATTGCCCTGCCCTCCATGTTGCAACAGAAATACGATACGCGGCTCGCCACTGGCGCCATCGCCGCGTCTGGCACGCTCGGACAGATCATTCCCCCTAGCATTGTACTCATCCTTCTGGCCGACGCGGTATCCAATGCTGCCAGTCAAGCGGCTTCGCAGATGGGTATTGGTGCCTTCGTTGTCTCTGTTGGCGACCTGTTCGCCGGCGCCTTGATCCCCGGCTTCATTCTTGTGGGACTCTATCTGATCTGGATCGCCATTAATGCCTGGTTTCGTCCGCACCACTGTCCACCGGTGGTGGATGACACATCTGACCCGCTCACTCGGAAGGAAGTCCTCTTCGGCCTCGGCGCGCCGCTGCTTCTGATCTTTGCTGTTCTGGGGGCTATCCTCTCAGGTATCGCAACACCAACCGAAGCAGCTGCAATTGGTGTCGCTGGCGCTATTCTGCTTGCAGGCCTGCGCCTCTCCGACGATGATGATGCATTCCTCTCAGCGCTCGTTCTTGCCGCGTTCGCAAGCCTTGCTGTGATCATCTTCACCCGGAACGTTGTCGATCTGAGGCTGGGCGTCGCCGATGCTGGAGCGCTCGCCTATGTCGGCGTCGGCATTTCATTGATAGCTACGATAATATTCTTCGCCGGACTTCTTGCTGGCATGGCTATACTCAATCGCAAGCAACAGCTTTCGCCAGCATTGAAAAGCGGCGTCCATATCACATCCATGGTGTTCCTGATCCTGATAGGAGCATCACTGTTTTCGCTGGTTTTCCGCGGGTTCGGGGGCGATGAGATTGTCGCCGGCCTGCTTCACAGCATCCCAGGCGGAAAATGGGGGGCACTGGTCGGGGCGATGCTGGTCATGTTCGTCCTCGGCTTTTTCCTCGACTTCATCGAGATCATTTTCGTTGTGGTACCGCTCGTAACTCCGCCGCTGATCGTGATGGGGTTTGATCCGGTGTGGCTAGCCATATTGATGGCCCTGAATCTCCAGACGAGCTTTCTCACACCACCCTTCGGATTCGCCTTGTTTTATCTGCGCGGCGCTGCCCCCGAAGGTGTGAAAACGTCCGAAATCTGGCATGGCGCCGTGCCCTTTATCGGTCTTCAACTCATCATCATACTGCTCGTCGCCAGCATGCCGTGGCTCGCCACCTGGCTTCCCTCAGTCGCGGCTAAATAGGAGTGCGCAGTCCAGATGGGCGTCGAGATTGATCCGTTTCATGCCATATCCATCAGCAGACTTGCGCATGAGCTGAAAGATCAGGGCCGCTCGATCATTCATATGGAATTCGGACAACCCTCCACTGGCGCACCAGCCCGCGCGCTGGAAAAAGCCAAAAATGTTCTCGCGTCGAATGCATTGGGCTACTGGGAAAGCCTCCCGCTGAAAAAGCGCCTCTGCCAGCATTATGACGAAACATATGGTGTCACTGTGCGTCCGGGACGTATTGCCATCACGGCTGGTGCTTCGGCTGCGCTGGTATCAGCGCTGACCTGCCGCTTTTCCGCCGGTGACACCATTGCCATGGCGCGGCCAGGCTATGTTTCCTATCGCAACACGGTCAAGGCGCTGGGCATGACCGCTCTCGAATTGGATTGTGGAGCCGATACGAGGTTTTCGCTAACAGCCGATCGTATCGCGGCACTGGCTCCAGCACCGCAAGGACTGATCCTGGCCAGTCCGGCCAACCCTACGGGCACGATCATGTCCGCCGAGGAACTTGAAGCCATTGCGCTGGTCTGCCGCGAACGAGACATAACGATCATCTCCGATGAAATCTATCACGGCCTGAGCTACACGCGCCCGACGCATTCGATCCTGGAATTCGAGCCCGAAGCTTTCGTAATCAACAGCTTCTCGAAGTATTTCAGCATGGCCGGCTGGCGCCTGGGCTGGTTGCTTTCCCCGGAAAGCTACGCTGAAAAGGCCGCCGCCTACACTGGGATCCTTTTCCTGACGGCACCCTCACTTGCGCAGCATGCGGCTCTCATCGCCTTGGACGAGAGAGAAGAGCTGGAAGCCCATCTCGACACATACCGCAGGAACCGTGATCTCCTTCTGGACGCCCTGCCAAAGATGGGTCTGGACGAAATCGCGCCCCCGGATGGCGCATTCTATATTTATACCAATGTCGAGCGATTCAGCGATGATAGCATGTCACTCTGTAAGGATGTGCTCAGGGACACAGGAGTCGTCCTCGCGCCCGGTATCGACTTCGATCCTGCCAACGGCCACCGATATATTCGGATAAGCTTCGCGGTTTCGCAGGACGAGACGCGCGAAGCGATAAAGCGCCTGAAAAACTGGTTTGAGACGCGCGTTTAGAACTTCACTTCCGGCGGAGTGGATAGCGCCGTCCGGTCGCCGCCCAGATCAAAGAATTCCCTTGGCGGGAAGTTGAACATCCCAGCCACGATGGAATTCGGGAACTGTTCGCGCGAAGTGTTGTAGTCCTGCACGGCAGCATTGTAGAAACGACGGGCCGCAGCAAGCTTGTCCTCAATCACTGACAGCTCATCTTGCAAGTCCTTGAAGTTCTCGTTCGCCTTCAAGTCTGGATAGGCCTCAGAAAGCGCGAAAAGCTTGCCGAGCGCACTTGTCAGCATACCTTCTGCCTGCGCCATGTCGCCTGGGGACTCGGCTGCTACGGCTGAATTTCGCGCATCGATGACTTCCTGCAGCGTCTCGCGTTCGTGAGACGCATAGCCCTTGACGGTCTCGACCAGGTTCGGGATCAGGTTCTGACGCTGCTTCAGCTGCACATCGATGTCGGCGAACGCCTGATTACAGCGCTGCTTCTTCGAGACGAGAGCATTGTAAATCCCGATCAGGAAGACTGCGACGATGGCGAGTGCCCCGAGCAGGATATAAAGTACCGTCATTCAAGGACCTCCACCCTCATTATTCGTCCTGAATCCTGACTAGCCCCAGCCTGAACCTGTGGCAAGTTATCCGTTGAACCGTCCTGACTTAGGGAAGCCTTTGGGAGCAACCTTGCCCGCTTGCGCGCGCTTGCCGAGCCAGTCTTCCCATTCCGGGAATCCACGTGATCGGCCAGCCGCGTCCCGCACGAACAGCCCGTCTTCCCGGAAGAAAGTCATCGCGTCAGCCAGCTGATCCTTGCCGCGATAGGTCTGAAGCTTGACGCCCTTGCCGCGCGGCATTTCCGGCAACTCGTCCAGTGGGAAGACAAGCATTTTCTTGTTGCTGCCAATGACGGCAATGTGGTCGCCGGAAACAACTTCACAGACCACGAGAGCCCCACCGCCGGTATTCACCGCGGATTTTCCCGCCTTGCGGTTAGATTCCAGCTCTTTTTCCGGCACGATAAAGCCATAGCCAATATCGGAAGCAACGAGCCGCTTGCGTTCTGGCTCAAGCTTGAACATCGCAACGATGTCGACATTGTCTTCAAGATCAATCGACAACCGGATTGGCTCACCATGGCCGCGCCCACTGGGAAGCTTGTCACAGTTTAGCGTGAATGCACGGCCATCACTTGCGAGGAGCACGATCTTGTCTGTCGTGTAGACTTCCTCGCTCTTGTACAGCGAGTCTCCGTCCTTGAACTTTGTCGCTTCAAGGTCGAGCCCGTGCCCCTTCATGCCTCGAATCCAGCCCATGGAAGAAAGGACGACCGTCAATGGCTCCCTCGGCGTCGATGCTTCCAGGGCGGCAGAGAGATCAATCTCCGGTGCATCCTCAAATGCGGCTCTGCGACGGCCCAACTCGGAATCCGGGTCGAACGACTTGCGGGCTTCCTTCAATTCCTTGGCGACCTTTGTCCACTGCCGCCGCGTCGAACCAATAAGTGCCTGGATATCCTCGCGCTCTTTCGAGAGGTTGTCATGCTCGCGCTTGATTTCCATCTCTTCGAGCTTGCGAAGGGCACGCAGCCGGAGATTGAGAATGGCTTCGGCCTGGATATCCGTGATGCCAAAGCGCTCCATCATCACCTGTTTCGGTTCATCCTCTTCACGGATGATCCGGATCACTTCATCAATGTTGAGATAGGCGATCAGATATCCATCCAGCAGGTGAAGGCGCTTCTCGATCTTGTCGAGGCGGAACTCTGCCCGGCGAACAACCACTTCCCGGCGGTGGTCGAGATAGGCCTGAAGCACATCTCTCAGGCCCATTACGCGCGGGGCGCCCCTATGAAGAACATTCATGTTCATCGGGAAACGCGATTCCAGATCGCAGCTTTTGAACAGGCTCTCCATCAACACATCGGGCTCGACCGTCTTGGCTCGCGGTTCCAGCACGATACGGATATCGTCGGCGCTCTCGTCCTTCACGTCGCTGAGCAGCGGCGCCTTTTTGGTCTCAATCAGTTCGGCAAGCTTTTCGATGAGACGAGATTTCTGAACCTGGAAGGGGATCTCCGTGACTACGATCTGCCAGGTCCCGCGTCCGAGGTCCTCGGTGTGCCATCGGGCGCGAACCCTGAACCCGCCCCTGCCTGTCTCATAAGCTTCTCGGATCGCGCTACGCGGCTCGACAATCACCCCACCGGTCGGGAAGTCTGGTCCCGGCATGACATTCATGAGCTCCGTTAGCGGCGTATCCTTATTATCAATCAGCAGGAGGGCTGCATCGATGACTTCGGCGACGTTGTGAGGGGGTATGGATGTTGCCATACCGACAGCGATACCGGTTGCGCCATTGGCCAGCAGGTTCGGATAACCCGCCGGCAGGACAACAGGTTCGGTATCCGTTTCGGAATAGTTGTCCTTGAAGTCGACCGCGTCCTCGTTGAGGCCCTCAAGCATCAGCTTGGCAGCTTCTGTCATACGGGCTTCCGTATAGCGGTACGCTGCCGCGCTATCGCCATCGATGTTGCCGAAGTTCCCCTGCCCATCCACCAGCGGATAGCGGACAGAGAAGTTCTGCGCGAGACGCACGAGCGTGTCATAAATCGCGCTGTCGCCGTGCGGGTGGTAGTTACCCATAACGTCGCCGACAATCTTGGCGCACTTGCGATAACCGGCATCGGGATCCAGCTTCAGTTCCCGCATACCGTACAGGATACGACGCTGGACAGGCTTCAACCCGTCGCGCACATCAGGCAAGGCACGAGAGGTAATCGTCGAAAGCGCGTAGGCGAGATAACGCTTGGTCAGCGCTTCGCTCAACGGTTCGTTGATAATATTGCCATCTTCGTGGTCCAGAACGTCGGACATGTCGGCTCCTTAGATCGGATCGATGCGGGCGGCTGAACAGAATCACAGCGCGCAGAATTACGTTAACAGAAAGGCCCGATTGGTTAAGGAATGAACAACACGCTGAGACGCACGATAAAGCAGCTGGGCGTTGTCGCTACCGTCATTCTGGCGATCCTGATCCTGAACCGTTATCTACCACCGCAACACAATCCGCTTCGGCCGATCGACCTTGATGACCCGATCGGCGTGGCTACCCATTTCAAGCTTGAACGCATCAAAGGCGATGCAGACCTCTGCTACTCGCTTCTCGACAAGGCCAGCATTGCCTACTCTCCCCTTGAGGACGATGCTGGGACAGATCGCTGTCCGTTGAGTGAAGCGCTCGTGCTGAACCAGTCAAACTACCCCTACTCGGTCGCGCCCTTGCGGATGAGCTGCGCGACCACGTCTGCGCTTTACATCTGGGAGCACGATGTTGTCGGCGCACTGGCCGATAAAATACTCGGGTCTCCTGTCGAGGAGGTGCTGACCTATGGCAGCTTCTCCTGCCGCAATGTTGCCGGGACAAACCGGCCGAGTGAGCATGCACGGGCGAATGCCATAGACATTCGAGGCTTTCGTCTGCAGGACGGGCGCGAAATCGATGTAAGAGCTCACTGGCGGGAAGATAGCGAGCGTGGCGAATTTCTCGAGGCCGTTCATGATGGCGCCTGCAAGGTATTTTCGGTCGTTCTGAGCCCGGACTACAACGCCGCCCACGCCGATCACTTTCACTTCGACATGGGCGGTGGCACCCTCTGTCGTTAGCCGCGGCGCAGAAACCTTGTCATCAGCCGGCGGCGAGATTCGGGTAGATCCTTGTTGACCGCATGGAAGAGCCTGCGCTCCACAAAAAAACCTGTCAGCTCCAACCCTGCCACAATATCGTGCTGGCTCGCCTCCCCCGCAGGATCGATAAGGAAGGAAGGTAAAGTGAAGAGCCGATCAACATAGTCCTCGGCTTCCGAACCGCGCACGGCCCGCCCAGTGCGCGGAGATACGTGGGTTAGCCCATCATTCCAGCCGCTGATTGCACACGCCTCAAGGTCCAACCCAAAGCCAAGCGCGGACAGGAGGCCCAGCTCCCAGCGCACATAGAGCGCAGGCCAGAGATCATCTTCCTCCAGGCTATCCAGAAGCAGGAGTGTCGCATCGTAAAGCGCAGAACCCGCTTCATCGCCTTCATTGAGCGCCCCTCGTAGAATGGCACAAGTCGCGGCGACCGCAGCCAACGCATCAGGCAGGTCGAGCAAGCGTGACGCGCGCTGTTTGGTGGCCTCGGCAACGTCAAAACGCCCAAGCTGCTCTTCAAGCCGGCCCGACCATGACAGCTCGACAGAGTTACCTGGCTCGAACTGTCCGCGCTTTCGCCGGGACGCGCCCCCATAGACAAGGCCTGATCGCCTGCCCCTTGTGCGTGTCAGCACATCCAGGATCAGGCCGCTCTCTCCAAATTTGCGCCCGCCGAGGATCAGACCCTCATCGCGCCATTGCATCAGGCGTCAAACTCCAGCCCCAGTGTTGCGTAGGACTCGCGGCGCTCTTGCCATTTTTCGTCGACTTTCACGAACAGGAAAAGATGAACACGCCGATCCAGTAGCTCGCTCAATTCCTTGCGCGCAGCCTTGCTGACCGCCTTGATTGTCTGCCCATTCTTCCCGAGCACCATCGATTTGTGAGACTCGCGTCCAACGATCACCGCCTGCTGGATCTTCACGTCACCGTTCTTGAAATTCTCCCAGACCTCAGCCTCGACGGTCAGCTGGTAAGGCAATTCTTCATGGAGGCGTAGCATTAGCTTTTCACGGGTAATCTCGGCTGCAAGCAATTGCATCGGGATATCTGCGGACTGCTCAGGTGGATAGAGCGGCCCGCCCTCTGGCATTGCTGCCGCGATCGCGGACATGAGTTGTGCAACGCCATCACCGTTTTCGGCCGAAATCATGAATATCTCGGCGTAGACACCACTCTCATTGAATTCCGCCATCAACGGCAGAATCTGGTCGTGCGCGAAGAGGTCGATCTTGTTTAGCGCGAGCATCACCTTGCGGCCTGTATGCTTCAGCGTTTCAATGACCGCGCGGTCATCTTCGACGGACTTCTTTTGTGCAGCGGTTGCCTTCTCTTCCTGAACAGCGATCCATGCCGCCGCATCAATCAGATGGACAACCGCGTCCGCATCATCAGCCCCCGACCAGGCCGCGCGCACCATCGCACGGTCGAGGCGCTTCTTGGCGCCGAAGATGCCCGGCGTGTCAACGATCACAATCTGCGCGCCGTCTGCGTGCGCGATGCCTCTTACGGGGAATCGCGTCGTCTGAACCTTGTGCGTCACGATGGCGACCTTCGTACCGACCATTGCATTGGTGAGCGTCGACTTGCCAGCGTTCGGAGCTCCTATGATAGCGGCAAATCCCGCCCGTCTGATCTCGTCTTCCATGTCAGTCATTTCGCTGGAGTTCTCTCAACAATCTGTCTGCGGCAGCCATTTCTGCCTCCTGCCGCGACCGACCCGTTTCAATCGCTTCGCCGATTCCGTCGACACGTGCTCGAACCTTGAAAACGGGTTCGTGGTCCGGCCCGGCTCTGTCAACAATATCATAAACGGCATACGGCGCGCGATTGGCACCACACCAGTCACTGAGCCGTGTCTTCGGGTTCTGCTGTGAAACCTCGCGATCAACAAGGTCCAACACCCAGTTCCGGCTTATGAAACCACGGGCCGCATCAAGCCCGCCATCCCTGTAAATGGCCGCGATGATCGCCTCGACGGCATCAGCCACGCTCTTATCGTAACTACCGCGCTTGTTCTTCTCCATTGACGAATCGAGGAAAAGGAAGGGCCGGAGACCAAGAGCTTCGCCCACTTCGGCACACGCTTCCCCGCTGACGAGCTGGTGGAAGATTTTTGTGAGATACCCTTCCCTCTCTGCTGGGAATTTCGCGATCAGCATCTCTGCCATAACTAGGCCAAGAATGCGGTCTCCCAGGAATTCCAGACGCTGGTTCGAGAACTGTGCGTCGCCATCATAATTGTCGATTAGACTGGGATGGGTGAGCGCGCGGTTGAGCCAGTCAACGTCCTTGAATACATGACCAATGCGGGCCTCGATGTCGGCTCGCTGCTCATTATCAAGCTCAGGACGGCGTCTACGCGCAGCCTTACCGGACGCGCGTAGACGGGTACGTTTAGGACGACTTCTCTTCATGGAGCGGTCTTTATCGGCATCGCTTCGATGATGACAACCGCTGACGCCCACGGATGATCATCCGTAATCGTCAGATGAATGATGGCTTCATGTCCTTCCGGCATCATCGCCGACAGTCTTTCGGCGGCACCGTGGGTCAGCGCCATAGTTGGCTTACCTGTAGGCAGGTTGACCACACCCATATGCTTCCAGTGCACTCCGCGCCGCGGCACGCCAGTACCAAGTGCCTTTGCGCAGGCTTCCTTGGCAGCGAACCGCTTGGCATACGTTTCGGCGCTCCGCCGACGCCGCTCAGCAAGGGCGATCTCCGTTTCCGTAAAGCAGCGCTGCTTGAAGCGCTCTCCAAAACGGACAATCGAGCGTTCGATGCGCTCGATATTGCACATGTCGTTTCCCATGCCGATGATCATGGAATTATCCTTGCGCTAGGCGAGCCCGCGACTGCCAGGCTTGGTGGCCGGTATCGCTTCGAGCTCCGGCGGCAAATCCGTCGGCGCGTAGTCGGGAAAATCGACCCTGGCCAGAGAAACCAGCTTGCAACCAACATCTGCTTTGCCGTTTGACCGGTCGATAACGCAGGAGCCGCCGACTACGGTCCCAGGCAAATCGTTCAGGGCTTCAACAGTTTCGCGGAATGACAAGCCGGTAGTCACGATGTCTTCGGCGATCAGGACGCGGTCACCTTCGTATATTGAGAACCCGCGCCGGAACGTTAGCTGTCCATCGACACGCTCCGCGAATATCGATCGGCACCCAAGCTGGCGGGCAAGCTCATATCCGGGAATGATGCCGCCAACCGCCGGTCCGGCAACAACGTCGATATCGCCGAACGTTTCTTTGACTCTTTCCGCTAGCGCAGCACAAAGCTTTGCTGACAATTCCGGTTGCGAAAAGACCAGAGCCTTTTGCAGAAAAACGGGGCTGCGACGGCCTGATGACAGGATGAAATGACCCTCAAGAAGTGCGCCTGCTTCGCGAAAAACTTCTAGCACCTCATCGCTGGTCAATTGGCAGCCTCCTCAATCCGATCAACGCTCTCCACGACAGCGAGCGCGCGCAATGCCGCCTTTATCTGCTCCAGATGGCGCAGGTCCTCAACCTCGATATCGAAGACGAGCTGAAGAAAATCCTGGGTCCGCTCGCCGGTTTCTACACGCGTGATATTTCCGCCCGCCTGCGCAATGGCTGAGCACTGGCTTGCCATGACACCGCGCTTGTTAACTGCACGCACATTGATGCGGCCGACCGCCACGACCCCCTGCCGGGCAACATCATTCCAGCGCAGATCGACCCAGAGGTCCGGCCGATCCTCATATTCGGCGACCTGTCGGCAGTAGATCGTATGAATGACCAGCCCCTTTTCCGGCTCTCGCAAGCCAATGATGCGGTCCCCAGGGATTGGATGGCAGCACTCACCGAGATGAAGCGTCACGCCTGGCGTCAGGTCTTCACCTGCAATCATGCGGCTAGCATGGCTGTCATCAAGCACGGTGCGGTCTGCCGGAATGGATTGCACCGGCTCATAGCCCGGAAAGACTGTGCGGATGAAATCCGCAGTGTCATACCGACCCCGTCCGATCGCTTCAGCAAGCGCCTCGGCGGTCTCGAAATCTGCGCGACGCGCAACACGCGGCAGATCCACCTCGAAGGGATCAAGCCCAGCCCTGCGCAGGTCACGGTCGATGAGCGTGCGCCCGAGCTTAACGAATTCAGCCTGCTCACGGTCACGGATTAGCCTGCGAATGGCCGAGCGTGCCCGGCCCGTAATCGTCAACGCTTCCCAGCCCACGACGGGGCGGGCTTCCTCGCGCCGAAGGATCTCGACTACATCGCCGTTCTTAAGAGGCGTGCGAAGCGTGCGTATAACGCCATTAATCTTGGCCCCATCACATGTGTCCCCTACGGCTGTATGAACCGCATACGCAAAATCTAACGGCATTGCTCCACCCGGCAGAATGATCAGCCGGCCTTTGGGGGTAAACGCAAAAACGTGCTCACGATACATTTCGAGCTTGGCATGCTCGAGAAATTCATCGGGCTCAGCACCGTCTGCAAGCAATTCACCGAAGGCACGCAAGTTCGCCCCGGGGTCCAGACCTGCCGCCTTGGATGATTCCAGGTCAAACCCGTATTCGCTATTCTTATAGGTCCAGTGTGCCGCAACGCCGCGCTCGGCCGTTTCGTCCATCGCTTCGGTGCGTATCTGAAGTTCGACCAGACGGTTGCCTGATGCCCGCACAGTGGTGTGCAGTGAGGCATAACCATTCGGCTTAGGAACCGAGATGAAGTCGCGAAACCGGTCCGGAAGACAGGCCCAAACCGTATGGAACGCGCCGAGCAGCCGGTAGCATTCTTCAACGTCTGAAACGATAATCCGAAAAGCAAAAATATCAGCGACGTCCCGGAAGGAGATCGATTTTTTCTCCAGCTTCCGCCAGATGGAATACGGCTGCTTGCGCCGCCCCTTTACGCGCGCCTCTATCCCCCTTTCAGCAACGATCTGTTTGATCGCAAACCGGATCCGCTCAAGGTCGTCTGCGTTCTCGGACGTGAGTTCCTCCAGCTTCTTGACGATACTGTCACGAGCTGCGGGATTAACATGATGGAAGGCCAGATCCTCAAGCTCCGAAGCGACGGCGTAAAGGCCAACCCGTCTGGCAAGAGGCGCGTAAATCTCCATCGTTTCGCCTGCGATCCGCAGGCGCGAGCTTTCCTTGGGCACAAAATGCAACGTCCGCATATTGTGCAGCCGGTCTGCCAGTTTAACGAGCAAGACGCGAACATCCTGAACCGTTGCGAGAATGAATTTCTGGAAGTTCTCGGCCTGCTTGGATTTTTCAGACTTGTAATCGAGTTTTCCGAGCTTCGTGACACCATCAACAAGCTCAGCCACATCGGTACCAAAGCGCTCGTCAATCTCAGCCAGCGATACGTCGCAGTCTTCAACCGTATCGTGGAGCAAGCCAGCCATGATGGTGCACTCATCCAGACGGATGACCGCAAGTAGCATGGCGACCTGGACGGGATGGGTATAATAGGGATCGCCGGACTGACGCAGTTGCTCGCCGTGTTTTTCTTTCGCGAAAGCATATGCGCCCGCAAGGCGTACACTATCCACATCCGGATGGTATGCCTTGACGGCGTTGATCAGATCGTCTGCGGTCGGAACGTCAGGCGGAGCGCCACTTTCGCGCCGCTCCATATTTGCGGGCGACCGGTCAGAAGTAGCTACGGTCGCACTTGCCATGCCAGCCTAGAACCTGTCGTCACGCCCCGATTCGAGCTCGGCCTGGTAAGCACGCATAACGTCTTCCTCGCTGGCAGCCGGAGCTGCCTCGAGAGCCGCCTTGTCAGCCTCGCGCTCTTCTTCCTCGCCCGGGCGAACTTCCTGAAGGTTGGCGATCAAACCCTCGCGGACGACATCAAGCGAAACGGAACGCTCCGCAATCTCACGAAGGGCAACGACAGGGTCCTTGTCGTTGTCACGATCCACAGTCAGCGGGGAGCCTTCACGGATCATACGGGCGCGCTGCGCGGCCACGAGAATGAGGTCAAACCGGTTCGGAACCTGCTCAATGCAGTCTTCAACAGTAACGCGTGCCATAGGGGAAATCTCCTGTAGCCGATTTTTATATGCGCTGCACCACAGCAATACAACCCGGCTTGTTGCCTGAAACGCAGTTCGCTCATAGGCTTACATGTATTCAGAGATCGATTTTGATGACGGATATATTTGATGGTTTTTTACAAAGACGAGCGCATTGCGCTTTTCATTGACGGCGCAGGCCTTTACGCAACGGCACGAGCACTGAATCTGGAGATCGATTTTCGCAAGCTGTTGAGTGAGTTCAGGGATCGCGGAAGACTTTTGCGCGCGAACTACTACACCACGATTGTCGAGAGCGACGAATACAGTCCCATCCGGCCGCTGGTCGACTGGCTCGCCTATAACGGCTTCAACGTGATCAAGAAGCCCGCGCGCGAGTTCACTGACCGCGAAGGACGTCGACGTGTCCGTGGCAACATGAACGTCGAACTCGCAATCGACCTACTGCAAACCGCCGAACATGTTGATCATATTGTTCTCTTCGCGGGCGAAGGAGATTTCCGGCAGGCTGTCGAAGCCGCCAAAGCCAAAGGCGCTCGTGTCACAGTGGTTTCTTCCATAAAGGGCCAAAGCCAGACAATGTCCGATGAGCTTCGGCGCGAAGCGGATGTGTTCATCGATCTTGCGGACATGGCGCAACTCATTGCACGCCCACGCCGCGATGTTGAAAGCTCAGACAACAACCAAGAGGACGACTATGACTGAGGCCCGGCTCAAGCCGCCCGAAGCGCCTGTAAATTGCCCTCTTTGTCCGCGACTGGTCGCCTATCGAAAAGAGAATGACGAGAAGCATCCCGATTGGTTCAATGGGGCCGTGCCTTCTTTTGGCGATGAAACGGCAAAACTTCTCGTTATCGGGCTGGCGCCCGGCGTAACCGGTGCGAACAAGACCGGACGCCCATTTACCGGCGACTGGGCAGGAGATTTGCTGTACGCGACATTACAGAAATTCGGCTTTTCGGAAGGTACGTACCAGGCGCATCCCGATGACGGGCTTCGCCTCAAGCGGGCAATGATCACGAATGCCGTGCGCTGTGTACCTCCTGCTAACAAACCTGTGGGGGCTGAAATCAATGAATGCAGACCATTCCTTGTGTCGCGGATTAAGGCACTGCCCCGCCTGAAGGTGCTGCTGTGCCTGGGAAAGATTGCCCATGACTCAACGGTCCGGGGACTCGGTCTGAAATTGAAAGACCACCCATTCGGTCACGGCAGCGAATACACGGTGCAAGATGGCCTGATCCTGCTCTCAAGTTATCACTGCTCGCGCTACAATACGAATACCGGTCGCCTGACAACTGAAATGTTCGAAACCGTTTTCGCTCGCGCGAAAGATATCATTGCCTGAAACCGAGACTCTTGTGAGTTTCCGAGAGGGTTAACGCGCCATTAATAGCTTCCACATGTCATTGAGGCTCGTATCAATCCGGTGAGTCGGTCTAGACGGAGTCCCTTCGATGGCAGCCCACAACCAAGCGCAACTGTTCGACAACATGACCCCAGACCAATCCGGATATTCTGCAAAGGACATCGAGGTCCTCGAGGGCCTGGAGCCCGTCCGCAAACGCCCCGGCATGTATATTGGCGGCACGGATGAGCGCGCCTATCATCACCTGTTCGCAGAGATTCTCGACAATGCCATGGACGAAGCGGTGGCGGGCCATGCCAACCGCATCGAAGTGCACCTTGCAGAGGATGGTTATCTCACCGTTGTCGATAACGGCCGGGGCATTCCCGTTGATCCGCACCCAAAATTTCCGAACAAGTCAGCACTAGAAGTCATCATGACGACGCTCCACTCCGGGGGCAAATTTTCAAACAAGGCCTACGCAACAGCAGGTGGCCTGCATGGCGTTGGCATTTCTGTCGTGAATGCGCTGTCGGAACGTGTGGATGTCGAGGTGGCGCGCGATAAAAAGCTTTACGTCCAATCTTTTGAACGCGGCAAGGTAACCGGCCCGGTCGAGCTTGCCGGCGCGGCGCCCAATCGTCGAGGCACATCAGTTCGCTTCAAGCCAGATGTGGAAATCTTTGGCGAAAAACTGCGCTTCCGTCCAGCCCGTCTTTTCCAGATGGCACGATCCAAGGCCTACCTTTATCGTGGCGTGGAAGTTCGCTGGAGCTGCGCCCCGGAACTACTTCCGGAAGACTCGAAGATCCCCGATGAAGCGGTTCTCACTTACCCGAATGGACTCGCTGACCAGCTGGATGAAGTCTTCAAGGGCAAAGACACGATTACGGCAGAATCCTTTTCCGGTCTCGTGGAAACCGAAGAAGGCAAGGTCGAGTGGGCGATTGCATGGACCGCTTCAGGCTTTGGGGAGGCCGATGGTTTCTCACGTTCATACTGCAACACCATCCCGACGCCGGACGGCGGGACCCACGAAGCCGGTCTTCGCTCGGCGATCACCAAGGGGCTTCGCAATTACGGTGAGCTGACCGGTCAGAAAAAAGCTTCAACCGTTACCGCTGACGATGTCATGTCGTATGCTGGCATTCTTCTTTCGGTGTTCATTGGCAACCCGGAATTCGTCGGCCAGACGAAGGACAAGCTCTCCACGACTGCGGCTTTCCGTCTTGTCGAGAATGCCGTTCGCGACCGTTTTGACCATTGGCTGGCAGCCAGCCCGAAAGAATCCGACAAACTGCTAAACTGGGCCATGGAACGCGCTGAGGAACGTGCCCGTCGGCGCAAGGCGAAGGATGTTCAGCGCAAGTCCGCCACCAAGAAGCTTCGCCTTCCGGGCAAGCTCGCCGATTGTTCAGCAAATGGTCCGGAAAGCACAGAACTCTTTATCGTTGAGGGCGACTCGGCTGGTGGCTCCGCCAAGCAGGCGCGCGACCGGAAGACCCAGGCCATCCTGCCGCTGCGTGGCAAAATCCTGAACGTTGCCTCTGCCTCCGACGATAAACTTGAAAAGAATCAGGAGCTCTCAGACCTGATGCTGGCGCTCGGCACTGGCCTGAAGACGCGCTTCAGCATAGACGACCTGCGCTATGAGCGCGTCATTATCATGACAGATGCCGACGTCGATGGGGCCCACATCGCATCGCTGCTTATTACTTTCTTCTATCAAATGACGCCGGGACTAATCGAAAGCGGACGGCTCTATCTCGCCATGCCACCGCTCTACCGTCTGAGCTACAAGGGCAAGTCCGTCTACGCCATGGATGACCAGAGCAAGGCTGAGCTCATGCAAAAAGAGTTCAAGCCTAACCAGAAGGTCGAGGTTGGACGGTTCAAAGGTCTTGGCGAGATGAACCCAGCTCACCTGAAAGAGACCACGATGGATCCCAAAACACGCACACTGGCGCGGATCACCCTGCCGGACTCGATGGATGAGCTAACAGAGCTGCGGCCAGCAGAACTCATCGATACCTTGATGGGAAAAAAGGCCGAACACCGGTTCCGCTTCATCCAGGAAAATGCTCACTTCGCGGACGATCTCGATATCTAGATAACCGCTTCCGCAGGACACGGTCCGGAATTTGCGCGCCTGACACGCGAACCTTCAACTTTCGCCCCATAGAATGGGCGAATGCAAGGAAAGCGTTTCAGGACGGGACATATCATGGCGGTCGACTGGCAAAACGATATCCGCAAGACATTTGGTAACGCCATCCATCAGGCAAACCACACCCTCCACAAGTCTCCAGCGTTCTGCGATGCCTCCCTAGCAGCATTGCTCGATGCGTATCCGCGCGACCAGCTCGGCATCTGGACGTTCGCAAAGCACGGCGAGGGCGATGAAGCGCCAATCCGGGGCGTTGCTCCCGACCTGTCCGGGGAAGAACTTCTGGCAGCTGTTCGCGACGGACGTATTTGGCTGAATCTGCGCGCTACAAACCAGCGGGTCGAAAATTATGCCGCGATTGGCGAGCAGATCTTCGATACGCTGCAGGACGCAGGCGGGCACAAGGTCTTCAAGCGCGATATGGGCGTTCTGATTTCCTCACCCGGTGTTAACGTCCACTATCATCTAGACATTCCAATGGTTGCCCTGCTGCAGATCCGCGGTGAAAAAACCGTTTGGATCTATCCCGCGTCGGAACAGTTCGCCCCCAGTGAAAAAGTAGAATCAATTGCGCTGCGACAGCAGGAAGAGGGGCTGCCCTTCCGTAACGAATTCGAGAGCGAGGCAGTAGAAATCCAGCTCAAGCCCGGTATGGCCCTCACCTGGCCCCAAGCCGCGCCGCACCGCGTACAAAACGGAAGCATGTTGAACGTATCGCTGTCGTGTGAATTCATGACCGTTCCTGCTCTCCTCAGGGCAAATGCCTTTTATGCGAATGGTCGTTTGCGTCGTGATTTCGGTGCGCGTCCAGAGCGCCCAGACAAACTCGGCGCACAGGTCTTCGGCAAAGCTCTGTTTGCCCGGCTCCTCAAAACAACCGAAAAAAAGCAGGTTAAAAAAGCACCCACTGCTCCAAGCTTCGTGGTGGACCTGAGTGCGGAGAACTGCACGAGACCGATCAAGGAGCCGGCCCTTTGATGACAAAGCCGGCACCTTCCCATGTAAACGAATGGTCAGCTATCGCATTCAAGTACGAAGACCTGTCAGCGACAGATCTCGATGCGTGGCGGAGCCTCTGCCGCCAGCATGCTGATTACGACAGCGCCCTTCTCACCCCCGAATTTACTTATGTCATTGCCGGCATCCGCCAGGATGTCCGCGTCGTACTGGTGCGTAAGGGCGATGCTATCAAAGCAGTGCTCCCCATTCACCTTAGACCGGACGGACTCGCAAGACCTTTGGGGACGCCGTTTGCGGATTATACGGGGCCGGTCCGCACTGTCGACTGTGAACTCTCCCTTTCGGATATGCTCGCCGCGGCCGGAATCGCAGCCTTCTCGACCAATGCCATGCCGGACCCTTGGGGACTCATGGAGGGCCCAGTCGAACCAAGTGGCAAGACTGACAGTCACGTCATCCGAGTCGATACTTCAAATCCTCAGGACCTGATAGAGGAGCAAAGGTCAAAGCACTCGAAGCGTTTCAAGAATTTCCGCCGGCTACGTAATCAGCTCGAACGCGAGGCTGGAACGCTACGCTTTGACTGGGGCGCTCCCGACACTGCCACCCTCGCAACGCTGCTTGAATACAAGCGGGCGCAGTTCAGGCAAACCGGTCTTGTCGATCTCACTTCGGCAACCCAGTCCCGTCAAATGCTGGATGCCGTCGCACTCAGCCCCTACGCGTTCCACACTGCATTGTGGCTCGGCGACACCCTCATCAGCGGTCATTTCGGCATTCGGGTTGCGACATCGTTCCATCCATGGATTGCCGCGTTCAATCCAGCATTCCGTCATTTTTCTCCTGGCAATCTCCTGCTGATGAGTGTGCTTGAGACAATGCAGGACATGGGCCTTGAAACCTACGACCTCGCGAATGGCCACGATCACTACAAGAAATACTTCTCGAATGCTGACCGGCCCGTTCAGCCCGCCTGGGCCACCGGTAAGGGGATCGGGGCGCTGCGACAGAAGCTGAACAGACGTGTCTGGCAACTTGTTGGCGCTGATGCCGACAACTCCGCCACTGGCCGCCTGAAGCGGCGTATAGATCAGATCGCGGTTAGCGAATTTGGCGCTGTCTCCCGGTTGCGGCAGTTTGGGTATGCTGTTCTGGCCCGTTCTCTTCCCAAGAAAGTCAACCAGAACAATTCTGCTGAGAATCTGCCAGCCCGCCATTGAAACTAGTCGCGAACCGCGCACTATTCCGGCAAGTATTGCTGGCAGAGGGGCCTCAATGAAACATGCCTTGCGGATCGCTGGCGCTGCGGTGTTGCTAATGAGCGCAGCCGCGTGCGGTGGAAACGATTCTGAAAACGACAAAAGCAACCAAAACCAGGAAGCGGCCTTCAACAAGGACCCTTACCCGTCAACTTACGAGCCGTATCCTTCCAATCCGATCTTGCTTCAAGACGCTACCGTCTATGATGGCCTTGGCAGTGTTTTTGAGCATTACGATGTGCTGCTGCGGGATGGAAACATCGCCGAACTCGGCGAGAACCTCGAGGTTAGCGACGATGTCGAAGTGATCGATGC
The DNA here is from genome assembly GCF_029937755.1 of Henriciella sp. Taxonomy (GTDB): domain Bacteria; phylum Pseudomonadota; class Alphaproteobacteria; order Caulobacterales; family Hyphomonadaceae; genus Henriciella. The sequence goes on from NZ_JAPYPG010000003.1 coordinate 80,215, forward strand.
TTCAGACAAGGTCGTGACACCGGGCATCATCGACAATCACTCCCATCTCGGCGTCTATCCCTCTCCGAGTGTCAGCTCTCTGCAGGACGGCAACGAGATCTCTGCGCCCGTTACAGCAGAGGTCTGGGCCGAGCATGGCGCCTGGCCCCAGGACCCCGGCTTTACCCGGGCACTGGCTGGTGGCGTCACCTCGCTGCAGATTTTGCCTGGCTCCGCCAACCTTTTCGGCGGACGGGGCGTCATTGTGAAGAACGTCCTTTCCCGAACGGTCCAGGGCATGAAGTTTCCTGACGCGCCCTACACATTGAAGATGGCGTGCGGCGAGAATCCTAAAAGGGTCTATGGCTATGGTGGCGGCCGCTTTCCGGGCGGTTCCCCCTATTCCCGTATGGGTAACCTGGCTGGATACCGCTCTTCCTGGATCCAGGCGCAGGAATACAAGCGCAAATGGGACAAGTGGGAAGACGAGGGCGGCGACATGCCAACCCGCGACCTTGAGCTGGACACCCTGAAGGGTGTTCTCGATGGCGATATCCTTGTCCATATGCACTGCTACCGTGCCGACGAAATGGCCCAGATCATCGATATGTCGAAAGAGTTCGGCTACAAGATCACCGCATTTCATCACGCAGTCGAAAGCTACAAGATTGCCGACAAGCTGGCTGAGGAAGAAATCTGTTCTTCCATGTGGGCAGACTGGTGGGGCTTCAAAATGGAAGCTTATGACGGCATTCGGGAGAATATTCCGCTCGTGCATCAGGCCGGCGCCTGCGCCATTGTCCACTCCGACAGCGATATCGGGATCCAGCGCCTGAACCAAGAAGCTGCGAAGGCTCTTGCCGACGGCAGGAGGGTCGGGATCGACATTTCAAAAGCTGACGCCTGGACCTGGTTATCTGCCAATCCAGCAAAATCGCTGGGCATCTTTGACCAAACCGGCTCATTGGAGGCGGGCAAGGATGCTGATGTTGTCGTCTGGTCTGGCGATCCATTCAGCGTCTATTCGCAAGCCGAAAAGGTCTATGTCGACGGCGCGTTGATGTTCGACCGTGACAATCCGGACTTCAATCCCGTTACCGACTTCGAACTTGGCCAGCCTGGTGAAGGAGACATGAAATGATCAGGACCTTTCTATCTGCCTGTGTCGCCACCGCCTGCATCGCCGTTATGGCTGAAGCTCAGACAGTCGCAGTTACCAATGCGAAGCTGTGGACCGGGGAAGAACTTGTCGAGGGGGCCACTGTCGTCATCCGTGATGGAAAGGTGACGGCTGCAGGCGACGAGGCCTCAGTACCCTCGGGTGTCGAGGCTATAGATGCTGAAGGCGCCTGGGTCACGCCCGGCATCTTTTCGGCGTTCAGTCGTGTAGGCATCGTTGAAGTCGGTGCTGAGGACACCACCAATGACACGGCCGCTCCAATGTCGACCTTTGGGCCGGCCCTGCAGCTTTCCGATGCATTCAATCCCTTGGCCACGACCGTTCCGGTCACGCGGACTGAAGGCGTTACGCGGATAGCGGTCGCTCCGGGATTCGGCTCATCCATGTTCGCTGGGCAGGGTTTTATCGCCGATACGTCAGGCGAACCGGATTCCATTACCGAAGAAAAGGCCTTCACATTCATCAATCTCGGTGAAGGCGGTGCCGGCCTCACCGGAGGATCACGCGCTGCCGCCTGGGCGACCTTGCGAGCTGCCCTCGCTGACGCGCGTACATTCCCTGCCCGCTATATTGCTTCCGATGAAGGCGATGCGCTTGGCCGTCTGGATGCTCAGGCCCTCGCTCCGGCTGCCCGCGGCGACCAGCTCATTCTTGTCGCCGTTGACCGCGCTAGTGACATCCGGAAGGTTATCGATCTCAAAAATGACAACCAGGCTCTCAACATTGCTCTGGTGAGTGCTCGTGAGGGCTGGATGATCGCCGAAGACCTCGCAGAGGCCGGCATTCCAGTCATTCTCGACCCTTATGCGAACCTGCCCAGCCGATTCGAAGCGCTCGGCTCAACACAAAAGAACGCCGAACGCCTCATCGAGGCTGGTGTGAATGTGGCTATTGCCTATTTCGACGATGACAGTCACCAGGCCCGTCTGGTTCTGCAGGCTGCGGGAAATGCTGTTGCCAATGGCGTGTCTCACGAAGACGCTATGCGCGCGATTACATCTGCCCCTGCCACTATCTACGGGCTCGATGACATAGGAACGCTGGAGACCGGAAGCGTGGGCGATCTGGTGATCTGGGACGGAGATCCCCTCGAAGTCATGAGCGCGCCGACGCACGTCTATGTCAATGGCGTCGAACAATCGCTTGAAAGCCGGCAAACAAAGCTTCGTGACCGGTATCTGTCACTCGATGAGAGCGAGCGGCCGATGGGCTTCAAGCGCTAGGCATCCTGTAGCTAGCGCTTGGCAACGTTGGCCACGCGTTCGAGTGGTTCCGTTGTTTGCATGTACCCTGCTTCGGCAGGTATGTGCAGACACGGGTTGCCCCTTTCATCCTTTCCCACCAACGGAAGGACCGTGACCACACCCTCAGATTTGAACCGGTTAATCGCTGTCGGAACGCTCTGGCACTCGGCAAGTTTTCCCAGGTTCATACGGGTCGGAAAGATAATGGTGGCCTCTCCGGCATCGGCCATGTCCAACGCCAGCTGTGGCGAGAGCCACGCCGTCTCCGTGGTTTCGCGGCCATCATGGCTCGCAAGCTGCTCCGGTGGTGTCGGCGCCAGATAGAAATGCGTATCGAAGCGCTTTGGCATCATGTCGGGCGTGATCCAGTGACCGAAGTGTACGAGCGTATCCAGCGCCAGGACGAGCCCGTTGTCCCGAAGGAGTTCGACAAAGCTTGCTTCACGCCGATCAATTGGACCTCGATGAGGTTCCAGCTTCTGGGCAATGTCAGCACCAACCAGCGCCTGGCCTTCACCGCGCTTCGATTTGGGACGAGCGAGGAGCACGCCGGATTCCTCAAATGCTTCACGGATTGCGGCCACGCGTGCAGCAAGTTCAGCCCCCTCGAAGTCTCCGTCGGTAAGCTCGTTCCAGTCTTCGACGGCATCTTCTTCATGTGTTTTTCCACCCGGGAACACCAGGGCTCCGGCTGCGAAATCGATCTCGTAGTGGCGCTTGACCATCAGGACCTGAAGGTCTGGCGCATCCCGAAGCAGCAGTATTGTCGCGGACAGCTTCGGCTCCGCAGCGTTCTGGCTCAAATCATTCCTCCCAAACTTCTGGAAAATTTGAAGAAAATCTGGCGTTCATCGTGCGCCTGATTTCAACCTTGTTCCAGTAGGTTTTCTTTTCCCGACAATCACAGAGACAGGTGAGACATGCAACACGCCAGAATGCGCGTTCAATCGACCGGAACGATCACAGAGGCCACACGCCTCCTGCGGTTTGAGCCGGTGGTCCATCTTGTCAAAGGCGATGTGGTTTGCGCCACTGCCGAGTCGTCCAGGCGTTTCGAAGAATTCGCGGCGTTTGGACCGTCGGGACTTGTTTCCGAGGCCGAGAGCCCGGCCAAGTGGCTCGCCAACACGATCGAGGATCTGGCCGTACGCGCCCGCGTGACTGACATGGATGTTCGCCCGATCCACATCGAAGCGCCCGTTGCCGCCATGATGCATCCAGACACACCAGCGGCTTGCGAGGCGGCTGCAGCGCGCTCGCGCCTGCTTCCGCAAGAGATCTGCATCGAGGTAAGCGATGCTTCCCTCGCCCAGTCAAAACGGGACGTGACCCGCAGCATCGAAGCGCTGCGCCGCCGCGGCTTCCGTCTCGGGGTCATCGCCACACGATCCTGGAATACGCCGCTGGATACCGCGCTACGCCTGATGCTGGATACCGTCCGCGTCGATGCCCGAAACCTCTTCCGTGAAGACGACCTGATGAAGCGGGTTGAGGCAGCTGTCGCCTGCGGCATGTCCGTAATTGCAGAAAGAGCTCGCTACCGTGACGGGTATGAGCTGGCTGAAATCGGCGTTGAACTGGCCCTGCGCCCGACGTCGGACGCCTAGCCGTTGCTGATGTAGCGCCCGGGTTCCTCTGCCGCCTCTTCCTGTGCGTCAGCCTGCTCTGAATAGATATCGAGTTTCTCAAGAAGATAGTCGAGGTCGTCCTTCGGGATGGCCTGGAACTGCGTCAGCACGCGTTCGATCATACGCGAACGGAACCGTGCCTTGTCATTCGCACCACCATCCAGCTCCGTCTCATGGAAGACGGTTACGGCAGCCTTGAAGGCCGGTAGCAGCTTGCGCGGCAAGCCGGCACGATCGAAAACGGCGGCAAGGCCCCGCGGCCCAGCATCATGGACCATCATCCAGACACGATTGTGAGGTACGCCGGACAGCACTGCCAGAGCGTGCTCGACAAATTTCATATGACCAACGCAAAGCGCTCGCATGATAAGCGAATAAGTGAGCCGGCCATTCAGATCGAGCTGGTGGACAAATTGCTCCATGTCATGCGTGCGATCCGCCTGCTCGACGAGGTCGATTGTTGCACGCTCACGGGCACCAGCGGCCAGATCAATCGCCACCTGCGCCGGCAGTTCGTGTTTATTGACCAGCAGGTCAAAGGTCTGTCCCGAGACCAGCGAGACCAGCTTCTCAGCGATATGAACCGGGATTTGTTCGCGGCTGATCAGACCTTCCTTGATATCTTCATTATCCGCAAATCGACGAAGGGAATGCTCGTATGCCGCGTTTGTCCATGAAGCCCCACGGTTACGGGACAAAACACTCACGGCCTCGGCGGCGCCATGTTCGGCGATGAGCGATGTAAGCTCTGGATTTACGGTTTCCCGCCCGGCAATAGCGGCCTGTTTCGGTGGGGTAACGGCAAGTACTAGCTCGATCAGGTCGTCGTCCGTGAAGGCCGGGGAGAACTCCAGCACTGGCAGGGCAACTGCCTCGATATCCTGAGCAAGGCGAAGCGCCACATCCCTTGGCAAACGGGGTGAGTTCTTAAGAGTCACCGAAAGGGTCCTGCGCACGAGGTCGGCAGCGTCCTCAGCGAGAATCTTGATGATCTCCTCAGCATGCAGGCGTTCGGCATCCGTTAACGGGTCGGCTGCGATGCGCCGGCAAAGACGATGCGCTATGCCAGCGCGCTCTTCAGAGGTTTCGCCCCGCATCAGGCGTTCGATGTCACCTTCAGAGAGATGCGGACGCATTGTTGCTATACCCATGGGGAAAGGGCCTCTCTTGTGCCAGAATCTATTTTGCAAGAATTGCAAACTGCCGGTTAATTTCCGGTTTACCAATGGGGCGCTTACAGCCCGAAAACAGCGTGAGGGCGACGGAATGCTGGAAGGCATCAGGGTTATAGAATACGCAACATACATGGCCGCACCCGGGGCCGGCAGCATACTCAGCGACTGGGGCGCCGACGTCATCAAGATCGAACCTCCGGGCGGCGACCCAATCCGCAAGTTCTTCCGCACGCTAGGCACGGACATCCAGGACAACCCCGTCTTCGATTTTGACAATCGCGGCAAGAAGTCCGTTGCCCTCGACACCAGTACCGACGAGGGCAAGGCAATCCTGCGAGAACTGGCCGAAAGCGCCGACGTGTTTCTCACAAATGTACGTCCGGGCGGGCTTGAGCGCTCCGGACTGGGCTATGAACAACTCAAATCCGTAAACCCCAAGCTCGTCTATTGTAGCCTCACCGGCTACGGCCTCGACGGACCTGACGCCGATAAACCCGGCTTCGATGTCGCGAGCTTCTGGGCACGCTCTGGCGTCGCGAGAGCAACCATTCCCAAAGGCGGCGAACCCTTTCCCTGCCGAACCGCTTTTGGCGATCACACGACGAGCATTGCCGCTGCAGCGGGCATCTGCGCGGCGCTGGTCGAGGCGGGAAAGACCGGAAAGGGACGGCTTGTCGAAGCATCCCTTCTGAGAACGGCCCTTTTCACGATTGGCTCCGATTTCGCCATCCAGCTTTTCTTCGGACGTCTCGGCTCAACGAAAGCCCGTCATGAACAGACCGTCCCCATCATGAACTTCTTCATGACCAAGGACGAACACTGGCTCTGCATCGTCGCCCGTCAGGGGGAATCGGACTGGGCGCCCATATGCCGTGTCATCGGCCGGGAAGACCTGATCGATGACGAGCGCTTCAACTCGGCGAAGGCGCGGCGCAAAAACTCGAAAGCCTGCGTCGACATCCTGGATGACGGCTTCGGAAAGTTGACCCGTGAAGAAGCTGCCGCCCGGCTGGATAAACACTCCATCGCCTGGTCGCCTGTCCAGACGCTTGCAGAAGCCGCCGAGGACGAGCAGGTAAAAGCGGCGGGCGGGATCGTGGATGTGCCGTCTTCAGCCGGCGACGGCTCGACCTTTGCTTCACCCGCCTCCCCCGTGCGCTTTCCTGGGGCTGATGATGGTCCCAAAGGACCGGCACCGCGTTTCGGCGAGCATACGCGCGAAGTCCTGGCTTCGCTTGGGCGTAGCGAACGCGACGTCGCTCAGTTGCTGGAAGACGGCGTCGTCTCGGAAGGCTCGGCTTCCGCCTGAGCTTCATTTATTGCCGGGTCCCGTTCCTCCGGAGCAAACCGGGCGAAATAGGTTTGAACCTCACCGGCCTTTGCCTGGCGAAACGCTATGCAGAGGTCGATGCGCTCGGTCGCCTCCGACAGCGCGCGCTCATGCCCGGGTGCGAGCGTCCCGTAAAGCTCGAAAAGGGTCTCCAGCTCTTCCCGGCCTTTTGTTGAGCAGAGGTCTGAAGCCAAACGAGGTGTGGAGCGAGGCCGCTGGCCCGGAATGACCTTCAGGAACTCTGCAAAGTTCATCTGCAGCCAGTCCCACGTGCTTTCTCGCGTTTCAGCTTCGTCCATCTGACCAGAAATAATTCTGTAATTCTCACGGGTTCCGAGCCGGCCGGACATTGTCAGATTCAGAATCTCATCCAGCAGGGCCGGGTCCTTGTTCTGCCCGATGGCATAGGCAGCAGCCTGCTCAAAATTTGGGTCATCAATAACTTCCATGCTGTGAAGCAACGCCGGCAGAAAGTTCGCACTATCCTCCTGCATACCGATGGCCAGAGCGGTCGAAAAATCATCACTTGTCAGGACTCTGGAAGCCCCTGAGGTTTCGAGCCCCACATAGTCTCGCGCAGCATTCGAAAACTCCTCACGCAAGGTTGCATCGTTTCCCTGCCTCGCCAGAAAAGCCTCGAGGCGCTGGCGAAGAATACGATCATTCTCATCGTCAGATGCGGCAAGCGCTTCAAGCCGGGGACGAAAGACCCTCGCAATCTCGGCTTCAAGCCCCGCCTTGGCGTCGGTATCGCCATGAGCAAGCGGCACGAGCGTGCGATAGGCTTTCATTGCCTCTGTCACGACCTGGTTTTCGGGCCGGCGGGCGCCTGCTTCAATGATGGCCATGAGGGAAGCCAGCGTAATCTCCCCAGCCTCATAACTGGCCATGGCACTGTCGACAGCTGTCAGAGCCTCGCCGCCATCGAGCAGTGGGAAATTTACCGCCAAGGTCGCCCACTGGGGATCTTCCAGCGAGAAACGCCAATAGCCCTTACCGCCTGCGTTCGGCATGATCCACGCCGGACAGCTTGCCTCTTGGCCTAATGAAAGGGTCGTATTCCGACCGTTGATCATCTTGCAGTATCGCGCTGTTTCCTCCTCGCGGCCTGCAGTCAGGCAAAAGGGGATAGTCCACTGGCGCGCTTCAGAGATCGGGCTGCCAAGTGGCTTGTAACGATGCTGAGACAACGCCACGGACGGCGAACCGCTTTCCGGACAGGACAGATCTGCCGTGATCACGGGCAAACCCGACCGCTCAACGAAGCTCCGAAAGGCCTTCGTCAGGTCAGGTTCATCGGTCTCCTGTCCGATCACGTCAAAGAAATCGGGGCTATCCGCAACACCGTCTTCGAAGCGTTGAATATAGCGACCGAGAGCGGGCCGGAATGTCTCGGCTCCAAAATAGGAATCGACCATCGCGATCACCGCCAGCCCTTTGTCATAGGTGATCGAGTCATAGGCGTTCCGGATATCCTCATTGAGGGTGATGGGTTCGCGAACTGCTCGCGCGCTCGCCAGGCTGTCGAGGTTCATCGCATCAATCGCATCAGCAACGGAATCAAGTTCATAGCCCCCCTCTGGTTCAATTTCTGACAGTACGATTCCCGTAGCCCAGCTGGAGAAAGCTTCCTTGAGCCAGAGATCATCCCACCAGGGCGGCGTCACCAGATCACCGAACCACATGTGCGCCAGCTCATGGCTATGAATACTCAACAGCGCCCGGCGGGCGGCCGGGCCGCTATTCTCACCATAGAGGATACGGCTCTCACGGTAGGTGATCGCTGCGGCCAGCTCCGTCGCTCCGCTCGGCCATTGAGGCGCCGCGACAATATCAAGCTTTTTGTACGGATAGGGCACGCCAAGCGACGTCTCGAAGAATTCAATCATGGGCTCTGTCATGAGCAGCGCATAGGACAGGTCATCGCCCTTTCCGGCTCGCGTATAGCCCGTCAGCGGGATTGAGACATCGCGCACCTCATTTGGCACAAGCGCTGGTGCCTCGACTTTCTCGAACGTGCCCACTGCAAGCGACAGAAGATAGGTCGGAAGCGGTCTGGTGCGGTCGAACTCAATCCGCACCTTCCCGTCTTCGACTACGTTTCGGGATGCTTCCGGTGTATTCGTGATCGCGGTATCGCTCTCCGGGATGGTCAGGATAATGTCGAACGGCGCCTTGAATCTCGGCTCGTCGAAACCCGGCATGAAGCGCCGGGCCTGAATGCTTTCAGACTTGGCCAGCGCGTAAGCATTACCCTGCTCATCCACCCGGAAAAGCCCCGACAGATTGACGTCGAAAGGCGCTGCATAATCGATAGCGACCGTTACAGGACCTGGCCCCAGGCGCCGCGGAAATCCGATCCATGCCACGCCAGATTTCAACACGTCCCGCCATATACCGTCTTCTGGCTCCATGTTGGGCGTCGAGATTGTCACCTCTCTGATCTCAAGCCCCTGCCCATGCAACCATACGCCCGTAGCAGCACGATCGAGGTCGAGATCAATCGTAACTTTGCCGCCAAAGCGTGACTCACGCGGGTCGATCCGGAGATCGAGCTCGTAAGCCGTCGGCTTCACCCCTTCCGGGAGCGGCCCGCGCGGTGCCATCGTGTAGAGTTCCGAGAGGTCAGGCTGACGAGGCTGAGGGGTCGGCCCGCACGCTGTAACAAGCAGTGCAAAACAGCTTATCAGGCCGGCAAGACGCTTCATCGAATCCTCTCTCAGACAATTAACTCAGGAGATAGCGGATTCAGGGAAGCCACGTCACCCTCAGGCCCTACGGGAACTATGCGTCTGCTGCGATTTTACAACACGACGATGGTCTGAGCGGGGAATCCTGCCTATAGGAACACCATGAAGATTGCGACTTGGAACGTAAACTCCATAAAGGCACGCCTCCCCATGGTGCTGGAGGTGCTCAAGACCATCGATTGCGACGTGGTCTGCCTGCAGGAGATTAAGTGCGAGACCGATGCCTTCCCCTACATGGAGATCGAAGAGCTCGGCTATAATTGTGCCGTGCACGGGCAGAAGACCTATAACGGTGTCGCCCTGCTCTCTCGCCATCCTCTCGAGGACATCGTCAAAGGCCTGCCCGAGAACGAAGGAGACGATCAGGCACGCTATGTCGAAGCGCTGGTCCTTGCGGACCGGCCAGTTCGTGTCGGCGCGCTCTATTTGCCGAACGGCAATCCGGCCCCGGGCGACAAGTATGACTACAAGCTGTCCTGGATGAATCGCCTGCTCACCCATGCCGAGGCGCAGTTGAAACTCGAAGAGCCCTTTGTGCTCGCAGGCGATTACAATGTCATTCCGCGCGATGAGGATTGTTGGGACATTGCGGTCTGGCGCGACGACGCGTTGGCCTTGCCTGAGACCCGGGCTGCATTCCGGAAACTGAAATGGCTTGGCTTGACGGAAGCCTATGAGGCCACCGACGGCCGGGCGCACGAATACTCGTTCTGGGATTATCAGGGCGGCGCCTGGCAGAAAGGGCACGGCATCCGGATCGATCACCTGCTCCTGTCACCGCAAGCAGCCGACCGGCTTGAAAAGGTAGAGATTTTCAAGAAGGCCCGTGAGATGGAAAAGCCGTCCGATCATGTGCCCGTGATTGCCGAGTTGGCTGACTGACAGCCTACTTCTTCGTCGCGCATCGCTTGTTGTATGCGGCAACATCGGCATTCAGGTCCGAAACGCGCCCTTGCAGATCCTCCTCAACCGAGACCAGTTCGGCTTTCAGCGCGTCATAGTCCCGCTTGGCGGCATCGGCCTTTGAGGCTTCCTCAGCGCCGAATAGCCGCGTGTCTTCAGCCGCTTCCCATTCATCACCAGCGACTTCGACCTCTTCGAGCAGGGCATCGCGTTCGGCCTTCAGGGCATTCGCCGCCTTCTGGCCCGCCTTGATGGCCTTGGCCTGTGAATGGCAGCTCGCATTTGCAAACGCAGCCGGGGCCGAAAAAGCCACAGCAGATAATGACAGAAGTGCAGTAACGGTTACAGATTTCATCATGCCTACCTATTAGCCAAACATGCGTGAAGCCTTGCTGAACAAGGTGACCATAGTCTGGCCATCATCGGGCCGTTCTGCGATCACCTCAATCCCGGTTCAGATGTCGGCATAGACATGACGCTCGGCTGCATAGCCTTCGTGCGTCACTGCCCCTTTACAGGCTGGCCCGACCAGTTTCGCGAACTTTGCAAGCGCGCCGGAAGCGTAGCGTGTCTCCTTGGGGGTCCAGGCCTTGCGCCGCTGCTCCAGTTCCGCCTCATCGACCTCAAGATCGATGCGACCGGTCTCTGCGTCGATAGAGATCATGTCACCGTCCTGAACCAGTCCGATCGGCCCGCCTTCCTGCGCTTCCGGCCCGACATGGCCAATGCAGAAGCCACGTGTAGCGCCGGAAAAGCGGCCATCGGTGATGAGAGCCACCTTGTCGCCCATGCCCTGTCCGTAGATGGCCGCCGTTGTCGATAGCATCTCGCGCATGCCAGGGCCGCCCTTGGCGCCCTCATAGCGGATGATCAGGACGTCGCCTTCATTGTAGTCACGGTTCGCGACAGCCTCGAAGCAGGCTGCCTCGCCGTCAAACACACGGGCAGGACCGCGGAACTGGAGGCTATGCAGCCCCGCGACTTTCACAATGCCGCCTTCAGGCGCCAGAGAGCCCCACAGGCCTACGACGCCACCCGTCTTGGTGATCGGTTTGGAGGCCAGATAAATGACCTTCTGATCCGGATTCCAGCGAACGTCTTCGAGATTCTCTGCCCACGTCTTGCCGGTGACCGTCATGCAGTCGCCGTGGATAAGCCCTTCTTCATGAAGGGTTTTCATGAGCATCGGAACGCCACCGGCTTCTCCGAAATCCTTGGCAACATATTCACCGCCTGGCTTGAGCGAGGCAATGTAAGGCGTTTTCTGGAAGATCTCGGCGACATCTTTGAGCTCGAACTGCACACCGCACTCATTCGCCATCGCCGGCAGATGCAGGGCAGCATTCGTCGAGCCGCCCGTCGCGGCAACAACAATTGCCGCGTTTTCAAAGGCTTCGCGCGTACAGATGTCGCGCGGGCGGAGATTGGTCTCGATGAGGCGCATCACAGCCTTGCCGGACTCGACCGCATACTCGTCGCGATTGGCATAAGGCGCGGGCAAGGCCGAGGAAAGCGGCAAGGCAAGGCCGATCGCTTCGGAGACGCAAGCCATTGTATTTGCTGTAAATTGTCCACCACAGGCGCCGTCACCCGGGCAGGCCAGCTTTTCCAGTGCGTGCAGCTTTTCCTCGGTCATGTTGTTGTCGCCGGCGGCATGCGCCCCAACCGCTTCGAAGATGTCGAGAACGGTGACATCCTTGCCCTCGAAACGGCCCGGAAGGATCGACCCGCCATAGAGGAAAACGGAGGGGACGTTCAGGCGCAGCATGGACATCATCATGCCCGGCAGGGACTTGTCACAACCTGCAACGCCGACAAGCGCATCATAGGAATGGCCGCGCATCGTCAGCTCGACGGAGTCCGCGATGATTTCGCGGGACACCAGTGAGGACCGCATGCCCTCATGGCCCATGGCGATGCCGTCCGTAACCGTGATGGTGCAGAACTCGCGCGGGGTGCCATCAGCCTCCTTTACGCCCTCGGAAACCGCGTGGGCCTGGCGCATCAGGGTGGTGTTGCAGGGAGCGGCTTCATTCCAGCAGGAGGCGACGCCGACGAAAGGCTTCTGGATGTCCTTGGTCGACAGCCCCATTGCGTAATAATAGCTACGGTGCGGCGCGCGCGCGGGGCCTTCGGTCACATGGCGTGACGGCAGCCGCGACTTGTCCCAGGTCTTGCTCATCTTTCAGCACTCTCACAAAGCTTGTTTCGACGTGCTTTCCATAAGACGCGCGGGCTGGCGACGCTACCCGGTTGCGGCAATTTTCCTCGGGACAGCTTGAGAAATATCCTGCCCCTGAACCCCAAAAACGGAGTCCGAAAACAGTCCAATTCCAGCCCACTTTCGAATTCGGACCCAAATTCTTGGAATATTATTCCAATCGGCGCCGCATCAGGAATTCGAGATCGCGGTGTTCGCCGACCGGGAACAGGAACTCACCAATCTTCTCGAAGCCGACGCGCTCATAGAGCCGCCGGGCACCGTCATTCTCGGAGAAGACGCTCAGATACATTTCCGGTGCTTCCTGGCGGCGTGCCCAGGCAAAGGCCTCGTCAATGAAGTGCCTGCCCAGCCCCCTGCCCTGAAGCGAGGCGTCAACATAGATCCGCTTCAGTTCGACGGCCCCTTCTGCTGCCTCTTCGGCCGGCAAGGTAAGCGGTCCACATACGAGATAGGCCCCAAGGCTACCTTCAGGCGTCTCGGCAACGCGGACCAGTGTTCGCGGCGCCGCCAGCGCGGTCCGGTAGGTGCTGAGACTATGCTCAGTGTCCAGAAAGGCCTGCAGGTCTTCTGGCTTGTAGAGGTGGCCGAATTTGTCGGTGAAGGTTTTCTGCGAAAGCGCGACGAGCGCATCCAGGTCGTCGCGTGTCGCATCGCGGACATGGATGGCTGACGTATCGGTTTCAGCAGGCATTGAGCTTGTTGATCTCCTCGGCCGACAGGCGCAGATCGCTCGCGCCCATTATGTCTTCGAGCTGCTCCATCTTCGTCGCGCTGGCGATTGGAGCCGTCACGCTTGGGCGCGCCATCAGCCAGGCAAGCGCGACCTGCGCCATGGTCGCGTCATGCGCATGGGCGACCTCCTTCATCAGCTCGAGAAGCGTCATGTTGCGATCGGTGAACCAGTCCGCCATGCGCCGTCCGCGCGGACTCTTGTCGAGATCGTCCTTGCTCCGGTACTTGCCGGTCAGGAAGCCCATGGCGAGCGCGAAATACGGGATCACGCCGAGATCATGATCAAGGCAGAGGTTTTCGAGTGGGCCCTCATACTGGTCACGCGTCAGCAAATTGTAGTGCGGCTGAAGCACATCATAAGAGGCTCGCCCGTCGGCCTCACCTGCCTCTAACGCTGCCTTCAAGCCGGCTGCATCATAGTTCGATCCACCGACAAAGCGGACCTTGCCGGCCTTCACCAGCTGGTAATGGCCTTCCAGCGTTTCTTCGATGGGGGTTTCCGGGTCCGGGAAATGCGAAAAGTAGAGATCGATATGGTCGGTCTTCAGGCGCTTGAGCGACTCCTCGCAGCGCGCAACGATCTGGTCTGCGGTCAGGCCCTTCTTGCCTTCGCCCATGTCGCCGCCAACCTTGGTGATCAGGAAGAGCGCGTCGCGGCGTTTGCCCTGCTCCAGCCAGTTGCCGATCACGGTCTCCGACTCCCCGCCCTCATTGCCGGGAATGAAGCGGGTGTAGATGTTGGCCGTGTCGACGGCGTTGAAACCGCGATCGAGGAACGTATCGAGCAGCCGGAAGCTCGTCGGCTCGTCTGCGGTCCAGCCAAACACATTGCCGCCCAAGACCAGCGGCGCAATCTCGCCGCCCGTACGCCCGAGAGATACCCTTGAAGGGGATGAGGTGCTCATACGGTCTTCATAGGTGCCCGCCGGGACAGGCTCAATAGCGGAGGGTTTGTGATCGTGGCGCGCTTTGCTAGTTTGCTGTGAGCGACACACGGAGGGGACGCCATGCGACGCACCATTGGATGTGCACTCGTCGCCGCATCTATCGCGGCCGCACAGCCCGCTTTCGCCCAGTTCGACAGCCTGCCATCAGGCGACCTTGACCTGCGCATGGAGGGCCTGAACGAAAAGTATGCCATGTATATCGAGCATGGATCGCTCGCGACGGAAGGCAGCACGGTCTGGTTCTGGGCGCTACAGGTGATTCCCGAAAGCATCGGCAGTTATGCCGCCTGGACGGTGCAGGGTATGAACTGTGCCACGCGCGAGGCGGCAACCTCGGAAATCGTAGGCGTGAAGCCAGACGGGTCCTTCTATGGCAGCGGAGGGGAGGCCCGCGAGATGGGTCCAATCACACCCGACAGCATGGAAGCGTCCCTGTTCCAGGTGGTCTGTGAGGACAAGTCTTTCGAATTAGGCGAACCGGCCGTATCGACCGTGGCCGCCGCTATGGACCAGGGCCAGGCGACACTGAAACGCCGTTTCGGCGTCGAGTAACGCTTTATTCCTTCGCCTCGAAGATCGCTGTCTCGATGGCGCCCGTGGAATCCATCATGCCGCGATACATGCCCTTGGAATTGAAGACATAGGCATACTGGCCTTCACCGCCCATGACGATGACGCCGCCATCGCCGCCAAGGTCTGCGACCTGGCCAAGCGCGTTTTCTGCGGCGGCGTCGATGCTGTCGCCAGCGAGTTCGACGCGGGCACAGATGGTCTTTGCGACACCGACCCGGATGAAATATTCGCCATGGCCAGTGGCAGACACCGCGCAGACACCGTTCTGCGCATAGGTCGCGGCACCGATAAGCGGCGAGTCACCGACCCGGCCGGTGGCCTTGGCGGTCATGCCGCCTGTTGTCGTGGCGGCCGCCAGATTACCGTCCCGGTCGATAGCCACAGCGCCGACAGTTCCGTGACGGTCTGCGTCGGTCCGCTCACGGGTATCGAGCACACGCTCAAGCGCTTTCTCGCGACGTTCGGTCGTGAAGTAGCTATTATCGACCGTCTCGAGGCCGACCGACTCGGCAAAAGCATCCGCACCGGCACCAGAGAACATAACATGTTCCGACTGGTCCATGACAGCGCGGGCGGCGAGGATCGGGTTCTTCACATGCTTGACGCCGGCCACGGAGCCGGCATCACGGTCACGACCGTCCATGATGGACGCATCGAGCTCATGCTCGTGGGCGGCGGTGAGGACAGCGCCCTTGCCGGCATTGAACAGCTCATTGTTTTCCATGGTGAGCACGGCGGCCTGGACAGCATCGACGGAGGTGCCGCCCTGTTTCAGCACTTCAGCCCCCGCATCGAGCGCGACCTCGAGCGCCGCGCGATAGGCGGCTTCCTGCTCGTCGGAGAGGTTCTCGCGCAGGATGACGCCGGCCCCGCCGTGAATCACGATCCGCCAGTCCGGCTGCTCGGCGTCAGCCATGGGCGTGTCCGGTTGCGCGATCGTTTCCTTTCCGCAGGCGGAAATGATGAGGGCGAGAAATAGTCCGGCCAGAATGCGCGTCAAAGAGAGCCTCCCGTGAAATCAGCTGATCGCCTCCAATTGTTCACGTGCGGAGGTGAGCTTGGCAAGGGTGGCGGTCCATTCACGGATGCGTTCGCGGTTCTCCTCGACAATCTCAGGCGGTGCCTTGGAGACGAAATTCTCGTTCGAGAGCTTCTTCTCGGTGCCGGTAATGTCCTTCTGGAGCTTGCCGATTTCCTTGTCGAGGCGGGCGATCTCGTCGGACGCCGTGATGAACTCCTCGACTTCGAGCGCAATTGTCTCGTCGCCGGAGGCGATAGTGACGGCGCGGGCCGGTTTGTCGTCAGCGACAGTGAAGCTGCCGAGGCGCGCGAGCTGCTTGATCGGCGTCTCATTCTCCGTTGCCCAGGCTTTCACCGTGTCGGACGCGCCGATCAGGGAGGCCGCGATCTGTGCGCCAGCGGGAACATTGAGGACGGACCGCGTGGAGCGGATTTCCGAAACCGTATCGAGCACCCAGGCCATTTCAGCTTCAGCGTCTGCATCGGCCCAGCGATCACCAAAGTCCGGCCAGTCCTGCAGCATCAGGAAGTCCGAGCGCTTGCGGCTCTCATCCTCGGTCTGCTCCCAGAGGGCTTCGGTGACGAAGGGCGTGAACGGGTGAAGCAGTTTCAGCGTCTGGTCGATGACCCAGCCGCAGGCCTTGCGGGTCTCGGCCTTTGCCGCCTCGTCCTCGCCATTCATGACCGGCTTGATGAGCTCGATATACCAGTCGCAGAGCACGTTCCAGATGAACTGGTAGAGCGCGTCGGCGGCCTCATTGAACTTGTAGGCTTCAAGGCTTGCGGTCACGGCCTGTTCGACCTTGGCCAGCTCAGCCGCGATCCAGCGGTTGAGCGGGAGTTTCAGGTCGCCGGGCTTCAGCTCGTGACCGAATTCGCACTGGTTCATCTCCGCAAAGCGGGTCGCGTTCCAGAGCTTGGTCGTAAAGTTGCGGAAGCCCTCGACCGACTGTTTGGCGAGGCGGATATTGCGGCCCTGCGCGGCAAGGCGCGCGAAGGTGAAGCGCAGCGCGTCGGCGCCGTATTCGTCGACCAGTTCCAGCGGGTCCATGGCGTTGCCCTTGGACTTCGACATCTTCTGGCCCTTCTCGTCGAGGACGAGGGCGTGGATGTAGACGTCGTGGAACGGGATCTCGTCCATGAAGTGGATGCCCATCATCATCATCCGCGCAACCCAGAAGAAGATGATGTCATGCGCGGTGATCAGCACGCTGGTGGGGTAGTATTGCTTCAGCGCCTCGGTCTTCTCTGGCCATCCTTGCGTCGAGAACGGCCAGAGGGCGGAGGAGAACCAGGTGTCGAGGACGTCTTCGTCCTGAAAGATATTTACCCAGTGTTCTTTTGTTCCCGCCACGTGTGAATATGAATACCCGCGAGGCTTGCTTGGATCAGAAAAGACCCGAAACTCTACACCATAGTAAGCTTCCGCCTGCTGAATCGCTTCTACTTCTGTCTCTGCGCAAAATACTTTCATCGCATGGTGTTCGTTGGCGAGCCGGTCGTAAGCTGGTGTTTTGCCTGACGCTACTTGGTCCGACTTCAATGTCGGCCCATACCAGACCGGTATCCGATGGCCCCACCAGAGCTGGCGGGAGATGCACCAGGGCTGGATGTTGTCCATCCAGTTGTAATAGGTCTTGGTCCAGTTTTCCGGCACGAACTTCGTGTCGCCGGAGCGCACGGCCTTGATGGCGGGCTTCGCCAGTTCCTCGGCGTTTACATACCACTGGTCGGTCAGCCACGGCTCGATGACAACGCCGGAGCGGTCACCGAAGGGCTGTTCGATCTTGGTCTTCTCGATTTCCGCGAGCAAGCCGAGGGCCTCGAAGTCTTCTTCGATCTTCTTGCGCGCGTCATAGCGGTCGAGCCCGCGATAGGCGTCTGGCACGCCAGCCGCATCGGCCTCGGCACCGTCCACGATGGCAGCGGTCTCGGTCAGGATATTCAGCCGTGGCAACCCTGCCCGTTCGCCGACCTGAAAGTCATTGAAGTCATGCGCGGGCGTGATCTTCACCGCGCCCGAGCCCTTCTCCGGGTCAGCATGCTCGTCGGCGACGATTGGGATACGGCGGCCCACGATGGGAAGCTCGACAAACTTGCCCACCAGCGGCGCATAGCGCTCATCCTCGGGATGGACGGCCACGCCCGTATCGCCGAGCATGGTTTCCGGGCGGGTTGTCGCTACGACAATGAAGTCCCGCGTCTCGGTCTCGACAACGTTGCCGTCCTCATCCTTGATCGGGTGCTCATAGGTGACGCCATCGGCGAGCGGATAGCGCAGGTGCCAATAGGCGCCGGGCACTTCCTTCTGCTCGACTTCGAGATCGGAAATAGCGGTCTGGAAATGCGGGTCCCAGTTCACCAGCCGCTTGTCGCGGTAGATGAGGCCTTCATTGTAGAGATCGACGAAGACCTTCCGCACGGCTTCTTGCATCTGGTCGTCCGGGTCGGACCGGTCGCCCATGGTGAAGCGCTCATTCTCCCAGTCGCATGACGCCCCGAGACGTTTCAGCTGGTTGATGATCTGGCCGCCGGACTGCTCTTTCCATTCCCAGACGCGGTCGACGAATTTCTCGCGCCCGAGCGAGGCACGGCTCTCATTCCCACCATCCTGGGCGAGCTGGCGTTCGACCACCATCTGCGTGGCGATGCCGGCATGGTCCGTGCCCGGCTGCCAGCGGACATTCTTGCCGCGCATGCGCTCAAAGCGGACGAGGATGTCCTGCAGCGTATTGTTCAGGGCATGGCCCATATGCAGGACGCCGGTGACGTTTGGCGGCGGAATGACGATGGAATAGGCCTCGGCACTCGTATCACCGGAGGGGCGGAAGCACCCTTCCTCCTCCCAGCGCTGGTAGATGCGCTGTTCTGCGCCTTGGGGGTCGAAGCGTTGGTCGAGCATTTCAGGGTCAGTCCATCAAAATCACAAACAAAAGGCGCGCCGGTCAGGGCGCGCCTCGTCTCTATATCAATGTAGGAACGAGGGTCTAGCGCGCCATGCGGGCAATGCGCTGTACTTCCTCTTCGACCTTCCGTTCCACGATGGCCGGAAGGTTGGCGTCGAGCCATTCCTTGATCATCGGGCGGAGCAGTTCCTTCATCAGGCCGTCGAGCGTATTCGGATTGCCCTCATCAGCCGACTGCTTGACCATGAGCTTGCCAAGCGCGCTGGCGGCAGCGCCTGCAATGCGCTCGTCGGTGAGGCCTTCAGCCTCATGTTTTGCAGTCGATTCCATCTTGCCACGCAGCATGGACGTATCCTCAAAGACTGGGCGTTCGACAGGCTCCGGCTCGGGAGCGGGCGCCGTCAGTTCCGGTTCGGGCTCATTCATAGCGGAGTCCCAGTCTTCAACGGGATCGTCGAAAGACTTTTCGTGGCTCTCCGTCGCAAGGACGGGCTCTTCATTCTCGAGATTGACGACATCCAGGTCGAAGTCCTCGAGCTCCTCATCCGCTGTGCCCTCGACCTCGGAGGTCTGGGTCGCCTCTTCCATGGCGAGATCCTCGAACATCGACTCATCGACATCGGTCAGCAGCTCATCACTGCTCTCGTTTATGCCAATGGGATCGATATTGTCATCGCTGTCCTGGCCAAGCGCCTCGGCACTGCCGCCGGTCTGCTCGATCACATCATCCAGCGAGAGATCCTCAAAATCGTCATCGTCGGAAACATTCACCGATACCGCCGGCTCCTCCTTTTTGGGTGCCGCGGCACGCGGGCTGTCGCCCTCGTCCGATATGATTTTCCGAATGGAGGCAAGGATTTCCTCCATCGTCGGTTCTGATTGCGCTTTTTCGGCCATTCCCAGCTCCCGAAGGTAAAACAGTCTCCCCGATGGGGCTACATCGCGTCGGTTAATGACGTGTTATGACGGATTCGCCGCAACTGTGCACGCCAAAGCCTGTCAGCGCAGTGAAAGACCTAGCGTGGATGGCGTCAACTGCCCCATCGCGGCAAGCAACTGATGGGCTGCGACATAACGGTCGCGCTTGGCTGTTGCCAGCGAAAGCCGAGCCTCCAGAAGCTGCTGCTCCTGGTCGAGAACGTTAAGGGTCGTGCGTACGCCAACGCTCAGCTCCTCCTGCGCGCCCTCATAGGCGATCTCGGCCGCCTCGACCTGGCGTTCAGACGCTGCCACAGCCCGGTCGGCTGCCAGATGGGCATACCAGGCCTGAGCGACATTTGTCCGGATCGCGCGCTGCAACTGGCTTATCTGCAGGAATGCCTGATTTCGGGACAGCCTCGCTTCGCGCAGGGCGGATGTATTCCCTCCCCCGGCATAAAGGGGAATGCGCGCCTGGGCGCCTGCGACGACCGCCGTGTCGGTAAAGCCTTCGGTGTGATACTCCTCGACGCCGGCCTGACCGATGATCGAGACTTCGGGCCGCAACGCCCCACGTGCCACGTCGACACCTTCACTGGCAGCCCGTTCCGCATGCTTTGCAGCCCGAAGGTCCGGATTGGCATTGAGCGCGACAGCCAGTGCGGCTTCGAAACTTTCGGGCAGCGGCGGAGCTGGCGGCACGGGTGCAAGCGTGCCGGCCTCGAGCCCGGTCAGGAAACCGTAAAAGGCAAGGCTGCCCTCAAGCTGCGCCTCGGCGGCGGCGAGTTGCGCTCGCCCGCCTTCCAGCCGGGCTTCCGACAGCGCGACATCGGTGCGCGTGATGTCGCCGACATCGAAGCGATCCTGCGACTGGGTGAGCTGGCCGGAGAGCAAGTCGATGCTGCTCTGGCGGATATCAATGACCTGCCGGGCGCGGAGGATATCGACATAGGCGGTAACCGTATCCAGCAGCAGCGTCTGGCCGGCGCTGTCGAGCTGGGCATCGGCGGCAAGCGCGCCCGCCTTCGCCTGACGGATTCCAGCGCTGAGGCGCCCGCCCGAATAGACAGGCAACCGCGCCTCAAGTTGTGCGGAGGCGACCGGGAAGTCCCCGGTATTGAAAGCAAAGGGCCGGTTCGAATCAATCGACTGGTAGACGTAGCCGGAGAAGAGATCGACGGTCGGCTTCCGGCGCGCCTTTGCCTGCGTGATTCGCTCTTCGGCAATTTCGGCGGCGCTACGCTCCTGCTCGAGACCGGGATTGTTGAGCCAGGCCGCTGTCAGCGCATCCTGTAGCGTTTCGGCCTCTGCTGTGCCGCCAATAGCAACAAGGCCCGAAACCAGAACCGCCCGCAAAGCATCGCGTGTCTTCATGTCGATCCCCTTCTCCCTTCACGCATTCCATAGCATAAGAAGACAGGCAGTGAACAGCGTTCACTTTTCGACAGACGTTCAATTGATCTGGCGTGGTGACGTGGTCAGAAAACGAAGGATGGCTTCTTGTCGAAGCCCGGCAGCTTCGGCGGACAGGCGTCGAAGGCATCCCGGTAGGAGGTGATGTCGCCGGAATGGGTATAGACGCGGCCACGGCCGAGATCCCGGCCCACGGGCACGGCAAGGCCAAGGCGGCCGCCTTCGGCGAGCTGGTTGAACCAGGTTTCCGGCGCCTGCTCGATCATGCCGGGCACCAGGATGATGTCGAAGGGCGCCTGATCCGGCAGGCCTTCCTTGAGATCGCCATGCACGGCCACGGCCCGGTCAACACCGAGCGAGGCAAAACGCCGGGTCATTTCATCGACCAGGGCTTCATCATCCTCGAGCGCAATCACCGTCTCGACGATGCGCCCCAGCAATGCGGTTTCATAGCCGGCGCCAGCCCCGATGACGAGGGCAATGTCGGACGGCTCAGGCTCAAGCGCCTTGATCATCTTGCCGAGGTCACGCGGCGTCCACAGGGCGCGGCCATCGCTGGTCTCGATCTCATATTCGGCATAGGCAATCGACTGGTCCGGCTTCGGCACGAACGCCTCGCGCGGCGTGTTCAGGAAAGCGGACACGATCTCCGGATCGGTCACATCATTCGGGCGGATCTGTGAGTCCACCATGATCCGGCGCATCTTCGCGAAATCCATCTCAGCCTGCCCTTTTCCGGCTCGTCTCGATTAGTCTGACCGCCATTATCCTAGCATACCGCCGCTGGCAATGTGACCAGATGTGAGAAACGCCGCTTTAGGCGATTGCAAGTGCAGTGGGCGACTGCTATCTAGCCGCCTCGCTCACCGAGAGGGCCCTGTGGCGGAGTGGTGACGCAGCGGATTGCAAATCCGTGTACCCCGGTTCGATTCCGGGCGGGGCCTCCAGAGCAAACCTTTCCTTTCCCTGCTGCAGACGCGATATGCCGCCATGACGGGAGTGTTGCGAGATGTACGAGAAGTTCTCGAAACTGGTTTACCTGCTGTTAACCAATCCCCCCGATAAATGAGACTGTCTTCTTTGGAGACACCCACCATCACCCAACGCCTCGGCGGGAGAGTCATCTCCCGCCGTTTTTTTGTCAGCTGCCTGCAAACGGGCGTTTGACACCGGCGCTTCGTTTGCTATTGGAGCCCTCTCGCAGGTGATCCGCGATAGCTCAGTTGGTAGAGCAGGCGACTGTTAATCGCCCGGTCGTAGGTTCGAGTCCTACTCGCGGAGCCAGCGAACTTCCCCCAGAAAGCCGACAGGTAAGCTGGGCCCGCTTCAGGGCTGGCAGGCACGCACGCCGAGCACGGGAATGAGCGTGCGCCAGCCTTCGGGCGTTGAGATTTCGAGCTTTCCGGCCTCGACGCGCTGACCAGCCTGCAACGGCTCCCCCGGGACGATGGTCAGCAGGATCTGCTCGCCATCCGGCGCGGCGAATCCCTGCTCGGTCATGAACTCACCGAAAATCTCGCCGCGGTTTATCGTCTGGGTGACCTCAACGGCCTTCGACCCGATCTGCACGGTCGCGCGGCCCGTCTGGGCGCGCTCGAAAAAGATGAGCTGGGTCGGGTCGGTCTTGCTCCAGAGGAACAGACCACACTCATTCTTCGCCAGCTGCTGCGGCCCGAGACCCGATTCGGGAACCACGTTGACCGCAGGCACAAGCGCTTCGGGATTAACCGGCGCGCGCTCGACAGGTGCCGGGTCAGGCCGCGAGGAACACGCTGCGAGAACAAGGCCTGCTGCGAGAAAGAGAATCGCTTGTCGGCTCATGGCGTGCCTGCGCCTCCCGTTGTTGCATCGCGACGGTACGTCCAGGTGCCATCCTCGCGCGAGAACCCGGCATTGGCCAGAAACATCTGGATGTCGCGGTCCTGGGTGTCGATGACGACGTTGATGGTCGCCTCGCCCTGCAGCGTGGCGTTCGCATCAATGGCAATGGTGTCACCGGCCGGCCCCTGCCCTGTCATGGTGAGATCGAAAGCGCCGTTCTCGCAGCCAAGCGCACCGGTGAGGTCAGAGAATTCGCGGCCGAACTGCTGGGCCGCAATCGAGAGTGTATCGGTCTGGAGAGCCCCGCTGGCCTGCGTGCAGGCATCTCCATCGATTCGTACATCGCCGCCTGACAGGCGGAACGTTCCGCCAACCGAGCGCAGGTCCGTGGAGAGGCTCTCAAGGGCAGAGACATTCTGCTGCAAACGCACATCGCTGGCCCGCACAGCATCGCCCCCAAGCAGGGTAACCGTACCCGCCCCGCGGCCACCTGCTCCGCCCCATTGCACATCCAGAGACGGCTTGAACATGACAAGCGACATGGGCTTCAACGCAACATCGACATCACCGACCGGCTGGCCGTTGAGATAGACACCCATGATCCGGCCATCCCAGACTGTGCCCTCCGACTGTGTCCATTGGACGCCCATGTCATTCAGCGGCACCTTGCGCAGCGCATAGCCGAGCGGGATCTGTGCGGCAGCGAACCAGGCAAGCGCAACGATGGCGACCAGAATGATCAGGAACCGCATCAGCCGGCCCCTCCCGAAATCTCGACTGTAGCGCGCACGCGCCCGCCGCCAGCCTGGTCGATGCTCATCCGCTCCACCTGCCCGCCAAGGCGGTTCTCGACCTCATTCAGCCAGTAGAAGAGCTGGCGCGGGTCAGCCTGCTCGAAGACAAGCGAGAAGCTCCCGCTCTGGCCACCCTGCAGGCGTGCGATTGCAAGGCCGGCGGTCTGCGCGGTGCGCGTCACTTCCGCCTTGAAGGCATCCGGATTGAGGGCTGCGCCGGTCGAGACGGCAACGCCTGTTGCAACCGGCGAGCGTGCCCGGTCTGCTGCGACGAGGCGTTCAAGCTGCGCAAGGTCGTCGGCAGCCTGCTGGCGATCAATACGGGCATCGGCGCGCGCAGCCAGCGACGGCGCAATAAGGCCGTACCAGAGGATGACGACACCAACGAGCGTGCCGGCGCAGGCGATCAGCGCTTTCTCGCGCAGGGAAAGGGATTGCCACCAGCCGCTCATGAGCCTGCCTCGATCGCGAATTCGCCCATGACGCGGTTACCGGTCTGGCGGGCTTCACCCAGCCGGACAGCGAGCCCCTTTTCTTCCAGTCGTCCGCCAATCTCATCGGCGTCACCATAACTGTCGAACACGACCATCGCCGTCAGCCGGCCGGAACCGGCATCATAGCGCAAGGACCGGACCTGCGCATTCGGGACGGGCGCGATGGCATCGTAAAGCGCGGCAGACACCAGCGTCGGACGCAGCGAAGAGGCGGCAAGCTTCTGTTCCCGGCGCAGGCTCTCCATCGCCTCAGGCAAGCGGCCATTGGCCTCCGGCGCGACAGCCGCGACAAGCTCGTTTGTTTGCATACGGAGTTCAGTGGCCTGATTGTCCAGCGCGCGCGTCTCCAGCCATACAGACCCCAGCCAAAGAACCGCGAGGGACGCCGCCAGGGCACCAACCGGCCGCCAGCGTGACAGTCCCTCAAGCTGGATCGGGCGGCGAATGCTGAAGTCACCCTGACGAAGCGATACAAGGGTTGCGGCTGGCTTGTCCCTGTACCAGCCAGCGAGCTGGACGAGCCAGTCCGCCGCTCCGCCCGGCGCCTCTGCCGAAGCTTCTTTATCAAGCAGGTTTGCCAGTCGATGGCCTTGCACAAAATCCGGCGCTTCGGGCGCGAGAGAGCGGATCAGATCGTCCGGGGCCGTTGCATCCAGCGCGAAGACAGACTGGTCGCGCCGGAACAGGCACTCGCCCACACCTTCCACCGCAACGCGCCCCTCCGGCAGGCAGGCATGACTGGCAACGATGTCTGCGTCTGGCAGCCCCCATTCAGTCAGCAGCTCAACCCAGCGCCGCATGGCCTCCATGGACACGACCTGGACCTGACGCTGAGCCGCCTCCCCGGCCGGACCGAGGGCGGCATGCAGATGCTCGACCGGTTCAGCAAGGTCATCCTCCAGCGCGAACAGGGCGATGCGCCTGGCCTCAACAGGCTTGCGCGCCGCGATCTCTGCATGGTGAACCGTCGCCGCCGTTCCGGGGACAAAGGCGACAGCATCATCGCCCCGTCCGGACCGGCCTGCCGGGGGCGCTGTGTCCACGACCCAGTCCCCGCCGGAGCGCCAGGCGAACAGCGCGCCGTCGTCTTCCCGAACCGGGATGAGGATGAACAGATCCGCCAAGCCTTATCCTTTCCGTTCCCGCCGCACAGGTTTGACCGCGCCGGTCTCGTCCACGACCAGGAGCTGATCGTAGATCCTGCGCAGGCCGCGATACTCGATGATGGTTCTGACACCAATATGGCTGGAGGTCACCGACAACATGTCGGTGCGCCGCAGCTCTGGAGATATCTGCGCCAAGGCCGGAGTGGCCATCATATCCTCGACACTCTCCCACCCACCTTGTGGACGCTGGAAGATCACGTCACGGGCCGCTTCGCTCGTCAGCGCGCCCGACATCGCCAGCGACAGAAGCGGCGCCTGTGCCTCACCCAGCGTATTGATGTTGAAGGCCTGCTGATCTTCGTCCGGGTAGGCGCAGACAATGGGCCTCAGCTGCTCAACGAGACTCGGGTCGAAATACCGTATGGCGTAAAGCTCGCTCAGATTTTCGATCGGCTGGCCCGATGTCCGGTAAGGGGGCGTCAGGCTGCTATAATAGCTGTCTTCTGCTCCACCCAGTTCCGGGGAGAGGTCAGCATCCATCCAGTCCACCAGCGTCGCTGTGGCAACGTCAGCGTCGACGCCGTCGATGTCTGCAGCTTCAAGCAATGCTATGAAGTCCTTGCGCGCTGCCGGCTCCTCTCCGGTGTCCTCACGCCCCGGGGACGGTGACTGGCGGAGTGAATTGATGTTGAAGCAATTGCTCGCCTCACGGCCAGTGAGGGAGAGGACACCCCCCTCAATTTCGAACGCCATAGGCTGTGCCAGCATCGGCATGCCGGCAAACAGCTTCGCGCCGGATTCCGAGACAAGCTGGTCGACGGTCACCTGGGCAAATGCCCCTGCCCCTTTGGCGAACCAGTCGGCCTGCGCACTCGCATCAAGCGCCTTGGCGCGGTTGGTGCTCGCGAGAACTGCCGAGGAGAGCATGATCGCGACAGCCGACATGGCCGCGACAATCATCAGCACCGTGACGAGCGCAACACCCTCCTGGTTGCGGCAGGAAGTGGGGACACTCATGAGCCACTCCCCGTTTGGGATGCAAGCACCAGGACACGGTCGTCCTCGAAACGGATCTGCATTTCCACCAATTCGGGCAGGACATTGTCTGGCGGCGTCGGCGTGCCTTCCCAATAGGTCGAGGTTTCATTGCCTTTCCAGAAGGTCATCTCGATATCGGCTATGCCGGTCAGCAATATCCGCTTCGCGGTTGGCGTCGAGACCGTTGCATCGGGACGCAACCAGGCCGTGCGCACAAGCTCACCTTCGGGTGTCAGGTCATAGCGAACCGGTTGGAGGTCGCTGCGCGGTGCCATGCCGCCAGGGTTCATCCAGCCAGAGCGCACAAGCTGGAAAAGCGCATCGGTCCGGTTGGTTTCGCCCCCGACCAGCGTCATCGCGCCATCATAACCTTCCGGCGGCTCCACACCGCGCGTAACGGCGGCCTCGAAATCACTGCGGATGAAGGCCTGCGCGATGTCGAGCTGGCGGATCACCGCCTCCCGCTCCCTCAACTGCTCGCCGGAGGCCGTCCCCCGCAGCAGGAGGTTTCCACCGGCAACCGCCAGAATGGACAGGATGAAAAGCGCAACCAGCATCTCGGCCAGCGTGAAGCCCTTCTGCGGGCAAGTGTTGGCACACGCCCGGCTCATGAGGTCTGGCCTTTCAGGGTCGTTAGCCGGGCGAGCTCCTGCTGGCGTCCGGATTGGCTCACACGGACTTCCAGCCGGAACAGGCTGTCGCGCTCGGTCGGAAAGACGGTAAGCGTCCAGTCATAGGCCCGGCCCATCTGGGCTTCACTGCCCGACGTCTGGCCTACCTGCACAGGGTCGCTGTCCGCCATCGCGCGCGACAGGACGTTCTCAGCTGTTGTCCTGGCCAGCAATCGTGACTCCAGCCGGGCGGTATTCTGCAGCGCATCAGACGAGAGCTGCATCAGCGGCACGGCAGCCAGCGCCAGGATACCCAGCGCGGCGACGGTCTCCACAAGGCTGAAGCCCTGGGCGCGGTGTCGTGTATGGCTAGCCCGTCCGGCCAAGGCTCACCTCACCACCGGGATTGATCAACAGGGTCTTCTGGAAGGCGCCATAGGAGACGATCAGATTGGCCGGTTCGGTCACGCCAAGCGGGTCGAAGACCAGCATGCGGCCTCCATGATCTTCTGGCGCACGGCTCTCGTCAGGACGAACCAGCTGCACCGAAACGCCATCCGGCAGTTCGAGCACGTTACGCCGGGTGGCCTGCCACTCATATCCGTCCCAGCGTAGCAGCGTCACCGCCCCATCAGTCGCCCGGAGTGCGAGGGTGTCGCCCGTCAGGATGGCCTGGTCCTGAATATCCCGGACCGCCTGACCCAGTTCGCGCACGGCCTTCTCGCGCGGGCTTTCCCGCTCCGGGATGGTCATCACGGCGACGCCTGCAACCAGACCGACGATGAAGACGACAATCATCACCTCGACCAGCGTCATGCCGGCCTGTCTTGAAAGAGAGGCGTGCCGCGTCATGCCGTTCCTAGTTCCAGTTCCCGATATCGGCATTCTCTTCTTCGCCGCCGGGCTCCCCATCGGCCCCGAGCGAGTAGAGATCATACGCCTTGTCGGAACGCTCGGCCGGGCGGCGATAGACGAAGGGACGGCCCCAAGGGTCGAGCGGCACCTTGTTGATATATCCGCCTTTCCGGTAAGAGCCCGCCGTATTTCCACGAGCCGGCTTTGTGACCAGCGCATCGAGCCCCTGCTCCGTGGTCGGATAATCATACATGTCGAGGCTGTACTGCTCGAGCGCATTGGTAAGTGCGGAGACGTTGGTGCGCGCGGTCTTCAGCTGCGCATCGGTACGTGCGCCGAGCACGTTGAAAAGCACGACGGTCGACAGAAGGCCGATAATGAAAATCACCACCATGATCTCCGTCAGGGTGAACCCGGCTTCCTTTGAGCGTGTCGGGACAGGTTTGCGTGTCTTCATCGGGGTTTCCTCCTAACCGATGGCAAGTGTGTTGATCTGCAGGATGGGCAGCATGATGGACAGGACAATCAGCGCCACGATACCGGCGAGGACAACGATCATGATCGGCTCCAGCAGGCCGAGCGCGACGGTCGCCGCATTGTCGAATTCGTCTTCAAGATAGTTGGCGGCGCGCTCCATCATGCCGGCGAGGTCTCCGCCGCGCTCACCGCTGGCGACCATGTGCATCAGCATGGGCGGGAAAACCGCTTCGGCGCGCATGGCACGGGCAAGCGTCGACCCTTCCTCCACCTTGCGGCGGACAGTCGTCACGGCCTTGCGGAAGACGGCATTCGACATGGAATTTCTGGCCGCGCCAAGGCATTCGGGCACGGGGGCCCCACTGGCCGAGAGCGTCGCGAAAGTGCGGGCGAAGGCCGCGGCTGCAACGCCGCGCGAGAGCTTTCCGATGACTGGCAATGACAGGATGAACCGGTCACGCGCTTCTCGTGCGGCCGGGGTCTGGAACAGCCGGCGCAACGCCCACCCCGCGGCAAAGATCGCGATCAAGAGGACCACCCCCCATTGCCGGATGAAGGTTGATACAGCGATGACCGCGTCGGTGAGCCAAGGCAGGTCCTGGCCGAGCGTATCGAACTGTTCGACAATCGCCGGCACGACGAAGATCATCAGCAGCGTCACGACGAGAAGCGCAATCACACTCAGCACGATCGGATAGATCAGGGCGGAGAGAATCTTGTTCTTCATCTTCCTCGATTTCTCGAGGTGGGTGGCGAGCCGTTCCAGAACTTCATCGAGACGGCCGGAGGACTGGCCAGCAGAAACCACCGCCCGATAAAAAGCCGGGAAGGCTTTCGGGGCGCTGTTCAACGCTTCAGAGACCGAATAGCCGTCGGTGATCGACGAGCGCACGCCCATGAAGACCTTGCGCGTCGAGGGCTTCTCGGCTTCGGCGGCGACCGATCCGATCGCTTCCTCAACCGGCGTGCCGGCTTTCACGAGTAGCGCCAGCTGGCGCGTCGCCACGACGAGATCGCCCCCCGGCAGCTTCTGGTCATGGCCGCTGACCGCACTTGCCGACCGGCCCTTGCGGCTCTCGCTGACATCAAGCGGAGAAAGCTGGCGCAGGCGCAGTTCCTTGCGGGCCGCACGCGGGGAATCGGCGGTGATCACACCGGAGGTGCGTTTCCCGTCAGCAGCCAGCGCCTGATAGTCGTAGACGGCCATTGCTAGCTCTCATCCTTGCGGCAGACTCGCAGGACTTCCTCGACGCTGGTCTGGCCGGCGACCACATAGCGGCGTGCATTGCGGAACAGCGTATCGTGTCCAGCGAAGGCGCGGGCTTCGAGGTCGTCCTCGGACACATCCTCACGAATGAGTTGGCGCACCTCCTGGTCGACGACCAGAAGCTCATAGACGCCGAGGCGGCCCTCATAGCCGGTCTGGGCGCAGGCCATGCAGCCTTGCGGGCGGTAGAATTCATGGTGTTCTTCAAGCGGCACGCCGAACATCGCCTTCTCGTCGGCCGTTGCCTCGTGTGGCACCTTGCAATGGTCGCAGAGCTTTCGCACGAGCCGCTGGGCGAGCACAGCGCGCATGGTCGCCGCGAGCACATAGGGCTCGATCCCCATATCGCGCAGGCGCTGGATCGCCCCGGCGGCACTATTGGTATGCACGGTGGAGAGTGCCGGGCGGCCGGTCGATGAGAACTCGAAGGCCACCTTGGCGGTTTCGAGGTCGCGGATCTCGCCGACCATAACCACGTCCGGGTCGTGTCGCAGAATCGCACGCAGCGTGGCGGCGAAGGTCAGCCCGACCTTGTGGTGCATCTGCGTCTGGCTGATGCCTTCCAGGCCATATTCGATCGGGTCTTCCAGCGTCATGACGTTTCGCTGGCCATTGTTGAGCACAGACAGTGCCGAATACAGCGTCGTGGTCTTGCCCGAACCGGTGGGGCCAGTCACCAGCGTGATCCCGTTCGGCTGGGCGAGCACCGACCGGAAACGTCTGAGCGTTTCTTCGTCCATGCCAAGTTCGTCGAGCCCGAGCAGCGCATTGCGCGTGTCGAGCAGGCGCATGGTGACCCGTTCGCCATAGCGCGATGGCAGCGTGGAGACGCGGACATCAATGGATCGTCCACCAATGGAAAGTGAAATCCGGCCGTCCTGCGGGATGCGTTTTTCCGCGATATCGAGCCGCGCCATCACCTTCACCCGGCTGGTCAGCGGAGCGGCGAGACGGCGAGACGGCGTCAGCACTTCCTGCAGCACGCCGTCGATCCGGTAGCGTACCGACAGCGTATCTTCATGCGGCTCAATATGAATATCCGACGCGCGCCGCTTCACAGCTTCATAGATGAGGCCATTGATCAGGCGAACGACCGGCGCATCATCATCACCGTCTAGCAGGTCTGCGGTCTGCGGGATGTCATCAATGAGCGACATGAGATCGCCCTCGCCATCCATGGCCGCTTCCGTTTCACCGCCATCAATCGCGGCGCGGGCATAGTGTTCGGACAATTCCCGCTCAAACCGGGCTGGATCGAGCGGCTGGAAGCTCAGCGGGCGACCGATGGCGCGGCGCGCCTCGAGAATGGCGACAGGGTCGGCGCCCGCGCGGACGCCGAGCTCGACGGTCTCGCCATCCCTCGACAGCACGACCAGGCCCTTGTCGCGTGCAAAGGCATAGGTCAGCGTCCGTCCTGTCTCTGCCTCACTCATTCATGCCACCATCGCTGCAGTCATGGCTGCAAGCCCTACTGGTCCTGCGGCACAGGCGGTTCGCTCAACACCTGCCCCAGGAACTCGTCCAAGGATACGTTCACCTCGTCTTCGCGCAACAATTCCTGCGCGCGGATATAGTTGTAGCTACGGGCCGTCACGCGCGCTGCATCCTCGCGGTCGCGCACGATGGTCGGCTTGATGAAAACCATCAGATTGGTGCGCGTGCCGCCCCGGCCTTCCGACTTGAACAGGTTCCCGGCCACCGGAATGTCGCCCAGGAACGGCACTTTGGAACTCTGCTTGGATTCCGTCTGCTCAATCAGGCCGCCCAGCACGATGATTTCGCCATCGTCGGCAAGCACGCTGGTCGAGATGTTCCGGGTGTTCAGGATCAGGTCCGGTGAAACATTACCAACCTGGCCGAACACGCTGGAAACTTCCTGGAAGATGTCGAGGCGGATCGTGTCGTCCGAGGAGATGCGCGGTGTGACTTCGAGCTTCACACCGACCTCTTCACGCTGAACGGTTCGGAAAGGGTTGGAATTGTCCGATCCCAGAACCTCACCCGATGTCAGCGGGACATTCTGGCCGACGAGGAGGGAAGAGGTGCCATTGTCGAGGGTCATGTTGAACGGTTTCGACAGGACGCGGGAATTGGTGTCTTCCTCAACTGCGTTGATGACCGCACCGAACAGCGTATCGCCGCTCTGGCCGCCGATTCCCAGCAGTGTGCCATTGACCCCGAGCAGGGAGCTGATGGCCGCCTGCTGGAAGGGATTGCTGCCATCACTCTCGCCGTCACCGAAGATATCTTCATTGATGAGGGCGCCAGCAAGCGCCAGGAGGTTCGGCGCGGACCGCGAAAAATTCGTGCCGACGAGCGGCGTTGTGGAATCGCCTTGCCCGGCGAGCAGGAACTGGACCCCGAGTTCGCGCGCGGTGTCATCCGACATCTCGACAATGATCGCCTCGACAAGCACTTGCGCACGGCGCTGGTCCAGCGCATCGACCACGCGCTGCATGGCAAGCAGCGTATCAGGCTGGGCGCTGATGATCAGGGAGTTTGATTCCGCGTGGTGGGCGATCGTCGCGCGCGGTGCGGTCGTCTCGGCCGGTCCGGTCTGCTCGGCCATCGTGGCGGCGAGCTTTTCAAGCACCGGAAGGATTTCCTCTGCCTTGGCGTTGTTGAGCTGCATGACGCGAAGATTGTCGCGTGTCGGCTCTTCCGCATCGAGGTCGGAGGCAACCTTGAGGGCGCGGGTCACCAGCGCATTATCGCCGCGCACGACAATGGAATTGCTCGTCGGCGAGGAGGACACTTCGAAATTCGGAACGGGATTGCCGTCACGCGTGCCCAGCAGGTCGGTCAGCAGCTGCGCCATTTCCCGCGACGGGACGCTCTTGAGCGCAAGCGACCGCACATCCGAGCTGTCGTCCTCATCAAGTTCCGCGATGATGTTGCGGATACGCGGCATGTTGGACGCATAGTCGACGACGACCACGGAATTGGACCGCGAATTGGCGACAACCTGCCCCTGCGCATCGACCAGTGGCTTCACCATCTGGGCCGCTTCGACCGCCCCGAACGTTTCGAGCCTGAAGACCTGGGTGATGAACGTGTTCGGACCGGTATTCGCAACGCCGGCTTCACCGACCGCGAGCTGCTCTGGCACGATGCGGTAAACACCCTTCCCTGCAGGGATCGCCGCAAAGCCATGCACCCGCAGCGTCGACAGGAAAACCTGAAAGACCTCGTCAGTCGTCATCGGGGCCTGCGACAGAACCGTCACGCGCGTGCGCGCCACATCCGGATGCAGGATGAAGGTATAACCGGTGATGATCGAGACATCGTCAATCAGCGCTGTGATCTCGACGTCGTCGAGGCTCAACACATGGCGTGCCGATTGCGGTGACTGCATTTCCGCATGCGTTGCCGGCGCAGCAAACGCCAGGACAGCCAGAGCGGTCATAAAATGCTTCATTACTCTCGCTCCTCCTCGAAGCGGATTTCGATGGTGCGGGTCTCGCCTGACCGCTGGAGATCAAGTGTCGCCACCCCGCCAGCCTCGAGTTCTGTGGACAAGGCCGACAGGTCTGTTTCTGATACGCTCACGCCGTTTACGTTCAAAAGCTGGTCTCCAGGTTCAAGGCCAGCTGCACGCATGAGACTGCCATCTCCCTTTGGCCGCAAAACCAGGCTGGAGACCACGTCGTTTCTCATCCGCGGCTCAGCATCGATGCCGGCAAGCAATGTCCGCGCCGACAGACCCGGTTCAAACAGGGACGGGCTTTCGCTGGTCACGCGGCCAGCTTCATTCCGCGCGGTCGCTGGATCGCCGATGACAGACAGCCCCGCGTCGCGGCCGCTGCGCATGATCGTCTCTTCCCGGCCATCCCGGGTGATGATTGCCCGGTCTGAGAGCACGCGGTCGAGCATGACCCCAGGCAGGATTTCCTCGCCTGGCTCATAGCGGGTGGCCGTGTTGTCGGGGGTGATGATGGTCGCCGACGACGTGCCACTGTCGCCAGTCGACATGAAAAGGGCAACGAGCTTGAGATTGAGATCGGTCTCCGGAGCATCGGGAACGGCTTCTGAAGCCCCCTCCCCCACTTCGAACGGGTTCTCTTTCAGGAGCAGGCTGATATCCGCCCGCACATCACTGACAGACCTCTGCCCGACCGGCGTTGGCAGCGGCCGCGGGGTCAGCGTCGACACAGCATCGCCGGGGGCAACAAGCAGCCAGCAGATGCGCGCGACGAGATATGCGACCGCGATCAGCAACACGAATTGCGTGCCGATGCGTGCCGTTTCGACAAGTCTGGGGTCCATCACCCTCATTAAAGTCTACCCGTTTCCCCTCTGGGGATAGAATGGTTGAGGGCGGGGAGCCCGCCCTCAACCGTACATATTAGGCCAGATCAGGCAATTGCGCGAACGCCTGACGCAGGCCCTGCTCTAGAACCGGCGCTTCAGGCCGAGAGAGATCGAGGTGCCGATATCGTACACGTCGACATCAATCCGGTCTCCGCCACGTTCCTGATAGGCTTCATAGTCATCTCCAAGCAGGTTCTTGACCTTGAAGCTGAACTCATAATCTCCTCCGCGGAAATCGAACCCCTGATTGAGCACGAAGTCCACCGTCAGGGGTGGTTCTTCGATGATCGCCGGGATGTTCAGGGCCAGCGCTTCACCAGACCGGATCCGCTCGCTCGCATAGTTGACGAGGATGTTGGCTTCCGTACCCGACATCTCATCGGTGTAGATGAGCTGCAGGTTGAACAGATGCTCAGACTGCCCCTGCAGGCGGCGTCCGTCCTCGATCAGGCCAGCCCCCGGGAGCGGGAAAGGCTCGGGGTTAAGCGGGTTCTGATTGGTGATGACGCACTCTTCCGAAAACTGCGCACAGAATTCCGGTGTCGTCAGACCCAGATCTGCCGGGTTGCGGCCTGCCGAGACTTCCGAGTCCGACCAGGTATAGTTCGCCTTCACGGTCAGGTCCCGGTCGCGGAAGAAGTCGAGACCGAACGTATCGAACATCGGCAGGGCCTGCTCATACTCCATCTCGACGCCGTAGAGTTCTGCGCTCGGAACGTTGATGAAGGTCGTCACCGGCTCATCGCCTGACCGGTTGTTGATCTCCTCAATCGGGCGTTCCATGTCCTTGTAGAAGACACCAAAGGTCACGAACTGCTCGCGGCCGAAATAGTATTCGGCCCGGATATCATAGTTCTCGATCGAAGCGTTGATCAGGAACGGGTTCCCCTGGAAGACCACATCCGTTTCGGTGTTGAGGAATTCCGTCGGCGCCAGTTCGCGGAACTGCGGACGCGTCAGGGTTTCGGAATAGCCTGCCCGCACCTGCAGATCATCGAACGGGTTCCAGGTGACGGTTGCGGCCGGAAGTAGGTCATACTCATAGTCACAACTGCCGTCCGGTTCGCGGTCGATGCAGGACTCGACGAAGTTCTGGGACGGATCGCCACCGATGACACGCGTATCGATCGCCTCGATGGCGCGCTCGTAGCGAACACCGATCGCCCCACGCAGATACGGTGTGATCTGCGTATCCAGTCCGGCATAGGCGGCATCGACTTCCAGCGTTGCCACATATTGTTCCGGGAACTGGTCGCCGCCGATCGAACTGGAATCGAGATCGCCATTGGCAAACAGCGACGAGAACAGATAGTCGATCCGCGTGCTGGAGAGCGGCAGGCCCTCGATCGCGAAGATACGCGACGTCGCAAGCCGGTCGCTTTCGAGATAGGCGTAACCCGCTTTCAGGTCCGTTTCACAGAACAGATAGCAATCGGCGCCCCGCATGATTGGCAGTTCGAGATCGATGCCGAGGTCTGTGGAGTCATCGTCAATCGTGCTGAAGGTGAAGGTCGTGTCTTCAGAGTTGGCGAGCGTCTGAAGGCCCTGCCCTGAATCCTGGTAGAGGATCGAGAACTGGTATGGCGCATTGCGCTGGGCTTCGGAATAGGACGCCCGCCAGTCGACCTTCAGGTCCATCAGCGATGGGAAGAAGTGCTCCCCGGAAAGCTGGGTTGTCCAGAGCTGGCGTTCGAACCACTCGATATTGTCCTGACGTTCGAAGTTGTCATCGAAATCGATACCCTGCTCGGTGCGGGCTTCCTTCGAAGTCGACCGGGTAATCAGCGCCGTCCCGCGAATCTCGTGATTGTCATAGAGATCGAAACCGACTGTTGCGAAGCCATTCACACCGACGGAATTCTCGGTGGCATAAAGGTCGTTCTCGAAGCGCTGTTGCAGGCCATCACCGGAGCTGTCGCCAAACCCGCGCTTGCCTTCCCTCGTGCTCCATTCATTCGAATAGGCAACCGCAGCCAGAACCCCCATCGAGATATCCGGGCTCAGATCAAAGAGCTGACCCCCGGTTGCGCTCAGGCTGATATCGGCCGGGACGGTGCCTTCCTGGGTAATCAGCAGGGAGGAGTTGTTCGTCAGCTCCCTTGCGAAATTCGCATCGGGCCCGTCCGGGCCGAGCGTCGGCGGTGTGCGCACATTGTCTGACACACCGAGGAAGTCGAGGTCGCCGCCATCATAAAGCAGACCGTCCTGGAAGGTTGTCTGCGTGTCGCCGGAAACAGTGGCCGACACTTCAAAGAAAGCCTCATCAGGAACCGTCTTCGTGCGAATGTCGACAAGCCCGCCCGCAAATTCACCCGGAAGGTCCGGCGAATAGGTCTTCTGCACGAGAATGCTGCGCAGGACCGAGGTCGGGAAGAGGTCGAGTGGCGCGACACGGCGGAGCGGTTCCGGGCTCGGCAGCGGCGAGCCGTTGAGCGTCGCACTGGAATAGCGTTCGTTCAGGCCTCGCACATAGACGAAACGGTCTTCGGCCGTCGAAATCCCTGCCACGCGTGAGAGGGCTGCGGCTGCGTCGGCGTCCCCGGAGACCTGGAAATCCTTGGCGTCGATGAGGCTGGAAACTTCTGACGTGGAGCGCTTTTCGTCCGGGATGAACTGTCCGCGGACCACAACGCTCTGCTGGCGAAGCTCATCAGACGGGTCTTCAGCTTCCTGGGCAGAGACAGCGGATATGCAGGCCAGCGAAGCCCCTGTCAGCAGCGCCAGGCGAAAATAAGTGGCAGGTTTCAACATGGTTATTCCCTCGGAGGAGAGGAGTTGCCTCCTCTGTGAGATGTCTGAATACGATGGGGCAGAGCGACCGTTTCGGACCGCCCTGCCCCGGATTGTCAGCGGTCGTTAGTTGGTCGTGGTCTCGGTACCATCGAGCTCAACCGTCCAGCCGAGGAACCAGTCATCATTCGCCCCTTCGACCGCGCCTACAAAGGTCGTGGCAAGGAGGTCGCCAATTCCCGCAACATCGAACACCGGAACATTGGCTTCCGTCGTGCCGGGCACCACGCCGGTGGCGCCGTTAACGAAGCTGAAGCCGGAGAGGGAGTTCGTGCCTGTGACGATGTTATCCGCCGCGTCGAACGCCGGGACACCGAGCGAAGCGTCGTTCGGGTTGTCGCCGTCGGTGGCGAAGTTCTCGGTATTGTCGAGGAACAGCGACTGGATGACGAGATCGCCATTGTCGAAGTTGGTGTAGGTCTGGTCGTTATCGACATCCAGGCCGACCGACCAGTCGACGATGATGCTGTTGGCCAGTGTGCCCTGTGTACCGCGGCGGAGCAGGACACCCTGCTGGGTTGCCGCATCGCCCGAGTTGATCAGGGTGATGTTGGACAGGTCCGGTGCCGAGAACGGCGTCTTGTCGTTGTCGCCGTCACGGTTGTCGGCCTCGATGCCGCGCGGGTCGCCCGACATGCCGCCGTCAGTACCGGCAACACCCGGATAGGCGATGGCGTATTGCAGGGAGCCCTGCCAGCCATCCGTCCAGTCGATGCTGTCGTCGCCGACGCCGGTGACAATCAGGTTGCTGACCGAGACGTTGCCGCCGAACCACTCGACGCCGTCGTCAAGGTTATTGGTAACCTGGACGAAGTCGACATCCGTACCGGAACCGACACCCTGGAAGGCGATGCCGTTCAGCTCGTCGTCATTGGTGAGGCGTACACCGGCATACTGAACGCGGGTGTAGCGCAGACGGCCACTGTCATCGGTCGGCGTTGCGCCGCCGAAGAGACCGGAGGACCCTTCGCCCTGCTTTTCACAAGCGGTCGTGCCGCCGGCCGCCGTGGCGTCGATACAGGCGTTGATCGGGGCGCGGCCGTTGATCACGATACCGCCCCAGACACCCTTCAGGCTTTCGGTCACTGGCACAGATCCGTCGACAACGCCCTTGGCGGTGAAGACGACAGGTGCAGTCGCGGTGCCGTTGGTCACGAGCTGCGATCCGCGGGCGACGATAAGGTAGTCATCATTGCCTTCAGCAACCACAGTCACGCCGGGTTCGATGGTTAGCGTCGCCGATGCGCCACCCGCCAGCGGAGCAGCCGGATCGGGGCCCAGGTCGGAGCCGACAACGACGGTACCATCCAGTTCGTAGATCAGCTCGTCGCCATTCGAGAGCGTCAGGTCCGACTGAAGCTCGCCGCCCGGGACGAGACAGAGCGTCTTGCCGTCAAGCGTGCCGCTCTCGGTCGTGCCCGTCGGGCAGCCGACCGGCGGGAAGAGCGTGCCGGACAGGGCAAAGGTCGCCCAGTTGGCGCCTTCGGTTTCGGTATCGCTGAAGGCACCGATATAGGTCGTCGGCGCAAGATTGCCGACACCCGTCACGTCAAAGACCGGAACACCAAGCTCTTCCTGGCCGGGGAAATAACGATCGGTCAGGGAGTTGTTACCGCCGACAATGTCGTTGTTCGCCGCATAGGTGGCGAGATCATTGTCGATGTCATCCTGGTCATTGGCCAGTGTCTGGGCAGCATCGATGAACATCGACGCGACCGTCAGCGTGCCATCGGCAAGGTTGGCGTAGGTAAAGTCGTTGTCGATATCGAGACCCGGCGTATAGCCGCCGGAGACGATGCCGTTCACGACCGTGCCCCACGTGCCGCGGCGCAGGAGGACACCCTGCTGGTTACCGCTGGTGCCGATCAGCGTGAAGTTGGACACGTTCGGCGAGGAGATCGGGGTCTTGTCATTGTCGCCGTCACGGTTATCGGCCTCGATGCCGCGCGGGTCACCGGAGGTCGGGACGGTCGAATTGACGACAGCATATTGCAGGTTGCCCTGCCAGCCATCGGTCCAGTCGAGCGAGTCATCACCGGCGCCGGTGATGACAACATAGCTGGCATCAACCGTGCCGCCGAACCACTCGATCCCATCATCAAGATTGTTGTGCACCTGAACGTGGTCGACGGTGGTCGCGGAGCCGACACCCTGGAAGGCAATGCCGTTCAGCTCATCGTCATTGGTCAGGCGTGCACCGGCATACTCGACGGTGAGGTAAGAGATTTCACCGGAAGTGTCGCCGGCCTGATCGCCGCCGAAGAGACCGGACGCGCCTTCCCCCTGCTTCTCACAGCCAGCCGACCCGCCGGTCGCAGTCGCGTCGATACAGGCATTGATCGGGGCAAAGCCGTTGATGATCAGGCCGCCCCATTGAGCATTGGTGCCGGCCTCGATGATGGAGGAGTTGGTGTTCTCGTCGTTGATCGCAGCGCGCGCCGTCATGCGGACCGGGCTGGTTGCCGTGCCGTTCACATCGATCTGCGACCCGCGGCTGATCACGATATAGTCGTCAGAGCCGTCGCCGGTGCCGCCAGCAGCCGCGCCGTAAAGGACCGCACCTTCACCGATGCTCAGTGTCGCGGACGTGCCGCCATCTTCGCCGATGAACACAGCGCCGCGGATCGCGACAGTCGTGTTCGCCGGAATATCGACATCGGTTGTGATCGTCGTGGTCGACGCGCCGGCATCGCCAATCGCGCAGACATCGATGCTGGAGAACCCTTCAGACGCAATGGCATCGAAGGTCGCTTCGCTCGTACCCGCCGGACAACCTGCAGTCGGGATGAGGTCAATCGTTGAGGCGGCCGGCGGCGGCGGCGGTGGCGGTGGCGGCGGCGGAGACGTCGGGGGGGTTGGCGCCCCGGGAGAAGAAATGTCCGTATCCGAACAACCAACGATTGCCAGGGCAGCTGCACTGGCAAGGAAAATGAGACGCAGGCTTTTGGCCGTGTTCATGAGAGCCCCCTCAGGGTTTTCGATCCATCACTCGAGCGGAGAAGACGCAGCCTTCCCCGAACTCGCAGGGCCCTATGGCACAGCTCATTGAAACTAATGCGACATCACAAAACCTTCACATCATTGCATTTTTTATACGCTTTTCTGACAGTTACGTGACACTCCAAGCATAAATCCCGTATAAAATTAACTATTGAAGACGGCGTGATGCTGAAGCGAAGGAGAGTTACAGAGCTAGCCGGGTTTTCTCCGCATGCGGATATAGACGGTGTCATCGAAGCGCAGCCAATTAATCCACAGGGGAATCAAGGCGCTCCTGCCATGCGGCACGAAAGCCACACTGTGGGAGGAAGCGGACGGCCGGCTTCAGGTTTCAAGAACAGGGGTCAGGCCGGAAGCTTGTGCCTACTTCTGACTGCCAGTTACGTCACTTCCAGCAAGCGCCGCGGTCAGGGCTATCTCCATCAGCACGCCATCGCGGGAGAAGAAAAGAACTGATCCGTCGGCAGACAATCCTGCTCCAAAGTCGATTCCCGCCGTGTTGACTGGTTCACCCAGATTATAGGGGATGCCCCAGGTGCCGGTTTCATCGCGCTCGGCCGTCCAGATATCGACGACACCGAGTTTCGGCTGACGGTGGGAATAGAAGAAAAGCCGCTCGCCATCGGGCGTAACCGCTACATGGGCATCGGCTTTTGCATCGTTGAAGCCATCCGGCATCTTCGAGACCGTCCAGTCTCCGCTGGCCTCATCGAACCGGGCCTCGAAAATGTCATGACCACCAACGCTGTCATAGCCATTGGAGGTGAAATAGAGGCGGCCCTCGCGGTCCATGGCAGGATTGAGCTGCTCAGCACCGTCATTGATCGATGCGGGCAGATGTTCCGGCGTCCCCCACCCTTCACCGTCCAGCGCAACACGCCAGAGATTGGCATCCCGCTGGCCGCGGTCGAGAATGTCGATGTCAGATGCGTAATAGAGCATGCCATCAGCAAAGCTGAAGGACGGCGTGGTCAACTTGTTACGCGTCGGAAAATCGAGCTCTGCGGGTTCCGACCAGCTGCCATCGGACTGCTTGCGCATTTCATAGAGTTTCGTGACATCGCGATGCTCGCGCGCAAAGACGCGAACATTGCCATCCATCGATTCGGTCAGGCTATAGGCGCGATTGAACGCGTCCGGCACTTCGGCATCGGGGAAGATGCTGCTCGGCGTCTGCGGCAGCTCCGTTTCTGACTGACTGGCACCACAGGCAGCCAGCACGCCCAGGGCGAGCAGGATCGACACGCGCTTCATCATACACCTCGATACAGTCCGGAACCGAGGCGCGTCATACCCATGCGTGATGACGCTTTTCTTACACTCGCTGCGCACAAGCACCCGTGCGCTCCCCCAAGCTGGCGGTTTGAAGCCATCAACGTCGTCTTCCACAGTCCATCCATCCCGGAAGGAGACATCAGTCGACAGCACTAAAGTTTCGCTGGGAAGATGCTGAAGCTTAATCCGGCCAAAGGTCTTCAGCCTTGATACGCATATTGATATCTGCCCGGCGGGCCTGGAGCCGGGCTTCGGCCTCTGCCATGACGACCCGTCCATGCCGCTGCTCGGCAATGAGACGTGTCGGCAAGTCATAGGCACCAAGATCAAAGCCGCGCCTGACGCGCTCGATGGCTGTCTGGCTGTTGGCCCGCGCCTTATCGGCGGCTCTCCAGGCCTCGTATTCGCTTGCCGCCATGATGACTGCCTGGCTGGCGTCAGCTTCGACCTGGCGGCGAAGGGCAGCGGTCTCGAGCCTCATGGCTCGTGCAAGGGAAAGGTCTCGGTCAGAAGCGGCGCTTCGCGCTGGCCCGCCAAGCGGAATGGCGACGAAGACGCCCATACCCAATTCATCGCCGCCGCGCTCCGAAAAGGCCCGGACGCCGACTTCCGGATCGGGCCGAAGGTTTGCTCTGGCCCGGCGCGAGCGCGCCTCAAGACGGCGGATCTCCGCCTCCGCCACCGCGAGGTCCGGACTGGCCGCGACGATTCTCTCCTGCCAGTTTCCACTCGTGGAGACAGAAACCGGCGCACTTACAGTGAGCAAACCTTCCGGTTTTATGAGATCCGGGAAACGGGACTGGAGCCGGGCATCTGCAATATCGGCCTCCCCTTGCCGACGGCGGGCAACGCCTTCGGCTTCGGCCAGTGCGCTCGCAGCCAGTTCGACATCCACTTCAGCAGACTGTCCACTCTCCTGCTGGCGTCCTACCGCTGCAAGGGCGCTCTCATACGTCTTGACCTGCTCGTCACTGATCCGCGCCAATTCTTCAGCTGCCAGCCAGTCCATCCAGAGATTGG
Source organism: Henriciella sp. (assembly GCF_029937755.1). Classification (GTDB taxonomy): domain Bacteria; phylum Pseudomonadota; class Alphaproteobacteria; order Caulobacterales; family Hyphomonadaceae; genus Henriciella. Next base: position 121,996 of record NZ_JAPYPG010000003.1, read on the forward strand.
CAAGTTCGAGCTTCAGGGCACGCCTCGTAAGAACGGACTGGCTTGCAGCACTATTGATAGTGGCCTTGCCAAGAGCCTTATCGAGGAGCGCCTTGCCGGGTCTTCGGATTGGACGCGAAGCGCCTATTTCAAACTCGTCGAACCGGCCCTCATGGCTAATATCACGGCTGGAATAGCCTCCCTCCAGCCGCCACTCATATTCGCCAGCCGCTTGTCGGCGGGCTTCGCTTTGAGCTGCGGAAAGCTGCTCATGGGCGGCTTGGCGGGTGGGGTGAGCGTCGATCGACGCCTGCACGCTGGGCGCTGGCGGCAGGAAGGCCTGGGCAACGGCCACAGGAGCAGACATCAGGAGACTGGTGGCAAGTAAAAGGGGTTTCACAGCAGGCGGCCTCCGGCGATCACGGGTTCGATCCAGTACATGAGTTTCGGGATGGGAGCGTTTGTCCGCACCGCCTCCAGGGCGGCGTCGATGCGTTCACGCCGGGCAATCGTCGTCAGCACGCGGCGGCTGACATTGCCCCGCACTTTCTCGACATGGCTAGCCTCGTCATAGCCGAAGCCATGCCCGGCACCGGCCCAGGTCGTGAAGCCCGGCAGAGCTGGCTCCATGCCAAGCAGGGCCTCGGTGATCGCATCCTCAGAGGCTGGCGGGTAGACCAGCGTCAGGCGGCAGAGATCGGTGTCCATTCAAGTGACCTTTCCGTCTGGCGTGCCTCGCCCTTGCCCACGCCGAAGCGGCGGAACAGGACAGGCAGGAGAAGCAGGGTAAGCAGGGTCGACGACACGAGGCCGCCAATCACGACGATGGCGAGCGGCTTCTGGATTTCCGAGCCGGGGCCTTCGGCAAACATCAGCGGCACAAGGCCGAGAGCGGCCGTGGTGGCTGTCATCAGCACCGGGCGCAGACGCCGCTGGGCACCTGTCTCGACCGCTGCGTGCAGTGAAAGCCCGCTCGCGATGAGCTGGTTGAAATAGCTGACAAGGACGAGCCCGTTCAGCACGGCAATACCAAGTAGGGCGATGAAACCAACCGAGGCTGGCACGGAGAGATATTCCCCCGACATCCAGAGGGCGAGCATGCCACCGACAAGCGCAAAGGGGACGTTGGCGAAGATCAGGGCCGCCTGGCGCACGGACCGCAAGGTCGCGAACAGCACGATGAAGATCAGACCCAGCGCCATCGGCACAACAAGGGCAAGACGAGCGGCGGCGCGGCGCTGATTCTCGAACTCCCCGCCCCATTCAAGCCGGTAGCCGAGCGGAAGATCCACCTCACTGGCCACGGCCGCCTGGGCATCCCCAACAAAGCCGACAAGGTCACGCCCCTCCACGAAGGCCTGTACGAGAGCAAAGCGCGAGGCATTCTCCCGGTCGATCTTCACCGGGCCGGGCTCAACCGCGATATGGGCAAGATCAGAGACCCGCACACTGCCGCCGTCCGGTGTGGCAATCGGCATGTCGGACAGTTGCTCAGGCGACTGGCGCAGCTCTTCCTGGCCGCGGATCAGGATGGGCGTGCGCCGTCCCGGTTCAATGACCACACCGGCACCGATACCCTCCAGCATGGCACGCAGGCTGTCTTCGGCCTCGGAAAGCGGAAGCCCCGCCGCACCGGCGCGCATCCGGTCGAGACGCAATTGCATGAAGTCGATCGTGTCATTCGACAGGGTCATGACCTCGGCAGCGCCGTCGACGCCAGCAATCGAGGTTTCAATCTGCCCTGCGAGGTCGGCCAGCGTATCGAGGTCCGGGCCGAAAATCTTGATGGCCAGATCGCCCCGTGCACCCGTCAGCATTTCCGATGTCCGCATCTCGATCGGCTGGGTAAAGGCCGGGGCCATGCCGGGCACCGTCTGCATGGTCTTGCGCATTTCCCCGATCAGCCAGGCCTTGTCCGGCTCACGCCACTCCTCTTTCGGCTTGAGCACGAGGAACATGTCGGCTTCGTTCAGCCCCATGGGGTCGAGGCCCAGCTCATCAGACCCGACGCGTCCGATGACACTCTCGATCTCGGGGACGTCTTCCAGCAGTGCCTTCTGGACCAGCAGATCGCCTTCAACGCTTCGGCCGAGATTGACCGAGGGCAGCTTGGCGGTCTGCATGATGACGGAGCCCTCATCCATGGTCGGCATGAAGGTCTTCCCGACACCCTGATAGGCCAGGACAGCGGCAACGATGCCACCGCCAGCGATGAGATAGACCGGCAGCGGGAAAGCGAGGCTCCAGCGCAGGAGTCGCGCATAGACCGGCGAAATCAGCCGCATCAGGAGCGGGTCGCGCCCATGCTTCTCCGGTAGCAGATAGGAGGCCAGTACCGGGATCACGGTCAGCGACAGGATCAGCGACGCGGCAAGCGCGAAGATGATCGTCGCCGCCACGGGCCGGAACAGCTTGCCCTCAAGACCCTCCAGCGACAGCAAGGGCAGGAAGACGAGACAGATGATGAGCACGCCGGAGAAAACCGGCGCGGCCACTTCAGCCGTCGCCCGGAACACGGTGTGAATTCGTGGCGCCGATGTTCCCTGGTCAGTGCGTCTTGCAAGATGCTCCACGGTGTTCTCCACGACCACAACGGCCGCATCGACAATCAGGCCGATGGCAATGGCCAGCCCGCCAAGACTCATCAGGTTGGCCGACAGCCCAAAGCCCTGCATCGCCAGGAAGGTCATGAGCGCTGCCAGTGGCAATGTAATCGCCACGACAAGGGCGGCGCGCAGATTCCCGAGAAAGAGCAGAAGCAGCACGAGGACGAGCACAATGGCTTCTGTGAGCGCCTTGCGTACAGTCGTGATGGCCCGATCAATCAGTGCAGAGCGGTCATAGAAGGGCTTGATGGTCACGCCTTCCGGAAAGGAGGGCTGCAATGTATCCAGCGTCGCACGCACATCCCGGACGATCGCATTCGCGTCCGCGCCGCGCAGCGACAGGACGATGCCCTGAACCGCTTCCCCCTCGCCATCCATCGTCACCGCGCCATAGCGCGTCAGACTGCCGATGCGGACATCAGCGACATCGCCGATCCGCACCAGACGGCCCTCGCGGCTGTCGATCGCGAGTTGCTCAAGATCATCCAGCGTTTCGATGGCCCCGACCGAGCGCACGATCAGGGCTTCATCCCCGACATCCACCCGGCCGGCCCCGTCATTGCGGTTACCAAGCTGGATAGCTTCGGCCAGATCCCCCGAGGAAAGACCGAGCTGCGCCAGAAGATCCGGATCAGGGCGCACTTCGAAGGTGCGCACCCGTCCGCCCAGCGCATTAACATCCGCCACGCCAGGCAAGGTTCTCAGCGCCGGTCGTATGGTCCAGTCGAGCAAGGACCGTTTTTCCTCAAGCGAGAGGCTGTCGCTTTCAATGGTGAACATGAACACGTCCGACAGCGGGGTCGAAATCGGCGCCAGGCCGCCGGACACGGTCGAGGGCAGATCACCCATGACCGAGCCCAGGCGCTCGGACACTTGCTGCCGGGCCCAGTAGATGTCCGCGCTGTCCTCGAAATCGATCGTGATGTCGGCAATCGCGTACTTCGCTGTCGAGCGCAGCACAGTCTGGCGCGGGATACCGAGAAGCTCCATCTCAAGCGGACGGATGACCCGCTGCTCGACCTCTTCCGGGGTCATGCCCGGCGCCTTCATGACAATCTTGACCTGGGTGGTCGAGATGTCGGGAAAGGCATCAATCGGCAGGCGCATGAAGGCCAGCGCCCCGGCCAGCACCAGCAGGAGGGTTGTGGCAAGTACGAACAGGCGCTGGGTGAGCGCTCCCTGGACAATCGCGCGCAACATCAGCCGATCTCCTCGATGGCAAGCATCTTGAGTTCACTAAGACCGCGAATGGCTACACGGTCGCCGGCGCGGAGTGCGCCCGAGACGAGCGCGACATCAGAAGTACGGTTGGCAACCTCGACCTCGACGGCATCGAAACCGCCCTCATCCTCACGGAAGACATATGTCTTGTCTTCGATGGCCACGACGGCCGCCGAGGGCACGGACATCACCCCGGCTTCCTCATACGTTTTCTCCAGCTGCACCCGGATCAGGGCGCCTTGATAGGCATTGAAATCCGCCGGAATTTCCGCATAGGCCGAGGCTGACCGTGTCATCGGATCGATTGTTTCGGGGTTCACAACGATTGCGCCGGTCCCACCCGATTCATAACGAACCGTATCGCCCACGGAGATGCTCCCCAGAAGCCGGGCCGGAACCTGGATCTCGGCCCAGAGCCGGCCTTCTGCCGAAAGAAAGGCCAGCGGGCTCAAGGCGTTCACCGTCTCGCCGACACCCGCCTGTACGCTGTCGACACGGCCATCCGCAAAGGTACGCACATTGATCTGCGTGGTGCCGGACGAGCTGGTCTGGATGTTATCCGGCATGCGCGCGGCGAGATCGCGGACGGTGGCCTGTGCACTGGCTGCGCGCGCCTCGGCAGCTTCCAGGTCTGTACGCGCGCCAACGCCGGCTTCCACCAGCTGCTGCTGCCGGACCAGCGACTGCTCAGCCGCCCGGGCTTGCGCGCGGGCTTCACTGAGGCGCGCCCGTGTCTCGCTGAAGTCCTGGCTTTCTATGACTGCGACGAGATCGCCTGCCTTGATGTGCTGCCCCGGCGCCACGCCCAGTTTCGTTACCGTCCCTGCAAATGGCGTGGTAAGGGTAAACGTATCCGACCGGGCGCGGACTACCGTCGCAGCCAGGCTTGCCACTGACACGGTCTCGGCTGGTTCGACCTTCCCAAGCTGGATCCCGAGACGCTCGACCTGGATCGGGTCAAGCGCGACAGTCTGGGCGAGGGAGGGACCATTCGCCCCGGCCGCCGCCAGGGCGGCCATGAACAGGGTTCGGCGAAAGAGTGAAGGCATGGCGGGCTTTCCAGTCACGAATGTGTACCGGTGCGCCTAGCAGGCCGACCTGATCCGATATTGAATGGAAGCTGAAATGAAGCTGAATTCGGTGAAATACAGCGCCAGGCTATGCGTTCAGCTGAATTTCAGCCTTGTCCGGTAAAGGCTCCGGCGATGCTTTAGAGAAAGGATGAGGCCATCAAGCTCCTGCTTGTCGAGGACGATGAAAACCTTGCAGCCCGCCTGACCCGCGGATTGCAACAAGCAGGTTTTGTCGTCGAACACGCCAGCGACGGCCCCGATGGCTATGAAATGGGCCTCGATGCCAGCTATGATGCGATTATTCTGGATCTCGGCCTGCCCGGCGAAGACGGCTTGAGCGTGCTGTCGAAATGGCGCACCGGCGGGCTCTCCACACCCATTCTCATCCTGACAGCCCGCGGGACATGGGCCGAAAAGGTCGAAGGACTGAACCTCGGGGCGGACGATTACCTGACAAAGCCATTCCACCTTCCGGAACTCACAGCCCGGCTGAACGCGCTGCTGCGCCGGGGCGCAGGTGCCGCGACTGCCCTGCTGTCGCATAACGGGCTGACCCTCAATCCGAGCACCGGCGAAGTGCATCTTGATGGAGCGCTGGTCGAGCTGACCGCACTGGAGTTCAGAATGCTGCGTTATCTGATGCACCGCCCGCGCCACGTCGTTTCCCAGAGCGAACTGACCGAACATCTCTACAGTCTGGACGACATGCGTGGATCGAACACAATCGAGGTCTATATCAGCCGCCTGCGCCGGAAGATCGGGGCAGACCGGATCAAGACGGTCCGCGGGCTGGGATACAGGTTCGGATGACGCCATGAAGTCTTCTTCTTCGCTCCGGATACGTCTCATCCTGGCCGCCCTGATCTGGGTCGCGGCAGGCATGGTCGCCGCCTATTTCCTGCTCTCCTCGATATTTCGCTATCATGCGGAAACACAATTCTATCACGAGCTGGACGTGCACGTTGAAGAGCTCCAGGGCCTGGCCAGCTGGGAGGATCGCGACGTCAGCCTGGTCAGCCCGTTCAGCGATCCACGCTATGATGTTCCCCGGTCCGGCTATTACTGGCAGATCCAGCGCGGCGAGGATGTTGCCCTGCGCAGCCCATCGCTGGGCAATTCCGCCCTGATCATGCCGGAGGACCGGCCGGAGGTTGGCGTCCTGCCTCATCGCCACAGGGTCGAGGGGCCAACCGGGACCGCCTTCGTCGCCGAACGGCTTGAGCGTGCCGGCGATGGCGAAGTCCTGCGCTTCATCGTCGGGACGGACAAACGCGAACTCGACGCGATGGTGAGCAGTTTCAACCGGATCCTCATGCTGGCACTCGCAGGTCTGGGAATACTGCTCCTGGCTGCGGCGGCCGGGCTTGTCTCTCTTGGCCTTGCCCCCTTCGGCCGTCTGGCAAAATCGCTGCGGCAGCTGCGCGCGGGGGAGACAATGTCGGTTGAAGGCGATTTCCCGCGTGAGGTGCGCCCCCTTGTCGATGAGCTCAACGCCCTGCTGGAAACCGGACGGGAGAATCTCAAACAGGCCCGTGTCCAGGCAGGAAATCTGGCCCACGGGCTGCGTGGGTCGCTTAGCGTGATCGCGGATGAGGCCGGCCAACTCGCCGAAACACCAACCTGCCAGACAGCCTCCGGCACAATCCTGGAAGAGACGCGGCGCATGCAGCGTCATATAGATCACCACATCGCGCGGGCGCGGGCCGCGGCAGTTGCGAGAATGCCAGGCGTGCGCACGCCGCTCGCCGAAGCGGTCCAGGCATTGGCTGCCGCAATGCGTCGTATAAATGCCAATAGCCCCGTGAGGCTGACGCTTGACGTCCCAGAGAACCTTTATGTCGCTTGCGATCCGCAGGACTTCAGTGAAATCCTCGGTAATCTCGTCGAAAACGCTTACCGCTACGCCCGTCGTTCGGTGCATGTCTCCGCGCGCTTCGATGAAGACGGCGAGATGATCAGCCTGCGAGTGGAAGATGACGGACCGGGGCTGCCGATCGAGGCCCACCAGGTCGTGCTTCAACCGGGCGCGCGCTGGGACGAAGCCCGATCAGGTTCAGGACTGGGGCTCGCGATCGTCAATGAGATGGTGTCACTCTATGGCGGACAGACCAAACTTGAAGATGCGTCTCAAGGCGGGTTGCGGGTTCATTTATTGTTGCCTGGAGGAAAGGCATGATGACACCGGAGCGCAACGCTTAAAAATGCTCAATCGTTGGACAATGGGACGAATTGCGATGCGCACGGCGCACTCTCTACACCCCCAGCATGCGTGCTAGCAGGAGTGGTAATGGTGCCGGCAGAGGGACTTGAACCCCCGACCCCCTGATTACAAACATTGTGGTAGTCGTTTATTTTCAGTGGGTTAGAGAACTTTTGTCTCTCTTTTGTCTCTCTTTTGTCTCTCTTTTTGGGCGAGAAAGTATGGGTGGCTATGATCGGAAATCCATTGAGTATGACGTCTTAACGGTGTCAGTTTTGTTAGTGCGCGGATCGTAGAAAATTGCTTTGACGCTGATCTCTGTTGCGAAATCGTCCAGTGATCGTTTTGCGAATGGAGCGTCCAATTCAAGTTGAAGGTGCTCTTTGCCAGCGACGGTGTCGCCACCTCTATACGAGGCTTTGCCATGGGTATGAATATACCAGAGCCGATCAGGTGAATGACTAACCTTACTTGTTTCGAACTTCATGTCGGAGAACTCCACCATGATCGATCGAAGCACGAGGGGGTAAGTTCGCCTGTTCCAGAACTCGACCGGCAAAACGATGTGATAAAGCTCAGGAGTATCGCCCCCTCCCCTCATCCCGTGGCCAGGGACAAAAACAAGTGGCTTCCACCCAAAGTTCTGGCGATAAGAAAACCGCAGCGATACGACCGCTACGGTTATGCCCGTTAACGTCAGCGTGACGTAGGCAATGAATTGGGCGATGGCGAGTTCGAGGGGCAATTCGTTTCCTTAGAAAGTGTGCGACGGAGAATTGATAAACGATATCAGTCGTTTTTTGTAATACCCTTGTTTAACCAGAATGCTGACTCCTCAAGCTTCGTCAGAGCCAGGGAAAGTCCTCGGCATGATGGAACTTTGGAGTGCAACTCTGCAGCCAAGACCTCAAACTTATCGCGGAACTCTTGCATGAGTTCTTTTTGCTCTTCGGTTGGTTGAATGTATTGGAATGACATAGAGAAATGGTGCGCCATTAGCAGCGCGGAGAGATCTGCGATCTCTGAGTCATAATAGCACATGATCCCGAATCCGTTGTCTCTCTTTTGTCTCTCTGGGGACAACTGTTCGGATATGTCGCACCTTGTTTTTATTGGGGCTTTTCAGGACTCTAGGCGAATCGAGGCGCGGAACACCTGATTAAGTGCTTGCATTTCTAATGCCTTGTTTTCACGCATGAAAATGGTGCCGGCAGAGGGACTTGAACCCCCGACCCCCTGATTACAAATCAGGTGCTCTACCAGCTGAGCTATACCGGCGACGATGCCCCTTTAAGCCGCGAGGGCGGACAGGGCAAGATTCCTTTGTAAGATCACCACACCGCCACATTTGAACCGGTTCGTGGCACCTTTTCGCCCTCGCGGCGTTGTTCCTTCAGTATCGCAAGAAGGAGCAATACAATGAGCAAGTCCATCATCACTGCCTGCGCCGCGATCACTGCATTCTCGCTTCCGGCTTTCGCCGACGACGCACGCACGCCGCCGACGACCCCGTACTATGCACCGGCCACCCAGGCCTGCGAAGAGGTCAACCTTACGATCTACTTCGAGCCCGGCACAGCCGACCTCACCCCCTTTGCCCGCGATGCCATCCGGGAGACCCGTGAACAGCTGAGCGGCTGCTCGGTAACGTCCATTGATGGCACGGCCACGGCCAATGATGCCGATACGGATGCCGACAAGCTGACGCTGGCCGATGCGCGCCGCGCCGAGGTGATGAAGGCGCTCGCTGCTCATGGCATCCGCTCAGCGCAAACGAACCTCAAGACCAATATCTCGGCCTCGGAAAAAGAAGCCATCATGGCCCGCAATGTCGGCCTGACGCTTGAGACGACACCTGCACAGGTCGGCTAGACCGGCAGCAGAGAATTCAAAGAAACGACCCCCGGCGCGGCCCCTCCGCGCCGGGGTTTTCGTGTCATTTGAAGAAGGAGAGCACAACCGCACCGGCAACGAAGCTCACCATGGTGTGTGAGGCATCCACGAAGAAGGCCGGCCAGTCATGCCAGGGCGAATAAACGAGCCCATAGGCCATGAGTGGCACACCGATCAGGAGCGACAGCAGAAGCCCGAATCCGGCTGCTGCGCCCACCGAGGCGATCTGCAGTTTTTTCATGTACCAGCCAAGCCCGAAGGCGAGCACCAGCGGGATGAGAAACCCGCCAATCATCCAGGCCCCCTCCTCACCCATTCCGGTGCGGCTCTTGATTCCATCCGCTTCAAGCCAGCGCGCCGTGTCGCCGGAGTCGTTGAAAAAGACGCCGATGCCATTCATGTAGGCTTCCGAAAACAGTAGCCCGTACCACAGGAAGCCAACAAAATAGATCGCGATGGCGGCGAGCAGCACACCCAGTAAATTCACATTGCCCAGTCTCGGCATGTCATCATCCTCCCTTACCCCATTTCATTTTTGTTATGCCGCGCTATGAGTGGCGCCCAGCCCGGCGCGAGCCAGTATGCCCGCTTTTGCTGAAGCACGGAAGAAATCATGACCGACACAGGCCAACGCCGCATCCTCGTCACCTCTGCCCTGCCCTATATCAACGGGGTCAAGCATCTCGGCAATCTCGCCGGCTCGATGCTGCCGGCAGACGTCTATGCGCGCTTCCAGCGGCTTCGCGGACACGATGTTCTCTATATCTGTGCAACGGATGAGCACGGCACGCCGGCCGAGCTGGCTGCGCAGGCCGCCGACATGTCCGTGCGCCAGTATTGCGACGAACAGCATGAGATCCAGAAAAAGGCCGGCGACGGCTTCGAGTTGTCCTACGATCATTTCGGCCGCTCCTCAGGCGAAGAGAATGCGCGGCTGACACAGCATTTCGCGAACGTCCTGGAGGCCAATGGCCTGATCGAAGAGCGTGTGATGGAGCAGGTCTACTCCATCGATGATGGCCGCTTCCTGCCAGACCGCTATGTCGAAGGCACCTGCCCGCACTGTGATTTCGAAAAGGCGCGCGGCGACCAGTGTGACAATTGCGGGCGCCTGCTCGACCCGGTTGACCTGATTGACCCCTATTCGGCTGTTTCAGGGTCGAAGAATGTCGAGATCCGCGAAACCCGTCATCTCTTCCTGCAACAATCGAAGATGCAGGATACGATCCGCGACTGGGTTGAGGCATCCACCGACTGGCCGCAACTGGCGCGCTCCATCGCACTGAAATGGCTTGATGAAGGCCTGCGCGACCGCGCGATCACACGCGACCTCTCCTGGGGCATCCCTGTGACCAATCCGGACGGCTCGATCCGGGAAGGCTTTGAAGACAAGGTCTTCTATGTCTGGTTCGACGCGCCGATCGAATACATCGCGGCAACGCAGGAATGGGCAAAAGCCAAGGGCGAGCCGGACAGCTGGCGCAGCTGGTGGCGCACCGATGAGGGCGCCGATTACGTTCAGTATGTCCAGTTCATGGGCAAGGATAATGTCGCCTTCCACACGGTCGGCTTTCCCGTGACGATCATGGGCTCAAATGAGCCGTGGAAGCTTGTTGACCAGCTGAAAGCCTTCAACTGGGTCACCTGGTATGGCGGCAAGTTCTCCACCTCCAACAAGCGCGGCGTCTTCATGGATCAGGCGCTGGACCTGCTGCCGGCCGATTATTGGCGCTGGTACCTGATTGCCAATGCGCCCGAAGGCTCGGATGCCGCCTTTACGTGGGAAGGCTTCCAGGCATCGGTCAATTCAGATCTCGCCAATGTGCTCGGTAATTTCGTGAACCGGATCACCAAATACTGCGCGTCGAAGTTCGACGGTCAGGTGCCGGCAACTGGCGAACCGGGCGAAGCAGAAGCCTGGATGGTTTCGGAGCTGGAGACACGCCTGCCGCAGCTTGTCCAGCACTATGAGAACATGGACTTCCGCAAGGCCGCCGCGGAGACGCGCGCCATCTGGGCTGCCGGCAATGAATACCTCACCAAGGCCGAGCCCTGGGTGAAATACAAAAGCGATGTCGATGCGGCGGCAATTGGCGTGCGCACCGGGCTGAACCTTGCGGCGCTGTTTGGCATTATTGCACAGCCCATCATTCCTGAAGCCGCCGGCATGGTTCTCGATGCCCTTGGCGTCCCGGCCGATCGCCGGACCATGACGCCTGCGGCCCTGAGTGACATTCCGGGCCTTCTCGACGCGCTGCCTCACGGACACGCCATCGCGCCGCCGGATGTCCTATTCCGCAAGATCGAGGATGATCAGGTCGCCGAATGGACCGAACGGTTCGGCGGGGAGAGCTGACGGATCGTCGCCATGCCGCTGCAGAACCGCGTCGATCCTTTCGGACATATCCACGCGGTCACTGCCCGAGGCATGTTCATGGGAAATCGGGGCGGCTGCTTTCATCGGGATGACAGAACGCTCAAGCCCACACACTGGGCGAACCGGCAATGGATAACATGCCGCCTGGAATTCAAAGGCCGCAAGCGCGAGCTGATGGCGCCGGGCCTCTATACGGAGCTTTTCTTTCTGGACGAAGCCACCGCTTTGGCGGCTGGACACCGTCCCTGCTACGAGTGCCGGCGCGCTGACGCACAGGCCTTCCGCGAAGCGCTGATGGCGCGGGATGTCTTCACGGAGCCACCGCTGGTTGGCCAACTCAACGATGGTATTGCGGGCGAAGTGCAGGCACGCCTCAAAGAGCGCCGCACCCCACCAACTGGCGATGCCGCAGACCTTCCGGATGGTGCGATGTTTTCCGAGGGCGAGACAGCCTGGCTCAAGCTTGGTGCAGCAGCACATCGCTGGTCATTCGAGGGCTACGGCTCCTGCCGCGCGCTGCCGGAAGGGCCAGTGGCTGTCCTGACACCCGCAATGTCGCTGGAGGCCCTGCGCGGCGGCTATCGCCCCGCACTGCACCCGAGCGTCAGTCCACCGGCCGGGTAACAATCAGCGCATTGATCTTCCGCGTCTTGCTCTTGGCGAAGATGACATTGTGCATATGCCAGACTTCTCCATCGCCGAGGGTCACCTCGATGTCACCGGTAACGACGAGCCCGAGAATGCGGTGGCGAAGGAAATCGTCTGACCGGTAGCGGCAGCGGGCATTCGCGCCGCTCTCGGCCCGGTCTCCGCTGCCCCAGAAAACCCGCTCATGCAGCTGCCCGGGGACAACCTCCCAGTAGCGGACCTTGTCGAAGCCGAAAATCATCAACGCCCACATGATGAACACGATCGACCCCGTGGCGAGGTAGAACATGTTGCTCATGCGAATGTCGAGCTGACCGAGAAAACTGGCAATCGGGCCCGAGAGATTGGCGAAGGTCAGCAGGATAAATCCGATGATCAGGATCAGGCCGAAGATCACCGAATTCGCGCCACGCAGGCGTACAGTCGTCGAAAAGATCACGAAGGCCAGCGTAAAAACGAAGATCAGGCCCAGCATGCGTTCCGGCGTCCCCGGCCCGGCAATATCCGTCACCTGCAACAGGTAGGAGATGAAACCGAGCAGCCAGATCGGCCACCAGTAGAGGATGGGCGAGTGCGTGAAGACCTTCATCGGCGAGAGTTCATTGCGATTAAGCAACTCACCCTTGCGTGGCTTCGGCTCCTTTGCGGGCGAGTGGCTGACAGCCGTGGTCGGTCCTTTTGGCGGGCTCTCCGGAGGTGACGACGGGGGTGGTGGCGGTGGCGAATCCGGCGGTGTCGTATCGCTCATAATGGCCCCTCGCTTTGACGAATTCCCAGTCTAACCGACGCAGGCGCGAAGACAAAAGCCTTTCAGGGGAGTTCGGCAAACGGCTAGCGGTCGCGGCTCCATCTGATAGGGTGGTGCGAACCTAACTGTTTGAAAGGACGTCAGAATGAAACTCCGCCGTCTCGCAGCGCCCCTCGCTGCCCTTGCGCTCGCCGCCTCTCCTGCCGCCATGGCCCAGCAATCCAAGCCGACGCCGGAGACCGGCCTGATGGACGTTTACCACTGGCTCCACAGCAACCCTGAACTCTCCTTCAAGGAATCGACGTCTTCCGAGATTATGGCGGCTGAACTCGAAAGCCTCGGCTTCAGCGTCACCACCGGCATCGGTGACACCTGGGTGCGCGAAAAATCACAACGCGACGAAGGGACGGTTCGTGAAGGCGTCGGCGGATATGGTGTCGTGGGTGTCTATGAGAATGGCGAAGGTCCGACCGTCCTGATCCGGGCTGACATGGATGCCCTGCCGGTGCCGGAACAGACCGGGCTGGATTATGCCTCCGAAGTCACGAGCGTGACCTGGACGGGTGTCGAGAGCCCCGTCATGCATGCCTGCGGCCACGACATCCACATGACCAGCTGGATCGGCACGGCCCGCGAGCTGATCGCAAACAAGGATGACTGGTCAGGCACACTGGTCATGATCGCCCAGCCGGCTGAGGAGCTCGGCCTCGGCGCAAAGGCGATGATCGAGGATGGCCTCTATGAGGACTTTCCGCTGCCGGACTACAATCTTGCCCTGCACGTCTCAGCCTCAGCACCAGCCGGCACGATTGCCTACTCTTCAGGGTATGCGCTCGCCAATGTCGACAGCGTCGATATCCACGTGAAAGGCGTCGGCGGCCATGGCGCCTATCCGCATACAACGAAGGACCCGGTGGTTGTCGGTTCCGCCATCGTGATGGCGCTACAGACGCTGGTTGCCCGGAATGTCGATCCGCAGACGCCTGCTGTTGTGACGGTCGGCAAGTTCACGGCAGGCGCAAAGCACAACATCATTTCCGATTCCGCTGAATTGTTGCTGACCGTGCGCTCCTATGACGATGCCACCCGGCAGCTGCTGCTGGACGGCATCAAGCGGATTGCAAAGGCCCAGGCCGAAGCGTTCGGGGCACCCGAGCCGGAAATCTCCGTGGATTCAGATTATACGCCCTCGACCTACAATGACCCGGAGCTGACCGCCGAAGCGATGGCGGCCATCAGCGATGCGATCGGTGAGAGCAATGTGAAGGAAGTCACAGCGGTCATGGGGGGCGAGGATTTTTCCCAGTTCGGGCGCACCCAGGAAGATGTCCCCGGCCTGATCTTCTGGCTCGGCGCCATCGATCCGGAGACCTATGAAAAGTCACAGAATGGCGAGGTTTCGCTTCCGTCGCTCCACTCGCCCTTCTTTGCGCCGGATGCCGAGCCAACGCTCGACACAGGCGTAAAAGCCATGACGGCCGCAGCCATGGCCATGTTCGACGAGGGCTGAGCTAGAGCGTCGCGAGCCAGTCTATAAGGAGCGCGTTGACCTCGTCGGCGCGCTCCTGCTGTGTCCAGTGGCCGCATCCTTCCAGCAGGTGCGCCGCGCGCAGCCCTGGCAGATTGGGCTTCATCATCTCGACCGGATCGCCGGGAAACATCTTCAGCACGAGATCCCGCGTGCCGCCAATGAAGAGGCTCGGCTGATAGATCTTGTGATCGTCCAGCTGTGTCAGGAAAGCATGGTCGCGCTCGTGATTGCGATAGCGGTTAAGCGGGCCGCGAAAGCCCGAATGCTCGAATTGCGAGGCGTAATAGGCGACATCTTCCTCACTGAGCCAGGGCAGCGGCATGTCCGGCTCCGGCAGGCGATGCAGCAAGGTGTCACCATGCTTCTTGTCCACCGGCCATGTCCCGTCAGGCGCATCGCCGGATATGGCATAGTAGAACTTGCGAATGGTGGCGGCCGGATCCGCCTCCAGCTCGGCTTCAGGGGGCCCCTGATCCTGGAAATAGACCTGGTAGAAGAACAGCCCCCGCGCAGTGAAGAACTCGCGGAAGACCTGGATGGCGGGCTTGTCGCCCGGTGGGATGTAGGGAACCGATAGCCCCGCGACGGCCTTGAAGCGGTCAGGAAACAGCAGAGCCGAGTTCCAGGCGAGCGGTGCACCCCAGTCATGTCCGACCACAATGGCGGGCGCGTCCGGCTGAAGCGCTTCCGCGACACCGGCAATGTCCCTTGTGATCGTCTCCATGTCGTAAGCTTCGACCGCCTGGGGTCGATCCGAGCCGCCATAGCCGCGCACATCCAGGGCCGCTGCCGTGAAGCCGGCTGCTGCGACAGCCTCCAGCTGGTGACGCCAGGAATACCAGCTCTCCGGAAAACCGTGGACGAACAGGACAAGCGGCCCCTCGCCTTTTACGGCGACCCGTAACGTCACGCCATTTGTCTCCACGTGACGGAAATCAGATGTCATTGGGCCGTGTCTCCGGGCTGTTGCGCCTGGATCAACTCGACCGTTCCGGGATGGGTAAAAACCCGGTAGCCGAAGTCCTGCGGCATGGTATTGAGTTCCTGAAGGACGCTACCGAATTCGATCGGCATGATGGAAATGCTGCTTTCCTCGACACCCTGTTCCTGAAGCTTGGACGCCATCTCGTCGGCGTCGGCATAGCTCAACAGAACTGGCGTGATGGGGCCTTGCCCATTATCGATCTGGGTCTCATTGCCATCCGTCAGAACGAAAAAGGTGGGCGCGCCGAAACTGCCTTGCATATCCGGCATCAAATCGTTGGCCTGCTCAATCGCCTGCGGACTGCCTTCAAAGGCAATCGGACCGTTCCATGCCGAAAGAAGCAGCATGAGCGGCACTGGGGCGACGCTCATGTCGGCAACGGCCGGATTCTGTTGAGCGGCCTCTGCGGCCGCCGGTTCGAGGAATACGACGAGCGCGTTTTCCCCCTGATCGTTTTGCACAGACGCCATACCGCCGTCCGAATCCTCAAGGATGGCGACGTGAAAACCGTCCAGCGCCTGCGCCATCGCGGACGGGACCTGTTCGGATGAAGCAGCCGGCGCTTGCGGAGCTGGCTCAGCAGGCTCCTGCGCGGTAGCCGGCATGGCACCGGCAAGCAGGGCGCACGCGCCAAGCGATGCAATTGTAAATTTCATGAGGGAGCACTCCTTCTCGTGTGCGTTCCGGCCGAGACTAAGCGTTCCCGGCCGGTCAGCACAAGAAGACGTGGCTCAGCCCTGTTTCAGTGACTCGAAAGGCACATCCTTGTCGACGCGCACATCCTGAGGCAGGCCAAGGACGCGTTCGGCAATGATGTTCTTCAGAATCTCGTCGGTTCCCCCAGCAATCCGCAGGCCGGGTGCCCACATGAAGCTTTGCTGGAAGAGCGCATTGGCCGGCATCGTTTCGGTATCATTCATGATCCCGTAATGGTCCTGCATCTCGATCGCCGAGTTGCAGATATCCTGCAGCTGGTTGGCCGTGATGATCTTGCCGATGGAGTTCTCCGGACCGGGCGTTTCACCGCGTGAAAGCGCGGTCTGCGTACGGAACTTGGTCAGGCTGTAGCCTTGTGCGGCAACATACCAGTCAGCAAGTTTCTCACGGAAGGCCTGATCGGTCAGCGTGCCCGTGCCGCGGGCATAGTCCATGATCTCTTTCCAGTCCGGCCCCGGTGAGCCGCCAACCGCCAGACGCTCGTTCATCAGCGTGACGAGGGCCACTTTCCAGCCTGCGCCGACATCACCAAGACGGTCGGAGTCCGGAATACGGACATCTGTGAAGTAGACCTCGTTGAATTCACGTCCGCCCGAGGCCTGGTGGATCGGTTTTGCTTCGACGCCCTTCTGCTTCATGTCCACGATGAACATGGTGAGGCCCTTGTGCTTCGGCGCTTTCGGATCAGTCCGCGTCAGCAGGATGCCATAGTCGGAATAGTGCGCGCCCGTGGTCCAGACCTTCTGGCCATTGATGACCCACTCGTCGCCATCCTTGATGGCGCGTGTCTTCACACCGGCAACGTCGGACCCGGCAGCCGGTTCGGAGAAAAGCTGGCACCAGATTTCCTCGCCGCGCAGGGCCTTTTCGACATAGCGTTTCTTGTGCTCGTCGGAGCCGAAGGCGATGACGGTTGGCACACACATGCCGAGACCGATAGCGAACGGACCGACAGGCGCGTCGAACTTGCCCTCTTCCTGGTTCCAGACGACCTGCTGCATCGACGTGCCGCCGCGTCCGCCCCACTCCTTGGGCCATGTGATCTGGGCAAAGCCGCCTTCGGCTTTGGTCTTCTGCCATTCCTTGGCGCGCTTCAGAAAATCCTCGCCCGAACCGCGGCGTGGCGAACTCCCATCCTTGGGTTTCAGGTGCTTTTCAAGAAAGGCGCGCGCTTCAGCGCGGAATTCTGCTTCTTCGGGGGTATCGTTGAAGTCCATCTCGTGACCTCCTTACGCTGCGTTCTTGCGCTCAAGTGCGCTGACGAGTTTCTCTTTCCAGACCTTGGGCGCGCCAGCCTGAACCGCGAGCAGCTTGGCCCGGCGGTAGAAAAGGTGGCAATCCACCTCCCAGGTGAAGCCCATGCCACCATGGGCCTGGATGTTTTCCTTCGAGGCAAACCAGTAGGCCTCGGACGCCGCGAGGCGCGAGGCCGCCGCCGCTTCCGGAAGCTCGGAGGCATCCGTCGACAGTGCCCAGGCGCCATAATAGCAGTTGGAACGGGCCACCTGGTTCTTCACATACATCTCGGCGAGCTTGTGCTTGATCGCCTGATTGCCGCCAATCGGCCGGCCAAAGGCGTAGCGTTCCTTGGCATATTCCGTTGCCATTTCGAGGCAGCGGTCAGCGCCGCCCAGCTGCTCGAAGGCAAGCAGGACAGCCGCGCGATTCAGGATTTCATCATTCAGATCACCGGCCTCGCCCGCGGCGCCGATACGCGTACCGGGCGCACCGTCAAACTTGATCTCGGCATGGCTACGGGTTGGCTCGAGCGTCTGGACCGGTGTGCGGGTGACGCCTGCACCGTTCAGGTCAACGAGCACGAGGCTTGCGCCGGACCCTTCCTTGGCCAGCACGATGGCATGAGTTGCGACGTCTCCATCAGTCACCGGGATCTTCGTGCCCGAAACCTTTGACCCATCAAAGGTCACCGACAGCTTGGCCGGATCGGGATTGCCCGGTCCTTCGCTGGCGGCATAGCAACCGATGATCTCGCCAGAGGCGACCTTCGGCAGCAACTCGGTTTTCTGGTCTTCGGACCCTGCAATCTTCAGGGCCTCGGCAAAAAAGTAGACGCTTGAGGCAAACGGGACCGGCGCCAGCGCGCGGCCCATCTCCTCTGCAATCACGCAAAGTTCAAGCATGCCAAGGCCAAGCCCGCCATATTCTTCCGGTATGGCCGCGCCCAGCCAGCCCATCTCGACGACCTGTTTCCACACACCCTCATGATGAGACTTCTGCGCGTCATCGAGGACCTCACGTACATGCGCCGTTGTGCACTGCGCGCTCAGGAATTTACGCGCTTCGTTCGCGAGAAATTTCTGGTCTTCCGAAAAGTCGAAATTCATACGACCCCGTCTCCCTTTACAATCGTGTCTTTCATCAACAATAGCGCACTGCCGGGACACGGAAAGCCGTCTCGCAGGGGAAGGTAAATCTGCCGATAGATCAAATTTTCCAGACCCGCTTCACCGAGCTTCAAACTCGATGTGACAGAAGACGGAAAGTTCGGAGGTTCGGCATGGCTAAAGCTCTCTTTCACAAGTCTCAGCGCGTATTCGTAAAACCGGTTGGCACCTGGGCGCTTGTCGAAAAAGTGAACCCTCACTGGGTGAAGGATGTCGAGGAACCGCTTCGGGTGACCTACGACGTCGGCCTGGGCCGTGAGTTCACGGCCGGAGAACTCGTGTCCGAAGACGTCATGCACGGACGCGACCGTAATAGCGCCGATCAGGACCTCGACCTTGAGCACTGGCGCATCCAGCGCGCCAAGAACCGCTGGCAGGAAGCGGACGAAACAGCCGCGCACCCCTATCCGGGTACTTTTCCTGTCGTCATGACCGACGAGAATGACTGGGGCGGCTGGCGCGTGCCGGGCTCGGAATATGACCGTGATCCGCACAAGATCGAGTATCAGGCGCGGCTGATCGTGAACTCGCCGCGGATGCTAAAAATCTGCCGGCAGCTGGCTGAGCTGGTGTCGCAGGATCCGGATTCACTCCCCGCGGGCATGAAGAAGACGCTCAAGGAATGTCAGCTTGTGCTACGTCACGTCTACGAGATTACCGATTCCCCCCGTCAGGCCGCTGAATAGCTGCTAACTGGCCGCTTCCTGCGATTGTGAGTGTGCCTTCCAGGTCCTATCTCTGAATCCGAATTCACACGAATTGATTTAGAACGAGGACAATGATGCGCACGGACACCCCGGTTTCGGTCAAGCTCGAGAACTACACGCCCTACCCCTTCGCGATTGAGCAGGCAGAGCTAGACTTCTCGCTTGAGCCCGAAGCCACACGCGTGCGCACGAAGATGATGGTGAAACGCCTCGCTCCGGGCGCGTTGGTTCTCGACGGCGTTGGCCTGACACTGAATGGCATATCCATCGACGGTCAGCCTCTGGGCGACGGCGACTACAAGGTGGATGAGGAAACCCTCACCATCGCGAGCGTCCCGGACACGTTCGAGCTCGAAACCGACGTCACGATCAATCCGAAAGCCAATACCGCCCTGTCCGGCCTCTATATCTCGGCCGGACGGTTTTGTTCGCAATGCGAGGCGACGGGCTTTCGCCGCATCACCTACTGGCCGGACCGTCCTGATGTCATGAGCCGCTTCCATGTCCGTATGGATGCCGACAAGGCGAAGTATCCGATCCTTCTGTCAAATGGCACGCCCAGCAAGACGGGTGACCTGTCCGACGGGCGCCACTTTGCCGAATGGGACGACCCGCATCCCAAACCATCCTATCTCTTCGCGCTCTGCGCCGGTGACTACGATGTCTGGCGCGACACCTTCACCACCATGAACGGCGATCATGTCGATCTCGGCGTCTATGTCGACAAGGGTCAGGCGAAGCGGGCCGAGTGGGCGATGGAAAGTCTGAAGGCATCGATGAAGTGGGACGAAGAGCGCTTTGGCCGCGCCTATGATCTCGGCGTCTTCAACATTGTCGCCGTGCGAGACTTCAATTTCGGCGCCATGGAGAACAAGGGCCTCAACATCTTCAACTCCGCCTATGTGCTCGCCAGCCCGGACAGCGCGACCGATGCCGATTTCGAGGCCATCGAGAGCATTGTCGGCCACGAATACTTCCATAACTGGACCGGCAACCGGATCACCTGCCGCGACTGGTTCCAGCTCTGTCTCAAGGAAGGCCTGACGGTCTTCCGCGATCAGGAATTTTCGTCAGACCTGCGCTCCCGCCCGGTCCAGCGTATCAAGGATGTGATGACGTTGCGTGCCCGCCAGTTCGCAGAAGATGCAGGCCCACTCGCGCATCCGGTGCGCCCGCAGGCCTATGGCTCGATCGACAACCTCTATACGGCCACCGTGTATGTGAAGGGCGCCGAACTGATCCGCGCGCTGACGGTGCTGATCGGCGACGATGCCTTCAACAAGGGCATGCAGATCTATTTCGACGAGTTTGACGGAACAGCTTCGACTATCGAGGACTTCTACTCCTGCTTTGAGAAGGCTTCCGGCAAGGATCTGAGCCAGTTCCGCCTCTGGTACGCCCAGGCCGGCACGCCTGAAGTAACCGTTGAGGAAGCGTGGGATGAAACCAACGCCACGCTGACGCTCAAACTGAGCCAGACGACTCCGGCGACACCGGAACAGGACACAAAAAAGCCTGTGCCGATCCCGCTTCGGACCGCCCTGCTCGATGGTAAGGGCGGGCATGTCGCCGCTGAAGGCTGGGAGAATGGCGAAACGGTGATTGCGCTGGAAGAGGCCGAGAAGACCGTCACGGTAAAAGTGCCCGACGGATCGCCCCGCCCGCTTCTGTCGATCAATCGCGAGTTCAGCGCGCCGATCCGTCTGAAGCGCGATCTCGATCAGGCAGCCCTGCTTGAGCTGGCGGCAGCCGAAACCGATCCGTTCAATATCTGGGACAGCTTCCAGTCACTCGCCAAGGCCGAGATATTCAGACTGCTGGACGAGCCGCAATCGCCGCCTGACGAAGCGCTGGTAACGGCTCTGGCTGACGCGGTCCGGCAGAATGAGCAGGATCCGGCTTTCGCAGCGCTGCTTACGGTCCTGCCGGACATCGGTGAACTTTTCCAGGAAAGGGATCCTGCGGATCCCGCTGGCCTCGATGCCGCGCGCAAGCGGCTGCGCAAGGCGTTGGCCGAAGAAATGGCGTCCGACGCCGAGCGGATCCTCGCCAAGCCGTCGCCGGAGCCCTTCGCTCCGACACCGGATCAGGCAGGCACACGTGCCATGCGAACCGCAATGATCGGCCTGACCGGTGCGAAAGGAACGCCGGAAGCCGCTTCCAGTCTGAAGGCCCTTTTCGATGGTGCTTCGAACATGACAGAGAGCCTCGCCTGCCTGCGGGCGCTCATCTCCATCCCGGGCAAGCCGCGCGATGAAGCGATTTCCACCTTCTACGAGACCTGGAAAGACAATCCGCTGGTCATCGACAAGTGGTTCGCCGTGCAGGCCGGCCAGGGCACGGCCGACGATGCCCGCCGGCTTTCGCAGCATCCGGATTTCGATCTCAGCAACCCGAACCGCGTGCGGTCTGTCGCGGCAGCCTTTGCCATGACAAACCTGGCGGCCTTCCACGCGCCCGACGGCGACGGTCACCGCGTGATCGGTGACATCGTGGCACGCATCGACAAGCTCAATCCCGCACTTGCCGCACGGCTGCTGACAAGTTTCGAGCAATGGAAGAAGCTCGAACCGAAGGCTCGCGCAAGTGCAGAGACAGTCCTGACGGATCTGCGCGCTGCCAGACTCTCGCAAAATGCTATGGATATCGTCGCAAGGGCTTTGGATTAACTGCCGACTCGCGTTCATTAACGTAGGCGCAAGCATTTCGCGGGCATTCCCGGTAGTGTTTGCAAACTGCGTCAAGGACTGAAGCATTGGCAGGATTTGGCCAATCAAAAGGCAAGCCTGAAGACAAGGCACAAAGCCTGAAGCAAGCTGGCACGCTGAAGGCTATTCTTGTGCTGACGCTCATGGTCCTGACGGCTGCGCTGGGCCTGATGATCTGGAACAGCTATCAGGCCCGCAATGCCGAAGACCTGAAGCTGCTTCAGCGCGATGCCCTCCTGCTCGGTGAACGCTTCAACCGAAGGGCTGACCGGGCCACAGACCGGCTTGAAAGTGAACTTCGCTCGGGCTCACGTCTGTCCTCCATAAGCACTGATTTCATTGGTGTTTCGTCACTGAATAGCTTGAATACTGCGCTCTCCTCGGAAGATCCCCTGGATACCGACGCCGCCGAGCTGGCCGCGAAACTCTCTTCACAAGGGGAGAGGCTTGGGCTGCTCGATAATGGCGATCTTGTGCTCGGCTATGTTCCGACCGTCGGCAATACAGTGGTGGCGCGGGTCCCGGCCCGCGACTGGCTGACCGAGCCCGGCGAAAAGGCGCGCCTCATCCTCTACGGCGATGCGAGCCTGTCCATTGGCGATGCCTCTGTCGTGCCGCCTTCCCGCGAGATTCGGGCCCGCGGCACCGGGTTTCGCCTTGAGGGCCTAACCAATCGCTCGGCCACGGCCTGTGTCGACATCCATGGGGCCGCTTTCTCGCTCTGCCTGTCGCGTTCGAGTCCGCTCTTGACACTTGATGCAATGCTGTCACTGCTGCTCAACCTGTTGCTGGTTGCAGCCCCTGCCCTGGCCGTGATCGGCCTCTACAAGCAGTCACGCCGCGAGCGTCCGTCTTCCGTGATCCAGAAGAGCAAGCCGCTTGGGCAGAATGCCAAACTGGAGCTCGCCGCGGCGAATGCCTGCGTCGGCTTCTGGGACGTACGCTCCGGAAGCGGCAAGGCCTGGATCAATGAGGAAACCGCACGGCTTCTTGGGCGCCAGGCAAGCGGCAACTTGAGCGACGCCGGGTTCATCGAGTGCTTTCACGCGTCTCATCGTCAGAAGCTGAAAGATGCAATCGACGAGGCAAGGCCGAGCCAGGCCTTCAGTATTGCCGTGCCATCCGCAGCCTCTGCCGGAGAAACATGGCTGGAGCTTCGCGGGAGCCAGATCTATGATCCCGACAGTGGTACAGCCATTATAAGCGGTGTCGTCTTCGATGTTACCGATACGATCCGCTATCGCGAGAGACAGAAATCATCGGAGGCCCGGTTACGCAGCGCCATCGAGACGTTCCCGTGCCCGTTCGCGCTCTGGGACAGCAAGAAACGCCTGGTCTTCTGGAACAAGACGTTCGAGACCATGTTCGATGTCAGCTCCGTCGTGCGCGCCGGCGTCAGCCATGAAACGGTGATGCTCGCGCGCAGCGGTAACGTCATCCATGAACGCACAAGCCCCGAAGACCCGGGAACAACGCTGCTGGGGCTGCGCAGCGGCGAATGGGTCAAACTGGTCGAGCGCTCGACGAACACCGGAACCCTGATCAGCTTCGGCATCGACGTGACGAATGACCAGCTGAATGAAGAGCGGCTTCAGCGCCACCAGAAGAAACTTAAAGCGCTGGTTCAGGAGCTCGAGCGTTCCGAAGGGCACAAGTCGGAACTGGCCCGGAAATACAATGAGGAGAAGGCCAAGGCCGAACGCTCGGCAGATTCAAAATCTGCCTTTCTCGCCAATATGAGCCACGAGCTGCGCACCCCCCTGAACGCGATCAACGGCTTCTCGGAAATTCTCGTCAACGAAATGTACGGCCCTCTCGGCGACGAGCGCTACAAGGACTATGTCCGCGATATCCTGACATCGGGCGAACACCTGCTCGACATGATCAATGACATCCTCGACATCGCGAAGATCGAGGCCGGCAAGATGACGATCTATCCCAAGCCTATCGACCTGGTCGATCCGGTCGATGCCGCAGTGCGTATGATCCGGCGCAAGGCCGAGGACAAGGGTGTCGAAGTCCGCCTGCAGGCAGACGAGTCCCTGCCGCACATCGATGCTGATCACCGTGCCGTCCGTCAGATGGTGCTCAATCTCCTGTCGAACGCCATCAAGTTTACTGACGCCGGGGGCCGCATCACGATCGCTGTGCAGCGCCGTGACGACTTCATCCGCGTCGCTGTTCGCGACACCGGTATCGGTATTCCGAAAGAACATCTGCCAAGGCTCGCCAAGCCTTTCGAGCAGGTCCAGGAGACGCGTGAACGCAACTTTGACGGCACAGGGCTTGGTCTTGCCCTCACGAAGTCATTCGCAGAGATGCATGGCGGCAAGCTCACCATCGCTTCCGAGCCTGGCAAGGGCACGATGGTCAGCTTCTACCTGCCGGTCAGCACCGACGACCAAGGCAGCGACCGCTACGTCGCCTAGTCTTCCGCCCCGGATTCACGAGCCTCTTTTTCCCTGATCGTATTGGCCAGATGGCGCGCGCCGTCTGCCACACAGTCACGTCCGGCTTCCGAAAGGGCTTTCGCCCGTGCGCGAGCACCTGTGCCAGAGGCCGGGACGCTTGCCATGACGGTTTCCTGCGCAACAGGGTCACGCGAACCGCCATCCATGAGCGTCAGGCGTAGCGTGCAGTGACCACTCCCACCCTTGAGGCTGAATTCGGAAACTCGCCAGAAAAGCTCGTAATCACCGCTGAACCCGGCAACATCATCGACGGCGTAACCGCCCCCGCTCTCGCTGAACGTATCGATCATGGTGACCTGGAAAAGCCGCGTCGAACGGTCCGCCCACGCGACACCCGGAATGATCTTCAAGCCGTCATCACTTGCCGCCACGGCAATCTGACGCCCGGCCAGGAGCCGCGGAGCCTCCGGCTCGTGAATAACGAGCGTTCCGGTAAGGTCGAACTGCGCGTCCGGTTCGGCAAAGCGGTACACCGCCTCCGGCTTCGGCTGTTCGGGAAGAACCGACACACAGGCCGAAAGCGTGACCGCGCCTGCGAGCATGACCGGTATCGTGCTGAAAGGTGTACGCCTCAATTTCGGCCTCCTTCATAAGGAACAGGATCGCTGCGCAGCAGCCCCTGCGGGTTCTGTTCGAGTTCGCGGGTCACCCGGTCGAGACGCCGGATAAGGACCCTGAGATCCTGTGCGATCAACCGGAAATCGGACAAGGCGTCCGTCGCGGGGCCCTCGATAACATCGGCCGCAGAGGTAATCGCTTTTTCGCTCGCATCGATGCTTTTCTGCGCCGACGCGGTCATCTCATCCAGTTCGGCAATCAGGGAGGATATCTCTGCGCCAATACGTGTGACTTCGCCACCAGCATCCCCACCCAGCTCAGAAACGACGCGTGCAGCGGTATCAACCTGGTTCGCGGCGTCCTGCACTGCCGTCAGGGTCGCTGTGAGGTCGGTCGCCAGAGCTTCGTTGCCCGCCAATGTTTCCGACAGCCGTTCGATATTCCGCAGCGTGTTTGTGACGGAGTCGACATTCTCTTCGCTCATCAAATCGTCGAACCGCTCCAGGGCGACGGTGGCGCGGCCCATGACTTCTGTACCGCTGGAGAGCAGCTCGGAGACGGGGCTTGAGATCGATTCGATGACGGGCACGTCCTGGCCGTCTTCGGCGGTCAGGCGTCTGGCGTCCGGAGACCCCGCATTGATCTGCACAAAGGTTACGCCGGTGATGCCGGCCAACTCGATGCTGGCGGTGGAATCCGTTTTGACCGGCGTTTCTGAATCCACACGGATACGCGTGCGCACCTTGGAGGCGTCATCGCGGTCGATGCCAATGCGTTCGACTTCACCCACCTTGATCCCGATATAACGCACGGAGGCGCCCTCCTCGAGGCTGATCGGGCCTTCGAAGACGATGTCGTAAACGTCATATTCCTGATTGAACTGGGACTGGCCGAGCCACAGCACGAAGCCGAGGCCCGACAGGGCCGCAAGGATCACGAAAGCGCCGGTCATGGCGTAGTTGGCACGTGTTTCCATCACTTCACTCCAGCTGTTGCTGCACGTCCGCGCGGACCACAGAAATACTCCTGCACCCACGGGTGATCCATACGCTGCAATTCCTGCATGGTCCCGCTGGCAATCACATGTCCCTCGCCGAGTACCACGATCCGGTCGCAGGTCGCCGCCAGCGTATCGAGGTCATGGGTCACCAGAAATACGGTAAGCGAGAGGGCGCGCTGCAACTCCCGCACCAGCTTGTCGAAAGCGCCGGCCGTAATCGGGTCGAGCCCCGCCGTGGGCTCATCGAGGAAAAGGATGGGCGGATCAAGCGCCAGGGCACGGGCCAGCGCGGCGCGCTTGCGCATCCCGCCGGAGAGGTCCGAAGGGAACTTGTCGCCATCCTTCGTTTCCAGGCCGGACATCCTGATCTTCTGATCGGCAAGCTGGCGCATGAACGGTACCGGCAGATTTGTGTGCTCACGCATGGGCACCATGACGTTCTCACGAACGGTCAGGTTCGAGAACAGCGCGCCGTCCTGGAACATGATGCCCCAGCGGTCCTGAACGCTGCGCAGCGCATCACCTTCGAGACCCGAGACGTCATCGCCATACACTTCAACTGTGCCGTGGGCAGGTTTCTTCAGACCGACGATCGCCCGAAGCAGGACAGACTTGCCACTCCCCGACGGACCGATCACACCCAGAATCTCGCCATCATAGACGTCGACGTCGAGGTGCTCGTGGACGACGTGATGGCCGAAAGCGGTCTTGAGATCCCGCACGCGGATGGCGATCTGGCCCGTCATATGTCGAGCTCCATATAGAAGACCGCAAAAAGGGCATCGATCACGATGATCGAAAACAGCGCCTGCACGACAGACTTCGTCGTCGAGTGGCCGAGAGACTGAACACTGCCGCCAACGAGAAGCCCCTGGCGGCACCCGATCAGCGCCACAACCATGCCGAAGACCGGCGCCTTGGACATGCCAACCCAGAAATGCTGAAGCGGAACGAGATCCTGCAGCCGATTGAAAAAGACTGTGGGATTGATGTCGAGCGCAACCCAGCTGACGAAAGCCCCGCCGCCAATCCCGAACAGCATGGAGACGAGGGTCAGAATTGGCGTCATGATCAACATCGCCAGAGCGCGGGGCACCACCAGCACCTCCAGCGGATCGAGGCCAAGCGTCACCATGGCATCGACCTCCTGGCGCATTTGCATGGCGCCAATCTGCGCGGTGAAAGCTGAATTCGTGCGTCCGGCGAGAATGATCGCCGTCAGGATGACCCCGAATTCGCGCAGGACAGAAATGCCCACCAGCTCGACGGTAAAGATCGTGGCGCCAAATTCTGCCAGCGTGGTGGCGCCGATGAAGGCGACAACCATGCCGACGAAGAAGGAAAGAAAGCCGACAATCGGGACTGCATCGATGCCGCTGTCTTCCATGACAGAGACGAGCGCTGACCAGCGCATACGGGCGGGCCTGATGAGCGCGCCCAGCATGGAGACAATCGTCTCCCCGAAGAAGGCCAGCGTGTCGATGACTTCGTTGATGAAGCTTGTGGCCGTCCTGCCCGTCCGCTCGAGCAGGTCGACAAACCCGTGTGTGTCGTCAGGCCCGATCTCTTCTTCGGGCTTGGGCCGAAGGCTTCGCGCCTGTTCGATCAGATGGCGCATGCCCTCCGTACCAGCCAGGACTTCGATCTCGTCCTGCCCGTTGGTACAGGCGATCCGGTCGAGCAGAAGTGCGGCCGCCGTATCGAAGCGCCCGACATCGGCAAGATCGACGGCGAGCTTCGATTCGTCCGGCACATCCAGACGCGAGAGCTCAGGCTGGAGCTTGCCGAGCGTGTGCACGGTCCAGTCGCCCTCAAGATCGAGGACGGCCTGACCATTGGTCACGTCGAGGGTATAGCGAGGCGGAGCGGACATAATTCGCTTGTGGCTGACTTCCTGTTTACCCTAACAGTCGAGACTTAAGGATGCCGCAGGGCAGCCTGTGAAATTAAAAGCTTTTTCCTCACGCCGGTTTCATATGACAGCACTTCTTGTCGAATACGTGTCCTCCCCCTTGCGCAAGAGTTTCGCCATTTCACGGGGATCGAAGAGCAGTGCCGATACCCTGCGCGTTACCCTGGAAAAAGACGGAAAACGCGGCCGGGGCGAATGCGTGCCTTATCCCCGGTATGGTGAATCCATCGAGTCTGTAACCAGCCAGATCGAAACCTTGCGTGCCGACATCGAGAACGGTCTGGACCGCAGCGCACTTCAGGATGCCCTGCCCGCAGGCGCGGCCCGCTGCGCGCTCGATTGCGCTTTCTGGGATCTCGAAGCCAAGCAGGCCGGCAAGCCGGTCTGGCAACTGGCAGGCCTGCCGGAGCCCACGCCGCTGCCGACCGCTGTCACAATTGTCCTGGCTTCGCCCGACGAGATGGCTACAGACGCGCGCGATGCCCAAGGCGCGCTGCTGAAGCTGAAACTCGGTGGCAAGGAAGACCTCGACCGGGTCCGCGCCGTCCATGATGCCCGGCCTGATGCCCGGCTAATTCTCGATGCGAACGAGGGCCTTGATGCCGGACTGTTCCCTGACATCGCCAAGCAGGCCGCATCGCTTGGCGTAGTCCTCATCGAGCAGCCATTCCCTGCCGGCAAGGACAACTATCTTCTCAAACGGCCGCCTGAGGTCGCCGTGTGCGCGGATGAGAGCATGCACACAAGCGACGACATCCAGGACCTCGCGCGAATGTATGACGCGGTAAACATCAAGCTCGACAAGACCGGCGGGCTGACCGAGGCCCTTGCCGCCACGCGGGAAGCGAGGGCGGCCGGTCTCGGTGTCATGGTCGGCTGCATGGTCGCCGGCTCGATCAGCATGGCCCCCGCCGTCCTGCTCGGGATGCTGGCTGACGCCATCGATCTCGACGGGCCGCTCTGGCTCGCGGAAGACGTGGAGAACGGGTTGCACTATGAGGGCGGTCTCGTGCACCCGCCCAGTCCGGCGCTCTGGGGCTAGGTCCTAGTCCTCGTCAGGCCCGGAAAACTCTGGCGGGCTTGGCATGCGCGCAGCGCTCGTTGCAACGAGGTGCCCCCAGATCTGCCTGTTGAGCGCCATCGACGCTTCGTCACCCTTAGCTTCGAGGGACGCCTGCAACTCAATCAGCTGGCTAGCGAGCTCGTTGCGCATTGTCTTCAGATCGGAAATCTTGAAGGACTCGATCCGTGGTTCGGCCTCTCCGATGCCCGCGGCTGACAGCAGTGCTTTAAGCCGCGTGATCTCTCCGACCAGAAGGTCAGCCTCCTTGTCCCACATCTCACCGGCCATGACGGCCAGCATGCCGCCCATCCCTGCCTTGCCGCCCGCATAGTCTCCTTCGAGCTTCGGCGCGACATCGTTGACCAGGGTGGCCCCGACGCGCTGCAGGATCATACCGACATCGCTCATAGATCGACTCCATGTTTCGGGGCGAGACGGCTCGCCAGCATGAGTTCGTGCGCAGCATGGGTGAACCAGCCGGACCAGGCGAGGATCGGATCGTCGTTCTTGGCGTCTGCATAGGCGCGCGCCGATGATGTCCAGATGCCCAGGCCCTTGAGGTGAGCAAACAGGCTCCACCATTCGAAGGCCGCCGGATCGAATTTGCAGCCGGAGGCTTCCTGCCAGATGCCGATGGCTTCAGGCCAGGGGATAAACCCGGCTGCGCGTTCCTGGTCGTTGCCACACCATAGCAGGTCGGTCGCCCAGGCCAGATCCTCGTATGGGTCGCCAATATGCGCCATTTCCCAATCGAGAATGGCATTGATATGGCCCTCCCCGTCATGCAGGAAGTTGCCAGTCCGAAAATCCCCATGGACCAGCGAGAGTTTCTGGGCGGGCGGCGGCGGATTCGCTGACAGGTAGCGGATCGCCGCTTCAGCGACAGGCTGAGGCTCCCGCGTATTGGAACGGATCTCGCCAGCCCAGTAGTCGAGCTCACGCTTCCAGCATTGGTCCGGTGACGGCGTGTCGATCTCTTCGGAGATCGCCGTACCCTCGATATCCAGCGAGGCAATCGCGCCGAGATAGCGAAAGAATTCGCGCCCCACATCAGCCCGGTGCGGCTCGACATCTTCGATCCGGAACGGGTTGAGCGGCGTGCCGCCTTCAATCCGGCCCATCACAAAGAACGGCGCACCGAGCGGCCCTTCATCGATCTCCAGAAACAGCGCCTCGGGCGCCGGAATGCCAGCCTTGCCATAGGCGCTCCGGATAGCCGCAAATTCGATCCGGCGTTCGGTATCGATCAGGCTGTCTGGCGGATCCCGGCGCAGGATGAGCCCCTTGGTCTTCGGCCCGGTTGCATCTTCATAGGCAATATCGACCGAGAATGTTTCCCGGCTTGCGCCACCGTGAATGCGGTTCATGGCGATCACGCGGAGATTGCTGACGCCCGGCATATGCGCCTCGGCGTAAGCGGCAAACTTTTCGGCAAGAGCTGGCGTATCGATGACCTTGTCAGGCATCCAGCAGATCCTTCCAGCCGCTCTCGTCATGCGGGCCGATGAAGAGCTGTTCCAGCGCCCCGATGCCTTCCGAGCCCTGTCCATCGGGGCCCTCATGGCGGACCTTGGCGATCGCCTGAATGTGCAGGTTATCCGGCTGGTTCCAGGGCATGACGAGCGGTTTGAAGTCTTCTCGCCCGATGGCGTATTCGCCCTTCCAGGCCGCGTGGCCCCACTCCGGGTGGCTGTAACCGATACCTTTCATCTGGAAGGTGCCGATCGGTTCGTAGGTGATCTTGTGCTCGCGGCCATGCGGATCGGTCGCTGTCAGCACAGCGGAGCGCACGCGTCGTGTGCCGGCCTCGAACTCCGGCTTGAACACCGGGTTGGCGAGATGCATCAGCCCATCGGCATCTGCGCCTTCCATGCCCATGACAGAGCGCGTGTTCCAGCGGTCGCCCTGCTGGTCCTCATTCACATGGAAATAGACCGCGGCGTTCTCGAAATTCATGGGTGTCCAGACCCAGTAGAACTGGAAGGGCTTCTCGGGAACGACGGGCTGCGGGTCCTGTGCGCCGAGCGGGCGCAAGCCCCAGCTCCGATCGCGGGTGCCCCAGAAATTGTCGCTGGCGACCTCGATGGTTTCGCCATCCACTGTAATCGTGCCGGACCAGCGTCCATTCTGGGTCATCCGGGTCACGTCCATCATCATGCGTGACCCGTTGCGGCGTGTGAAGCGCGGTTCCTCGACCGGGAAGTGACGGCCCTCGAAGGTGAGATCCGCCGATATCCCCTCAGCATCCTCGAGCTTGATTCGCACGGAGTGGAGCGGTTGCAAGACCTCGATGCTCATCGGGCCTACACGGGTGTCCATGCGTTCGAAATTCATGATACGCGACAGGTGGACCGACTTCTGGACCCCATCCTTCAGGACAGAGAAAGCGCCATCCATGATGTTGAGATGCGGATAGACGCCAAAGGCCGCTCCGAAGAAGACAGAACCGTCCTTCGAGTAGCCGTTGTAGAAATAGCGGTCGTAAAAATTGCGATCCGACCCGGCCACCCAGACGGGTTCCGGCGTCTGGTGGATCGGGTATTCGTCACCCCAGGTGAGCATGTGCGGAGTACCTCCCTTTGCGTGACCTCTTGGCGGGTCCGAACCGGCTTCTACAGTGGCCAAAGCAGATCGCCGGATCAATCACTGACGCGAGGGAAAAGGAAAACGCCAATGACATCAAAGGTCTCAGTGGAGGAAGCGAACGCCTTTTTGGGCGAGGCATTCAAAGGCGCGCAAAACCGGTCAGAGGTCATTCTGATGGAAGATGGCCACGCCATCATGCGCCTCAAGGCCGGCAATGAGCACTTGCGTCCGGGTGGCTACATCTCCGGGCCGACCCAGATGTCCATGGCTGACAGCGTGACCTATATGGCGATCTTCACCCGTCTCGGAATCACGCCGATGACGGTGACCAGCAACCTCAACATGAACTTCCTGCGCCCCTGCATTGGCGAAGCCGTGATCGCCGAGGCCCGGCTCATGAAACTCGGCCGCACGCTCGCCGTCGCCGAGGTGGAGATTCGTGCCGAGGGATCCGAGAAAGTCGCGAGCCATGCGATCGTGACCTATTCCATACCGGCAAAGGATTAACGTCGCGGCATCCGGTCGATTACCTATATCCGCGCCGCATTCCTGCGTTAGGGTCTGCCTCAAAAGACAAGGTCGACTGGAGGAACACCCATGACTACTCAGGCGAACACAGACGTTCTCGACGTCCTGATCGTCGGCGCTGGAATATCCGGTGTTGGCGCAGCTTATCACCTCAATGATCGCTGCCCGGACAAGAAGATCGCCGTCTTCGAAGCGCTCGACGGGTTTGGGGGCACATGGAAAGTCCATACCTATCCAGGCATTCGCTCCGACAGTGACCTTTACACCTTCGGGTATCGCGACAAGCCATGGACCGGCCCGCCGATCGCGACCGCCGAAGAGATCCTGACCTATATGGGTGAGTTCATCGAGGAAAATGGTCTCACCCCCCTCATCCACTACAATCACAAGATCACCAAAGCGGCATGGTCCTCGGCGGACAAGCTCTACACCGTCACGTATGAGACGCCGGACGGCGAGCAGACCGTGCGCACGCACTTCCTCTGGATGTGCCAGGGCTATTACGACCTCGACAAGGGCTACACCCCGGACTGGGAAGGCATGGATTCCTTCAAGGGGGAGATCGTCCATCCGCAAAACTGGCCGGACGATATTGACCTGACCGGCAAGAAAGTCGTCTGCATCGGCTCCGGCGCGACGGCTGCGACACTTGTCCCCAATATCGCCGACCAGTGCGACCACATCACGCTGCTGCAGCGCTCGCCGACCTATTTCGTGCCGGGCCGCAATGTAAACGAGCTCGCCGACGAGCTGCGCCGGCTCGAGATCGACGAAGACTGGATCCACACCATCATCCGCAAGAAGGTGCTCGTGGATCAGCATGAGTTCACCGCCCGGGCCAAGGAAGAACCCGAAGCGGTGAAAGCCGAGCTGCTGGAAGGCGTGCAAGCCTTCCTCGGTGAGGACTTCGACATGTCCCACTTCACGCCGACCTACCGGCCTTGGAGCCAGCGCATCGCCTTCGTGCCGGACGGCGACATCTTCCAGGGAATCGCTGCTGGCAAGGCAAGCGTCGTTACCGATCATATTGATCGCTTCGTGCCGGAAGGCATCAAGCTGAAGTCCGGCGACGTGCTCGAGGCCGATGTCATTATCACGGCCACCGGCTTCAATCTCAAATTCCTCGGCAACATTCCCTTCGAGATCGATGGCGAAGCCGTCGACTGGAACGAGAGGCTGACCTGGCGCGGCATGATGGTCGAGGGCGTCCCGAACATGACGTTCGTCTTTGGCTACTTCCGGGCCAGCTGGACCCTGCGGGTCGACCTGCTGGGCGATTTCATGGTCCGCCTGCTCCAGCACATGGATGACCTCGGCGCAGCCGAAATCCGGCCAGAACTGCCGGCCGGCCAACGCGGCGAGCCACGGGTGAGCTGGATGGATCCGGAGGACTTCAATCCCGGCTACCTGACCCGCGGCGAGCATGAAATGCCGAAGCGGATCGCGCGGTCGGAATGGCAGCATACCCAGGACTACTGGCACGAGAAGGACGCCCTGCCCGAGATCAATCTCGACAGCGACGTCTTCGTCTATGAGGACGAGCAAGGCCAGCCTGTAACCAAACGCTCCGCCGATGCGGCCTGACGTCCCAGCCTGATTGGCGGGGAGACCGGGCTGAGCTAGGAGAAGGGGAGAAAGGCAGGGTTCATGTCGCTTCCACTTGCTGGTTCTTTTCTCGGTTTCCTCGGCGTCGCGCTTGGTGCGTTTGGCGCGCATGGCATGGCCTCGCGCTTCACGCCGGAGACGCGTGGTTGGTGGGAAACCGCCACGCTCTACCTGCTTGTCCATGCTGTCGCCGTCTTCGCAGCCGGTGTCTCCGCGCGGACAGGGCTTTTCTCGACCGGTGGCTGGGTGATGGTCGCCGGCGCCGTGATCTTCTCCGGGACGCTCTACGCCATGGCCCTCGGCGCCCCGCGCTGGTTCGGGGCGATCACACCACTTGGCGGAATTGCCCTGCTGGCGGGATGGGCGCTGTTTGCAGTGGCGGCGCTCAAGGGCGCCTGAGGTCGCGATAGGCCAATACAGGGATTGGCAAGGCGCGCGGATTGAATATGGTGCGCGCCGATACTGCACATGTGAAATAAATGGAGGAAACCATGGCCAGTCTTTTCGACATGAGCGGCAAGGTTGCTGTCATCACCGGCTCGTCTCGCGGCATCGGCAAATCGATCGCCGAGCAGATGGCCGAACAGGGCGCAAAAGTCGTCATCTCCTCGCGCAAGCCGGGGCCTTGCCAGGACGTCGCCGAAGAGCTCAACAAGAAGCATGGTGACGGCACGGCAATCTCGGTGCCGGCCAATATTTCTTCCAAGGACGACCTGCAGACACTGATCGAAGAGACCCGCAAGGCATTCGGCAAGATCGACGTGCTGGTCTGCAACGCCGCATCCAACCCGTATTACGGCCCCATGGAAGAGATCGGCGACGAACAGTTCGAGAAGATCCTGCAGAACAATATCATCTCCAACCACTGGCTGATCCAGATGGTCGCGCCGGAAATGAAGGAGCGCAAGGACGGCGCCATCGTCATCATTTCCTCCATTGGCGGCCTGAAAGGGTCTCCCGTCATCGGTGCCTACAATATCTCCAAAGCCGCCGACTTCCAGCTCGCCCGGAACTACGCCATCGAGCTCGGGCCCCATAATATCCGCGTCAACTGCGTCGCCCCGGGTCTGATCAAGACCGACTTCGCCCGCGCCCTCTGGGAAAATCCGGAGAATGCCCAGCGCATCGAGAAAGGCACGCCCATGCGCCGCATCGGTGACCCGGAAGACATTGCCGGCGCCGCGATCTTTCTCGCCTCTGATGCCGGCAAGTACATGGCCGGCCAGATGATCGTCGTCGACGGCGGTAGCGTCATCGTCTGATCCGCCATGCACAAGACCGATCTTCCCGGAAACCCGCCGGAAGCCGAGACGGATTTCGACACGTTCAGACAGATCGATATCCGTATCGGCACGGTGCTCGAAGCCGCCCCTCTTGAGGGAGCACGCAAGCCATCCATTCGGCTGGTCATCGATTTTGGTGAAGGCGTCGGCCACAAGAAGAGCTCGGCGCAGATCACCGATCACTATACCCCCGAACAATTGGTCGGGCGGCAGGTGGCAGCCGTCGTGAACTTCCCGCCCCGCCAGATCGGCAAGTTCATGTCTGAAGTGCTGACGCTTGGCTTTCCCGATACCGATGGCGCCATCGTCCTTTTCTCGCCCGACAGCCCGGTCCCCAATGGAGCCCGCCTCGCATGAGCCTTTCCGTCGATCTCGACCAGTTCCCGCAGCAATTCCATGGCTTCCTGTCAGGCATCATGAGCGGCGATTTCGCCGGTAAGCCGAAGGGCCTCGCCAAGCTGGGCATCATGCCGGAGCACTGGCTGAAGCATATTGAGCCCGGCCATGTGCGTTATGTCTGGCCGAATGATGGCAGCCACGACATTCAGCCAAACCGCACCTTTGGCGGCTGGGTCGGCGCGTTGTCGGACCACATCGTTTCGATCTGCATGTTCTCCGCACTCAAGGAGGGGGAGGCGTTTACGACGCAAGACCTGCAGATCAAGCTCTTCCGGCCTGTTTCGCAGGGCGACATCTCGATTGAGGCGCGGGTCATCAACCGCTCGAAATCGACTGGTTATGTCGAGGCCGAATGGAAGAACGCCGAGGGCAAGCTGCTGGTTAAGGTCCTGGCGTGGAAGGCCATCCGCACCGTCGAAGCCATTCACGGCCCGCGCTGAAGGTCAGCTGACCCCCGCCGGCAGGCGCGCCTCTCGCAAAGCCTTGCGGCGGGACTTGCCGGCATCATCGCGCAGGGGCTCCGTGACCACCTCTATAGTACGGGGAAGCTTGTAGCGAACCAGCTTTTCGTTGAGATGGGCCATCAGCGCACCTTCATTCAGCGCACCCTCGGGCACATCGACGATGGCATGCAGCGTCGCGCCCATATCTTCGTCTGGCAGGCCAATCACGGCTGAGCTTCTGACACCCGGGAAGGAGTCGATCGCGGCCTCGACCTCGGCAGGATAGATGTTGGCACCGCCGACAACGATCATGTCGGAGCGACGGTCCGTCAGGTAGAGATAGCCCTCCGCGTCCATCCAGCCCATATCGCCAAGGCTTTCCCAGCCGCCCTCGATTTCGCGGATGTCGGCTCCGAGATAATAGTAGCTCGTCCCCTGCCCCGCGAGCGGGCGCATGAAGACTTCACCCACCTCGCCCGGCGGGACTGTCTCCCCATCCTCGCCGACAATCTTCATCTCACAGGTTTCGACCGGACGGCCGACAGAGCCTCGATGCGTCAGCCATTCCGTGCCCTGGATCGTCGTGGACCCTTGCCCTTCTGTACCACCATAAAGCTCCCAGATGACTTCCGCGCCGAGCCAGTCGATGAACGCCTCCTTGAGCCAGGGCGGACAGGGGGCTGCCAGGTGCCAGAGCGCCTTCAGGCTGGACAAATCACGGGCATTGCGGACCTCTTCGGGCAAGGCCCAGATCCGGCGCATCATGGTCGGCACCATGTACGCGGTATCAATCTTCAGCGTCTCGATGCGTTCCAGCGTCTGCTCCGCATCAAAGCGCGTGGTAACCGCCACCGTCGCCCCCTTGAACAAGGCGATCATGGCCCAGAGAAACGGACCATTGTGATAGAGCGGCCCCGGTACGAGCATCGCCCCCTGATTGCGGATTTCGAGAAACGGCACCTCCGGGTCCCATTCGGCGGGAATTCTCGAGACAATCAGTTTCGGCCGTCCCGTCGAGCCGCCGGATGTCATGGCCTTGAAGGATGTTGCGGTCTTTTCCGGAAGCAGCGCGTCGGACAGGCTGGGCTCTGGCGTGAACCCGGTCGGAATGGATGGTATGGGCGCATATTCGCCGTCTGACACGCCGACGACGAGGGCCGGCTTGCCCAGCTCGATGATCTGGTCACGTTCGAATTTCGGCAGCCGCGCGGAGACCGGCTGAGGTGTTGCGCCCAGTTTCCACGTCGCAAAACAGGCCTCGAAGAACTCCACGCCATTCGCCAGCGCAATCGTGACGAAGTCATTCTCCTTCACACCCAGCTCGGCATAGGCCCGCGCCAGCCGGTTTGTCCGCGTTTCGAGCTGCTGCCAGGTGCGCTGCTCACCCTCATGGTCCACTGCGACGCGGTCCGGCTGGATCGCGGCCCAATGCGCCACAATGCGCGACAGGGAAATAATGGCCACGGTATCTTCCTCCAGTTTTCTTTTTCGCCGCGCGGGCGGCCTGCATGCGAAAGTGTTACGCGTTATCGGGCCTTTACGATAGACTGACACCGCGCCCGCAAGCCGTCGGCATGTGTGGCAATTCGCGCTGCCGGGGCCAGTGGATGGAGGCGATGCAAGATACTAGAGAGCCAGTATGAATTGCACGGCTCGTCTTCATGCAATCCAGCTGCTGACCTTTGCCTTCGTGGCATTGATCACGCTGCGCGGGCTTGTACCTGACGGCTACATGATCGACCGGTCACCGGACACCGGCGCGATCGTCCTGCGCATCTGCGGCGGCCTGCACGAGAATGACCACAGCCCAGCAACGGCCCATGTATCCGGCGCCAATGCCGGTCACCAGATGCATGAGCATCACAGCCACGGTGCGTCGATGCCATCCGGGGAAGCTGCCCCGAGCGGCATGATGGATGGCCCATCCGACGACAATCCGGAACATGGCTCAGAGGGCGCCATGTGCCCCTTCGCCCTGTCCTCATTGGTGGATGCGGTGACAGCACCCGCCTTGCCGGAGATGGTTGCCGTGCGCCAGCCCATGCTTGGCGGAAAACCCTATGTCCGGCCGGCCGTCCGCCACTCGGCACGTCCGCCCATGCCGCCGCGAAGTCCTCCCGTCCCCGTCTGATCGTTTCCAGCTTTCCAATTCAACGAACAGACAGCCTGCACGCCGTGCAGGCCTTCAGGGATATATCATGACCTACAAACTCGTCGTAGGCGCAAGCCTGCTGGCGCTTGGCGTAGCCGCTCAGGCCACGTCCGCCCAGGAATCGGCGCCTGCCCTACAGGACGTCATCATCGTCACCGGCTCCAGATACGACACCCCGACGCAGACCGGAATCGCTCCGGATGCCAGCCCGCTTGATGGGGCCGATATCACCCGGCTTGCCGCGCGCACGCCTGGTGGCGCCCGGCTTTCCAATGGGGAACTGTCCGGCCAGATGTCCTACCGCGGGCTCTCGGGCGAACGCCTGAACCTGCGCGTCGACGGCCAGCGTTTTGCCTCAGGCGGTCCGAACCTGATGGACCCGGTATTCCATTACGCCCCCGCCCCGCTCATCAGTGCGGTGATCATCGACCGGGGTGTCAGCCCCGTCTCGGAAGGGCCGGGCCTGGCGGGCGGCGCGGACGCGGTCTACAAGCGCCAGGACTTTGCCGACAGCGCAGACCTCGACTTCGGCTATGACCTCACGACCAGTGCACGGTCGGTGAATGACAGCCTCTCGACCGGTGGGATGGCCGGTGCCTCGACCGACCAGTGGCGCTTCAACCTGCTCGGCGCCTATGAGGATGCAAGTGACACCGACTATGGCGATGGCAAGATTGGCGGCTCGTCCTTCCAGCGGTCCGTCTATGGCGTGTCGGCCGGGGCGCGGCTCGGTATTGGCGAAATCGGGCTTGACCTTCGCCGGCATGAGGCGGGCCCGTCAGGCAACCCGCCCTTCCCGATGGACATCCAGTATGTCGACACCGATTTCGCCCGGCTCTCCTACAAGGCGGCGCTGGATGGCGGCACGGTGAACGCATCGGTCAACTATACCGACGTGGCGCACCTGATGGACAATTTCAGCCTCCGGCCCTCGCCCGCCCCGATGCTGACCCGGGCCACCTTCACCGAAGCGACGACGCGCGGCGCAGATCTCAGTGCCACTTTCGACTGGCTGAATGGCGAGCTGGAAGTCGGCGCCGACACGGCCCGCACCGAGCATGATGCGATCATCACAAACCCGAACATGGCGGCCTTCTTCGTGACGCCCTTCCCGGATGTGACGATGGACCGGACCGGCGCATTCGCGCAATGGACTGGCGGGCTCGGCCCGGTCGAGAGCGAGCTGGGCCTGCGCGCCGACTGGCACGACTACGATGCCGGCGACGCGTCGCTGGCTGCCATGCTGCCGCCACCTGCGCAGATACTGGCCGCAGGGTTCAATGCCAGCGAGCGCAGCAAGGAGGATACGACCGTCGATGCGATCGCGCGGATCTGGACGCCGGAACGCAACGGCCTGTCATGGCGGGCCACGCTCGCCCGCAAGCAGGCCATGCCGGGATACATCCAGCGCTTTGGCTGGCTGCCGATCAGTGCCAGCGGGGGCCTTGCCGACGGTAACATCTATGTCGGCGACCTAGGGACAGACCCGGAAACAGCCCTCATCGCCGAAGCCGGGTTCGACTATGCCACGCCCCGTTTCTATGCGCGGCCAACCGTCTATGCCCGCCAGATCGACGACTACATCCAGGGCGTGCCTTATGATTCGACTCCTGGCGTTGCCGACACGCCGGTTGAGATGATCGCCAGCATGAATGGCGATCCGACGCCACTGCGCTGGGCCAATGTCGATGCGCGGCTCTACGGCTTTGACCTGGATGGCGGCTATGACTTCGAGGGACCACTGCGCCTCGATGGGGTCCTGAGCTATGTCCGGGGAGAGCGCCGCGATATCGACGACAATCTCTACCGGATCGCGCCGGCCAGCCTCACTGTCGACCTGACCTGTGAAGCCGATACCTGGTCGGCGACCTTCGAGACACGGGCCGCTGCTGAGCAGGACAAGGTCTCTGCCGCGAATGAGGAGATCCCGACGCCCGGCTATGTCGTGTTTAACCTGTATGGCGACTGGCAGGTTAAGGATGGCGTCCAGGTGTCGGCCGGGATCGAGAACCTGCTCGACCATGTCTATCGCGACCATCTCGCCGGCTATAACCGCAACGGGTTTGGCGATGTGGCGCTGGGTGCCCGCCTGCCCGGCGCCGGACGAGGCGCCTTCATAAGGCTGTCGCTCAAGGGCTAGGACATCCGTGGCCGGCCCGGTCCGCACGCCGGGCTGGCCACTCCCTCGCTAATTGAGTTTCTGGATCTTCATTTCCTCATCCACCCAGCGCACCTGCGCCGGACGGAGCATGTCGGCATGCGAAATGTTGATCGAGTGGATGACCGCCTCGATCTCCCGGCGCCAGTGATCAAGAAACTCCGCCAGCCTGGGAAATTTCGGCGCCCTGTCGATGGTCTGCCAGACGAAACTCTGCAGGAGTTTTGGGAAGTCTGGCCTGTAATAAATGATTTCAGCCGTCAGAAGCCGGCCCCCGGAAAGCTGATCCCTGAAATCGTCATGCTGCATGCAGGTCTCCTTCCCGGCAGTTGATCGGGAAACGAAACTGTGACACAGCCGCAGCGCCTGTCAATTAATTGTTATATTTCCGGGGACTAGCAGCACTCCGCAAAGGCTGCTAGCACGCCATCCGGGCGCATGTTTACCTGGCTCTTCAGCGTCTTAAAAAATTAGCTGAAGCGCTGTTGACGCTTCCAGTCCCCGCCCCTACCTGAACGGCGTTAGCAGTCTCTATCAACGAGTGCTAATCCAGATTTTCATTGCCTGATACAGGTAACATCCAAAGGTAGGAAAGCTCATGAAATTCCGTCCATTGCATGACCGCGTTCTCGTGAAGCGCGTCGAGGAAGAAGAAAAAACGGCCGGCGGGATCATCATTCCGGACACCGCCAAGGAAAAGCCGCAGGAAGGCGAAGTCGTCGCTGTCGGCAAGGGCGCCATCGGTGATGACAACGAAGTCATCCCGCTGGAAGTGAAGGCCGGTGACCGCGTCCTCTTCGGCAAGTGGTCCGGCACCGAGGTCAAGGTCGACGGCCAGGACCTGCTCATCATGAAGGAAAGCGACATTCTCGGCA
Organism: Henriciella sp.; assembly: GCF_029937755.1. Classification (GTDB taxonomy): domain Bacteria; phylum Pseudomonadota; class Alphaproteobacteria; order Caulobacterales; family Hyphomonadaceae; genus Henriciella. The sequence continues at coordinate 162,827 of NZ_JAPYPG010000003.1, forward strand.
TCGTCGAGTAAGGCGCGCTCCCTTTCCCTGACTCTGAAGACCAGAACGTAATCTCAAAAGGAATACACGTATGGCTGCCAAGCACATCAAATTCAGCACCGACGCGCGTGAGCGCATGATGAAGGGTATCGACACCCTCGCCAATGCGGTGAAAGTCACGCTCGGCCCGAAAGGCCGCAATGTCGTGATCGAGAAATCCTTCGGCGCGCCGCGCTCCACGAAGGACGGCGTCACCGTCGCGAAAGAGATCGAGCTCGAAGACAAGTTCGAGAATATGGGCGCACAAATGCTGCGCGAAGTCGCCTCCAAGGCCAACGACGTGGCCGGTGACGGCACGACGACCGCCACGGTGCTCGCTCACTCAATCGTCCGCGAAGGCATGAAGCGCGTTGCCGCCGGCATGAACCCGATGGATCTCAAGCGCGGCATCGACAAGGCTGCCCTCGAAGTCGTCTCCGACCTCGCGCATCATTCGCGCAAGGTGAAAGAGAACAGCGAGATCACCCAGATCGGCACGATCTCCGCCAATGGCGACAAGGAAATCGGCGACATGATCGCCCGCGCCATGGACAAGGTCGGCAATGAAGGCGTGATCACCGTCGAGGAAGCCAAGTCGCTCGAGACCGAACTCGACGTCGTCGAAGGCATGCAGTTCGACCGCGGCTATCTGAGCCCGTACTTCGTGACCAATCCGGACAAGATGAATGCGGAACTCGAAGACCCGTTCATCCTCCTGCACGAGAAGAAGCTCTCCTCGCTGCAGCCGATGCTGCCGATCCTCGAGCAGGTCGTGCAATCGCAGCGCCCGCTTCTGATCATCGCCGAAGACGTCGATGGCGAAGCGCTGGCGACCCTGGTCGTCAACAAGCTGCGCGGTGGCCTCAAGGTCGCAGCCGTCAAGGCGCCTGGCTTCGGTGACCGCCGTAAGGCCATGCTGCAGGACATCGCTGTCCTGACCGGCGGCCAGGTCATCTCCGAAGACATCGGCATCAAGCTGGAGAACGTCTCCATCGACATGCTTGGCACGGCCAAGAAAGTCGAGATCGACAAGGACAACACGACCATCGTCGACGGTGCCGGCTCCAAGGACGACATCGAAGCCCGCGTGTCGCAGATCAAGAAGCAGATCGAGGACACCAGCTCCGACTATGACAAGGAAAAGCTCCAGGAGCGCCTTGCCAAGCTCGCTGGCGGTGTGGCCGTGATCAAGGTCGGCGGCGCTACCGAGTTCGAGGTGAAGGAACGCAAGGACCGCGTCGACGACGCGCTCAACGCGACCCGCGCCGCTGTTGAAGAAGGCGTCATTCCGGGTGGTGGCGTTGCCCTGCTGCGGGCCGCCCAGAACATCGACGTGAAGGGCGAGAATGCCGACGAGCAAGCCGGTATCGACATTGTCCGCCGTGCGCTCGAAGCTCCGGTTCGCCAGATCTCGCAGAACGCTGGCCTGGAAGGCTCCGTTGTCGTCGCCAACATCCTCAAGGAAAAGGATCGCGGCTACGGCTTCAACGCCCAGACCGAAGAGTATGGCGACATGTACAAGATGGGTATCATCGACCCGGCCAAGGTCGTGCGCTCTGCCCTGCAGAACGCTGCCTCTGTGGCTGGCCTGCTCATCACCACCGAAGCCGGTATCGCCGAAGCCCCGAAGAAGGAAGGCGAAGGCGGCGGCATGCCCGACATGGGCGGCATGGGTGGAATGGGCGGCATGGGCGGAATGGGCTTCTAGACCCCTCCCCCCTGATCCCATCCGATCAGATCGAGGGCGGCGCTTCCGGGCGCCGCCCTTTTTCTTTTTCTCGTGAATTCGCCGGGCAGTCGGCTAGGGTGCCTCTCGACAGCGAGGAAACGTCCCATGACAAGTCACACCATGAAAGCCGCATTTGCCGGTCTGGCCTTTAGCCTGGCGGGATGCGCCAGCCTGTTTACCCCGGATGTGAAGGCCACGCCCGAAACCCTTCGCGCCGGCGCCTATGAGCTCGACCAGGCCCATGCTGCTCTTGTTTTCCGGATCGGGCATATGGGCTTCTCCGATTTTGTCGGCCGTTTCGACAGTTTCGATGCAAGCCTTGATTTCGATGCCGACAATCCGGAAAGCGCCCGCCTCGAAGCGATCATCGATATGACAAGCCTCAGCCTGCCAGACGAGGACTTCGCCGCCACACTGATGGGATCGCAATGGTTCGATGCGGATACCTGGCCACAAGCGGTCTTCCGCTCCACGAACGTGACTGTGACGGGAGAGACGACCGGCAAAGTTACGGGCGATCTCACCCTGCATGGCGAGACCCGCCCCGTCACGCTGGACGTCACTTTTAATGGGGGCGCGCGCGACGCCCTACGCGGCGCCTATGTCACCGGCTTTTCCGCGAGCACCTCGATCAAACGGTCGGACTTCGGTATCAGCCGCTATATCGGCGCGGTTTCAGACACGGTCGACCTGCTTATCGACGTCGAGTTCCTGCAGGGCGAAGAATCCTGATTTCAACAAGCGTTGAGGGTTGCATCCGCAACTGACCGTGCGTAAGGATCGCTGCCATGAGCAAGATCTACAAAACCGCCGCGGACGCGCTCGATGGCGTGCTATTCGACGGCATGACGATCGCCGCTGGCGGCTTTGGCCTCTGCGGTATCCCGGAGCTTTCCATTGCTGCCATCCGCGAGGCGGGCACCAAGGACCTGACCGTCTACTCAAACAATGCCGGCGTCGATGGCTTCGGCCTCGGCGTGCTGCTGGAAAGCCGGCAGGTGAAGAAGATGGGCTCGTCCTATGTTGGCGAGAACAAGGAGTTCATGCGCCAGTATCTTGGCGGTGAGCTGGAGCTCGAATTCAATCCGCAAGGCACGCTGGCCGAGCGCATGCGCGCAGGCGGTGCCGGGATCGCCGGCTTCTACACCAAGACCGGCTATGGCACCCAGATCGGCGAAGGCAAGGAAGTGAAGGTCTTCAACGGGGAGCACTACATCCTCGAAGAGGGCATCTTCGCGGATCTCGCCATCGTGAAGGCGTGGAAGGCCGATACAACCGGCAATGCCGTCTTCCGCAAGACCGCCCGCAACTTCAATGAACCGGCGGCGATGTGCGGCAAGGTCTGCATCATGGAAGTCGAGGAAATCGTCGAGCCGGGCGAACTCGACCCCAACCATATCCACCTGCCCGGCGTCTTCGTGCACCGGCTGGTGCAGGGCGAGTTCGAGAAGCGCATCGAGCAGCGCACGACCCGGAAGAAGGAGACTGCCTGATGCCCTGGACACGTGACGACATGGCAAAGCGCGCCGCACAGGAGCTTGAGGATGGCATGTATGTCAATCTCGGCATCGGCATTCCGACGCTGGTCGCGAACTATATCCCTGACGGCGTATCGGTGACGCTGCAGTCGGAGAACGGCATGCTGGGCATGGGCCCCTTCCCCTATGAGGGCGAAGAAGACCCCGACCTCATCAATGCCGGCAAGCAGACCATTACCGAACTGCCGCATACCGCTTTCTTCGACAGCTCCATGAGCTTCGCGATGATCCGTGGCGGCAAGATCAACATGGCGATCCTCGGCGCGATGGAAGTCGCCGAGAATGGCGATCTTGCCAACTGGATGATCCCCGGCAAGCTCGTGAAAGGCATGGGCGGGGCGATGGACCTCGTCGCCGGTGTGAAGAAGATCGTTGTGATTACCGATCACACGTCGAAATCCGGCGATCCCAAGCTGATCAAGGAGTGCACCCTGCCGCTTACCGGCAAGGGCGTCGTCAACCGGATCATCACTGATCTCGGCGTCTTCGACGTTGTTGAGGGCGGGCTTGAAATCAAGGAAATCGCGCCGGATGTGACGCGTGACGAGATTTACGAGAAAACAGCCGCGAAGATCGTCAATTGAGCGAGCTTCCGCCATGCCCGGCATGCGCCAGCGCTTTCACCTATGAAGACGGCGCGCTTCTGATCTGTCCGGAATGCGGGCACGAGTGGTCGCCCGACGCGTCGCTTGATCCGGACCGGAAGGTCTGGCGGGATGCAAACGGCAATGAACTCCAGGATGGCGACACAGTCACCGTGATCAAGGATCTGAAGATCAAGGGCTCTTCCTCGGTCGTGAAGGTCGGCACCAAGGTCAGGAACATCCGGCTGGTCGAGGGCGATCACGACATCGACTGCAAGGTTGACGGTGTCGGCCAGATGGGCCTCAAAACCGAGTTCGTGAAGAAGGCCTGACGGCTAGCGGGAGACATCTACATGACAGCCAATTGTCTTTGCGGCGCGGTCAGCGTCACGATCAATGACCGGCCTGACTTCATCCATGACTGCAATTGCAGCCTGTGCCGCAAGACGGGCAGCGCCTGGGGCTACTTCCCATCCGCATCCGTCTCGGCGACCGGCCAGACCGTGTCCTTCGTACGGACCGACAAGCCGGATGCCGGCGTTGCCGTTCATGCCTGCCCGACCTGTTCGGCAACGACGCATTTCGAGCTGACCAACGCGTTCAAGATGCAGAATGAAGGTGCCGACCTGACAGGTGTGAACATGCGCCTGTTTGATCCTGTGGAGCTGGAAGGCGTCGAAGTTCGCTATCCAAATGGACGCGACTGGGCCGGCGAGGGGCCGTTCGATTACCGGCGCGATACAATGACGATCAGCGCTGCGTCACCCTGGTAGGTCTTGCCTTCCGACGCCTCTTTTATCCGTGCGAACCAGACTTCCAGTTGTCCGGCAGCGGGATCGTGTCAGTTTCACATTGTGTGATGGCCGCCGCTGACGGCCGGAGAAGAGCGGGCATGGGCATGACCTGCCAGCCGGACCTCGCCTCGTCACTCAGCCAGTCGATCCCGAGCTGCTCCAGCCGCTCCGCCGACAAATAGGGTTCCCCGGGCGCAAGTTGCGCAAGGACAGCCGGATCAACAAAGGTCGCCCCGCCGTCGAATGTGATCGACTCGAAACTGTTGTTCCAGTCCGGGCCGGCACACATCTGCCGGAAGACAACGATGCTGATGCCCCGTTCGACATAACAGAAGGCGACAGAGTTTTCGCCCACCATGATCTCCGGTTCGGTCGGGAGGCCCGGCAGGATAAGCTTGTCATGGACATCCAGATCCGGCCCTCCCGTCTGGTCGCCAACGTCGTAGACATAGAAGCTCCCGGCTTGTCCGAATGTCACCGAATCTCCGCCGAGCTCCGGAAAGATGCTCATAGGGCGGCTGGGCAGGCCACAATCAGGGAGGCCCGCCCGCTCACGAGGCCGGGCATCTTCGCTTTCGATATTCCGAAGCCGCATCCCGTCCGCCTGGTTGGCGGGTGTCACGCCTATATCCGGAAGGCGCATGTCCAGTGTTTCGGGCTCAGGCGCCATGACAGGCCGCTGTCCCAACATGGTTGCCGTTGCGCAACCGGCAATGACGAGACCGAGGATTACAGCAAGACGGGAAGACGGCATGGCTTTCTCCGGCGACGGCTGGGAGAGCCTAAGCGCACCAAGCTACCATTACCTTAAATTGAACGAGCCGATTGACTGAAAACCCGACTGGCTTCAATTCTCAAGCACGGCAAACAGGCGCCGCTCATCCTTCTTCAGACGGGTCGGTCCGGCTTCGCGGTCAGGCACTTCGCCTTCACGCGCCATCTCGACGAGCTTCGGGTGGATGTAGGAATTGCGGGCGATTGTTGGCGTATTGCCGAGGCGGGTGGCGGCCGCTTCGGAGATGTCCTTGATGCTGTCGGCGCCTTTACGCAGCGCCTGCACAGCAGCCACGGAGCCGGCCCATGTCCGGAAATCCTTCGCCGTGAACGCGCCGTCGCCTGCCTCGCGAAGGAAGCGGTTTACGCCTCTCGAACCAACATGGCCGTCAGGCGTGTGAAAGAGCGACTGGCCCGGCAGGCACTGCAGATCGCTGACGGCACTTGCGAGCGTCTCGTCGCAGATCGAGACCTCCTGTGGTTTGCCGCCCTTCCCCTTGAAGCGCAGGCGGATAGTGTCCTCGTCGGTCTGACGGACATGGCGTTTGTAGAGCGTTGCGGCCCCGAACGCCCCGTTGCGGGCATGGCGCTCCGAGCCGATACGGATCGCGCCCTTGTCGAGCAGCCGGACAATGGCCGCAGTGGCAAGATCGACGTGGTCTTCCGGATGCTCCAGCACCTCGCGCACACGCCTGCGGATACGCGGCAAGGCCTCGCCGAAGGCCAGCATGTCTGCGAACTTCACCTGCTCACAATGGGCCCGCCAGTCAGGATGGTAGCGATACTGGGTCCGCCCGGCTTCATCAACGCCGGTAGCCTGAAGATGCCCTTCAGGCACACAGCAAATCCAGACATCGTCCCACGCCGGGGGCAGGACAAGTGCTTCGGCACGCTCACGTCTCGCCCCGCGCAAGACCTCTCCTTTCTCGTCCAGATAGGTGAACCCACGCCCGTGCGGCTTGCGCGTCCAGCCAGGCTCTGACGAGCAGACATAGATGAGCCCGGCATCAGCCGGATCGAGATTGGTGCGGGCGAGAGAAAAAGCCATGCTGCTCAAACCGCATTCGAGAGCTGCCGGTTCCCGCGTCAATTCGCGTAGCGTCATGGATTGAAAGCCTGCGCCCACGCCCTAACAGTGCGCGCTGATGAACATGGGAGAATGAACATGGCCAAAGGCGCGATGCCGGTCCTCGTCGGCGTAGGACAATCGATGAGCCAGTGGGACGGAAAGAAAGGCGCCGAAGGGGCGCCCTCCCCGCTAAGCCTCGCTCATGATGCCTCGGAAGCCGCACTCAAGGACGCGGGTATCCCTGCGACCGAAATCGATGCGCTGACCTTTGTCCGTATCTTCGAGGATTCGGTGAAAGGCGCTCCGCACCCGCACGGCCATAATACCAACTTGCCCGGCACGCTGGCGCGCGACCTCGGCGCGACACCAGGCAAACTTATCTATTCCGATGTCGGCGGACAAAGCCCGCAGGCACTTGCCAACGAGATGGCAAACCGTATCCATGACGGAGAGTTTGACGTCGCGCTTGTCGCCGGCTCTGAAGCCAACAGGGCCTCGAAAGGCGCGCGCCGGAACAATGTCGAGATCGACTGGGCCGACAGCAGCGATCTGGACTATGAGGATCGCGGGCTTGGCGGCCAGATGATCAGCCGCAACGAGATCAAGCACGGCCTCGTCGCCCCCGCCTTTTTCTACGCCTTGTTCGAAAACGCCATCGCTGCACGGGAGGGCCGGACGCGCTCGGGCCAGCGCGAGGCCATGGCGAAACTGTTCCAGCCATTCACTGAAGTAGCCGCCAACAATCCCTATGCGCAATTCCCGGTCGAGCACTCAGTCGAGTTCCTGAAAACGCCGTCACCGGAGAATTATGAGTTTTCCGATCCATTCCTGAAGTGGCATATCGCTCAGGATGCGGTGAACCAGGGTGCCGCTATCCTGATCATGTCGGAAGAAAAGGCCGACGCGCTCGGTGTCTCCAGGGACAAGCGCGTCTACCTGCATGGCGGCGGCGAAGCGTCGGACGACCTCATTTCCGAGCGCCCGCAACTCGATGGATCCTGGGCGATGCAGCAGGCGATCAGCCAGGCCCTGAACCAGGCCGGCAAGACGTCCGGCGGCATGAGCTATTTTGATTTGTACTCATGCTTTCCGTGCGCAGTCTTTTCATCGACGCAAGCCCTTAACATCGATCCGTTTACCGATGAACGCCCCCTCACACTGACGGGCGGCCTGCCTTTTTTCGGTGGCCCGGGGAACAATTACTCCATGCATGGCCTCGCCAGCATGGCGGAAACGCTGCGTAGCGATCCTGGCACCTTCGGTCTCGTCCTCGCCAATGGCGGCTGGATGACCAAGGAGGCTGTCGGCGTCTGGTCCACCACGCGGCCGGACCTCTACAAACCGGTCGCCCCTTCGGTGAAGCCGACAGAACAAGTCGATATCGACCCCGCCCCCGTTTCCGGAAAGGTGGAGACCTATACAGTGGTCCACGGGAAGAAGGGCCCGCAGCACGGCGTCATTTTTGGGCGAACGGATGATGGCAAACGGTTCATTGCCGTTGCGGCGCCCGAAGCCATGGAACGCTTGCGCGACGAAAAAAGCCCGGTCGGCGAGACAGTCAATGTCGAGACAAGCGACGAGGTGAACACTTTCCGCTTCGCCTGAACATGACAAGTCGTGTAGGGTCCGGGCACGTCCCAGAACGGAGACAGCCATGTTCCCTCACCGCCTGAGCCATGCTGCGCTCGCGATTGTCCTCTGTGTGAGCGGAGCCGGCTGCGCCACCCAGCCCGACCCGTGCACACCGGAATGGATAGAATGGAAAACTGACAGGGTCCTGACACGCTTCGCCGGAGAAAACCGCGATACGGTCCGCGCCCTGCGCAACATGCCCGGCAATATCGAGAATCCGGACGCCATAATGGCGCTACGGATTGCTGCCCTGATGGTCGATTTCGAAGACCTCGCTCGCGACTTTGACCGCATCGTCATGCCGGAGATCAACAGCGCCATCGCCCAGTGCGGGGAGCCGCGCAATTTCATTCCCGCTTTCAGCCAGTTCCTGCGCAAGGAAGGCGTCAGCGAGGATGTGATCGACTGGGTCGAAGCTATCAGCTACATCGCGAACACCCGCTGGCGGTCTTGAAGGCAGCGCCGGAAACAGGCTCATCTCGGCTTCGAATCCAATGCGCTGGATCTAGCCCTTCCGAAAGACCACACAGAGATTGTTCGCGGGCATCTCGACGATGGCGTCGAGGACGAGGCCCGCTTCGCCTGCCATTGGCATCAGGTCACGCTCAAGATCGCGCACGCCCCATTCGGGGTCGCGGCGCTTCAGGTCGTCGCTGAACCGCGCATTCGATTCCGCAATCTGTCCGTCGCGCGCGAATGGGCCGTATAGAAACAGTTTTCCACCGTCCCGGAGCACGCGGCCAGCCCCCTTCAGCAGCCCCTGCGCAGCGGCGAAAGGGGCGATATGGATCATGTTGGCGTTGAAGATGCCATCATAGGGTGCCCCCTCTTCAGCTTCGCTCCAGTGATCTTCGCTTGCATCGAGCCGCACCGGACCGGAGAGCCGGGACGCGGCTTCTGCATACTCGGCCCAGGCCCGCTGACTGTCCATGCTGATCCGGTCCACATCCGAATAGAGCCATTCAAGCCCCGGGCATTGGGCAGCCAGAAATGCGCCATGCTCACCCGTCCCTGAGGCGATCTCCAGAATACGCCCCTCAAGCGGCATGACTTCAGCGAAGACTTCGGCAATCGGCTGCCGGTTGCGCGCCGCCGAGGGCGAAAAGCGCCGGCCATCCTCGCCGGTATTGCGCTGTTCCAACGCAACCGACTTTCCCGAGGACCCGATATCATCCTGGTCTTCAGACATGGCCAGCGCCCTTTCGTCCTACGATCGCGGGCTGAAACGTGTCCGCAAGTCCGGCTTGAGGATCTTGCCATTGGCATTGCGCGGCAACGGCTCGTCCTGGAACTGGATCTCGACCGGCACCTTGAAGGCCGCCAACTGGCTGGCGACGTGCGCGCGCAACTCATCCTGGGTGACCGTCTTTCCCGGCTTGAGCTGAACGACTGCGCCAACTTCCTCGCCGAGCACCTTGTGTGGAATGCCGACAACGGCAGCGTCCATCACGGCCGGATGGTCGTAGAGCGCACTCTCAACCTCGATACAATAGATGTTTTCGCCGCCCCGGATCAGCATGTCCTTTGCGCGATCGACCAGATAGAGGAAGCCCTCCTCATCGATCCGCGCAAGGTCACCCGTGACCACCCAGCCATCCCGGAAAGTCTCAGCGGTCGCGTCAGGACGGTTCCAGTAGGATTTACAATTGGACGGGCTCTTGCACCAGAGCTCGCCAACTTCTCCGGGCGGCAGTTCCTCGCCCTCCGGGCTCATGATCTTCAGATCGACGGCCAGCGGAGGCGCCCCCGCACTGTCAGGACGGTGGATATAGTCTTCGCCAAGATTGAGCGTCACCGTCGCACAGGTCTCGGTCATGCCCCAGCCATTGCCAGGCTGGGCATCCGGGAAGCGCTTCTTGATCGTGGAGACCAGCTCCGGCGCCGATGGCGCGCCGCCATAGGAAACGACCTGGATCGAGGACAGGTCATACTTGTCGCGATCCGGGTGTTCGAGCACCTGCCAGGCAATAGCCGGCACACCACCGATGGTCGACACTTTCTCACGCTCGATGATCGGAAGGGCCTTGCCTGCATCCCATTTATACATCGAGATGATCTTGTTGCCCTGCAGCATGGTCGGGATCAGGACCGCGAAGGATCCGGTCGCATGGAAGAAGGGGATGGCGAGCAGTGAAGCACGCTGTTCGTCCGGATCGGGCTCAGGCGGCTGTTCCCCGCGGCGCAGAAACATGCGCGCCTGGCAGGTCATCGAGTTCAGGAAGTTGGAAATGACCGCCCGGTGCGTCGCCAGCGCGCCCTTCGGCTTGCCGGTCGTGCCGGAGGTATACATCAGGGTCGCATCATCATCGGGCGCCAGGGCGATCTCAGGGAGGCTGATAGCGTCGAGTTTCCCCCAGTCATTGGTCTCACCAATGATAGTCTCAAGGTTATGGACGCGAGGGTCATTGCGTTCTTCCTCGGTCTCACGCGCAATGATGATGGACTTCAGATCCGGCAGGTCGTCCAGGTGCTCGCGCACGCGTTCGAAGATCTGCGGATCGACAATGGCGACTTTCACACCGGCATTGTTCAGGCCGTATTCCAGCTCCTCGCCAGTCCACCAGGAATTCATCGGCGTCGCAATCGCACCAATCGAGAGTGCAGCGAAGAAGGAAACCGACCATTGCGGATAGTTGCGCATCACAATGGCGATGCGGTCTCCCTTCTCCACACCGAAATCATCTTTCAGGGCACGGGCAAGATGTGCGACGGCCTTCAGGTGTGAAGAGAAGCTTGCGCGCTCATCTTCATAGACGAGGAAGTCACGATCGCCATGCAGAGCGGAGGCCTCAATGAGGAAACGGAGCGTCGGCGGCGCCTCGGAATAGTACTTCATCTCGACGCCGTCGATGACGCCTTCGCTCACGGCCAATGGCGTACCCGGTTCTGCGAGTTTCTTGTTCGCCGCCTCTATTGAAAGCACCGGCCAGGCCGATCCAGCATCCGCTGCCATGAATTCCTCCGCATCTCTGATTTTGTTGCAGCGCAAATCAATCATGAGAGCGGGCGGAAGGAAAGAGCACGAGCACGTCGACTGCGACGACAGATCGACGCGTCAGCCATGCTGGCCCGCCTGACAATCTATTGAATCGGGAGGGTCTGAGCTGCAGCCACTACGGCTTCGTCCGGATCGCCCTGATGTAGCCCCGGCCAGAGGATCATCGCGCCGGCACAAACCAGTCCGGCAAGGAAGATCGTTATAGCATCTTTCAAAACAGTGTCCCCTCCAGTCCCACAAGAGGATGGAGGGGAGCAATCAGCATGCCAGTATGCGCCAGCGTCTGGCGCATGTGTAAGCTTATTTGCCGAGTTCGCAGAACTGGACGTTTCGCTGCGTGCCATCCGGCTCGGTCATCGAGAAGACGGGGCCGGCAAGCTCGTCACCATCGCAGAGGTAGCCGATCTGATACATGTCGACGAGGTACTCATTATCGGGCTCGAGCGCACCAGCCAGCATGAGGTCAGACGCTTCCTGGTGACGGCCAAGACGGAACAGGATCTCGAAACGCTCCATCGGGGAAACGTCGCCAGAGGCGAGCATGTCTGTCAGGGTGGCATACTCCGCCTCCGCCTGCTCGAGCAGCGATGAGGCATCATCCGCGAAATCGCTGTCTGCATAGTCCGCCTGAATTTCCTTCAGGTCGGCAATGGCACCTTCCAGATCACTGCCTGCGCCATAGCGCAGCTCGGCGCGCTTGAAGAGCACTTCAGCCATCTGGGCCTCGCTCATGCCCGGGTCACCCAGCATCTGGGTGAGACGGTCGATCGCGATCTGCTCATTGCCCGCCTCAATCAGTGAACTCACTGTCCCCATGGCAAGCTCGTACTTGGTCTGCTCCACACTCAGATCCGCATCCATGATTGCCTGGGCATCGGTCTCGGGGTCGGGCGAAGAGGTACAGGCGGCAGCCAAAAGGATAAGGCTGGCGCCGGCAAACATTGAACGGATCATTGGAGAATCTCCTCAGTAAACTTCATGACACAATGCCCACTTAGGCCCTTGAGCCAAGGCAAGAATGTGACTGATTTCAGGAAACTCCCGGGTTTTCACACCATTCCAGCCCTTCGAGGTGTTCGGCCTCTTCCGTCACCGTCCAGGTCTCATCGCTCGCACCGGATGTCCTGCAGAGATAACCGGCCGCTTCCAGCAGGCTGACCTGGTCTGGGGAGGGAGCGAGGTCAGACTCACGATAGCGTTCAGCCGCTTCGGGCAGCCCGCCCATGGCAACCTTGGAATTAAACCATTCCGGCAGGGTTTGCAGGCCTTCTAGCTTGCCGGCAGCCCTGCCCCAGTCAGTCTTGGCATATTCGATTTCGGTGGCGATGTTCTCGATCAGCGGTGAGTCCGCCCCCGCAAGGATCTGCGCTTCCTCAAGATCCTGAACGGCACCGGGCAGGTTGATTCGGGCCTGGCGGCGCGCAGAGCCGCGGGCAAACAGCGCTTCCAGTCTTTGGCCCTGAGACAGCCGTCCGGAGTCGAGAAGGTCTGTATAGGCCTGGATCGTGCTCCATGGATGTGGCTTGTCCCGGGCTTCGCCAACGGCCTGCTCGAAAGCCGCCGGTTCCATTTCAGTGGGGACAGGTGGCGCTGTCTCGCAGGCGACAATACCAAGACAAAACAAACCCGAGAGAGTTCTACGCCACATGGTTTCCTCCAGCACGATACCTTTCGGCAAGCCTATAGAGAGCCGTCGATGCCCGCTAGGAGGTTTCCAAATTGTAAGACAGTTCAGGCCCGGGCCAGCCGGTCGATATCCTGCACATTCCCACGCCCCAGCGCCTCGATAGCGCAGGCCGCAATGCTGCGGGCATCAAGCCCGGCGGCAGCATACATAAGCTCCGGCTTGTCCTGATCCTGGAAGATGTCGGGGAGATGCATGGTCCGGATCTTGAGCCCGGTATCCAGCGCGCCAGCGTCTGCAAGGTGTTGCAGCACGAATGCGCCGAACCCGCCACGTGCGCCCTCTTCAATCGTGATGAGGACTTCGTGTTCCTTGGCGAGCCGGTTGACCAGTTCCTCGTCGAGCGGTTTGGCAAAACGCGCATCGGCGACGGTGCAGGACAGCCCTTGCGCGGCCAGCATATCGGCCGCGTTCAAGGCCTCGCTCAGCCGTGCGCCATAGGACAGGATCGCAATGCTTGTCCCTTCACGGACGATCCGGCCACGGCCGATCTCAAGCGCCTGTCCCTGCTCCGGCAGCTCCACGCCGGTGCCGGAGCCGCGCGGATAGCGAAAGGCGCTCGGGCGGTCATCGATCTCGACAGCGGTGCGCACCATGTGGACCAGTTCGGCTTCATCGGCAGCTGCCATGCAGACCATGCCCGGCAGCGCACCAAGATAACCGATGTCGAAGCTGCCCGCGTGTGTCGGGCCATCGGCGCCGACGAGGCCAGCCCGGTCAATCGCGAAACGGACCGGCAGGCTCTGGATCGCGACATCATGGACAACCTGGTCATAGCCGCGTTGCAGGAAGGTCGAATAGATCGCGGCAAAAGGCTTCATACCGTCAGCGGCCAGACCGGCGGCAAAGGTAACCGCATGCTGCTCGGCAATGCCGACATCGAACATGCGCTCGGGGAATTCCTTCTCGAAAAGGTCCATGCCTGTACCGCCCGGCATGGCGGCGGTAATCCCGACAATTGTGTCGTCCTGGCGCGCTTCCTTTACGAGGCTTTGGGCAAACACCTTGGTGTAGCTCGGCGGGCCGGACTTGGATTTCTGCTGCTCGCCCGTAACAACGTTGAACTTTGCGACGCCGTGATACTTGTCGGCGGAGTTCTCGGCAGGCTCATAGCCCTTGCCCTTCTGCGTCACGACATGAAGCAGGACCGGGCCGGATTCCATGGCCTTACAGTTTTCAAGCACAGGCAGGAGCACGTCGAGATCGTGCCCATCGATTGGTCCGACATAATAGAAGCCAAGCTCCTCGAACATCGTGCCGCCCATGGCGAAACCGCGAAGATACTCTTCCGCCTTCCGCGCCTGGTTGGTCAGTCCGATCGGTTTCACCACACTCTTGGCGAACTTCCTGAGCCCGCGATAGGAGCGCGACGAGACGAGCTTGGAGAGATGGTGGCTCATCGCCCCGACCGGCGGGGCAATGGACATGTCGTTATCGTTCAGGATGACGAGCATGCGGCTCATGTCCGAACCGGCATTGTTCATCGCCTCATAGGCCATGCCGGCCGACATCGCGCCGTCACCAATGACGCAGACGACCTTGTTGTCCTTGCCCGTCAGATCGCGGGCCTTGGCAAAGCCGAGCCCAGCGGAAATAGAGGTCGACGCATGCGCGGCACCGAAGGGGTCGTATTCACTCTCGGCACGCTTGGTAAAGCCTGACAGGCCGTCCCCCTGACGCAGCGTGCGAATGCGGTCGCGCCGGCCGGTGAGGATCTTGTGCGGATAGCACTGGTGGCCCACGTCGAAGATCAGCTTGTCCTCCGGCGTATCGTAGACGGAGTGGATTGCGAGCGTCAGTTCAACCACGCCCAGGCCGGCACCGAGATGACCACCGGTCACAGATACCGCATCGATGACTTCCGAACGCAACTCGTCGGCGATCTGCTTCAGGTCATCGCGCGAGCGGCCCTTGAGGTCAGCCGGAGTAGAGACGGTATCGAGAAGGCGGGTCTTTGAGGGGAGCGTCATGCAATCGTCCTTTCAGACGGGCTCTGTAACAGTTTTGTTTGAGTCTATCGTTTCCTGTCGAGCACATAATCAACCGATTGCAGCAAGATATTGGCCTCACTGCGGAAAAAAGCGAGGTGCTGCTTGGCCTGCGCGGCAAGGAGCCGCACGCGTTGGCGTGCACCATCAACGCCCAGAACGGTCACAAAGTTCGCTTTCCCTGCACTTTCATCACTGCGCAGGGTCTTGCCGACCATGAGTTCATCGCCTTCGGCATCAAGGATATCATCGGCAATCTGGTAAGCCAGACCGAGATCCTGTGCAAAGCCTGCAAGCGCATGGCGCGCGTTTTCGCTCGCCCCGCCAATGATGGCGCCGGCTTCGACGGAATAGGAAATCAGTGCGCCGGTCTTGAGCCGCTGCATCCGGGTGATGGTATTGAGGTCGCGCGGGCTGTCTTCCTGCAGCATATCGATCATCTGGCCCCCAACCATGCCCTTGGCCCCGGCAGCATCTGCAAGCCGCTCAATCAGGCGCAGGCGGACCTTCGCGTCGGAATGGGTATCCTCAGCCGCGAGAATCTTGAAGGCGAGGGTTAACAGCGCGTCGCCGGCGAGGATAGCGGTTGCCTCGTCAAATGCCTTGTGGACGGTTGGCTGGCCGCGGCGCAGATCGTCATCATCCATGCACGGCAGATCATCATGGACCAGCGAGTAACAGTGTACGCACTCCAGGGCGGCGGCCGCCCGCAACAGGGAGGTTTCGTCCGCATCGAACAGCGCGCCGGTCTGGATCACGAAGAAAGGGCGCATCCGCTTGCCATTGGCGAGCGCGGAATGGCGCATGGCCCGCATCAGATTCGCTTCCGGCCCCTGTGCCGGCGGAATCAACTGGTCCAGCGCCACAGTCACCCTATCGGCGATTTCGGTCAGGCGCTGCTCGAAATCCATTCAGACGTCCTCAGTCGAAGCTGGCAGGTTCGGTGCGGGGCTTGCCGTCGCCGCCTTGCACAATCTGCTCGATTTTCAGCTCGGCTGATTTCAGGCGTGATTCGCAGTGTGCTTTCAGCTTTGCACCGCGTTCGTAGATCTCGATCGATTTCTCCAGCTCGACATCGCCTGCCTCAAGACGGCGAACAATCTCCTCAAGCTCCTTGAGGGCTTCCTCGAAGCTCATTTTATCGATTGCCTGAGTTGCCTTTTCGGCCATTCGGTCGCTCCCCGTATGTTGAGATTGCCCGGCCGCACCCTAAGCACCTGCCGCACGCTTCACAATGGCGGCGGCTCAAGATTTGCCGCGGTATTCATAGATCCGGTAGCTCCAGTACTGGTCGCCACCATCGCGCACGCATACCCAGCCGAGCCGGGCCATGGCCGGGCGAAGCATACGGTTGAACCAGCCATGCGCGGCCAGATAAACCTTTCCGGTTTCAGCCGCTTCATGCAGGCGCTGCGCGGCTGCCTTGGCCCGGTCGCGCGCTTGCCGGTTGCTCTCCCCATCAAGACTATGGCCATAAAGCCAGGCTGTACGGGCGATCACATTCCAGGTCTTCGGAAGGTATTTCCGGTTACGCAGACGCGGCGGCGGCAGAGGGGCCTCACAGAACAGCTCATCAGTCTCCGGCTCACGGCCGCTGGCAAGTCTGGCTGTCTCAACAGCTCGAGGCGCCGGCGAACTGAGAATCACATCGGCGTCAGCCACGACCTGTTTGAGATTGTCAGGAATGGCCTGGTTTTCCGCGAGGCTGCCCGCCTCGTACTGGTCCCACCAGTCACGATATTCCTGCCAGTCGAGGCGCGGGCCGGCGCGCCTGTCCAGCGACGGGCGACCATGCCGTGAGACAATGATCGGTCCGCGGATGTGCTTCTGTCTGTCAGTCTTGCTGCCAGGCATCGCTGCGACGGCCTCACCCCAATTGCGTTATGTCCAAGACTGTTTTGTCCGGGACAAACCTTCAACAGGGCGATTAGTCGGCTTGACCGGACTCGGCAAGCTCCATGGCTGCTCTT
Source organism: Henriciella sp. (assembly GCF_029937755.1). Taxonomy (GTDB): domain Bacteria; phylum Pseudomonadota; class Alphaproteobacteria; order Caulobacterales; family Hyphomonadaceae; genus Henriciella. Next base: position 179,605 of record NZ_JAPYPG010000003.1, read on the forward strand.
GTCCGCCCGAACGCCTTGCCAAGTCCGGAGAGACGACCAAGCGTGCCGGTCTCGGAGAGGCATATCTGATCAAGGCGGCGGCGCGATTGAGTCATAAGCTGTGCAGCCCGGCCCGGTATGATGTGTTCACCACTTCGCCAGGCCTGCCCCAGAAGGCGGTCTGGGCGGAAAGCGAGAGAACGGGCGCGCACCACGCCAGAGCCAACCGGCACCTGATAGTTGGAATAATGACGCTTGTAATGATCAAGCCCGGGGCCGGCATCGTAGATTTTCGGGCCCTGTTCGCCTGCCATCCGCTCCAGCATCATCTGGACAACCATATTCCCCGGCGAATATTGCGCCATCTCCGGCTCAAAGGCCGTGATCCAGCCATGCGTGACCTTGTCGGACTGGAGAACGAGCTCACTGGCGGCATGCTGTCCGTCAAAGTGCAGGCTGACAAGCCGTAGCCGAAAGCGTGGGCCCTCCGCGGACCGCAACCGTTCCAGCATAGACTGGACCCATGCCGGTGCCAGCACGTCATGACGACCGGTGCGGGCAAACTGGTCCCGTTTCAGCGCGATGAGGCGCTCGAAGGTCTCATCGCTCTGATCGTCGTACCGGAATTCACATTCACTGAAGTCCCGCTCGATATTGCGGGCAAGCCGGCGCATCTTCTTGAAGTGTTTCGGCCAACGGCGCGTCTGCTCGTCAATGAAACCGGCCCAGCCATGTTCGACAGTAGTCATGTTGGCGCCAGCGAGCCTCAGCCGGGTCTCACTGCCTGGGTCCTGCGGCAGCCAGCCAAAAGTCGACATGCCGAGCAGGCCGACACCTCTCAGAAAGTCGCGCGGGGACAGGGATGTGCCGGCTGACAGGACCGGGCCGTGCCAGTCCGAGAACGGACCGCCGATCGGGCGCGCCCAGGCGCCAGGCCTGCGATGCAGGGCCCAGAAGCCGACAGGCTCTCCGCCCTCCTCTGCCACAGCAATACGGGTATCAGTGCGCAGGTTTGCAACCAGACGGGCATAAAGCGGGTCGAAGAATGGATCGTCATAGAGCCCACGGGCATCGCGCAAGGCGGCGAAGGCGTCCCAAAGATCTTCTGTCATTTGCGCCGGGCGCAGCAGCCGGTACTTCATCTGTCCCATCCCTGATCACCATTCCGGGGTCAGAGACAGCTGGTGCAAACCCTGCGCCAGTTTCGCCTGAAAGGGGAAACTTGCTCAGAGACCTCGCCAGAGGCGCTTCTTCATGCAGGGCTCGGCATGGGCATCGCCACAGGAATAGGTCGAGAAAAGCACCGTATCAGCGCGCCCGATCAGGTTTTCCGCCGGAACAAAGCCAACAGAGGCGTCTTCAGGATCGATACCGCGTGCGAGTTCACATCCGGCCCGGTCGATCACCCCCTGGGCGTTCGGCGGGCAATGCCCGGTTGTCGACCGGCCGTCTTCGGAATTGTCCCGATTGTCGCCGATGAAAAGGTAATGGCCTTCAGGCACCTTGAAGACCGGCGTGGTGTCGAGCGAGCGGACCTGATTGTCGCCCTGCAGCCACTGATGGGAGAGCCAGGACTTGCCATTGATCGTCTCGCGGTATTCGCGGGCCGTCTCGGTATAACTCACCTGGTGCGGGACATATTTGATCCTGCGAATGAAGTCCCGCTCGATCGGCTCGCCATTCAGATAGAGTTGTTCGTCAATCATCTGCACCTCATCGCCCGGCAGGCCGATGATACGCTTGATCATGACGCGGTCGGTATGCGGGTGCATGAAGACGGCCACATCGCCGCGGTCAGGCTTGCCGCCGAACACACGCCCCTCACCTTCCGGAATCAGCCGCCACGCGCCCCACGGCAAACTGTAGCGACTGTAGCCATAGGCGAACTTGTTGACGGCGACACGATCACCGACCTGCAGGTTGGGCACCATGCTTTCGGACGGGATGACGCGCTGCTCATAGATCAGGAAGGAAAAGATGTAGAAAGCTGGAATGAAGATCGCCAGCGTGACGGCCCATTCCCGGGCTTCGTGGAGTATCTTTTCCTTGAGCGAGCGCTTCTCTGCAGGCGTCTCAGTTGTCCGGGAGGATTCACTCATAACAGTTTGACGGCCGTTCCGTAGGCGAGCAGCTCTGCAGAACCGCCCATGATCATCGATGTGGTCACGCGCATCGTGACGATGGCGTCGGCCTGAAGCCTTTGAGCATCCGCGAGCATGCGGTCAAGAGCCTGTTCGCGCGCTTCTGCCATTAGCTTTGTGTATTCAGGCACCTCGCCGCCCACGAGATTGCGAAGACCGGCCATGATATCGCGGCCGAAAAAACGGGTCCGAACCACGTTCCCGCGCGCAATGCCGATCACTTCGGAAATCTCACGGCCGGGCACCGTGTCCGCCATGGTCACGATCATGTCAGAAGCTCCTATTTGTCGACCGTACGGGCGTAGTGGTCATCTTCCTTGCTGAAGAACCGGTCGATCACGACCTTGATGCAAAGCAGGACGAGGCCAAGGAAGACAAGGCCCGGCAGGGCCAGGACTGCGAAGATGGGAACACCGGCGCTCTCGGAGGCTTCGCCGACAGCAAGGCTCACGCCCATGAGGGCAAGCACGCCATAGATCGCTGCCCCGGCAACGATCAGGCCGATGCCGATGACAAACAGGAAGCTGGTCGAACCGCGTTCGCTCATGGAGGTCTCCCTTCTCAACACAGGAAGACTAGCGCCATGGCGAAACCAAGGCGACCCTTGAATTGCTGTGACGAAACCGGCGGCGGCCTCAGGCCGCGCTGTACCAGTCTGTTCCGTCTTCGTCGCGGCGAACGGTGACCTGCCCGCGCTCGATCAGGCAGCGAAGGTGTGCGATCGCCTCGCCCGTCGCCATGGATAGGACATCATCGTCGATCTTCCGGCCGAACACCGCTGGAAAAACGTCAACCACACGGCGCGGCTCAGCCTCGATCCGCTGCCTGAGACGCTTGAGGGCGGTCTCATGGCCCTTGATCAGATGATCCAGGCGCTGATGCGCGCCCCTGAAGGGCTCATTGTGCGCTGGCAGGATCAGCGCGTCCTCCGCCAGCACGCCCTTGAGCTTGCGACAGCTCGAGATCCAGTCTTCCAGCGGGTTGGCGCGCGGCTCGGTCGGATGAACGGACACATTCGACGAAATCCGCGGGAGCAGCTGATCGCCTGCAATCATGACATTGAGGTTCGAACTGTAGAGACAGCCATGTTCCGGCGAGTGGCCATTGCCGACAACAACCTGCCAGTCTTGGCCGCCAAGACGGATAACCTCTCCATCGCTCAGGCGGCGATAGGAGTCCGGCATCTGGCTGACGCCCCGGCCAAAGCCGCCAAAGCGCTTCTGGTAGGTGCCGATCTGCTCGTCGGTCCAGCCGGCGGCGCGATAGAAATCGATGCCGGCCTGGGGCGCCTCGCGGCCTGTATCGGCAATCAGCATGCGGCAGGTGATGTATTCGAGCTGGGTCATCCACAACTCGGCGCCCGGAAACTTGCGTGACAGCCAGCCGGCATTGCCGACATGATCCGGATGCATGTGCGTAACGATGATCCGCCAGACCGGGCGGCCATCCAGCTTGTCCTCGAAGATCTGTCTCCACGCGGCCTTGGTGTCCTCCAGCGGCATGCCGGTATCGACAATCGTCCAGCCGGGCTCGCCGTCATCGATCAGCCAGAGATTGATCCATTTCAGCGAAAACGGCAGTGGCATCCGCACCCAATGGAGGCCGGGCAGGATCTCCATCGTGTCACCAACCGATGGCACTGTGTCTATGGGATATTCAAGCCCGGTACGCGCCGGTGTCTTTGTCTGAAAACCATCCATCCACGGATCATGACATGGCGGATTCACGCCTCCAAGGCTGACCGCGGGTCAAGCGTCAGGCCGCTCAACAGGCGATCACATTCACCGCCAGACCGCCCGTACTGGTCTCCTTGTACTTGGACGACATGTCGAGCCCGGTCTGGCGCATGGTCTCGATCACCTGGTCGAGGCTAACCTTGTGCTGCCCGGTCCCGTGCAGGGCCAGCCGCGCCGCATTGGCTGCCTTCACGGCACCGAAAGCATTGCGTTCGATGCACGGAATCTGCACCAGTCCGCCGACCGGATCGCATGTCAGGCCGAGATTGTGCTCCATGCCAATCTCGGCAGCCACACAGACCGACTCGGCATCCGCCCCCCACACCGCCGCCAGCCCGCCGGCAGCCATCGAGCACGCAACGCCCACCTCTCCCTGGCATCCCATCTCGGCGCCCGAGATCGACGCGCGCTGCTTGTAGAGCAGCCCGATACCCCCCGCCGTCGTCAAAAAGCGGCGCGCCATGGCATGGTCGAGCTTGCCGTTTTCGTAGCAATAGTGGCGGATCACCGACGGAATGATCCCGGCCGCGCCATTCGTTGGCGAGGTGACAACTCGCCCACCGGCGGCATTCTCCTCATTCACCGCCATCGCGTAGACATTCAGCCAGTCGAACAGCTCCTCGCGCTCATTCGAACCGGGATTGTTCTTGAGCTTCTGGTACAGCCCCGGCGCGCGGCGCGTCACCTCGAGGCCGCCGGGCAGGATACCGGTATGGGATAGACCATTATCGATGCACGCCATCATCGTCTCAGCGATCTTGTCGAGGCGCTTCAGTGTCTTCTCGCGGGCGCGGCGGGCATCTTCATTGTGCAGGACCAGCTCATCGACGCGCCAGCCATGCGCCTTGCAGAGCGCGATCATCTCCTTGGCCGACTCAAACGGGTAAGGTGCGCCCTTGGCGCTTGGTACGACATCGCCCTTGGCTGGCTTCTCAAGCTGCTGCTTCGAGGCGATGAAGCCGCCGCCGGTCGAGAAATATGTCCGCGAATAGACCGGCGCCTCGCCGCCAGAATAAAGGTGAAGCACCATGCCGTTGGGGTGCAGGACCGGGACGATCTCGGTACAGAACTCGATATTCTTGACCGGGTTGAAGTCGATCTCCGGCCCGTCAGCAAGCGCGATACGCTTGTCGCGCACAATCCGCCGGAAGGTCTCTTCGGCCTCTATCGGATCGGCGGTTTCCGGCTGCATACCAATCAGCCCGAGAATCACCGCCTTGTCGGTGCCGTGCCCGATCCCTGTGAGAGCGAGCGACCCCTGCAACTCAACATGGATGCGCGTCGCGCCTGCCAGCTTTCCAGCCTTCGCCGCCTCCTGCAGGAAGCGTCTCGCGATCCGCATCGGGCCCACCGTGTGGGAGCTGGACGGCCCTAGACCGATGCGGAAGAGGTCGAGAATGGAAAGCATGGAGGCTCGCAGGAAAACGGTTTCGATTGAAACAATGGGCTAGCTTGCGCTTGCGTTTCGAGCAAGCTCGCGACAACGTCCCGGCGCAAGAACAACAAAATACGACCCGGGAGGACTATCTCATGACGAATTACACCCGCCGCCATTTCCTGCGCGGTACGGCTGCCACGGCAGCCCTTTTGCCGTTTGCAAGCGCCTGCGCCCCGGTCCGGGCCCTGAGAGCCACAAGCCTGCCTTCCGGAGATATGGACGGCGTCCGCATGGCGCAGCTGATTTCGAATGGCGATGTCTCGTCGCTCGAGTTCACAGAAGCCGCTATTGCCCGCGCCGAGCGGGTCAATCCACAGATCAATGCCATTGCCTCGAAGACCTATGACATGGCGCGCGTCCGTGCAGCAGAGAGCCCGGCCGGGACGTTTGGCGGCGTGCCGACCTTCATCAAGGACCTGATGAACTGGAAAAATGCGCCGAGCTTCTATGGCAGCCGCGCCTTCAAGGATTATGTCGCTGAGGAAGATGGCGTCTTCGCAACCCGCTGGCGCGAGATGGGCGTTGTTTCGCTCGGCAAGTCGACGACGCCAGAAATCGGCCTCATCTCGTCCACCGAGCCGCTGGTGACCGGCCCGACCCGTAATCCGTGGGACCTGAGCCGTATTCCGGGCGGATCCTCAGGCGGCGCAGCTGCGTTGACGGCGTCACGGGTGACCCCCTTCGCCCATGCCAGCGACGGTGGCGGCTCGATCCGGATCCCCGCAGCTTGCTGTGGCCTGTTCGGCCTGAAGCCTTCCCGCGGCGCACTGGCCGGCCCGCAGCTGGACCAGCCGGTTGAACTCTCCGTCAATCATGCGGTGACGTTGACCGTGCGCGACAGCGCCGCGCTGTTCGCAGCCGCCGAAGATCCGCGCGAAGGCCTCACGCCGACAGGCCGGATCACCGGCCCGGCCAGCCGTCGCCTGAAGATCGCCTTTGCGCCGGAGCCGACCAATGGCGCCAGCCTCGACAGCGAAACTCGCGCCGGCATCGAGCGCACAGCCGACCTCTGCCGGTCGCTTGGCCACGAGGTTGTAGACTGGACCGTCCCGATGGACGGAAAGGCCTTCCAGGACGAATTCCTGCTGCTCTGGGCCGCCGGTGCTGCCGAGTTCATGCAGCAGGCCATGGCCTATTCGCCGGGCAAGGCCCCCGAGGAAATCCTCGAGCCGTGGACGCTCGGCCTCGCGCAGGACTTCATGGCCAAGAAAGACCGCTTCGAAAGCGCCATTGCTTACCTGCAGGCCTTCGAAGGTGAATATCATTCATGGTTCGACGATTTCGACGTCCTGCTGACCCCGACCGTGTCTACCCTCCCTCCAGCGATCGGCACCCAGTCGCCGACCGGCGACTTCGACGAGACCATGAAGCGCGTCACCGATTTCGTTGCCTTCACCGCCCCGATGAATGTTTCGGGCGCCGCCTCGATGAGTGTGCCACTTCAGTGGACATCAGGCGGCATCCCGGTCGGCTCACTCTTCTCCGGCAGGCGCGGCGATGATGGCCTGCTTCTCGCGCTGGCCTATGAGCTTGAGGCAGCCCAGCCCTGGATTGACCGCAAGCCGGGCATTCTCGGCTGAGGCCGGTTTTCGGCGCGCAACCGGCGTGCCAGCGTCAGCGGCTGGCGACAGGTTGCGCGCCATTGATCCTGTTCGTCACCTGGAGACCTGACATGACGCTTCGCCTTGCCGCACTTTCACTTGCCGCCCTTTCTGCGGCCTCGACCGCCATGGCCGAGCGCACCGTCCTCTCCGGCGGCAATGTCATTGATGTGAGAACCGGAGACATCATGACTGACGCCTCGATCCTCGTGGAGGATGGCCGGATCGTCGGCGTCGGCTCAGAAGATTCGTTTGGTCTCGATGGCGCGGAGACGGTGATCGATATGCAAGGGGCTTACGTCCTGCCTGGCCTGTCAGACAGCCATGTCCACCTGACGAGCCGGCATGACGATCATGGCTATCGCGGCCTCGCCGTCTCGCTGCCGCGCGCGACCATTTCCGGCGTCGCCAATGCCCAGAAGACGCTGCGGGCCGGCTTCACCACAGTGCGCAATGTCGGGGCGGGAGGGTATTCCGATGTGGCCCTGCGCGATGCCATCATGGATGGCGAGATCCCGGGCCCGCGGGTGATCCCGGCAGGCGTCGCGCTTGGCATTACGGGTGGACATTGCGACACCAACCTCCTGCCATTTGAGTACAAGGACCGCGCCGAGGGCGTCGCAGATGGCCCATGGGGCGTTCGCCAGAAGGTCCGCCAGAACGTCAAATACGGGGCCGAGGTCATCAAGTATTGCGGGACGGGCGGCGTGCTCTCCAAGGGCACCAAGATCGGTGCCCAGCAATTCACCGCCGAAGAAATGGAAGCCATTGTCGACGAAGCGCACCTGCTCGGCCTGAAGGTCGCGGTCCATGCACACGGGACCAAAGGCATCCGCACCGCCATCGAGGCCGGCGTGGATTCCGTGGAGCATTCCAGCCTCATCGACGATGAGAGTATCGAACTCGCCAAGGAGAAAGGCACCTTCCTGTCCATGGATGTCTATGTGTCCGACTTCATCCTCGCCGAAGGCGAAGAGGCCGGCATCCTGCCAGAGTCCCTGGAGAAGGAGCGCCAGGTGGGGCGCGCTCAACGCGAGAGCTTCCAGCGTGCTGTGAAGGCCGGTGCGAAGATGGCTTTCGGGACCGATGCCGGGGTCTACGCCCATGGTCTCAACGGACGCCAGTTCGCCTATATGGTCGAGTGGGGCATGAGCCCGCTTCAGGCGATCCAGGCGTCGACCATCAATAATGCCGAACTCTTCGGCATGTCGGACTCTATTGGCGCCATCGAGGTCGGCAAGGAAGCCGATATTATCGCCGTCGACGGCAATCCTCTGGACAATGTGAAAGAGCTTGAAGACGTTGACTTCGTCATGGTCGACGGCTCGGTCTTTGCCGATGAACTGGGTGAATAGATGCCCGCACAGATCACGCTGTCGCTGGCAGCCCCGGCTGCCGAGATCGTGTTCCACGCCCCGGCCCGGCGCAACGCCTTCAACATGGAGATGTGGGCGGCCCTGCCCGGGCTGATTGCCGAAGCAGAAGCAGCCCCCGACGCAAAGTCTGTTATCCTGCACGGCGGTGAGACTGGTCACTTCGCGGCCGGCGCTGACATCTCCGAATTCGAGACGATCTATGCCAACGAGAAGATTGCCGGCGAAAGTGCTGACACGATCGCACGCGGTCTGAATGCGATTTCGGCCTGCGAGAAGCCCGTCATCGCGGCCATCGAAGGCGTGTGCATTGGTGGAGGCGTCTCGCTCGCGCTTGCCGCCGACATTCGCATCGCCTCTGAAGCTGCCCGGTTTGGCGTGACACCCGCACGCCTTGGCCTCGTCTATCCTGCCGACGATACCCGACGCCTGGTGGAGACGGTCGGCGCATCGCAGGCGAAGGATATCCTTTTCACAGGCGCAATCTTCGATACCGGGCGAGCCCTTCGGATCGGCCTTGTGGATGAGGTCTGCAAACCGGGCGCCGCTCTGGCGGAGGCACGCGGCAAGACCGAATCAATCGCTGCGGTATCGCAGTACTCGGTGCGCGCCACCAAGCGCATGATCAACATGCTAAATGATGAGAGAATATCATCCACCGATCGCCGCGCTGCCTTCGTGAGAGCGGCGACCGGACCTGATTTTGCTGAAGGCTACCGGGCTTTCCTCGATAAGCGCACCCCTGATTTTCCTGGGGATTAAGACAGATACACCACGCTCTGCCGTCCCCCTAGATTCATATTGCTCCGCGTCAAATTACATTTCGCACGAGCGAAAGATGTGATGCAATAACACATCACCTGCACACACATTTCATCATGCGACAGTATGTGTCCCTTGCGGAATCGCTTGCACCTAAATTAAGGCTCACCTCGACTGAATCGCCCGTGGCACTTCAGAATCAGGCGGATATAACCGTCAAAAACATAACCATAACATCTAATGGGAGTCCTTATGATGCAGCGCAAAACCCTCCTCCTGTCCGGCGTGGCCCTCGCGACCGCTTTCAGCGTCATGCCCGCGCACGCGCAGGAGACTGACGAGGACCGCGAAAACGCCGTGGACCGTGTCCTCCAGAAAGTGACCGTTTCGGCTACGAAGAAGAAAGACGTCGAAGACGTCCAGTCGGTTCCGATCGCCGTCACGGCTTTCAATGCCGACACGCTCGACGCCCTGAACGTCACCACGGTCGAAGACCTTTCCTACACCTCACCGAACGTCTCACTCGACGATGTCGGCACCTCACGCGGCACGGCGAACTTCGCCATTCGCGGGCTCGGTGTGAACTCCTCCATCCCGTCCATCGACCCGGCTGTCGGCGTCTTTGTCGACGGCGTCTATCTCGGCATCAACAATGGTGTCGTGGTTGACCTGTTCGACCTCGAAAGCGTCGAAGTCCTGCGTGGCCCGCAAGGCCTGCTCTTCGGGCGCAACACGACGGGTGGCGCGCTGGTGATCAACACCGCACGTCCGACCGATGACTTCACCTACAAGGCCCGCGCCCGCTTTGATGGCCCGATCGATGATGATCGCGGCGGCCTGAACTCAACCGTGCAAGGCATCGTCTCCGGCCCGCTGATCGACGGCGTGCTGAATGGCAAGATCGGCGCCTACTACAACACCGACGCCGGCTACTTCAAAAACCTGTATGACGGCGACAATCACGGTGAAGCCCAGACCGCCATCTATAAGGGCGCACTGGAATGGTTCCCGACCGATCGGCTGACCTTCCTGCTCAATGCCCAGTACAACGACTCCTATGTCGATGGCCCAAGCGGCCAGAACCGGTCCTATTTCGATCGTGACAGCTTCGACTTCTCGATCAACAATCCGGGCTTTGGCGACAGCGAAACGACCTTTGTCTCGCTCCGCACCGACTATGATGTCGATTTCGGCAACGGCCAGATCACCAACATCGTCGGTTATCGCGATTATTCGGGCACCAGCTCCGGCGATATCGACGCGACCCCGTTCACCCTGTTCCACTCCAACGCGGAAATCGCGCAGGAGCAGATTTCGAACGAGCTTCGCTACGCTGGCACTTTCGGGAATACTGATGTCACGACGGGTCTCTACTACTTCAACCAGACCCTCGATTACACGGAGATCCGTAATCTGCCGACCACCCGGCCGGCCGCCTTCCCGGCAGCTCTGCCCTGGGGCTTCTATGGCGGCGGCAGCCAGGACCACACGGTGTACGGTGCTTTTGCCAACGTTGATTATTCGATCACGCCAGACCTGATCGCAACAGTCGGCCTTCGCTATTCAAGCGAGGAGAAGGATGCAGACGTTACCTATATCCGTCCGCGCCCTGAGTGCTCCGTGGTGGACGGCACCTGCCCGATTGACGGCACGAACCCGTATACCGGCGAAGATAACGGTTTCTCCGATGGGGACGACTGGTCGAACTGGACGCCCAAGCTGGGCCTGCAATACTTCTGGTCGGATAACTTCCAGACCTACGGCTCCTACACCAAGGGCTTCCGTTCGGGCGGCTACAACTTCCGCATCACGGACGTGAACGTCTTCCAGAACCAGATCGTCCCGAACACCGGTGACTTCGGCTTCGACGAGGAAGAAGTCGATGCCTATGAAATCGGCTTCAAGTCGGGCAGCGAAGATGGCCGCGTGCAACTCAATGGTGCCGCCTTCTACACCGAGATCGGCAACATGCAGCGCGAGGTGAACACCGCCGGCCCGTCCGGCGTGGTCCAGAACATCCTCAACACCGCCGATGCGACGATCAAGGGTGTCGAGGTCGACGGCCGCTGGGCAGCGACCAACAATCTGCTCTTCACCTTCAATGTCGGCATGATCGATGCCGAGTATGACGAAGTCCGCTTCGACATCAGTGGTGACACGGTGGTCGACGAACGTGACGAAGCGCTCGAGCTTCCGCGCGTTCCGCAGCTCACCTATGGCTTCGGCGTCATCCACGACACGGACTTTGGTGATATGGGTTCGCTCGTCTCGACACTGAACCTGCAGTATCGTGACCGCATCGCCTACACTGACAGCAACTTCGGCTGGGTGCAGGGTACGACGCAGGTGGCCGCAGACTTCACCTGGGAGACCCCATACGAAGGCTTTGCTGTTTCGCTCTTCGGCGACAACCTGCTTGACGAAGTCCAGGTCGGCAACGACACGCAGCTTCCCTTCCCGGGTCCGCTGTCGAACGGCACGCAATCGCCCTTCCCGGCCCTGCCGGGCGGCGGCACATTCAGCCCGCTTAAGAAGGGCCGCGTCGTCGGCGTGGAATTCACGATCGCCCGCTAGAGCGACACACAGACCAACAGGACGGGGCGGCAGAGCGATCTGCCGCCCTTTCTTTTTTCCGGTTGGCAATTGATCCCGCTTGGCTGTCGCTGGGGCAGTGATGTTTGTTGGGCGGCAAAGCGAAACCTCAAGGGAGAGACACGCCATGAAAGTTGCCAGCCTCAAGAAGCCCGGCGGCCTGCAGAACATCCAGATCGGGGACCGTCCCGATCCGAAACCGGCTCCGGGGCAAGTCCTCATGCGGGTGCGCGCCAGCTCACTCAACTATCACGACTTCGTCGTCGCCCAGGGCGGCATCCCCTGCCCCGACGGCCGCATTCTGATGTCGGACGGCGCTGGCGAGGTGGTTGGCGTCGGCGAGGGCGTCACACGGTTCAAGGAAGGTGACAAGGTGCTGTCCACCTTCTTCCCGGGCTGGCGCGACGGCCCGCCGGAGCTCGACAAGATGTTGGCCGTCCCCGGTGACAGGATCGACGGCTTTTCAGCGGAACTGGTCGCCGTGCCTGCCGAAGGCCTGACACGCATGCCGGAAGGCTACAGTTACACTGAGGCCGCGACCCTCCCGTGTGCGGCGCTGACAGCCTGGCGGGGCCTCATGGTCGAAAACCGGATCAAGCCTGGGGACTGGGTCCTGACGCAGGGCACGGGCGGGGTTTCGATCTTTGCCCTGCAATTTGCGAAAGCCGCTGGCGCCAAGGTGATTTCGACGTCGTCCTCCGACGAAAAGCTCAAGAAACTCAAGGAACTCGGCGCCGATCATCTAATCAATTACAAGGAAACCCCGGAATGGGGCGCCAAGGCCAAGGAGCTGACAGGCGGACGCGGGGTCGACGAAGTGATCGAGATCGGCGGCCCGGGCACGATGGCGCAATCCATCGCGGCCTGCCGGATCGGCGGCCATATCTCGCTGATCGGGGTCCTGACCGGGATTTCAGGCGAAGTGCCGACGGCGGCCCTGTTCAGCTCCAACATCACCGTCTCCGGCATCACGGTGGGTTCACGCCAGTCGCAGGAGGACATGATCGCGGCCATTGAAGCCAATGGCATCAAGCCGGTGATTTCAGATACTTTCCCGCTCGACAAGCTTGCGGACGCCTTCGCGCACCAGGCCAGCCAGAAGCACTTCGGCAAGATCGTCGTGGAGATATAGAATCGATTGGCCTCGGCAAATCATTGCCGGGGCCAAACACTTCACGAACTCAGTTCACAGAGCTGAACTCAGCCCCCGTCCGGGCGAAATAGTCCCGCCAGAAGCCTTTCACCTCGCTCATGGGCAGGTCGTATTCCTGACGCGGGACAACGCGGGCAACAATCTCCACGCCGTCCATTTCCGGCACCTGGTCAGCCAGACGGGTTTCAGCAAAGGCCGCTTCATCCGTCCCCGTCCGGTAAAAGGAAAACTCGTCGGAGTGCTGCATCAGATCCGAGATGAGGATGATACGCCGGTCCCCGCGCGAGGCCTGGAAGTCAGCCCGGTCGGCGATGGAATAGACCGCCTCGAAGAGGGGTGAACTCGGCTGGCGGGTGTCCGTCAGCGCGGTCTCGATCTCGGTCGAAAGGGGCTTATAGAAAGTCTCGCGCCAGGTATCCTCGATCATGCGCGGGTTCTGCAGGAAGGCATTCGCGTGCTCGGCTGAACCCGGCGAGCAATGGCTGTAGACGATTTTCGCATCATAGGGATCATCAGAGTTCGGCGTGACGACGGTGAGGCGTCCAAAGCGCGGCAGCGTGCGCGCTTCGCTGTCGATGAACTCGCTGACCCAGCCGAGATCGTTCGGATTGAACGGATCCGACTGGTCGATCATCACGATCGTATGGGCCGGGTCCTTGCGGTCCATCCGGCAGCCTGTCTCGGCGGTCGTGGCCGGATTGGCGCTAAAGGCGGCAAGGGCGAACAGGCCGAACACGCTTGCCAGCATCGCGCCGACCATGCCCCGCCAGAACCAGGGCCCCTTCTCTCTTGCTCGTGCCATTCTTCAGACTCCTTCTCGTCTGACCAAGTCGCTCAGGCGCTTTTCTGGTGGTCCTGGCGTTCACGCTTGTCCCGCAAGGCCTGGATATGTTCGCCGACACGCTGCTCGATGGAGGACAGCCCCTTCTGGACCTGCTGGATATGGCTCTCCATCCATTCGCGCACGATGTTCAGCGCCTGAAGATTTTCCTCGATCGCCTTGATGGCGGCGTTCGCCTGTTCACGCTCTTTCTGCGTGTCGAGGGGCGGAATATTCGGCGTAATGATCTCATCGAAATAGGCGGGTACGGCGGCCTGTTCGCCCAGCTTGTCGCGAACGGCATTCCGCGCCCGGCGGTGCGCCTGGCGATAGGCCACCTTGAGTGAACGTTCCTGGTCTCCAGCCCGCGCCGCAATTTCAACAGCAACGTCACGGCGTGTTTCCAGCAAGTTCATCGCCTTCTCGATTTCGCGCTTGGCGGCAAGGTGGCGCGATTGCTGGGTCTCGAACCAGATACGCGAGCGGCTGAAATAGTCCGACAGGTCGTCGCGCACGCCATTGCGCACCTGCTGGCGTTTCTCATAGGCCGCGCGCTCCTTGCGCCACACCCGGCCATAGCCCGGGAAACGGTCGGAAATCCGGTCATAGCCCTCATAAAGCGCGATGGCGAAGACGGTCAGGCCAATCAGCAGAAGGCCAATGGCGACGAGGCTGTCGAGGCCGAATACGTTCGGGAACATATCCGCCATCACCTGTGACGGTGGAATGGCGAACATCGAGAAGCCGGCAAGCGATCCTTCGGCCAGGGCCTCATGAAGCGCGAGCTCCACAGCATCACGGAAGTGAGCGACGAAGAAATTCACGAACAGGCCGCAGCCGATACAGACGGCTGCAACGATCCCGCCGAGCACCTTCATATAGGTCTCGGGATGGTTGAGATTTCTCAGTCCCACGAAGCCACCGGTCACGCCGAAGAGCACGTTCACCGCCGAGATGCCAAAGGCGACCATCATGCCGCCAAGCAGGCCTGACGACTGGGCATCCTTGAACAGGAGCGCATTGAAACAGCCCTCGACGATCATGATAAAGATCAGGATGGCAACGGCCTGTTCGACATTCTTCTTGATGTCGGGCGTGCGCTTCTGGAGCTGGTCGCCATAGCGGTGCTTGAAGCTTTCCAGTTCGACCACTGTGGCCTCATGGTGGGCCCTGGCATCGGAGGAGTCGTCGAATTCGTAGTGCCGGTATTCGCTCTCCTCAGCCTTGATCGCTTCCTTGAGCTGTTCGGGATAGATCACACCCGGGGTGCAATCAGAGATGAAGTTGCGGACAGAGGCTGAGGTGGCACTCATCCAGGTCTTCAGGCCGCGGCGGATCTGTTCGGCGCGCTCTGCGATCTGCTGTTCGCGCTCGCTCCACTGGTCCTCCGTGATGGATTCTGATGTCGGGATACCGTCATGGGCATCCTTGCGCGCAACCCGGCGCGTGATCATGCGGGAATAGCCAAGCTCGCCGTCCTTGAGCGACCCCTTCAGCCCGTGCCCGCGCTGCTCGACATTCGGGTCGAGTGATTTGACGGGTTTTGAATACCCCAGTTCGGCGCCCCAGCGCACCTGCTTCTTCAACATGCCGGACCCTCTTAACAATAGCCCCAGTTCGGTTAACGAATGAGGGGAAATTGCGAGGTCAGGCTTAACAGAGTGCTAAACACGAAAAGCCGTCAGCAAGCCCCCATGAGAGGGCCTTTGACTTCCTTCGGTTTTTTCGCGTGAGAGGCGAGCTTTCTTACGGAAAGCTAATGTTACGAGGCTTCAGCGAGCCGGGCTAACACGCTTCCATCCTCAGCCAGCGGCGCCGGACGGCTGAGAAGATAGCCCTGTAATTCGTTACATTTCGCCTGAAGCAATTGCAGGGCCTGCGCTTCGGTCTCGACGCCCTCTGCCACCACCGGAATGGACAGGCTTGAGCCAAGCCGCAGGATCGCATCGACGATGGCAAGGGCCTTCTTGTCGCTCTCCATTGAGAGGATGAAGGACTTGTCGATCTTGATGCGGTCGAACGGGAATTGCTGGACGAAGCGCATCGAGGAATACCCCGTCCCGAAATCGTCGAGGGCCACCTGCACGCCAAGCTTTTTCAACTGTTCGAGGATGCGGGCCGCAACCATGGTGTTCTGGATAAGCGCGGTCTCGGTAATCTCGAGCTCGAGACGGTGGGCCGGCAGGCCGCTCTTGCGGAGCGCATCACGCACAGTGGCGTAAAGGCCTGGGTCCATGAACTGGCGTGCCGATAGATTGACCGAGACGCTGACCTTCTCCGTCCACTTCGCGGCGGCCTCACACGCGGTATAGATAGACCAGCGGCCTATGTCCTGAATGATCAGACTCTGCTCGGCAATATCGATGAATTCCCCCGGCTGGACGAGGCCATGGCCTGGCCTATTCCAGCGGATCAGCGCCTCATAGCCCAGAACCTTGCGGGTCTTCGAACAAACCTTGGACTGGTAATACAGCACGAATTCTTCCTCGCGCACGGCCCGTTCGAGATCCGCCTCAAGGGTGCGCTTTGCCTCCGACTGCGCGTGAAGCTCTTCATCATAAAACCGCACATCAGGATGATCGGGGTCCTTGGCGACATATAGCGCCCTGTCAGCGGCCTTCAGGAGTGCCGCCGGGTCTTCCCACATTTGCGCAGAGGCAATGCCGATGCTTGCCCCGCACTTGATGGCAACGGCGCCGTAGCGGATGGGCTCTGACAGAATGGATACAGTTTTCGCGGCCAGGTCCAGCAGCGCGTCGACGTTCTCTCCATCCGGGTAGAGAACAGCAAACTCATCCCCCCCGAGCCGGCCGACCAGCGCGCCTTCACCAAACGCGGCCTCTAGGCGGCTCGCCGTTTTGATCAGCACAGCATCACCCGCCTCATGCCCGAACTGGTCGTTCACATCCTTGAACTTGTCCAGATCCACCAGAAAGACACTGAAGTTTCTTGCTGTCGGCGCATGAGCGGCTGTGCGCTCCTGCAGGGCCTTCTGGAAGGCCGTCCTGTTCGGTAATTCGGTCAGTTGATCGAGATAGGCCAGCCGGCGGATATGCGCCTCATTGCGGATGCGCTCACGCAAATCGTAAAGACTGACGGCCACAAGGCCCCGCTCTTCATCCTCCAGATCCCGCACGCTCAGGTCCACCGGGACGTCTTCACTGCCGATATCAAGATGGTGCTCGCTCACGGCCGAACTTGCTGCCGCCATCGGATCGAGGCCGATCAGGTCACTGGCGGTTTCACCCGCAAGCGCTTCCTTGGATGTCCCAAAGAGGATGGCTGCGGCGTCATTGGCCTCAACAATGCGTCCATCGTCACGAACAATCAGGATCGCTTCCGACGCCGCATTGACGAGGAGCGACATCTTGCGCTCTTCACGAAAGCGCAGACGCGCAATCAGCTTGTCGCCAAAGGCTGCCACAAAGGCCGCAAAGAGAATGATCCCGACCCCCAGTATGACCCACACGCCCAGTGTTGCCTGCGCTATCTCCCAGCTCGCAGGCGTGAAATTGCGCATGGGAATGATGGTCATCGCCGTCATTCCGATAAAATGAACGGAGAGGGTTGCCGCCATTGAGGTCGCAAGAGCCAGCAAGTTCCGGTTCCGGCTCGTGGTGCTGAGCAGGAAATAGGTCATCGCAAAAAAGCCGAAGGTGAAGGCCACAGACGCGATCACGTAGGCGAGATCGAACTCGATAAGGGCCGCAGCCTTGAGAGCGCCGACGCCAAAATAGTGCATCGCGCTGACCGTCACGGTCGCGATAAGGGCGCAGGCTGCCCGCTTCAGGGCTGTCATGGAGGAAATCAGCATCTGGCTGGTGACCAGGAACCCGGCCATCGCGATCAGGGCCGAAGCAAGGGTTGTCAGCCCGTCAAAGTGCAACACGAATCCCGGGCGGAAACCGAGCATCGCAACAAAGTGCGTCGCCCATATCCCCAGCGCCGTGACAATGCCCGACAGGCCGGCCCATAATTGCTTGCGCAAGTGTGTTTCCGCCAGAACGCCGCGATGATAGACAATCACCGAACAGACCGAACCTGTCGCCAGAACGAGCACAGCCGCAAGGACATAGAAAAGGTTGTGCGCGCCGGTCACGCATGAATACACTTGATACATTGTGACAGGCTGTAGATTTACATGGTGTACGCAGTATTAAAAAAGCTGCTATTTATCCGGCGGTTAACAGCATTTGAACAGAAAGTATAAAATTCCTGTTTCTCTGCACATCCCACCTGACGGACCATGCAAAAGCGATCTTCCGTCGCCGGACGAAGGGCATTGAGGGGAGCCGGTAGGCTTTGTCAGAAAAAATGGTGCGCCCACAAGGATTCGAACCTTGGACCCGCTGATTAAGAGTCAGCTGCTCTACCAACTGAGCTATGGGCGCGCCGTTTGAAGAACAGGCGACATAATCGCTCTTGAAGCAAAAGGCAAACGGCCTTTTCAGGTCGGATATTACGTCAGATTTTGTAGTCGGGCAGCGAAGCGAAGGCCGCCTTGAGCGCTTCGCCCCAATTGTCCGAAATGACGTTGAAATAAGGATCGTCTTCCTCGATGCGCCGTTCCGCCTTCACCTCGAGACTGTCGGTCTCGTAAAGCAGTAGGTCGAGCGGCAGACCGACGGAGAGATTGGCTTTTATCGTGGAGTCGAAGGAAACCATCATGAGTTTGACCGCTGCCTCGAAACTCATGTCCGCATCATAGGCACGAACGAGAATCGGGCGGCCATACTTGGTTTCGCCGATCTGGAAGAAGGGCGTCTCGTTACTCGCCTCGACGAAATTGCCTTCCGGATAGATCATGAACAGGCGTGGCGGCGCGCCCTTGATCTGTCCACCCAGGATGATCGTGGCCTTGAAAGGCGACTGGGCATCCGGCCCCTGGCTCGGCGCGCTTTCGCTGATCACGTCGCGCAGCACCTTGCCGACCGTCCGGGCCGCCTGGAACATGGACGGCACTTCGAGGATCGACGGATTTCGCTCTTCGGGTGCCTTGGTGCGCTCATCAAGCATGCTGACAACAGCCTGGGTTGTCGCCAGATTGCCGGCCGTCATCATCACGATGACCCGTTCCCCCGGCACCTGCCAGGTGAACATCTTGGGATACTTCGAAATATTGTCGACGCCGGCATTGGTCCGGGTATCCGACATGAAGACAAGACCCCGGTTGAGGCGTAACCCGACGCAATACGTCATCTATTGCTGTTGCACCTGCACTGACACATCCAACCCCTCCTGAGCTGGTCCGAACATCAGTCCGGACACGGGTGCTGCGTCGAGATAATCGAGACCAGTGGCCACCGCGACGTATTTTTCGTCCGGCGAGATGGCATTGGAGACGTCGAATCCGACCCAGCCCAAGCCTTCAACATACGCTTCCGCCCAGGCATGGGAAGCGTCCTGTTGCACACGGTCGGTCATCATCAGATAGCCGCTGACATAGCGGGCGGGAAAACCGAGCAGGCGCGCGCACGCCAGGAAGACATGGGTATGGTCCTGACAGACGCCATGGCAAGCCGCAGCGGCCTCTTCAGCGCTCGTCTGTGCATCCGTGTGACCGGACTCGTAGGCGATCTCCTGTCCGATCAGCGCCATCAGGCCATGCAGGCGGGCAACGTCATCGTTGAAATCGTCGCCAAGGCCCCGCGCGAGCTTTCGCAATGTCGGCCCCGGCGCCGTCAGGGGTGTCTTCCGGCGGTAGAGCCAGAGCGGCGTCCATCCGCCATGCCCCCCGATAATGCCGGCCTGATCCTGCGTTTCGACCTCGCCCTCCGCATGGATCACGAGCTCGCGGGCCTCGTCGGAAACGCTGATGAGCTGCGTCTGGTTGTTGAACTGGTCAACGAAAGTCGCCTCTTCCTTGCCGCCCTCCAGGCTGATCGACCAATTGGTCACAATCTGCCCCTGGCGCGACTTGGGTGTCAGGCGGACCTGTTGCAGCGCGTAACTCACCGGGTGGGCAAAGTGGTAGCGGGTCTGGTGGGCGATCTTCAGGCGCATTCGGCTGTCTGTCCCTTACGCATAGAAGCGGTAGTCCTTTTCGATCTGCAGGCCGAGCGAATTGTTGGCCTGGAGGATGGACTGGATGAATTCGTGCAAGCCGCCCTGGAAGATGGTCTCGATATCGGTCGAGGTCAGCCGGTTCAGCGTCTCGGCGCAGAGCTCCATACAGGGCCTGGCCTCCCCATACTCGGTCTCCAGATAGCCCAGGTTCCGGGCGAGGTTCAGGTAGCAGAAAGCGATGGAGCGCGGCAGGCGCCGGTCGAGGATCAGGAATTCCGCGATCGCGCGCGGGCCCGACTCCTTGTTCAGCCAGGCGAAGCTTCGCTCAGCAGCGGCGGACCGCAAGATGGCTTCCCACTGGTAATTGTCGATGGTCGTCCCGACCATGGAGACCGATGGCAGCAGGACATAGTATTTCACGTCGAGAATCCGGGCGACATTGTCGCTGCGCTCGAGAAAGGTCCCGATGCGGCAGAAATTGAAGATGTCATTGCGCAGCATCGTTCCATGCAGCGCCCCGCGAACCTGCGCGCTCTGCTGACGGATCAGTTCCAGCACGTCCGGAAGGTCGGTTTCCTTGACCGGGCGGGCCAGCGCATCCTTGAGCTTCATCCAGGTATCATTGACCGCTTCCCACACCTCCCGTGTCAGCGCCACGCGGACCATACGGGCATTGAAGCGGGCCGCTTCCACCACCGACATCACACTGGAAGGGTTGGACCGGTCGCGCAGAAGGAAATCGATCACCGAATTTCGGTCGACCGTTTCGTGACGCTCAGAGTATATCCGCTTCACATTTGCGGTCTCGAGGACCGAATCCCATTCGGCATGCTCCTCGGCGGCCCGCGTCATCGTCATGCGTGAGCCAGCCTCGATCAGGCGTGCATTATTCGCGCTGCGTTCGAGATAGCGGCACATCCAGAACAGGCCGCCAGCTGTCTTTCCGAGCATCATGATTCAAGCACCCAGGTATCTTTTGTGCCGCCGCCCTGGCTCGAATTCACAACCAGCGAGCCTTTCTTGAGCGCGACACGTGTCAGCCCGCCCGGCGTAATGTCGACGCCTTTCGGCGACACCAGAACGAAAGGACGCAGATCAACATGGCGCGGGGCAAGGCCCTTGGACGTGAAAATCGGCACCGTGGAAAGCGACAGCGTCGGCTGCGCGATATAGCCATCCGGCTTGGCCTGCAGCTTCTTCCGGAAATCGGCGATGTCCTTCTTCGTCGCTGCCGGGCCGACCAGCATGCCATACCCGCCTGAGCCGTGAACTTCCTTCACAACGAGGTCGGGCAGGTTATCGAGCACATAGGCCAGAGAATCCGGCTCAGAGCACCGCCAGGTCGGCACATTCGGCAGCTTCGCCTTCTCGCCTGTGTAGAACTCCACGATGTCCGGCATGTAGGAATAGATCGCCTTGTCATCGGCAATGCCGGTGCCGGGGGCGTTGGCGATCGTGATGCCCCCTGCCCTGTAGATGTCGAGAATACCCGGAACACCGAGGACCGACTCCGGATTGAAGTTCAGCGGATCGAGAAAGTCGTCATCCACGCGGCGGTAGAGGACGTCGACCGGTGTGTAGCCCTGCGTTGTCCGCATGGCGACACGGCCATCCACGACGCGCAGATCATGCCCCTCGACCAGCTCCGCGCCCATCTCGTCGGCGAGGAAGGAATGCTCGAAATAAGCCGAGTTGTGAATGCCCGGCGTCAGCACAGCGATGACCGGCCGCCCTGTGCAGGCCGGTGGGGCGCAGGCTTCAAGCGAACGGCGCAGCCGCTTGGGATAGGTGGAGACAGGGCGGACCTTGTTCTTGATGAAGAGATCCGGAAACATCTCGAACATCGTCTCCCGGTTCTCCAGCATGTAGGAGACCCCGGATGGCGTGCGGGCATTGTCCTCCAGCACAAAGAACTCGTTCTCGCCGGTGCGCACGATATCGGTCCCGACAATGTGGGTGTAGATGCTGCCCGGTGGCTCAACGCCAATCATCTCGGGCAGATAAGCCACATTCTCGCTGATCATCTCGCGCGGCACACGCCCGGCGCGAAGGATCTCCTGACGGTGATAGATATCGTGCAGGAAAGCATTCAGGGCCCGCACCCGCTGCTCGATGCCTTCAGAAAGCGTCTGCCACTCGCGCGCGGAAAGAATGTGCGGGACGATGTCGAACGGGATCAGCCGTTCATTCGCTTCCTCGCGGCCATAGACATTGAACGTGATGCCTGTGCGCCGGAAAGCATGCTCGGCATCTTTCGCCTTGCGTTTCAGGCGTCTTGTATCCTCGCCCTCAAACCAGTTGCAGTAATTTACATATGGATCACGCGGGGTGTCCCCGCGGCCGAACATCTCATCAAATGGGTCAGGTTTACTGGACATAAATGGCGCGCCGGCTGCTCCTCTACCTTCTTCGGTGTGATCGTGCCGCGCTGGCTCTCAGCAAGCAAAATCGTTTCTCTACAACGCGCATGGTTGACTGTAAGTGCCCAAAAAATAGGCGCAACTCAAGCAAGTGCTCCAATCGCCATGGTTAATGGCCTGTGATTCGGTCTCAACGCGTGTGCTTTCCGCGCAACACCACCATGACGCGATGGTGTGCCCGCATGCAACCGTTTAGCGTGTCCTTGCGTTGGGCCGATCATGACAGAGCTGCAACGTACACACCAAGCCGCGCCGGTTGAGGGGCCGCCAGAACAGCCGCCCCTCGAAGTCGCCTTGCTGACCTGGGAATATCCCCCCATTCCCTCGGCAAAGGGCCGCGTTGCCTGTGAGGTGGCCCATGGTCTCGCCCAGCACGGCGCGAATGTCCGCGTCTTCACGATGGACCGTGAAGACCGGGTCCGCACGGATAATGAGCGTATTGAGGTCATTGGCTGCGCGAACCGGATAACCGGGCTTCGCCGCCTGATGAGACATGTGCCAGGGCTCGACCATATCGCAGCGGCTGCAGCTTTTCGCGAGCGCGTCCATGAAGAACATGACCGCCGCCCCTTCGACCTGATCGAGGCGGCCAATCACCGGGCGCCGGCCGCCATGCTGATGGATTGCGGCCTGCCCATGGTGATCCGCAATGGCTCCCCTTACGCTCTCGACGCTGCCGAGCAGAGCGGCACGCTGAACCGCCTGTCCGCAGCGGTTGCGAGCGGACTGGAAGCCCGCTGCGTTGCGAAATCAGACGCCGTCATTTCCAATAGCCGTGCCCATGCCGGGATGATCAAGGACTGGTACGACATCAAGCCGGGGCACTTTCATCAGGTGACGCCGCTTTCCGTCTCGCCGGGCCTGGACCGTCAGGGCCGCAAGGCGCCCTATCCGCCAGCGCATGCGAAACTTCGCATGGCACGGATCGGCAATGCCAGTATCCGCTCAGGCTTCACCGAGACGCTGCTTGGCTTTGACGAAACGCTTCGCCAGCTTCGCACCGAGGGCAAAGCCCTGCCGGAGCTTCACCTGATCGGCCTTCAGACTGGTGATCTTGAACATGTTCTGGACATTCTGGATCTCGATGCCGAGACACCAGCGCAAATCTTCAACCATGGCCGCCTGCCGGATCACGCAATGGGCCATGTGCTGGCGCGTTGCCACTTCGTGATCGCTGCCTCACGTTACCAGTCGTTCGGGTCGGTCTATCATGAGGCTGCCGCCTTTGGCCGCCCGCTCATCGCCTGCGCCGAGGATCCGATCGCACGGGATTTCATCCGCCGTCACGATTGCGGTGTCATGGCCGACGCCTGCACGCCGGAAGAGATCGCCCGTACCGTCCTCGCGCTGTTCGAAGACCGGGAAATGCAGCTTGCCTGCCGTCATGCCGGTCTGGAGCATGCCGCGACCTGGTCACGCGAAGCGCTCGGCGCCCGGACGATCCAAGCCTATCGCCGCGCAATGAACCTCTCGGAAATCGAGCTTCCCGGTCTCAAGCCGGCTCGCGAAACCGGTCTCGTCAGAAATCGCTACGCGCGGGGCTAAGCGTCGTCATACGCCCGGCTGAAAATCGACGACGCACCGTCCGTCAGGATGCGCAATGATCGCTTCCTCCCCCAGCAGGGCGAGGACATGGTTCTCCCTGGCTGCCGCCTGCTGAACCGCCGCAATCCGGTTGGACGCCTTCCCAGCAATGTCCAGAAAAGACGTGTCGAATTCCTTTGCCTCAAAGAGGCGGACCTCTTCGCCGAAGATGGCTGTGGCCTCCTGCTGTGAGGACATTCCCCTCGTGGCCAGCTGTACGGTATCGGGCACCGGCACGCCGATTTCCTGAACCTCGACCTTTCCGCAGAGCTGTCGGCCCGGCATCAGCACGTGCGCTGGACGGAGGGCGGCAAAGGTGACCGTCAGGGCTGCGGTGAAGCATGGTCCGAGCGGCTTGGCAGACAGGCCATCGAGGCCCGAGGGAACGTCAACGGATACAACCGGCCCCTCCTGCCCGGCCAGCTTCGCCGGAACGCCATCGAGCGGCCGTGACAGCCCGCCACCGAACAGCGCATCGAGCGTGATCTCGGCCTTATCTTCCAACGCATCCTCCAGAACGCCGACCGGCCCGTCCCAGAGTGCTGCCGCGCGCGCACTGTCGCCTTTAAGCGAATCTGTAGCGCCCAGCAGATAGACCCTGACCTTGCGTCCGGCATTGCGCAAATGCGCCGCAGCGATAAAGCCATCCCCGCCATTGCCGCCCGGACCGCAGAGCACGCGGATGCTGCCTTTCGGAAACGTGGCCTCCAGATGCTCGCCGACGCCTGTCCCGGCGCGCTTCATCACCTCGAAACTGTCTGTGCCCGCCTCGAAAACGTACTTTTCGGCGGCATACATCTGATCGGGCGTAATGATGGCGTGGCTCATGGTCTGCAGACTAGCGAACTCACCGCCCGCTGAACACCACGACCAGAGTCAGGCCGCAACCGCGCCGACCTGTCGCGGGAGTTCGAGAACTGCCCCGCCGACCGAGACCGCGAGCTGGCGGCTGACGGCGTTGAAGTCATCATTGTTGGATGCCAGCAGTTCCGGCGCAATCGTGCTGAACCGCCAGTCATGGCCGATCTTGCGGATCATCTCACGTACCATGGGAAGGTCATGGCCACCCCCGGTTGGCAGGATGTCGACACGCACCTGCGTATGCGAGCCCTGCGAGAGGTAGCGCGCGAAATCGACCGCCAGATCGACCGACTGTTTGAACGTGTCGCGCAGGCGTTCGGCAAAGGCCTGGACATGCTCGTCTGCAAGGAACTCATCCAGCGTCATCTCGACAAACTGATCCCCCGCTTCGGCAACAACACGGCCTTCGGCGAAGAGTGTCTCCTTCAGGCTGCGCTGTCGCGCACGGATCATGGCGACGGCACCACGCGCGGCCGGATCATCGGGGAGAAGCCCCGCCTTGTTCACGAGAAGCCGGCGCAACTGCATATCGAGAAAGTCGCCCGCCTGACGCAGCACACAGGCACTGCCTTCAATCTCGGCAACAACATTATGGCCGGGCCGGCCGGTCACAAAGGCCGCGAAATCGGATGTGCCGCCCCCAATATCGGCCACGACAACAACCCGGCGCTCACCCGGTCTGAGTGAAGCAGCCGCAACAGCGGTTGCTTCCGGTACCGTTGCAGTGCCCGTTTCGGAAATCTCGAAGATCTCCTCGTCAGGAAAGTCGGACGTGTCTGGAATGGCATCGAACGCGTCGTGGATCGCGTCGTGGGCAAGACCTTCCTTGGACAGGATATCGTCGCCGAACCTGTCCACAAGGATGAAGGCATGGCGAACAAGCGTGCGCAGCGTGGTTTCGCCCCAGTCGGCCCGCTCACGGTCCCAGGCCGGGCGAGCGATCCGGAAGCGCGGCGGCCAGTCGAGCTTGATCTCGCGGGCCGCATCTTCGGCACGGCGCAGGAGAAAGGCGAGGTAAAGCGTAATCAGCTTTCGGGCCGAATAGCCCTCCGTCGGATCGATCTCGACCGGCAGCCTGTCGTCCAGTTCATCAAGCGCATGCGTGCTCAGATACTGTTTCGGCGACATGAAAGGGGCGCGCCCGCGGCGTTCACCACGACGGGCTGCGGTCTCGGCATGCGCCCCGAAACGCACTGTGTCTTCGTCCACATAGAGCAGCGATGGCAGGAGGAATGGGTTGGTCGAGACATCCCGACCAATGGCTAGTCCGTGGATGTCCTGGGCCATCAGGTCCTCGGACATTTCCGAAGCGACGATCGAGACTTTCGAATAGGCCGTGCCAAAGTCGATGCAGCCGATATGCGTATAATCGCGCTTCTGGAACAGTCTCTGAATCCAGCTCTTCGCCATGAGGCTCCTCCTCAGTCTGCCGGGCTCACAAGGCCCCGCAGGACAACGATCTTCTGGTCTCTCGCAGTATGCTTAATGACTGGTTGCTTCATGACGATTGCCGCCTCTCCCGCATCCAGCTCTTCGAAACAGTCAAAATAGACCGGATCGAAATCGATCTCCTCGCCGCGCTCGAAGTCGGTCTCAAGCCCACGCTTGCGCGCGGCGAGACGGACATTCTGGAAGATCGCGTCGGCATTGAGGGAAAGCTGCTTCAAAGGATTGGCCTGCGTCTCTCCGGCAGACCGCTCCACCGCTTGCAGGCGCACCCCAAAGGCCGCCATGTCCTGCAGCGCCATTGCGAGCGCTTCTTCGCTGTCGCTCCAGGCCGCATCGCTGAGGTCTGATTCGGCAGAAGGCGTCTTCGTTTCCTTTTGGGTCGGTTCGGATGGCTTCAGTTTGCCGGATTTCCCATTGAAGAAGGCTTCGAGCGCGCCGGGATCTCCGCCAGCCTGCTTCAGCACCCCTTCGACCAGGGCATTCATGGCGCCCAGCTTCATCGGTTCGCGCGGGACATCCATCGGGAAGTCGCGGGCCAGAAAGGCCCAGCCGGCGTCCGTAAGCTGGTGCGTGAAAGGATTTCGGGTGGTCTTGATCAACCCGAGCCCGGCAAGCTTCTTTCGATGCGCAGGGGTCATCCTGATCTGATAGCGTCCGCCCAGCTCCGCACTTTCCTTCAGCAGGCCGCCGGCTGCCATCAAGGCCACAAGAACGCCCCGCTCTACCGGTGTCAGATCTTCCAATTCCCGGACCTCGTCAGATGTCATCTGGCGCAAGGCCTACACCAGCCCGCAGGCAAGGCAAAGGCACTCTTTGGGCAGGCCATGGCCTTTAACGGCCATCCGCTGCGGTCTCATCGGCTTGCGCGATCTGCGCAAGGATGTCCCGGCTTATGGCGTCCACCGGCCTGTCGGCATCCACGGAGCGCCAGTCAGGGCCAAGATCATCGGGTTCAGCCTGTGCCGCGGCGACCTGCACATCCGCATCGGATGCATCGTTGTGGCGGCCCGACACGCGCGACAGCCGAACCTCCCGAGGCGCCTCCAGCCAGAAGGCCTGGGTGTGTACGCCGCTTATCCTCCCGATCAGGTCCCTGGCCGAGCGTTCCTTGAACGTCGCATCGGCCAGCACGCTCGCGCCAGATGAAACCGCTGCCCCGGCATGGTCCCGCAGGGCATGATAGACCTCAGCCCGCTGGTCATCCGAATAGGCGTCCGCTGCGGCTCTCGTGGCTTCAGGGCTTTTACCCGTTCCGGACTTGCGCAATACATCGCTGCGCAGCAGCCGCGCGCCCACGGCTCCGGGAAGGTACGGAGCGACCTCGGCCGCAACGGTCGACTTGCCCGTGCCAGACAGTCCGCCGATCGCGACGGAGAGTGGCTTTTCCCGTTTCATCAGATCGAAGGCCAGAGCGCGATAGGTCTGCGCCTCGTCCAGCTTGCCGGCTTCCACCGCCACGGCCATGCGCACGCTCGCGCGCAGCGCCATGAAGAAAGGCAGGAGCGCCAGCGCTTCTTCGGTCTCGCCCGAACTGTCCCAGTAGCGGTTCATGATGATGTTGGCTTCCCGGCGCAGCCCGCTATGGCGCATGTCCATCAGCAGGAAAGCGAGATCGTAAAGCACATCGATCGTAGCGAGGCGCTCATCGAATTCCAGCGCATCGAACGGTGTCACCTCCCCCTCGAACACGCAGATATTGCGAAGATGAAGGTCGCCATGCGTGCGCCGGACCTTGCCACCGGCGCGGCGTCTCTCGATCAGAGGGTCGAGATGCGCCAGCGCCGCATCCAGGGCGTCAAACGGCGCATGCTCCCCGACCTTCAGGCCCTGGCGCTCTGCGCCATCGGCTTCAGTCTTGCGGAGGCCCCGGATGACGTCACGGTAGTCTGCCGTATGACCGGCAGTCAGTACCGGCGCCAGACCGGCATGCATCTCGGCAATCCGGTCGGCCGTGCGCACGGCAAGACCGGTATCGAACGATCCGGCGTCTGCCAGCTGGTCGAGCTGCTGGCTGGTATCGAAACGCTTCATCGTGACGACCCAGTCGAGCGCCTCGCCCTCCCCGTCGAGATGCAGCCGGCCGTCGGCATCGCGCGCCAGGGCGAAGGTCCCGAGATAGAGCGGGCTTCCCATGCGCCGGTTGATCTCGACTTCAGCGCGGCAGGCCGCGTGGCGGCGCTCGATGGTGGAGAAATCCACGAACGGCATGCGAACGGGCTTCTTGAGCTTGAACGCCCGATCGCCGGCCAGAAGGATTTCGCTGAGGTGGGTTTCGAAACGGGTGACAGGGCCAGCCACATCCTCAATGCCGCCGGCCTCAATCAGATCGGCCAGCATATCAGCGCTTGTTCGGCTTGCGGCTCTGCTCTGCACCATTCCGCACTCTCGACTTCCCGACTGGACCATACATTTCAGCAGGGGGTCGTCCAAGGGGACGTCCGGGCCGACCCCGGACTGCCGGGAGAGCACTCCAAGTGAGGATGCTCAGGCCTCCCCGACCGGCCCCTCGCCGTAATAGTTGCAAAGTGTGTCAATGATCGCGTTCCCGACACCGTCAACTATCCGGTAATAGATCGTCTGCGCATCACGGCGTGTCTCGACCAGGCCCTCGGCGCGCAGTTTCGCGAGATGCTGCGAGACCGCAGAGAGCGACTGTCCGGCTGTTGCAGCAAGCTGGTGGACCGGCATCTCGCCATTGGTCAGCGTACACATGATCTTCAGACGCGTTTCATTGGCCATGGCGCGCAGCGTGCCGCAGGCTTCTTCCAACTGGGTGGATAGCACCTCAAAAGCATCGGCATTTGTCGGGCGGGTTGCGGGTGTGCTCATGCGGGCGAAACTTTCGTGTTTTGCATCGAGCCCTCATCCGGCTCTGTCTTGGGCTCCGGGGTCCAGTCGGGCCCCCTCAAGGCGATATAGATCGCTGGTATTACAAGCACAGTCAGCGCGGTGGAAGAAGCAAGGCCGAACAGCAGTGAAATCGCCAGGCCCTGGAAAATTGGATCGGTCAGGATCACTGCCGCCCCGATCATCGCAGCGAGCGCCGTCAGGAGGATCGGTTTGAAGCGAATCGCGCCGGCATCAAGCAAGACCTCCTTGATCGGCCGCTCCCCGGTCTGGCCGTGCTTGACGAAATCCACCAGCAGGATCGAATTGCGGACGATAATCCCCGCCAGCGCGATAAAGCCGATCATGGATGTCGCCGTGAAGGCCGCGCCGAAGATCCAGTGCCCGATCATGATGCCGATCAGCGTGAGCGGCACAGGCGTTAGGATGAGCAGCGGCGTGCGGAAGGTCCCGAACTGGGCGACCACCAGGATGTAGATGGCAATCAGGGCGACGCCAAAAGCCATCCCCATGTCCCGGAAGGTGACATAGGTGATCTCCCATTCGCCGTCCCAGAGAATAGTTGTCGAGGTCTCGTCCTCGGGCTGCCCGTAAAGGCGGATGGCGGGTTCTTCGAGGCCTGCTCCGGCCCAGTCAAAGGCGGCCACACGGTCCTGGATTTCCAGCATGCCGTAGATCGGCGCCTCGTACCGGCCCGCCAGTTCTCCCATGACCATGTCAGCGAAATAGCCATCACGGCGGAAGATGGTCTGCGAGCCGGGCTCCATGACGGGGGCGACCAGCGTGCCAAGCTCGACGGGTTGGCTGGCGCCGGATGCGAGCCTGCGCGGAACCGGAAGGCTCGCCACCTGCTGCGACCAGACCTTGGCGGCCTTTGGCAGGCGGATCGTCACGGGAAGCGGATCCCGCCCCTCGCCGCGGGGGACGACACCCACGGTCTGCCCGGAATAGACGAGCGCGATGGTGTCGAGCACATCCTGCTCGGCCACGCCACGATCCGTGGCCAGCGTCTCGTCGACCGACAGCACCATGCGCGGCGGTGGACGGCCATAGGAGTTGTCGACATCGACGATAAATGGCGTCTCGACAAAGAGCTGCTCGAGGATCGCCGCCGTCTCACGGCGTGTTTCAGTATCGGGGCCATAGATTTCAGCCAGCAGCGTCGACAGGACGGGCGGCCCCGGCGGAACCTCGACCACTTTCACACGCGTCCCTTCTGGTAGGGGAACCACCGACAGGCGGTCACGAAGGTCCAGCGCAATGTCATGGCTGGACCGCTTGCGCTCTCCCTTTTCCAGCAGGTTTACCTGCAGGTCACCCAGTTCGGGCGACTTGCGCAGAAAGTAGTGGCGCACGAGCCCATTGAAATTGAAAGGTGCGGCCGTGCCGGCATAGGCCTGGACGGACTCCACTTCCTCGACATCCTGCATTTCAGCGGCCAGCGCAAAGAGCGTGCGTTCGGTATCTTCCAGCGCCGCGCCTTCCGGCATGTCGAGCACGACCTGGATTTCCGACTTGTTGTCGAAGGGCAGCAGCTTCACCGTCACCGCCTTTGTCGCGAACAGGGTGAGCGAGGCAAGCGTAGCGACGCCGACCAGCGCGAGGAATATCCAGGCATTGCGCCGCGAGGCGACGATCGGGCCGGCCACCGAGCGGTAGAAACGGCCAAGGCGCGTGGCCTCAGGCCCAGACAGCGCGTTCTCCTCGCCGCTCGCACCGTGACCGTGCAGCGGCGCATTGCCGGCGATCTTCATGAGCAGCCAGGGCGCAATGCCCACAGCGACGAAGAAGGAAAACAGCATGGCTGCCGACGCATTCGCCGGGATCGGCGCCATGTATGGCCCCATCAGGCCGGAGACGAACATCATCGGCAGGAGGGCCGCGATAACCGTGAGCGTCGCAACGATGGTCGGGTTACCGACCTCGGAGACGGCGTCGATGGCGCCCTGCACCCGCGAGCGCCCGTCCTTCATCGCCCAGTGGCGCGCAATATTCTCGATCATCACGATGGCATCGTCGACGAGGATACCGATGGAGAAGATCAGCGCGAACAGGCTGACGCGGTTGATCGTGTAGCCCATCATCAGCGACGCAAAGAGCGTCAGGAGGATGGTCGTCGGAATAACGATCAGCGTCACCAGCGCCTCGCGCCAGCCAATGGCGAAAGCGATCAGGATCACGATGGAGACGGTTGCCAGCCCCAGGTGAAAGAGCAGCTCATTGGCCTTGTGATTGGCCGTCTCGCCATAATTTCGCGTGACCTCGATGTTCACGCCTTCGGGGATCATCTCTTCCTCGAGATGCTCAAGGCGCTCAAGGATCTGCTCGGCAACGACAACCGCATTCGCGCCGGGCCGCTTGGCAAGAGACAGGGTGACGGCTGGCAGGGTCCTGAAGCCTGCGCCGGCTTCGGAGCGTTCCAGCGTCCAGGCCCGCGCTTCCATCTCGACACCCGAGACGCGAATGGATGCGACATCACTGAGATAGACGTTCCGGCCATCGGCCGCGCGGAGCTGCAAACGCTCCAGTTCGCCAATCGCGACAAGCCGGTCGCCCGCCTGGACGAGAATGGATTGTCCTTCCTGGCGCGCCATACCGACAGGCCCGGCCCGCACGGCTTGCGAGGCAGCTTCCACGACGGACTGCACGGGAATGCCATAGGTCGCGAGGGCTTCGATATCGGGCTCGATGCGAAGTTCCAGCGAGCGGCCGCCAACAATGTTGGTCAGGCCGACATCCTCAATCTTGAGAAGCTCCTTCATCAGCTCATCGCCGAGCATGCGCAGGCTGGTATCGGTCCAGACCTGCCCGGTCCACGGCTCTGGCGAGAGGGTGAGCGTCACGATGGCGACGTCATCAATGCCGCGCCCGACGACCTGCGGCATCGGGACTTCCGGCGGAATGCGGTCGATATTGGCACGGATCTTTTCGTGGATGCGCAGGATGGCATCATCGGAATCGGTGCCGACCATGAAGCGCGCGGTCACTACGGCGCCGTCATCACGGCTCTGGCTGTAAACATGTTCGACATCGGGGATCGCCTTGACGATCTCCTCCAGCGGTTCGCTGACCTGCTCGACGACATCTGCGGCACGAAGGCCCGGCGACTGGACGAGAATATCGACCATCGGCACGGAAATCTGGGGCTCTTCCTCGCGCGGGATCGTCAGGAGCGCGACAAGACCGACGGCCAGTGCGGCCAGCAGCAGGAGCGGGGTCAGAGGCGAGCGGATGGTCGCGCGCGTAATCGACCCGGAGATATCGGCTTTCATGAACTTTCGGTCTCCGCTGCCGCGATGACGTCACCCGGCCGGAGACCGGACAGGATCTCATATGTGGTGGTGGAGGCCAGCGGCTCCGCCAGCACAACCGGTGCTTCGACAAACCGCTCGCCAACCCTGACACTGACAAAATCGACGCCGTAGCGCGTAGTAACGAACTCTCGCGGAATGACGATAGCCCGGCGGTCTCCGACCGGCACGAGTACATCCGCGCGTTCGCCGACAAGCGCATTCAGGCCGCCATCGACAACAGCGTCAGCAATCACGGCGCCGTCGCGCAGCGCCGGATATATCTTCTCGATCCGAGCCGTACGGGTCTCATTGTCACGGGCCGGCAGGCGCAGGGAGACCTGCTTGCCCTCTTCAAGGAAACTCAGATGGCGTTCAGGCAGGGAAATCCGGACAAGGCCGCCCAGCGTGGCCAGACGGGCGATGACCTGTCCCGGAGAGACAACGCTGCCTTCGACAATCAGAACATCGGTCACGCGGGCATCCGCCGGTGAGCGGATTTCGCCTTCCGACCGGCGGGCCGAAACGCTCTGGCGCTCTTGCCGGGCTGCCGTGCGGTTGGTTTTCAGAACATTGAGTGCCGTCTGTTCCCGCTCGAACTGGGCCCGCGGGTAAAACCCATCGTCCAGCAACGTCTCGGCCCGTGCGAGATCTTCTTCCTGTTGCTCGATCTGGGAGGTCAGCCCCTCAATGCGTGAGGTCAGGGCCGATATCTGGGGCGCAATCTTCTCGTCGATGACGACAGCAATGACCTCGCCAGCTTTCACCGTCTGGCCTTCGTCAACCGTCAGACGGGTGACGACACCTTGCAGGCGGGAGGTTGCCTCCGCGGAGTCCGTCGCCTCGATACGGGCCACGACCGGCCGGTAGTCAGTGATGACCGCCTCCTGGACCGTCATCGTCTGGGCGGTCGCAAGCGGGCTGATCAGCACTGCCGCAACCAGGCCTGAGAGAATGCGTGCGATCATGTCAGTATTTCCCGCTGTCGATGACGTTGCCCGTGGACGGATCAATTCGGATGCAGGGAAGACCGGCTTGCTTCCACGCGCCAAGACCACCGGCGAGATGGGCTCCATCGCCACCGGTGCTTTTCATATAGGTGTCCAGCGCCTTGCGCGAGCGCTTGCCGGAACCGCACTGGAAGATTACCCGGCGATGACCATCCGTGGGGATCGCTTTCGGCTCGAATGTTGACAGCGGATGAAGCAGCGCACCGTGTATGCGTTCATAGGCGAACTCCGCCGGCTCGCGGACATCGACCAGCAAGGCGTCACCCCGCTTCAGGTCAGCCAATACGTCTTCCGGCGACAGATCACGTTCGTCGGTCATTTTCATCTCCTCTGCCCAGGCCTGAATACCCAAGCCGGGCTTATCAGGTTTTGATTTAGCTCATCGTTCGAAAACGCGATATAAGGGATATTGCTTAGTTGCTAAAGTTCTAAAATACATTAATTATGAGCGGTGGAGGAAAAGACCATGGCAAAAATCGTTATTCTGGGCGCTGGACTGGGCGGCCTTGTCGCGGCTTTCGAGATCAGGAAAACGCTGGATCGAAAGCACGATGTCGCCGTCATCAGCGAAAGTGACTACTATCAGTTCGTTCCATCGAACCCTTGGGTTCTGGTTGGCTGGCGCGACCGGGAAGAGATTACCATCGATCTCGCCAAGCCGCTGCGCAAGCGCGGTATCGAGCTGATCGTCGGCAAGGCGGAGAAAGTCGATCCACCCGCCAAATGCGTCCACATGCCCGACGGATCAAAGGTCGATTACGACTACCTCGTCATCGCGACCGGACCCGAACTGGCCTACGATGAGATCGAGGGCGTCGGACCATCCGCCCATACACAATCCGTCTGCCATATCGATCATGCCGAGGATGCCGCCAAGGCATTCGAGGTCTTCTGCGAGAAGCCGGGACCGATGGTCATCGGCGCAACACAGGGCGCCTCCTGCTTCGGCCCGGCCTATGAGACCGCAATGATCATCGAGACCGAACTGCGCAAGCGCAAGATCCGCGACCGCGTGCCGATCACCTTCGTGACGCCCGAACCCTATATCGGCCATCTCGGCCTTGATGGCGTCGGCGATACCAAGGGCCTGCTCGAAAGCGAGATGCGCGACCGCCACATCAAATGGGTCACCAATGCCCGTATCGTGCGCGCAGAAGCGGGCAAGGTCATTGCCGAAGAGGTGAACGATGATGGCTCGGTGAAAGAGACCCACGAGATTGCATCGGACTATTCAATGTTCCTGCCGCCCTTCCGGGGCGTGGCTGCGGTCCGCGATGTCGAGGGTCTTTCAAATCCGCGCGGCTTTATCCTGACCGATGAGCATCAGCAGAACCCGACCTACCCCGAGATTTTCGGCATTGGCGTCTGTATCGCCATCCCCCCTGTCGGAAAGACGCCGGTCCCGGTCGGTGTGCCAAAGACCGGTTTCATGATCGAATCCATGGTCGAGGCGACGGCGCGCAACATCGCGCAGATGATCAAGGGCGAGAAACCCGATCACCGGGCAAGCTGGAATGCGGTCTGTCTCGCCGACTTCGGCGATGGCGGCGTAGCCTTCATTGCGCAGCCGCAGATCCCGCCCCGCAATGTGAACTGGTCGGCCTCCGGCGGCTGGGTCCACCTCGCAAAAGTCGGCTTCGAAAAATACTTCCTGCACAAGCTGCGCACCGGACAGTCCGAAACCTTCTATGAGAACGCCGCCCTCAGCCTGCTCAAGACGCACAAGCTGAAAGGAGTGGAAAGAGGATGACCTCCGGCGGCCAGAAACAACACGTCGTCTGCCTCAGCTGTGGCGCAGTCAATCGCGTCCCGGCCGAAGGCAGGCTGACCAAGGGCAAATGCGGCGCCTGCGCCGCATCGCTTGCCACCGATACGCCCGTCGACATCGATGCGAAAACGCTCGACCGGCTGATGGCTCGCGACGAAGGCGCCTTTCTCCTGGACGTCTGGGCCCCCTGGTGCGGGCCGTGCCGCATGATGGCCCCCGCCTACGCTGAGGCCGCAAAGCATTTCGAGGGCGATCTGCGCTTTCTCAAGGTTGATTCCGATGCCCACCCGAAAGCAGCCGCCCGCCTGCAGGTTCGCGGCATCCCGGCCCTCTTCCTGATCGATAATGGCCGGATCGCCGACCAGCATGCCGGGGCCATGACCACCCCGGCCCTCATCAATTGGCTCCAGAATTCGGCAGCTCTCACGCCGACACCTTCATCCTGACCGTAGAAAGGACCATTCGAAAATGAACCTTGATCGTGCTGTACTCGCCTTTGCCGGGCTGATCGTATTGATAAGCCTGGCCCTCGGATACTGGGTTTCGCCCTGGTGGTTCCTGCTCACAGCCTTTGCCGGACTGAACATGCTGCAGGCGTCGATAACCGGCTTCTGCCCGGCAGCGATCCTTTTCAAGCTTGCCGGCGTGCGCCCCGGGAACGCATTCAAATGATGCGGGTGCTGACGCTTTCCCTCGCTGCCCTGCTCTTGTCTGCTCCATATTCGGTGGCAGAACCGGTCAGCCTCGCCGACGCGGTCCGGCAGGCGATCGCGACGTCGCCCGATATCGAGAGCGCCGAAGCTTCGCTGGACAGTGCTGCGGCAGACCTCGATCAGGCCCGTGGCCAGCGCGGGATCAGCGTTGGCGCGCAGGCCCAGCTTGGCGTCTCGGAAACGGACTTCACGACGGGCAGCATCAGCCAGGTTCCCCGCCAGGTCGGCCTGCAGGCTGAACTCCCGCTTTACACGTCCGGCAGCCTCGCTTCCGCTGAAAGCGCCGCGCGGCATGGGATCCGCTCTGCAGAAGAGACCATCGCAGGAACGAAGGAATCCGTCGCACTGAATACCGTAGAGGCCTATACGCGCCTGTGGCTGGCCTTGCAGGCACTGGACGTCACCGAAAATGAGGTGGAGACGCTGCAGCTTCGCAATGACGAGACGGCCAGCCGGCTCGATCAGGGGCTTGCAACGCGAACCGATACAGCCCTGGCCGCCTCGCGCCTGGCATCGGCCCGCGCCCGCCTCGCCAGCCGGGAGGCAGACCTTGCCGCCGCGCGGTCACGCTTTGAGCGTCTGACCGGGCTGGATGAGGCAACGCCCCTCAACCCCGAAACCGTCGATCTCACCCTTCCCCCGACACAGGCCGAAGCCCTGGCGATGGCGCGTCAGAACAATCCGGGACTCGCGGCCGCTCGCGCGCAACTGGAGGCAGCAAGATCACGGGAGAACCAGGTCCGCGGCGAGTTCGGGCCGAAGGTATCGCTCAAGGCGCGGGCTTCGACAGGAGAAGACGTCTACTTCTTCTTCGAGGACCAGATCACCGATGCCGGCGCATTTGTAAGTGTCGAAGTTCCGCTGTTCACCAATGGCGTGAAGCCTGCCGCCATCAACAAGGCCGGCGCTGGACGCCGGGCCGCGGCCGCAGCGCTTCGGTCCCGGCAGCTTGAGCTGGACGATACGGTGCGTGCGCTCTGGTACAGGGTGATCGCGCAGCGACAAGCGCTTGAGGCCGCCTCCAGCGCCGAAACAGCCGCCGAGATCGCAACCGACGGCGCCCGCCGTGAACAGGACCTCGGCCTTCGCACGCTGGTCGATATGCTCGATGCCGAAGACGACTATCGCCGGGCTGCCATTGCGCGCCGGTCCGCCGAAGCCGACCTGCTCGTGGCAAAGGCACGGCTTCTGGCCATGTTGTCAGGCCTGGAAAGTCAGCTGGTCGAAGGCTTCTG
Source organism: Henriciella sp. (assembly GCF_029937755.1). Lineage (GTDB taxonomy): Bacteria > Pseudomonadota > Alphaproteobacteria > Caulobacterales > Hyphomonadaceae > Henriciella. The sequence goes on from NZ_JAPYPG010000003.1 coordinate 216,383, forward strand.
ACCGGTCTTACGCCTTGCTTGCGCTCAGGACCTCGGCCGTCTCGCGGGCAATGACGGCTTCCTCATCTGCGGGAATCACGAGGACCTGGACGGAAGAGCCGCTCGCCGAAACGATCGTGCGGCCTTCCTCATTCGCAGCGTCATCGATCACCACGCCGAGCCAGTCGAGTTCCCGGCAGACATCACGGCGGATGACAGCGGAATTCTCCCCGATGCCGCCGGTAAACACGATGGTTTCGAGCCCGTGCAATGCCGCAACAAGCGATCCGATCTCCCTTACCGTTCGATAGACGAACAGCGAGACCGCTTCTGCCGCCTCAGGGGCGTCGCTTGCCAAAAGGTCACGAATGTCACCGCTGAGGCCGGAGACGCCGAGCAGGCCGGATTGCTTGTAAAGCAAGTGCGAGACCTCTTTCAGGCTGTATCCGCCCTCCCCCAAGAGGTGCAGCACCACGCCTGGATCGAGGTCACCGCAACGCGTCGCCATGGGCAGGCCATCAAGCGCCGTGAGACCCATCGTCGTTGCGACGCTCTTGCCATCCAGAAGCGCACACAGGCTTGCCCCACTTCCCAGGTGCGCGACGACCGTCCGGCCATGATCGTGCCCGGGCACGAGGCTTGGAAGCACGTCGGCAACATGCGCATAGGACAGCCCATGGAAGCCAAAGCGCACGATCCCTTCCTCTGTCAGCCGGCGTGGGAGCGCATAGCGCTGGGCGACGTCAGGCTGGCGTCTGTGAAAGGCCGTATCGAAGGACAGGCTCTGGGGCATGTCCGGCCAGAGACCTGAAATGCCAGCCACGCCTGAAAGATTGGCTGGCTGGTGAGACGGAGCCAGCGGCGAAAGCGCCTGAAGCTCCGACACAACTTCATCGCTCGCACGCACAGGTCCCGCAAAGCGCCCGCCGCCATGTACGATCCGATGACCCACAGCACGAAGGTCTACATCAAGACGCTCGGACGCCCATTGGGCGAAGGCGGCGACCAGTTTCTCCGACTTGCGCCCGGCCTCGGCAATGCGTCCGGGGACGTCGTGCGTCTCTCCCCCTGGCCAGCTTGCCGCGAAGTCCATATCACCACCGATTCTGGAAAGATCAGCCCGCAGGAGCCGCTCTCCCAGGCGGTTTCCCTCAAGGCCGTGGACAGAGAGCTTGATACTGGATGAGCCGGTATTGACGGTGAGGACGCCCTGACGTTTCAAACCGGCCCCTCCTCCGCAGGCCGGGCGTGAAGTTTGGCCAGCGCACAGGACACGACCCGTTCAGCCGCGCTGTCCGCCCGGCTGGTCAGGATGACGGGCACTTTCGCACCGACAACCAGCCCGGCGGCTTCAGCGCCAGCAAGATAGTCGAGCTGCTTGGCAATCATGTTGCCGGCTTCCAGCGTGGGCACGACGAGTATGTCAGCTGCGCCGGCCACAGAAGAGACCAGCCGCTTCGTCGCGACCGCCTCTGGCGAAACGGCAAGGTCGAAAGCCAGTGGCCCGTCGACGACACCGCCCTTGATCTGTCCCCGGTCGGCCATCTTGCAGAGCGCGGCGGCATCGATTGTTGAGGCGATGTTCGGATCGACCTCTTCGGTGGCGGAGAGGATGGCAACGAGTGGCGCGTCGATCCCGATATGGTGGGCCAGGTCAATCGCATTCTGCACGATATCGCGCTTGCACATCAGGTCCGGCGCGATGTTGATGGCCCCGTCCGTCATCAGCAGGAGCCTGGGATATGCCGGCGTCTCGAGCACGAAGACGTGGCTCATGCGCCGTTCGGTCCGCAGCCCGGCCGCCCGGTCAATGATGGCCTGCATCAGTTCATTGGTGTGCAGCGCCCCCTTCATGATGGCACCGACCGCCTCTTCCCTTGCGAGACTGGCCCCTCTGGCCGCCGCTGCATGACTGTGCGGCGTATCGACAATCTCCACCCCGGAAAGATCAAGCCCGGCCTCCTCGGCCGCCGATCTTATCTTGTCCCCGGGGCCGACGAGCACCGGGTCGATAAGGCCGGCCTCCCTGGCGTCCATGGCACCGGTCAGGGACAGGTGGTCGACAGGATGTACCACCGCTGTGCGCAGGGGCGCCCCTGTTGCGCGCTCGATAAGTTTCCTGAATTCCTTGCCGGCCTCGGCGGCTGATGGGGGCATAGTTGGCATCCGTGAATAGACCTTCTCTCTTCGCTCCCCTGACTAACACGATAACCCCCGACAGGTTCTAGGTATTCTGCCGGATTTGATCCCGGCCGGATTTTGTTGAGTGTGGGAATACCATTCAAGGCGGGCATGCGCTTGCATCTCCGCAGACCACGACAGAAGCCGCCGGACGCGCTAATGTCAGACAAGGACAATGGTTTGGGGATGAATGTATGAAAGGGTCGCGTGAGGCGGAACGGACAGGCACGGCCTTTCGCGTACAGCAGCTCACGCGCGTTTACGGCGAGGGCCCGGCGGCCGTGCATGCCCTGCGGGGTGTGGATCTCAAGGTGCCGGCAGGCGACCTCGTCGTCCTCCTCGGCGCATCCGGCTCTGGCAAGTCAACGCTTCTCAACATCCTTGGCGGGCTCGATCGCGCCACAGCCGGCACCGCGCACTTCTTCGATCAGGAGCTGACGGCAATGGCCGATGTCGCGCTGACCCGGTACCGCCGCCATCATGTCGGCTTTGTCTTCCAGTTCTATAACCTCATGCCGAGCCTGACGGCGCGGGAGAATGTCGATCTGGTCACCGAGATTGCCGACGACCCGTTGCCTGCCGATGAGGCCTTGAGCCTTGTCGGGCTCGATCATCGTCAGGATCACTTCCCGTCAGAACTGTCCGGTGGGGAGCAGCAGCGCGTGGCCATTGCGCGTGCGGTTGCCAAGCGCCCCACCGTCCTGTTCTGCGACGAACCGACGGGTGCCCTCGATTCCACCACGGGGCGTCAGGTTCTTCGCGTGCTGCAGGATGTGAACGCAAATCTCGGCACCACGGTCATGATCGTGACCCACGCCGCCGCCACAGCCGCCATGGCCCACCGCGTCATCGAAATGGCCGATGGCGCAGTGCGGAACGTGACAGTCAACGAGACACGCCTGTCTGCAGAGGAGATCGAGTGGTGAGTCCGCTCGACCGGAAGCTGCTGCGCGATCTCTGGCGGATGAAGCTGCAGACCTCGGCCATCGGGCTCGTCATCGCTGTGGGCGTCTTGCTTCTGGTGATGATGGGCGGACTGGTAAACTCGCTGGAGCAGACGCGGCAAGCCTATTACGACCGCTACCGGCTGGCCGATGTCTTTGCCCCGGTAAAGCGTGCGCCGGACCATCTGCTCACTCGGCTGTCAGAGATTCCGGGCGTGGCCGCCGTTGAAGGCCGGGTGGTCGGCGGAGCGCTCGTCGACATCGAGGATCAGACCGTTCCGGTCCGCGCCCAGGCCGTGTCGTTGCCTGCGTTCGGCGAACCACGCCTCAATGCGGTCTATCTCGCCGAGGGCCGACGGCTCGACCCGCGCCATATGGATGAAATCCTGCTGCTTCAGGGATTTGCAGACGCGCATGATCTCGAGCCGGGAGACAGCATCTCGGCAACGATCCATGGAGCCCGGCATACGTTCCGGATTGCCGGCCTCGCACAGGCGCCGGAATTTCTCTACTCGACCGCACCGGGCGAACTGGCGCCCGACGACGCCCGCTTCGCCGTTATCTGGATGAATGAGGAGGCCCTTGCTGCCGCCCTCGATCTCGATGGCGCCTTCAACGAGGCGCTGATCTCGCTGGAGCGCGGCGCACAGGCTCCAGCCATCATCGATGCGGCGGACCGTATCCTCATGCGCTATGGCGGGACGGGCGCCTATGGTCTGGTCGACCAGATTTCCAACCGTTTCATCACGGAGGAAATCAGCGGGCTGCGCGTCTCATCACGATCCGTCCCTCCCGTGTTCATGGGGGTCGCCGCTTTCCTTCTTTACATCGTCATCTCACGGATGATCGAGGCGGAGCGGACACAGATCGGCCTCCTGAAAGCGTTCGGCTATACCAGCACCGAAATCGGCTGGCATTATCTGAAATTCATCCTGCTCGTATCCATCACCGGGGCCCTGCTGGGGTGTGCGCTCGGCGTCCTGTCCGGCCAGGCCCTGTCAGGTGTTTACCGGCAATACTACAAGTTTCCCTTCCTGCTCTTCAGGGTCGATCCGGGCTCCTTCATGACCGCCATCCTGGTCAGTGTCGCGTCTGCGTCTGCGGGAGGGTTTCTCGTCCTTCGCAAGATCTTCGCGCTCGCGCCGGCCGTGGCCATGCGCCCGCCTGCCCCCGCAGACTATTCCGGCTCCGCCCGGCTCGTCGCCGCGCTCAAACGCTATCTCGACCAGCCGACCCGCATGATCGTGCGCCGCGTCGCGCGCCAACCCATGCGTGCTTTCGCGTCGACGATCGGCATTGCCGTCGGGATGGGTCTGGCGGTGGCCATGCTTGGCGTCCTCGGCGGCTTCGACAAGGCGGTTTCGCTGGGCTTCAATGTGATCGACCGAAGCGATGCAACGGTCACATTCGTGGAACCGCTTGGCGAGAAGACACTGTTTGAACTCAAACGCCTCGACGGGGTGATCGAGGTCGAGCCATTCCGCAGTGTTTCGGTCGTCTTCCGCAATGGCGTGAAGACCCATCGCGGCGCGCTGAGCGGGTCCGTCAGCCCGGCTGAACTCAACCGCGCCATGAGCGAGGATGTCGAGCAGGTCTATGCCCGCAAGGATGGCGTCATCCTGTCTGACCCGCTGGCAAGGAAACTGGCGATACAGCCGGGGGACGAGGTCACCGTGGAAGTCCGCGAGGGGCGCAGGCCCGTCCTCTCCCTGCCTGTCACCGGAACGTTCCGCAGCCTGCTTGGCGCGCCGGCCTATTATGAAATCGGGGCCCTGAATGACGCCCTCAACGAACCTCAGCGCGTCTCCGGTGCCTATTTGCGGATCGATGCCGCGAATGAGACAGAGGTCTATGAAGCGATCAAGAACATGCCCGCTGTGGCCGGGATCACGCTCAAGGCAGACGCCCGCCAGTCGCTAGAGCGCATGATGAATGAGGGGGCCGGCGCCACCCGCTACTACATGGCGATCATTGCGGCGATCATTACCTTCGGCATCGTCTACAACTCGGCACGGATCGCCTATGCCGAGCGGGCGCATGATCTCGCCAGTCTCAGGGTCCTTGGTTTCACCAAGGGCGAGGCGGCTTACGTCCTGCTTGGCGAACTGGGGCTCATCACCCTTGCCGCGTTGCCAATAGGCGCGCTGATCGGCATAGGGCTTGCTGGTGCTATCGCAGCCGGATTTTCAACTGATCTTTACACCATTCCGGCAGACGTCGGTCCCGACAGTATCGGCAATGGCGCCATGGCCGTCATTATCGCTGCCATCATTGCAGGCTGGCTGGTGAAGCGTGACGTGGACCGGCTCGAACTCGTTTCTGCTCTAAAATCGAGGGAATAGGACATGGCCCGGAAGTCTCTGCGCTCACGCCCCATCATCCTCGGCATCGCTGCCGTTGCACTTGTCCTCCTGCTGGCCTGGTCATTCTGGCCGCGCCCGATAGCGGTGGATCTTGGCACGGTCGAACGAACGCAGATGGCTGTCACGGTCGACGAGGAAGCCCGAACCCGCGTGCGTGACGCCTATGTCGTCGCTGCGCCGATTGGCGGACGCCTGTTACGGGTGGAAGTTGAAGCCGGTGACGAAGTAACAGGTGGCGAGAGCGTGATTGCGCGGATGCTTGCAGCGCCACCCTCCGCCCTCGACATGCGTACCCGTGAACAGGCCCGCGCCGGGGTCAGCGCGGCCGAGGCCGCCTTACGGGTGGCCCGCGCCGATCTCAACAGCGCGCTGGCCGAACAGGATTTCGCCGACACAGAATTCGCCCGCGCCACGCGCCTGCGCGAGAGCAGCGCCGTTTCCCAGGCCGATCTCGAGCAGGCCCAGCGCCAGAAGCGCGCGGCTGATTCTGCCGTCGACACGGCCAAGGCAGCGATTTCCATGCGTGAAGCCGAGCTCGCCAACGCCCGCGCGCGCCTGATCGAATTCCGCGAAAGCGATACCGGATCACCGGCTGCCACAAGCAATCCCGGCGAGGGTGGCGCGATCCCGCTGGAGGCGCCGATAACCGGACGCGTCCTGCGCGTCATGCAGGAGAGCGAGACCACACTCAGCCCCGGCCAGCCCATCCTCGAAATCGGTGATGTCTCGAACGACCTCGAAGTGATCACCGAACTCCTGTCTTCTGATGCGGTGCAGGTCGAAGCCGGCGACAAGGTTCTCATCGACAATTGGGGCGGCGATGCCGTGCTGAACGGCGTGGTCGAGCGCGTTGAACCCTGGGGCTTCACAAAATATTCCGCTCTCGGTGTGGAAGAACAGCGCGTCAACGCCATCATCCGCTTCACCGACCCGCTCGATGCCCGCTCAAGCCTCGGGCACGGTTATCGCGTCGAGGTCCGCATCGTCATCTGGGAAGACGAAGATGCACTCACCCTGCCCTCCGCGGCCCTGTTTCGCGACAATGGTGACTGGTCTGTCTTCACCGTTGAGGATGGCCGGGCGAGACAAATCCCTGTCGAGGTCGTCCGCAACAACGGCAATCTCGCCGCGATCGAATCGGGGCTCGGCGCGGGCACAGCGGTCATCCTCTATCCCGGCCCCGACCTTGAAGATGGCATCCGCGTCACAGAGCGATAATCGCGGCGTCCGGATGAGCGCACGCTCGACGGTTGAGGATATTCGCCTCGCGCTGGAAACGGCGGGAATGGCGCCCCTTCGGGCCGTGCCTGAGGATATGAGTTCGCTGAACGCCGAGGCGGGCGCCTATCTGCTCGTGATCGAGCTCAGCAAGGCCGTAGGCACCCGCGTCAATCGGCGCAGCACCGGCCAACTCCCGCCAGGCGCCTATATCTATGCCGGCAGCGCCAAGGGGCCGGGCGGTCTTGCCGCGCGTCTCAGGCGTCACTTTCGCAGGGACAAGAAACATCACTGGCATGTCGACGCGCTGACCGTGGAAGCCGATGCCCTCAGCGCACTGGCGATCGCCGGCGCCGATGAGTGCGAACTGGCCGCACATCTCCTGAGGACCGGCCGGTTTGGCATCGCCATTGACGGCTTCGGCAGCACGGATTGCACCCGCTGCAGGAGCCATCTGCTGAAGCCACTATAGCGGGACGTCTCATCCGGCGCCTATTGACAGCCATTCGCACTTGCAACATCAGAGCGCTCAGATGGTGCTCCCCTAACAGGGGGCTAAGAGGGAAGCCGGTGTAAATCCGGTGCTGTACCCGCAACTGTCAGCCAGGAGCTGATGGCCACTCAAGCCACTGGGGCACTTCGCCCTGGGAAGGCGGCCAAAAGCGACGATCGGCGAGCCAGGAGACCTGCCATCGCGTCGTTCGCCCGGAGACCGGGGAAAGTCTCAGCGGGCGGGAAGGCGTATGCCTGTCCTTTTGTAGCGACATCCGAAAACCCGGCCTGGCCGCCCGCATGGCATCCGTCATGAGGCCAGTATTTGTCGTTATGACGTGCACCTGTCTTCCGGGCGGCGGGGTGCGCATGAGGGGTATACCCATGTCTTACAAGACAGCTCTGCTCAGCGCGGCGGCTCTCGGCATTGTTCTGCCGGGCTTCGCACAGGATTCAGACAGTGAAGAAAACCGGCTTGGCCCGGTCATCGTTGAAGGCTCGCGCCTGAACCAGACGGCGACGGAAGTCGGCTCCAGCGTCAACATCATTTCCCAGGAGGATCTGGAAAAACTCGACTTCGACTTCGCGGTCGATGCCGTGGCCTCCGCGCCGGGCGTCACGATCAACCAGAACGGTGCCTTTGGCGGCGCCGCAAGCGTGCGCATCCGCGGCGCATCGACCGACCAGACACTGGTGCTCATCGACGGCGTTGCGGTGAACGATCCAAGCGCGGTCGGCGGTGCCTATGATTTCGGCTTCCTCGACACCTCCAGCATCGAACGGATCGAGGTGCTGAAAGGCCCGCAATCGACCCTCTGGGGCGCAGACGCCATTGGCGGCGTTGTCTCGATTACCACGAAGACGCCCGAAGAGGGCTTTGGCGGCCAGGCCTTTGCTGAATACGGCTCGTTCAACACCGTTCGCGGCGGTGTCTCGCTCGAAGGGGCTGGCGATGCCGGTGACTTCCGCCTCGGCGCAAGTGGTATCTCGTCGGACGGCATATCCAAGGCCGACGAGGACAATGGCAACACGGAAGACGATGGCTATGAGTCGACCACCCTGTCGGTCCGCGGCGGGCTGAACCTTCCTGCCGGCGCCCGTCTCGAAGCGACCACGCTCTGGACCGATGCCGAAGCCGATTATGACAGCTTCAGTGCCACTGGCGAAGGCAGCGTCGGCGATGGCGACGAGATGACGAAAAACGAGACCCTCGCCTCGACCGTCTCTCTCAAGGCCCCGCTTTTCGATGGCCGACTCGAGAACCTCGTCCAGCTCGGTTATTCCGACATTTCCCGCGAAAGCTTCGCCAATGGCGCTCCGAGCTTCTCCGCTGAGGGCGACCGGCTGCTCTATCGCTATCAGGGCACGCTCGACATCGACGAGCGCAATACGCTCGCTTTCGGGGCCGAGCGTGAGGAGACCAGCTCAGGCGGCGAGGAATCCTCCATCGACAGCTTGTTCGCGCTTTATGAAGTCAAACCTGTCGACACGCTTACCCTGACGGGCGGTGTGCGTATGGACGATCATGAGACGTTCGGCTCCGAAACCACAGGCCGGGTCGCCGCAGCGTGGAACCCGACCGGACAGGTCACGCTCCGCTCAAGCTGGGCTCAGGGCTTCAAGGCGCCGAGCATCTACCAGCTCACCTATATCTGCACCTTTTGCGGCCTGACCGAGCCGAATGCCGATCTCCAGCCGGAAACCTCCGAAGCTTTCGATGTCGGCATCGACTGGCGCTCAGGCGATGGCCGGGCCGAGGCCGGGATCACCTATTTCGATCAGGAAACGGAGAACATGATCGATTTCTCTTTCAGCGCCGGCTACGACAATATCGCGCTGGTCAACTCGCAAGGCATTGAACTCTACGGTGGCTATGCCCTGACCGACTGGCTGAACGTGTCGGCGAACTATGCCTGGCTCGACGCCGAGGACGGTGACGGAAACGAACTCAGCCGCCTGCCCGAGCAGTCCGGCGATGTGACCGTCTCGCTTGATCCGGATGGGCCGTTCTCAGGCGCTGTTCTGGTCCGCTATAATGGCGACGAGGCCAATACCGACGGCACAACGCTTGATGGCTGGACGCGGGTCGACCTGACGGGCCGCTACACCCTCAATGATGGCGTGGAGCTCTATGGCCGCGTCGAAAACCTGTTTGACGAGGATTATCAGCAGATCCTCGGCTATGGCACGCCGGGCCTGTCCGGCTCGGTCGGCATCCGGCTGCGTTACTAGGACCCGTCCATGTCGAGACTGACGATCCTCCTTGCTTCTCTCGCCATCGGGCTTGCTGCCTGCGGTGCCCCTCCCACGCCGCGAGCAGAAGAGAGCAGCCGTCCGATGCGGATCGTCAGTCTCGACTACTGCGCTGACCAGTATGTCCTGAAGCTCGCCGACCGCGAGCAGATCCTCGCCATCTCGCCGGATGCGACGAAGGATTTCTCCTATATGCGTGCGGCGGCCAAAGGTGTGCCGACCGTGAGACCCTCCGCCGAAAACGTTCTCGTCCTCAAACCTGATCTCATCGTTCGCTCCTATGGCGGCGGGCCAAGAGCCTCAGCCTTCTTCGAACAGGCCGGCGTTCCGGTGCTGAATGTCGGCTGGACATCGAGCATCGACGGATCGGACATGACCTCCATTCCGGGCGTCATCCAGCACATGGCTGACGGGCTTGGGCAGGGCGAACGCGGCGAGGCCCTGGCCAAGGACTTCCGCGCACGGCTCGACGCGCTCAAGGCGCAGCATGACGGCAAGACGGCCCTTTACATGACATCAGGCGGCGTCACCTCCGGGCCGGGATCACTGGTCCACCAGATGCTGCTCGCCGCAGGGCTGGACAATTTCCAGCAGACGCCCGGCTGGCGCCCGATCCCGCTCGAGCGGCTCACACGGGACCAGCCAGACATCATCGTGCCGGCCCTGTTCAACGCCGATCATGCGGCCAGTCCGGATGTGTGGAGTCCGATGCACCACCCGATCGCCCGAACACAACTTGCCCGCAAAGATGTCGTGCCGATCGAAGGGGCCTGGACGGCCTGCGGGGCGTGGTTCCTTATGGATGCCATCGAGGCCCTTGCCGGAAAGAAAGACCCATGACCGGCAACCGCCTCCTCATCCCGGCCCTCGCAGCCGCCTCGCTTATGGCGCTATTCGCCGCCTGCCTGCTCGGCTCGACACCCATGCCCGCAGGCCGTGTCCTGGCCGCGCTGTTCGGCGGCGCGGATGCAGCCGACCAGCTGGTCGTCTGGCAGATCCGCCTGCCCCGCGCGCTGGCCGCCTTCGTGGCCGGCGCTGCGCTGGGCATCAGTGGCGCGAGCCTGCAGGGGCTCCTGCGCAACCCGCTCGCCGAACCCGGCGTGCTTGGGGTCTCCGCCTCCGCCTCGCTCTTCGCAACCGTTTCGCTCTATTACGGCGTGGCCGCCCTCTCGCCATGGGTGCTTCCCATTGCGGCGATACTGGGCGCGCTCGTCGCGACCGCCCTTATCGCGCTGGCCGCGATCCGCACCCGCTCTGTCGTGACGCTCATCCTTATCGGCGTCGGCATATCGAGTTTCGCGGGCGCGGCGATGAGCCTGCTCATGAACCTTGCGCCGACCCCTTTCACCCTGTCGGACATGATCAACTGGATGCTCGGCTCGGTCGCCAATCGCAGCTTCCGTGAGATCGGCTTTGCTGCGCCCTTCCTGATGGCCGGCGCCGCCATCCTGCTCGCCTCGCGCCGCGGCCTGTCGGCCCTGACCCTGGGCGAGGAAGCCGCCAGCGGTGTCGGCCTGAACCTCCGCAACCAGCGTATCCTGACCGTGCTCGGCGCGGGCCTCGCCACCGGGGGCTCGGTGGCGCTGGCTGGTGCGATCGGTTTTGTGGGTATCGTCGCGCCGCATATCATCCGGCCCTTCGTGAACCATGACCCGGCCCGCTCGCTCATTCCGTCTGCCCTTCTGGCGGGCCTGATTCTCGTTCTCGCAGACATCGGTGTACGGCTGCTGCCAACCACCAACGAGTTGAAGCTCGGCGTCGTCGCAGCGCTAATCGGCGCACCGGCCTTCGTCTGGATCGCAATGAGGAGGCGGGCGCTGAATGGCTGACCTCGTCACGCAGGATCTCTCCATCGATGCCGGTTCGGCGACGCTTGTCCACGGCGCAACGCTCCGCCTCGTGCCCGGCGAGCTTGTCGCCCTGCTCGGCCCCAATGGCGCGGGAAAGACCAGCCTGCTGCGCGCCGCGCTCGGCCTCGAAAAGCGCAGCGCCGGCCTCGCCACGCTGGACGGCACAGACAGCGAGAAACTCTCGCCCATGCAACGGGCCCGCCGCGTCGCCTACCTGCCCCAGCAGCGCCCACTTGCCTGGCCGAATACCGTGCGCGATGTCGTCGCCCTCGGCCGCTTCGCCTATGGCGCCGCTCCCGGACGGCTTGGGCCAAGCGATGCGGAGGCGGTCGATCAGGCCATCGCCCGCTGTGATCTCACAGGGCTGAGCGACCGGCAGACCGACACGCTGTCAGGCGGGGAACTTGCCCGCGTACACTGCGCCCGCGCCTTCGCCGCAGACGCGCCGCTTCTGGTCGCTGACGAGCCCGTCGCCGCTCTCGACCCGCGTCACCAGTTCCGCGTGATGGACATTGTCCGTCAGTTTGTTGATGGCGGCGGCGGCGCGCTTGTTGTCCTGCACGACATTGCGCTGGCGGCGCGCTATGCCACACGCATGATCTGGATGAAGGATGGCCGCATTATCGCTGACGGATCACCGGAAGACACACTGACGGCAGAACGCCTGGCAGACATTTACGGCGTGCGCGCCCGTGTGGCCGGACGGACCGTCGAGATCGAAGGCGCGCTCTAGCGGCAACACTCAGCCCAAATAAATACGACGAAGACGGGCCTGAGCCCGTCCCGATGACGACATGTCTTCTGGAAATGTTTGGTACGCCCAACAAGATTCGAACCTGTGACCTACACATTAAAAGTAAGCATATATATCAATAAACACAATGCATTATAGATGTGCCAGTCACAGTTTAAGCCGCGTTTTTCACCGGAAGGTCCACACTACCGGCCGCCTTGTCGCGCGGCCGCAGCATGACCTTGCTTGCCTTGCGGCACGGCTCCTCCACCAGATACCAGCACACCGTTGAAGCGATCAGGACAAGCACGGCACAGAGACCGCCCATGGCCAGCATCTGCATGTCGCTCATCCCGTCGGGAAAGGCCATGCGATGATACTGCTGCCACAATTTGTAGACCGGATAATGTACCATATAGAGCGAATAGCTGATCAGGCCGAGGCCGTGGAGAACCGGCAGGCCCATCACACGGGCAGCAACCCCCTTGTTGCCGGACAGGCTGAGGATGAGCAGCGCCATCGGTGCGATCACATACCAGTCCGGCAAGGGGACTAGCCAGACCGCAGCGACCGCGACCATTGAAGCGAATACCACCCCATCACCATAGAGGAAACCGGCCACCCGCCCCGCCTGCGGCCGCACCGAATAAAGCCAGACGCCCAGCGCGAAGCCGAGAAGACAGCGATGAAGCCCCCACTGCCACCCGGTCCCGAAACTCGAGGCCCCGTCGCGAAGGTGCCAGAACCCGGCATACCCGGCAATGACAAGCAGGATGAAAGCCGCCCCCAGCCGCCGCGACAGGAAGAGAAACAGCGGAAAGGCCAGATAGGCCGCCCACTCCACGGAGATCGACCAGGCCGGCATGTTCCAGCTATAATTCTCCACGCCCGGCCAGGCCTGCGTCAGCGTCAGGTTTCGCCACAGACTGTCCAGGGTATCGCGCCAGTAAAAGAGATCCCGCCCCCTCATCGCATTGACATAACCGATGGCCAGCACGGCGGCGGCAAGCGTCACCAGATGCACCGGGTAGATCCGGCCGAGCCTGAGACCGAGGAAGCGGACATAGTCGATCGGCGACTTCATCCGGTCCTTATAGGCCAGCATGATGACGAAGCCGGACAGGATGAAGAAGAGGTCCACGAACAGCGTAATGCGATGCGGTGCAGGGAATTCGAGATGGAAATGCCCCCAGGCCACCATGGCTGCTGCAATACCCCGAAGACTGGTCAGCGGCCGGATGTCACCCATGAATCCCTCTCCTGTTCTCGCCGCAACCATAGCGGGACGGGGAGTCTCTGACTAGCTGCGTCAGCACCAGGACGAGTAGCCCAGAATCGCTTCGAGCGCAGTATGCAGAAAGACAATCTTCGTCTGGCTGGAACACCTTCCGAACGCGGAAGTCCCAGAAGCCCAAAAACGGAACGGACGTGAACGGCTGAACGTCCCGTCATGACGACAGAAAGGATGGTACGCCCAACAGGATTCGAACCTGTGACCTACTGATTAAAAGTCAGTTGCTCTACCAACTGAGCTATGGGCGCGCCGAGCGGCTTACCTAGCCGGGTGTGCGGGAGAGGTCAACGCAGCTGGATGCGTGAATTGCAGGTCAGTTCACGCCATGTTTTCGCCGTCATGATCGGCTGGAATCGGGATCATGAGATGGACTCTTCCAATTACCCTGTCTTGCGCCGGTCTCCTGACGGCCTGCGCGAACCAGCATACCAGCGCGGCGACCAATCGCGCCGTGCAGGAAACGCGTGCCGGTGCGGCCGGTGCAGCCATGACGCCGCTGCGTGATCTCAATCTGACGCGAGAGCAGATTCCGGTCATCCTGCAGCAGATCGATAATCCCTACGATATCGCCGCCGACATCACCTGCGAGGAAATCGCGGTGCAGATCGAGGAACTCAATGCCGTCCTCGGCCCAGACTGGGATGCCCTGCCGCGCGACGAAAAGGACCCGACGGTGTCCGACTATGCCGCCGACGAGGCGTCAGAGGAGGTCCTCGACATCATCGCGGACGAAGCCAGTGCCCTCATTCCGTATCGCAGCTGGGTGCGGCGTCTGAGCGGCGCCAAGTCTCACCAGAAGAAGGTGAAGCGGGCGATCCAGAAAGGCAGCCACCGGCGAACCTATCTGAAGGCCATCGGCCTGATGAAGGAATGCGACGGGATTGCCGCGCCCCGGCAGGTCGCCGCAAGTGAAACGGCTGGACCTTCCATCGAATTCAAAGCCTCCGTCCCCCCGCGCTATGCAGAGCAAGTGGGCCCGCCCATCGAACCGTTCGAGCCCAAAGCTGATCCGGCATCCGACCGATTCGCTACAGGAAGCGATGATGCTTTCGCCCTCCAGAACCCGGCAGATGTCCAGGAAGAGCCCTATCCATGGGCAGAAGAAGAATGGTCTGAGAAGGAATGGCCGGAGGATGACGAGGCCGGCGAGAATGCGACTACGGACTCTCGTCCGGCTTCGGTGCCGACTTCGTCTTTTCCCACCTACGACTGAGTTCAGCGCGCAGCGCCTCGAACCGGTTCTCTGAAATCGCCAGCCTGATCTCGGCCATCAGGGCCTGGAAGAAGGCCGTGTTGTGCCAGGAGAGGATCATCGAGCCAAGATACTCGCCCGACTTGATCAGGTGGTGGAGATAGGCACGGGTATAGTCGCGGCTCGCCGGGCAATCGACGCCCTCCTCGATGGGTGAGGTATCCTCGGCGAACTTTGCATTCTTCAGGTTGATCGGCCCCTTCCAGGTCCAGGCCTGTCCGTGGCGGCCGGCCCGGGTCGGCAGGACACAGTCGAACATGTCGATCCCGCGCGCGACGCTCTCGACAAGATCGATCGGCTTGCCGACGCCCATGACATAGCGCGGCTTGTCATCGGGCAGGTGCGGCATTGTCATGTCGATCGTCCGGCACATCTGGTCATGGCCTTCACCGACAGCGAGACCGCCCAGCGCGATGCCGCCAAAACCCTGGCTGACAACGCCTTTGGCCGAGCGCTCGCGAAGGTCCTCGAAGTTCGAGCCCTGGATGATGCCGAACAGGGTCTGGCTGTCGCGCGCCCCGAACGCATCAAGGCTCTTCTGCCCCCAGTCGAGGGAAAGCTCGAGACTGCGCAGCGCCTCTTCATGACTGCAGGGAAAATCGGTGCACTCATCGAGCTGCATCGAGATATCGGCGCCCAGAAGGTCGGCCTGGATCTCGATGCTCCGCGCCGGTGTCAGCCGGTGCTCGGAGCCGTCGATATGGCTGCGGAAGGTGACGCCGTCCTTGTCCATCTTCCTCAATTGGGAGAGCGACCAGACCTGGAAGCCGCCACTGTCGGTCAGCATCGGCCCGGACCAGCCGGAGAATTCATGCAGCCCGCCAAGCCGCTTTACGCGCTCCGCACCCGGGCGCAGCATCAAATGGTAGGTATTGCCTAGGATGATATCGGCGCCGGCCTGCTCGACCTGGTCCATATACATGGCCTTGACGGTGCCGGCCGTGCCGACCGGCATGAAGGCCGGCGTACGGATATCTCCGCGCGACGTCTTCAGAACGCCGGTCCGGGCCGCGCCCTCGCGGGCCTTGATCTCGAAGGGGAAGGTGGTCATGGGGGCGCTTTCGCTGATTAGCTGGCTGCTGACAAGATGAAAGCGGCAGGCCAACCTTCGCTCCCCCCGACAATCACCCCGGCGCTGACGGCTTAAGGTAACAGCAGGCACGCATCGCCATAGGAATAGAAACGGTATTTCTCCTTAATGGCATGCGCGTAGGCGGCCTGCATCACCTCGGTCCCCATCAGCGCACAGACCAGCATGAAGAGCGAGCTTTCCGGCAGGTGGAAATTGGTGACCAGCGCATCAGTCACCTGCAGCCTGTCGCCGGGTTTCAGGAAGATATCCGTCGGCCCCACTGTCGGCACGAGTTTGCCGCCCTCGACCGAACTTTCCAGCGTCCTGAGCGCCGTTGTGCCGACCGGGACGACGCGATGGCCCGCCGACCTTACGCCGTTCAGCCGCTCGGCCACTTCCGGGCTGACGCGGCGCCATTCCTCATGCAGGCGCCCGCTCTCAAGCTGGCTCTCCTTGAGTGGCGCGAAGGTGCCAAGGCCGACATGCAGACGCACCGTCTCGCTGTCGATCCCGGCATCGACGATGGTGGCGCGCAGGCGCGGTGTGAAGTGCAGACCCGCCGTCGGCGCGGCGACCGACTCCGCCTCATCCCCGGCAAAGCTTGTCTGATAGGTCTCGCGATCCTTGCCATCGGCAGCCCGGCGGCGCGCAATATAGGGCGGCAGCGGCATGGCCCCGAACGCATCGAGCGCAAGGTCCAGCGCCTCGCCTTCGACATTGAAATCCAGCGTGATCTCGCCGCTTTCGGCCTTGCCCGTAATCTCCGCCTCGAACCCCTCGCCGAAGACCACCCGGTCACCGGGCTTCAGCCGCTTGCCGGGACGCGCCAGCGCGCGCCATGTCGACGGGCCAACACGTTCGACAAGATTCGCGTCTATGGAGATGTCCGATCCAGCAGAATCGCGTGCGAGGCGAGTACCTTTCAGCGCCGCGGGGATGACACGCGTATCGTTGAAGACCAGCGTGTCGCCCGCCGAGAGATAGCGCGGCAGATCACGAACGCCTGCATCTTCCAGCCGTCCGTCGCCATGCACGACCAGCAGGCGCGCGGCATCCTGCGGCTCCACGGGCCGCAGCGCGATCAGCTCTTCGGGAAGGTCGAAGGCAAAGGCCGAAAGGTCCAAGGCGGAAAAGCCTATTCCTCGATGACGGCCGGCACCCGCGGGACGTCGCAGATATCGCTTTTCAGCTGCGCGGCCGCGGCAAGCTTGTCGGACCAGACCTGCGTGTCTGTGCGCTGGACATAAGCCACCGGGCGCTCATCCTCGGCGAGCTCCGTGGCCATATAGGCCTCTTTCAGCATGTCCGGATCCTCGATGGGCGTACCGCTCGGCTCGGGACCGGTCTTGATGGAGCGGACAACCTCGAAGCCGTCGATGATGCGGCCCCAGGCGGTGTACTGCTTGTCGAGATGATCGGCCTGATACCGCATCAGGAAGAACTGGCTGTTGGCCGAGTTCGGATCATTGGTCCGCGCCGTGGAGACGATGCCCGGGCAATGCGGGATCCAGCTGTCGATACTGGCATCCTTGGTCATCTCGGCGAGATAGGCACTCTGCGTCGCGATCGGGAAGCCCTTGTAAAGCCCCGCCGTGGCGTCGCCCTCAGTCCCGGCCGGATTGATCTTCATCTCCTGCGGATCACGGCGGAAGGTGAACTCGCCCTCCAGGTTCGGCAGGCCGGAGCCTTCGCCGTTGAGCGCATAGATGTCGCCACCCTGCGCCATGAAATCATCGATCACACGGTGGAAGCTCGTGCCGTCAAACTTGCCGGACTTTGCAATGGTGCGGAACTGTTCGACATGGGCCGGCGCAACGGCCGGCAGCATCTCGATGATGATGCGCCCCTTGGTCGTCTCGAAGACGAGCATGTTTTCCGGGTCGACCTTGCGCCACTCATCGGGACTGGCGTCGACGTCTTCCATCGTCCATTCCGGCGCGGTGGGTGCGTTTTCCTGAGCGGCGCTTTCGCCTTCCTGTGCGCAGGCCGTAGCAACGGCCATCGCACTGCAGGCCAGAGAGATGGAAACCAGACGTGTCATCTTCACTTGTACTTCTCCAGAAGCTTCTCCCTGACACGTGGCGTGACAAAGGAGGTAATATCGCCCCCGAACTTCGCGATCTCTTTCACCAGCCGAGAGGCGACAGCCTGATGCTGAACATCCGCCATCAGGAAGACGGTTTCAATCTCGCGATTCAGCTGCTCGTTCATCGCTGTCATCTGGAATTCGTATTCGAAGTCCGAGACCGCACGCAGGCCACGTACGATGACGTTGACTTCGCACGCTTCAGCGAAGTGCATGAGCAGGTTGTCGAAAGGCCGGACCTCGATCTTCACATTGCGCGGATTGTAAAGGTCGGCGGCGTCCTGCTCGACAATGGCGACGCGTTCCTCGAGCGAGAAGAGCGGCTTCTTCGCTTCGTTGACCGCAACGCCAATGATCAGCTTGTCGACCAGTTTCAGCGCCCGACCGATAATGTCGAGATGACCCATCGTGATCGGATCAAAAGTTCCGGGGTAAAGTCCGACGCGTTCCATTGAGGTCCTCCCTGCCCCGTCGATGAAAGAATGCGGGCCTGAAGACCCGCTACTCTTCTGTATCGTCTTCGCTGTCTTCTACAAGGCGTGCAACAGAAACAACACGCTCGCCCTCATTGGTCCGCAGCACCCAGACACCCGATGTGGCCCGGCCCGCTATGCGGATCTGGTCGACCCCGGTGCGGATCAGCTGGCCGCCATTTGTGACGAGCATGACCTGGTCATTGTCATCGACGGTGAAGGATTGCGCGATCTTCTTGACCGGGCCCTTCTTCTTGTCGCCGCTCCAGATATTGTGCGCGACGAGGCCTTTGCCGCCGCGTCCCGTGACCCGGTAGTCGAAGGAAGACGAACGCTTGCCCATGCCGTCATCGGCGATGGAGAGAATGAACTGTTCGGCTGCGCCCATCTCCGCAATGCGTTCCGGGCTCAGCGCGGCTTCTTCATCACCGTTGTCATCCGCATCATCATCGGCAACGGCATCGCTCTCGTCGATTTCTTCCTCACCGCTCGCCGCCCGGCGCATGGCGGCGGCATGTTTCAGATAGGCCCGCGCCTCCGGTGAAGTGAACTCGATATGGTGCAGCACGGCCATCGAGATGACCTCATCGCCCTTTTCAAGGCGGATGCCGCGCACGCCGGTCGAATTACGGCCGGCAAAGACACGCACATCGTCTACCTTGAAGCGGATGCACTTGCCGAGCGCGGTCGTCAGCATGATGTCATTGTCTTCCGAACAGATGCGCACCGATACAATACCATCGCCCTCGTCGAGCTTCATCGCGATCTTGCCGTTGCGGTTCACGCGGATGAAGTCGCTCAGCTTGTTGCGGCGCACCGTGCCGGAGCGTGTCGCGAACATGACGTCGAGCTCGTTGCGGCTCTCCTCATCGTCCGGCAGCGGCATGACGCTCTCGATGCGCTCATCCTTGGCCAGCGGGAAGATGTTGACCAGCGCCTTGCCGCGTGATTGCGGCGAACCGACCGGCAGGCGCCAGACCTTCTCCTTGTAGACCATGCCTTCGGAGCTGAAGAACAGGATCTCCGTATGCGTATTGGCCGTGAAGAGACGGGTCACGAAATCCTCGTCCTTCATCGACACGCCCGACCGGCCTTTGCCGCCACGGTGCTGCATCCGGTAGGTCGAGAGCGGGACGCGCTTCACATAGCCACCATGGGTGACCGTGACGACCATGTCTTCACGCTCGATCAGGTCCTCATCATCCATGTCGGCGTCAGCGAAGGTGAACTCCGAGCGCCGCGGCACGGCGAATTTCTCTTTCACTTCGTTCAGCTCAGCCCGGATGATGTCCTGGATGCGCGGACGCGAGCGCAGGATGTCGAGATAGTCGGCGATCTTTTCCGACAGGCCCTTGGCTTCATTGCCGATCTCGTCACGGCCGAGGCCGGTGAGGCGGGAGAGCTGCAGCGCGAGAATGGCGCGGGCCTGTTCATCCGACAGGTAGATCGTATCGCCTTCGCCGCGCCGTGTCCGGCGGTCGGCAATCAGGTCGAGCAACGGCCCCATATCCATGATCGGCCACGCCTTGGCAAGCAGCTGCTCGCGCGCGGTATTCGGGTCCGGCGAATGGCGGATGATGCGGATCACTTCGTCAATATTGGCAACAGCCAGCGCAAGGCCGACCAAGACGTGGGCGCGGTCACGCGCCTTGTTCAGTTCGAACTTGGTGCGCCGGGCAACCACTTCCTCGCGGAACTGGATGAAGGCCTGAAGGACGGCGCGCAGGTTTAGCTGTTCCGGGCGCCCGCCATTCAGCGCCAGCATGTTGACCGGGAAAGAGGTCTGCAGCTGCGAATAGCGGAAGAGCTGGTTCAGCACGACTTCCGGACTCGCATCCTTCTTGATCTCGATGACCACGCGGATGCCGTGACGGTCGGACTCGTCGCGCAGGTCGGCAATGCCCTCGATCCGCTTGTCCCGGACCAGTTCGGCGATCTTCTGCACCATGGCGGACTTGTTCACCTGGTAGGGAATTTCCGACACGATGATCGCCTGGCGCCCGGATTTCACATCCTCGATCTCGGTACGCGACCGCATCAGGACCGAGCCACGGCCCTCCATCAGCGCCTTGCGCGAACCGGCATGGCCGAGGATCAGGCCGCCGGTCGGAAAATCCGGACCGGGCACGATGTCGAGCAGTTCTTCATCATCAATCGCCGGATTGTCGATCATGGCGAGCGTGGCATCGACCACTTCGCCGAGATTGTGCGGCGGGATGTTGGTCGCCATGCCGACGGCGATACCGCCGCCACCATTCACCAGCAGGTTCGGGAACTGCGCCGGCAGGACCATCGGCTCCTGCTGGGTGCCGTCATAGGTGTCCTGGAAGTTGACCGTATCCTTGTCGATATCGGCGAGCAGGTACTGCGCCGCCTTGGTCATGCGCGATTCGGTGTAACGCATCGCCGCCGGCGGATCGTTGTCGATGGAGCCGAAATTGCCCTGCCCGTCGACCATGGTGAGGCCCATGGAGAAAGGCTGCGCCATGCGCACAAGGGCATCATAGATCGCGCTGTCGCCATGCGGGTGGAAGTTACCCATCACGGCACCAACAATGTTGGCGGACTTCTTGTACGCCTTGTCAGGCGTGTTGCCACCGACATGCATCGCGTAGAGAATCCGGCGGTGGACCGGCTTCAGGCCATCGCGCACATCGGGCAGCGCACGGCTGACAATGACGCTCATCGCATAGTCGAGATAGGAGCGCTTCAGCTCGTCCTCGATATCGACCGGGTCAATGCCGTCCTGATGCGGCGGAATCGGATTTTCGGGCTCTTCCGGCGGAGTGTTTTCGTCGCTCACAGGGAACCTGCCTTTTGCTTACCGGTGCAGGCGTCGAATCGCCCGCAGAATCTGGATAAAAGACTAGCAGGCGCCCCCCAGCTATTCAAACTTTCATGGCGGTTGGAGCGAGCCTTTCCACAGCGCGCTCTGGCCGGCCTGATGCGGCTCCGTCTCACCCGGCAACCGCATTCCCCGCGAAAGCGGGGACCCATGGCGGTTGAGACCGCACTTCCCAGCCGCCATGGGCCCCACCTTGCGGTGGGGAGGCAGGTCTTGGCCCTAAAGCAAATCCCCCCCGGCAGCAGCCGCCGTGGTGCCATCCTTCTTGAACGCCCGGATGACATTCTTGCCCGTGATCCACTTGTGAACCTCGTCCGGCCCATCGACCAGCCGCTGCGAGCGGATATGCGTGTACCAGGCTGCCAACGGCGTATCGAGCGAATAGCCAAGCGCCCCGTGGAGCTGGATCGCGGTATCTACCACCTTGTGGACCATGTTCGCGAGGAAGACCTTGGCGATGCCGTTTTCCTGGCGAAGGTCCAGGCCATTTTCCGCCTTGTAGGCGATATGCATCAGCATGAGGCGGGCGATGTAGAGTTCGCTCGCGCACTCGGCCAGCATGAACTGGACGCCCTGCCTGTCCTCCAGCTCCTTGCCGAAGGTCGAGCGGCTGGTGACGCGTTCGGTCGCGAGGTCGAGCGCGCGCTGTGCCATAGCGACATTGTGCATGCCGTGCCGCAGCCGCCCATAGGCGAGCCTGTGCTGCCCCATGGCAAAGCCCTTGCCCTCACCGCCAAGCAGGTTTTCCTGCGGGACGCGGAGGTCCTTGATCTCGACCTCGGCATGGCCCCCGCCCATGATCTCGTAGAGCGGGCCATGGACGGCCATGGTCGGGATGTCGCGCTTGATGTTGTAGCCCTCATTCGGCAGCTCGACGATAAAGGTCGAGAACTGCTCATGGCGCGGCGCGTCCGGATTGGTCTTGGCCATGACGACGGCGATGTCGGCGACCGACGCTGCGGAGGAGAACCACTTCTCGCCATTCAGCACATAATGGCTGTTGCCGTTCTTCTCCGCGCGGGTCTGCATGCCCGTCGCATCGGCGCCGGCGGCTTTCTCGGTCATGGAATAGCAGACCCGTTTCTCGCCGTTCAGGATCGGCTTGAGGAACTTTTCCTTCTGATGGTCGGTGCCGTGCGCGAGCAGCGTCAGCATGGTCGCATCATCCGGCCCCTGAGAATTCATCGACAGCGCGCCGAGATGGCTCTGGCCGAGCTCCATCTGGACCAGCGCATTGGCGAGCGGCCCGAGGCCCATACCGCCATGCTCCTGCGGGATGAAGGGCAACCACAACCCTTGCTTGCGGGCTTTCGCGCGCAGCTCGTTGAGAACAGTCTTGTAGTCCTCGCCATCGGTAAGGCGTTTCTCTGCCGGGATGCATTCGTCCTGCACCCACTGGCGCACGCGCTCGCGAATTTGCTTGGCATCATCCGGAATCGTGAAATCGATCGACATGGCATTTCTCCCTCTTGTTTTGGGACCACGCTAATCGCCATACCGGTCGTTGCACAGCCATTCCCCAGCGGCTTGTCGCAAGGTCATGGCGGCTTGAGCAGACGCCGCCGCACTGCGCCATTGATGCGGGCCGGGACGCCGCTAACCTGTCATCAGACTGGTCCGGAGAATCATCATGCAGACACCCCGCTTCACGAGGCGCTCGGCTTTCCTGATAACCCTGTCCGGGCTTGCGGCCGGCACAACATCCCCCGGCGCCCTTGCGGAGGCGCCTGCGACCCGGTCGGGCTGGCGAGCCGGGCCTGACCTCCCCTTCCCCGTCCAGGAAATCTACCCCTGCCTGCATGATGGGCGCATCCATGTCGCTGGCGGTTTCATCTCGGAAAATGGCGCGATCACCGGCCCTACCACCGCCCATCATGCGCTGGATCCTGCGAGCGGCCTCTGGGATATCCGCGCCGAGCTGCCGGTCGCGCGCCACCATCCACAGCTGGTCAGCTTTATGGGCCGCCTGTTGTCGATTGGCGGGTTCGAAGCGCGCGAGAATGGCGCTTGGCAGATGCAGGGCGACATGTGGCTCTACAACGAAAACGATGACAGCTGGGCGTGGGGCCCGGACCTGCCTGCGCCAAACGCCGAGAGCGTAGCTGGTGTCATCCGCAACCGGCTGCACGTCGTGGGGGGGCGCCAGCCCGCGGGCGACCGCAATCTCGACTGGACCGATCACACAGATACAGGCGCGCACTGGGTCTTCGATGGCGAACGCTGGCGCGATGGCGCGCCGATGCCAACGCCTCGCAACAGTGCCGCTGGCATTGTCGTGGACGAGCGCCTGCATGTCGTGGGCGGCCGCACCGTCGCCGATGGCAACACCGCCGTACACGAATGCTACGACCCATGGTCGGACCGGTGGGAGCGTCTTGCCCCTATGCCGATCGCACAGGCCGGGCTCGCCGCAGGTGTTGTCGGCCACAAGCTCTACGTCTTTGGCGGGGAGTATTTCGAGAATGGCGGCGGCGTCTTCCCCGAAGCCTGGGAATACGATTCCATCCGCGACCGCTGGCGCGCGCTGCCCGACATGCCTAAGCCTCGCCATGGCCTCGGCGGCGTCACGGTCGGCAAGGATATCTACCTGATCGGTGGAGCCCGCAAACGCGGCGGCAACCAGACAAGCGCAGCCGTCGAGATCTATCGGCCTTGACCTTGTGACGGGGCCGCGCGAATAGCCCGCCTCATGGCAGACACCGCAGAAAACCAGATCCCGCTGCAGCAGCACAAATGGTATGAGGACCTTCAGGCCCTCCTGCTCGGTACGCTGCTTCTCTCTTTCGGCGTGACCCTCTACAGCGAGGCGATGCTGATCACCGGCGGCGTGGCGGGTACCAGCCTGCTCATCGAGTTCAGCACCAGCCTGACCTTCGGCCCGGTCTTCTTCGTCCTGAACCTGCCCTTCTTCGCCCTGTCCATCATGCGGATGGGCTGGGGCTTCTCAATCCGGACGCTCATCTCCATCGCGCTCATTTCCGGCCTGACACGGCTGATCCCGCTCTGGGCCGACTTCTCGATGCTGAACCCGGCCTTCGCCGCCGTCATGGGCGCGGCGATGATGGGCGTTGGTCTGGTCGTGCTGCTGCGCCACCGCGCGGGCATTGGCGGGGTGACCATCTTGTCGCAATTTCTGCAGGACAAGGGCGTGGTCCGCGCCGGGATCTTCCAGCTGATCGTCGACCTCGCCATTCTGGTCGTCGCGCTCTTCATGCTGCCGCTGAAGCTCGTCGCCCTGTCAATCGTCGGGGCCTTCGTGCTGAACCTGACTGTCGCCATCAACCACAAGCCCGGCCGCTATCGCGGCATGAGCTAGGCACTCCTACCTCACCCAGCCATCCGCCGTCCCAGCTTGCGCTGGGAGGACGGTGTTTGGGTATGGCGAAATAAGAAAACCCTATCACCTCACCCCAACCGGTCTTCCACGATCCGCACTGAATGGCGGGCATCCTTCTTCAGGACGATATCGGCATGCTCGCGCATCGGCAGGATGTGGTCGGTGAGGTTGGGGAAATTGATATCGCGCCAGACCTGCATGGCGAAATTCTCCGCTTCCGGCACGCTCATATGGCGGAAGCGGGCATAGAAGGATGTCGGGTCATCGGCGGCGGCATGCCAGAAGCGCATGAAGCGGTCGAGAAACCAGGCCTCGAGGTCAGACAGTTCCGCATCAAGGAAGATGAGCACATCCGGCTCGCCCTCTTCGCGGTCAGGGCCGGACGGTCGAGCGAAGCCAAGCCCCTCGAGGATCAGCACGTCCGGCTGCTCGACGCGCCGGGTGAGCGCCGGATCGATATCGTAGATGACATGATTATAGCCCGGAAACTCCGCCGCCCCCTCGCGCAGTCCGGACAGGGCCGCGGTCATGCCGGCGCGGTCATAGGTTTCCGGAAAGCCCTTGCGCATCAACAGGTCGCGGTCTTCGAGAATGGCGTTCGGATAAAGAAACCCATCCGTCGAAACCGTCTCGACCTTCATGCGGGCCGAAAGCGTCGTCGCAAGTGATGCTGCGAGTGTCGTCTTGCCGGAGGCGACCGAGCCCGTCAGCCCGACGACAAGCCCATCAGAGGGCGCTGCCAGCGAGGCGAGCCTCGACGCGATCGTCCCGATTCCTGCAGTTGATTGATGCCCGGCCTGGTCCATGCGCACCCCCTTTCGCCATGAGGCCGACCCTAACGGGCCACAAGCTGCGGGCAAGCGCCTCTAGTCTACGCGGCGCGGGCGCAGGTCCGTGGACTGGATATGCCAGCGCAATTGTTGCGGGCTCGCGCCGGGCACATCATTGCTCCGGCGCAGCGTGACCGGACCTTCCATGAGATAGGGCTCATCCGTCTGCAAAACGCCAGACATGGTAACGGTCGGCTCGTAATAGAGCGAGCCGGCAGCCCCTTCGATCTCGGCCTCGCCAATCTCGATCTCGATGGTCTTGTACTTGGACCAGGCGGTCGCGAATTCCTTGGGCGAGAGTCCGCTCTGTTCGCCCTCTTCCCCCCAGACGGCGCGGGCGGCGACCCAGTCCCGGGACTCGAGCGCATCGGCCCAGTCGCGCAGCACCTCCTGCGGCTCGGCCGGACGCGAGACGCGCTCGTCTGCGCCAGTTTCCGGTAACGCGACAGGCTTTGAGGGAATGGCGTCCTGTGTATCGGTCCCCTGCGCTGCCGGCACGGTCTCGTCGGGTCCCGCCGGGTTACAGGCGGCCGCAAGCGCCAGGAGCGGCAAGAGGGCAAGGCGTTTCATGCAGGCACTCCTTCACGTGGCGGGCACACTGCAGAAACACGTCTGCGAGCTCTCCTGTTCCGCAGGCCAGCCCTATGCCATGGGCCGTTCTGCCAGTCAGTCGTCCGGCAGGCCCGGCAGCGGTGTGCCCTGGGCCTCGAGCCCGGCAAACAGATTGGCCTGCGTCCGGGCGATATCCTGCTCATCAACGGCTGCAGCCCGAAGCGCCAGCAACCTTTCCTCTGGCAGCCACTGACCGGCCCGGACCACGCCCGTCAGATCACCCGCGCAAGAAATGTCGATGAGGGGATCACAGGCATAGATGACGAGATCGGCCGCACAGCCTTCCGCCATACAGCCATGCTCATCGACCTCTCCCACAGCCAGCGCCGCATTCCACGTCGCCGCCTGAAGCGCCTCATAGGGCGTGAGGCCCGCCTCGACCAGCAAGGTCAGCTCGTCGATCAGGGACAGGCCCGGCACATTGATGAAGATACCGGCGTCGCTGCCGGCAACCAGGACCACGCCTTCCTCCTGGAAGATCTTCGTCACGCGCGCCTGGAACGCATCATTGGCAGCAAGCGGTGCGGAGGGCTGGCTTGCCCAGAACGCGATAACGCCCTGTTCCATGCCCTGTACGAACGGGTTGAGCAGAGCCATTTCCTCGCGCTGGGCACGTGCACCGTCGCTTTCGGCCATGCGCAGCAGGTTGTGGTGAGCCACCCGCGTCGGCGTCACCGGCACGCCAACGGCTGCAATCCTGCGGCCAAGCTCGCGGGCCGCATCCTCGTCATGGCGGTCGCGCAGGCCGTGCCAGACGATGGATTCCACATGTTCGATGGTTTCGAATCCGTCATCGAGCACGTCCTCGAAGGCGATGGCGAAAGGCTGCGTCAGCGGCACGCCCGACCGCCGAAGCCCTTCCGGCGTATGGCCGGTCACGCGCATCCCATGCTCGGCGGCGGCGGCAAGAATGGCCTCATAGGCTTCACGCCGCAGGTTCGAATAGACCTTGATCCGGGTGAAACCCGCCTCGGCCTGCCAGTCGATGGCGGCCCGCGCGGCCTCCGCCTCCTCGACGATCTTGTGATTGACCTGCGCATTCGGCCCGGCACTGTTCAGGATCGGTCCCGATGTCAGCAGGCGCGGCCCAGGCCGTTCGCCCGTCTCGACCTCGCGCTGCAGCGACAGATGAAACGGCATGCCCGACAGATTGCGGATGGTCGTCACGCCATAGGAGAGATAGGCACCAAGCTCGGCCTCGTCCCAGACATGGACATGCATGTCAGCGAGGCCCGGCGTGACGGTTCGTCCCTCGGCATCAAGCACCTCGGGCGCATCGAAACGGGCCGTGGACTCGCCGATCGCCACAATATCGCCCGCGCGCACAAGCAGCGATGCCCTCTCACGGATGGACGCAGTTTCGCCCGACAGATCGACGAGGCGTGCATTCTGTATCAGCAGGTCGCCGGTCTCGACCGGGCCCGGCGCGGGCTGGCCGGTGCAGGCTGCAAGCATGAGCGTCAGAAGCGCGCTCGTCCCCCGGCCGCCGGCTCGCCTCATCCTAGAACGGGATCTCGTCGTCGAAATCCTGGTTGAAGTCCTGCGGCGGGCCGTCCAGCTCGCGCGGACCGCCGGAGCCGCCGCCACCATAATTGCCGCCGCCCGTGCGGCCACCGCCACCGCCCTGACCGCCGCCCGGGCTGTCGAGCATGGTCAGCGTGCCGTCAAAGCCTTGCAGGACGACCTCGGTGGAATAGCGGTCCTGGCCATTCTGGTCCTGCCACTTGCGGGTCTGGAGCTTGCCTTCGATATAAACCTTGGAGCCCTTCTTGAGGTATTGCTGCGCGATGCGCACAAGCCCGTCGGAGAAAATGGCCACCGAATGCCATTCGGTCTTCTCGCGGCGCTCGCCGGTATTCTTGTCTTTCCAGTTTTCCGAGGTCGCGATGCGCAGATTGCAGACCTGCCCGCCATTCTGGAACTGCCTCACTTCCGGGTCCGCGCCCAGATTACCAATGAGGATGACCTTGTTCACGCTGCCTGCCATGTCGGGCTCCGTTCATTTCGTGTTCGAATCTTTTCAGCAATCGATGTAATACGTGACTTGGCGCGTGTCGCCCTCGCACCCCATATTTCCACAAGTCGACGCCCACACATCAGTCAGCCACATGATGTTCATTTTTTGTTCTTGTCGTCAAGCTGGACTCCGGGCACACATGTAGATTGAACCAAAAGACGCTCTTCCCAGAGGCTCCTGCCTATGACTGCTCCCGACCTTCGCATGATCCGCGTCCGCGGTGCGAAAGAACACAATCTGAAGAATATCGATGTCGATATCCCTCGAGACCAGCTGGTCGTGCTGACCGGGCTGTCGGGCTCGGGCAAGTCCTCGCTTGCCTTCGACACGATCTATGCCGAGGGCCAGCGCCGCTATGTCGAGAGCCTGTCGGCCTATGCGCGCCAGTTCCTGGAGCTTATGCAGAAGCCGGATGTGGAGAGCATTGAGGGCCTCTCGCCGGCCATCTCCATCGAGCAGAAGACGACCTCCAAGAACCCGCGCTCGACCGTGGGCACGGTCACCGAGATCTATGACTATATGCGCCTGTTATGGGCGCGCGTGGGCATCCCCTATTCGCCGGCCACGGGCCTTCCTATCCAGTCCCAGACCGTGTCGGAAATGGTGGACCGGACGATGGACTTGCCTGAAAAGACGCGACTCTATCTGCTCGCGCCGATGATCCGCGGCCGCAAGGGCGAGTATCGCAAGGAATTCGCTGAACTGCTGAAGAATGGCTTCCAGCGCGTGAAG
This sequence comes from Henriciella sp., assembly GCF_029937755.1. Lineage (GTDB taxonomy): Bacteria > Pseudomonadota > Alphaproteobacteria > Caulobacterales > Hyphomonadaceae > Henriciella. The sequence continues at coordinate 244,946 of NZ_JAPYPG010000003.1, forward strand.
GTTGATGGCGAGTTTCATGACTTGGAAACCCCGCCCACGCTCGACAAGAAATTCAAGCATGACATCGATGTCGTCGTCGATCGCATCGTCATCCGCGAAGGCATGGAGCAGCGCCTGGCGGAAAGTTTCGAGACCGCGCTCGGCCTTGCCGACGGGATCGCCGTGCTGGAATATGCCGACCTGGCCGAGGGCGAGACAGAGCCGAAGCGGATCACCTATTCCGCCAATTTCGCCTGCCCCGTCTCCGGCTTCACCATTCCGGAAATCGAACCGCGTCTCTTCTCGTTCAACAACCCATTCGGGGCGTGTCCGACCTGTGACGGTCTCGGCCAGCAATCCAAGGTCGATCCGGAACTGATCGTCCCGGACAAGGATCTCGCCCTGTCGAAAGGCGCCATCGCCCCCTGGGCCCGCGGCGCCTCGCCCTATCAGACACAGACCCTTCAGGCACTCGGCGACCATTACGATTTCGATCTCGACAAGCCGTGGAACAAGTTGCCTCAAAACGTCCGCGACATCATCCTCCACGGCACCGGCGATGAGGAAGTCCAGTTCGTCTATGATGACGGCCTGCGCCGCTATGAGGTGAAGAAGACGTTCGAGGGCGTCATCCCCAACCTCAACCGCCGCTATCGCGAGACTGACAGCCAGTGGGTGCGCGACGAGATCACCAAGTACATGTCGGCGGCCGACTGCCCGGCCTGTAATGGCAAACGCCTGAAGCCGGAAGCGCTGGCGGTCCGGATCGCCGATCATGACATTGCGGATGCGTCCGAATTCTCGATCAAGCATGCCGGCGAGTGGTTCGCCACGGTGGTGGACTCGCTGACCGACCAGCAAAAGGAAATCGCGACGCGTATCCTGAAGGAGATCAATGACCGGCTGATCTTCCTGAACGCGGTCGGCCTCGAATACCTCTCGCTGTCCCGTGCCTCGGGCACCCTGTCGGGCGGGGAAAGCCAGCGCATCCGGCTTGCCAGCCAGATCGGCTCCGGTCTGCAGGGCGTGCTTTACGTGCTCGACGAGCCAAGCATCGGCCTGCACCAGCGCGACAATGAGCGCCTGCTGGAAACGCTGAAACGCCTGCGCGACCTTGGCAACTCCGTGCTCGTCGTGGAGCATGATGAGGACGCCATCCTCACTGCCGACCATGTCATCGATATGGGCCCGCGCGCCGGTGTGCATGGCGGCCACGTCGTCTCCGAGGGCAAGCCGGAAGACATCATCGCCGACGAGAACAGCCTCACCGGCGCCTACCTGTCGGGCAAGGAAGAGATCGCCATCCCGCCAAAGCGGCGCCTGTCGAAGAAGTCGCGCTCGCTCACCATCAAGGGCGCGACCGGCAACAATCTCAAGAATGTCGATGCGTCGGTGCCACTCGGCACGTTCACTGCGATCACCGGTGTCTCCGGCGGCGGCAAGTCGACCCTCATCATCGAGACGCTCTACAAGGCGCTGGCGCGCAAGCTGAATGGCGCCTCGGCGGCCCCTGCCCCCTATCAGAGCATCGAGGGGCTTAATCATCTCGACAAGGTCATCGATATCGACCAGTCGCCCATCGGACGCACGCCGCGCTCCAACCCGGCCACCTATACCGGCGCCTTCGGCCCGATCCGTGACTGGTTCGCCGGCCTGCCGGAATCCAAGGCGCGCGGCTACAAGCCGGGACGTTTCTCCTTCAATGTGAAGGGCGGGCGCTGCGAGGCCTGCCAGGGCGACGGCGTCATCAAGATCGAGATGCACTTCCTGCCGGATGTCTACGTCACCTGCGAGACCTGTGACGGCAAGCGCTACAATCGCGAGACGCTGGAAGTGCTCTACAAGGGCAAATCCATCGCCGACGTGCTCGACATGACTGTGGAGGAAGCCGAGAAGTTCTTCTCCGCCGTGCCGTCGATCCAGTCGAAGATGGAAACGCTGAACCGCGTCGGGCTTTCCTACATCAAGGTCGGCCAGCAGGCGACGACCCTGTCCGGTGGTGAGGCGCAGCGCGTGAAGCTCGCCAAGGAACTCTCCAAGCGCGCTACCGGCCGCACGCTCTACATCCTTGACGAACCGACCACGGGGCTGCATTTCGAGGATGTCCGCAAGCTCCTGGAAGTGCTCCATGAACTCGTCGATGCGGGCAATACGGTGATCGTGATCGAGCACAATCTCGACGTCATCAAGACCGCCGACCACATCATCGATATCGGCCCCGAGGGCGGCGATGGCGGCGGCAAGGTCGTCATTACAGGGACACCTGAAGAAGTCGCTGCAAGTGACTCAAGCTGGACAGGAAAATTCCTCGCCGAAACCTTCCGCCGCCAGGATGAGAGGCGCGCCCAGCGCAACAAGGTCACCCGCAAGAAAGCCAAGCAGAAACAGGCCGCCGAGTAGGTATCACGCAAACACATCCGGTGCCTGCGCGACGCCGCCGCCGCGCGGGTCGGTCTTGGCGGCCAGCGCAGCCGGCCCGGCCCAGACATAGAAGAAGAAGCCCTGCATCAGGATCCAGAACACGCCCCCGCCGATCAGCGGCGCGAGGATGTCGAAGTGCAGGATGGCTGACAGCAGCGCGAACGGGTTCTGCGCCTCCACGGCGCGTTCGAAGCGCGCGATATTCTCCATCACGGCCGCGGCCACGCTCGTCCCGACCACGTAAAATGTGAAGTATGACAGCACGGCGATAAAAATGGCGAGCACGACATAGGCGCCGAACAGCGGCCAGAACCGCCCGTTCGTCGCATGCCAGGCATCGAAGAAGGCGATCTTGCCATCCCGGATCGTCATCGCCGAGGCCGGGGCCAGGCGGACGCCGATCCATATCCAGATGCCGCTCACCAGCGCGAGACATCCCAGCACCGCGATCGCCCCGCCCGCCGGATTGTCGAGCGCGTAAACCAGCGAAGCTGTGCTCACCAGGATGAAGATGATGCTGACGATCTGTCCCGTCACGGCAAGGCCGAACCAGATCAGGCCAATCAGCATCAGCCGGAATTCGTCGGCGCCAATCTGCAGGCTGAAGCCCTCATCACGCACCAGGCGCCGCTGCACGGCGGCCTCGAACACCGCCCAGAACAGGACGCCGAGCACCAGCATCGAGATGTTGCCCATCACGATCCAGCCGGCAATCTCGGTCGCGCGGCGCGCGACAAGTGCCTCGATCATCTGGTCGGCTTCAGGCTCGCTCATGCCAGCGGAAATGATCTCGAAGATGGCGCTCATCGCCATATTGATCAGCGGCCGGAACAGCAGATAGCTGATCGCCATCAGGCAGAGCGCGCCAAAGAGATAGGCCAGCAGGTATTTCCAGAGAAAGCCGCGCGGGCCGTCGGTTTTCGCGAAATGCAGGAAGGCATTATCGAAACTGAAGCGAGTTGCCATCCTGTGCGCGATCTCCCGTGATTATCGTTTATCGATATATCACCCGAATGTCGTCTCCGCGTCAACTGCATTTGCGCTAAGGCGCAGGTAAAGCGCGACCGCAAGCCCATGGCCGATCCAGATCCAGGGGGCCATCAGCAGCGCGCAGAACCCGTCGACGATACACACCTTGAGCATGGACGGCTCAGGGCCGGACGGGACCGGGCCGAACCAGGTGAGCAGTGTCTCCATGCCGGCGAGATGCTGTATGGCAATGGTCAGCGCGCTCAGGACCAGCCATGGCAGGGCCTGCAGGACGAGCCACAGCAAGCCGATGCGCAGGACGTATCCACGCGTCCACGACCATGTCCGGAAGATGGCAAGCCGCCCTTCGGCGACCGTCGCCACCCCGAAGAGGAAGAGCCGCATTCCCAGCCACAAGAGCCCGAGCGAGGCGATGAAGAGCAGGATGTAGAGCACCGTCGCCCCGCCCGAATCCGCCAGCGCCTCGATCGACTGCTGCACGCTTTCCGCCGAGTCACCCACCGTGGACGGATCATAACCGGCCGTCCCGATCAGCACGCCGGCAAACAGCGAGAAGAACAGCGTCAGCAGGAAGAGCAGGATGAAATAGAGCGCATAGACCGCCAGATTGGCGAGAAACAGCCGCGCCGCATCGGGAAATATGCTGCCCCTGCCGGCATCCGGCAGCAGGTGGCGGTACATGTCAGCCGACCAGAAACAGCCCACAAAGACAGTGACAAGGCCGGTCCCGAACCAGAGCAGGAAGAGGTTCGCGCCCTCGCTGGCCAGGGTGAGGAAATAGGCATGCATGCCCATGGCGACAGCGAACAGCAGCAGCGCCGGGAAAGTCGGCAAGGCGATGCGGCGCGCATGCGTGAACGCTTCCCGCATGATAGCGCCGTGTGCGAGCGGTGATGTCGTCATGGCCAGCCCCTTCAGCCCTGGTGACCCTTCAATGCCTCTCGATATGGGCCCCTCGCGCCAATGAAAAGCCGGGGCGGGCCTTTCGGTCCACCCCGGCCATGCAGTTGACTTTGGCCCGTCCTAGTCGTCGCGGCGGGCGTCCGGCAGGCGGTCATTGATGTCGTCGCGGATGTCGAGCAGTGTCACGATCAGGCCGCAGACAAGGCTGGCGGAAATCCAGCCCGCAACCGTGAAGACCACGACATCGACGACCTGTGCCGCCACGCCCTCAAGCGCGAAGATAACACCAGCGAAGCCGACTTCGTCCGTCCCGCCGGTCTCTTCATAGGCGTTATAGAGCCCCGTGCCGATCCCGCTCAGGATGATCGCGATGTATGCGACATAGACCATCGTGCGGAAGCTGTTGATGATGAAGAACTTCATATGCGTCCCCTTTCCACATTGAGGGCAAAAACCTCAGTGCCGACCATAGCGGCTCAGGTCCGGCCTGTCTTCAGCTTGTTTGTGACGCTTATTCGCTCATGCCGCAGGTCATTGCGGCCTGCATGGCAAAGGACATGAACTGGGTCTGCTGCTGCGGCGTGAGATCACCCATGATCTCTTCAGCGCCCTCAGAGCCCTCGCGCGCAGCATCGGCCAGCTTGGAGTAGAGATCATCGTCGAGATTCTCTTCGGCCGAGTCCGCCATGCATTCGCAGGTCTTCTGGTCACTGGTGCCATCGCTGACACAGGCATCGATGATCGCTTGCCGGTCGTTACCGCCGCCGCCACAGGCAGCCAGGGCCAGCAGGCCAGCCGAAGCAATGAATATCTTTTTCATGGCGAATTTCCCTCTTCAGTCAGATTTCCGCGGGGACCGTTCCATGATTTCCCGGGGCTGGCCAGTAAAAAAAGCCTACTCCCGGCGAAGTAGCCGGTCCCACTGGAACCTGTTGCCCATCCGCTTCAGGAAAGCCGCCTTTACCGCGGCAGGGTCATAATCCTCACGGACCCAGTCCATGAACGGTTTGCCGCTCTCGGCGGTTTCATCGAGATAGGTCTGGAAGAAAGCGTCCAGCATGCCGGTCTTGCCGGACTTCACATGCAGATACCGGCCCGAAAGCTGCTCGGCCGCCTTGGCGACCGGCATGCCGCGCCGGAATATCATGTAGAGCGCACTCATCAGGCCGGCCCGGTCCGCACCGGACTTGCAGTGCATCAGCGCCGGATACTCGATCTCCTCGAACAGGGCCTTCGCCTTCTCGATGGCCTCGACCTTGGGGGTATCGCGGGAGAAGACCTGGAAATCGACCAGCGCAATGCCGGCTACATCGCAGGCCTCCTTTTCCAGCAGGTAATAGCCCTTGGTGCTCTCGCCACGCAGGTTGATGATGGTGCGGATGCCGCGCGCGGCCGCATGTTCGGCCACCTGCCGCGGATTGGGCTGGTTGGAACGCCACATCTCGGGGCTGATCTGGTGCAGATTCTGGAAGCTTTCGCGCAGGAAGCCGTGATCGCCGAGAATCATCTCGCGTTCCGCCCGCGACCGGCCGGCCACCGTCGACAGGTCGGCCGCGACATGCGGCGGGCGCTTCTTCTTGCGCTTTTTCTTCTTGGGCGTGTCGTCACTCATCTCGTCTGCCGCCTAGCCAAGCTCAGCCCTCCGGGCAAGCAGCCAGATGCGGCGGCGCCTGCGAAGGTTCAACCCGTTCCCTTAAACGCGCAGTAAGAAGACAGGCTTAACATCACGCTCGAAACCTGCCCCATGACCGGGCAGACAGCCTCACCGGATGCCCGACTGCATGCCCCTTTCTCCAGCCCGTCTGCTAAGCGCCATGCTTGCCCTCTGGGCCTTTCTGCCGGGCGCATTTGCCCAGACGCTCGACATCCAGCCGACCTCGGTGGAAATCCCCGCCGAGCCGGGCATGCGCCACCGCCAGGTACTGAGCATTACCAATATGTCGGCCGAAGAGACCCGCTCCCTGACCATCGGGCTGGCCGACTGGACGCTTACAGGCAGTGGTCAGCTGAGCCTGTCGCCCCCCGGCGAGGCGGACCGTTCGGCGGCAAGCTGGGCGCGGTTCACGCCCGGCTTCCTGTCGCTTGAGCCCGGCCAGTCCGGCAATGTCATCCTCGACATGATCGTGCCTGCAAAGCCTGATCATGGCGGCGATTACCTCTTCGCCCTGATGGCCTCTGAAGTGTCTCCCGGCCCCAATGGGCAGATGCGCAAGATCGAGGCGTCCAGCCTGTTTTATCTGACAATCGCGCCTGCCGTCAGCGACCCGGCCATCACCGATGTCCGGATGGCCAGCCCGACCCGGCTCGACATCGAAGTGTCGAATGCCGGGAATGCGCATGCCCGGCTCGACGGAGAGGTCCGGATCGAGGCAGCAAGTGGCGAGACGACAAGCCTGCCGATCTCCAATCTGGTTGTGCTGGAGACAAGCGACCGGACCTTCACCTTGCCGCTCGCAGAGGGCGTTACCGAGGGCGCGCGCGTGACGGTAACGCTGGACAATGTCTTCGCCCCGCAATCAGGCACGGGCGTCGAAGCCCTGCGCACCTGGTCCGGCCCGCTCGAAGCACCCGCCGGCTAGCGGTAACCAAGACCGTCCAGCATGGACACGGCCTCATAGAGCGGCAGGCCGACAATGGCGGTGTAGGAGCCGTTGATGCGCTTGATGAACGGCGCCGCTCCGCCCTGGATCGCATAGCCGCCAGCCTTGCCGACGCCGTCGCCCTCTGTGGCGTAGCGCTCGATCTCTTCCGGCGTCAGTCTTTTGAAAACAACCCGCGAGGTCACGACACGCACCGATTCCCGGCTATCCGGACCAATCACGGCGAGGCCGCTCAACACCTGGTGGGCCCGGCCGGACATCATCTCCAGGCACGCGCGCACCTGTTGGGCGTCGCCAGCCTTTGGCAGCATGCGCCGGCCGAGCGCGACCACCGTATCGCCAGCCAGCGTGAACTGGCCCGACACATGGACAGCCAGCGCTTTTTCGCGCGCCAGCCTCTCTGCCAGCGCGCGGGGCGTTTCATCTTTTCGGGGAGACTCGTCGATGTCGGCGGGCTTGATCTCATCCGGCCGGAGACCGGCCTGGGCGAGAAGATCGAGGCGCCGGGGTGACGCGCTCGCCAGCACCAGGGGCGCGCGCGGGGTGGTCATCTTACTTGAAGCGGTAGGTGATCCGGCCCTTGGTCAGGTCATAGGGCGTCATTTCGACGAGCACCTTGTCGCCCGTCAGGATACGGATGCGGTTCTTGCGCATCTTGCCGGCCGTATAGCCGATGATCTCATGGTCGTTTTCCAGCTTCACGCGAAAGGTCGCGTTGGGAAGCAGTTCCATGATGGTACCGTTGAATTCGATCAGTTCTTCTTTTGCCATTGGCACTCCATTGATGGCGGCGGTTATCTTTAACCTTCGCTATATGGTGCGGTTCGGTACTGGCGTCACCTGCCTGATGCAACCAATTTCATCACGGACACGTTTAACGAGTAACAGTTACATGCAGCTTTCTCTGCACCTAATGGTTGCGTGTTAAGATAAAAGCGACCCAGAATCTCGCTTAATAAGAGAAGCGGGAAAGCAGAATGCCCCATCGGTCAAAGTCAGACCTCCCAATATCGCCATCCTCCGGCAATATAGAATTTCGTCGTTTTGTCGATGAAATGGTTACGCCCTACGTGGTGTTGGACTCTAAGCTTCGAATTGTTTATGCGAATGCTTCTTATCTAAACATTATGCAGCGCAAGCCTGAGGCTATTCTTGACCGGTATGTGTTCGACGTCTTCCCCGACACACCGGGACGTATGGCATTTGCCCGTGAACGAATGCTATCGGTCCTCCAGCAGGGGAAATCCGTCACCGAACCGCATTTGCCCTACACACTCCGTGGCGCTGACGGAGAGGAGGCGCTGCGCATATGGGAGGCTACCTACGCGCCCTATTTCGACGATGACGGCAGCGTCACCCACATCATCTTCAATTGCAGGGATATAACCGAGACTGTCGCGCTCAGGCGGGAAAAAAAGATCCTTGCAGACGAGCTGAACCACCGCGTCAAGAACATGCTGGCCATGATCCAGTCTGTCTCGATGATGAGCGCGGACTCCTCCGAAAATCTCGACGATTTCCTTGAAAGCTTCGAGGAACGCCTGATCGCCATAGACAGGACGTTTGTCGGACTACAGCGGACCGACTGGAAAGGGATGACCCTGCGCCAGGTCCTGGAAGAGTCACTCGCGCCCTTTGGCCCGCCGTCAGCCAGCAGCCGAATTCGGCTCAAGGGCCCGAACATCCTCCTCAGCGGGAACGATTGCCACATCACATCCCTGGTCCTTCACGAATTTGCGACCAATGCGGCAAAGTACGGATGCTTCAAACACCCGGGCGGCCGTCTGAACGTAAACTGGTCGATCGACGGCGATGGTGTCCTGGAGGTTGTCTGGGAAGAGACGGGCATGAGCGGTATCAAGCCGCCCAAGCGGACAGGCTTCGGAACGAAGCTCGCCTCGATCATGCCAGACCTGAACGTCGAACGCGACTTTTTCGACCACGGCATGCGGGCCCATACATGGGTCCGCCTGTCCAAACCCGCACGTGAAGTTGCCTGACCCGGCCCGCCCTGGCGCCATGCGCTCGCGGACCGACCTTACTTGCCCAAGCAGGAAGACAGCTGAACGCCCGGTTTACTTGCCGGGCCCGCGCGCCTGCCCGGCATGAAGGGCACAGATCAGGGTAAACAGGCGCCGCGCCGTGTCGAAGTCCACCTCGATCTTGCCCTCGAGGCGCTCGGCCAGCAGCGATGAGCCTTCATTGTGGATACCGCGCCGGGCCATATCGATCGCCTCGATCTGGTGCGGGGTCTGGTTCTTGATCGCGGAATAGTAACTCTCGCAGATCATGAAATAGTCGCGGATAATTCCCCTGAAAGGCGAAACGGAGAGGATAAAGGCGTGGACCTTTTCGCCGTCCTCATGTCGGATGTCGAAGACCAGCTTGCGCTCGACCATGGAGAGGTGCAGCACATAGGGCCCGCCATCATCGTCGATCACACCGAAGCTGTTTTCCTCGATCAGATCAAAGATCGCGACGCGGCGCTCGTGCTCGGCGTCCGGCCCGCTTGAGGTCAGCGTCTCTTCGTCGATCTCGACAGCGATGAGGCGTTTGTCAGTCATGACCTCCGCCAGCATTTGTCCGGATGGAAACAGAGCGCGCATGCGCGGGCAGGCCTTCGGCTTCAGCGAGACGCAGCGCCGCTGGCGCAAGCGCCGCGAAGCCTTCGCTGCTCGCACGCTGGATGCTCATCCGCTTCATGAAATCCTGCAGGCCGAGACCGGAGCTGAAGCGCGCCGCCCGGCTTGTCGGCAGGACATGGTTTGACCCGGTGACATAGTCGCCCAGCGCTTCCGGCGTGTGGTGGCCGAGGAAGACTGCACCGGCATGCCTGATCTGCGGCAGCAGGAGGTCGGGATCCTCGACCGCAAGCTCCAGGTGCTCGGCGGCGATCTCGTTGGCGATGTCTGCAGCCTGATCAAGCGAAGTGGCGAGAATGATCGCGCCATGATGGTCCCAGGCGTGGCGGGCGCGCGCCTCTGTGGACAAAGTTTTCAACTGCTTTTCCACAGCCTTTTCCACAGCCTTGCCCACACCCTTGTTCACAGTGATCAGGATCGACTGGGAAGAGGTGTCGTGTTCGGACTGGCTGAGCAGGTCAGCGGCGATCCAGTCGGGGTTCGCGCTCTCGTCTGCAATCACCAGAATCTCTGAAGGGCCGGCGATCGTGTCGATCCCGACGGTGCCAAAAACCTGCCGCTTGGCCTCGGCCACATAGGCATTGCCCGGCCCGACAATCTTGTCGACGCGGACCAGATGGCCGGCCCCATAGGCAAGCGCGGCAATCGCCTGCGCGCCGCCTATGGGATAGAATTCATCCACACCCGCCTTGAGCGCGGCATAGGCCACGGCTGGCGACAGCTGGCCGCCCGGCGCCGGTGCCGTCATCACGACCCTGTCCACACCGGCAATCTTGGCCGGTATCGTGTTCATCAGCACCGAGCTTGGATAGGAGGCGAGCCCGCCCGGCACATAGACCCCGACACTGTCGAGCGAGGACCATTTCCAGCCCAGCTCCACGCCCACGGCATCCTTGAAGACATGGTCCACAGGCCGCTGTTTCTCGTGATAGGCGTCGATGCGCTCAGCCGCGAAGTCGATGGCTTCCTTCAGGTCGTCAGGACAGCCCGCCGCCAGCGCATGCAGGTCGACATTGTCCGATTGCAGCGTCACCGGATCGAGCGTGAGCCGGTCGAATTTCGAGGTGTAGCGGGCCACCGCTTCGCCGCCATTCGCCCGCACATCGGCGATGACATCGTGCACGGTCGTGGCGACATCCTCGACCTCGCCGCGCGGCTCGTTCAGGAAGGCGGTAAACGTCTCCCTGAATCCGGCATCGCCTGCATCAATCCAGCGGCCCATCAGCGCTTTCTCCGTTCATGGCTCGGCGTATGACGCGTCGTCCATTCATAGTCGCTGTCGAGCAGCGTGACATCCAGCGCCTCGACCGTGAGGGCCAGTTCGCCATCGCCCGCGAACAGAAGACGCACAACGCCGCCCGGCGGATCTTCATCTGGAACGAATTCCACGTTGAGCAAGGAATACACCATGTCCGGATCGGATTTGGTGATGCCGAGAGTCTTCACGGCCAGGACTCCATCGAAGGCAAGCAGCGAGCGTATCCGCGTCTGCGGTCCCTTGCGCCGGCGGGTCTTCGCTTCCCAGCGGAAGCGGTTGAGCTCGATGGAGAAACGATGCTTGCGGGACTCGTATTTCAGGTTCTCGGCCTTGGTCACAGCGTCCTGCACGGCCGCGGCAATCACGGTCAGGTCATCTGTATCCTCGGCGATCAGTCGCAGCGGCGTCGTCTCAGCCATTTTAGCCCCTATTCCTACTCTTCACTGTCGCTGACGCGGCGGATGTCGGCCCCGACCGCGCTCAGCTTGTCTTCAAGCTGCTCGAAGCCCCGATCCAGATGATAGATGCGGCTGACTTCGGTTTCACCTTGGGCAGCAAGCGCAGCAATGACAAGGGAGACCGAGGCCCGCAAGTCGGTCGCCATCACAGGCGCGCCCTTGAGCTGCTCAACCCCCTTCACGATTGCCTCATGACCGCGCACGGCGATATTGGCGCCAAGCCGCGAAAGCTCCGGCGCATGCATGAACCGGTTCTCGAAAATGTTCTCGCGGATCACCGAGGTGCCGTCGGCGATCGCCATCAGCGCCATGAACTGCGCCTGCAGGTCTGTCGGGAAGCCCGGATGCGGCGCGGTATCGACGCTCACCGCATTGAGCTTCGAGCCATTGCGGATGATGCGCATCGTGCCGGCTTCCTTGTCGGTCTCGACGATGACACCGGCATCGCGCAGCGCCCCGGTCAGCGCGCTCAGCGCCGCCACGGGCGCATTGGTCAGGGTCACATCGCCACCGGCGGCTGCCACGGCCATGGCATAGGTGCCCGCCTCGATCCGGTCCGGCATGACGGGATGGGTCGTCCCCTTGAGCGTATCGACACCCTGAATGGTAATGGTCGCCGTCCCGGCGCCGGACACCTTTGCGCCCATCGCGTTGAGGCAGACACCGAGATCATGAATCTCCGGCTCCCGCGCAGCGTTTTCCAGCACCGTCTCGCCATCGGCCAGGACAGCCGCCAGCATGGCATGCTCCGTCGCACCGACAGAGACAAAGGGGAAGTTGATGTGCGCGCCCTTCAGCCCGCGAATCGCGGCCGCCTTCACATAGCCTTCTTCGACCACGAGATCGGCTCCCATCGCCTCGAAGGCTTTCAGGTGCAGGTCGACCGGCCGCGCGCCGATGGCACACCCGCCCGGCAGCGACACGGTGGCATGCCCATAGCGCGCCAGCAGCGGGCCCAGAACGTTGAAGCTCGCCCGCATCTTCCGCACCTGTTCATAGGGCGCGATCGTGGAGGTGAGCTCGGCGGCATTCAGCCGGCAGGTCGAATCGCCCTTCGGCCAGTAGACCTCGACCCCCAGCGTCTGCAGCAGCTGCGAGAGGAAGCGGGTATCCGCCAGGCGCGGCATGTTGGTCAGCGTCAGCGGCTCAGGTGTGAGCAGCGTGGCCGCCATCAGCTTGAGCGCGGAATTCTTCGCGCCCGAGATCGGGATGGTGCCGGAAAGCGGTTTGCCGCCAGTGATCTTCAGTTTGTCCATGGCGGCCTCTTATAGTGGTCTTGGCGGCATGGAAAAGGCGGGAATGCGGCGGTTTCGCCGAAAGGATGAAGCGCGCGTTTACGCCTTGTCGTCGCCGCGCTTTTGCGAGGGGGTGTCACCGCCCTCCTCGCGGGCCTTTCGCGCGGCCTGCTTGCGGCGTTTGAGATTGTCCCTCAGCGCCGCCTTTCGGCGGGCATCACGGTCGCTGGAGCTGTCTTTGGCAGTCATTTGTTCAGTGAACCTTCCGAAACGGTCTTTTCATCATTCCCCGCATAAGCTAAGGGCCTCCCTCACCTGCTTCAAATGCCGCGGTAGCTCAGTGGTAGAGCGCGTCATTGGTAATGACGAGGTCGGGAGTTCAATCCTCCCCCGCGGCACCAGCTCTTCTCCGGATAACATGGTTTTGACGGGCCGGCGCAACACCTGCGCCAGGGTCGCGCGAAGATGAATGACTGTGTCGGGCACCCTCAAGTCTCATCCCAAAACGCCAGGAGCCGCCCTCGCCGGCCGGCCATGCAGATACGCTACACTCGTAACACGTTCGGGGATTGCCCTTTCGCTAACCACCCCTCTTGCCGGACGAACATTGCTGTAATCAGGCTGAAGAAGAAAAATGTGTCTCTTGCGACACAGTTTCGTCACGATTGCAGCAGCGGGTGACAAATCGTTCATTTAGTCGTTGACGCCCTTCCGGGCGCTTGCCTAGCGTGCAGACAAGGCTGCTCGGGCGTCGAACAGTCTCAAAACTGTCAGGGTAGGCTCCCCGGAGGTAAGACCTCCGGGCGAGCGCTTATGGAGGAGGTCAATTTGACCCAAGATAACTGGAAGAAGAAGCTTCTAACCACCTCACTGCTCGTGGGCGTGGCTGGTAGCATCTGGAGCGGCGCAGCCATCGCCCAGGATGCTGATGACGACCAGGATGACGCACCAACCGTCATCGAGGAAGTCGAGGAAACTGATGAGTCCCGCCAGGAAACGGTCGTGGTCGTCGGTTCGCTGCTGTCGCGTAGCGAATACACGTCCATCTCGCCGGTTCAGGTGATCCGCGCCGACGTTCAGCGCGACAAGGGTCTCATTGACGCAACGGCCATTCTGCAAAGTTCACCGGTTTCCGCCGGTCAGCAGATCGACGCATCCTTTGCCGGCTTCGTGCTGGACAATGGCCCGGGTGCCACCACTGCAGACCTTCGCGGTCTCGGCGCAGGCCGCACGCTGGTTCTCGTCAATGGCCGCCGCCTCTCGCCAGCTGGTGTGGAAGGCGCGCCTTCCTCGCCGGACCTCAGCCTGATCCCGTCGGGCCTGGTCGAAAGCTATGACCTGCTGCTCGACGGCGCATCCTCAATCTACGGTTCGGACGCTGTGGCCGGCGTGATCAACGCCACGCTGCGCAAGGACTTCGACGGTCTCGAGATCGACGTCTTCCGCACCCAGCCCTTCCAGGGCAGCGGTGAAGAAACCCAGATCAACCTCGCCTGGGGTGTGAACGGTGACCGCGGCTTTGCCGGCTTCGGCGTCGAGTACTTCGACCGCAAGACCATCAAGCTGTCCGACCGTGATTTCTCGGACGAGTGCTCGAAGAATGTCGAAGTCTGGGACGATGGCAGCATCCATAATGAGGACCTGACCCTGCTTCCGGGCATGGGCACAACGGATTGTGATATCTTCCCGCTGGCACGCCGTGCATCCTTCCTGCCGACAAGCCCCCAATTCCCGGGCGCCACAGGCACTCAGGCCCCAGGTGGCCGTTTCGGTTTCGGCAGCCTTTACTACACGCCAGGCTTCTCCAATGTCGGCATCCCGAACTTCTCGGAAAGCGGCGATGCATTCGGTAACGTAGCCGACGGAAATGGCGATGGGCTCGCGGACTTCTCGTTCCTCGACTATACGACGAACGGCCTGCCGCGTGACCGCTCGACCGACCTGCTGGCCGGTACGGAGCAACTCTCCTTCTTCTCCTACGGTGAGTACACGCTCAACAACGATATCACCGCTTACTATGAGGCGTCTTACGCCCAGCGTGAAACATCGATCAATTCTGGTGAAGCCCAGCTCTTCCCGACAGTCTCGGGCGACAACCCGTTCAACCCCTGTAATATCGATGCTGGTGGCACTGACTGTGGCGCGGCTCGTAACAACTATTACATCAACAATTACGGCGCACCGCTTTCCGTTTTCGGCGGCGATGACGCGGTTGAAGGCATCAACTACGATGTCCAGCCGATCGTCACTGTTCTCGGCGACCGCAGCGGCGTCGATGTCGATGTTGCCCAGTACCGTCTCGTTGGCGGCTTCAAGGGCGACCTTCCGTTCGTCAACCCGGTTACGGGATCGACCTGGGACTATGATGTCTACGCATCCTACTCCCGTTCGGACGGTAACTCGATCCGCCGCGGTATCCGTGACGACCGCCTGCAACTGTCGCTGAACACGACAATGGAAGACCCGAACAATCCGGGTAACTACATCTGTGGTCTGGACGTCGATGGCGATGGCATTCCGGATCCGTCCGGCACGCCGGGCGGCTGTGTGCCCGTCAACCTGTTTGCGCCCTCTCTCTACGAGACGGGTTTCGGTGACTTCGCTACCCCGGAAGAGCGCGACTATCTGTTTGGCCGCCGGACCTTCAATACGGTCTACGAGCAAACGATTCTGAGCGGTGTTGTCCGTGGTGACCTGGTCGAGCTTCCGGCCGGCATGGCGTCTGCCGCTCTAGGTGTCGAATATCGTCAGGACTCCATCGACTCCCGTCCGGACGATGTTGCAGAAGATGGCCTCTTCTTCGGCTTCTTCTCTGACGGCGGCGCCTCGGGTTCCAAGGATCTCTACGAAGCCTTCGCAGAAGTCGAGATTCCGGTCGTTGCCAACGCTCCGGGTATCTATGAGCTGACCACGAACTTCTCTGGCCGCTGGACGGAAGAGCAGTTCTACGGGTCTGCCTGGACCTATTCCGGCAAGGTGGGCTACCGCCCGGTCGAGTGGCTTCAGGCTTCGGGTACGATCGGCACGTCCTTCCGGGCCCCGAACGTGCGCGAGCAGTTCCTGCAACCGCAAACAGGCTTCCTGACCCTGAGCGACCCTTGTGTTGTTCCGGACGATGCCTTCTCCATCGGTGGTGGCTACGATCCGACCCAGGATCCGCGTGACCAGAATACACTGGACAACTGTCTCGCTGCCGGTATCGACCCGACGACGTTTGCGCCGAACGGCGCTGGCAACAGCAACTTCTCCACCGAGATTGCAAGTGAAGGTAACGTCAATCTGCAGGAAGAAACCTCGGACTCCTGGACGGCAGGCCTGACCTTCGAACAGCCCTGGTTCGACGATTTCGACTTCTCGGCTCGTGTCACCTACTATGACATCGAGATCGAGGACTCGATTGCCGAGCCGAGCGCGCAGTTCATCATCAATGACTGCTACACGATCCAGCCAACCTTCCCGAGCGCCTTCTGCGGACGGATTACTCGTGATCCGGCCGACCAGTCGCTGACCTTCATTTCGGCTTCGCCGATCAATGTGAACAGCGAAACGGCCAAGGGTCTCGACATCAACCTGAACTACAATCAGGAGTTCACGATTGGTGGACGCAATGTCGGCATCTTCGCCGACCTCGACGCCAACCACAAAATCGAGCGTGATGTCACCCAGATCGACGAGAACGGCGTGGCCACCACCACGGATCTGCTCGGCCGCTTCGGCTTCGTCGAGTGGACGGCCAACGCTTCGCTGGCTGCCGAGTATGACGACTTCCGTCTGACTTGGTCGACCCGTTACATCGGTGATGCTCAGCAGCCGGACTCCGATGCTCCGGGTAGCGGTGTAACCTGCCTTGGTGACGAAGGCTGCCGTGACGTCGACTTCGCTGACGAGTGGTTCAGCCACGACCTGGCACTCGGCTACACGGGTGACACGTTCAACATGACGGTTGGTGTCCGTAACGTCTTCGACGAGGAGCCGCCGCTGGTGAACTACGACGAGTACTCCACCAATGGTGGTAATGTGCCGCTGGGTGCTGGTTACACACCGGGTATCTTCGGCCGCACGGCCTTCGTCCGGGTCGGCAAGCAATTCTAAGATTTGCTGATCAAGACCTAAACGTCTGATGGAGGCGGCAGGCTCCGGGTGTAAATTCCCGATTGCCTGCCGCCTTTTTCTTTTATGTACTAGATGTCATTAGACGCGCCCCAAAGGCGTGAAGGAGGCCATGAATGTACCGCAGACTTTTCCGAACACTTCTTGCATGCTCGCTCGCCCTTCCGGCGCTCGCCATTTCCCTGCCTACAGCAACCGCTCAGGAAACCACCGCATCTGACCCGGTGCCGCTGGAAGCCTGGGCGCTGCGCGAAGTCATGCAGAATGTCGAGATCAATCCGAGCGGCGAGCATATCGCCTGGATGTCCAACCCGTCGCGTGAAGGCGATCCGATCATCCAGATCTACGAGACTGGAAAGTTCGACGAAAAGCCAACCAATGTCGGCGCCGACAATATGGAAATCATGGGCTTCTCCTGGGTGACCGACACAAAGATGATCGTCGCGTTCAGGCAGAAAATCCGCAACAGGATCGAAGACTTCAATCAGGGGGTCTATGCCAACAAGCTCGCCATGTTCGATACAGAAACCAGCAGGTTTACCGAGCTTGGCGACAACTTCTCGATTGCGTCGCTGCTTCCGGATGAACCGAACACGATCATCATCGAGCAACCCAATTCGCGGTTCGGCCTGAATGTCGAGGATGACCCGTTCGCCGCTTTCCGGCCGCGCACCTACTACGAGCTCAACCTCGAGACCGGCAAGAAAAGCCTCGTTCTCAAGGGTAACAACCGCACAGCCTCCGCCATCTTCGATGATGATGGCAATCCGCGCTTCTCGCAGGGCTATGATGCCGGCTCGAAGGAGTTCATCTTCTACGCCCGCAATCCTGATGAGAACAGCTGGCGCGAAGTGGTCCGCATGGACAGCTTCAGCCTCGAGAGTTCCAACTTCGGCGTTGCGGCATTCGATCCCAACAATGAGGACATCGCTTACGTCACCGCCAATAACGGCAACGACAAGGTCGGTCTCTGGCAGTTCGATATCCGCGAGGGCGAATTCGGCGATGAGATCTACAGACGCGAAGATGTGGACGTCGCGGGCGTGCGCACAAGCTCCAACTTCTGGCAAGAGGGCAACAAGCCGGTTGGCGTCACCTATTACGGCGCGAAGCTGGAAACGGCCTGGTTTGATGCAGAAGAAAAAGCGCTGTTCGATGGCCTGCAGAGCGCTGTTCCGAATGCTCACCAGATTTCCATCACCTCGCGCTCGCGCGATGGTGACACGATGGTGGTCTACAATGTCGGACCGAAGGATCCAGGTTCATATTATCTCCTGGAGAACGGCCAGCTCAGCTTTATCGGGACCAAGAACCCGCTGCTCAAGCCGGAGAATCTGAGCGAAATCCGCTATATCAAGTATCCGACACGCGATGGAAGAGAAGTCGCAGGTTATCTCACCGTGCCCAACAAGGGTGAGGCCCCCTACCCGCTCATCGTGCTGCCGCATGGCGGTCCGTTCGTGGCGGAAATCGTGACCTATGACGAGTGGGCCCAATTCCTGGCAAACAATGGCTACGCCGTGCTGCAGCCGCAATACCGGGGATCGCTGGGCTATGGCCTCGACCACTGGAAGAGCGCCTATGGCCAGGGTGGCCTGAAGATGCAGGACGACAAGGATGACGGCGCGCTCTACCTCGTTGAGGAAGGTTTCGCCGACCCTGACCGGCTGGCCATGTTCGGCTGGTCCTATGGCGGTTACGCCGCTGCAGTCGCTGCATCGCGGGACCCGAACATCTATCAATGCACGATCGCCGGTGCCGCCGTTGTCGATGGCAACATGCAGCTGAACTACTATCGCGACAATCTTCTGCCAGCCTCGGAATATTGGGAGCTTCGTCGCCGGGAAGGTGTTCAGCCGCTGGATGAGGTCACGAAGGTCAACATTCCCCTCATGGTCATCCATGGCGATGTCGACCAGCGTGTGCCGTTCGAGCACTATGAGAAGTACACCAATGCGCTCGACAAGGCCGGTGTAGACTATGAGTCAGTGGTGCTGAAAGGCGCCGACCACTTCTACAATACCCTGTTCTACGACCACCAGCTGAAGCTCTACACTTCGATGCGGGACTTCCTGCAGAATGATTGCGGGCCGGGCGGCCTGTGATCTTCGAGCAAGAACGACAATTCCGGAAAGGCGGGCTTTCGGGCCCGCCTTTTCTTTATGTGCGGCGCTAAAGGGAGTGCCCCTGCCGCGGGCTGCGGTCGCCGAACCACCAGAGGGTGGCCGCCGTTGCGGCGAAGGTGGCGGTTTCGGTGATGGAGGTGCGCGCGCCTGCGTCCGCGCCGAGCCAGATGCCGCCCGCAATGCCCCAGAGGAGCAGCGTCAACACCGGCCGGGTCAGCCCGCGCACGGCATTGACGAAGGGATAGCTCTCCCCGATCGCGGCCTCCGCTTCCATCGAGGCGCGCAGGCCCGCCCAGCTGCCGGCGGTCTCGGCCAGCGCCAGTTCGGCTTCTGTCTCTTCGGCACGCGCGGCCTGCTGCAGTTCGATCAGCCTTGTCTCATGCACCCAGCGCTCACGCTCATGGGCGTTCGTCTGGCGTCTTTCGATGAAGCCTGCCACGCGGCCAAGCGCCGTCCCGACCAGCCCGAATATCCCGCCACCCGCCGCGCTTGCGGCTAGTCCTGCTACCTCTTCCATACTGTCTCGCTCCCCGGATAGAACCAGCGCGCCGGCCGCGCCCGCCTGTCGATATGGAGGAAGCTTCGCGCCAGTCCGAGGCCGGTAAATCCGGCCTGTTCAGCCGCCGCCAGAAGCGTGAACCGGTCATGCCCGGCGAGCCTGATATCGGCGGCGATGGTCTTGTGCTGCGAGAGTGGCGCGCCGCCGACGGCTGCGTTCCAGCCCGCACAGCGATGGCCGGAATTGATAATGAGCGGGGCACGAACCTTCGCGCGCACCGTCTCCAGCCCATCGAGAAAGCCCGGCGCGTGCCAGTATTCCCCGCCGCAGAACCGCCCGCCACATCGGCAGGCCAGCTCGGCCACCGAGAAGTGCGGCCAGCACCACCCCGTTCTCAGCGAAGCGTCAGCAGATAGGACCGATCGATAAAGCAAACCATCCTCCTTTAACGGAGCATAGTTTCCCTCAGCCTGTCCGCTGTCGGATGAATTACGTCAGGACCGCAAAAACCCTGTTTGAAATCTGCGCTCTACAGCGAGGTTATCAACCGATACCGGCGGATTCTGCCTGTTTGGCCCGCGCCGTCATGGGCACGAAAGCCTTGTGCTGGTTCAGCGCCTCGATGGCGCCCTCATACTCGCTGGCCAGCCGGTCCACGAACTCCGCCGTCGACATGCGTTTCTCGATAGCGCCGATGCCCTGGCCGCAGCCCCAGATGTCCTTCCAGGCCTTGGACTTCTGGTTGCCGCCGGAACCGAAATTCATCTTGCTCGGATCGCTTTCGGGAAGATCGTTCACATCCAGCCCGGCGCGCGAGATCGACGGGGCGAGATAGTTGCCATGCACGCCGGTGAAGAGATTGGAATAGACGATGTCGCCAGCCTTGGAGTCGACGATCATGTCCTTGTAGCCGTCCACCGCATTGGCCTCGTCGCAGGCGATGAAGGCCGAGCCGATATAGGCAAGGTCGGCGCCCATGGCCTGGGCAGCGGCAATTGCCCCGCCATTCGCAATCGAGCCCGACAGCGCCAGCGGCCCGTCGAAGAATTGCCGGATCTCCTGGATCAGGGCGAACGGCGACAGCGTGCCAGCATGGCCACCGGCCCCCGCACAGACCGCGATCAGGCCATCGGCGCCCTTCTCCAGCGCCTTGTGCGCAAAGACGACATTGATGATGTCGTGCATGACGATGCCGCCATAGGAGTGGATCGCGTCATTCACTTCCTGGCGCGCGCCAAGCGAGGTAATCACCAGCGGCACCTTGTACTTCACGCAGAGTTCAAGGTCCTCTTCGAGGCGATTGTTCGTCTTGTGGACGATCTGGTTGACCGCAAAGGGGGCGGCCGGACGGTCCGGGTTGGCCTTGTTGTAGCTGTCGAGTTCAGAGGTGATCTGGTCCAGCCACTCATCGAGCTGGCTGATCGGGCGCGCGTTCAGCGACGGGAAGGAGCCGATAACGCCCGCCTTGCACTGGGCGATCACCAGCTCCGGATTGGAAATGATGAAGAGCGGCGAGCCGATGACAGGCAGGCGCATGTTCTGGAGCACGGGCGGCAGGGCCATTATGGGTCTTCCCTCTGGTGATGTTTCCTCTATCGCCGCAACCTAGTCGTCCCGTCCGTCCGGACAAGATGTGACGTTGGGAAACGCGCCTCTCAGCGGCGCGCATTCAGCCAGCCTCATCCTTGCCCACCGCCACAACGGATCGAGTTGAAACTGACCGGGGCCGTAGCGCTCTCTCTCGCCACGCCTGACGGGTCTGACCGGGCCAGGGGTTGAAATGGCTGTCCTGATGCGCTCCCCTCCCTGCAATATCCATTACAGGGGGAGACCGATTCATGAAACGTATTCCGCTCATCGCCGCCAGCGCCGCGGCCGCCGCTTTCGCCGGAACCGCCAGCGCGCAATGCACCGAGGAGGACGGCTATGTTTTCGTCTTCAGCCAGTGCCTGCAGCAGGAGGCCGATGGCGAGGGCGAGACAGATCTTTGCCAGCATGCGCCCGGTGAAGACCCCGCCTTCATGCTGTTCATGTCCAACGTGATCCCGGACAGCGCCGAAGACCGCTCCTCGCTCGGCAGTCTCTTCTACTATGTCATCGACGAACAGCATGGTGTCGGCCTGCAGGGCAGCTCGTCACAATGCTTCGAGAGCGAAGACGCCGCCACGGAGCACCGGGACGCCACGATCCAGCGCTATCGCGACAATTTCGAGAATGTCACCGTGAAGGACGTGACCTTCGACAAGGGTACCGGCGCCCCCGAGACGGTCGCCGACTAACTTCCACTCGCCCCCGTCCAGACTGTCGGATAGTCTTTCCAAAAAGGGAGACAGACGAATGGACATGAAGGACAAGGTGGTCGTCATTACGGGCGGCGCGACGGGGATCGGGTTCGCGCTGGCGAGAAAGTTCGGCGCCGATGGCGCGAAAATCGTCATCGGCGAGCCGCGCGAACATCGCCTGAAGGAGGCGTGTGAAAAGCTCGAAGCCCTCGGCATCGATGCCCGCTCCACCGTCTGTGACGTTTCCAGCCTCGACAATGTCGAGGCGCTGGCGGATTTCACCTGGGACGAGCATGGCCGCTGCGATGTGCTCCTCAACAATGCCGGTATCGGCTCACGCGAGAAGCGCCTGCCGGATGTGCCCATGGAAGAGGCCCACCGGATCATGGACGTGAATTTCTGGGGCGTCTGGCATGGCTGCCGCGTCTTCGGCAACCGGATGAAGGAGCAAGGCTCCCCGGCCATGATCTACAATACCGGCTCGGAGAACTCCTTCTTCTGCGCCACGACGGCCGCCGCCTATATCGCGTCCAAGCATGCCGTCCTCGGTCTGACAGAGACCTTCCGGGACCAGATGCCGGACTTCATCAAGATCGGCCTGATCATTCCCGGCTGGGTCGCCTCCGAACTCAATCCGGACTTCAACGAATACGCGATGGAAACAGACGCCTTCGCCGACATCATCTACCCCCAGATCAAGGCGGGCGAGCGTTTCGTCGTGAGCCATGCCTACAATGCCGTGCGCATCGAGCAGCGTATGGGGGCGTTGAAAAGCGCCTTTACGAAATATGCGCCGCGCTATGAGGGCGATGAGGAATACGATGTCCGGATTCTCGTGCAGCGCCTGCGGGAGCGCGGCCAGATCTAGGCGGGCGTACTACGGCTCTACGGAGGGCAGCTTCATTGTCCCGGCCCCGATATAGCGCAGGATGGCCTGGGTCCGGCTGCGCACATTGAGCTTCTCGAAACAGCGGCGGACATAGGTGCCGACCGTGTGCTCCGATACGCCCAGCATCTGCGCGATCTCGCTGTTGGACTTGTCGTTGACCATGGCCACCAGCACCTGCAGCTCGCGCCGCGAGAGGGCCCCGACACCAGCCGTATCGAGCTCACGATAGCGGTAGAAATATTCCGAGAAGAGGAATTTGATACGCCTCAGATCCGATGGCGTCAGGTCCGGGCGCTCTTCCGGGAAAGCCGCGACGAAATAGGCGAAATCCCCCGGCTTTGCGTAGACCGGCGTCGTCACACCATCCTGGAAGCCGGCCTGGCGCATCGCATTGATGACGGCGGCGCCACGCTCGTTGAAGTCGAGCGATGCTTCGAGCTTCAGGAAATGAACCGGCGTGCCGAGCGTCATGGCCGCGTACATGATCGGGTCGTCACCCGCCATCTGCCGACG
The DNA here is from genome assembly GCF_029937755.1 of Henriciella sp. Taxonomy (GTDB): domain Bacteria; phylum Pseudomonadota; class Alphaproteobacteria; order Caulobacterales; family Hyphomonadaceae; genus Henriciella. Next base: position 267,851 of record NZ_JAPYPG010000003.1, read on the forward strand.
ATAGGCAGACTTCACCGCATCCGGCCATGTCGAGAGAATGGGCAGTTTGTCAGTCGTGACACCGCCGCCATAGGGGAAGGTATAGCCAGAGAGAGCTGTTGCGCCGATCTCCTCGAACGTATCGATCAGCACCTCGTCCAGCGCATCCCTGGATGTGCAGGCGTAAAGTCCATCGAGGTAGTCTGACAGGTCCATGAGGGCCTTTTCCCTTCCTCTCAAACTCAACCTATCCCGGCAGTCATCAACCTCAAGGGAGGATGGTCGATTCTTTTGGGCGTGCTCAGGCTCCTTCCGCTATTGCGAAAGCGCTTTTGCCTGTTGTTTCAGGCGCTTCTGATGCCGGTTATAGGCTTGGAGCAGGCTCATGCGCATTGGCACGTCCTGCCCCTCAGACAAGGCAAGAATGGCGAGATAGTTCCATGCCTGCTGTCCAAGGGCATTCAGCATCTTGATGAGACCGATGGAGCTGTTCGGCCCGAGAAAACCGGGCCCCAGCCGCATGCCCTTGGAGTGGTTTTCCAGCCGGTCGATCTCGCCCGCCAGCAGCTTTGCAGGCCCGCGCGGATCGGTGCAGAGTGGGGCGCCTATGCCCACCATGTCGGCCAGCCCTGCAGAAACCGCCTCCTCCATCGCGACCCTTGAACGGAAGCCGCCGGTCGCCATGACCGGCATGGACGCTTCGCCGCGCACCTCGCCGGCATAATCGACAAAGAAGGCCTCGCGCGCCTTGGTGCTTTCGCGCACCGGCTGGTCTTCTGCCGCCTGCAGGCCTTCGATGCCGAGAAGTTTCGGCTGCTCGTAATTGCCGCCGGAGATCTCCAGCAGGTCGATCTTCTTCTCCGAGAGCCAGGCCACGACCTGTCGGCATTCCTCGAAGCTGAAGCCGCCGGTCTGGAAGTCGGCCGAGTTGAGCTTCACTCCGACGGGGAAATCCGTGCCCACCGCCGCGCGCACCGCCTCGACGGTTTCCAGCAGCAGCCGCGCGCGGTTCTCGAGGCTGCCGCCCCATTCATCCTCGCGCTGGTTGGCGCGCGGATTGAGGAACTGGCTGATGAGATAGCCATGCGCGCCATGCACCTGCACGCCGTCGAAGCCGGCTTCCCGCGCCACGCTCGCGCAGAGCGCAAAGCCCTCGATCACCTTGCGGATGTCGTGCCCCTCCATCGCCACCGGCTTGCCGAACTGGCCGCCGGGCAGCGCCAGCGGGACCGCCGAGGGCGCATGCGGCGCCTCGTTGATCAGCTTCGGCGTCTGGCGCCCGGCATGGCTGATCTGCATCCACATCTTCGCGCCATGCTCCTGCCCGGCCGCCGCCCAGGCCTTCAGCGCCGCCATATGGTCGGCGTCCGGGCGCGCGTCGATGACGACATTGCCCGGCGCTTCAAGATGGTGGCGGTCGATCAGTACGTTTCCCGTCAGCAGCATCCCGCAACCACTCTCGCCCCATGCCCGGTAGAGCCTCACATGCCCTTCATGGGCGCGATTGCCGATGGCGATCTGCTCCGTCATCGCCGCCTTGCAGAGCCGGTTGGGCAGCTGCGCCCCGCAGGGCAGGTCAAGCGGTTGTTCGAGTATGCTGGTCATGGAAAGCCCTCCCCGGCCATCTTTGCCGGAAGCATGACGTGCCGCCCCGGACCCGTCCAGACTTGCACTTTCACGGACCCCCGCCTAGGTATCGCTCTCCTGAAACAAGAGACATGGAGCCCCGCAATGGATTTCGCCCGCATGAGACTAGCGACGATCTTCCATTCTGCCCGGGCCCCTTTCCATGTCTGCCTTTCTTACCCTCGACCAGCTCTCGCTCTCAAAGCCTGACGGTTCTCCGCTTTTCGACACTCTGACGCTGTCTGTCAGCGCCGAACGCATCGGCCTTGTCGGCCGCAATGGCTGTGGCAAGTCCACGCTGCTTGCCGCTATCGCCGGAGACGTCCAGCCCTCCGCCGGCGCGATCCATACCCATGGCCGTCTCGCGCGGCTGGAGCAGCGCTTTGACGAAAGCCTGAGTGTCGCCGAAGCGCTCGGGGTCTCCGGCGCCCTCGCCTGTCTCGCCCGCATCACGACCGGTGACGGCACGGCAGAGGATTTCGACGCCGCCGACTGGACGCTCGAACCCCGCCTCGACAAGGCGCTTGCCGAAACCGGGCTTGGGACCATGCCGCTGGACCGCCGCCTCGCCACCCTTTCAGGCGGCGAACGCACGCGCGTCGGTCTCGCCCGTCTCTTGCTGGCCGAACCGGACCTGATCCTGCTCGACGAGCCGACCAACAATCTCGACAAGGATGGCCGCGCCGCCGTCATGGCGCTGATCGAGCGCTGGAAAGGCGGCCTGGTTGTCGCCAGCCATGACCGCGCCCTGCTCGAGGCGATGGACCGGATCGTCGAGCTGACGCCGGTCGGCTGCACCGTCTTCGGCGGCGGCTGGCGCGAATTCGACGAAGCGAGACAGGCTGCCCGCGACCGTGCGGCTCAGGAGGCCGAGAGCGCTGCCAACAAGCTGAAATCGACCACCCGCAAGGTCCAGCAGGCGAAGGAGCGCAAGGACCGCTCCGACGCACACGGCCGGGCCGTTCGCGCCCGCGGCGACCAGCCGAAACTCGTCCTCGATGCCCGCGCCGAACGCGCCGAAGCGACCGGTGCGCGCGGTCAGCATCTTGCCGATCGCCAGCTGGGCGAGGCCGAAACCACGCTGTCGGAGGCCGAAGCCAGGCTCGAAATCGTTACCCCCCTGAGCATCGACCTTCCCGCCTGCGACCTGCCCGCCGCGCGCCAGCTCGTGACGCTGAAAGATGTCAGCATGGGGTTCGGAGGACGTCCGCTGTTCGGCCCTCTATCCTTTGAGCTGCGCGGGCCCGAGCGGGTCGCGATTGCCGGGCCGAACGGCTCGGGCAAGTCGACGCTGATGAAGCTGATCACCGGAGCGCTGCAGCCCCTCTCCGGCGAGGTAAGCGTCCACACCACCCGCATCGCCCTGCTCGACCAGCATGTCGCGCGCCTCGCTCCGGACCGTTCGCTGATCGACAATATGAAGACGCTGGCCCCGGCCCTCAACGACAATGAAGCCCGCGCCCAGCTCGCCCGCTTCGCCTTTCGCGGCGATGACGCCCTGCAGGCCACCGGCACGCTCTCGGGCGGCGAACGCCTGCGCGCCGGCCTCGCGGCTGCCTTCGCCCAGCCGGAGCCGCCCGAACTCCTGCTGCTGGACGAACCGACCAACCATCTCGACATCGACGCCGTCGAACTGCTGGAAGCCGCCCTCAAAGCCTATGACGGCGCCATCCTCGCCATCAGCCACGACGAGCGCTTCCTGGATGCGATCGGGGTGGAGCGGCGCATCGTGCTAAACTAACCCCGCCGTGCGCCCTGGCCGCCATCGACCGGCAGCAGCACGCCGGTAATGAAGCGCGCTTCCTCGCTGACGAGGAAGAGCGTCGCGTGGGCGGTATCCCAGCCACTTCCCATATGCCCCATCGGCACCTGCGCGGCCCGTTCGGCCCGGAGGTCATCGGCCGGCACGCCGCGGCGCTGGGAAATGCCCTCGATGGCCATCGGTGTATCCATCAGGCCCGGCAGGATCGCATTGCACCGCACGCCCTTCTTCGCGCCCGACAGCGCGACCGATTGCGTCATCCGGTTCATCGCCGCCTTGGAGGTTTCGTAAGCCAGCATGTGATGGCCCGCGATGGAGGCGAGCGAGGAGATATTCACAATGGCGCCCGCGCCCTGGCTTTCCATGATGGGCAGGCAGGCTTTCGTGACCAGCCAGGCCGCCTTGAAATTGACCGACAGGATCCGGTCAAAGGCCTCCTCGGTGAGGTGTTTCGCCGGGCCGTCGCCGCCCCCGCCAATGCCGACATTGTTCACCAGCCCATCGATCCGGCCATAGGTCTCAAGCGTCACGCGGGCGATCTTTTCTGCTTCGTCCGCCTTCGCGACGTTGGCCGCGAGCGCCAGCGCATCGCCGCCCTCCTCGCGGATCGCCGCCACCGTCGCATCGGCGCGATCGAGATCGCGGTCGACGCAGACCACGCTGGCACCGGCGCGCGCGAAGACGAGAGCGCAGGCCTTGCCATTGCCAACCGTCGTCCCCGGCGTCTGGCCCGCCCCGCAGATGATCGCGACCTTTCCCTCAAGCCGGCCAGCGACATCGATCCCGCTCATTTTGCGAGGTCCGGATCCAGCGTGAGGTCGTCATCGAGCTGCACGCCGAACGAGTTCAGCATCATCGAGACCTGGGTGTACTGGCCGACCGTCATGACGAGGTCCATCTTCTGCTTCTCGGTGAGAAAGCCGAGCCGCGCCCAGGTTGCATCGGTGATGAAGGCGTCGGCGGTCAGCTCGTCGGTGGCTTGCAGGAGGGCAGCGTCTTCCTCGCTCCAGCCCGCCGCCTCCGGACCGGCCTTGATGCGCGCGATCTCCTCTTCGGTGAGCCCGCACTGCAGGCCGATGCGCTCATGCTGAGCCCATTCATAGCCGGACTTCCAGTTGAAGCCCGCCCGCAGGATGACGAGCTCGCGTTCGCGGGGCGCAAGATCATTATGCTCCGACAGGATATAGCCGCCATAGAGCATGAAGCGCTTATAGGCCTTCGGCGCGCGCGAGAGCGTGCGGAAGATGTTGTAGATCTGGCCCTTGAACCGCTCCCCCAGCAGCGCGCGCTGCTCTTCGCCGATCTCATGGTCTTGAAGCGGTGCAATCCGCGGTTTGTTCAGGCGCATCCAGGTCTCCTCCCTCTATTTTTTCGGGCCCCGGTCCAAAACCGGTTACACCCATTTTCACTACAGTAAACGCGCCAAGTCCGAAGCGGGCAAGTGCGGACCCGGCGGCATGCCAAGGTTAATGTGGCTGGAACACGAAAAGCGGAAGTCCGTTTTGAAAACTGAAGGGGCGCATCCCGCTGCCCCTCCAAAAATGGTAATGAAACCCCAGAAAGGAGTTCCATTATGAAACTCACTAATTCTACCGCATTTAGTTCCCTCATCGCGCTTGCTTTCGCCGCCTCAGCCGGAACGGCTGCTGCGCAGGACGATATGCAAAACGACGCAAGCAATGATGAAACCCAGGCACAAGCCGACGCCATGACGGATGAAGAAGCCGACATGGATGACAGCGGCGTGCAGATCGACCTCACAGGCGACAGTCCTTACCTTAAATCGGATGAGGCGTGGGTCACCCTGACCGGCGAAGTGACCGACTCCACCCTGTCCAGCTTCATGCTCGACTATGGCGATGGTACGGTCCAAGTCGAGATGGATGACTGGGATAGCTGGGGCGACGCCTATGGCATTGTCGACGGACAGACCGTCGCCGTGACGGGCCGCATCGATGATGACTTCCTGGAGACGACGAGTATCGAAGCCTCCAGCGTCTATGTCGCCGATCTGAACACCGTTTTCTATGCCTCGGCAGAAGACGAGGAAGCCCTGCGTAGCTGGAGTTCATATTCCACGACGATAGATACGGGTAACAGCGTTACCTTCTCCGGTATCGTGACCGAGACGATGCCGCTTCAAGGCGAATTCATCATCGACACCGGCTATTACGATCTAGAGGTCGATGCCGATACCGACAAGCTCGGCTACAATCCGCTGGATGATGAAGGCTTCCAGAAGATCACCGTGGGCGACTGGGTCTCGGTGACCGGCGAGATCGACGATCCACTCTTCGAGGAACTGGAGCTCGAAGCGACCTTCATCACCTCAAGCGCAAGCTAGTCGCGTAACATCCCGTGCCACCAGGCCCGGCAGGCGAATGCCCTGCCGGGCCTTTTTGTACGCTAGATCTGGCTGGCGAGCCAGGCGGTGTAGCCGGCATAGCCTGCGAGCATCAGGGCGCCTTCGGTGCGGTTGATGCGGTGGCCGGTCCGCGCGAGGATGATGAGCGCCGCCGTCGCACCGAGCATCACCCAGATATCCACCGCCATGATCTCTGGCGGGACCGGGATCGGCTGGACCAGCGCCGTAACACCGAGAATGCCGAGCACATTGTAGATGTTCGATCCCACGACATTGCCGAAGGCGACATCGCTCTGGCCACGCAGCGCGGCGATCACGGAAGTAATGAGCTCCGGCAGCGAGGTGCCGATGGCAACGATGGAGAGCCCGATGATCGTCTCGGAGATGCCGAATCGTGTGGCGAGCCCCACCGCCCCGTCGATCAGGAGCGAGGCACCAAGGATGACAAGCGCGAGCCCGCCCAGCGTCATCAAGCCAGCCATCAGCGGACGGTCCGCGGGCTTCACCGGCGGGCCGGGATCGACGGTAATGCCCGCCTTCGCTGTAACCGCACGCCGCTCCTGCCAGATGGCAAAGCCGAGATAGCCCGCAAGGCCGGCGAGGAAGACCACGCCCGACAGCCGGTCGAGCACGCCGCTCATCGTCACGCCCAGGCAGAGCAGCGCCGAGACAGCGAGCGCCAGCCCGTCCCGCTTCAGCGCGCCACCGTCCACCAGGACGGGCTTCAGCACGGCAGCGAGACCGAGGATGAGCAGGATGTTGGCAATGTTCGACCCGACGACATTGCCGGTCGCGACACCGGGCGATCCCGCCAGGGCCGCCTGAAGGCTGGTTACGAGTTCCGGCGTCGAGGTGCCGAAGCCGACAAGCGTCAGGCCGATGAGGAGCGGTGACACGCCAAGGCGCTGCGCGATGGAGACCGAGCCGCGCACGAAAAGGTCGCCGCCCACCAGCAAAAGGACGAGACCGGTAATCAGGAAAACAATAAGCATGAGGGGGATCTTGGGTAAAAGGGGGCGGCCGCCGTCGCGCGGGAAATCGTCGTTTCTGACGCGGGCCGGTCCCTGTTGGCGCGATATGCCTCTGCGCACACCCGAAATCAAGATGCCGGTTTTGTCCCCATGCGGATTAAATTTTGGAGAGCCGGCCGCCCGCCATCTTCCACGCGCATGGGACTCTCGCCATATCCGGATGCGCGGATGAACAAGTCCCGCGGGCCGGACTGCGAGTCCGTCCCAACTCTTGCTTTTGGAGAGTGCGCAGATGAGCGCACGGAACAAGTATATCGTGGCCGCTGTCACAGGCGTCGCGGTCCTCGGCGGCGCGGCCGCCTTCACCTACTACACCAACACCCAGACCAGCCAGCCAAAGTCGGCCTTCTCGGAAGAGACACCACTGACCGATGAAGCCACCAGCCTTGCTGAGCTGGAACCGGCGGCGCCTGTTACCGGATCGATTGAGGCCACCGGCCTTGAAGATATCGGCGTCAGCCCGCTCGAAACACCTGTCGATACGGTTGTGGAAACCCACGTTCATGGCGATGTGGCACCGGCAGACATCTCGGCGGACACCCAGACTGACGCAGGATTTGCGCCGGGAGAAACCCAGCCCGAATAGCCTGTCTTCGCGGCAGGCTATGGTCATCGCCGCAGGGGTATCCTAAATGGCAAGTCCAAGAACCCCGGACCCCATGGGAGCCCTGCGGCGATGACCGAACTCTCCGTCAATCTCAATGCTGTCGCCCTGCTGCGGAACCGGCGCGACCTGCCCTGGCCGAGCATGACAGGGCTTGGCCGCATCGCGCTCGAGGCCGGGGCCGTCGGGCTGACGGTTCATCCGCGTCCGGATGAGCGCCACACCCGCCGGGCCGACCTGCCTGACCTGCGCACCCTGATCGACACTGAGTTCCCCGACCGCGAATTCAACATCGAAGGCAATCCGAGCGAGGACTTCCTCGAACTGGTCGAGGAGATCCAGCCCGAACAGGTGACCCTCGTGCCCGACGACCCTGCCCAGGCCACCTCGGACCATGGCTGGGACTTCAAGGCTGACGGGGCGCATCTTCACAAGATCGTGGCGCGCCTAAAGGTCACCACCGGCGCGCGCATCTCCCTCTTCGCCGATGCCGACCCGGCCCAGATGGCGGCGGCCGCCGAAACCGGCTGTGACCGTGTCGAACTCTATACCGGCCCCTATGGCGGCTGCCATGACGACCCTGAGGCGCAGGCGCGCGAGCTTGAAAAGCTCGCCGAAACGGCCGAAGCGGCCATCGCACTCGGCCTTGGGGTGAATGCCGGCCATGACCTCACCGTCGAGAACCTCACGCCGCTGGCCCTGCGCATTCCGGATCTCGCCGAAGTCTCGATCGGCCACGGGCTGACCGCCGATGCGCTGACCTATGGCATGGCCGAGACGGTGCGCCGCTTCCGCCGCGCCTGCGGACAGGTGGTCTAGAGCAGCCGCACCGCCGCGCCGACCTCAGCCTCCCACGCATCCTCATCCTCGACCGCCCACGGGTCGCAGGGCAGCCAGGGCGGCGTTGGCGGCACCGCGTCCGGCACGCCCTCCGGCCATGTCGCCTTGCCATCCTCGGCGAGCGCCGCCCCCAGCGTCCTCAGGCTGAGGAAATAGTCGAACACCACCGCCCACGCGTCCATCGCGCCGCCGCTTTCCAGCGTCCCGGCGACCTTCGCCAGGAAGGCCTTCGGAGCCGCATAGAAATCGCCCACCACGTCGGAAACCGCCGCGCGCCGGTCGATCCGGCTGAGCGTGGTTTCCAGCCGCCTTGTCTCGGTCTCCCACGCCGCCGCCTCATCCATGCGGCCAAGCTCGGCCAGCGCCAGCGCCCAGCTTGCATGCCGCGCCCGGCGCATCTCCGTCGTCTCGGCAGCAAGGTTCTTCTTGCGGATGCCGAGCAAGGCGGCCCATTCCGCAGCAGTTGTTTTCGACACCCGTGCTTTTGCCGCCGCCTTGTCATAGCTAAGTCCCGTCCGCAGCCCGGTCTCGACCACACGGACTGCCAGCATCCGCCCGATGGGCATCTGGTCGAGCAGCGAGATGAGCGGGTCAGTCATGAGGTCTGGTAAACTGCCACTCGAAGAGCCGTCGTCTGATGGATTCGCCCAATCGCCTGCCGCGGCGGGTCACGCCGGAGGGAAAATCTGGTTGAGCCACTCATGGGGCAAGGCCAAGCGGGCGAGCCGCGCCAGAACCGGACTGTTTCCGGACTAAAACCGGACTGTTTTCGGAACGTCCTTTTTCAGGGATAGTCCGGTGGAGGGATGCCGGACTATCCCTGAGTTCAGGTGTAGGACAGATACCCGTCCGGAATGCGGACCTAGGAGGCCTGTTTCAGCCGGTCGCGCATCAGCTCCAGCCAGGCGGCCTGCCGGTGAATGACGCTGACCAGGTCATTCGGGTCTCCCTCGGCGATCAGCTCGTCGAGCCAGATCCGGGTCACCTTCGACTGGCTCTCGACCCAGTCCAGAATGCGGACCTTGCTGCCCGCCGCCTGACAGGCCGGTCCGTTACCCGCCTCTTCCTGCTGCCACGCTGTCATCATCGCGAACCTCCATATTTGCGAATGGTTCTCATTTGCAAATAATTCGCGCGGGCCGTCAAGGGGCTCGTATTGAGGCGACTGCGACAAAGCGCACGCTTTGACGCAATGGAAAGCCTTGACCTGCACGTCAACCGCCGCCCTATACCGGTCACGACAAGATATGTACGAGTAGGTATATGGCAGACGGATTTCTCTCCCTGAGCAGCCAGTTCGAAACGGCCACCGAGGCCGAATGGCTGGCCGCCGTTGAAAAGGCCCTGAAGGGCGGCGGTCTCGAACGGCTCACCCGCAAGACTGATGACGGCATTGCGATTCGGCCGCTTTATCGCGAAGACGGTTTTGCAAGCGCGACCGACCCGCTCGGCGCCCCCGGCGAAGCGCCATACCTGCGCGGCGCGGAGGCCCAGCCGGACGCCTACCTGCCCTGGGACATCCGCCAGGCCTTCACCCATCCCGATCCGGAAACCACCAATGCCGAGATCCTGCGCGACCTCGAGCGGGGCGTGTCGTCTGTAGAGCTGGCCGTCGATTGCACCGGCGAGCATGGCTGCGCCATCGAGGACGCCAACACGCTGGCAAGCGTCCTGAAAGGTGTCCGTGCCGACATCGCCACCATCGCGCTCGACCATCGCGGCGCCGGCGCCGGAACCTCGGTGGCCGCGCTTCTGGCGCTCTGGGGCGAAAAGCAGGACGAGCCCAAGTCGCTGAAATTCGCCTTCAATATCGACCCGCTCGGCCTGCTGATACGCACCGGCCGTGTCGAGGGCGGGCTCGACGCTGCCTTCGTCCGCACCGCCGAACTGGCGCGTCTGCTGGCCCTGAGCTTCCCGAACGCCACCACGCTGCGCGCCGATAGCCGCGCCATCCATGAAGCAGGTGGCTCGGAAGCCCAGGAACTGGGTGGCCTGATCGCCCATGCCGTCGACACGATGCGCCGGCTTCAGACAGCCGGCTATGACATCAACACCTTCCCGGCCCAGACCGTTTTCACGCTGGCAACGGGCGGCAATTACGGGCTCGAGATTGCCAAGCTGCGCGCCGCGCGCCGCCTCTGGGCCCGCGTGCTCGACGCGATGGGTCTCGAGGCCGACCCCATGCGGCTCCAGTCGGTCAGCTCCGCCCGCATGCTGACGCGCTATGACGCCTGGGTAAACATGCTGCGCAACACCGCGGCCTGCTTTGCCGCCTCTGTCGGCGGCGCTGATGTCGTTACGGTGCGCGCCTTCAATGAAGCGCTCGGCGTACCGGAAGAGCTTGGCCGCCGCACCGCCCGCAACACCCAGATCATCGCGATGGAAGAGTCCGGCCTCGGCCGTATTGCCGACCCGGCCGGCGGCGCCTGGTTTGAAGAAACGCTCGCGACCGATCTCGCCGAAGACGCCTGGAAGGAATTCCAGCAGATCGAAAGCGAAGGTGGCCTGGCCGAAAGCCTTGCGGCTGGTAAATTCCAGAGCCGTATCAAGGGCGTAAGAGACGACCGTTACAAGGCCATCGCGAAGCGCAAGATCCCTGTCACCGGCGTCAGCGAGTTCCCGCTGATCGAGGAAGACGGCGCCCCGATTGCCGATGTCACCTATGCCAGCAAGGCCACGCGCGTCTCGAATGAGGGGATCAAATCCTTCCTCAAGGACCTGCCCGACCGCTCCGGCGACGACACGACAGCCGAAGCGCTTGAGCCGATCCATCTTGCCCGTGACTTCGAAGCCCTGCGGGACCGCGCAGCCGCCCACGAAGAGAAGACCGGCAAGCGCCCGGCCATCTTCATCGCAACGCTGGGTCCACTCGCCGAACACAATGCGCGCGTCGACTTTGCGCGAAACCTGTTCGCCGCCGGCGGCATCGAGGGCAAGGAAGCGCCCTCCCTGCCAACCTCGCTCGAAGACATCGAAGCCGGTTTCAAGGCGTCGGGATGCCGGATCGCTGTCATCTGCGGCAATGACGAGCGCTACAAGACCGAAGCCGGCGACGCGGCCCGAACCCTCAAGAAGGCCGGTGCCCAGCGCGTCTTCATCGCAGGCAAGGCAGAAGCGCCCTATTGCGACACCAACATCTTCATGGGCTGCGACGCGGTCGACGTGCTCACCCTCGCGCAGGCCGAACTGGGAGTTGCCAAATGACGACCTTCCCCGATTTCACCAAGCTCGACCTCGGCACGCCGGAGGCGAAAGCACCGTCTGGCTCCACAAAGCGGACGCTGGAGACGCCGGAAGGCATCGACCTCGCCACGGCCTATTCCGCCGCCGACACCCAGGGCCTCGACTATCTCGATGACTTTCCGGGCCTCGCGCCCTTTGGCCGCGGCCCCTACCCGACCATGTATACCCAGCGGCCCTGGACGGTGCGCCAGTATGCCGGCTTCTCGACGGCGGAAGACTCCAACGCCTTCTATCGCCGCAACCTCGCGGCCGGTCAGAAAGGCCTCTCGGTCGCCTTCGACCTTGCAACCCACAGGGGATATGACTCCGACCATGTTCGCGTGACAGGCGATGTCGGCATGGCCGGTGTGGCGATCGACTCCATCTACGACATGCGCACGCTCTTCTCGGGCATTCCGCTCGACCAGATGTCAGTGTCGATGACGATGAACGGTGCCGTGCTGCCGATCCTCGCGCTCTATATCGCGGCGGCTGAGGAACAGGGCGTCTCTCCGGACAAGCTCGCCGGCACGATCCAGAACGACATCCTCAAAGAGTTCATGGTGCGGAACACCTATATCTATCCGCCCAAGCCGAGCATGCGGATCATTTCGGACATTTTCGCCTACACGTCTGAAAACATGCCGAAATACAACTCAATCTCGATCTCCGGCTACCATATGCAGGAAGCCGGGGCGACGGCAGACCTGGAGCTTGCCTACACACTGGCTGACGGCATCGAATATATCCGCGCCGGTGTCGATGCGGGTCTCGATGTCGACGCGTTCGCGCCGCGTCTGTCCTTCTTCTGGGCGATCGGCATGAACACCTTCATGGAGGTCGCAAAACTCCGCGCCGCGCGACTGCTCTGGGCGAAGCTGGTGAAGGAGAACTTCAACCCGAAGAACCCGAAATCCCTGTCCCTGCGCACCCACAGCCAGACCTCCGGCTGGTCGCTGACCGCGCAGGACGTGTACAACAATGTCATCCGCACCTGCCTGGAAGCCATCGCGGCGGTCGGCGGGCAAACCCAGTCGCTGCACACCAACAGCTTCGACGAAGCGCTTGCCCTGCCGACGGATTTCTCCGCCCGCATCTCGCGCAATACGCAGCTCTTCCTGCAGCAGGAAGGCGGCGCCTGCCAGACCATCGACCCGTGGGGCGGCTCCTACTATGTCGAGCGCCTGACCCATGATCTCGCCGCGAAGGCGCTGGAGCATATCGAGGAAGTCGAAAAGCTCGGCGGCATGCGCAAGGCGATCGAGGAAGGCGTCCCGAAACTGCGCATCGAGGAAGCGGCCGCCCGCACGCAGGCGCGTATCGACAGCGGCGAACAGACCGTGGTCGGCGTCAACAAGTTCCAGCTCGACCAGGACGAAGACGTGCCGGTGCTGAAGGTCGATAACGCCACCGTGCGCCGCATGCAGCTCGACAAGCTCGCCCGCCTCAAGGAGGACCGGAACCAGGCGGAAGTCGAGGCAAAGCTCGACGCCATCGCCGAAGCGGCCGCCGGCACCGAAGGCAACCTGCTCGCGCTGGCTGTCGATGCGGCCCGCGCCAAGGCCACGGTTGGCGAAATCTCCGAAGCCGTCGAACGCAGTCAGGGCCGCCACCAGGCGGTCATCCGCTCGATCAAGGGCGTCTATGGCGGCTCCATCGGCAAGGACGAGAAGGCGAATGAAGCGCGCGCGCTGGCAGAGACCTTCGAGAAGAAGAAGGGCCGCAGGCCCAGGATCTATATCGCGAAAATGGGTCAGGACGGGCATGACCGCGGCCAGAAGGTCGTCGCTTCGGCCCTGATGGACCTCGGCTGGGATGTCGAGATCGGCCCCCTCTTCCAGACCCCGGAAGAAGCCGCCCGTGACGCCCGCAAGGCTGGTGTCGACATTGTCGCCGCCTCGTCGCTTGCAGCTGGTCACCTCACCCTGATCCCTGAACTCAGGCGCGCGCTCGGCAATGAGGGCGCGGCCAGCACACAGATCATCGCCGGCGGCGTCATCCCGCCCGGCGACTATGATGCCCTCCGCACAGCGGGCGCTTCGGCCATCTTCCCGCCGGGCACGGTGATCGCCGATGCCGCCAGGGCGATGCTGGAGTCGCTGGAAGACGACCCCGTCAACGCAGCCGCGGAATAGACAGGCTGGACAAGACCCTTACCCGCTTTGCTGCGCTGCTGGATGGCCTGGTCATCCTGTGCAGCCTCAGCGTGCTGGGCGCCCTCCTGTCCCGCCTGCACTGGACGTTCGACCTTGCCGGCCAGTTTCTGCTGCCGGCGCTGTGCATCCTGCTCGCCGTCTTCGTCTTGCTGATCGTACTGACGTTGATCCAGCCCGATGGCGCGGGTCACGGTGTCTTCATCGCGGTCGCCCTGCTGGCCCTCGCCGGTGGCGGCCTGACCCTCAGGACCCCGCCAGGACCCGCCAATCCGCAGAGCGCTCAGGCCATATCCGTCTACCAGCACAATATCTGGGTCCGGAATCCGGACATGGACGGGCTGGTTCGCGCCATGGAGTCGGCCGATGCCGACATTGTCGCGCTGGTCGAGGCCCGTCCTGACCGGTTTGCACCTTTCGAACGCCGCCTCGCCGAGCACTGGCCGCATCAGGCCTGGTCGGACAACTCGCCCATGCGCTACGCCCGCCTGAGGCTCTTGTCGAAACACGAGATCGAAAGCTGGGACGTGCGCCGCCCCCGCAAGTCCCCTGCGCTCCTTCGCGCAAGGCTTGCCACGCCGGACGGCGCGCTGACCGTCATCGTCGTCCACATGACCCGCCCATGGCCCTTCGACACGCCAAACGCCCAGATTCGGCAGTTTTCAGGCCTTCTCGAATGGATCAAGGAGGAAGACGGACCGCTCATTGTGCTGGGCGACTTCAACTCCGCTGCCTGGGGTCGGCTGGCGCAGCGGATAGTCCACGAGCAGGACTTCCAGCTCGTGAACCATCGCCACGTTCCCACATGGCCACATCTCGCCATGATCCCGATAGACCTCGCTTTCTGCCGCGACGGCGCGATTTGCAGCGACCATAGCGTCGCCGGCTTACACGGCTCTGACCACCGCGCGGTCAGCTTCAATGTTCGGCTAGCCGGGAGCGGTACGGCGCAGTGAACCGGGACGGCGCGGGGCACCGGTTAAGGCGGCCACTTGCTTGCGCGTGAGGCCTGCCCATGCCAGTCTTCGCCCACGCTCCAGTCCGCAAACAGACCGAGGAATGCCTTCATGAAAGCTGTGTACGCGATCGCCGCAGCCGCCTGCCTGCCCATGGTGGCCCAGGCCGGCCCCGTCACGCCGAGCGAGGTCGAAATGGTGCTTGAGGACTACGGCGCCACTGTCGCCAGTTCACAGGGCGTCGGCGAGAATGCCCATGTCATCAATGCAAAGCTTGATGACCTCGCCATGTATGTACGCCTCGATGAGTGCGACAGCTTCGACGAGTGCGGCCTGGTCGTCCTGTTCACGGCTTTCGAGATCGAGGATGAGATCGACGCGGAAACGCTGCAGAAGACCAATCGCTATAATGACAGCTATCCGATCGGGCGCGCTTTCGTGTACCCGTCGGAGGCTGGCGGCAACATGATCGGCATCGATTATGTCATCGATGTCTCCGGTGAATCGGTCATCGATTCGGGTGACCTGCAGCGCTTCGAGCGCGCCGTCAGGGCCTATGTCGATCACTGGACGAGCAACGAAAGCTAGGCCGGCAACGCCGGCTCCCCGCACCCCAAACGGTTGCAGTCCCTTTCGCCAAATGAGGTGATGCCTTGAAATATACGCTTCTGTCTCTTGCTGCCTCGGCAGCAGCCTTCACCGCTCACGCCGCCCCTATCACGCCTGAGGCGGCAAAGGCTGCCATCGAGGCGTCCGGCGCGATCATCAGCGACGAGAATGCGGTTGGCTCAGATGTCTACGTCATCGATGCCAGCTGGGCCGATACAAACATGAATTTTTCGGTCCGGCTAGGCGCCTGCACGGAAGCCGGCAGCTGCAGCTGGGTCATGACGTTTGCAACCTTCCAGATCTCTCCCGAAGGCTGGGAAGGCCTGCTTCAGAAGGCGAATGCCTACAATGACAGTTACCCATTCGGCCGGGCTTTTGTCCTGCCTGATGATAATGGCGCGCCAATGGCTGTCGGGATCGACTATGTCGTGAACATAGCAGACGAAGCGACCTTCGACGGCAATGACCTGGAGATGTTCCGCACCATCGTGACGAGCTTCATCGACCACTGGACCGAGGAGTCCTGACGGCCCCCTTCCATGCCCGACCAGCCCGATCTCGACACGTTTCAGGCCCTTGCTGAAGAGGCCTATGCCGGCTTGCCGGAAGAGTTCCGCAAGGCAGCGGGGCGGATTGTCATCCATGTGCAGGACATTGCCGATCGCGACGTGCTGCAGGATCTCAATATCGTCAATCCGATGCACCTGACAGGCCTCTATCAGGGCATCCCGCTGATCCATGACAGCGTCACCTTCCCGAGCCCTGAATCAGCGCGCATCTTCCTCTATCGCAAGCCCCTGCTTGCCGAGCTGCAGACCCGGCCGGACACGACGCTGACGCAGCTTATCGAGCATGTCGTGATCCACGAACTTGGCCATCATTTCGGCTGGTCGGACGAGGACATGCACGCCCTGCTGGACGAGATCGGCCACGACCATTGAGGGTTTTTGCCCCGCATGGCTTGCCCTTTCTGTTTCTCGCCCGGTAGATGGCTGAGGGAGTTACAAGACGGGAGAGCGGGCCACCATGAAAGCCTTTGCAGATCAGGACGCCACCGCGCTCGCGGCGCTGGTACGTAACAGGGAAGTGAGCCCAGGGGAGCTGCTGGACGCCGCGCTTGAGAGCGCGCGGGCCGCACAGGATGAGCTCAACTGTTTCTCGCAATTCTTCGAGGATCATGCCCGCAAGCAGATCACCGAAGGCCTGCCGGCCGGCCCTTTTGCGGGCGTGCCGTTCGCCACCAAGGATCTCGGTGTCCGCCTCGAGGGGCTGCCGCTGACCAATGGCTCGCGGGCCTTCAGGGATAATGTCGCGACGTTCGACTCCACGCTAGCCAAGCGCTATCGCGAGGCTGGCTTTGTGATCTTCGCGCAAACGACCAGCCCCGAATTCGGCCTGACGACCTCAACCGAGAGCGCGCTCTACGGCAAGACACGCAATCCGTGGGATACCGGGCGAACCTCCGGCGGCTCCTCTGGCGGCGCCTCGGCCACCGTGGCCTCCGGTGTCCTGCCCGTGGCGCATGCCAGCGATGGGGGCGGCTCGATCCGCATTCCGGCGGCATGTACCGGTCTGGTCGGGCTCAAACCCTCGCGCGGGCGCGTGCCGATGGGACCGCCGATGAGCGAGAACTGGTTCGGCCTGTCGACCCATCACTGCGTCTCCCGCAGCGTACGCGACAGCGCAGCCCTTCTCGACGCGACCCACGGCCAGGAGCCCGGTGGCCGATACATCGCCCCGCCTCCGCAGACGAGCTACCTCACCGCCTCACAACGTGATCCCCGGCCACTGAAGATCGCGCTGTGGACGACGGCACCGAATGGCGTGAGGCCGGACAAGGAGGCTGACGCTGGCCTCAAGGCGACCGGCAAGCTGCTGCAATCGCTCGGCCACCATGTCGAGGAGGCCGGACCTGCGCTTGATGGCGACGCGCTTGGCAAGGGGATGATGATGATCGTCTCCTCCTTCATGGCCGCCGTCGCTGATGAGCGCGAACAGGCTTTTGGCCGCAAGATCGGCGCAGATGATTTCGAACCGGTCTCGATGCGCTTTATCGAGCTGGGCCGGACCGTGCCGATGTCCGAACTCGTGAAGACCAACAATGCCTTCCTCGAGGCTGCATTCGCTTTCGAGACCTTCATGGACGAAGGCGGCTACGATCTCATCCTCGCGCCGACGCTGGCACGTCCGCCGGTCGAGCTCGGCGTGCTGAGCCTCGACCCGGAGGATTTCGATGCCTATGGCGAGGCCATCACAGGCTTTGCGCCATGGTGTCCGGTCTTCAACCAGACAGGCTGGCCAGCCATATCGCTGCCGCTGCACCAGACCGCAGATAACCTGCCGCTGGGCATGATGTTCGGCGCACGGCTCGGTCGCGAAGACCTGCTCTACGCCATCGCCGGCCAGATCGAGCGCGCTGCGCCATGGGCCAACCGCCGGCCGCCAGTCTGGTTCGACTGACACCATGGCCGAAGGTCTCAGGACATATGCGGGCGGCTGCCATTGCGGCGGCGTGCGTTTCGAGGTGGATCTCCCCGATCATGTCGAGGTGGAGGACTGCAACTGCTCGATCTGCGCCATGAGCGGTAATGACCACATCATCGTGCCATCCAGCCGCTTCCGGCTGACGCAAGGCGAAGAACGGCTGACCGTGTATCGCTTCAATACCGGCGCGGCCCGCCACCTGTTCTGCAAGGTGTGCGGGATCAAGAGCTTCTATGTCCCACGCTCCAATCCGGATGGCTATGCCGTGACCTGGCGCTGCCTCGACAATTGGGAGACCCTCGACGCCATGGTCACCGGCTTTGACGGCCAGAACTGGGAGGCAAATGCCGCCCGCCTGGCGCACAAGTCAAAAGCCTAGTTCGGTGGCTCATCGCCGGGCGGAGACAGTGGCGGGCCATGCCGGTCACCATGACCCCCGGGCCGACGGTCGTGGTGCTCACGCCAGCGGGCCCGGCGCTCTTCATCGACCTTCTTCAGCCACCCGACGAGGTCCTCGCGCTGGTCGAGCGTGAGGCTTGAAAGCTCGTCAGCGAGGACCGTGTGGAATGACCGGGTCAGGCGCTGGTCGGCGTCACGAATGCCGGTAAAGGCGGCCTCAACGGCAGACCGGTCGAACGGATCGGCATCCATCGCGTCGCGAAGGGCCTGTTGTGCCTGGCGTTTCTGCACCCAATAGGGCCGGGCTTCACGGAAGGCTTCACGAAACGCCTGACGCATTTCCTTGTGGGCGCTATCGGGCATGACGCTTTCCATGCCGCGGGCAATCTCGAATTCCTCGCCGCCCCCGCGGGGCCCGCGCTCATGGTGAGGGCGGTCCGGCTTGCCGATGGCATTGCCAAGGATCAGGCCAATCAAAAGCGCATTGGCGATCAACGAGACGACGAGCGCGATGCCCAGCGTCGAAAGGGCGCGGCGTCGACTCATTCGTCTACCTCCTGGATGTAGGCCTCAAAGCCATCATAGCCGAGGGCGGCATAGACAACTTCTTCCTCGGCCGTCTGATAACCGTCATCAGCAGTCGCCGGGGCACTGAAGATGCCGGCGCTCACACCCATGACAAGCGCGGCGGCCGTTGCTCCGGCCGGCCAGCGGAGACCGTTCGGAAATACCATTTCACGCAACCGACCGGCCCAGCCAGCCAGCGCCGAATGGGCCGCCGGCGCAGCCTCAAGAATACGTTCCGCCAGACCGGCGGGCACATCAGGCAAGGCCTCACGCTCAAAGGCAAGATCCAGCGCGCGCGCCTCGTCGAGCGCAACGGCAAAGCGGTCGGGATGCGCTTTGAGATGCACCATGGCCGCATCGCGCTCATCCTCTGGCCAGGCCATCGGTTCGGCGCCATAGGCGGCAATCAGATCATAAAGGCGTTCGTCTTTCATCATCCTGTCCTTCATGCGTCGCTGTCTGCTGCGAGCTCAAGACGCAGTTTGCGCCGCCCGCGCGCCAGCAGGCTTTCAAGCGCTTCGACACTGATGCCCATCACTTCGGCGGCCTCGATATTGCCGAGCCCCTCGAAGGCGCTCAGTGTCAGCGCTTCCTTCTGTCGTTCCGGCAGCCGGTCCACCAGCGCCGTAATGTGTGCGCTCGCCTGCTTCTGGGAGAGCGCCTGTTCAGGCCGGAGCGAAATATCGATCTGCTCCGGCAATTCGTCCATCAGGACCGGCTTCTTCTTCTTCAGCCGGTCGCGGCAGAGATTGATCGCGACAGTGCAGGCCCAGGTCGAGAACTTGGCCCGCTCTTCCCAGTCTGGCAGCATCTTCCACGCCCGCAGGAACGTCTCCTGCGTCACGTCTTCTGCCTCCTGCCGGTCTCGCAGCATGCGAAAGGCCACACGCCAGACAACTGGCATGTGGCGATTGACGAGTGCTGTCTGGGCCGTGCGGTCGCCAGCAGCGGCTCGTGCGATCTGGTCTCGTTCGCTGATGCCTGACACCGGGCCACAGTAGCGGCGCTGGCGCAGGATGCGAGGAAGGAATTTCCCCGCTTCCGCACCAGCGCACGCCGTGAGGTCCACTTACTGGTCAGTGCCACCATCTTCCGGCCAGTAAGGGCAATCTCCGCCATGCTTGCCGCGACCACGCTTCGCCTTCATCGCCGCGATTTCATCAGCGGTGATGATGTCGTCATCATCGACATCCAAACGGTCGAACATCATGGCGCCGCGCCCTCCGAATTCATCGGCGGAAATCACGCCATCGCCATTCGCATCCCGGCGATCAAACATCGCCTGCTGGCGAGCTTCCATGCGGCGTGCACGTTGGACGGCGCGGAAGGCTTCCATTTCAGCCATGCTGAGGCTGCCGTCACCATTGGCATCGGCTTCAGCAAACCGCTGGGCCTTGTGGGCTTCAACTTCAGCCTTCGTAATCTGGCCGTCGCCATTCGTGTCCATCTTCTCGATCATCTGGCCCCTGCCGCCATTGTACGGCTGGGCGATGGCATATCCAGCCACGCCGACCGTGGTCGTACCGGCAATGAGTGCTGCGAGTGCAAGTTTTTTCATTTCGGGTTCTTCCTCTTATTGGCCCCACACGGTGGAACGAGGAAGGCTCACTAATCCGTCGCGAGCGGTCCGATCTTTTTGCATCTAAGAGACGAAATCGCTGTTGTGACAGCCCTGTAGCGGGCTTCCAGATCCTCGAACGTCTCGCAGTTCGTCGCCAGGGCAAGACGGGTTTTCAGCCCCTGGGAAAACATGTCGGCGGTCAGTTCGGCCCCAACAGCCAATCGCTGGATCTGCTGGATGGACTGAAGGAAGGTGAAGCTCGACGTGATCGTCTCTACCTCATCAGCGCTGAGCGCCCCCTCCTCCCCAAGCGTCTCGGCAGCGTCAATCACCATGGGCAATACGCAATCCTCCTTGCCGGAAAGGAGCATGGCCTGCTGCAACACGAATTCGAGATCGATCAAACCACCTTCGACCAGCTTCAGGTCCCAGTCGCCACGCGGCGGGCGTTCCTTCCAGAGCCGGCGGCGCATGTCGAGGATATCGGTTTTGCGTTCGGCCTCCGGCTTGCCATGGATGATCGCATGACGGGCAATCTCAAGCGCGCGCTGGCCAAGCGCCTCGTCTCCGGCGACGGGCCGCAGCCGGGTCAGCGCCATCAGCTCCCAGGTCCAGGCGTCCTCATGCTGGTAACGGTCGAAAGCCTTGATGGAGGTCGCAACCGGTCCGGACCTGCCGGATGGACGCAACCGCATATCGACCTCGTAGAGGCTGCCCTCGGCAGTCTCGACGGAGATCGCAGTGATGAGGCGCTGGGCGAATTTGGTGAACCAGTGCCCGGCCTCCCCGGCAACCCCTTCTTCCGCATCGAAGATGATGATCAGGTCGAGGTCCGACCCGGCCGTCAGCTCCTTGCCACCGAGCTTGCCGAGTGCGCCGATCGACCAGTGCCCCGGCTGGGGCCCATAGCGGCGCGCGGTCTCGATCGCTGCCGCCTCGGCCATCAGCTGGACGCAATGATCTGCAAGGTCACTCCAGGCGAGCGCAGCCTGCTGGGCCGGCAGGCGTGAATGCAGCAGGCGGTGACCGATCAGGAAGGCCCGCTCATTCTGCCAGCGGCGCACCTCATCCATCTGGCTCTCGAAATCCGCCTCGCGGGAGAGGGCCGGAGGGTATTCCTGCCCACTCGGCGTCACCAGCGCCTCAAGCAGGCCCGGCTGGCGTGACAGGGTCTGCGAAAGGCGCGGGGCGATGGCGAGCGTCGTAACAAGATCTTCGAGAAGCGTGCCTTCATTGGCGAGCATGGAGAGCGTCTGGATGCCGGAGCTCAGCCCTTCGAAGAAGCGCGTGAAACGGGTGAAGGCGGTATCCGGCTCCCCTGTCCGGCTCATCGCCTCGAGCAGTTCCGGCAGCAGCCCCGTAAGCAGGCCGCGGCCGCGTTCAGTCCGCGTGGCGGGTGTCTTGCCGCGATGCCAGTTGGCAACAGTGGCGATGATGCGCGACGGGTCAGAGAAGCCGTACTTCTTCAGCGTTTCGACCGTTCCTGGATCGTCGTCGACGCCGGTGAAGACGAGATTGCCGCGCGTGGCGGTTTCCTGCTTGCGCTCTTCTTCGGCGAACAGGTCGCGATAATGATGGTTTACCCGCGCGCGGACCTCTGAGACGGCCCTGTCGAAACCGGCCAGGTCCTCATGCCCACAAAGCTTTGCCACGCGGGTGCGAGCCTCCTCCTCCTTTGGCAGGCGATGGGTCTGCTGGTCCTCAAGCATCTGGATACGGTGCTCGATGCCGCGCAGGACCTGGTAAGCCTGCGACAGCTCCTCCCCGACTGCGGCATCGACAGACCCGGCCGCGACAAGAGCGTCGAGTCCTTTCAATGTCTTCTTGTGGCGCAGGAAACTGTTGCGCCCGCCCATAATGATCTGCTGCGTCTGGACGAAGAACTCGATCTCGCGGATGCCGCCGGGTCCGAGCTTCAGGTCTGGCGACGGGTCGGCAAGATCGCTGGCGCCTGTCTGTGAATTGATCATGCGCTTGATGGCCTGGACGTCGGCAATGGCCCAATAGTCCATATGGCGGCGCCAGACGAAGGGCTCGAGCATCGCGATGAAGCGTTCACCCGCCTTCATGTCGCCTGCGCAGGATCGCGCCTTGATCCAGACCATGCGCTCCCAGTTCTGACCGACGCTCTCATAGTAGATTTCGGCCATCTGGGTGGAGACGGCAGGCGGGGTGGATCCAGGGTCGGGACGCAGACGCAGATCGGTGCGAAAGACGTAGCCATCGCCGGTGATCTCCTCAAGCAGCCCCATCGTGTCCCGCACAACCTTGCTCGCCAGCTCACCAGCTTCCGGGACGCCTTCGGCAAAAACGGCCGGATCGTAGAAGATAGCCATGTCGATGTCGGAAGAATAGTTGAGCTCGAACGCTCCCATCTTGCCGAGCGCGATCACAAACATGCCGTCAGGCTTGAGCCCGCGCATCCGCAGCGCTGACTGTAGCGCAGCATCCACGGCAAGGTCGGCGAAGCCCGTCAGATGGCCGGTAATATCCTGCAGAGGGGCAGCGCCAGAGAGGTCCATGGCAGCAACAGCCATATGGTTCTTGAGCTTCGCCTGGCGCAGCGCGGCCATGACCTCGTCTCGCGTCTCGAGACCTGCCGCCGCTTCGGCTTGTTTCATGGCATCCGCAGCCAGGACAGCCGGCCCATCTGCCTTCAGGAGAGCCAGCGCATCGGGGGCCCGCCGGACCAGTCTCGCGAGATAAGGGGCAAGCTGTGCGCCGGCGTCGAAGGCATCATGGCCGCTGTCGGCAAGAGGTCTGATCTCCAACATGGGATGTCTCTTACTTGTCTCGCGGCAGGGTTAAAACCGCTTTCAGGCCTTTTGGCTGAGGCGGTCCATGTGTCCACAACAGATCGAGGTGCCCCTTGTGCAGCTCGGCCACCGCATCGGCCAGGGCAAGACCAAGCCCGGACCCGGCCTGGGTCCGCGCGGAATCAAGCCGGAAGAAACGCTCCTTGGCCTTGTCGCGCATATGTTCAGCAATGCCCGGACCATCATCGGACACAGTGATGATGACCGAGTCGGAGCTACGCCGCGCCGTAAAGGTGATCTCGCCATTTTCCGGCGTGTATTTCAGTGCGTTGTCGAGCAGGTTCGAGACCGCCTGCGCAATCAGTTCGCGGTCTCCGAGCACGATGATCGGCTGGGAGATGTCGCTGTTGAAGATGAGCCCCGCATCTTCGCAGGCCGGCTCATAAAGCTCGGCGAGTTCTTCAAGGACCTCGTGCAGATCGATCTTCACCATCCGCCCTTCGGAACCGGCATCAAGCCGCGAAAGCCGCAGGATGGCGTTGAAGGTCAGCAGCACCCGGTCGACTTCCTCCACTGTGCTGGCAAGGGTCTCGCGCGCCGTATCGGTATCCATGTCGGACAGGAGCGTGGTCTCCAACCGGTTGCGCAGGCGCGAGAGCGGTGAGCGGAGATCATGTGCGATAGCATCGCCGGAATGCCGGCTTGCCGCCATCAGGCGCTCAAGTTTTTCCAGCATGGTATTCAGATGCGTTGCCAGCCGGTCGAACTCGTCACCGGAGCCCTGGACAGGCGCGCGGATGGAGAGATTGCCTGCAACGATTTCTTCGGTCGTGCGGGTCAACTGCTCGGCGCGCCGGGCAGCGTAGCGGGAGATGAAGATCCCCCCGATCAGGGCCAGCAGCACGCCAATCGGCGCCGCCGTCGTGACGGCTTGGGTAATGCGCCGGACAATCCGCCCGCGTTCGCCCGTCTCGATGGCGACGAGAAGGACATTGCCATTGGCCAGCTTCACGATCCGGCCCTCAGCCTCGGTGACGACTGCCTCGCCATTGCCGCGCGGCATCTCGATCGACAGGCTGACCATGCTGACTTCGCCAACCGTTTCAGGCGGAGAGACCGGCAAATAGGGAAAGTCCCCGATGATGCGTTCGCCGTCAGGGGTTTCCAGCTGATAACGAAAAGGGGCGCCCGGAACGAGCGCCCTCTCGATGACAGATTGTTCGAGGCGTTCCAGACCGCCAGCATTATAGGCCAGGCCAAGCGCCCGCATCTCCGCATCCAGCCGCTGGTCGGCTTCTGCACGCAGAGAGCCGACCGTCGCCTGATACAGATAGGCGAGCAGCAGGAACGAGAACAGCCCGAACAGGACTGAGTAGACGAGCGCCAGCCGGAAGGTTGAGGTCCGGACAAAGGCGAAGGGGCCTGACTTCATGCCTGTAGGCAGTAACCCGCACCGCGCACCGTTTGAAGGAGGGCCTCGTCAAAATCCTTGTCAATTTTCGCGCGAAGTCGCGAAATATGGACATCGATGACATTGGTCTGGGGGTCGAAATGGTAGTCCCAGACCTTCTCAAGCAGCATCGTGCGGGTCACGACCTGACCGGCATGGCGCATCAGGAATTCCAGAAGACGGAATTCGCGCGGCTGCAGGTCGATCTTCTGGCCCTGGCGCCAAACCTTGCGGTCCAGCAGGTCCATTTCGAGATCACCGACTCTCAGCTTGGTCACCGGCGGCTCGTCCTGGACCTGACGGCGGCCCAGTGCCTCGACACGCGCGGCCAGTTCTGCCGGCGCGAAGGGTTTGGCGAGATAATCGTCTGCGCCGACCTTCAGACCTTCGACACGGTTGTCGACATCCGAGAGCGCCGAAAGGAAGAGAGCCGGCGTCTGCCCGCCCCCATTCCGGTATTCCTCAACGAGCTTCAGCCCGTCCTTTTCCGGCAGCATCCGATCGACAACGAGCGCGTCGAACGCCCCATCACGGGCCAGGGCAAGGCCGTTGGCGCCGTCATAGGCCGTTTCCACGTCATGGCCGGCTTCTGAGAGCACCTTGTTGATGAATGTCGCGTGCTCGCGATCATCCTCGATTATCAGGACCCGCATCATGGGCACTCCTTTACTATCAGTCTTCAGACTGCTCGCCGATGTCGGTGGTAACGAACATTGTCCGCTGGCCGTTCCGCACAGCGAGAAGCAGCTTGTCACGCCCCTTCGCCTTCACGTCTGCGATTGCCTTCTCCAGGTCATCAACCGAGGAGACCGGCATGTTCGCAGCCGACAGAAGCGCCATGCCCGGGCGAATGCCCAGTTCGCGCAGCGGACTGTCGGATTCCAAGTCACCGATGATCAGGCCGGCTTCGTCATCGTCCAGCCCCATCGCCTTGCGGGCGGCACTGTCGAGCGGACGCAGGCTCACGCCGAGCGGACCTTCTTCAGCCTCGCCGCCTGATGAGTCCGGGCTGTTGGAGCCTGACGGTGCCAGCTCACTCGGATCTACCGGGCGTTCGCCCACGGTGACATTGATTTCCTGACGCTCGCCGTCCCGCAGAACGGTGAATTTGTTTTTCGAGCCGGCCATCAGGCCGCCGACCATGCGGGTCACGGAAGTTGCGTCAGTCGCATCGCGGCCATTGACCGAGAGGATGACATCTCCACGTTGCAGGCCGGCCTTGCGAGCCGGGCTCTCATCATTGACGTCGGCAATAATCGCGCCCTTGGCCTCTTTCAGACCCTGCGCCTCTGCCATATCCCGGGTGACATCCTGGATGGTCACACCCAGCCAGCCACGCGACACCTTACCGTCCTTGATAAGGGCATTTGTAACTTCGATAGCCAGTTCCGCCGGAATGGCGAAACCGATGCCGACGGAGCCGCCGGTCGGGGAGAAGATTGCCGTGTTAACACCGACCACTCGGCCCTGAAGGTCAAAGGTCGGGCCACCGGAATTGCCGCGGTTGATGGCTGCGTCGATCTGCAGGAAGTCGGTATACGGGCTGTCGCCGCCAAGCTCGCGCCCATCGGCGGACAGGATGCCAGCGGTTGCCGTACCACCCAGACCGAACGGGTTGCCGAGCGCGACGACCCAGTCGCCGCGGCGAAGCCGGGTATCGGATTCGAACTCGACATAGGGATATGTGCCGGGGTCGGTGACCTTGATCACCGCCAGGTCGGTCTGCGGGTCTGTGCCGACGAGTTCTGCTTCAAGCTCGCGGCCATCTTCCAGTACAACCTCGATTTCGGTTGCATCCTGGACGACGTGATTGTTGGTGACGATGAAGCCTTCATCGGAAATGAAGAAACCGGACCCGAGCGAGCGGGCCTCACGGGTGCGAGGCTCTTCCTCCTGCTCACCCTCCTCATTTTCGCGGTCGCGCATATAGTCATCGAAGCCGGGCAAGCCACGGAAGCGTTCGAAGAACTCTTCCATATTGCCCATGTTGGAGACTTCACGCTCGGAAACCACGTTCACGCTGACGACTGCCGGGCTGACCTCTTCAATCAGATCAGCGAAACTCATGGGGGCACCCTTTGGCGCCTGGATCGTGATGGGCTGCTTGGCGTCGGCCTGCTGGAAGGTTTGTGGTGCGTAGACCAGCGCTCCTGTCAGACCGGCGCCTGCTATTGCGGCCGCCAGAGCCTGCTTCGATATACCAAACGACTTCATCTTGATCACTCAACCTCCTGAAACGTGTCTCGGCCTATCAATATTGGGCGCGATGCTAGGATAGTGCCAGCATGGAAGTGAATTAAACATCATTTAGACATGAGTAAGGCACTCAGGCGTTTTCATTGGATTTTTCGGCGGGTTGCGGTGTGATCCGAGTTCTTATGATTGTCTCGCTATCGAACGTCCTGTGCACCGGGCAACGCTCGGCAATCTCCCCAAGGCGGGCGATCTGGTCTTCGTCCAGCGCGCCTTCGACTTCTATTTCCAGCGCGAATACATCAACCTTGTCTCCGGGCTCACAGGTCTTGCAGTCTTCAGCGTGCGCCTTGTTGTAGTTCACCCGGACAGTGACCCGCTCGAGTGGCCATGACTTCCGCCGCGCATACATGCGAAGCGTCATTGCCGTACAGGCGCCCAGCCCTGCTGTGACCCACTCATAGGGGTCAGGCCCGGTATCGGCGCCGCCAATCTCTTCCGGTTCGTCGGCTAGGTATCGCTTGCCATTGATGAGGACCTCGTTCTGGAAATCGCTCGCCTCGCCCGTCTCACGAACGATCACGTCATGGGTCTGTTCAAGCAGGTCACCACCCTCGGCAGCTCCAGCCAGGTAGCGGTTCGCCCAGGCCGCAATCATGCTGGCCGCGAATGCGCTGTCTTCAGGCTTCGAGAGGAAATGATCTGCCCCATCCAGGCTGATGAAGCTCTTGGGGTGGAGGGCCGCGATGAACAGCCCGCTCGCATTGTCGATGCCGACCACTTCATCGGTTGGCCCATGCAGGATCAGCAGTGGCAGACGAAGCGTGCTGACCGCCTCGCCCACATCGGAGGCCCGCAGGTCTTCCACGAACTGCTTCGTGATCACGAATGGCCGGCCGCCCAGCTTCACCTGCGCACGGCCCTTTTCCTCGATATCCTCGATGCGGTCAGCGAAATGGTGGATTACATGGCCGGCATCAGACGGGGCGCCGATCGTCGCCACGGCTTTAACGCCATCGATCTTCTTCGCAGCAACAATGACGGCAGCCCCGCCCAGCGAGTGACCAACGAGCAGGTCAGGCGCGCGACCGGTGCCCGCCATCCAGCCGGCGGCTGCGACAAGGTCAGCGACATTGCTGGAAAAATCCGTCGATGCGAAGTCGCCATCGGATTCACCAAGCCCGGTAAAATCGAAGCGCAGGACGCCGATGCCGCGTTCGGCCAGGCCCTTGGCGACGCGCAAGGCGGCGAAGGATTGTTTTGAACAGGTGAAACAGTGCGCCACGATTGCCCAGCCGCGCAGCGTGCCAACAGGATGGTCTATTCGTCCGGCCAGGGTCTGGCCGTCCGATCCCTCGAATTGAACGGTTTCGGTTTGCATTCCCGGTCTCCTTCCACGTCGCGCCTAACGGGCAGATAGGACCATGGATGCCTGCCGGCCATCAAAACCTTTGTGACCTCAGGGTGAGCCAGCCTCTTCAGGGTCCACCGGCTCGACCGCGCCAGAAGCGTTCGAGCCACCCCGCCGCAGCGCAAAGATGAGAGCGCCCCCTGCAATGAGCAGGACAAAAGGTGCGCCCCAGAGCAGCCAGCCGCCGGGCCCTTCCGAACTCGGACGGAAAAGCACGAACTCGCCATAGCGTTCTGAAAACCAGTCCCTGATCTCCTCATCCGACATGCCATCGGCCACCATCGCGCGCACCCGGTCCCGCATGTCTGCGGCAATGTCGGAGCCGGAATTGGAGATCGGTTCATTCTCGCAAGCCACACAGCGGATCTCGCGCATCAGATCCTGCGCGCGGGCTTCCTGCTTCGGGTCATCGAGCTGTGCGCCGCCCTCAGCGGCAAAGAGCACCAGAAGAGCCGCCAGAACCGCCTTCATGCCGTTTCCTCCTCCGCATCCTTGCGTGTCCGTGTGCGCTTGCCTGCCATACTGAGGCCCGCGCCAAGGGCGATGAGCACGACTCCAAGGTACACGAAATCGATAAGCGGGTTGAGGAAGACCTCGAAGGTCCAGCGGGTCTCGCCTGCCCGGTTCCGCCGGCCATCGCCGAGCGCAATATAGAGATCGCTCGTACCGGTCTTGTGGATGGCGGTTTCAGTCGTGGGCATACGCGCGGCCGGATAATAGCGTTTCTGCGGCTGCATCTGCGCTGCCGTTCCACCGCGAACAGCCGTCAGCGTTGCACGCTCGGCATACCAGTTCGGGCCTTCGACGCTGGAAACGTCGTCGAGACGGACGTCCCAGCCGGCCACCGTCTGCGTCTCGCCCTCCTGCAGGGCGAGCGTCGTCTGCGTCCGGCCAGAACTCTGCAGCACGGCACCGATCACGAAGATGCCAAGCCCGGCATGCGCGAGCGTCATGCCCCAGACTCGCAGCGGCATTTTCGGTAGGCGGGCAAACGTCTTTGCCCGTCGCCAGATTTCCTGCCCGGCTCCAAAGATCAGCCAGACGCCCAGGGCAAGTCCGACACCGGCCAGCAACGGTATGTTCAGCGGGCCAATGCCCGCGAGCCAGAACGCCGCGACGATCCCGGCAAAACCAAGCGCCCATTTCCAGAGCGAGGACAGGTCCGCTTTACCCCAGGCCCAGGCCTGCACGACCGGGAGAGCCACAAGAGCGAGCGCCATGATCGGCGTGAAAGTCAGATTGAAGTACGGTTCACCGACAGAAATGGTCTGCCCCACCGCCTCGGCGATCAGCGGAAACAGTGTGCCTAGAAGGACGGTGAAGGTCGCGACTGTCAGGATGAGATTATTGCCCATCAGCGCCCCTTCCCTGCTGGTCGCCAGCCATTCCGGGCCACCCGAAAGCTTCGGCGCGCGCAGGGCGAACAGCACAAGCGCCGCGCCACCAAGAATGAGAAGCCCAGCCAGAAGGACCGACCCGCGCAGCGGGTCGACAGCGAAGGAGTGAACCGAGGTCAGCACACCGGAGCGCACAAGGAACGCCCCCAGCAGTGAGAAGCAGAAGGCGAGCACCGCCAGCAAGGCTGTCCAGGCCGAGAAGCTGCCGCGCTTTTCCGTCACGATGATGGAGTGCATCAGTGCCGCGCCGATCAGCCAGGGCATCAGGCTGGCATTCTCGACCGGGTCCCAGAACCACCAGCCACCCCAGCCAAGCTCGTAATACGCCCAGTAGCTGCCAAGCGCGATGCCGAGTGTCAGGGGCACAAAGGCCGCGAGCGCCCAGCCGCGCGCCTGCTTGGCCCATTGCCGGTCAATCCGGCCCTCGATCAGGCCGGCGGCCGCAAGCGCAAAGACAAAGGAGTAGCCGACATAGCCGAGGTAAAGCATCGGCGGATGGATCGCGAGCGCCGGGTCCTGCAGCAGCGGATTAAGCCCTTGCCCCTGCAGCGGCGCCGGGTCCAACCGGGTAAATGGTGACGAAGCAAAAAGCAGATAGGCCAGCGATGCAAGGTTGAGCAGGCCCTGTACACCAAGCGCGCGCGACTCGAATTTTGGCCGGTCAGACTTCATCAGCCATCCGCCAGCTGCGCCGAAGCCAAGCCCGACAAGGCACCACAGCGCCATCGAGCCTTCATGGTTTCCCCATGTCCCGGCGATCTTGTAGCCGAAGGGCTTCAGCGTGTGGGAATGCGCGGCCACCAGCTCAACGGAGAAGTCAGATCGCGCAAAGGCATAGACCAGCGTAAAGAAGGCAAAACCCATGGCTGCAAAGCCAAGCCCGGCAAAGAGGCCGGACTGGTCCCTGTCGCCCCTCAGTCCGAAGCCTGCCTGCAGGCCACAGAAAACGAGCGCGAGGAAGGCTGCGAAATGCCCCGCTTCAATCATGAAGTCGCCTGCCGGGCCTTCTTCAGCTCGCGAGGTTCATAGTTCTCGTCATGCTTGGCGAGGATGCTGTCGGCGGTGAAGTCGCCCGTCTCGCCGAAACGGCCGGTTGCCACCACGCCCTCGCCTTCACGGAACAGATCCGGGGTAATGCCAGTATAGCTGACCTCGACTGTCTCGCCGGAGCCATCCTCAATGAGAAAGGTCATGTCGGCGCCGTCACCATAGGCAATAGAGCCTTCCTGGACCCAGCCGCCCACACGCACACGCTTGCCCGATTCCGGCATGCCCTGCTCGGCGATCAGGCCGGGGGTATAGAACAGGTCGGCATGCTGGCGCAGCGCGACTGTCGCCAGCGCGACAGCCCCGATCAGCAGCGTTGCTGCCGCCCCGACACCCCAGAGTCTCTTCGTCCTAGCTCTCATGCGCGCATCCTATACCGGAAGCCTGCCCAAATGACACTGCGACCGAAACATCCAGGCAGTTGCCCTTATTCAGCAGGGGTCTCTTCAGCCGCACGTTCTTCATCGATCCGCGACTTGAAAGCTTCCAGCATCCCGAACAGGGGATCATTGGGCGCCATGTCCTGCTTGACCTCTGCCCAGTGCTCTTCAGCAGCGTCTACATCGCCAGCCTCATAGGCAGGCAGTGCCGAGAGCAGGCCGGCGCGATGCTGCGATTCGTCGAGGCGCCAGGCACGGGCATAGAGCTGAGCCGCCGGCGCAGTGACGATACCGCCATCGCGCATCATGATGACATCGGCAAGCGCCACCAATGACGGCACATGCGTATCATCCCGGCGAAGCGCTGACTGGAAGGCCCGCAGCGCATCCTCATTACGCCCCTGCGCGCGCATCAGCACGCCGATGAAGTATTGCGGTTCCGGGGAATCCGGCTGCTGGCGGGCCGCCAGTTGGAGCCGCGCCAGCATTTCAGACGGGTTGAGCTCGGAAGCATCGCGCTGCGCAATCTCGGCTTCGCGCTCGGCATAGGGCTGCTCGGCCAGTAGCGGACGCCCCTTCAGGAGATAGAGCCCCCCTGCCGCGACAACAGCGCAGGCCAACACAATGAGCGTACCGCGTCTCATGACCGGCGAAGCGCTATCGTGGCACGCAGGCCGCCGCGCTGACTTTCCGAAAGGGTCAGCTTGCCACCATTCATCTCAGCGATATCGGCAACAATGGAAAGTCCGAGCCCGGTCCCCGGCGCGGTCTCATCAAGCCGTACGCCGCGCTTGACCGCGGAGGTCATCTCGTCAGCCGTCAGGCCTTCGCCATTATCATCGACATGGATCAACATGAGGCCGTTGTCTCCCGGCTCAGAGGAGACTTCAACGCGCGATTTTGTCCACTTGCAGGCATTCTCCATCACATTGCCGAGCATCTCTTCCAGATCCTGCGCTTCGACCCGCACATAGAGGCTGGCCGGAATGGTCGACTCGACGGTCACCCCGCTTTCGCCGAAGAGCCGGTTCAGCAAGCGCACCAGCCCATCCACCACCGGCGCGATCTCTGTGCGCACACCGAGCGCCTCGGACCGGGCCGCGGCCTGCGCCCGTTTTAGATAATGGTCGACATTCGCCCGCATCGATTCGGTCTGACGGCGGACGACATCATCGAGCGGTGTACTGCCATTCGCTTCATTGCGCAGGACCGCAAGCGGCGTCTTCAGCGCATGCGCAAGATTGCCGACATGCGTCTGCGCGCGTTCCACGATGGCGCGATTGTTGTCGATCAGCTTGTTCAGCTCCTGGGTCAGCGGCAGCACTTCGACCGGATAATCCCCATCGAGCTTCGCCCGCTTGCCTTCGCGCACCTGCGAGATGTGTAGCTGCACGCGGTCAAACGGCAGGAGCGCCAGACGCAGGCCCACCCAGAGCGCGATTAGCGTGCCCGCCGCGAGGAAGGTCATGCTGATAAGCAGCAGGAAGCGTAGCTGGTTGGCTCCTTCATCGGTGGCCTCACGATCAGCTGCAGCCATCAGCAATATGGGGGTCTCGCGATTGGGAACGGTGATCGCACGTACCGCCACACGCAGGCGCTCATCGGCTGGACCGCGCGCATTGCCGTAGACGGTCATGCCCGGATTGGAGAGCGCGGAAAGGGCCTGCTCGCGCGGCAGTGGCAGTGGGCCATCCCACAGGCTTTGGGAGCGGATATCGTTGGCGACCTCGCCCTCATCATTGACGGCCACCATTGCCCAGTAGCGCCCGGACAGGGGCAGGTCATAGCGCACATCGCTCGGCAGCTTGTCTTCTTCATCGACAACCCGGCCATCCGGCAGCACTTCCAGCGCCCGTGGCAGGGTGACAAGGATGGAATCGAGTTCCTGCTCAAGCAGGCGAATGGTCTGCGCCCGATAAGAGATCGTCATGACGACGATGCCGCCCACGACTGCAATCAGGCTCCAGACGACAGCGCCGATCAGCATGCGCCGTGACAGGGAAAGGCGCGGCTTTTGCCTGGGGGGGATGGATTCGCTCATCTCACCGGAGGGTGCGGCAGGCCGCCCCTATCCGGCAAGGCCGGCCGTCTCACCTTCAGGAACCACCAGCCGGTAGCCGAGGCCACGTTCCGTCTGAATGCGGTCCGTGCCAATCTTCTTGCGAAGACGCCCGATGAAGACCTCGATCGTGTTCGAATCACGGTCGAAATCCTGATCGTAGATGTGTTCGACAAGCTCTGTGCGCGGCACGACCCGGCCCTGATGGTGGATCAGGTAGGACAGGACGCGATACTCGTGCGCTGTCAGCTTGACCGGCCGGCCATTCACGGTGGCGCGCGCTGCACGTGTATCGACACGCAAGCCGCCGGCTTCCAGGGCGGCAGCCGAATGGCCCGTCGCCCGGCGCAGCAAAGCGCGAAGGCGGGCCAGAAGCTCTTCAGTGTAGAAGGGCTTGGTCAGATAATCGTCGGCCCCGGCATCGAAGCCGGCCACCTTTTCGCTCCAGCGGTCGCGGGCGGTCAGGATCATTACAGGAAAATCTTTCCCGTCATCGCGCCAGCGCTCGAGAATGGTGACACCATCCATCTTCGGCAGGCCGAGATCGAGGATCACCGCATCATAGGGCTCGGTATCGCCCAGGAAGTGACCGTCCTCGCCGTCTGCGGCAAGGTCAACGGCATAGCCTGATTGCGTCAGCGCATCGGCAAGCTGCCGACGCAGGTCTGCATCATCTTCGACAACAAGAATTCTCATAAAAACAACCTAGCTCTTGCTGATTACGCGTCCAGTCCTGGCGTCGATGGTGAAGGTCACCAGCTCGCCCCGGCCTGTTACCCAATCTATCACATACACCTTGCGCCCGCCTCTTTCATAGAGGCCATCAAAACGGCGCATATTCCCGCCATACTGATTGCGGATCGGGCGCAAAAGATCGTTGAGCGGTTTGATCTCGCCCTTCTCGCGCGCATTGCGCGCTTCGTCAGCGGTAAACGAGCTACCCCACTGGCCCTGTGCCAAGGCTGGCGGGGCAAGCGTCGCGGCGCTGAGCGCAAGAGCGAGAATGATCCGTTTCATGATGTGCCTTATGGCCGATCAGCCCTGAACAGCCCGTGAATAATCCGCGCGGGTTCCAGTCAGCATCCCAAACCCCATCAATCTTCAGCAGCCCACGCCTTCAGACCCGGATCCTTCGGATCCTCCAGAACAATTTCAAGACGGACATAGAGATGGCCCGGCTTGTCCTTGAACTGGACGCCCTTGTCGCGCAGGCGAAGCACCGTCCCTGTGTTCGATCCTTCCGGTACTTTCAGGGTGACTGCACCGGCGGGCGTCTCGACGTCCACACTGCCACCCGCGACGGCCGTCTTGAGGGGCACCGGCACGGTCATGCGCAGATCGTCACCGTCGCGCGTCCAGGTCTTGCTGGGCCGCACAAAGACCTCCAGCAGGGCATCACCCGGCGGGCCGCCAGTGGTCGAGGGCTGGCCCTGGCTTTTCAGGCGCAGCGTCTGGCCGGTTTCTATACCGGGCGGAATGGAAACATTCAGCGCCTTGCCATCGCCCATGGTCATCTGGCGCTTGGCGCCCTGCACGGCATCTTCGAAGGAAATCTCGACCCGATAGCGCATGTCGGCGCCCTTGCGGGGCCCGGGCCGGCGGCGCTGCTGGCCGAACATTCCGGCGAGAATATCTTCAAACGGGTCGCCCTGGGCCTGTCCGCCAGCGCTCGCGAAGTCGCGGTAGGCGCCATAGTCGCGCCCCCCGCCGAAACCGCCCTGCGCACCCGCAAACCCGGTCGGATTGCCATCCGAATCGATTTCGCCGCGGTCGTATTTCTTCCGCTTTTCCTCGTCGCCAAGAATCTCGAAAGCGGCAGAGGCTTCCTTGAACTGGTCGGCCTTTGCCTTGTCATCCGGGTGCAGGTCCGGGTGCAGGGCTTTCGCCTTCTGCCGGTAGGCCTTGCGGATTTCGTCGTTGCTGGCCGTCTTGGATACGCCCAGAATATTGTACAGGTCGCGCGACACGTTCGGTAAACCACGCTGGATTGGGGTTAATAGACTGCCGAATAGTTAGGATGCACCGAGCGGGATTGAAACCCGCTGACCGATGCGTCCATCAGTTCCTATTTCAGCAACCCTTACAGTTTCGTATCCGGCAGGAATGATCGCCTGCTCGCCAGTCACACTTTGCGAGCGCGCCACTTCCCCGCCTGCGAGCGCTTCGACCAGGTACTGGCGTTGGCGTACCGGGTCAGGCAGATCCCAGTTGTCAGGGATGTCGAGACCGCGAGGGAGCCAGGTGATGACCGGCCCACTTTCGCCCGGCGAAGCGCTCAGATGGGCGACACTCCAGCCAAGGCCTGCGACGTCTGTGTGACTGAAAGTCTGGGGATCACCCGGCCCGGCCTGCCAGATCAAAGGCAGGGCGACCTCCTGCGGCAGGAGGCCCGCCGAAACCAGCCGCTCATCTGCAAGCAGGCAGATCGCGCCAGCATCTACAGTAATTACAGGTGAGCCATTCAGGCCGCGCAGCAGTCCGCCAAGCCGCCATTGATTCTCGGCTATCAGCTCAGCGGTTTCGAATCCAATCAGCTCCCAGCCTGTAGCGTTGCGCACGAGAAGCCGGTTAGCTCCCGCCAGAACATCTGCTGGTTCAGCACTCGAAAGGTCTTCGCCCGCGATCTCGAGAACAATGGCCCCCGCCCTGTCCCATCGGCCAAGCGGTCCTGCACTCAGCGGCGCCGCCAGCCTGCCAAATCCCGCCGGTCCATTTACGGTTGCCCGGCGACGGGCCTGAGATACCGAGGTCCCTGCCCGGACATCGACAGGACCGGGCCAGGGTAACGCTGCGACCGCAGCAAGGGGGCCGGTCTGTTGACCGGGTCCGAACGGAGGACCATCGACAAGGACAAGTTTTGGCACAGCGGGTCGCGGCGCCACCGGCGCCTCGTCAGGCAAGGCGCTCGCCCGAAGACCCTGCCCCTCCATCGGGCGCACCGCGCTACAATGCCGGGTGAGGCCATCATCAATGATGTCGGTGACCTGCCAGGCGCTCGCAAGTCCATCCATCTCAACCCGGTCACCCGGCTCGAGATGCAGGTATTCCGGCGGCAAGACGAACCCCGCCGCATCCGGCTGCAGCGCAGACTCAAGCAGGCGCGCAGCAAGATCGCTGGCCTCGGCATCAGACAGAACCAGCGGCAGCGCGGCTTCAATCGTCTGCGTAGGGTCGCCCAGATCGGACCGGGCATCCACCGCAGCAGGCGCATAGGTCCCGTCGGCGCTAATGAAGCTCAACTGCAACCGTCCGGGGCGCTTGTCGAGCAGGTTATACGTGAGCGACAGGCCGGATTCCGCCAGCCGGGCCGCATTGACCTGAACCGTGTCCACCGAAGCCTGATCGGTGCAAATGAGGCCGCCTTCACGCTCGACGCACGATAGGCCATGGGCGGCCCGCAACGGCTCCAGCGCGCGGCGGAGCGGCATCGGACCGGTGAGGGCAATCCCTTCCAGCCAGCCCGACAGGCGGCTTCCATCAAGATCGATCCCCGCGCGGGCGCCAAAATCGCTGACAGCCTCGCCAACCTCGATCAGCCCGGTGCGGCCGTTCAGCCAGTGACCGTAGGACCAGTTCGGCCCATCGCTCCAGACGCTTTCACGCACCGGAAAGTCCGGCCAGGGCCGGGCATCCCAGGCCCAGATGAAGGTCTTCTCCACGCAAGGCTGGGCTTGCCAGTAAGCTAGCGCCGCCTCAAGCGCGCGGCGCTGGAGGACGTCATCACGTTCACCGGACGAGTATGGCGGCAAGGCGCTCTCTGAACTCTTTGGATCGTAGAAAAGGTTTGGCGCATTGCCGCCCTTGTCGACGGCCGGGAAGCCGATTTCGATCAGCCGCACGGGTTTCATACCGGGCACCCAGTCCGTCGGGGTCGCCTCACGGGCGCCGCCCGGCCGCTCATGATGGGCTGCATTCCACCAACCCGCGAGATCCTTCTGGCGGAAAACCCAATGTTCGCCATGGGCAGTGTCGGTGATCGGCGTGCGGATCTGGGAATCCCGGTGGGCTTGGCTGGCATAGTACCAGTCATAGGCTTCTCCGCCGGCCATCTGGTCTGCCAGATAGGCGGGATCATCGGCCGCGGTGTAACCGGCGAGCCGGTCGAGATGGGTGTCACCATCCCGCCAGTCCCCAGCCGGCGGATACCAGTCCACGCCGACAAAATCGATGTCAGCCGAGGCCCAAAGCACGTCTAGCGGGAACAGGATATCGTTAGAACCATCGTCCGGAGTATAAGCTCCGTACTCGGTCCAGTCGGCCGCATAGGAAACCTTCACGCCCGGCCCGACAATTGCCTTTACATCGGCGGCAAGCTGCACCAGCCCTTCGACGAAGGGGAAGGCACCTGTCTCGTCACGCAAGCGCGTCAGCCCGCGCATCTCGCTGCCAATCAGGATCGCCTCAACACCGCCGGCCCCTGCGACCAACCTGGCATGGTGCAGGATGAAATGCCGGTAGCCAAAA
The DNA here is from genome assembly GCF_029937755.1 of Henriciella sp. Taxonomy (GTDB): domain Bacteria; phylum Pseudomonadota; class Alphaproteobacteria; order Caulobacterales; family Hyphomonadaceae; genus Henriciella. Next base: position 305,166 of record NZ_JAPYPG010000003.1, read on the forward strand.
TCATGATCGGTGCCGAGAAAGGCGTCGATCTCGGTTCTGACGGCGGCCGTCCCATCCTCGCTCGCCACGATCCGTCCCCGCCAGGGGAAGGCCGCCTGCTCATCGCCGCCATAAGGGTCAGGCAGGCCGTTGTCGGACGGCACGTCCATGAGCAGGAAGGGTGAGAGCGTCACAGCCATCCCCTCCGCCTGCATCGCGGCAATACCTTCCTTCACCGCAACATCGGTTGGCGTACCGCCATAATTGGCGCTGCCGCCGGACTGGCTGACAAGATAGGCGCTCGTCCTGATCTCGCCTGCCACGCCCCATTGATAGGGAGCCGTCGAGCGGTTTCGCGTCTCTACACCGGGGCGGATGCGGCAATGGCCAGCGCGCACGTCATCGCCGAACCAGCCAACGGTCAGCGTGGCAGAATTCGTGCCCGGCAGGTCTGAGGTCAGCTGGTCTAGCGAAGACCGGAAGTCTGCTTCACCGGACGCATTGTTCATGTTGAGCGGCTTTTCTGTCCCCGGAAAGAACCGTTCACGGACGATGCGTGTCCCGTAGACGAACTCTCCCGAAGCAGGGATCACATTCACCCCTTCCGCCAGCTTGCGCAGGCCGGTTTCATCCGAACCTGCCCGCACGACTTCGAAGCTCAGTTGCGGCAACCGGTTTCCGAATGCGTCCAGCGGCAGGTCTTCGAAGACGATATAGGCCGTGCCGCGATAGGCCGGGGTCTGCCCGGCCCCCTCAATGGCCTCGATTAACGGGTCCGGCAGCTGGGCATCGGCGAGGACGTACCCGGATACGAGCCCTCCGGCGTCCCGGCGCGTTCCAGCCGCAACGATCCCGCAGGCATCGGCGGCCGCCCCCACACCCGCTGGCGGGTCAACGGCCACGACGATTTCAGTCAACGGCCCGGGATGATGGGTCAGGCTCACCAGGTCGATCAATGCACGCGTCCAGAGCGCACCGCTCTCCTCGTCGAGAAGTTCACCGGCCAGTTCCTGTCGGCCGAGATCGGAGTTTCCGTACAGCCGCTCGACATGATCAAGAAAGACGGGAGAAAGGTTCTCTGCATTGTCGCGCGTGGCCGATCGCGTCACTGCAACGGTCGCCCCCTCCACCAGAGCGCGGACGAGCGGCACACGGCGCGGCGTTGTCGTTGCGATGATACGCGGGTTTGGCCCCAGCCGCAGGGTCATCTGCAGCATGTCCCAGACCGCCCGGCCGTTTTGCCATGCAGCGACTTCGTCACACCAGGCGGCATCGAATTGCGGGCCCCGCAGGCCGTCCGGATCCTCGGCGGAAAAGGCATGGGCTTCTGCCCCATTCGGCCAGACAAGACGGTGGCGGGACACCTCATACTCCGGCGCCCGCTCACCCGCTCGCATGATCGAGCGCAAGCCAGAGAAGCCCTCAATCATCACTTCGCGCACATCATTGAAGGTTGGTCCGACAAGCGCGATCCGGCGATAACCGCCGAAAAGCACCAGACGCCTTACCCATTCTGCACCGGCGCGGGTCTTGCCGGAGCCGCGCCCGCCCATGAACAACCAGGTATGCCAGGCCCCGGTCGGATCACATTGAGGCGCGCGGGCCGTAAAAAGGAAACTCTTCTGGCAAGGCACTTGTGGGTCGGGCACGCAAGGGTCGGACATCGAAACCCTATAGCTGGCGGGCCGTCCCGGTCGGACAGATTGCGTGCCGGCCCGCCCCCGCTATCATGGGTGGGTCAAATGGAAGGATCGCGACATGTTTCTTTTCCTGCTCTGGTGGTGCGTGGATGACCATCTCGCCGCGGCCCTTGAAGCGCCGGGCCTCGGCACACTGCCAATCTGGGTGCCGCTTATCCTGTCACTAGCCTTCAGCTTCACGCTTCAGGGTGCCGTCAAACGGAAGTGAGGCGCATTCCCCGCTCGCGTGCAATCAACCAGCTTTCCCGGGCTGATTGCTGGCGCACCGCCACGTTCCAGCGCAGAGTCCCGCAATGGCAGACCCGCCCCCACGATCACGCGCGCGGCGCGCCCGGCCCGCACCCGCGCGCAACCTGATGTCACCTCTCTGGCGGCAAGTCTGCAGGCTGATCCTGGCAACAGGCGGCTGGAGGGTTCGCGGCGACTGGCCGGACGCCCCGCGCGCCGTCATGGTGGCGGCGCCGCACACATCGAACTGGGATGGCTTCTGGATGCTGGCCGCGGCCGGCTACTATCAGGTAAAGCTCAGATGGATGGGCAAGAAAGCGCTTGTCGATCATCCGCTCGGCGCGCTCGTACGCTGGCTGGGCTGTGTACCGATTGACCGGGACTCCGCAAACGATGTGGTCGAACAGATGGGCGCGGCCTTCGCCTCGTCCGACCGCCTTGTCCTTGGCGTTGCTCCGGAAGGGACGCGCTCACATGCGGTCGAGTGGAAGAGCGGTTTCTACCGGATCGCCCACCAGGGTGGCGTGCCGCTCATCCTGTCTGTCCTCGACTATGGCCAGCGGACGATCCGGATCGATGGCCTGTTCCGGCCGACCGGCGACTACGAGGCCGACCTGCCGTTGATCCAGGCGGGCTATGCCGACGCCCGGGGCCGCCACAAGGGCCGCTTTGCCGTGGGCGAAAAGGCAACTGGCCCGTCAGCCGGAAAGGTACCGCCTGAAGACGAAAGCCGAGACCGCTGACCCGGCGATCAGGACCAGCACGCCCAGCGGATCCACGAACTCGGCATGCCGGAACCAGGCTGCCGGCACCAGATAGGCCAGCAGCGGCAATGCCCAGACAGCCGGCTCCTTGGGCAGGAGATAGGCCACGCAGAAGATCGCGGCGCCCGATATGGGCAGCCAGTAGCGCACAAAGCCCAGCACATCGCTTTCGGCGGGCAGCCACATGAACTTAAGGCTCACGAGAACCGAATACCCGATCAGGAAAACTGACAGCCAGACAATGCGCAGGATTGGCGTCATTCAGGCTCCGATACCTTCACCACAAGCTTGCCGAGATTTTTGCCCGTAAACAGCCGCTCCAGCGAAGCTGGCGCATTCTCCAGCCCTTCGACCACATCTGTCTCGAAACGGATCTTGCCTTCCATGAGCCATTGCCCCATGGCCTGCATGCCTTCCGGGAAGCGGTCGATATAGTCGGTCACGATATAGCCCTTGAGCGTGACATGCCGCATCAGCAGCATCGAGAAGTTGTATGGCCCGGGGACCGGCTCGGTCGCATTGTAGGATGAAATCAGGCCGCATAGCGGCATGCGGGCAAAATCGTTCAGTTTTGTGAGGATCGTATCCATGATCTCGCCGCCGACATTCTCGAAGTTGATGTCGATGCCATCCGGGCAATGCCGGTCCAGCGCCGCGCCGACATCTTCCTTCTTGTAATTAATCGCTGCATCGAACCCGGCGGTTTCGGTCAGCCAATTGCATTTCTCATCCGACCCGGCGATCCCGACGACGCGGCAGCCCTGGATCTTGGCGATCTGGCCAACCATGGATCCGACCGCCCCGGCAGCGGCGGAGACCACCATCGTCTCGCCCGGCTTTGGCTTGCCGATATCCATCAGGCCGAAATAGGCGGTCATGCCGGTCATGCCGAGCGGCCCCATGAACGCCGTCAGCGGCACGCCGGGCAATTGCGGAAGCTTGTTCACCTCCTCGCCCTTCTTGACCAGATAGAGCGCCCACTGGCCAAGCCCGGTGTTCACGATGTCACCGCGCTCCAGGCCGTCGAACCGGCTGTCCTCGACGATGGCGATGCCACCGCCGCGCATCGGCTCACCAATCTGGACCGGCGGCATGTACTGGTCACGATCCGACATCCAGATCCGGTTTGTCGGGTCAAGCGAAAGAAAGAGCGTCCGGATCAGCACTTCGCCCTCTTCCAGGGCCCGTACCGGTTCCTCGACGAGTTCGAGATCGCCCTCGCTGACATCGCCCACCGGACGGTTGCGAAGTTTCCAGACCTTGTTTGTCTTTTCCATGTTGCTGTCCTCCCTGACGGCTATCGCAGCCACCTTAGGGAAGGCGGGCGGGTGTGGCGAGCCATGACGCCGGGTTCGCTGGTCATGCCGCCGGTGCAGGCGTTGGTATATTGGGGAAATGTAATGAAACCGGAAGGAACAAACGCCGCGCCCACACACTGTTAGGGGGACATGTCCAAGAACGGATATGTTTCCAATCCCAGGAACCAGCAGAATGCCGGCTTCCCGGGAACCTCCTCCCCATCCCCGATTGGACGGGGCGCCAACCCTTCCGGGTGGCGTCCCGTCTAATTTTGTCGGCCTGTCACTGCCTCGATGGGAATATCGTAGTGGCGCGCGCAAAACTGGCAGTCGACCTTCAGCGTCCCATCAGGCTCGACCATGTCATGCAGCGACTCGTCAGCCATGCCGGAGAGGGTCTTCCGGAGCCGATCTTCACTGCAGGTGCACCGGTCGATCAGAAGCTGTGGCGCTTCCATGCGCACGCCGCCCTCATGGAAGAGACGGTAGAGAAGGTCGGGCGCTGCGATCTCCTCGGAAATCAGTTCTTCCGGCGTCAGCGTATTGAACAGGGCCTGAGCCTCCAGCCAGCCATCTTCCGTGTCACCGCGCGCATCGTCACCGGCAATCTTCTGCACCATCATGCCGCCGCCATGCCATTCCCCGGCCTGATCGCGTTTCACGGACATGGCAAGGCAGGTCTCGATCTGCTCGGACTGATGGAAGTAATCCTCGGCGCACTCCTGCAGCGAGCCTTTCGCCAGCGGGACGATCCCCTGATAAGGCTGCATACCAGGCTTGTCGTGTACAATGATGAGCCCGAGACGCCCCATCGGACCGAAGAGCTGCGGCATGTGGGGTTTCAGGCCCTTGTTGACCTTTTCCAGATAGGCCCAGCGCTCCTGCTCGAAGCGGGAATAGGCCCGCACGCTGCCATCCTTGTGATACTCGCCAACCAGCATGGAAACCGGACCGTCGCCTTCGGCCTGCGTCATGACGCGGCCCTCGAACTTCATGCCCGACCCGACAAGTGTGGCGAGGAGCAGCGCCTCACCAAGGATCTCGCCGAGGTGATCGGGATAGGCGTGGCGCTGGAGAATCGGTGAGAGGGTCTTGCTTCCCATGCGCACGACCCGCCCGGCCACCGGCAGCGTTTCGGAGGAGAAGCTGGCAACATAATCTTCTGGATGCGAGGAGAGGGCACTCAAAACAGGATTTCCCTTGTTTCAATTCGCGGCACATGTGGCGGCACGCCCCCTGCGGGGCAAGAACGAGCCTGCAAAATCGCGCAGCGGCCCCGTCCGACACAGCCGGGGAATCAAGCCAGAACTGTTGGAGGCATTACGATTGATGAAATCTGATCTATCGCTGTAAGGGGACTTTAAGCGAAGTGTTCTATGGCTAAGCCTGACCTAATCGGGAACCGGGCTTTTGCTGCACAAACTGCAATCATTCATGCAGATCAAAGACGACGAGCGTGAGCTTAACCGGGCACGCTATCGTGCCCTCAGCCAACAGCTTCCGTTGATGTACGGCATCATCACCATCAACACGCTTGCCGTCGCCTACACCCATATCGAAATTGCGCCCCTCTTCCTGACCTTGCTGGCCCCCGTCTTGCTGCTCGTTTTCGCGCTGGCCCGGACCGTCAAATATGTCGTTGGCCGTCAACGCCTCCTCAGCGACGAGCAGATCGCCAAAAGCTTGCGGAATACGATCAAGCTGGTCATTCCGCTATCAGCTATATTCACCTTATGGGGCCTGTCTTTCTACCAGTATGGCGACGCCCATCAGCACGCGCAGATCGTCTTCTTCATCGGCGTCACGACAATCGTCAGCGCCTTCTGCCTCATGCACCTGCGCCAGGCGGCCATGCTGCACCTGTTCATCGTGTCCATCGCGACCTGTACTTTCCTGCTGACCTTTGGCGAACCTGTCCTGACGGCCATCGCGCTGAACCTTGGCGTGGTAACACCGGTTTTCGCGACGCTTCTCCTGCAGTCGGAGAAGGACTTCGCCCGGATGATCCTCCAGAAGCGCCAACAACGCCAGCAGCACAGCAAGCTGCGCGCCCTCAATGAGGAAAACAAGCGCCTTGCCAATACTGACAGTCTGACCGGGCTGGCCAACCGCCGCCAGTTCCTTGCTGAAATCGACGAATGCGTCAGCCGGCATGGCAAGCTCGGCAGTGAATTCGTGGTCGCCCTGCTGGATCTTGATGGCTTCAAGCCGATCAATGACGTTTTCGGACATCCTGCTGGCGATCAGGTCCTGGTCGATACGGCAGCGCGACTTCAGAAGCGTTTCAGCCACCTTCCCGTCCTGATTGCCCGTCTCGGCGGTGATGAGTTCGGCCTTCTCTTCCGTGATCCCGGAAACGACGAAGAAGTCATGACGCTTGCCCGGTCGGCCTGCGACGCTTTCCGTGATGCGTTCCGCTTCGAGGAAGGGGCCGCCAATCTCAGCGCCACCATCGGCATGGCCCGCTTCCCGGCCGCCGCCAACTCCCGCAGCCTGCTCTTCGATCGCGCCGACTATGCGCTGTATTACGCCAAGCAGAATGCGAAGTCGGAACCGGTTTTCTTCTCGCACGACCATGAGCGGCTCATCTTCGCCAACAGTGCCCTGGAACAGGCCCTGCGCCATGCCGACCTCGAAAAGGAAATGACGGTCGAGTTCCAGCCCGTGCTTGATCTCGAATATGGTAGCACGAAGGGCCTCGAGGCTCTGGCGCGCTGGTACTGCCCGACGCTCGGACGCATCCGGCCTGACCTCTTTATCAAGGCGGCGGAGAATATCGGCATGATGGGCCGGCTGACGGAAGTCCTGTTCACCAAGGCTCTCAAGGAAGCACGCAACTGGCCGGGAGACCTGACGCTCAGTTTCAATCTTTCGGCGACCAGCCTGTCATCGGAGGCGCCTGTCCGGCGGCTGCTGTCGATCGCCGAACGCTCCGGCTTTCCCATGACACGCCTGATCTTCGAGATCACGGAATCAGCCGTGATGAACGACTTCGAAAGCGCGATGGAGGTTCTCAACCTTATCCGTGAGTCCGGCGCCCATGTTGCCATCGACGATTTCGGCACCGGCTTCTCGTCGCTTGCCTATGTTCACCGCCTGCCCATCGACATCCTGAAGGTCGATCGCAGCTTCATCCGCGACCTGACGCGCAACGAGCGCAGTGCGAACGTGCTCCGCTCGATCCTCGGCCTGTGTGAGAACCTGAAGATCGCCTGTATTGTCGAAGGCGTGGAAACCCAGGAGCAGTTCGATCTCGTCTGCGATCTCGGAGGGCGGTTCATCCAAGGCTACTATTACAGCAAGCCGCTGTCGGCCGGTGATGCCCACATGGTGCTCCAGATCGAATCCGACATGCAGGAGCCGCCGCTCCACGCGATTGGCGACCGCGCCTAGCGGATCCAGGCTCCTGGCGCATTGGTGCGATACCCTAGTGCCCGATAGGCCGCGTCGATCAGCGACTGGCCACGCTCATTCATCAGCAGCCCCTGCCCCATCTGCGTCATCGTATAGCTGAAAGCCATGCCGCATTCCGGGTCGGCGAAACCGATATGACCGCCAGCCCCCACATGTCCGAAGGCCCGCTCCCCGATAATCGCTGACTCCCGTCGTCCGACGCGCTGGCCCCGATTATCCATCGACTTCATGAAGCCCGATGCAAAGCGGGTCGGGACCAGCAGCGTTGCGTCCTGCTGTGTGGCCGTCGAGACCATGGACATGGCGTGCAGCCGGTCAGCTGACACCAGTGACCCGTCATTGCAGGCGAGCGGTGTATACATCGCCACCTGGCCACGCGCATTCGAAATGCCGCCAGCCCCGCCGATCTCTGCCTTGTGGGCCGCCGGATCATTCGGATGCCAGCCACCATTATTGGTGAATGACAGCGCCTGGATCGAGTCCGGCTTGGTGAGGAGCCGCTTGGTGAAATCGGACGGGATGTCATCGGGCTTCGGCTCATAAGCGATGATCGGTGCGATGTGGGGCGAGACATCATCCGGCAGGCCGATCCAGAAGTCCGCCCCGGTCGGCCCTGCGACCTCATCGGCGAAGAACTGGCCGAGCGACTTGCCGGACACGCGGCGGACAAGTTCCCCCACCGTCCAGCCGAAATTGACCATGTGATAGCCATTGCGCGTGCCCGGTTCCCAGAACGCTTCCTCGTCTTCGAGGCGCTTGATCATGTAGTCCCAGTCATAGAACCCGCCCTTCTTCACCGGCTCACGCAGGGCAGGAAGCGCGCTCTCATGATTGAGCATCATCTGGACGGTGGTGTTCTCTTTCCCGTTCTTTGCGAATTCCGGCCAGTATTTCGCGACCGGCGCATGGAGTTCCAGCTCGCCGCGGTCGACGAGGATGTGAGCGCACAGGGCGACAGCGGCCTTGGTGCACGAGAAGACGATGGAGACGGTGTTTTCCTGCCAGGCGTCTCCGGTTGCAGGATCTGCAACACCGCCCCAGAGATCGACCACGGTTTCACCGTTCACGCTGACGCAGACCGAAGCGCCCGACTCCCCGCGCTCTTCGAAATTGCGAGCAAACTCTTCTTTCAGTGCAGCGAACTTCGCATCGCACGCGCCATTCACGGTGTCTGCCATGACAACGCCTCCCTTCCCTCAATCTGTTTTGGAAACACTGAGCCGAAGCCCGTTCGGCTTGCAACAGCGACCTTGCGGAAAGCCCGCCGTCAAAAGAAGAAGAAATAGACCACGAAGCCGACAAAAAGCAGCACGCCCGAAATCATCAGCTCGGACTCGTGCTTCTCAAGCAGATCCTCTGCGCGCTCGCCGACCAGCATCACCAGGAAGGCCAGCGCAAAATAGCGGATCGAGCGTGACAGCGTAACGGCGATGGTGAAGAGGGCGATGTTGTAACCGGCTGCGCCGGCGGCGGCGACCCCCACCTGGAAAGGAAAGGGCGTAATCCCGATCATGAACAGCGTCGCAAAGCCATCGGACCTCAGCTTGTCCAGCGTGTTCTGATAGGCCTGCTCGGCATCGAACATGCTGACAAGCGGCTGGATCGCATCATCGGCAAAGGCAGCGCCGAGCCAGTACATGACAAGTCCACCAAGCACGTTGCCGAGCAGGAGTGCGGCGGCAACAAGCCAGGCTGTCTTCCGACGCAAGACCATGATTGGCAGGAAGACCGGCTCCATGGGTACCACAACGATTGTGTTCTCGATAAATCCGATCAGCACGGATACCGGTAGCGACCATGGGCCCTCGCCCCAGTCGGAAATCTTCTGGCGAAGCGTCTTCTTGCTCTTGCGGGGCGCGGTCTCGGACATCTGCTTTTCAAACGGCCTTCCTTCGGCAGCGTTCCCCGGTTTGTCTGTAATAGCCAGCCAGCATCATCGGCCCCTATTGCCACAGCGCCTGCATGCGCTACTTCCGCATCGCTGACGCTGACAACCGGATCCTGCCCGTGGCCTCACCTACGCTCGACAAAGTCTACCGTATGCTCACCTCCGAGGATGAGGGCCGCGTCTGCCGCGATATTCCCGAGAGCGCCTGCAATCACCAGCCGCAGAATTTCCTGACCCACATCGTGTCGCTCGGAGCCACCAAGACGGCTGACGGGCTCATTGATCCAAAGCTCGTTCTGTCCTGGCTGCTGACCCAGCTCGGCACGCCGGCAGCCTTCATCGGCCTGCTCGTGCCTGTGCGCGAAGCCGGTGCCCTGCTGCCGCAACTCTTCACCGCCGCATGGCTGCGCACCCTGCCGCAGCGCAAATGGGCCTGGGCCGCCGGCAGCGTGGTTCAGGGTCTGGCGGCCATCTGCATAGCGATCGCAGCGCTGACCCTTGAGGGCGTGGCCGCGGGCATCGCCATTGTCTCGGCGCTCGCCGTCCTCGCGCTGGCGCGAAGCGTTTGCTCGGTCACCTACAAGGACGTGCTCGGCAAGACGGTTTCGAAATCCCGTCGCGGCACAGCGACCGGAGCGGCGGCCTCCGTCTCGGCCCTGTTCGTCATTCTGTTTGGTCTGGCCCTCGCCTCAGGGGTCTTTGAGCGTATGGCCCTCGTCCCTTCGGCAATCTTCGTCGCGGGTGGCCTGTGGCTGATGGCGGCCCTGCTCTTTTCCACACTGCAGGAAGAAGCAGGCTCGACCGAAGGTGGGCGCAATCCGCTACGTGCGGCATGGCAGAACTTTTCCCTGCTCGCAAAGGACGCACAGCTCAGGCGCTTCATCGCGACACGCGGGCTGCTCATCTCGACCGCCCTTGCCCCGCCTTTCATGGTGGCACTGTCGGCAAGGGAGAGCGCAGAGAATGCGTTTGGCGGTCTCGGCCTGCTGGTCGTCGCGTCCGCCGGTGCGTCGCTGCTGAGTTCCTATGTCTGGGGACGGCTGGCAGACCGGTCGAGCCGCAAGGTCCTGATCTTCTCAGCCATCGCAGCGACGATCGCCCTGGCCGCCACGCTTGGCCTCGAGACGGCCGGGCTTCTGGGCACGGTGTGGGCGCTGCCGCTTGTCATCTTTGCGCTGATGATCGCCTATCAGGGCGTACGCCTTGGCCGTTCGACGCATCTGGTCGACATGGCCACACAGGAAACGCGGGCGGCCTATACAGCGCTCTCCAACACGATCATCGGCCTCCTGCTCGCGCTTGGCGGCGGATTCAGCCTGCTGGCGGAGTATGGCGGCGTCGCCATCGTAATTGGCGTTCTGGGTGTAATGAGCGCGGCGGCCGCTATTGTGGCTCTTGGACTGGATGAAGTTCAGGAAAGATCAGGCGCTGACACTTGATTGCCGTGAAAAATGGCGCACCCTGCGCGCATGAGACTTGCCACGATTCTGCTTACCGCTGCGCTCTGCGCCTGTTCCGGCCCCGCTAACGACGAGCCGGAGGCCACGACCGGGGACGTCACCGAGACCGGCCTTGTCGCACAGGGCCGGCAAATCGCTGAAAAGAACTGTGCCGAGTGTCACGCGCTCGATGCGACGTCTGACAGCACGCACGAGCAGGCGCCGCCCTTCCGCACCCTGTCCCAGCGCTATCCCATCGACAGCCTGCAGGAGGCCCTCGCGGAGGGCATTGTGGTCGGCCACGAAGATATGCCGGAATTCAGCTTCGATCCGGACGATATCGATGCGTTGATCGCCTTCATCGAGAGTATTCAGACCGAAGACGGCTGAGCGGACGGATCGCGTTCGAGGTCTTCGTCAATCTGCTCACGCGTCGAGACCTGTTCCTCCACTTCCTCAAGCGTCTGCGGCTCATTCGGGTGACAGGCATCGCTGCCGTCATCCATGACCCCTTGCACGACCTGATCATCCTCCATGTCGCAGGGCTTGCGGCCTTCGAGGAAGGTATTCAGCCAGGACAGTTCCGAGTTGCGCTCCGAAAACGCCTTGAGCGCAATCAGCATGGGCGTCGACAGGAACATGCCAACAAAAGACCAGAGCCAGGCCCAGAAGGCGATGGAGAGGAAAACCGCGACCGCATTCAGCCGCAGGCGCCGGCCGACGGCGACCGGCGTAATGAATTGTCCTTCCGCGGAGTTTATCAGCCAGTAGGCAAAGGGCGGCGCCAGAGACAGCCAGAAATTGTCATACGTCACCACGCCCATCATGAAGGCGAATACAATGCCGATGATCGAGCCGACATAGGGGATGTAGTTCAACGCAAAGGCCGCCACACCGAAGAAGACCGGGTCCGGCATCCCGAGCAGCCACATGGCAACACCAACGAGAATGCCGAGCGCGGCGTTGATGCCCGTAATGGTGAGGAAATAGGTCGATAGCTGCCGCTCCATATCGCGGGCAATCATCAGCGCCTTCCGCTTGGCACTGAGGTTCGGCATGACCTCGACGAGCTTTTCATAGAACATGTCGCCTGACGCGATGAGGAAGGTGGCCAGCACGATGGCGAGGCCAACCTGGCCGGCAACATAGGGCGTCGTCTGCGCCCACAGGCTGAAGATACCCTCTTCGCGCACCACGACACGCTCGGGTGCCTCCGGGGCCGATTGCTGCATCTCCTCCAGCTGCTGTCCCGCCTGGCGTACCGGTTCGAGAACCCCGGTCATCTCGTTGACCCGTTCCTGCACCTTGTTCATCAGCTGGGGCTCGTCGCTGACAATCGTCGCCAGCGAACTCGAGACCATGAAAAGCAGGATCGCGCTGATCGCGCAGAAGACGATCATGATGATCCCGGCGGCGAAACCTGGGCCGATCCCCACCTTGCCGAGCGCCCGGCGGATCGGACTCAGGATCAGCGCCAGCAGCAGAGCAAAGACGACGGGAATAAAGAAAGACTGGGCGAAGGATAGCGCCGCAACGGCCATCATCACGAACAGGCCAATAATGGCCCAATGTGTCGCCGCCTCAGGCCGAACTGGCAAAAAACCCTGTTTCAAGAAGACTGCCCTGACTCATCCCGGCCGGCGCCAGCAGGGCAACAGCCATCCCACTCTTAACGGACTGCAATGCAAGCCGGTTCCCTCTTCACACTGTAGCTCGCGAGCCGTTCCCCTCCAGCGCTGATCGGTGCTAGCAAGCAAAGGGGGGAAGCGAGCGGGAACGGGACATGACCACGCCATTCCGATGGAGCTTTGACAAACGCGAACAGCTCGGCAGCTGGATCGAAGATGTACCCGGTTTTCACAAACCGCACCGGGAAGACATCGATGCCCTTCGTTCTGCCGCCGCCCGCATCCTCGCCATGAGCGACGGCGCCGATCTCGCCTTCATCGGGCGGTCGCCCGAGAACTTCAATGACTATCTCTGTGGATGCTTCAGCGACCTGGAGAGCGTCCCCTCTCTCAATCTTGTGCCTTTCTCGATGCGCTGGATCGGTCAGGGCGAAGCGGCCTCCATCCCCACCCACAAGTTCAGCGGCCTTCGTGAAGCGCTGGAAGCGCGCGGCCTGTCCCCGGCGCGCATCGCAACGGCAGACAGGCCAACCGCGCTTGTCGACATGGTGGCCTATGGCGGTACGATGGAAGCGCTGGTCAAAGTCCTCCACCGTATGGCGGCAGAGGATGGGACCGACTGGAATGCCGTGCAGCGGCGGCTGAAGATCATAGGTCTGACCACCCGCAAGAAGAACAGTCCGAACACCTGGCGCTGGCAGCAGAACCAGACATGGCTCGACCTTGTTCCTGACGCCAACATCAAGAACGTCTCCGCGCCAGCGGGCTTCATCTTCCTGATTGCAAATGGACAGGACAAGGTCACGCGCTCCTTCCACTATGGCCGCTGGGACAGCGATGAGGCAGGCGCTGACACACCGGATGAAGAGCAGCGCCGCGCCATGAAACTCGCCGCATGGCTTTACGACCTTGGCGGGACGCGCGAGGAGCGCCAGCGGCTGTCCAGCCTCATCACGAAGCGTCCGGAGATGAAGCAGCCCGCCACCCGCGCCCTCGTCTCGGCCTTGCGCAGGATATGACGTCAACGGAGTAATTGACACATAAACGTCATGAAGTAAGCCGGTGCCAATCTTATCTCGGACCGGACATGCGATTCTTGCAAGGAACAGGAAAACCGTTTGCCCCCGCCTTGGCTGCTATGGGGGCTCTCTGCGCCCAGACCGCAACGGCACAGAATACGTCTTCGATCTCCTCCCCGACCGTAACCGCGGGTGACCGGAGCGTCGAGTACCGGTTTGGCTGGGTGCCCGGCGAGGACGGCCTGGATGACAGCTTTGCGCATCGCTTCGACTACGGGTTCTCTCTCAATTCCCGCAGCAGCCTGAAACTGAATGCCCGGTTCGAGGAAAAGCCGGGAAGTGACCTACGCTTCGACAATTTCAATGTCGAATACCTCATGGAACTGACCCCGGAGACAGCAAAGGTCTGGCAAAGCGGCATCCGCTTTGATGCGCGTATTTCCAACGGGCCGGATTCCGAACGCATCGGTATCGACTGGCTGAACCGCTGGCGGTTGACGGACCGGGTCCAGGCCCGCGGCATGTTGATCGCAACACGGTCTTTTGGCGGCAATGCGGATGACGCAATAGCCTTCGAAGCCCGCTCAAGTCTGTCGGTCAAACTGAACGGCGATTACGACTTGGCCGTGCTCGGCTTCTTCGATTTCGGAACCAGCGACAACTTCACGCTTGATGACCAGACCCGGCAAGTCGGCCCGACAATCAGCGGGCCGCTTGGCAATGGCTGGTCATGGACGGCGGGCAACCTGTTCGGCCTGTCAGACGATGCGCCGGACAATGATGTCCGGCTCTGGATCTCGAGGGACTTCTAGACTCAGTCGAACAGGACGACCTGCCGAGCCACCGTGCCCTTATTGTCCTTGAGGTTCTGCAGTGCGCCCGTAATCCCGTCGAGACCGATGCGGTCGGAGACAAGATCGTCGAGATGCAGCCGGCCCTGCTTGTAGAGCTCGATCAGGCGGGGGAAGTCGATCCGGAAGCGGTTCGACCCCATGACCGCGCCCTGCAGCCGCTTCTCGGTCACCAGCAGCTCGATACCCGGCACCTCGATGTTCACACCCGGCGGGATCATGCCGATAATGGTCGAAACCCCGCGCGGACGCAGCATCAGATAGGACTGTTCGGCCGTCTGCTTGAGGCCGATACACTCAAAGGAATAGTGCACGCCGCCGCCGGTCAGCTCCTTCACCTGCAGCACGGGATCGCCCTTGTTCGGATTGACGAAATCGGTCGCGCCGAACTTCTTCGCCAGGGCGAGCTTCTCGTCTGAAAGGTCGATCGCGATGATGCGCGACGCCCCGGCAATCGCGGCGCCATTGATCGTCGACAGGCCAACGCCGCCGCAGCCGACCACGGCCACGGTCGAGCCCGGCTCAACCTTGGCAGCATGGAAGACGGAGCCGACACCCGTAATCACCCCGCACCCGATCAGCGCGGCCCTGTCCATCGGCATTTCCGGATCGATGGCGCAGAGCGCGTTTTCGTGAACAAGGATCTGTTCGGCGAAAGAGGACAGGTTCAGGAACTGATTGACCTTTTCACTCCCCGCCTTGAGGCGCGGCGGTTCGTCTTCCTCGCGGTTGAAGAATTCGCGGTTCACGGTGTGGCAGACCGACATGTGGCCAGACAGGCAGAACTCACACGTGCCGCAGAAAGGCGAGAGGATGGAGACGACATGGTCGCCGGGCTTCACCGCGCTGACCATGGAGCCCACCTGCTCGACAATACCGGCGCTTTCATGGCCCAGGATCACCGGCAGTTCGGCGGGAAAAGCGCCATCCCAGAAGTGGACGTCGGAATGGCAGACCCCCACCGCCTTGAGCCGCACAAGCACCTCGCGCGGGCCCGGCTTGGAAATGGATACATCCTCGATCGAGAGCGGCTGGTTCGGCGCCCGCATCACGGCAGCTTTCATAGGGGTCTCCTCCACATGTTTCCTCAAGCGCTCTTTGTGGCGCTTCCGGCATTACAGTGTCAGCAGAGGCCTGCATTGGAAAGGCTGCCGCAGCGAGAGGCTGGGCAGATCCTGTCTAACAGGCAGGAAGACTGGTCGAGGCCTAACCGAACGGCCTGTCTATGGAGGGAGACAAAGGACTGAATAGCTTCGGCCCGTCTTCTGTCATGTAGAGGCAATCCTCCAGGCGCACGCCGAACTCGCCGAAAATGTAGATGCCCGGCTCGTTGGAGAAACACATGCCGGGCGCCAGCAGCGTATCCTCGCCCTCGACGAAATTAACCGGCTCATGCCCGTCCATGCCAATGCCGTGACCGAGCCGATGAGAAAGCCCCGGCGTTTCGTAGCCCGGCCCATAGCCCTTGCTTTCATAAAAGGCGCGCACGGTCTCATCGACAAGGCCGGCACGCACGCCCAGCTGCGCGGTTTCGAGCGCCAGTTCCTGTCCCGCCTTCACCGTGTTCCAGACGTCGCGCTGCTTCTTCGTCGGCTCCCCGAAGACCCAGGTACGGGAAATGTCAGACTCATAGTCGTGCACGCCACAGCCGCAGTCCATCAGGATGACCGACCCGTCGCGCACCGTCTGCGGCGTGTTGGTGCCATGCGGATAGGCGCTCGCCTCATTGAGCAGAACCATGGAAAACTCGACCGATCCGCCAAGCTGCGTGGTCGCCTCGTTCATCATCGCGGAAATCTCGCCCTGGCTCATGCCGGGTTCGACCTTCGGATGGATATGCTTGTAGGCCGCGAGCGTGATGTCGTTGGCAACCTGCATGAGGGCCAGTTCCGCGGGCGACTTGTACATGCGCACGCCGCGCGTAACGCTCATTCCGGAGACAAGATCGAAGGCGGGCGCTGCCTCAGCGATACCGTTGGAGACGAAATGACGGACCGTCTCCTCGATGGCGATCCTGCCGTCTTCATAGCCCCGGTCAGAAAGCGCCCCCGCGACGAGCGCAAATGGATTCTCGTTCTCGTGCCAGGTTCGGACCTGCGTCTCCACCTTCACGCTTTCCCGGATCGAGGGCTCCTCGAAGTATGGCGTGATGACCACGGGCGTGCCCTCTCGCGGGATCACGACGCCTGTGAAGCGCTCTGATCGCCACCAGCGAATCCCGGTGAAATAGGTGAGCGCCGAGCCCGCTTCGATGACCAGTGCGGTGATGCCCTGCCGCTGCATCAGTGCCTGTGCCTTCTCGATGCGAAGCTGGTGCTCTTCCGGAGAGATGGGCGTGGCTTTCGCCGCGAGATCGGGTAGCTCGCCACCGGCACCCCCCTGCGCCCAGGCGCGCGGCGCTCCGACGGCTAGGCCAGCTGCGCCGCCTGCAATCAGAAAATCCCGTTTTGTCAGCATGCCGCCCTCCCTCTTGTCGAGCGGGCAGTCTGCCCATCATCGCCTATTTGTCGAGGCACCACCGCATGATGGCCTTCTGGGCGTGCAGGCGGTTCTCGGCTTCGTCGAAGACGAGCGAGTTCGGGCCGTCGATGACTTCGGTGTCGACTTCCTCGCCGCGGTGGGCGGGCAGGCAGTGGAGGAATTTCGCGCCGGGTCTGGCGAGGTCCATCAGCTCTTCTGTCACCGCATAGGGTTCAAGCTCGTCGAGCCGCTCATCGGCATCGGTGTCGCCCATGGAGACGAAGGTGTCGGCGATGACCACATCGGCCCCGGCGACAGCGTCCTCTGCGGTATCGTAAAGCTCGATACGGCCCTGCAGCTCGCGCGCCAGCTCGACATCATCCTCTTCCGGCGCATAGCGGTTCGGTGTGCCGACCGCGAGCGTGAAGCCGAATTTTGCCGCCGCATGGATGAAGCTGGAGCAGACATTGTTACCATCGCCGACCCAGGCGAGCCGGGCGTCTTTCAGGTCAACGCCATGCTCTTCCAGCGTCATCAGGTCCGCCATGATCTGGCAGGGATGCGAGCGGTCCGTCAGACCATTGATCACCGGCACGCCAGCTGATTCCGCAAAGTCTTCCACGTCCGCATGATTGTTGGCGCGGATCATCACCATGTCGACATAGCGCGAGAGGACGCGGGCGGTGTCGCCAATGCTTTCGCCACGCCCGAGCTGCATGTCATTGGCGTTGAGCACGATCGAGGTACCGCCGAGCTGGCGAATGCCGACATCGAAGCTGGTGCGGGTCCGCGTCGAGGACTTCTCGAAGATCATGGCGAGGATATGCCCGTCCAGCGGAGCCTCCTCATCGACACGCCCCTTCGGCCAGCCCCGGCGAGCCGTCTTCATCGCATGCGCCTCGTCGAGGATCGCGCGAAGCTCGCCCGCCTCAAGCTGCCACAGATCGAGAAAATGCCGGATCGCCATTGCCGCCTCCTCCTGCAACCGCCACGGTTGCCCCAAAGCGGGCGCCATATCGGAAAATTACGGCTCTGCAAAGAGAGGGGGCGAGGAAGCGCGGGGAATAGGCCGCGCAGCTTGCTTCGGAACGCCGGGAGCCTACAGTCCGGAACATGACCTCCCAGCCAGACAGCCCCGTCTCTCTCCAGGATGCACCACCCGACGGCCCACTGCTCTTCGGTTGCGTCCTTGATGGGCAGGGCGGAGCCACCGCCATCGACTGGGCGTCGGCACGCAAAACAGCCGGTGACACCTCTGACGGGACGCTCTGGCTACATCTCGATCGCGTTTATAAAGGCCTGGACGACTGGCTCGTGGAGAGCCTTGGCCTGAACGCAGCCACTGCCGACCTGCTCCTGTCCAACGAGACACGACCGCGCGCCTTCTGTGAAGGCGACAGCCTGATCACTGTGCTGCGCGGGATCAATTTCAATCCCGGGGCCGAACCCGAAGACATGATCGCGATGCAGATCTGGTGTGACGGCAACCGGCTGATCACGCTGCGCCGGCGCCGCCTGCAGACCCCGCGTGACGTTCATGCCGAACTACTTGCCGGCACCGGCCCGGCCACGGCAGGCGACCTTTTCACCGCACTGCTCGAACAGATGGTCGCCAAGATGAGCCGCGCCATTGTCGACATGAACGACCATATCGACGCGATGGAAGAGATAGAGGAGGATGACCGCGATCACGAGGTGATGCTCACCAAGATCGCAGACATCCGGCGCAACTGCCTCGCCCTGAAACGTTACATGTCCCCGCAGCACGAAGCGCTGGTCCTGATCCAGAAAAACCCGCCAGCCTGGCTGTCGGACGAAAACCTCGCGGACATCCGCGAGACCGGCGAACGCCTGCACCGCTACCTTGAAGACCTTGATGTCTCGAAGGAAAGCGCCATCGTTCTGCAGGATGATCTCAACAATCGCACAGCGGCCAGGATGAACCAGACGATGTATATGCTCTCCATCGTCGCGGCGATCTTCCTGCCGCTGTCATTCCTGACCGGCCTGCTCGGCATCAATGTCGGGGGTATGCCCGGCGTCGAGTCGCATTACGCTTTCTGGATAACGGTCGGCCTCCTCGCAGCCCTGATGGGGCTCCAATTCTGGATCTTCAGGAAGCTTAAATGGCTCTAGCAAACCGCATGCTCTCCTTCGCTCTGCGTCAGGAGGGGCCCCAGCCCGATATCAACGGGACCGAAGACGCTGCCGAGGCACCTGCGGACACGGGGGGCGACAGCGGCGAAGAGAATTTGGTCACCAGCCATCTCGACTGGGAAACGCTGAAACAGCAGGCCATCGACGGCTATGAAACCTTCCGGGAGAATTTCGTCTCCTGGGGATCGCTCTGGCAAGCTGGCGCCTTCCTCGCAGCAGTCGCGTTGGGCTGGCTGTGCTCGCGCTATCCGGCCTCACGCCTGCGCCGGTACGCTGAAAATCGCGAGCAGAATGATGTTCTGTCCAGGCTCGCAGTCTCCGTGGCACGCATTACCTGGCCCGCCTTTGTGGTGCTTTTCCTCTGGATTGCGACGGCAACATTCGACGCGATGGGGCTTCCCAATGCCGGGCTTCGCATCGCCGCCAGCCTGATGAACGCATGGATCGTCGTGCGCTTCATCACCTCCAACATGAAGGAAGGCTTCTGGCAGACAGCGCTGGCCGTCCTCGCCTGGACGGTTGCGGCGCTATACATCCTGCACCTTCTTGGCCCCGTCACCGATGCGATGAATGCCGCCGCCTTCACCATTGCCGGCGTGCAGATCACGCTGCTGCGGGTCATCACCAGCATCGTCATCGCCATCGTCGCGCTTTGGATCGGGCGGGTCGCCGGCGACGCGGCGCAGTCGCAGCTGCGCTCCAACAAGACGCTCAACCCCTCCATGGCCGGCCTGCTCGGTCAGGTGCTGAAGGTCGGGTTCATGGCAATTGCCATCCTGATCGCGATCTCGACCCTTGGCGTCGACCTGACCACGCTCGCCGTCTTCGGCGGTGCCCTCGGTGTCGGTATCGGTTTTGGCCTTCAGTCGATCTTCTCGAACTTCATCTCCGGCGTGATCATCCTGTTCGAACGCTCGGTGAAAGTCGGAGACTTCATCGAGCTGCAGTCAGGCGTCACCGGCTTGGTGAAGGAAATCAACATCCGCTCGACGCTCGTCACGACGAACGACAATGTCGACATCCTTGTCCCCAACGAAGAATTCATCAAGGCGCAGGTCATCAACTGGACCCTGCGCGATGCCCGCCGGCGCATGCATGTCGAATTCGGCGTCGCCTATGCCTCGGACAAGGAAGAGGTAAAGAAGGCCGCCCTGGAGGCCGCCCAGGAAGTTCCGTGGACCTATGACGACACGCCGGGCCGCGAACCGCAGGTCTGGCTCACAGGCTTTGGCGACTCCGCGCTCGATTTCGAGCTGGTGATCTGGCTCACCGAAGAAGCGGTCAAGAAGCCGTCACGCGTGAAAGCCGACTATTACTGGGCCCTGCACACCGCGCTGACCAAATACGATATCGAGATCCCCTTCCCGCAGCGCGACCTCAATTTCCGCAATGCCGGGGAGTTCAAGGTTCTTACCGGGCAGGAGGAAACAGACTAGCGCTTCGCAACCCAGTCGAGCGCGGCCTCAAGGGCCAGGTCTTCCCCATTGCCATTGTCCGCCAGCACCGGCTCGGGCGGGCGCCAGAGGTGACGGTCGGTGCCGTCCAGGTGCATCAGGTTATAGGTCGGGAAGCGCACGCTGTATCCGCTGGCGGGGAGGTCGAAGCTCTCAATGCCGCCAGCCAGTCCCGCCATCTCGCTGCCGAAGACACGTCCGCGCCTCATCCCGTCAAAGCCGACGGCCATGCCCTCGCCCATGCTGCCCGTCCAGCGCCCGACAAGGACAGCGACGCGTCCTCTCGCGCGCCACGGTCCTCGCGACGCCACACGGCGCACAGGATCTTCATGCCAGCGCGGACCGGTCCGCTGATAGGGTTTCACCCCGCGAATGAACCGCGCCAGCACAGGCTCGGCAACGCCGGTATTGCCGCCGCCCGGCGTATTGCGCAGGTCGAGGATCCATCCATCGACGCCGCGCAACGCTTCAAGCGCTTCATTGAAAGCCGTGACGGCATCCTGCTGCCCTAGTGAATCCTCGAAACGGATATAGCCGACATCGCCGTCAAGCCGGCGAACCGTGAGGCGTGTGTCGGTCCCCGGCGTTGCCGGAGGACCGAGATCAAGCTCGAAAGCGTCTCCGTCCCTCTCGACGGTGACCCGTCTCGGCTGGTCGCGGTATCCTGCCGCCTGCGCATTCAGGGCCCACTCAAGCCGTGCTTCACTGATCGTGTTGCGCTTGACCATCATCCGCTGCATCGCAGCCGAGAGCACCGGCACGCCGTTCAGCGCTGTGACCCTGTCGCCGACAGCCAGCCCTGCGCGGGCAGCGCCAGAGCCGGGCCGCACGGCCGTCACGACGACAGCCCCATTGCTCATCTCGACATGATAGTCGCTGCCAGACGGCACCAGGCGCGGAGAATCCGCGGAATTGACGCTCAGGGAAACATGATTGTCGTAGAGCTGGTCGAGCATGCCTTCCAGCAGGTCGAGATGTCCTGCCGGGGTTTGCCCCGTTTGCCGCCGCGCCCGCTCAAGCCCTTTGCGACAGGCCGCCTCCCAGACCGTTTCACGAGCCTCGTAATAAGCATAGTGGCTGCGGACCAGTTCGCAGAGGACGCTCACATCCTTCTCGGCCCCTGAGCGGTCATCGCTGACGCGATCGGCGTCGGCGGCGCCAGCGAACAAAACAGATGCGCCCAGCACCGCACTCAGCGGCGCCGCAAGACGCAGCAGCCACGCCGTCATTTTCCGAGCCGCCTGAAATGAATGGTCTTGCCAAGTCCGAACCCGATGAGGACGCAGATCACCATCAGGACGATCCTGCTTGTCGCGAACTCGAAGCCGAGGAAGTTGACGCTGATCGCCGCCATGTTCTGGATGGCGAAAACCACCACCAGGATGAGAAGGGCGATCGCGATCCAGTGTCTTGCCTGTTTCATGGTGATCTTCTTCCTCTCTGTCTGACATCTCCAATGCTGGCGTTCCGGCCTGCGAGGTCAAGCCCCGATGTCGCAAGCGGAACGCCGGACCTGTCCGATCCGTTAGGTTCTCATGGCAGAAATAGCCGCCCTGAAAACCCTTCGCGAAACCCCGCTATGGCGCCGTTTTGGCTCGCCGGCCTACCGCACGACGATGCGCATCGCCGGAAAGGCCGGCGAGGATGATGTCGCGCTGGTTGCAGGCGGCGTGGCATTCTACGCCTTCCTGTCAGTCTTCCCGGCCATTGCCTGCGCACTCATGGTCTGGGGCCTGTTCACGACGGAGGCCGAACTCCGGACCTATCTGGAGCTGCTCAATGCGGTCGTGCCCGATGCTGCTTACAAGCTCATTTCCGACCAGATGGTGCGTATAGCCGACAGTCAGGTCGCCGGGCTTTCCTGGGGGGCGCTGTTCTCACTGCTGCTCGCGCTCTGGTCAGCCTCCCGGGCGGCGAATGCGCTGCTTATTGCGGTCGCTGTCACCTATCATCGTCATGTCAGGCGCGGCTTCATCCGGCAGAACCTGATCGCCCTGGCCTTTACCGGCGGCGGGATTGTCTTCGCCCTGCTCTCGCTCGCTGCGATCGGCGCCGTCCCCCCGATCATCGAGGCGCTGCAGCTTGGTGCCTTCGTCGATGCCCTCCTGCGGATCGTACGCTGGCTCGGCCTGCTCGCCCTGTTCCTGGGCGGCATCTACATCTTCTACCGGATCGCACGACCTCACGGCGTGGCTTACGCCCAGCAACGCACAAGGCCCGTCATCCCCGGGACGCTGGTTGCCGGCGCCATCTGGCTATCGGCTTCGGTCGGCTTCTCCTTCTACCTCGGCAACTTCGCCGACTATAACGAGACCTTCGGCTCGCTCGGCGCCGCCGTCGCCCTGCTCATGTGGCTCTGGCTTTCGGCGGTTGCGATCTGCATCGGGGCTGAAACGAATGGCGTGATGGCACGCGAGGTCCGCGCGCAGGAGCACAAGGACGAGCGTTGACGTTGCGTCCATGCTTGCCCGCGGCAAACACATGGATACCCTCCGGACCGATAAAGGGAGGAATTCATGAAACTTTACACATCCGTTGGCCCCAACCCCCACGTCGTTCGCATGTTCATGGCCGAGCGCGGCATTTCGATCCCGACCGAGGAGATCGACATCATGAAGGGCGATAACCGTCAGGCGCCCTATCTGGAAAAGAACCCTCATGGGCAGTCCCCGGCGCTCTTCCTCGACGACGGTACCCTGATCACCGAAATCACAGCGATCTGCGAGTATCTCGACGAGACGCAGCCGGGCGAGAGCCTGATCGGCTCGACGCCGGAAGACCGCGCCCAGACACGTCGCTGGACCCGCTGGGTCGACCTCAAGATCGTCGAACCGCTGACCACCGCCTTCCGCGGTGCCGAGGGCCTGCCCATGTTCAAGGACCGGATGCGCTGCCTGCCGGAAGCCGCCGAAGGGCTGAAAGCCTTCACGCAGGACAATATCGCCTTCCTCGACAAGCAGCTTGCGAGCCGGGACTATGTCGCCGGCGAGAGGTTCACCCTCGCCGACATCCTGCTCTATTGCTTCCTCGCCTTCGGCGAACAGGTCGGCCAGCCGCTGAACCGGGATTTCAAGAACGTCGCCGCCTGGTTCGACAGGGTTGCCCAGAGGGAAAGCGCGGGGGTCTAGGCTCCCGCCTCGACGGACTGTTCCTCGTCGCAGATCTCGATCAGCCGGTTGAGCTTGTCGACAAAGTCGTCGAGGCCGTCGGCTCCGAAATCCTTCTCGATGCGGGCATTGATCGACAGCATGTGTTCGCTGGCGCGTGCAATGGCGTTTTCGCCATCCCTGGTCAGCGTCAGGACCCAGGAGCGGCTGTCGCTTTCGCTGCGGGCCTTTTCCAGCATGCCGAGGCCAATGAGGCGGCGCACCATGGCCGTGATGGCACTGTCATTGAGGCGCAGGTCGCGCGCGAGGCTCGTCTGGTTCAGCTCCTTCACCGCCGCCACGCGCGTCAGCACACCAAGCTGCGGTGCCGTGATCCCGGCCACTTCGACCAGCTGCCGGTCTGTGACCTTGCGCAGCTGCTGGGCTGCGATCTGGAGCCTGGAATAAAGCCTTGGATTTTTGTGTCGCGCCGTCATGCCCTGCCCTTGCGCCACGCCATCGCGGCGGATATACTTCACTAGTGAAACATTAAGCCGCTGCTGGCGGAAACGCAAATGCCGCCCCAGCGAACAAGCCCCTAACGCTAGAGTCTCTGGGAGGAGATTAAAACCATGGATACCGGA
This sequence comes from Henriciella sp., assembly GCF_029937755.1. Lineage (GTDB taxonomy): Bacteria > Pseudomonadota > Alphaproteobacteria > Caulobacterales > Hyphomonadaceae > Henriciella. Next base: position 329,175 of record NZ_JAPYPG010000003.1, read on the forward strand.
AGCCTCGAAAAAATGGACGTACGCGATCCGCTGAACGATCTGCGCATGTCCGAAGAAGCCGTGCCGCTCTACGAGCACGTCAAGAAGTTCATCAAGGAAGAAGTCGAGCCGATGAGCATCAAGTTCCACGAGCTTGGTGAAGGCCGCGCAGACCGTTTCGCCTATGCGCCGGGACAGCTCGAACTGCTCGACGAGGTCAAGCAGAAGGCCAAGGATCAGGGCCTGTGGAACTTCTTCCTGCCGGATGCCGAAACCGGCGAAGGCCTGAAGAATCTCGACTATGCCTACATCGCTGCCGAGCTCGGCAAGAATTCGCTGGCCTCGGAAAGCATGAACTGTGCTGCCCCTGATACGGGCAACATGGAAGTGCTCGAGCGCGTCGGCACGAAAGAGCAGAAAGAGACGTGGCTGAAACCGCTGCTCAACGGCGAGATCCGTTCGGCTTTCGCGATGACCGAGCCGCACACCGCCTGCTCGGATGCCCGCAATGTCCGCACCCAGGCCGTGCTCAAGAACGGCGAATGGGTCATCAATGGCGAGAAGTATTACGCCTCCGGCGCCGGTGACCCGCGCTGCAAGATCATGATCGTCATGGTTCAGACCGACCCGGACGGCCAGAGCCATGAGCAACAGTCGCAGATCCTCGTTCCGATGGACACGCCCGGCGTCGAGGTGCTCGGGCCCATGCATGTCTTCGGCAAGGATGACGCGCCGCACGGTCACATGCACATCCGCTTCACCGACGTGAAAGTGCCGGAAGAGAACATCCTGCTCGGCGTCGGCCGCGGCTTCGAAATTTCGCAGCTCCGCCTCGGCCCGGGCCGCATCCACCACTGCATGCGTTCCATCGGTGCGGCCGAGAAAGCGCTCGACCTGATGCTGGAACGCGGCATGAGCCGGGATGCTTTCGGCAAGCCGCTGATCAAGCTCGGCGGCAACCAGGAAAAGGTCTCGCGCGCCCGCATCGAGATCGAGGCCATGCGCCTGATGGTGCTCAAGGCCGCCAAGGCGATGGACGTGCTCGGCAACAAGGAAGCCCGCGTCTGGATCTCCATGGTGAAGGCGATGGTGCCGGAACGCGTCTGCAAGATCATCGACGACGCGATCCAGATGCACGGCGCCACGGGTGTCTCGCAATGGACCCCGCTTGCCGACATGTACACCAGCCAGCGCACGCTCCGCCTCGCGGACGGCCCGGACGAGGTTCACCACATGGTCGTCGGCCGCAACGAAATCGGCCGCATGGGCATGAAGGGCATGAAGAAATAGGCTTTGATGCCTAACTGAATGAAGAAAGCCGGCACCCGAAGGGGCCGGCTTTTTTAGTTTGGTCTTTGCTTCGATCTGAATAGCCAGAGCGCGCGTAACGCACCAGTCAGCGCTAATATCAAGCCAACCGTCAGGCCTAATCGCAAATGGCCGACCGACAGATCGCCAAAGGAGTCAAAAAGAATTCAGTGAAGACAAATTCCGGCAAGCGCTCCGACGAGAAAGCAGGCCCCTAGAGCAACAAGCCATCTCCACACGAGCAAGAAGTTGCCTACCCCTCCATCTCCCACGCGCTCAGCGCCTCGTCCATGACGCCGACGGCCTCGCGCACGTCTTCATCCTTGATGATCAGCGGTGGGGCGAGGCGGAGCACATTGTTGCCGGCGACGCCGACGAGGAGGTTCTTGTCGCGGCAGGCCTGCTGCACGGGCTTCGGCGCGGCCTTGAGCTTCAGGCCGGTAAGCAGGCCCTTGCCGGTGACGCCGTCGACCTTGTCGGCATGGCTGTCTGCGAGGCTTTTCAGCCCCTGCGCCACCGTCCCGGAGACCCGGCGCACTTCGGCCAGGAAGTCCTCATCCGAGATGATGTCCCAGACCGCATTGCCAACCGCCATGGCGAGCGGGTTGCCGCCATAGGTCGACCCGTGGGAGCCAGGCTGCATCGGCAGGCCGACCTCTTCGGTCATCAGGCAGGCGCCGAGCGGGAAGCCGCCGCCAATGCCCTTGGCGAGGCACATGATGTCCGGCTGGGCGTTTTCGGCCCATTCATGCGCGAAGAGCTGGCCGGTCCGGCCCATGCCGCACTGGATCTCGTCATAGATCAGCAGCGCCCCACGCTCGTCGCAGAGCTTGCGCAGGCCTTCCAGGCATTGCTCGGGCATGGCACGAACGCCGCCTTCGCCCTGCACAGGCTCGACAAACACCGCGCAGGTCTTGTCAGTGACCGCCGCATCGAGCGCATCATGGTCACCCCATTCGATCTGCCTGAAGCCTTCGATCGGCGGGCCGAAGCCCTCAAGGTATTTCGGATTACCGCCAGCATTGATCGCGCCGAGCGAGCGGCCATGGAAGGCGCCGGTGAAGGTCACGAACTCGATGCGGTCCTCGTCGCCCTTAGACCAGTGATACTTGCGGGCCGCCTTCAACGCGCATTCGACGGCCTCGGTGCCGGAATTGGTGAAGAAGACGCGGTCAGCGAATGTGCGCGCGCAGATCTTGCCGGCGAGCTCTTCGCCCGCCGGGACCCGGAACATGTTGGAGAGGTGCCAGAGCTTTTCGGCCTGCCCCGTCAGAGCCTCGACCAGTTTCGGGTGCGAATGGCCGAGCGCGTTGACCGCGATCCCGGCGATAAAGTCGAGATACTCGGTGCCGTCCTCCGTGTAGAGGCGCACGCCCTCACCGCGCTCGAACACCTCCGATGGCGGCGCGTAGACAGGCATGATGTGGGCGCGCGGATCTGACATTCCTTGAACTCCGATTTTGAACCTTGAAAGCCCATCGCATGGCGGGGGCAGAAATCAAAGTCAACATGGACGACTGGCCGCGGCCTTCAAGCCGTCGCCTGCAGGCTGTCGATGCGATGGTTGCAAATGCAATTATGCATGGGCGACATGCCGCTATGGCCCTAGCCATGCAGGACCATAAATCCTATCTGGCGCGGCGTTGGTTGCAAGCGCAAGTGCTAACAGCGTTGTAATAATTGTTTTTCGATATGGACTTGACGTTATTCGATAAAGGTCTATATTGAATATCAATAACAACAGAGAGCCCGGTTGGCGATACCCTGACGCCCTGACCCTGAGCCGCCAACCGGGTTCCACTCTTAGAGAAACTCCATTATTCGGGGCCCCGCAAGGGGCCTTTTTTCTTGTCAGTCTGTGCCGGACACAGGCTCGAATCCCCCCTGCATGCCGTGCAGCCTGGTTTCCGGCCACCCGTCCGGCGGTCCGTCGATCAGCCAGGCGGTTGTGAAATCCGGATCCATGATACGCGCGCCTGACGATTTTATCGTGTACTCACCGGACGCCGCGCGCCGATAGGACTGGAGCGGATATGGCGGCAGGATGAACTCACCCGTGCCGTCTCCCTTCGCCAGCACCACGCCTTCGTGCCTGCTGGCGCGTATCACCCGGCCATAAAGCTGAAATCGCTCGGCGACCGCTCCCTCCTCATCAAGAAAGGAAAGCCCGGCCAGCACGATCTTGCCTTCAAGCTCAGCCAGACTAGCCGGGTGCTTGCGGAAGAAGCGGGCAATGAATCGGCTCAGGCGGTCGAACATGCGTCAGCCTTTTGCAGCTTGGAACGGCATCATATCCAAAAACCGTGAAACCGTCCGGCTTTGACTTGCCCACGCGCAAAACAACCCAATATGAGCAGGACAATCAGCTTGTGCCGGAGGGGAGATCTTCGCCGCAAGGAGACAAAAAAACGGCGCGACCATCGGGTCGCGCCTGTAAGAGTTCTTGCAGCGTTTCCTCCCAGAAACTTGCAGGACTTGTATCGCCGTTTTTCTGTCACATTGTCAAGCGTTCGATTTCAGATTGGTAACAAACTTCGTAAATGAGGGTGTTTCCCGGTCGAAAATGAACTCTGTGCGCAAGATTGTAACCGGGCCCACCCCTGTTTCAGCGATCGCCCGGGCATTTTTTACCGCGCTGAAGGAGGGCGAGAGGACGGAAGTTGCCGAAACAGGCTGCATCCCTTCGGCGCTGATAACGCTATCGGGGATCGGATTCGCCGCCACGAGCATGCGAGTCGCGTCCGCCGATTCCACGGCCTCGACCGAGGCCAGCAGTTTCTCCAGTGCGCCAAGCGCGTCCTCGCTCCAGTCCGCCCTGAGCGAACCGGTCAGCGCGGCCTCACTTTTCAGGATCACACCATCATCGAGCACCTTGAGCGAATTCGCCTTCAGCGTCGCGCCAGAGGATGTGATGTCGACGATGACCTCGGCCTGCCCGGAACTCGGCGCCGCCTCCGTTGCGCCTGCGCTCTCGATCAGGCGGTATTCGCCGACCGATTTCGCGGCGAAGTAATTCCGCGTCAGGCGCAGATACTTCGTCGCCACCTTCATGCGGCGGCCATGGCGCTGCCGGAAGCGGGCCCCGGCCGCCTCGAGGTCGCTCATTGTGTTCACGTCGAGCCAGGCAGCCGGGACGGCAACCACGACATCCGCCCCGCCAAAGCCGAGCCGCTTGATCACAGAGGCATCGCGCGACAGGTCGGCGGAAAGGTCATTGAGCAGGTCTTCGCCGGTCACGCCAATGTGGAAGGCGCCGTCGATCAGGCCCTGTGCAATCTCGCGCGCAGACAAGAGCAGCACGTCCGCCTCGGGCAGGCCTTTGAGTTCTGCCGTATAGCCGCGCTCGCCACCGGCCTGTTTCAGAGAGAAACCGGCCTTGGCGAACCAGGCTTCGGCATTGTCCTTCAGCCGCCCCTTGGACGGGATAGCGATGGTCAGGCGGCTCATGATGCCCCTCCCCCATTGAGACGGTCCGGGCGGACAACACCGCCAATTGCGCTCGCATCCACGGCGCCTGCCGAGAGCTTGGACAGCAGCGTGTCATAACGCCCGCCCGCGCCGAACGGATGACGGCTATCGGCTTCACCCGGCCGGAAAAGCTCGAACAGGAAGCCGTCATAATAATTGAAGCGCCGTCCGAAGGGCGTGCCGAAGCGGGCAGCCTTCATGAAGGCCGGCGCAGCTTCCCGCATCTTCGAGACACGTGCATCAAGGCGATCGAGCACGGGTTCCACCCCGTCGATCCCGGCCTGGCGTGCAATGGCAAGCAGCGCATCGGCGGCCTGCTCCGGCGCGCAGTCGACGGCCATCACCGATTCGAGCGTCTGACGGGCAAGGTCCGGCGCGCCGCCATACTCCGCATCGGCGGCTTGCGCGAGGAGGCCTTCGACAATCTCGTCAATGGAGCGTGTGCCTTGCGTCTGGATACCTGACAGCGCGAAGATATCGGTGACGATGGCCTTGGCTTCAGCCGGGCTCGCGCCTTTTAGACGCGCAGCAAGGCCATGGGCCGGCTGGGCGGGCTTTGCCTTCAGCAGCGCTGACACCCCGCCCACCTGCCGGAAAGCCCGCTTCAGCGCCTCGGCGAGGCCGGGCGCAAGATCGAGCGCATCGACAAAAGCCGGGAAGACGGCGAGGTCGCCCATGCGGGTCTCGCTCTCGCTGACACCGCTTGCCGCGGCCGCCTCGCAGACCAGCGCGAAAGCCTCCGCATCGGTCTGCGCATCAGAAGGCGCGCCATAGCGCTCGAAGCCCACCTGCATGAACTCCATCGAATCGCCCGCCACGGATGGCAGGCGGAAGGCGCGCGCAGAATAGCGCTTCAAGGTTTCGTCAGACACGCCGGCCTTGGCCTGCGCGATGGCGAGCGGCAAGGTGAGGTCGGGGCGCAACGCGCACTCCTCGCCATTCTCTCCGACAAAGACACAAAGCCGGGCGCGCACCGCTTCGCCGGAGAGCTCCAGCGGCTGGTTCGCCGGCATGACGATCGGCGGGTCACACAGCTCGCCGCCAAGCTGGGCGAACACGTCCTCAGGGCTGCTCATTCCGACGCCTCCACGATCTCACGCACCCGCGCGATCATCTCGGCACGCGGCGCTTCGAACTGGCCCGGGCGGGCTTCGCGGTATTCCTCATTGGACTTGATGGCAGCCGCCTGCTTCGCGCCTTCCTTGAGGTCCTTGATGGTGACCACGCCCTTGGCGATCTCGTCCTCGCCGACCATGATCGCGACAGGCGCGCCGCGCCGGTCGGCATACTTCATCTGCGGACGCATGCCGGACGAGCCCATATAGGCTTCCGCCCGTATACCGGCGGCACGAAGCTCGGTCGCGAGCTTGAGCGCCTCTGTCGGGTCTTCGCGATTGAGGTTCAGGACGACGACAGGCCCGTTCAATGCTTCGATGTCGCCGCTGATGGCGAAGGCCGTCGCCAGCCGCGAGATGCCGACCGAGAAACCGGTCGCGGGCACCTGCTGGCCGGTAAAGCGAGCCACGAGATCGTCATAGCGCCCGCCGCCGCCGACTGAGCCGATACGCACCAAATTGCCATCCTCATCGACGGTCTCGCGCAGCAGCTCCGTCTCGAAAACCGGGCCGGTATAATATTCTAGCCCGCGCACGACAGATGGATCGAAGAGGACATCGCTGTCCGGGCAGCTGAACGCTTCAAGCCCGCGCGCGATGGCGGCGAGTTCATCAAGCCCGGCTTGCGCCTCGTCGCCGGTCCCGACGGCCTGGCCGAGCGCTTCCAGCGTCTCACTGCGCGTTGGCCGGCCCGCCTGGGCGAACGCCATAACGCGATCAATGCCAGCCGTGTCCAGGCCTGCGCCCTTGGTAAAGTCTCCGCTCTCATCCTCGCGTCCCGGACCGAGCAGCAGCTTGACGCCCTCCTCGCCGAGCCGGTCGAGCTTGTCGAGCGCGCGCAATATAGTGAGGCGCACCGCATCGCCATTTGCACCGACGCCGTCGAGCACGGCATTGAGCAGGCGGCGGGTGTTCACCCGGACGGCAAACTCCCCATCCCCTGCCCCGGCCGCGCGCATCGCTTCAGCCGCCATCGCCACCATCTCCGCATCGGCATGGGCCCCTGCGGCACCGACCGTATCAGCGTCGCATTGCAGGAATTCGCGGAAGCGTCCCGGCCCCGGCTTCTCATTGCGCCAGACCGGCCCGGCGGCATAGCGCCGGAAGGGCTTGGCCAGCGTCTGCCAGTTCTCGGCGGCAAACCGGGCGAGCGGCGCGGTCAGGTCATAGCGAAGCGAGATCCACTGCTCGTCATCATCCTGCAGCGAGAAGACCCCGGCATTCGGGCGGTCATCATCAGGCAGGAATTTTCCCAGCGCGTCGGCATATTCGAACGCCCCGGTATCGAGCGCCTCGAAGCCCCAGCGGCGGTAGACCGAGGTCACCCGGTCGATCATCTCGGCCTGGGCATGGATCAGCCCCTCGCGCCGGTCCGGAAAGCCGCGCGGCTTGCGGGCGAGGTCCTTGCCACTCTTCGGCGCGTCGGGGTCCTGTTTCTTCTTGCTCATCGTCTGGTCCTGTTCATCTCGCTCGCGCTTCGCCTTAGACGAAGCCGGAATGAGTGTGAAGCGGACGCACTGGACGAGACACGACAACCGGGGATCGGCTTGTCTGCCTCTGGCGGTTCAATGTCTGGGAATGAACACTTGAAGAGAGGCGCAGCCGGACCGGTTCGCGCCTCGTCGGCGCGTCACGCGTGGTGATGGTGGTGGTGCGATCTCGTATTCATTGAGGCGCTGGATATGGGGCGGGCGCAATGAAGTCAAGCTGGAGGGCCTGTCAGGCGAGCGGCATGCGGCTTGCTTCGCCTCTGAGGAGAATTTGGAGATCGTGCCGTCATGAAACGCCTGCTTGTTGCCATCGCTGCTGCCGCCCTGCCCTTTACCGCATCCGCCTCGCCGGAGCTTGTCGGTGACTGGGGCGCGAAGGCGAGTGATCTGCGCGACGAGACCGCGAGCCTGATCGCGCACATTGATGAGGCCGGCACAGCCGATATCCCGGACAGCTACGAGATCGAAATCCTGCGCTTCGCGGCGGCCGCCCAGCAGCTCGGCCACTGGGTCGATGGCAATGACGGCCCCTCCGACCTTGGCTGCATCTTCCGCGGCATGGCCGAGGAAGGCGAAGTGCAGCTCGATGCCCTCTCTGACGCCGAGACCCCGCGCACCACCCGCCAGAGCCTTGTACGGCTGGCGACCATGTTCTCGGATGCCGAAGTCATCGCCGTCGCCGCAACGCATTCCTCCAGCCATGAGGCCCCGGCGGTTCAAACTGAAATCGCAAGCTGCCCGGCCAGCGCGGCGGTTGCGAAAGCGGCGCTAGGCTAGGCTTCTTTCGGAAACCGCTTCGCGAAGGCTTCCGGGTCGAAGATGCGGATGATGCCGGACTGACTGCCGGTGGCCATCAGCGTGCCATCGTCGGCGAACATGGCGATGCGGCCATGCACGAAACCATTGTGGACACCTTCGATCTGGATGTCGCAGCAGACCCATTCGGTCTCCACGATCTTGCGGATGCGCAGCGTATTATCGAGAGAGTTGGCGCCGGCCGGAAGCCCCAGCGCGTGGCTTGTGCCGGACGGCACGAAATCATTGATGATCGCCAGCATGGCCGAATCGATCGGTGCCCCGGTCTTCGCCCGGCCCCACAGGACGACGCGGCCATCCTCGCTGCGTCCGCCGGAAATCTGCCGGCGCGGGGCGTAACGGCCCTGGGCGACCCGCATGTCGAGGAAGGTGTGGAGGTCCTCCGAGGTCTCGTCAAAGCGCGGCATGGGCGGACAGTCTTCGGGCGGGGCGACATCCGGCTTGGTCAGCCACTGATGCGATTGGTCGGATTCGCGTTCCCCGACAGCGGCATTCACCGTGAAGATCTCACGCTCGGCAATATGGGCGAGCACGCGCGCCTGGGTGATGTTCTTGCCGACAATGGGGGCCCGCACATCCACATCGACGACATCCGGCGGGTTGGCGAAGGAGAGGTACTGCGCCGTCGCCCAGATGCAGGGCCGGCCCGTGGTGCGCTCGAGCGCGGTGATGGCGGTGGCGAGGCCAACGCCGCCGAACAGGAATTTGTGGCCGGGCGGGCCGACGCAGAGACGCTCCTCCACCGGCAGATAGAAGCGGTGCGGATTATGCGTCGATTTCAGATCGATAAAGGCGGAATCACTCATGGAAAGGCGTCTAGCGTTCTTTCGGATCGAGCGCATCCCTCAACCCGTCGCCGATGAAGTTGAGGCAGAGCAGCGTGACCGCCATGAGGATCGCCGGCGCCATGAGCAGCCAGGGCTTGTCCTGCATTTCCTTGGCGCCATTGGAGATCAGCACGCCGAGCGAGGTCAGCGGCTCGTTCACGCCAAGGCCGAGGAAGGAGAGGAAGCTTTCGGCCATGATCACGACCGGGATGGTCAGCGTCACATAGACCGCGACAGGGCCGACCACGTTGGGCAGGATGTGGCGGCGGATGATGGCCGGGCCCGAAACACCGGCAGCCCGCGCGGCCTCAATGAATTCCTTGCCCTTGATGGCAAGCGTCTGGCCGCGCACGATCCGGCTCATGGTCAGCCACTCGACGGCACCGATGGCGGCGAAGATCAGGATGATATTCCGCCCGAATACGGTCAGCAGCAGGATGACGAAGAAGATGAAGGGCATGGCGTAGAGCACGTCCACGAACCGCATCATGATGTTGTCGACCTTGCCGCCGACAAAGCCGGCAATCGCGCCCCAGGTCACCCCGATGATCAGCGAGACGATGGTCGCCACCAGACCCACCGACATGGAAATCCGCAGGCCCAGCAGGTTACGCGCGACCAGGTCGCGGCCCTGCTCGTCGGTGCCCAGCAGGTGCCAGTTCTGCAAGGTTGGCGGCAGTTCGGTATCGGCCGAGATTTGGCTGTAATCATGCACCCAGAGCATCGGGCCGAAAGCGGCGAGCAGGATCAGCACGCCCAGAACCCACATGGAGACGACGGCGGCCTTGTTGTTGAACAGGCGGCGCTTGGCATCATCCCAGAGCGAGCGGCCGCCAGCGATCGCCTGCTCCACGGGGTCCTTGCGGCCTGTCATGTCGAGCGTATCAACCATCAGTCGTACTTCACCTTGGGATCGAGGAGGGCGTAGAGGATGTCTGCGATCAGATTGAAGATGACGATCAGGGTCGCGTAGATGATGAGCGCGCCCATGACGAGCGTATAGTCCCGGTTGATCGCGCCATCCACAAAGTAGGAGCCCATGCCCGGCAGGCCAAAGATGCGCTCGATGACCAGCGAGCCGGTCATCACCCGCGCCATGGCCGGGCCGGCATAGGACACCAGCGGCAGCACCGCCGATGGCAGGACGTGGCGCATGATCACCGTGCGCTCGGCAAGGCCCTTGGCGCGGGCGGTGCGCACATGCGGCGAGCGCATCGTCTCGATGGTCGAGGCGCGCATCAGCCGCGAAATGATCGCGATCTGCGGCAGCGCCAGGGTCAGCACTGGCAGCGTCATATTGTGCAGGCTCATCCCGATATTGGGATATTCACCCAGTCCGCCAACGGCGAACAGGCCGGCACCGAGTGCCAGCGTCAGGATCAGGATCGGGCCGGTCACGAAGGTCGGGATGGAGATGCCCGCCATGGCGATCCCCATAACGGTATAGTCGCCCGCCGTGTTCTGGCGCAGCCCGGCAAAAACGCCGAGCGCGGTGCCCACTGTCAGTGCCACCAGCATTGCCAGCGAACCGACCGCGAGACTGACCGGCAGGCCGTCGGCGATAAGGTCGTTCACCGACTTGCCGAGCGTCTTCATGGAAGGGCCGAAATCGCCCTGCAGGACGCCGAGAAGATAGTCCGTGAACTGCTTCCAAAGCGGCTGGTCGAGGCCGAATTTTGCCTTGATGGCCGCCTCGGTCGCCGCATTCAGCTTGCGTTCGCCATCGAACGGCCCGCCCGGGGCCAGGCGCATCATGAAGAAGGCAACGGCAATGATGACGAGAAGCGTCGGAATCGCGAACAGCAGCCGGCGTAAGACATAAGCCCAGGGAATACGGGAGAGGCTTCTCTGTAGCGCTGACACGTCGGGCTTTTCTCTTTTCCGTTTCACCAGAAGCGGTTATCGGCTCTTGGAACTCCGACCCCGCGATCCTAGGTTCACGCCACAGGTTCGCTTGTCAACGCTACATGACACCGAGGTAACAGATGGCCGACATCCGCAAAGTGACAGACTATTTCGCTGTCGCCCCCCAGATTGACGAGTCGGATGTGGAGGAGATCGCCTCCCGGGGATACAAGACGATTATTGCCAATCGCCCGGATGGGGAAGGCGGGATCGACCAGCCGCGCATGGGCTCGATTCGCACCAAGGCCGAGGGGAAGGGAATCACCTTCGTCGCCCTGCCCTTTTCGGGCGCGCCGACCCCGGAAATCATCGAACGCATGCAGTCAATTTTGAACGAAGCGCCGACTCCGGTGTTGGCTTATTGCCGCACTGGCACACGCTCGATCACGGCGTGGGCACTTAGCCATGGCGGACAGGGCCAGGCCGACGAAATCGTCGATACGGCCGCAGATGCAGGCTATGATCTCTCCAGTCTCAAATCCCTGCTCTGATCAATAAATCGTGTGCCAAAGTGAGCGGGAGCACCCTCGTGCTACAGCCGTAAATGGTTGAAACTGCTGGCATGGCGTGCGATCCACTTTTGCTACGTCTGAGGGGGCGGTGAGGAGAAATTGGATGTCACGTAACTGGCTGACAGATTTCAAGTACGAGGACGGCGCCTGGCTGGTGAAGAAGACCGGGCACCGCGTCCCGGCGAATTATCAGCTGGCCAACGATATCTTCACCTGGCTGACCTTCTACACACTGGCCCAGTCCTGGCGCACCTGGCGTCGAATCACCGGGCACAAGCGCCCCACCATTGCCTTCCACCCCGACAAACCACGGCCCTGGTATTTCATCTGGCCGGTCATGCATGCCTCCGGCGCAAAGCTGATCTCCGACGTCTCCACGGCCGACATCGTTTTCCAGTTCGACGACTCGACACATGTCACGCATGAGGCCCCAAAGACCAAGCCCGGCGCGAAACTGGTCAATTTCGGGTGCACCGACATCTCCAAATCCAATGTCGCCTCCGCTTTCGAGCGCGCGGCCGGCTACAGCCTGAAGGTCGATCCGCGCTCCTATGAGGGCCCGATGGTGGAAAAGTCGGAGAAGAATGCCTGTCATGACGGACGAATCATCGAAGGTCCGATGGAGCCGCTCGACGACAAGACCTATCAGCGCCTGATCGACAACGAGATCGATGGCGGCCTGGTCGAAGACCTGCGCTGTTGCATTGTCGGCGGCAGTCCGACGGTCGTCTTCCGCAAGCGCCGCCCGCTGGCCCGCCGATTCCTGAACGAGAATGCTGAAGTTTTGCTCGACGAGCCCAGGAACTGCTACTCAACCGATGAAATTGCTGTGATTGAGCGCTTTGCCGCAGAGCTCGGGCTGGATTGGGGCGGCGTAGACGTGTTACGCGACCGGGCTTCAGGTCGCATCTTCATTGTGGACGCAAACAAGACGGATATGGGCCCGCCGGTGGCACTGAAGCTTGCTCACAAGCTGAAGTCGACCCGCCGCATGGCCAAAGCCTTCGTCACTGCGTTTACCGGGAAGCGGTCAGCCTAGTCACGTCCTACATCTGATGGGCGATTCGAAAACTGCCGAAGAGGTCCCATGGGCATCCCGTTCGTCAAAGAGTTTGATTTTGAATATGGTAAAGTGGAGCAGGTGTCTCCGCTGATCCGCCGCGTTGTCGCGAACAATCCCGGTCCGTTCACGTTTGTCGGAACCGGCGTCTATATCATCGGCCATGGCGAGGTTGCCGTGCTCGATCCGGGCCCCGACCTGCCAGAGCATTTCGAGGTCCTGAAAGAGGTCCTCAAGGACGAGACCATCACGCATGTTCTCGTCAGCCACGGACACTCCGACCACTCCCCGCTGGCCCAGCCGCTGGCCGACTGGGCGGGTTGCAAGACTTACGCAAAGAACTGCGGCGAGCCGACAGCCAAGGGCGAGCTTGGATCGGCCGACGATCTGGGCTTTATGCCGGACGTGAAGGTTGGCGATGGCGACGTCATCTCCGGCCCCGGCTGGACGATCGACGTCATCGAGACCCCTGGCCATACCTCGAACCATCTCTGTTTCGGGCTCCGTGAAGAGAATGCCTGCCTGTCGGGCGATCACATCATGGGCTGGTCGACCACAATCGTCGCGCCGCCGGACGGCAACATGGCCGACTATATGCGCTCGCTCGACAAGATCGAGGCCCGCAATTTTGACATCCTCTGGCCAACTCATGGCGAAGCTGTCCGCGAGGATGTGAACGGCTTTATCCAGGCCTACCGCCAGCACCGCCTCGACCGCGAATCCGCGATCATCAAGCATCTGAAATCCGGCGAGACGAACATCCCGCGCATGGTCGAGACCATGTATGCTGATGTCGACAAGCGCCTGCATCCGGCTGCCGCCATGTCGGTGCTGGGCCATATGCTCAAGCTGGTCGAGGAAGGCCTAGTCGAGACGGCAGACACCACGCCCACCGTGCGGTCGAAATTTGCCTGGAAGGCGCTCCAGAAGACGGGTTAAGGCGCGAACCCCAAGCCCTTCGCAATCTCTCTCACCTTGTCCACACGCCCCGGCGCGGCCTTGTTGACCAGCGCCCAATAGCGCTCGAGCGTCGCCGGGCCGGCCTTGTCCGGAGTGCCGGAATCAAACGGCGGGTGCGGGTCGTATTCGATGGAGAGCTGGATGAATTTCGCGTGGTCCTCGCCACGGATGCGGGCGGCCAGCGCCAGCGCGAAATCGATGCCCGACGTCACGCCGCCTCCGGTCAGGCGATTGCCGTCCAGAACGACTCTTTGCTTCGTGGGGCTCGCGCCGAAGAAGGCGAGTTGCTCATGCGACGCCCAGTGGGTCGTCGCTTCATAGCCGCTCAGCAGACCAGCCGCGCCCAGCACAAGTGCACCGGTACAGACGCTGGTGACCCAGTCGGCCCCCTCTCCCATCCGGCGGACCCAGTCGAGCGCCTCTGCATCCTGCATGACATCCACCGTCCCGAAACCACCCGGCACGCAGAGGATATCGGCCTGGCCCATCTCCCCGAAGGTCTTCGTCGGCAGCAGGGGAAAGCCGGAATCGGTCGGCACGGGGTCACGCGTCTTCCAGACAAGATCGACCGTCGTATTGCCGAGCCGCGAGAGCACCTGCGCCGGGCCGGTCAGGTCCAGCTGGGTGACGTTCGGAAAGACGAGGAATGCGACGGAAATCGGAGACAGGTCGGGCATGGGCAGCCCTCCATGAGGTGAGGTTCATGCCCAGGCGCACGGCTTGTCCAATGCTGCGCTCCACGGTGGTGACCCACCTTAAGCGCCAGTCACGCAGCCCGTCTCCTATACGCTTAAATCATCGCGCCGTCGATCACGGCTCGAGACGTCCGTCTGCCCGGTCCTGGAGTTCGGAGAGAAAGCTCGACACGCGCTTGGCATTCACGCCGAGGTCCGACAGGCCGACGCGGCTGATGGAGCGCATGTCGACTCGCGTCGCGCCTTCGACGGAACGGATACGAACGGCGACGTCATCCCTGAACCCGAACCAGCCGGATGTGACTGTCGCTTCGAGCATGGTCTGCTCGACATCCTCACCCATTTCCGGCTTCGTGAAGATGTCCCAGCCGCGGTTCTCGGCGATGCGCAGCGCATAGGCGGCGACCTCGCCGGGAGACTGGTCGAAATAGACCGGTTCGATCGGGCGGTCATAGGCCGGCGGGACGGTCTCGCCATCCTCGACACGTTCCTGCTCAGCCTCTTCCTGAACTTCGGAGACATGGCGTCCGCCCATGCCGGGCCAGCGGTCCTCGATGCCCGGCGCTTCCGGAATGACCGGATCGTCCTCGACCGGGTTCATCGCGTCGGCGCTCTTGCGCTGGGCGAGCAACGTGTCTGAGAAGCGGACCGGATCATCCCAGTCGGTCTGGATATCATGGATCGGCGGGAGGCTCGCGGCCTGGGCGCCAAAGCCGATCAGGCGGAAGAGCAGCATCAGCGCGATGAGCAGCGCCGCGAGCCCGAGAATGACCGGCTGGGTGCGCGGCGACTTGATGAAACCGACGATCAGCGCGATGCCGGCGAGGCCGGTTGCGATAAAGGCAATGGGCGGGCCCCATCCAATGGTCATCGTGCCAAGGCCGAACTGCCAACCCCAGAGCCCGTACTTCGTCCCCAGCGCTGCTGCAGCGAACCAGATGACCGCAAGAATGGAAACGACAAGCGCCGCGCCCGACAGTTTCGTGCGCCAGCCTGCACTCTGGACAGTATCACTCATTCACTCGCTCCCGTTTCCTCAGGCGCGAGACATATCGTCTTGGCGCCTGAGGGCAAGGCCGGAAAGCAAAGCGTGAGCGGACGCGATCGGTCCGGTCAGGCTGTCGGGAGTGTATAGTCCTTGAACATTTCCCGCAGCTTGAGCTTGTTGATCTTGCCGGTCGCGCCGAGCGGAATTTCTTCCACGAACTGGACATCATCCGGCGTCCACCACTTGGCTATCTTGCCTTCCAGCTGCTTGAGCACCTCTTCCTTGGAGGGTGTCTCACCCGGTGCCGGCTGCACGATCAGCAGCGGGCGCTCATCCCATTTCGGGTGGTAGATGCCGATCGCGGCGGCATTGGCGACCTGCGGATGGCCGACTGCGAAGTTCTCGATGTCGATGGAGGAAATCCACTCGCCGCCGGACTTGATCACATCCTTGGCGCGGTCGGTGATCTGCATTGTCGAGTGCTCGTCCAGCGTCGCCACGTCACCCGTGTCGAAGAAACCATTCTCGTCCAGCACCTCGCCGCCATCGCCCTTGAAGTAGGCAGAGGCAATGGCCGGACCGCGGCAGACCAGCCGGCCGGAGGTTTCCCCGTCACGCGGCAGGTCATCGCCATTGTCGTCGACGATCTTGAGTTCGACACCGAAGGGCGGACGGCCCTGCGTCAGCTTATAGGTCATCTGCTCTTCATGCGGGGCGTCGACCAGGTGCGCCGGCAATGCGCCGAGCGTGCCGAGCGGCGAGAGTTCCGTCATGCCCCAGGCATGGAAGACCTCGACATCGTAATTCTCCTCGAAGGCCCGCAGGATCCGCTCCGGCACGGCCGAGCCGCCGATGACGACCTTGCGCAGGTGCGGCAGCTTGAGATTGTTTTCTTCGAGATAGGCCAGCAGCAGCAGCCAGACCGTCGGCACGGCCGCGGTGATCGTTACCTTCTCCTTGTCGAGCAGTTCGTAGATCGCCTTGCCGGACATGTCGGCGCCCGGCATGACGAGCTTTGCGCCGGTCGCCGGGCAGGCAAAGGCAAGCCCCCAGGCATTGGCGTGAAACATCGGCACCACCGGCAGGACGACATCAGCCGCGCCCATGCCCAGCGTGTCGACGCCCATGGTGATGAAAGTGTGGAGCACGTTGGAGCGGTGGGAATAGAGCACGCCTTTCGGGTTGCCCGTCGTGCCCGAGGTGTAGCAGAGCCCGCAAGCGGTATTCTCGTCGAAGCCGCCCCACTCGACATCCTGCGAGCGGCCATCGATCCAGAGCTCATAGGACACCGCGCCGAGCGAGTTCTCCGGCATATTGTCCGGGTCGGTCAGGATGATGAATTTCTCGATCGTCTTCAGCTGCGGTTTCGCGGCCTCGACCAGCGGCAGGAAGGTCGTATCGAACATCAGGATACGGTCTTCGGCGTGGTTGGCGATATAGGCGATCTGGTCAGGGTGAAGACGCGGATTGATGGTGTGCAGCACAGCCCCGATGCCCATCGTGCCATACCAGGCTTCCATATGCTTGTCGGTGTTCCAGGCGAGCGTGGCGACCCGGTCGCCGAGCTTGATGCCTTCATCCTTCAGCGCACTGGAAACCTGCTTGGCGCGTTCGCGAAGCTTCCGGTAATTCGTGCGCGTGATATTGCCCTCAACCGTGCGCGTGACGATCTCGCGGTCACCATGATTATGGGCGGCATGATCCAGGACCTTGTCCACGGTCAGCTGCCAGCTCTGCATCAATCCTTGCATTGTCTTCTCCTCCTGCGCTCTGGCGGCGCGTGCATTTCGTAGCGTTCACAATCCTTCTACGTCCCGTTAGGGTAGCCAGCAAGAAAAGGAAAGGTGTTCTCCCTGATGAAGTGTCCCAAGAGCCTTGTTTTTGCAGCAATCGGCGCCGGTCTGCTGGCAGCTTGCGAGCAGACGGCCCCGCCAGAAACCTATTCCGAACCCGGCGGTGAAATGACCAGCACCGACATGGATGCGGATGCTGGCGACGTGCAATCGGGCGAAACGAAGCTGGCCACGCTCTTCGACTGCGTGCGCGAGGAAGGGGGCCTGCTCCTGGCCGCGCATCGCGGCGGCCCCGCGCCCGGCTATCCCAAAAACGCGATCGAGACTCTTGATCATGCCCTCTCCAGTGCGGCCTTCGTGATGGAAGTCGACATCGCCGAGAGCCGGGATGGCACGCTCTTCCTGATGCATGACCGCACGCTCGGGCGCACGACCAGTGGCTCCGGCGCAGTCGCCGATACCGACTGGGCGGCGATCGCTTCGCTCGACCTTGTCGACAATGAGGGCACCGTGACCGACTTCAATCCGCCAACGCTCGACGCGGCCCTCGACTGGGCGGTCGAAAACGATGCCATCCTGGAACTCGACCGCAAGGAAACGACCAGCTTCCGCAAGATCGTCTCCGCCGTGCGCGACGCCGGCGCAACGTCGAACGTCATCCTCATCACCTATAATGACGACCAGGCCCGGCAGGTCGCGAAGCTGGCGCCTGAGATGATGATGACCGCCGGTATCGGCGGCCCGCAGCATGAGGCCGAGCTGCTGGAGAGCGGGATCGACCCCGACAATCTCATCGCCTGGACCGGTACCAGCACCCCGGTCCCCGGCAAGTGGAAGGCGCTCGCCGGCAAGGGCATCGAGAGCGCCTTCGGCACGCTGGGGCGTCCGGGTGAACGCCTCGATGATCAGTACTGGGCCGATGACGACCCATCCGAGTATAGCGAGCTTGCCCGCGGCGGGCTGACCATGCTGGCAACCGATGAGCCCTACCGCCTCGCCCGTGCTGATGGCTGGATCGGGACCGCGCAGGACATCGCCCGAAAGGAATGTATGGGCGACTTCCGGGACTAGCGGCTTGACGGACCGGGAAAGCAGGCCTATCTGCCCGCCTCAGGTCTGAGACGCCTGCCGTTCGCCGGACATCACTGTCCGATGGTGAAGATCTCCGGGGCTCATCCCCGATTTTGTGACAGGTCCCTATCTCTTTATTTGAGACCGGCCTGCGGCAAGGCGAACGCCCGCTTCTTTTGCCCGGTCCAGATGAGAGGGTCGTCTCCCGATGACATATACCATTACTACCCGTGCGCAGGCGAAAGCACGTGCGCGTGAACTGCGTGCCGAGTCCGCCACTCGCGGCAAAAGCCTCAGTCACGCCAATGCGCTGGAAGCCGTCGCGCATGAGCTGGGCTATCGCGACTGGAACACCGCTTCCGCGCGCCTTTCCAACCAGCCGGAAATTCCCCTGCAGGTTGGAGAGCGCGTATCGGGCCGTTACCTCAAACAGCCCTTTCAGGGCCGCGTGCACGGCGTACGCGAACTTGCCGGCGGCATGGGGTACGAGGTCGTTTTGCACTTTGACGAGCCCGTGGATGTTGTTGAATTCGATAGCTTTTCAGGGCTTCGCCAACGTGTCAGTGCAATGATTTCCGACGATGGCGTCTCCTGGAACAAGACCAGCGACGGCGTTCCGCACCTGGTCCTCCAGCGCGATAGCGCTCATCTGATCTAGCATCAATCTGCCGGGATTTTCCCGGCAGATTTTGAATTTCTACCAAAAAGAGAATGATTGTCCCGTATTTTCGGGACGCGGAAACCTGCTGTTTATCATCCTTGTATAGGAAAGCGTCATAGAGGGCGGCACCGGGCAGTTCACTTTGCCCGATACCGCCGGGGTTGGGGTTTCAGCGTGGTTTCTATCCTGAGGACATTCTTCTATCTCGGACCGCTGTTCTTCGCGGTCGGCTTCCTTGTGCCGCTGACGGCCCAGCTCATTGAAGCCTCCGGCTGGACACCACCTTTCGGTCTGAGCGCACTGCATTGCGGGTTCATTGTCGGTGCAGCCCTCGGCCTTCCAGCACAGATAAGGGGACGATGGATCTGATGAGCGAACGCGACCTCAGCCAGCTTTCCGATCGCGAACTCCAGTATATGGAGCGTGAGATCGCGCGCCGCCATATCGGGAAATTCCCCTGGTTCACCGTCATTGGCGCCTTTGTGAACCTCGCTCTGTGGGTGTCGCTCTGGCCGCTTGTTTTCATGGGGCTGATCCCTGTCTGGCTCGGGCTGATCATTGCCACGATCACGGCCACGATCAGCTACCTGCCCTCCCACGAGGCGCAGCATGACATTATCGCCCGCCCGGGATCGAAGCTTTTCTGGCTTAACGAAACCGTCGGGTATCTCTCCACGATCCCGCTCGCCCTGCCCTATCAGGTCGCCAAGATCACGCACCGCGAGCATCACCTTCACACCAATCATGACGATTTCGATCCGGACATCTCTTCTCGCGCTAATGGCCCGTGGCACGCCATCTGGAGAACGATCGAGAACCGCCAGCCGCGTGGAAAAGGGGCCTTCAACGCCTATGGCCGCACGCTGATCCGCCTGAAGCGGTTTGATGCACTCAGAGCAGGCGCCCTCTACCGGTTTGGCTGGTATGTCATTCTGTTTGGCCTGGCCTGGTCCGGTCACGCCATCGAGGCAGCCTGTCTGTGGTGGCTGCCCCACCATCTCGCCTACACCTACATCCAGTATTATCTGAGCTGGGCCCCGCACCATCCGGCGAAAGAGACAGGTCGCCTGCGCGCCACGCGCAGCTTCCGCGCCGCGGTCGGCAATATCCTCTCATTCGGCATGCAGTTTCACATCGTGCATCACCTGCACCCGCGCATTCCGCTGCTGCGTACCGAAGAAGCCTATTGGGAAATGCGCCCCATCCTTGAAGCGCGCGGCGCGAACGTTCACGACCTTTAAGACGGGCGTCTTACGGATAAAGCCGGTGATGCGTCCAGACGCCGGCCTTGCGGACGAATTTCAGCCGGTCGTGCATCCGGAAGGCCTGATCCTGCCAGAACTCCATCTCGTCGGGCACAAGCCTGTAGCCGCCCCAGGTCTTCGGGCGCGGAATGTCATCGCGGCCTTCATATTCCTTCTGGAGCGCAGCAATACGCTCGTCGAAAGTCTCGCGGGATGGCAGCGGACGCGACTGGTCGGACGCGATTGCGCTCAAACGGCTTTCGCGGGCGCGTGAGGCGAAATAGGCGTCGGCTTCGTCTGCCGGGACCGGCTGGACCACGCCACGGATACGCACCTGGCGCCGCAGCGATTTCCAGTGAAACCCGAGCGCGGCAACAGGATTGTCCTTGAGCTGGACGCCCTTCACGCTGCCGAAATTGGTATAGAAGGCAAAACCGTTTTCGGAGATGTCCTTGAGCAGGACGATGCGCACGTCAGGGCGGCCATGCGTATCGACCGTCGCCAGCGACATGGCATTGGAATCGTTCGGCTCAGCCGCGCGCGCGGCCGCCATCCAGTCGCGGAACAGTGGAATTGGGTCGGCCACATCAGGAATGAGTGGCTTGCCCTCGCTGTCCTTCTGATACTCTTCCGCACTCGGACTGGGCGGAATGACCTGCGCTGATTCGTGTTCGCTCATCTTTGTTCCTGTCTTTCGTTCAAGCCAGAATGCCACCATCCACACGAAGCACCTGCCCGGTGATGTAATCCGCCTTGTCTGACGCCAGGAAAGTCACAGCATCGGCAATATTCTGCGCACTGCCCCAGCGGCCTTCCAGCGGCACCACCTTGCCGATCCGCTCCATTGTCTTTTCCCGGTCGACAGCACCGCTTTCGAAAGCGGTCTTCCACATACCATCGTCGATAACACCCGGCGCCACGGCATTTACGCGCACCCCGGACCGGCCAAGGTCGATCGACATGTTTCGCGTCATGGAGTTCACCGCGCCTTTTGAGGCGGAATAGGCGATCTGCCCGATGCTGCCCGTGCTCGCCGAGACCGAAGAGATGTTCACGATGTTGCCCTTGCGCGACTTCAGGCTATCGGTCAGCGCATCGGTGAGCAGGATCAGGTTGCGGACATTGATGGTGAGCGTCGCGTCGAGATTTTCTTCCGTCACCTTGCCGGCCGGTTCGTAAACGCTGACCCCGGCATTGTTGACCAGGATATCGACCGGCCCGAGCTGCTCAAGGATAGCTTCTGCGAGCGGCTTCCAGCCTTCCGGAGAGCCGAGATCGGCGTGCAGGACGACCGGATCGTTGGGAAGGTCTTTCGCGATCTTGTCGAGCGCCTCGGTGTTGCGCGCGATGAGCGCGACGCGGGCGCCGTTTTCTGCGAGCGTGCGTGCAATCGCCTCGCCGATGCCACGGCTGGCGCCTGTGACGACGGCATTCTTGCCGGAGAGGTCGTAGGTCATCGAAGTCCTGCCCTTGCTGTTTTTCTGAGCCCCTGAGGGTATTGGATTTCAAGGACTTATCAATGATTGTGCGAGGAATTGGCGATATGTTTGCATGACGCCGGAGACGGGTCTGTTCAAACCCGCCGATTTGCGCTTCAAGGCTCAACCATGTCGCATAACACTTTCGGCCACCTTTTCCGTGTCACCACCTGGGGCGAAAGCCACGGGGCCGCGCTTGGCTGCGTCGTGGATGGCTGCCCGCCGGGCCTGAAACTGGACGAGGCCTTCGTCCAGGCCTTCCTTGATGCCCGCAAGCCCGGCACCAGCCGCTTCGTCACCCAGCGCAAGGAGCCGGACCAGGTGCGCATCCTGTCAGGCGTCTTCGAGGACGATCGCACCGACGGCCAGGTGACCACCGGCACGCCGGTCTCGATGATGATCGAGAATGTCGACCAGCGCTCCAAGGACTATTCCGAAATCCGCGATCGCTACCGGCCCGGCCATGCCGACTATGCCTATGACCAGAAATACGGGATCCGCGACTATCGCGGCGGCGGGCGCAGCTCGGCGCGCGAAACGGCGGCCCGTGTCGCTGCCGGCGCCGTCGCGCGGCGCGTTCTGGGCGATGACAACCAGATCCGCGGCGCCGTCGTCCAGATCGGCCCGCACGCCATCGACCGCGAGGCGTGGGACTGGGACGAGACGACAAGGAACCCCTTCTGGTGCCCGGACGCAGCCGCCGCCGCAAAGTGGGAAGCGTTTCTCGACGAGACCCGCAAGGCCGGCTCAAGCGCTGGCGCTGTGGTCGAGGTGCAGGCCTCCGGCGTTCCGGCCGGTTGGGGCGCGCCGGTCTATGGCAAGCTCGATGCGGAACTCGCCGGAGCGATGATGAGCATCAATGCGGCCAAGGGCGTCGAGATCGGCGCAGGCTTCGCCGCTGCCGCGTTCTCCGGTGAACAGAATGCCGACGAGATGCGCATGGGCAATGAGGGCGTGCGCTTCCTGTCGAACAATAATGGCGGCGTCGCCGGCGGCATCTCGACCGGGCAGGATGTTGTCGTGCGCATCGCGATCAAGCCGACCTCGTCGATCCTGACGATGACCCAGTCGGTCACCCGTGATGGCGAGGAGGTCGATGTCCGCACCAAGGGCCGTCACGATCCATGCGTCGGGATCCGCGCCGTTCCGGTCGCCGAAGCCATGCTCGCCTGCGTGCTGGCGGACGCGAAGCTGCGTCATCGCGGGCAGATGGGCTAAAGGTCGAGCACCATCTGGATATCACAGCGGCTATAGGGCGATGGTGTCTCCTCACCGCAGGCAAGCTCGCGGAAGCCGGCCGCGCGATAGAGACCAAGTGCGGCATCGAGCTTGCGGTTGGATTCCAGCCAGATACGGCTTGCCCCCATGTCGCGCGCGGCTGTCACGCAGGCGCTCATCAGGGCCTTGCCCACGCCCTTGCCGCGAAGGTCGGCGCGCGCACTCATCTTCACGAGTTCGAGCACACCCGGTTCATGCCCGCGGACAAGCCCCGCGGTACCGACAGGCTCACCCTCAATTTCAGCAATAAGGACGCATCCCCCCGCATCAATGATCACGGTCTGCGGATCGTCGAGCTGGGCAAGGTCAGAGGGCTCAATATCGAACAGCTGCTCGATCCAGGCCAGATTGAGCGATTTGAAAGCTGCCGCGTCAGCGGGCGCGTATGGACGAACCCGAACCATGTCCTGCCAACTGTGCTACCCGACGAAGGCCTTTTCAATCACGAATTCGGCCGGCGCGGCGTTGGAGCCTTCGGTCAGACCGGCTTCGATCATCAGCTCTTTCATTTCGAGCGTCATCGGCATCGAGCCGCAGATCATGGCACGGTCGGTCGACGGGTCGAGCGGCGGCAGGTCGAGCGCCTTGAACAGGTCGCCGGAGCGGATGAGGTCGGTCGGACGGCCCATGCGTTCGAACTGTTCCTGCGTGCAGGAGGTGAAGAGCTTGAGCTTGCCGTGCACCATCTCACCGACCAGCGGATCGTTGACGAGATCCTCGACCAGCTTGGTCGAATATTGCAGCTCGCCATTCTCGCGGCAGGTATGGGTGACGATCACGTCTTCGAACTTCTCATAGGTTTCCGGATCGCGGACCAGGCTTGCGAAGGGCGCAAAGCCGGTACCGGTGGAGAACATGTAGAGCCGCTTGCCGGGCGTCAGCGCGTCGAGGACGAGCGTGCCGGTCGGCTTCTTGCCGAGCAGAACCTTGTCGCCCGGCTGGATTTTCTGAAGGCGCGAGGTCAGCGGACCGTCCGGCACCTTGATGGAGTAGAACTCAAGCGAGTCGTCCCAGGCCGGAGAGGCGACCGAATAGGCGCGCAGGATCGGCTTGCCGCTCTCCTGCGGCAGACCGATCATCACGAACTCGCCCGAGCGGAAGCGGAAGCTTTGCGGGCGCGAGATACGGAAGGAGAAGAGTCGGTCGGTATAGTGCTCGACCGACAGCACGGTCTCCTCGCTCGGGGCATTCGGATTAACGCGCGGCGTGGCTGTTTCCTGGCTCGCAGATGTCATGCTCTGATCCTGAAACGATTATGTTCGCTGCGTGACATGACCGCCCGGGCGCAATTGTGCAAGGCAACAAATGATCGCATTAGCAGAACTAAAACAGACCGACGCCCTTCATACAGCTCCACCCAGCTGATAGGCCCGACGACAGGAGCCGTTCGGCGACAGGCCGGACCGCATCCGGCCCGAGAGGAAACGGAGGGAAATTATCATCATGAAAAACCAAGTCCTGTCATTCGCGTTCGCCGCAGGCTTTGTGGCATTCCCAGCAGCGGCTCACGCTCAGACCGGCCCGGTCGCGGACAAGCTCGGCGCCAGCATGGAGTCGTGCGAGAACGCCATGACAGAGGCCGCAAAGGCATCGGACTTCACAATCGCGAAAGGACCTTGCAATGAAACGCTGGCCCAGATCAAGGCGATCGATGCGGCAGGCGGTCTTTCCGCCGAAGAGCGGGCGCTGACCGAGTATGCCTATCTGAATACCTATCTCACCAAGACGTCCATATCGATCAAGATCCACGGCAAGGACGTGCCGGAGGAGACGTGCCCATATCTCCACAAGGCCGTCGATCATGGGGAAGCGATCATCGTCGAGGACCTGCCCCAGAGCGTGCAGCTGCAGGCGCAATTCTTCATGCGACAGGCGCTCGGTTCGGAGCAGAAATGCCCGGCAGACCAGGACCCCGCACAATGAAAAACGGGCGCGAGGATGCTCCTCGCGCCCGCTTGAATGGGGGTCGCTGCCTCGGGGGTCAGGGCGTCTGCAGGGAGCTCACCCAATTCACATCCGCGTCACTGGTGGAGACCATCTCGCCCAGCTCATAGACATTCTCATAGCCATAGCCATAGAGATTGATGAAAGTCGGGATGTTGAGCGCCAGCGGCGCGCGCTTCAGCATCACCGGTTCGATATCATCCTCGAAATTGTTGTTGCAGTAGATGAGGATGCGGGTGTCCTTGGTCGGGATCACATCAGCCAGTTTCTCGTCGGTGAAGTCCGAGAAGTTCAGATGAACCGCGCCATCGACATGGCCGGCCTCGAACGCAAACTGGCTGCGCGTATCGAGGATGATCGTGTCAGGCTGGTCCTTCATTTCATTGAAGTCCACGAGGCTGACCAGGCGGCTCTCACGATAGGCCATGACCTCGTCGCTCATCGCGGCGAAGCCCGGATAATCGATCTCGGCTGAGCCTTTGACCGGATCGCCCTCCTGCGCGCCGGCATTGGCAAGCATGCCGGTGGCAACGAAGGCGATGATCGTGGCGAGGCCAAGAATGGTGTTACGGCGGGCGCCCATGGGTCTGTCTCCTCTATCCCATGAGAGAGACAGTCGGCGGAGATTCGGGCAACTTTGCGGTCAAGTCCGGGCTATTGCGGGATAAAATTGCTGCGAGGGCCGGCAAAATCGTTCCGGATCAGAATCATTTTTCACCCGGCAGACGCGCGAGCCTGCCCGGGAACATTACAGGTTTCAGTGAATCTTCGTCGCGGCTTCCCAGTGTTTCCGGCACAGGGAAACATAGCGCGACTTTTCCACCTCGACCTGCTGGCCTTCGGTGATCGCCTTGCCTTCCGGATCCACCCGGGCAGTCATCGTCGCCTTGCGCCCGCAATGGCAGATCGTGCGGACCTCCCGCAGCTGGTCGGCAATCGCCAGCAGTTCGGCCGAGCCGGGAAACAGCTTGCCCTGGAAGTCTGTGCGCAGGCCGTAGCACATGACCGGGATGTGCAGCTGGTCGGCCACCCGGGCGAGCTGCCAGACCTGTCCGGGCGCGAGGAACTGCGCCTCGTCTATGAAGACCGCATCCACGGCCCCGTCATTCTTCATGGCCGTGATGGCCTCGAAGAGATCGATCTCCTCGCGATAGAGATGTGCCCGCGCATTCAGCCCGATGCGGGAGCTGATCTCGGCGGTTTCCTCCTGCCCCTCGCGATAATGACCGGACGTCCACAACATGACCTGCATGCCGCGTTCGCGGTAATTGTACGCCGACTGCAGCAGGATGGTCGACTTGCCGGCATTCATCGCCGCGTAGATGAAATAGAGTTTCGCCATGTCGAATCCGGTATTGCGGAAACGGCTGGCCATGCCAAGCCGCAGCTGCGCGCGGCTCAGGACTCCTCGGGCGTTTCCACAGGTTCGGTCAGGAAATGGCGCCCGTCCCGGTCCTCGATCTCGAGCACCCAGAGGTCAGGGTCGCGCTCGCGGGCGCGGCGCACATACTCATTCACGGACGCTTCGTCCTCGCCGACGCCCTGCAGCCGCACATCGGAGAAGATGCGCTCGCCCTCCATGCTGGTGCGGGGCACATAGGCCCGCGCGCCGCCATGCAGGTTGGCCACGGTAACAAGCACGTCCCCGCGCGAACGGTCGCCCTTCTGCAGCACGAAGCAGGATGCCCCGGCCACCTGCGCCCGGCGGATCAGCGCATCGACCCAGAGCCATGTCGGCAATCTCTCTTCCTGCATATCCTGCTACACATTCCTCGTTATCTGTTCGCGGCATGGCGCTTGCACCGCCTGTTCCAGATTAAGATACTGGTAACCAGGCGAGGCCCGACAGCATGACCTTGTTTCTTCCGCTGCTCAATTCCGCTGGCACACAGGCTGCCCGCACAGCCAATCAGCACGCCTCGAACCTGTCCTCTTCCAATACGGAAATCGTGTCGAGCCGGGCGCAGGACGCTGTGCAGTCCGGAATTTTCCCGATGGAAGTCGCGCTTGTTGTCCTGGGCTGCCTGATGGCGACCGGCTTTCTTCTGATGTGGCGGGAGTCCCAGATCGAGCGGCGCCAGCACCAGTCGAATCCCTGGTAGATCGCCCCTTACTCGGCAGCATCCTCAACAGCAGCGACATCCCTTGGGTCGGCCTTTGGCAGGACGACCCTCACCCGTGTGCCCTGCCCCGGCGCTGTATCGATGATGACCCGGCCCTTCATCTCGTCGGCAAAGGATTTCACCACCGCAAGACCAAGCCCCGTCCCGGCGCGTCCACGGGCATTGCTTCCCTGCTGGAAGGGTTTCGCGATCCGCTCAAGGTCAGCCTCATCCATGCCGGCGCCATGATCGCGCACAGACAGCGCGACAGCATCGCGGCCCGCCTTGGCATCGAGCAGGATCGTCCCGCCAATGTCGGAATACTTGATCGCATTCGACAGCAGGTTCTGCCAGATCTGGCGCACGGCGCGCGGATCGGCTTGCGCCCACACCTCCGCCTTGGCCAGCAAGGTCACCTTGATGTCGGAGCGCTGGGCCTGTCCGGAGAGCTGGGCGATGACGGATTCGCCGCTGGCGACCAGGTCGACCGGCTCTGAGTCCAGCCGCGCATGGCCGGATTCGGACTTGGCATAATCGAGGATGTCCTCGACCATGAGGAGCAGGTCCTGCCCGCTTTCATGGATAAGCGCGGCATAGTCGCGATACCCCTCAGGCATCGGTCCGCGCAGTTCAGACCGCATGATGTCGGCAAAGCCGAGGATCGCATTGAGCGGGGTCTTCAGCTCATGGCCGAGACCGGCGAAGAAGGCGGTCCGCTCAGCCAGTGCGGTTTCCACGGCTTCGGCGCGGGAAAGGTCATCGGCATCAGTCCCCGGCGCTACCGCCTCGGCAGGATCAGTGGTCTCCGTAACCTCGGTGAGGAAAACCCGCATGCCGAGATCGTGGCGGTCCACGGTGATCTCGACCGTAGAGCCATTGCCGAGCGTCTGCCGGAAGGTACCGCCATTGCTGATGCGGGTCGCCACAGGCTGACGCAGCGCCGCAGGGAAACTCTCGATGAAGACCCGCCCGACATGGAAATTGACGCCCTGCGGCACCGGCCCGGAGACAGACCGGATGCGGCCTTCGCGGGTGACATCGACAATCGTCTCACCAGCCTCAGCGTTATTATTGTTGGCCGCGTCGATCGGATCGAGCCCGGCAGCCGGGCTGTCGGCGGCAGGCGGCAGGTCGCGTGTGACAGAAGGCGGCGTCTGT
Source organism: Henriciella sp. (assembly GCF_029937755.1). Classification (GTDB taxonomy): domain Bacteria; phylum Pseudomonadota; class Alphaproteobacteria; order Caulobacterales; family Hyphomonadaceae; genus Henriciella. Next base: position 357,027 of record NZ_JAPYPG010000003.1, read on the forward strand.
GGCGGAACGGTCCCCGCAACCGGCAGCCCTCCGCCATCAAGATGATCCTGACGGACAAAACCGGCGATCAGGAACGGCACCAGGCACAGGCCCGCCAGGGCATACATTTCGCTCGCCTCACGCAGGCCACCGGCCCCCGGCATCCCCGCCATCTGGCCGGATACCAGGACGGCACAGAAGGTTGCGACGAGCGAGAACACCGCTGTCTCCACGGCAAGGCGTCTCCATCCGAAGGCGAGCGCGAAGAGCGGCGGAAACAGCACAAAGACCAGCGCCGGCGACGCCATGCCCCCGGAGGCGGCGACAAACAGGCTGCTCATGACGATCCATGGCAGGCAGACCAGGAGCGCGCGCCGGCCACGCGGCCAGTCCAGCCCGCCACGCGCGACCGGCCATGTGGTTAAGACAGGCAGGATACAGAGCGCGACCGCGACCGCGATAATGCGCACATCGGTTCCCCGGACAGCCACGAAAGCCGTCGCCACGCCCACAAGGACGAGCCAGAGCAGAAAAATACCCGAAAGGAAGGTTTTGCGCATTGTGTTAACAGACCAGTCAGATTTGTTAGTCATTGTTGGTAACGTTGAAAGATTAAACTTTCAGCAGGAACCGATTTCTGGGGGTAGAATACGCTTTGAAATCCCGGAATGATAGGTCACCATATAGTCAGCTAATGCGAGGGAGCCTGACGATGAAACTGACCCGTATGCATGCGGCCGCGCTTGGCGCTGTTGCGCTTGCCTTTACTGCAACCGCCCAGACAGCGCCTGCACCTGAAGTGCAAAACGCAGCCGCACCGGAATCAGCAACTGCCCCGGACCCGCTATCATCGGCCGCCGCAGTGTACGCGACATTCCATGGCGATGTTACCGACATCAAACGCAACAGCTTCAAGAGTTCGTCCGATATCCAGACGGCTCTGGAAGAGCTGGGCGGACAGAATTCCGAACAGCTCACCCGCGGCTGGATGGCCTACTCGGCCCTCGTCGCCTCCCAGAACCCCGAATTCCGCGCCGCCGTGCGCGATATTGAAGGCTTCTACGGCAAGGACGTCTTCGTCCGCGGCCTTCAGAATGATGTGCGTTATGCCCGCTCGCTGAACGGTGGCAACTCGGCGGTCCGCTCCGCCCTCGGCGCTGTCGATGCCGACTCCAAGCGTCTTGCGACCACGGCCGCCTTCGTCAAGGAACAGGCCTATTCGCTTCAGGGCCAGGGCTGGGCAAAAGGCAGGGTCGGAGATTCCGGCGCCATTGCCACCCAGCTGCGCGCTTCCTCGCTCACTGGCCGTCCGGCTCGCAAGGACATGGTCAGCGCCTTCTCCGCACCGGGCATCGATACGGTTCTCGTCTCCGCCGGCAAGAGCGGTGCTCCCTCGATCTGGGAGAATGTCTCAAGCGCCGCCTCGGCCATCCGTGTGCCGGATGTGGCCAGCGCGATTGGCATCTCCAACCGCGGCATCGCCTCCGGCAAGGAGCCGATTGCAGACCAGATCGCAACGCTTGCCGCCTACCGCGTGATTGGTGGTGACGGCGCCGCCGCTGCCCCGATGCAGCGCGCAATGACCGAAAAGCAGACCGCCGGCTGTCTCAACATGGCACAGCTCAACCTGCAGCAATGTGTGGCCGCCGCGCACCAGCACTTCGAAGTGCCTTTCTGCATCGGTGAGCATGCGCTTGCTGAGGTTGGCACTTGCATCAGCAAGGTCAGCAAGTAAGCTTCCCTTACTTTTCAATCTCTTATTCCCCGGTGCGTCTTTGATGCGCCGGGGTTTTCTTTTGGACCAAGCCAGCCCAAATAGCCTCCATGACTGTTCAGGACCGCGCCGACGATATCTCCGCCGAGTTCGAGTTTCTCGATGACTGGGAAACCCGCTACGCCCACATCATCGACCTGGGCAAGGCCAATCCCCCGCTCGCACCCGAAGAACGGACCGAAGAAACCCGTGTGCGCGGCTGTGCTTCCCAGGTCTGGATGGTGCTTGAGGATGAGGATGACGGCGCGCTGAAAATCCGCGCCGAGTCCGATGCGATGATCGTTTCCGGACTGATCGCCCTGCTGATCCGCCTCTTCTCCGGGGCAAGGCGCGAGGAGATCCTCGCCTTCGACACGCCCGCCTTTCTCGAACAGATCGGGGTGACAGGCGCGCTTTCGGCACAACGCTCCAACGGTCTGAACTCGATGCTGGAGCGCATCAGGACAGTTGCAGGCGCTCAATCGGCGGCGGGGTAACCGGCGCCTGCCCGCCCCCGATACAGGCGGCTGCGCGCAAGCGAATCTCCAGATCATCCAGCCAGTCATCGACCTGCGGATCGTCACGGAAATCCTCGATCCGGTGACAGCCATGCGCAATCGTCGACCGGTCACGGCCCATCGCCCCGGCGATGCGCGCCAGACTCATGCCCAGCACGACATGGCTGAGATACATGGTGACCTGGCGGGCCCGGGCGATCCGGTGCTCGCGCTCCGCCTGGTTGAGGATCGTCTCTGCCGGGATACCCAGCGAAAAGCCGGTCAGGCCTGCAGCGAGGCGTACATTCTGCTCATCATTCTGACGCGATGATCTGTTCATATCCAACTCCTGATGTCCGATGAGCCAATCCTAGGCTCCCGGCACAGGTGTAGGATATTTTTCCTATATCAGGAAATCAATCCCGAAGAGAATCAGGCTGCAAGGCCATGGGGCCGGCCGGAAAAGATGCCGAACGGTTTGGGATCGTCCGTGCTTTCATGGGCCACCAGCACATCGTGACAGAGGACCAGGCTTGCCGCCCCCGCCCCGCCGCCGAGCGGCAGGCGCAGCCAGGCGTGGCGATCCTTCGCCCTGTCGATGATACCGCCAACCGGGACAGCGCGATCAATTGCGGCTGAAAGGCCGAGCGACCACATCTCTGCCTTCTCCCTGTCGAGCTCACGCAAAGCCCGGCCCCGCATCTCGCCGCCAAGTATCCGGCGCAGGCCGGACCCGGCGATGCGGAAGCGCGCCTCGCCCCGGTCATCCACCTCGACGATCGAGATCGACGCCAGATGGGCGCGCAGCGCACCGGGATCGATATCGCTTTTTCCTGGAAGAAGACGCGTGCCCCGGACGCTATGCCAATGGGCAACAATCTCTCTCTGTGCGGCATTCAGCCCGCGGAATCCTGCTTTTGCATTCATCTCAGCCACCCCCGTGACGTTGTGATACGTCTAGGTGTGACCGAATTCGATTCCGCCGACAAGAGTTATGGATGTAAAAAATTAACCATGACTGAAGAAATACTTCGTTTCGAAATCGTAACGTTCAAATTACGGAAGCGAAACGAAGTATAAATTCGGTCTGTCCTGTTACTTCTTTCCAGTCCCGAGACCCATCTGCTTTGCAAGCTTGGAGCGCTTGCGCGCATAGCTCGGCGCGACCATCGGATAGTCGTAAGGCAGGTTCCACTTTTCGCGGTATTCCTCGGGCGTCATGTCGTACTTTGCCCGAAGGTGGCGCTTCAGGGATTTGAACTTCTTCCCGTCTTCAAGACAGATGATGTAATCATCGGTCACCGACTTCTTGACCGGAATGGCCGGCTTTACATCCGGGCTCTCGACAGCCGTGCCCGACAGGCCGGTCAGGGTCGCGTGCACACTGCGAATGAGATTGGAAAGCTCACTACTCTGGACGGGATTGTTGCTCACATAGGCCGCCACGATTTCTGTCGTGCGTTCGAGCGCTTCAATCTTGGTCGATGCGCCTTGTTCTGCGGATGCGTCCACTGTCTACTCCAACACTGTTTTACGATAAAGCTGTCATCATACAATCAGACACAAGTGTAAACAGGTGCAGTCCTCAAAGCTAAAGGAAAATGACAGTTACCGAATTCTGCACCTTGATCCAAGTTACTCTTGGTCAGGCGCATCTTTTCTGCGCAACCTTTGAGAGAAAGACATTCCGATTTCTTGGGATGCCTGTTTCTAGCGGATGAAGAAGGCCACGAGCAGGGACAGCCCCAACAGGACGACCGTCCACACAGCCATGCTGTTATAGAGCTCGCCGCGCGCCAGCGTGCCGCGTGGGCTGAAAGCCGCTTCAAGCCGGCGGAAGGCGCGTGAGGACAAGCTGCCGAAGACACCGCTCATGGTCGGCCCGACCTTGGTCCAGACCGACCCGCTCCAGCGCGCCAGGCCATAGCCGAGCTTGCGCCACAGGATATCGGTATCGAGGATGATGCCCCGCTTCTCCGGCGGATAGGCCCCGATGCGCTGCAGCACCACGAAGGCGAAGATCGCCAGGATCAGGAGCTGCATCTGCGTGAGGATGTGATCGGCCGTGTAGGGCTCGTATCCCATTGTCTTCGGATCGTCGGCATAGGGCAGGATCGAGTACAGCCAGTCGAAGCCGAAGCCCGGGATCAGGGCCGGCAGGCCGACGCCCACACAGATGAAGGCGGCCGCGCCCATGGCGAGCAGCATGTTGAACGGCGCTTCCTTGGGCCGCTTGCCGCTGTCATGGCCGAAGAAGGCGAAGTACGGGATCTTGATGCCCGAATGCTCCAGCACGCCGGCAGAGGCAAACAGCAGCATCAGCCACGGGATGACAAAGCCGGCATAGGCCACCGCGCTCATCGACAGCGATTTCGAGACAAAGCCCGAGAACAGCGGGAAGGCCGAGATCGAGGCCGCCCCGATCAGGCAGAAGACGGTCGTCCACGGCATCGTGCGGTGAAGCCCGCCCAGCTCGGTCGCCTTGGTCGTGCCGGTGCGGTAGAGGACCGCGCCCATGCTCATGAACAGCAGCGACTTGTACATGATGTGACTGAAGGCGTGGGCGGCGGCGCCATTCAGCGCCAGCGGCGTGCCGATACCGATCGCACAGACCATGAAGCCGAGCTGGTTGTTGAGCGAGAAAGACAGGACCTTGCGCAGATCGTTCTCCACCACCGCGAAGAAGACCGGATAGACGGTCATGATTGCGCCGATCCAGACAAGGCTCGTCTCGCCCGGGAAGATGCGGGCCAGCGCGTAGATGGCGAGCTTCGTCGTAAACGCAGACAGCACCACCGTGCCGGTCACCGTCGCTTTCGGATAGGCGTCGGCCAGCCAGGTGTGCAAGAAGGGGAAGCCCGCCTTGATGCCGAGCGCGAGGAAGATCAGCAGCACACCCGGATTGCCAAGCTCGAGCTGGCGTACGGAGATATCGCCGGTCGCGAAGTAGAGCTGCATCGCACCGAACAGCAGCAGCACGCCTGACAGGACATGCAGGCCGAGATAGCGCATCCCCGCCTTGTAGGCGGCGCGTGTGCCGGACTGGAAGATCAGGAAGACCGACGTGACGGCCGTCAGCTCCCAGAAGACGAACAGGCTGATGAAGTCACCACAGAAACAGGCCGCCACGGCCGCGCCCATATAGGCGAGCCCCATGGAGTCCTCGATCTGGCTGTCCTGGTGCAGCGCATAGACGGCATTGATGAGGGCCGCGATGAGGAAGGCGAGCGCGAAGATGAAGGACAGCCCGTCGACCCGGTAGAACACCATGTCGAAGCCCATCATGCTCATCGTCGCGAGGTCGGTGTCCCGCGTTGCCGTCAGCAGCATCAGCAGAGCGATGACCGGCGCCGCCAGCGCCAGGCCCTGACGGACCCGCTGCACAGGCGTCATACCGGCGATCAGGCCGGCAAGGATCAGGACAAGCCCGGGATTGATCGTGCCCAGCAATCCGCTCATGGGTGAGGCTCCTCACCGGCAGGCTCTGACTCGTCGTCATAATAGTCTTCTTCGCGGCGCATCAGCCGGCCAAGCGGCCAGCCCGCCAGCACAACCAGCGCGAAGGAGCCAAAGCCCCACCAGGCATAGAAGCCCGTGATCGCGTCGATATTGAAATAGGCGTGGCGGAAGTGATGCCCCTCCCCGGCCGCCATCTCGAGCAGCGGCTCGACCAGGATCAGGCCCAGCGAGGCCACGGCGAACAGGATAAAGAGGAGACGGCCCGTCCACGGCTTTGACGTCCAGCCGAAAAGCAGCTTGGCCGTTGGCCTGGTATGGCTGTCATCCGGCAGCGCATGCTCACCATGATCGCTCAGATGCGGCGGCTTGGTGGAGTCGCTCATCACTGGCCTCCAATGGCTGGCAAGAGGAAATCATAGAGCGCGCCCATGAAGAAGAACAGGACGAGCGTTCCGACGGCGGTAAAGACCGGGGCGGCGACGGTAAACATCGGTGCCCCTTCCGGACGCTTGTAGGGCGCCGGCTCCGGCGTGCCCTTCGGCGGCATCAGGCCGAGGATCGCGATCGGCAGCAGGTAGGCGATATTCAGCAGCGAAGAGATGATCAGTACCCAGGCGACATAGCTGTCGCCGGAATCGGCAGAACCGAGCATCAGAAGCACTTTCGGCCAGGCCCCGGCAAAAGGCGGAATGCCGATAATCGACAGGGAGCCGACCAGGAAGGCGCCGAACACCCAGGGCATCCGCCGGCCCAGGCCACGCATTTCAGAGATCGCCTTCTTGCCGGTCGCGACATAGATCGCGCCTGCGCACATGAACAGCGTCATCTTGCCGAAGGCGTGCGCCGGGATCTGCAGCGCCCCGCCCATCATGCCGGCCTGTGTGGCGAGCATCACGCCCGCCGTTACATAAGCGAGCTGGCCAACCGTCGAATAGGCGAGCCGTGCCTTCAGATCATCCTTGGTCAGCGCGATCAGTGACGCGACGATGATCGTGAAACACGCCACCGCAAGCACGAAGTCGCGCGCCGGGGTCTCCTTCAGTAGGTCGATGCCGAAGACATAGAGCCCCACCTTCGCCATGGTGAACACACCGGCCTTCACGACGGCCACCGCGTGCAGCAGGGCCGAGACAGGCGTTGGCGCGACCATCGCGTTCGGCAGCCAGAAATGTACCGGCATCAGGGCTGCCTTGCCGATCCCGAAGGCAAACAGGATCAACAGCACGCTCGCAATGACGGGCGTCACGCCCTCCACGCCGGCAAGCAGGCCGCCGGGAACGAAGTCCATGCTGCCGGCCAGCGTGGCTGTCCAGATGATGGCGACAAGGAACAGGCCGATCGAGGTCGCCAGCAGCGTCATCAGGTAGATGCGCCCGCCACGCAGGGCATTTGCGTCTTCCTTGTGGGCGACCAGCGGGAAGGTCGACAGCGTCAGCACTTCGTAGAAGACGAACAGCGTGAACAGGTTCGCCGCCATGGCGACGCCCACCGCGCCCAGCAGGGCAATGGCAAAACAGATATAGAAGCGCGTCTGGTTGCGCTCCCGGTTCCCGCGCATATAGCCGATGGAATAGAAGCTGTTGACGATCCACAGACCGCTCGCGACCAGCGCGAACATGGCGCCCAGCGGCTCCATCTTGAAGGCGAATTCCAGCCCCGGCACCGACGTGCCAAGCGCCAGGCTCGCAGGATTGTCACCGCTGACCGTGGCCGCCAGCCCGATCGCAACGACAAACAGCGCGGCAGCACCAAGCAGCGTTACACCCTCACGCACATCCGGCAGGCGCCCGGTGAAAAAGATGCCGGCTGCCGTCAGCAGCGGGATGATCAGGGCCGCAAGGATCAGCGTCTCACCGGTCATTTCACGCCTCCGATGAACAGGGCGGCGGCGGCATCATCGGCGAGGCCGGAAACAAAGCTGCCACTGATGCCGACCCAGATATTGGCGAGCGCCAGCACCCAGAGCGGGAGGAGCAGGAGCAGCGGGGCTTCCTTGTGGCGCTTCTGCGGATTGTTGGGCGGCCGGAAGAACACCGCCTCCAGGATCCGGCCCATATAGATCACGGCCAGGACCGAGGAGAACACCACGATCATCGCCGCCCACCACCAGCCGCTATCCAGCAGCGCCGAAACAAGCGCGAACTTAGACTGGAAGCCTGCCGTCAGCGGCACGCCGATCAGCGAGAGCGCGGCAATGGCGAAAGCCGTCATCGTCCACGGCGCACTGCGGCCAAGGCCGGTAAAGTCGTGGATACGGGTGCCCTGATAGGTCAGGACGACACCGGCCACAGCCATGAACAGCGCGCCTTTCATCAGGGCGTGGTTCACCAGGTGGAACATGCCCGCGGACACACCGGCGGCCGTGCCAAGCGAGATGCCGAGCAGCATGTAGCCGACCTGCGCCACCGAGGAATAGGCCAGCGTGCGACGCACATCGGTCTGGAAGATCGCCTGGAAGGAACAGGCCAGCATCGCCGCAATGCCCATTGGCGCGAGGATCATGGCGAGGCTTGCACCCTCGAAGATGTATTCCAGCGAGAAGACAGAGAAGAGGAAGCGCACCAGCGCATAGATCGCGACCTTGGTCGCGGTCGCCGCGAGGAAGGCGGTGACGAAGCTCGGGCTGTAGGAATAGGCGTTCGGCAGCCACTGGTGCAGCGGGAACATCGCCGCCTTCAGGCCGAGGCCGACAAGGATGAAGGCAAAACCGACCTGAACCGCCCGATTGCCGCCAACATCCTGAAGCTGCAGCGAGAGGTCGGCCATGTTGAGCGTGCCCGTCGAGGCATAGAGGAAGCCGACACCGACGACATAGAAGCTCGCGCCGATCGTGCCCATGAGGAGGTAGTTGATCGCCGCAGGCAGCGCCCGGCGATCACGCCCGGAGCCGAGCGCGACCAGCACATAGGTCGCAATCGAGGAGAGTTCGAGGAAGACGAAGAGGTTGAACGCGTCGCCCGTCGAGGTGACGCCGAGCAGGCCCATGAAGCAAACGAGGAAAGCGCCGAAGAACATGGCGCGCTTCTGTTCGTTGATCTCCGCCTGGACGGTCGGCCAGCCGAAGATACTCGTCAGGAAGGCAATCGCGCTGACCAGCATCAGAACCAGCACGTTCAGCGCATCGATGCGGAATTCGATCCCGTGCGGCGGGGCCCAGCCACCCATGGCGTAGGAGATGATGGCCCCGCCCTCGACTGAGCGGACCTGCGCCAGCAGGACAAGCGACAGCAGCAGGCAGAGCCCGGTCACGACGACCGTCATAAGCCAGGCCGTACGCCCCTGCCCCGGCAGGAACACGCAAAGCGGTGCCGCCATCAGCGGCAGAATAATCATCAAGGCCGGGGCATGCGCTTCGGCCCATGCCGGCACCATCTGCAGGATCCACTCCATCATGCCGGGTTCGCCTCGCCAGGATGATCTTCAGCATATTCAGCGAGCGCGACGTCGAGGTCCATCTCGCGGATCTCGTCGCTCTCGATCGTGCCATAGGCCTCGCGGATGCGGACCACGATGGCGAGCCCGACCGCCAGGGTCGCCACGCCGACCACAATTGCTGTCAGCATCAGGACGTGCGGCAACGGGTTGGAATAGACATGTTCCATGCCGTGGCTGGCTGCGCCATGGGCAGCATCGACGGCATTCTGCGCAGCATCCGGGGCAGCATGGGTCGCGTCGGCGGCGTGGCTTGCCGCGGCTTCCTCGCCATGCCCGCCGCCATGGGATTTCGCATCCTTGCCGTAGAGGATCGGCGCGGTGCCGCCATCGATACGGCTGAGCGAGATGTAGAACAGGATGATCGAGGTCTGGAAGATCGACAGGCCGACCAGCCGCTTGATCAGATTGGTTGCGGCAAACAGCGTGTAGAGGCCGATCATCATCAGGCCGATGATCGCCCAGTAATTGCCGCGCTCGAGAATGAATTCCAGCATCTACCAGTCCTCATCCTTGATTTCGGTGACCCGGCCCGCAAAGGCGTAGAAGATCGACAGCATCGAGCCGGCCACCGCCAGCAGGACGCCAAGCTCGATCAACAGGATGCCATAGTGCTGGCCGTCATGCCCGCCGGGCGGCTCGTTGAAGAGCGCATCATAGTCGAGATAATTCCCGCCCATCAGCAGCGCCCAGACACCAACGCCGCCATAGAGCAGGAAGCCGATGGCCGCGAGCGAGCGGGTAAACACCGGCGGCACGGCCCTCATCGCCGGCGTGATGCCGAAAATCAGCGAGTAGAGGATCACCGCCACGGCAAGGATGACACCGGCCTGGAAGCCGCCGCCGGGGCTATAGTCGCCATGGAACTGCACATAGAAGGCAAACAGCGCGATAATCGGGATCAGCGGCTTGGCGACAACGCGCAGGATGACGTGGTGGTCGGTCTTCTGGCTCATCCGTCCCGGCCTCCCTTCTTGCGCCCGATGGTCGCCGAGAGCGAGCGTTCACCGAAGCCGAGCAGCAGGATCACCGCCAGCGCAGCGGAGAAGACCACGCCGACCTCGCCCAGCGTATCGAACCCCCGATAGGAGGCGAGAACCGCCGTGACGATGTTCGGGACACCGATCTCCTGCGGCGTGCGCTCGATATAGTCGGTGCCGACATAGGTGTTGGCCGGGCTGTCCGGATCCCCGAAGGCCGGCAGGTCGATGGTCGCATAGACCAGCATGCACCCCGTCGCGATGACGACGAAGAGCGGAATGATGGTGCTCTTGCCCTTCTCGGGCTTGGCCGTGCGCGAGGTCAGCAGCATTGCGCCGAGCAGCAGCGCGGTCGAGATCCCCGCGCCCACAGCCGCCTCGGTAAACGCCACGTCGACGGCATCGAGCGCGACAAACCAGGTCGCCGAGATCAGCGAGTAGATGCCCGACAGCATCACGATGGCAAACAGGCTGCGCATGCGCGCAATCGCGATCGCCGAGACGAACAGCAGGCCGAGCAGGACGACGTTGATCAGCGCAATGGCGAGATTGGCGCCTTCATATCCGGTCATCACGCGCCTCCTTCATCGTCAGCACCCGCGCCGTCACGCTGGCGGCCGATGACGGGCTGGAGGCCGGCGGTATGCGCGGCATTGGCCAGCGCGTGCGAACCGGTCGGCCCGGTCAGGAACAGGAACAGCCAGATGGCGGCAAGCTTGAACACGATCAGCCAGGTCGGCGCGAGAAGCGCCATACCGACAAGCGTCAGCGTGGCCGCACCCGTATCGGTGATACTGGCGGCATGCAGGCGGGTGTAGAAATCGGGAAAGCGCAGCACGCCGACCGTACCGATGATGGCAAGCCCCGCCCCGACAAGGCAGAGGAAAGCGCCAAGCACCGGCTTCACCGCCATGATCACGTCCATGACCTCAGGCATCGTCACCTCCCGACTGGGAGCGGCGCTGCGGCATGGTGCGGCGCATCAGCGGCACCTGGAAGGAGCGGTAACGGAAGAATTTCAGGATCGCGATCGTCGAAACGAAGTTGATCAGGGCGTAGAGCACCGAAATATCAAGAAAATCCGGGCGCCCGAGCACAAAGCCGAGAACCCCGATAAACAGCACGATCTTTGTGCCGAGCGAGTTCATCGCCAGCACGCGATCATACAGCGTCGGCCCGCTCAGCGCGCGAATCAGCATGAGGCCGATGGCAACGATCAGTCCGATGGCAGCCGCTCCGATCATGCGGTCACTTCCCCCTTGGAGGATTTGCGCCCATCGGCAGCGCGTGCGGACCGTTCATCCATCTCGGCGAAGGAATCAGGCGTTGCCTCTTCCTCGAACAGGGCGTGGACGAGCAGCTTGTCGCCTTCCACCTCGACCGTCACCGTGCCCGGCGTCAGCGTGATGGAATTGGCGAAGATCGTCTTGGCGAAGTCGCTTTCACAGCGCGTCTTCACCTTCACCAGCGCCGGATTGATATCGAGATCGGCGCGCACGCATGCCTTGATGACCGGCCAGTTCGCTTTGAAGATCTCGACCAGCAGCCAGGCCCAGTAGGCAAAGAGCTGCGGCGTACGCGCATATGGAACGCCTTCACGGTCGACCGTTTCGAGGCGGGCGGCCAGGAGGATGGAAATGGCAATGGAGATAACTGACAGCGTCAGGAGCAGCGGCTCGTAGATGCCCGACAGGCCGAGCCAGAGCGCCCCCAAGACGACGATCAGCCCCAGTAAATAGCCCACGCGAACCCGCTCCGAAATTACGTAAATTCCCTTACCCGTCGCTGTTACTTGCTCACATCAGGTTTGACCAGACCCGAGCGGCTGTAGGGGGCCATTTTGACGCGGGAGCTGCTTTTGCCCAGCCGACAACCGCCTAGTTGCCGAAAACGAGGCGCGCCGTGCGCTGGGAGGCGGAGTATTCCGCCTGCCCGGGGGCAAGCTCGTCCTCGCTGGCGCGCGCGGCCTGGCTTGGCGAATAGGATGATGACAGGGACCAGTTCCAGTAGCGAAGCGTCGTCTGGGCCTTGGCCACGGCGAGCAACTCATAGGTCTCTTTCATATATTCGAACTGGGGATGCGGCTCACCGGAGGACAACTCCATCGGACGGCGCAACGCCTTCCAGAGCAGTGTCAGGTATGGCCGCTTCAGGCCCGTCGCCTTGCACAGAACGGCGAGCCCTTCCCCGCCTGAATCAGACAGAATTTTCGCAATCGTCACAGGCTTCACACCGGCAAGAAAGCCGATCTCCTGAGCCAGTTCTGGGCCCAGCCCCTCCTCGGAGGCCACTTCGACAGCATGTTCGAGACTGTCATACGGGCTCTTGTCGATCGCCTGGCGGTTGCGCTGGCGCCGCTCGATCAGCTGAAGCGTCTTGCGGGCAACCGGGTCGCCCCACTTTTCAGCAGCCGCCACGGCAAACACATCTGAACACAAATCAACGAGTTCGAGCCGGTCGGCCGCCTGACGCTGCAGGATGGTGCGGCGTGTGGGCCCATCCGACCACCAGAACATGGCCATGGCCTGGCTCGGTATGAGTTCGAGACGCTTGATCAGAAGATTGGTGAGACCCTCCACGCTGCGCGAATGCTTCACCAGCAAGTCCATGCCTGACTCGGGGATTTCAGCACCCTTGTTATTCAACAGCGCCTTGAGCACAGCCGGTTCCTCGCGCTTGCAAAGACGCTCGGCGACACAGGGCAGGATGCGCTTGCGCCGCGCAATCAGCAGGCGGTGATCGATCGTCGTGTTCTCGATGAATTCGCAAAGGTCGGCGGAATCGTAGACATCATTGTCTTCCAGAACATGGCGGGCGACCGACAGGTCGCACTGGGCGAGATAACGCATCAGGCGGCGGGGGGCCTCTTTCGTGATGCTGAGTCGCTGGGCACAGAAAATCCGCTCGTCATCTTCGGCGTGAAACAGCATGTCGAGCAGGATATCGCTCGCCATGGAGCGATCCTGCGGCGCGGCAGCCGTTGCCGGAAGCGCGACGAAGTCGATCAGCCGCCGGAGCAGCAGCCTGCGCGCGCGGCCACTTTTCGGAGCGTCATTGAAGTCTGCAATGTCTGCCATCGTGTAAGCCGGGTCAGTTTGCTGAACCCTCAAACTCGCAAACAGGTGTTAACAAGCGGTATGGCTGCAAGGCGGCCCAGCCTTTTACCGGAAGGGATTTCGCCGTTTTCCCGGATGCGCGAAGATCAGCAACATGGAAGACGCCAGCATGGCGATGGAGAGCGCAAACAGTCGCCCGCCATCTGTTTCGCTGGCACCGACCGAGACCGGCACATCGCGCCCGAGGATATCGGGCGACAGGTGGGCCATGACCGCGCCTGCGAGCAGCAGGAAAGCGAGCACCGCACCGAATCGGCGGCTGTATGGGATGAGAAGCAACAGGCAGATCAACAGTTCGATGATTGCGACCGCCACCCGGCCTGCCGGCTCCAGCCAGTAAAGACCGGTCTTGTCCGCCATGGTCTGGAAGACGATATTCTCCCCCGGCCGGTCGAACAGCTTCACCATGCCTTCGGGCGGATTGGGCAGCGGATGCACCGTGGCCTGCAGGAACATGAAAATCAGGAAAAGGGCGAGCAGCCAGCTCACCAGATGGCGCAATCCACGCATGCCGGTTCGTCCCTCTCACCGCAACACAGGCTTGCGAGGATAGTCGCCGGCCCCGCAGAACACAATGACACGTTAATCACAGTGTCCGGCGAAGTTTCCCTCGCGCAACAGCACTGCCTTTTTGCTTTTCACCTGCAGCCCCGCCTATACAGTGCCCCGTTTGTGGTGTGAGAGCGTTCGGCATGACGGATGAAAGTCGCGGCCAGCGGAATGACGAAGACGAGGATGTGGACCTCGAAGGTCTTGAAGAAGACCGCACAGTCCAGATCAAGTCACCCGTCAGCGGTATAGACAGCGCGACCGGTGCCGGCATTTCGCTGGACTTCACCGCCCGCTCGCTGTTTGCGCGGCGGACCAAGCGCAAGGTCAAATCCGAACTGCCTGCCTATCTGATGATCCAGTGCAGCTGGTACATGGCTTTCGGCCTGCAGATGGTGCTCTTCCCTTACCTCATCACCAACCGGCTGGGCCTCGACGGCACAGAGCTCGGCCTGGCCAATATGGCACTGTCGGGCCCGTCGGTGATCTTCCTGCTGCTGGGCGGCGTCGTGGCCGAACGGGCCCGCAGCAAGCCCTTGCTGATGATCCTTCACTTATGCGCGGCCCTGCCTGCGGCGGGCCTCGCCTTCGTCCTGGCGACCGGCAATCTCATTTACGGCTACATGATCATCTACGGCCTCGCCATCGGCACGGTCGGGGCCTTCATGATGCCCGCGCGCGACTCGGTCCTGAACGAAGTGGTCGACCGGCGGGCCCGCATCGGCTCCGGCGTGACCCTGCAACAGGGCGTCGCCTTTGCGACCATTGCGCAGTTTGCCGCCCAGATCGCCGGCCTCATCGTCGGCGGGTATGCCGACAAAATGACCCGTATGCCCGATTGGCTCGGTGGATTCTCCATCGGACCGATCCCCAGCTGGGAACTGCTGACTTTCCAGGCCATCATCCTTGGCCTCGGCACCGGATTTGCGATCTTCCTCGCGCGTGGCCGGGGCGTGCGGACCGGCCGCTCAGGCATCGGCGCGGCGTTCGGCGATATCCATGAAGGCTTTCAGGTGGTGATGGCCAATGCGAGGCTCTGGGCGATGACGGCTTTGATGTTCGGCGTCGGCATCTTCGTGATCGGCTCCTTCCTGGTCGTCCTGCCCATCATCAACCGGGACATTTACGGCCTCGCCTCGGACGGCATCCGCGACATGTTCGTGACCTTCTGGCTCGGCGCCTTCGTTTCATCTGTCACGCTCTCGATCTTCCACAACATCAAGCGGCCGGGACGCCTGCTTCTGACTGCGCAACTCCTCGGCTCGCTGGCCATCCTGATCATGCTGGCCAAGCCGCCGCACTACGTCTTTCTGCTGATCGTATTTGCATGGGGGCTGGCGGCCGGTGTTTCCATCGCGATGAGCCGCTCCATCGTTCAGGACGCCGCCCCGAAGAACCAGCTCGCCCGCGTGCTGTCGATCTACCAGCTCGGCTTCATGGCCGGGGCCCCGTTCGGCGCGGCCATCATGGGCTGGCTGGTCGACTTCTTCCCCGACCAGCCACAACGGGTTGCCGTGGTCCCGGCGCTGGGCATGACGATGCTCATTGTCTGGATGGTGATCCGCACGCCGATCTGGAACATGAAAAGCGATCACGTGTAGCGCTGAGCGCGCTCATCGTCTGGTTGCTCCCCGGGATGCGCCGCCAGATCGCCCCCTCAACCGGGCAGGCCGTCGATCCTTTCGAGGGAGGCGAGATCGTTGTCCCAATGCGCGCGACTGGAAAAGCAAATATGCGCGTTAGGCCCTATGCCGGTCGGGCTATTAAGGGACCCTGCTGGTACGACAAGCACACCATCGTTCGCTTGGGAAAATGGCAGCGCGGAACCGCAGTCCGTGCAAAAGCACTTCATGTGTTGTGTCCCGGAAAGCCGGAATTCCTTGATATTTTCCCTGCCTGACAACCAGGTAATTTTCGCCGTGGACGAAAACAGGTTCGCCGAATGGGCTGAACCGCTATCCTTGCGGCAACGCCCGCAATGACAAAGGAAGAAGCTCTCAAACTCTCCCGATATGCGGAACCTCACAGCACCACAAAGGCACTGTCCCGTCGCCAGATTGTCCATCGAAAGCCCCTGCTTCTTCTCGTGGATCATAGGGAATTATTTTATTCGTCGGAGCGACGGAAACGCCCATCTCGTGCGTCTGAAGGGACAGGAGCCGGTGCTTTCCTCCCCTAGACGCCCGAGCCGGCCTCCTGCGGACGGGCAGCCAGACATACCCCTGGCTGCCCGTCCCAATCTTTGAGGCGAGCCTTAGCCCTTCTTGGAAATCCACTTGAAGGCCGGATCGTCCCACCAGGGGAAGAAGCTCGGCATGCCGGATGACACCGGAACGGTGTATTCGGCCGGACGCTTCTCGAGGAAGCTCATCACGCCTTCCTTCGCATCCGGCGACTGGCCGCGCTCATAGATGGCGGCCGAATCGACGATATGGGCGTCCATCGGATGGCTCGCACCCAGCATCCGCCACATCATCTGGCGGGTCAGCGCGTTGGAGACCGGAGCCGTCTTCGAGGCGATCTCGGTGGCGAGTTCCTTGGCGCGGCTCATCAGGTCAGCCTGCGGCACGACTTCCGAGACCAGCCCGCCGGCCAGCGCTTCGGAGGCCGGGAAGACGCGGCCGGTATAGCACCATTCCAGTGCTTTCGAGATGCCGACAAGACGCGGCAGGAACCAGCTTGAGGCCGCTTCCGGGTTGATGCCGCGGCTGTTGAAGACAAAGCCGAAGCGCGCATTGTCGGATGCAATGCGGATGTCCATCGGCAGCTGCATGGTCACCCCGATGCCGACAGCCGCGCCATTGATCGCACCGATCACGGGCTTCAGGCTTTCGAAGATGCGCAGCGTCACGCGACCGCCGCCATCGCGCTGGATGTCGGTCTTGTCGGTGCGGCCCGCTTCGCCGGACTCGGCCCGCGCATCATAGTCGAAGGTCTTTGCGCCCTCCGACAGATCCGCGCCGGCACAGAACGCCCGCTCGCCGTCGCCCGTCACGATGACGACCTTCACATCGTCATCCTTGTCGGTCTCGTCGAAGGCAGCGATCATTTCCTGCATCATCTTGCCGGTGAAGGCGTTCATTTTCTCCGGACGGTGCAGCGTCAGGACGGCAATGCCATTCTCCTTCTCCAGCTTGATCTGCTCGAATTCCTTAATGACGGTCGCGCTCATCGGCGGTCTCCCTTTTCGTGTATCTGACTATCGCTGGCGCCAGAGAGGCGGATTTCCCCCGCGTCCGTCAAGCACAAACCGGAACGGCGATTGCCATCTTCAAAAATACTGACGCACGTGTCATTTTCCGGATCATGGACTTCCCATCGCCCACCACGCTGGCTGCGCCGGCCTTTATCCTTGCCGTCATCTGGGAATGGTGGGCGGTAAAGTCCGGCCGCGCGGGCGGGCGTTATGAGACGAAGGATGCCATCACCTCGCTCGCCATGGGCACTGGCAACCTCGTGGTCAACACGATCACCGGCGCCATTGCGCTGTGGATGATGATGCTCGCCTGGCCCTACCGGCTGATCGAAATCCCGGTAACCTGGTGGAGCCTCCTCGTGCTCTTCGTCGCCTATGACTTCGTCTATTACTGGAAGCACCGTTTCGCCCACCGGATGCGCTGGTTCTGGATGGAGCATGTGACGCACCATTCCAGCGAGCACTACAATCTGACGACGGCGCTCCGGCAGCCATGGTTCGGGCCGTTCACGGGGCTCATCCTGGTCGGCCTGCCGCTGGTCATCCTCGGCTTCCACCCACTCTTCATCTTCTTCGCCGGCGGGCTGAACCTCGTCTACCAGTTCTGGATCCATACCGAATCGATCGGCAAGATGCCGGGCTGGTTCGAGGCAGTGATGAACACACCCAGCCATCACCGCGTCCACCACGCCACCAATCCGCGCTATCTCGACAGCAATTATGCCGGTGTCTTCATTGTGTGGGACAGGATGTTCGGCAGCTTCGTGCCGGAGCTGGAAAACGACCCGCCAAAGTATGGCATCGTCAAACCGCTCGGCTCGTATAATCCGCTGGCCGTCGCCTTTCACGAGGCTGGCGGACTGGCGAAGGATTGCTGGCGTGACGGTCTGCGGCCGGACCGCTGGGTGCGCCGTGCCATCAACGGACCGGGGTGGAGCCCGGATGGCAAGCACACCCGATCCGACGAGCTGAAAGCCGCGTGGATCGCGGAGCATCCGGAAGACGCCGGCACGCCGGGCCTGCCAAAGGCCTGAGCCTTCGCGCCGTGCGCGCGCCCATCCCCAACGATCATGAATTGCAGCTCACGCCTGTAATATGTGCAGCAGGATTGCCCGACAGCGTGTCGCAGGCCGGAACTCTTGAGGTTTCCCGGCAGTTCACGTTTACGTGACCAAACGTGAGCTACCGACAAGAGGTCGAAACGCATGCCGGATCTGCCAGTGCTGGGGATGATTGCAACGCCCATCGTTCTGGCAGCCATTACGACCGAATGGTGGGCGGTGCGCCGCGGGCATGTCGCCGGCAGCTATTGCGTAAAGGATGCGGCGACCTCCCTCACCATGGGGCTCGGCAACATCATTCTGAACTCGACGCTGGCCTTTCTTTCGCTGGGCGGACTGGCGCTGGCCGCCAGTGTTCGCCCCTTCGCGCTGGATCTCGGCATCATGAGCGCCCTGCTCGGCTTTCTCGTTCATGACTTTCTCTATTACTGGAAGCATCGCGCCGGCCATCGCATGCGCTGGTTCTGGGCCGAGCATGTCACCCACCATTCCTCCGAGCGCTACAACCTCACCACGGCGCTCCGCCAGCCCTGGACCGGACCGCTGACCGGTCTGGTCTTTACCGGCGTCCCGATGGTGCTGATGGGCTTTCCCATCGCCGTCGTACTCGGCGCGTCTGCGGTCCATCTCGCCTACCAGCTCTGGATTCACACCGAAGCCATCGGCAAACTGCCGGCCCCCGTCGAGGCGGTTTTCGTCACGCCCTCGCATCACCGCGTCCACCATGCGACCAATCCGCAATATCTCGATGCGAATTTCGGCGGCACGCTGATCCTGTGGGACCGGCTGTTCGGCACTTTCGTGCCGGAAGACGCGGAGGAAGCAACACACTTTGGCCTCGTCAAACCGCTGACGAGCTACAATCCGGTGATCGTCGCCTATCATGGCTTTGGCGGCCTCTTCGCGGACTTCTGGCGCGACGGGCTGAAGCCCCACCGCTGGGCGATGCGTGCCTTCAACCCGCCTGGCTGGTCGCCCGATGGCCATCACCAGCGCAGCGACGAACTCAAGGCCGACTGGCTCGCCCGGCAGGCCGACGAGGCCGAAACCGACGCCTATGAGGAACAGTCGTCACCGAACGTGATGCGCATCGCCGCGGAATGATCCGGGGCCTGATCGCGGTCACGCCCTGCCTTTCCCCTCAAAAGCCGATCCCTGTAACGCCCGGCCCGGTGCGAGCGCACCGACCACCTCCGCCCCCGATGCCGGGAATTGCAAATTCGTACTTGCAATTCATTCTCATTATCATATCGTGCTCATCAGAAGCCGATCGGAGAGGGTCGATGAAAAGCGCGAACGATCAGCATGATGAAGCGTGGCTGCGCGAGCAGGTCTCCATGATGCAGGACTGGCTGGCCTCGGTTCAGGCTGACGAGCCGGGCAATCAGCGTCGCGTCGAGGCGATCGCGCGCCACCGGGACTGGCTGGAAACCTGCCTGACGCACCTCACACAGCGAAAGGCCGCCTGACCCCGTTTGCCGTGACGCCCCGGCCAAGTCGCTCTGGCAGCGGACAGAGGCAGCGCGTCTTCCTCCTTTGATTGCCCTGACCGAGGGGCGTCACGGCATCCCTTTCCTGCCATCCCTTTCCCGTCGCAATCGCCTGGAGCTTCCCCAAAATGCGCAGCAGCACATTCCTCGAAGACACCTACCTGCCGGACCTCGGCAAGGGCTCCGGTATCGTGATCTGGGGCTTCCGCGCCTGTGCCATGGGCGGGGCCGGCTGCTGCACCATTGTGCGCGGCTTCGAGCACGCCTTCGGGCACTCCGGTGCGCCGCTGCTTGGCCACATGCTGGCCCTGGCCCGCTTCATCGGGCATGACGGGCGGCGCAAGGTCAGTCTCGCCATGCCGGGCTGTGCCCGTATCACCCGCGACGAGCTCTCCCTGCTCACCGTCTTCGCCGCCGCCCAGATGCAGGATGACGCGCTTCGCGATGCCCATCTCACCTGGCTGACCGCCTGCAGTCCCGACCAGACGATCACCGGCCTGGTCGACCAGATCGCTGGCGCCTTTGCCTGTCATGGCTACGACATCATCCTGCCGGAGACGGCCGGGAAGCGTCCGCTCCAGCGCGCCCGCCCGGGCAGTCTCCACGCCCTGACCGGCGGACGCGCCTGAGGCCTGCAGCCCTTCCGCTGCGTCGGGCATGGACGCGCCTTGCGCGATTGCTAAAAAAGCCTTCGAAGAGTGCACAGACGCGCCGCGTCCTGACAGCGGCGCGCGACCGGAGGAGATAACAGAGCCATGCATCCCAGCCATTTCGCCAAATCGAAGCCTGACGCCCCCGCCTACATCATGGCGAGTTCGGGAGAGGCGGTCACGTTCAAGCAGCTCGACCAGCGCTCCAACCAGATCGCTCACCTGTTCCGCGACAGCGGCGTCAAGCCGGGCGACACGATCGCCATCTTCGCCGAGAACAGCCCGCGCTATTTCGAGATTGCCTGGGCCGCGCAGCGCTCGGGCCTCTATTATGTCTGCATCTCGTCGCGCCTGACGGCGCCGGAGGTCCAGTACATTGTCGAGGATTCCGGGGCGAAAGTGCTGATCGCATCGGCCAGCCTCAGCGGCGTCGCCACCGAAGTGCGTCAGATCACCAGTATCGATGCCTACTGGTCCATCGATGGCGACATTGTCGAATACCAGCCGCTCGAGGAACTGTGCGGCAAGAAACCGGACACGCCCATCGCAGACGAGATGGCCGGGACCGACATGCTCTACTCCTCAGGCACCACCGGCCGGCCCAAGGGCATCCGCCCCCCGCTGGAGCTTGGCCAGAAGATCGATGAGCCGAATGTCCTGCTGGCGCTGGCCAAGGCGCTCGCCAAGGCTGACGGCCAGGATATGGTCTACCTCTCGCCGGCCCCGCTCTATCACGCCGCCCCGCTGCGCTGGTGCATGACCTTCACCCGCTTCGGCGCGACGCTGATCATCATGGAGAAGTTCGACCCGGAGAAATTCCTCGAGCTGGTCGAAAAATACAACGTCACCCACACCCAGCTCGTGCCGACCATGTTCGTGAAGATGCTGAAGCTCCCGGAAGAAGTCCGCGAGAAATATGACGTGTCCTCGCTGCGCTCGGCCATCCATGCCGCCGCACCGTGCCCGGTCCCGGTGAAAGAGCAGATGATCAAATGGTGGGGCCCGGTGATCGAGGAGTATTATGCCGGCTCGGAAGGCAACGGCATGACCTGGATCAACTCGCATGACTGGATGAACCACAAGGGCTCCGTCGGCAAACCGGTGCATGGCGAGCTGCACATCTGCGACGAGGAAGGCAATGAACTCCCCGTCGGCGAACCTGGCACGATCTATTACAGCGGCACCACGCCGCCGAACTATCACAACGATCCGGAGAAGACGAAAGGCGCGCTCAACCCGAAGCATCCCGACTGGTCGACCCTCGGCGATGTCGGGCGCCTCGACGCGGATGGCTTCCTCTACCTGACAGACCGCAAGGCCTTCATGATCATTTCCGGCGGCGTGAACATCTATCCGCAGGAAGCCGAGAACGTCCTCATCACCCATCCCAAAGTGGCGGATGTCGCCGTGATCGGTGTGCCGAATGACGAGTTCGGCGAGGAAGTGAAGGCGGTCGTCCAGCTCGCCGAAGGCGTGGCCGAAAGCGATGAGGTGGCCGAGGAGCTGCTGGAGTTCTGCCGCTCGAAACTCGCCAAGATCAAATGCCCGAAAACGGTCGACTTCGATCCGGCCCTGCCCCGTCACCCGACCGGCAAGCTCTACAAGCGCCTCGTGCAAGACCGCTACTGGGGCAAGAAGGACAGCCGCATCGTCTGATGTCTCTGCGTACCACTTCCCTGACGAAAGTCAGGGCCCATGGCGGTTGAGAGCATATCTTCCAGCCGCCATGGGCCCCACCTTTCGGTGGGGAGGCGGATAAGAAAACCCTCGCTAGATGCCCCAGCTCCCCGGATCCTCGATCGGCTGGTCGGCGGACAACGCCTGCATCCCCTTCACCACCCGGATGATGAACCAGACCACGGCTGCCAGCAGCACAAGGAAGCCGACAAGCACGATCGACAGCACCGCGCCGATGATCGCGAAGACCAGCATCTTCCAGAAAATGTTGATCTGGTTGTTGTAGTGGCTCACCAGCGCCGGCGAGGCACCCGATTTGCCAATATAGGCCATGATGACGCCAATGATGCTGGTCACACCGACCACGAGGCTGATCAGGTAGAGAATGTAGATCAGATTGACATTGCCCTTCTGGCCCGGATCGATCGACAGTTGCGTGTCTGACATGGAAAGCCCTTCCCCTTTCGATCAAGCGTGCCGCAGACGGTATTCCTGTTCGCGTCACGCCGCAAATCCGCTGCCGCCCGGGCAAGGCTTTGCAGGGGCGCGGCAACCTATCCCTGAGACAACTATTGCCCCGGGCGTGTTTCCCACGCAAAAGTGCGCCATCAATTCAACGTCTTGAGGAAGGAAACACGCCAATGGCTGACCCGAAGAAAGTTCATTATAACGACCTGGAGTCCATTGCAGGCCAGGAAATCGGTGTGTCCGACTGGGTCACGATCGACCAGGAGCGCGTCAACAAGTTCGCTGACGCGACCGGCGACCATCAGTGGATTCACGTCGATGTCGAACGCGCCACCAAGGAAATGGGCGGACCGATCGCGCACGGCTTCCTGACGCTCTCGCTGCTGCCGATGCTCGGCGCGCAGGTCCTGCGCATCGAAGGCACGACCCGCGGCATCAATTACGGCTCCGACAAGGTGCGCTTCACGAACATGGTTCCGGTCGGCTCCAAGGTCCGCCTGCGCCAGAAGTGCCTCGCGGTCGAAGACAAGGCCGGCGGCAAGCAGACACGCATGGAAGCCACGATCGAGGTTGAAGGCCAGGAGCGCCCGGCGCTCGTCGCCGAGACCCTGACGGTAGTCTACGGCTGAGGGGCAAACTAGCCGCCTCCCCACCGAAAGATGGGACCCACGGCGGTTGAGACCTTGTTTCCCAGCCGCCTTGGGTCCCAGCTTTCGCTGGGAAAGCGGAATCTGGGCATTAGCTATAAAGCCGGGCCATCGCGCCCGGCTTTTTTGTTGGCCCCGGCAGACCTATATCTGTCCCGGCAGACAAAGGAGCCGCTACATGCTTCCGCCCAAACCGGCCGACAATTTCAAGCGCGTCTCGAAATCCGAGAAGGAATGGCGCGAAATCCTCACCGACGAACAGTTCCGCGTCGGCGTGAGGGACGGCACCGAGCGTGCCTTCACCCCCGGCAACCACAATGACGAGAAGCGCGACGGCGTCTATCACTGCGTCGGCTGTGGCACGCCGCTCTGGTCCTCGGAGCACAAGTTCGATTCCGGCACCGGCTGGCCGAGCTTCTACAAGCCGATCCGCGAAACCGCCGTCGATACCAAGACCGACTTCAAGATGATCATGCCCCGCAAGGAGTGCCATTGCGCGACCTGCGGCCTGCATATGGGCCACGTCTTCAAGGACGGTCCGCCACCGACCGGTGAGCGCTGGTGCATCAATGGCGTCGTGCTCGATTTCCGTCCGGCCTGACCCAACCGGGTCCTCTCGCCACGGAACGCGTGTCAGCGTCTGGTGAGACGGTCATTCTCCTTCTAGGATCAGGGCATCAGCTTGATCTGGAGGAAACGGCCTGATGACCGAAGCACGCAACATTGAAATCATCCGGGACTTCATAGACGCCTGGAGCCGGCTGGATGTGGACGAACTCGTCTCCTTCTTCACCGAGGATGGGGTATATCACAACATGCCGCTCCAGCCGGTTCAGGGTCAGGCCGCGCTGAAGGGCTTTATCGAGAAATTCATCGCGGACTGGACCAGCACCGAATGGGACCTGCTTGCCATTTCGGCCAGCGGAGACACCGTTTTTGCCGAGCGGCTCGACCGGACAAAAGTCGGCGAAACCAGCGTCGATCTCCCCTGCTGCGGCGTCTTCGAGATGTCTGACGGCAAGATTGCGGTGTGGAGAGATTATTTCGACATGGCGACCTATATGCGCCCGCTGAAGGGCTGAACACCGGTCACCGGAAGCTGGGGCAATTGGCGCGCTAGACAGGCCCTGCGAACGCTTTACGGTCCCGCTTCTCGATATGAAGGGGAGCTAACTTACATGCGTCTGAAATTTCTGCTGGCAACTGCCGCCGGCGCCGCCCTACTTGCAGGGTGCACCACGCAATCCGGAACAACGGAGCCCAGCGACACCATGAGCGAAACCGCAACAACCACGACGCAGACAAGTGATGCAGACAAGGCTGAGACCGCAGCGATGACTCCGCCCGCCGCCAAGCGCGAACTGGAAACCTTCGAACAGGTCGGTCGCGAGCGCACCGACCCCTATCACTGGATGAAGGATGACAACTGGCAGCAGGTCATGCGCGATCCGAGCGTACTGCGCCAGGACATCCGCGAATACCTTGAAGCCGAGAACGCCTACACCAAGGCCGCCCTCGAAGAGCCGACCGAGAGCCTGCGCGAAACGCTGCTCAAGGAAATGCGCGGGCGTATCAAGGAAGATGACAGTTCGGTCCCGGCCAAGGACGGGCCTTACGCCTATTATGTCCGTTACCGCGAAGGCGGCGAATATCCGATCTATGCGCGCAAGCCCGCCGACCAGGCTTTCCAGGCCGATGCGCCTGAAACCGTCCTCTTCGATGGCGACAAGGAAGCCGAAGGCGAAAGCTATTTCTCCATCCGCGGCCTCGACCAGTCCCCGGATCACAAGCTGCTGGCCTCTGCCATCGATACCCAGGGCAGCGAATATTACACAATCAGTGTCCGCAACATCGAGACTGGCGAAGCGGTGGGTGAGCCGATTGAAGGCACCTATGGCAGCTTTGTCTGGGGCGCGAATTCCGACCTGCTCTACTGGGTCGAGCGTGACGATATGGGCCGCCCGACAGCCGTCTTCCAGCGCAATCTCGAAACCGGCGAGGATGTCGAGATCTACCGCGAGGAAGACCCGGGCTTCTTTGTCGGCGTCGACAAGACCGAGTCGGAAGACTTCATCCTGATCGAGACGGGCGGGCACACCTCCGGCGAGGTCTGGTTCTTCCCGGCCGATGCGGAAACGCCTGAGCCGAAGCTGGTCGCCCCGCGCAAGGAAGACGAGGAGTATTCCGTCTCCCATTGGGATGGCGCGTTCTACATCCTGACCAATGCCGACGGCGCTGTGGACTTCAAGGTCGTGAAAGCGCCGATCGACAATCCGGGCCGCGACAATTGGGAAGAAGTCATTCCCCACCGTCCGGGCACGCTGGTGCTCGGCCTCGACCCTTACAAGGATCATCTTGTGCGGATCGAGCGCGAGAATGCCCTGCCCCGCATCGTCATCCGTGATCGCGAGAGCGGCGGGGAGCACACGATCGCCATGGACGAGGCCGCCTATGACCTCGGCCTCGGCGCGGGCGAGTATGACTCCACCGTGATGCGCTTCGAATATGCCTCACCGGCCCGTCCCGACCAGGTCTACGACTATGACATGGCGACCCGCGAGCGCACGCTGCGCAAGACCCGCGAAGTCCCTTCCGGCCACAATCCGGAGGACTATGTCGTCGAGCGCATCGAAGCTCCGGCCTGGGATGGCGAGACGGTTCCGGTAACCATCTTGCGCCGCGCCGATACACCGGTCGATGGCTCCGCGCCGCTGCTCCTCTACGGCTATGGCTCCTATGGCATCACCATTCCGGCAAGCTTCTCGACCTCGCGCCTGTCGCTGGTCGATCGTGGCTTCATCTATGCCATCGCCCATGTCCGCGGCTCTCAGGCCAAGGGCTATCAGTGGTACCTCGACGGCAAGCTCGAGAAGAAGACGAATACCTTCAAGGACTATGTCTCTGCCGGGCGGTACCTGGTCGAGAACGGCTATGGGTCCGAAGGCCACGTGGTCGGCCATGGCGGCTCGGCCGGCGGCCTGCTCATGGGGGCGGCCTCCAACATGGATCCGGAGCTGTTCGGCGGCATCATCGCGGCTGTGCCCTTCGTCGACGTGATCAACACAATGTCGGATGAGAGCCTGCCGCTCACCCCGCCGGAATGGCCCGAATGGGGCAACCCGATCACCGATGCTGAAGCCTATGACACGATCATGGCCTACAGCCCGTATGACCAGGTCGGCGACAAGCCCTATCCGGCCATGCTGATCACCGGCGGCCTGTCTGACCCGCGCGTGACCTACTGGGAGCCGTCGAAATGGGCGGCCAAGCTGCGCCATGAGGCCCCCGAGGCCGGGCCCTACTTCCTGCGCATCAACATGGATGCCGGTCATGGCGGCTCGACCGGCCGGTTCGAAGGCCTGAAGGAAACCGCCGTGGAATACGCCTTCGCCCTGGCCGCCGTCGGCAAGGCCGAAAGCCTGGACGTCTCCCGCGAGGCGAACGACTAGGCCATTGGGGGAGGCCGGCCTTTGTGGCGGTGATCTTCGCGTAAGATGAAAAGAGCCCGTGTCTCGTGAGTGAGGCGCGGGCTTTTTTGTCGGAAGGCCGGAAAGGGCGGACGCGCGCAGAAACTGGGCTGGAACTGGGCTGTTTCTGGAATGGTTCTGGAACGCGGTTTGGCGCCTGCCGGGCCGATCTGTCCCCCAGGCCACCCCACAGGAAGCAGGCTTGCGACGCGCCTGTATGTCCCGTTCGAAGGGCCAGCGCGCGCCCTGCCATTACGCAAAAGAAAATGGCCCGGCGGTGAAGCCGGGCCATCTCCAATCTGTAGTACTTACAGCAGGTCGACTTAGGTGTTCGACCCACCGCTGCGGACCACGATGGTCACTTCGGAGCGGCGGTTAAGCGGCTCACGGACGCCATCGCGGGTCTCCTTGGCGAGATCGTTCTCACCACGGCCTTCGGTCGAGATCATGTCGGATCCGACGCCACGCTCGTTAAGAGCGGTGGCCACAGAAGCCGCACGACGCTGCGACAGACGGGCGTTGTAGGACTGGGCACCCGAGGTGTCGGTGTGACCAACGATGGTCACATTGCTCGGAGCGCAATCCTGGCGGGCCCGGATGTTCGCAACCGCCTGGTCGATCACAGCCGATGCCTGGCTCGTCAGGTCAGAGCGGTCCCACTCGAAGTAGACCACGAAGGCCTGGTTGAGCGTGGAGCATGCTGCCTGCGGGGCCTCTTCCGGCTCTTCCGGCGGCGGTGGCGGCGGCGGAGGCGGAGGTGGCGGCGGAGGCGGTGGCGGCGGTGGCGGAGGCGGCGGCGGCGGTGGCGGCGGTGGAGCCGCAAACTGATACCGCAGACCAACCGTCACGCTGTGATCGCGATAGGCGCCTTCATAAGCGACAGGGATACGCGGGTTGGTGGGCGTTCCCGGACCACGACCGTCAAAGTCGTAATTGTCGGTCATGAAGTACTTGTAGCCGAGGTCCAGCGTGAGTTGCTCGGTGAGGTCATAACCGATGCCGGCCAGGAACTGGTAAGCCAGCGCCGTGTCCTTGTCGCTGAAGCCATTGACCGTGGTCGCTGTATCGTCAGGCAGCAGCGCACGGAGGCTGAAGGCTTCGGCGTTGATCTGGGCCAGACCGATACCGGCGCCCACATAAGGCTGAACAGCGCCTTCAGGATTGAAGTCGTAGAGGCCGTTGAACATCAGGTCCCAGAGCTGGATATTACCATCGGACCCCTGGTCATAACGGTAAGGCGGCGCATCAACGGCCGGACCACCATTTACGACATCGTCAGGTTCCAGGGCGCCACCACGATAGCCGACAGTGGTTTCAAGACGGAAGCCGTTGTCGAAGCCGTAACCGAGGCCAAGCTGAACACCGGCGAGACCGCCATCAAGTTCAGAGTTGCCACCGAGGGAATACAGCGAATCCGGCTCGGCGTCATGATCGAGGGTTCCCTCAAAGGAATACCCAAGATCGGCACGGCCATACCAGCCGTCCTGGGCAACTGCGACATTACCAGCCGACGCAATTGCGGCCGCGGCTGTCGCGCACATCAGAGTTTTCTTCATACTCATCCCCTTTTGTGAGCCGTATGGGCACTATTGCCCACCGACCGCAGAGATAACGGACCATTCCGTGTGATTACTCGTCTAAAGAAGTTTTGTTCCAGAGACGAGAGCATCTGGCAGAAATTTATATAATTTCATGGACTAGTGTTGCACCTGAGCCGCCCCTCCAAAGGGGCATCAGCCTGCTTTGAATGTCCATATGTGGCGGGGCTTATGGTGTGAGACAACCGGCATTCTTGCCGCCCCGCAACCCTGCTTTGTTAAAAAAATGGCCCGGCGGTGAAGCCGGGCCATTTCAAAAGGTGTCGTGTCAGACCGTCGCCCTAGCGAACGATGATGGTCACTTCGGAGCGGCGGTTAAGCGGCTCACGGACGCCATCGCGGGTCTCTTTGGCGAGATCGTTCTCACCACGGCCTTCGGTCGAGATCATGTCGGATCCGACGCCACGCTCGTTAAGAGCGGTGGCCACAGAAGCCGCACGACGCTGCGACAGACGGGCGTTGTAGGACTGGGCACCCGAGGTGTCGGTGTGACCAACGATGGTCACATTGCTCGGAGCGCAATCCTGGCGGGCCCGGATGTTCGCAACCGCCTGGTCGATCACAGCCGATGCCTGGCTCGTCAGGTCAGAGCGGTCCCACTCGAAGTAGACCACGAAGGCCTGGTTGAGCGTGGAGCATGCTGCCTGCGGGGCCTCTTCCGGCTCTTCCGGCGGCGGTGGCGGCGGCGGAGGCGGAGGTGGCGGCGGCGGAGGTGGCGGCGGTGGCGGCGGTGGCGGAGGCGGTGGCGGCGGTGGAGCCGCGAACTGATACCGCAGACCAACCGTCACGCTGTGATCCTGATAGGCACCTTCATAGGCCACCGGGATACGCGGATTGGTGGGCGTTCCCGGACCACGACCACTAAAGTCGAAATCCTCAGCAACGAAGTACTTGTAGCCGACATCAAGCGTCAGCTTCTCGGAAAGATCATAACCCACGCCGGCCAGGAACTGGTAAGCAATCGACGTGTCCTGATCGCTGAAGCCATTGACCGTGGTCGCTGTGTCGTCAGGCAGCAGCGCACGAAGGCTGAAGGCCTTGGCGTTGATCTGGGCCAGACCGATACCGGCACCCACATACGGCTGCACGGCGCCTTCAGGATTGAAGTCGTAGAGGCCGTTGAACATCACGTCCCAGATAGCGATCTTGCCATCGGACCCCTGGTCATAACGGTAAGGCGGCGCATCAACGGCCGGACCACCATTTACGACATCGTCAGGTTCCAGGGCGCCACCACGATAGCCGACAGTGGTTTCAAGACGGAAGCCGTTGTCGAAGCCGTAACCGAGGCCAAGCTGTCCACCAGCGAGCCCTTGGCTGACCGAAGAATCTCCACCCAGAGAATACTGGGAATCCGGCTCGGCATCGTGGTCAAGCGTGCCTTCAAAAGTATACCCGAGATCGGCACGGCCATACCAGCCGTCCTGGGCAATCGCGACATTGCCAATCGACGCTATAGCGGTCGCAGCTGTCGCGCACATCAGAGTTTTTCTCATACTCACTCCCTTTTGTGAGCCGCATGGGCACTATTGCCCACCGACCGCAGAGACAAACGGAAAAAACCGTAAGCATATTTGTCTATAGAAGATTCTCGTAAGAGACGAGGTCCCAAGTCGCATCAAACCTGAACTAATTGATTTTTTTCGTTTGCGCGACGGAAATGCAACATAATGCAGGATGCCCTGCCAGAGCGATTCCGACTTGCCTATCACGAATGCCAGAACCTGGAATGGTACCGCCTTCCCGGTTTGAACGGGAGACCTCTAGATCCACAATCTAGCGCTCTAACCAACTGAGCTAAGGCGGCACTGGCGGGTGACATACGCGTTGCGCGGACAGCGTTCAAGAGGTTTTGCCGGGCTGTTACAGTCGCAAACAGGCCTACTCGGCCGCAACGGCCGCACTTGCCGGATCATCAACATCGACCCCGCCCGTCTGGCGGCTGCGGAACACCAGAACGCCGTCTTCGAACTTTGCATGCCTGAGCGCAAAGATGTCCTTCACATAATTCTGATGAAGCCGCCACGGCATCCGGTCGCCCTGTTTCGGGAAATGTTCCATGGCGCGCGTCACATAGCCGGAGCTGAAATCCAGCCAGGGCTCGTCCCCTATAGGTTCTCCCGCTTCCGGCCGCACTTCGGCATAAGCCTTACGATCCATGTATTTGAGCAACCGGGTCACAAAGTCGGCAGTAAGATCAGCCTTAAGCGTCCAGGATGCGTTCGTGTAGCCGAATGTAGAAACCAGGTTCGGGATGTTCTCGAACATGACCCCACGATACCCATGGATCTCCGAAGGGTCGATCACGCTGCCATCGACAACGATTTCCATTCCCCCAAGAAAGACAAGTTTGAGCCCGGTCGCCGTGACGATGACGTCAGCATCGAGATGCTTGCCGCTCTTCAGCTGGATACCGGTCTCGTCAAAATGCTCGATGTGATCGGTCTCGACAGATGCCGATCCCTCTTTGAGTGACTTGAAGAGGTCACTGTCCGGGACGAGGCAGAGACGCTGGTCCCATGGGTTGTAGCTTGGCGTGAAGTGGGTTTCGACATCGAACTCCGGACCGAGTTCCTCCTGCGCCATACCGAGAATGCGTTCCTTGACCTTTTCAGGCCGCTTGCGGGCCATGTTGAAAAAGAACATCTGGAACAGGATGTTGCGCCACCGGGTCGCGCCATAGGCCCAGCTTTCCGGCAGCACTTTCCGCAAACGGTTGGCCAGCGCGTCTTCCGCCGGCCGCGACACCACATAAGTGGGTGAGCGCTGCAGCATCGTTACATGCTCGGCCTCATTCGCCATTTCCGGCACCAGGGTAACCGCCGTGGCGCCAGATCCGATAACAACGACTTTCTTGCCGGAATAATCGAGATCTTCCGGCCATTCCTGTGGATGCACGATCTTGCCCGCAAAAGCCTCTTCATTCGGGAAGTCCGGCCGGTGGCCGCCCTCATAGGAATAATAGCCCGAACACATGTAGAGGAAGTCGCAGGTCAGGCGGTGCATCTCACCGGTCTTTGCGTCTTCGGCCTCGACCGACCAGGTCGCCGTGTTCGAATCCCAGCTCGATCGCTTCACAAGATGGTTGAAGCGGATGTGCTGATCGATCCCGTTTTGCTCGGCCGTCTCGCGGACATATTTCAGGATGGACGGGCCATCGGCAATCGCCTTGCGTTCTTTCCAGGGTTTGAAGATGTAGCCGAGCGTATGCATGTCGCTATCGGACCGGATGCCGGGATAGCGAAACAGGTCCCACGTCCCGCCAATCGCCTCGCGGCCTTCTAGAATGGCGTAGGACTTGCCGGGACACTTTTTCTGCAGGTGCCACGCAGCGCCGATGCCCGAAAGGCCGGCACCAACAATCAGAACGTCGAAATGGGTCTCAGTCATGAAAGAAGAGAACACGCAATCGGCGCGCATGTCCAGATGACACCCGCGTCAACTTTTTCGATGTTCTTCGAATTTCCTAGCCTGAGGCCGCCGAAGCGTTCTCATCCGGCCAGGCGCCCAGCGCACGATAAAGCGCGATGATGTTCAGCCGGCGCTCGAGTTCGGCCTGGATGAGCTGTTGGCGCGCATCGTAATAAAGCCGCTGCGAATCGAGAACGGAAAGATAGTCATCGACCCCGACCTGAAAGCGCTCCTGCGACAGGTCCAGCGTGACCGAGGTGTCGTCGACAAGACGGGTCAGCGCATCGACGCGCTCATCGATCGTTCGTGCGATGGCAAGCGCATCGGCCGTGTCGCGGAAGGCGAACTGGATCGCCTGCTCATAGTTGGCAACGGCAATCTCACGCCGGGCCTGGCTAATCTCGAGATTGGACTGCCGGGCCCCACCATCGAAAATCGGCAACGAAACCGATGGGCCAAAGCTCCAGCCCGCCGTACCGTCGAACAGGTCGGCAAGGTCACTGGATGCGTACCCGACCGACCCCGTCAGCGATATGACCGGGAAGAAGGCCGCGCGGGCGGCACCGATATTGGCATTGGCTGCCATCAGCTGGCGTTCGGCCTGCTGCACGTCAGGCCGTTTCAGCAAGACGAGCGAAGACTGGCCGAGCGGGACGTCTCCGACAAGCGGGGCCGGTGATAGCTGGGCGGACTCATAGACACCGTCCGGCAAGTCGGTGCCGACAACGAGGCGCAGGGCATTCAGGTCCTGGTCGATGCGGGCCGCAAACTGGGCGGCCTGTGCGCGAGCCGTTTCGACACTGGCCGAGGCGCGGCGAACATCCAGTTCGGTCGCGACACCTGCGTTAAGCAATTCACTGGTAAGATCCAGCGACTCCGACTGCACTTCGACGGTGTCCTCAGCGAGCGCCAGCAGCGCCTTGTCAGCCGCAAGCTGCAACCAGAGCTCACCGACCGTGGCCGCGATGGAAATGCGGGCCGCCCGCTCGCCCTCTTCCGAGGCGAGGTAGGATTGCAGGGCCGCTTCATTGAGGTTCGCGACCCGGCCGAAGAGGTCAAGTTCATAGGCTGTCACGCCGATGCTTGCGGATGCGTTGTCGCCAAACCCACCGCTGGCACCGACAGCGCTGCCATCTTCAAAGGTTCCGCCTTCGGTGACCGAACCGCGAGCACTGACCGTCGGAAGACGCTGGGCCCGTGAAACACCATACTGGGCGCGGGCCAGCTGGACATTGGCGGCTGCGATGCGAAGGTCGCGGTTCTCGTCAAGCGCCAGCCGGATCAGCTCCCGCAGCTTTTCGGCAGTGAACACCTCCTGCCAGACCAGGGGCTCCACCGTCTGCCCGCTGGCATCTGTTACCGGGAGGGCGTCAGGGATCGGCGCTTCGGGACGATCGTAAGGTTCCTCGATCGTCATGCAGGCCGAAAGCAGGAGTGCTGAGCCTGCGACCGCACTGAGGACTAGGTTGCGATTCATGCCGTGGCCTCCGAAGCCTCGTGATTGGTTAGCGGGCGCCCGCCCGTCAGCTTGCGAACAAGAACGTAGAATAGCGGGGCAAAGAACAACCCAAACAGGACAGAAGTTATCATCCCGCCAACGACAGCCGTACCGATGGCAACCCGGCCAGCTGCACCGGCACCCGAGCTCAGTGCCAGCGGCAGCACGCCGAAGCCAAAGGCAAAACTGGTCATCATGATGGGGCGGAAACGCATGCGAACCGCTTCTTCCACCGCCTTGAGCAATTCCACGCCCTGACGTTCCAGGTTACGAGCGAACTCGACGATCAGAATGGCATTCTTGGAGGCTAGGCCCACAGTCGTAAGCAGAGCCACCTGGAAGAAGATGTCATTGTCGAGCCCGCGAAGGTGAGCCGCCAGAACGGCGCCGCCGACGCCAAGCGGCGCGGTCAGCAGCACCGCTACGGGTACAACCCAGCTTTCGTAGAGGGCCGCCAGGCAGAGGAAAACAAACAGCACGGACAGGATATAGAGAAGCGTGGCCTGATTGCCGGCTTCGCGTTCCTGCGCACTGATGCCGGCCCATTCCATGTCGAAGTTGCCAGGCAATCCAGCGACAACCTCTTCCATCTTGCTCATTGCGACACCGGAGCTGACGCCCGGCGCCGCATTGCCCTGGATGTTGACGGCAGGCAGGCCGTTGAAACGCTGAAGCTGCGGCGAACCATAGGTCCATTCCGACGAGGCGATTTCCTCGATCGGTGTCATGCCGCCATTGGCGTTACGAACGCGCCAGTCTCCGAGGTCATCGGGCTGCATGCGGGCATCCGAGAGTCCCTGAACATAGACCCGCTTGATCCGGCCCCGGTCGAGGAAGTCGTTTACATAGGTGCCACCAAAGGCAACCGACAGCATGTTCGTGACATCGCTGACCGCAATGCCAAGGGCCTGCGCCTTCTGATAGTCGATGTCCACATTGAATTGAGGCCCATCCGACTGGCCATTCGGGCGAACGCCAGCGAGTTCGGCTTGCTGATTGGCTGTGCCAAGCAATTGCCCCTGCGCCTGCACGAGCGCGTCATGGCCTTCACCGCCTGCATCCTGCAGATACATATCGAAGCCAGCCGAATTACCGAGTTCAGAGATCGGCGGCGGGACAATGGCGAAGATCTGCGCATCTGTGTAACCGCCGAAGCGGCCCGAGACAGCATTTGCAATCTCGCTTGCCCCCTGCCCCGGTTCAGTCCGCTCTGACCAGTCCGCAAGTGCGCCAAATGCGATACCGTTATTCTGGGCCCGCCCGGCGAAGCTGAACCCGGAGAGGGTGAAGAGGCCCTCCATGCTGTCGCCGTGCGTGTCAAAGTAATAGGCGTTGACGTCTTCCATCACGGCGGCGGTCCGCTCGAGGCTGGAGCCGGCGGGCAGCTGGACCAGCGTAATCACCCGGCCTTGGTCTTCCTGCGGCAGGAAGGAGGTGGGCAGGCGGACGAAGCCGACACCAACCAGCGCGACGATCACGAGGAACACGCCGACGAAGAGCCACCGGCGGCGAAGAACGCGGTCGACGATGGACTCATAGCCGGAACGGACGCGGTCGAAGTTCCGGTTGAAGAACGCCGCCGGAGCACCGAGAACGCCTCCCGAAGACGCGTGGCCATTCGACTTCAGTATCGTCGCGCAGAGGGCCGGCGAAAGCACCAGCGCCACCACGACCGACAGCGCCATGGCCGAGACAATGGTCACCGAGAACTGGCGATAGATCAGGCCAGCAGAACCAGGGAAGAAGGCCATCGGGATGAAAACCGCCGAGAGCACGGTCGCGATACCGACCAGGGCGCCGGTAATCTGCTTCATGGATTTGCGCGTCGCCTCGCGAGGCGGGAGCCCCTCTTCCGACATCACGCGTTCCACGTTCTCCACCACGACAATGGCGTCATCGACCAGCAGACCGATGGCGAGGACCATGGCGAACATGGTGAGCGTATTGATCGAGAAACCGAGCGCCAGAAGCACGACGAGCGTACCAAGCAGCACGACCGGCACGGCAATCATCGGAATGAAGGAGGCGCGCAGGCTCTGCAGGAAGACGAGGATGACAAGGAAGACGAGGATGACGGCTTCGATGAGCGTCTTCTGCACTTCGTGGATCGATGTTTCGATGAAGGGTGTCGAATCCACCGGGAAGGCATAGGCCATGTCCGCTGGAAAGTTCGCGGCGAGTTCCGTGACCCGTTGCTTGACGGCTTCCGACGTATCCAGCGCATTCGCCCCTGTCGCCAGCGATACGCCAAAGCCGGAGGCGGGTTTGCCATTGAACCGGGAGACGAAGGAATAGTCTTCGGCGCCTATCTCCACCCGCCCAATATCCTCAAGCCGGACCGAACCGCCCTCTTGCGTTGTCTTGATAAGGAGCTGACGGAACTCGTCAGGTGTCGACAGGAGCGACTGGAGGGTGATCGTTGCAGTAATCTCCTGGCCTTCAACGGCCGGCGTGCCACCAAGCGCGCCCGCGGAGACCTGCGTATTCTGCGCGCGGATGGCCGCCACCACGTCGGACGCAACGAGGTTGTATTGCGAAAGCTTGTCGGGATCGAGCCAGACACGCATCGCATATTGTGAGCCGAACTGCTGGACCTGCCCGACCCCGTCCACGCGACTGATGGAGTCGTACATGTTGGAGCGGATATAGTCGCCGAGGTCTGTCTGGTCGAAAGTGCCATCCGGCGAATAGATTGCCGTGATCAGCAGGAAGTTGTTGCCGGCCTTGTTGACCACAACGCCCTGACGCTGCACCGGCTCCGGCAGGAGCGGCGTGGCCAGGGACAGCTTGTTCTGGACCTGCACCTGCGCAATGTCCGGGTCTGTCCCCGTCTCGAATGTGAGCGTGATCTGGCTGGTGCCCGCAGAGCTGGACGTCGAGGAGATATAGTCGAGGCCATCGAGCCCCGTCATCTGTTGCTCGATAACCTGCGTGACTGAGTCTTCCACCGCCTTCGCGGACGCGCCGGGATAGTTCGCGCTGACCGAGATCGTGGTCGGTGCAATGTCCGGATATTGCGAGACCGGGAGCGCGCGAAGCGACATCACGCCTGCCACCATAATGACAATGGCGATCACCCAGGCGAAAACCGGCCTGTCGATAAAGAAGTTTGCCATGTGAGAAGCCTGTTATTCCGGCGTTACCGTAGAGCGATCGCTCTTCATCGCCGTCATGTTCGCCGGATCGGCAGTGATGGCATTGACCGGCGCCCCGGCACGGAGCTGCTGGAAGCCAGAGATGATCACCTGCTGACCGGCCTCAAGACCGCCATTCACGATCCAGTCAGAGCCTTGCGCAGATTCGATGCTTAGCATGGCCTGCTTTGCCGTGCCTTCATCGCTGACGACGTAGACAAAAGGCTCGCCCTTTGGCGTACGCTGCACGGCCCGTTGCGGGACAAGAAACGCATTTTCATACGTGCCCGCCGAGAACTCGGCCTTCAGGAACATGCCCGGCAGGATCAACCCATCGGGATTGGGCAGCTGGGCCCGGATGATGACCGTTCCGGCCTCCTCGTCGACGCTGACTTCACTGAACTCGAGACTGCCGCGAAGCGGATATTCCTGGCCGCTCTCGAAACGGACCGTCACCGGCACGCCATCTGCCTCACCCGTGGAGCGGATCTTGCCGGCAGCGATATCCTGGCGCCAGTTCAGCACCTCCGAGCTTGCCGCCGTCATGTCGATATAAATCGGGTCCAGCTGAAGCACGCGGGCGAGTGGCTGCGCCTGATTGGCTGTCACGAGCGCACCCTGAGTGAAGTTGGACCGGCCAATCTGGCCGTCAATCGGCGCGCGGATCATGGTGCGGGCCAGGTCGATCCGGGCACGCTCCAGTGCGGCGCGCTGAATGCCGACTTCAGCTTCAGCTTCCTTCGCCGAGGCAACCGCCTCGTCATAGGCCTGCTGGCTGACGGCATTGATATTGGCAAGCCGCTCGAAACGCTTGGCTGTCTCGCCGGCGGTCGCCGCCGTTGCTTCAGCCCGGGCGAGCGAGGCGCGCGCGCTCTCGACAGCAGAGGCATATTCTGAAGCCTCGATCTGGTAGAGCGGCTCACCGGCCTCGACCTGCTGGCCTTCGGTGAAGAGCCGCTTCTCGATCAGGCCAGAGACCTGCGGGCGGATTTCAGCTTCGGCGAAAGGCGTGGCGCGCGCCGGGAGGGAGCGCACGCTGCTGACAGCGGTGGGTTCGACCGTGATGGTCTCGACGCGGGCCGCCTGTTGCTGCATCTGTTGCTGTTGCGGGCCTTCGGCCTGACTGGCATCTTCAGATCCACAGGCAGCAAGCGCCAGAAGACTGACGGTTGCCACAGCGGCCACAATGCCACTGCGCCGGAAAGTAAGGGAGGAAATCGGAGCGGCCATTCTTGGTCCTTCTCGGGGGACGTGCTGTCTGATTGGTCTTGATATCAGCACGAATTCGTTTAGTTAGAATGAACGTTCTATCTATTGCTGCGCCGCACCAAGTCAAGGGTTTGAAATTGAATTCAGTGCAAAATAATTCCGTAGCGACAACCGGCAGTGAAAAGCGCCGCGCCCAGCGCATTGATCAGGTGCTCGACGCGGCCTCAGACTGCTTTGTGGAGTTCGGCTTTCACGGCGCCGGAATGGCCAAGATCGCCAAGCGCGCCGGAATGAGTGTCGGTCACATCTATCACTACTTCGAGAGCAAGGAAGCCATTATTGCGGCGATCGTCGACCGTGAGTCCGACGCCGCAGCCGAACGCTTTGCCGAACTGGAATCCATTCCCAAGGAAGAGCTGGTCCACGTCATGGCCGAAAGGGCCAGAGACATGGTGGAGTCCAAAGCCGATGCGTTCCAGTCAGCCCTGAATCTCGAAATCCTTGCCGAGAGCCAGCGCAATCCTCAGATCGCCTGCATCCTGCATCGCCAGGATGAAAAGGTGCGGGGGAAGTTCAAGTCGATCATCGCCGATAAACTTGGCCTGCCGGAAGCCGACGCTCGCACAGAAGTCATACTTTCGCTGTTTGGTGGCCTGGCAACACGCATTGTGCGTCATCCTGAAATCGAACGGGAAATGCTGATCCCGCTGCTGAAACAGATCATGCGGCAAATTCTTCAAGACCACGCCAAAGACTGAACAACGGAAACTGCTGAACTTTCTCGCCGCTTGTGCGCTCATTCAACATACAGCGTGGAGGCCAGACTTGTCGGAAGTTTCGCGGAACGACCCGCTCGAGAACGTGCTCGAAAGCGCCATTGAGGACATTGAGGGCGACAAGGTCACATTTGGTGACGTGCTCGAATTGTTTGGTGACCGCTCCTTCGGACCGATTGTCGCCTTTCTCGGGTTGCTCGTGGTCCTGCCGCCCCTCGGCGCGGTTCCAATTCTGCCGGTCATTGTCGGCTTTGTGATCATCCTTTTCAGCACGCAGATCCTCTTCGGGGCAAAGCATATCTGGGTGCCGGGCTTCATCGCCAAGCGATCCATTTCCAAGAAACAGCTGAAGGAAGCCGACAAGCGCGCCAAGCCGTGGCTGAAGCGGATTGACCGCCTGATTTCAGAGCGCATGCGCTTCCTGACAGGCCGCTGGTCGATCTATCTCGCGGCAATCCTGGTAACCTTTCTTGCCCTGACAATGATCCCGCTCGAAGTCGTGCCCTTCGCGGTCGCCGCTCCAGGCGTGGCTATTGTCCTGTTCGGACTTGCCTTCATGGCCCGTGACGGCGTGTTGATGCTTCTCGGCTATCTCGCCTCGATTGGCGCCATCACGGTCACGATCCTTTTCGTGCCCTGGCAGATGTTTCTCGGTGGCGGAAGCGGAGGCTAAGGCGGAAGGGTCTCAGCTCGTCGCGCGTTCCCGTATGAGGTGCCCGAACATCTTCTCGACCTCATCGACAACGGCAATCGCCTCACCGATCAGATCGATATCGTCTTCCACCTCGAAGCGCCGCAAGACATAGCTTGAGCCGGCCAGCAGCATCCCGGCCACCAGGCGCGGCTTGCCCGGTCCGACCGGCGACATGCCGAAATCTTCAGCCAGCGATTCACATAGGAGGTCTTCATACTGGGCCCTGATCGTCGAAAGCTGTC
This sequence comes from Henriciella sp., assembly GCF_029937755.1. GTDB lineage: Bacteria > Pseudomonadota > Alphaproteobacteria > Caulobacterales > Hyphomonadaceae > Henriciella. The sequence continues at coordinate 396,010 of NZ_JAPYPG010000003.1, forward strand.
CCAGGATCGGTGGGTTGGCATGGCGCACAGTGATGTAACGGCGATAGCCATCCCCTCCATCCGAGGTCAGGTGACGAAACGTGACCTCCAACCAACCCCGCCAGAACTCGAAGGTGTTTTCCGTGCGGGACGGATTGCTGATCGTGTCGCTGAACCGCTGAAACCAGCTCCAGTCGCTTGAACTGGCCAGCTCCTGCTTGTTTGCAAAATGGCGATAGAGCGTCTGGACATGGACCCCGGCCGCTTCGGCGATCTCCTCCAGCGTGGTCGCCTCATAGCCTTTGCGGTACAGGATTTCCTGAGCCGCACGGACGATCTTCTTGCGGGTCTCGGCCTTGCGCTTTGTCCGCAAGGGATATTTTGAACTCATCGACACTCTCCCCTCGCAACCTTCGAAGGTTTCTCTCCTAAGGTCAATCATGCCGCCTGCGCGCAGGGCCATGAGACCTACAGGTTCAGCCAGACCTTAATCACAGGGAGCGTTCTATTAACCACTCGCACAGCACGTTTCGGAACGGTTTGTCAGTCAATCAGTTAGTTGGGTGAACTGAGAGTTTGATCATGAGTGATAGACAGAGAGAACAACAAGGAAGCACAAGGAGCTTCGAAACCCGTCAGACGCAGCGGGCTTTCAGGCACGCCATGTCTCGCGGACTGAAAGCTGCCTACGATCCCGTCGTTTCGCGTTCCGTGCCCGATGAATTCATGGACCTGCTTGAAAAGGCAGACAAGAAACGGGCCTGATACACGCCTGGCTTGCACCTCAAATTGCATAGATAGACGAACTTCTTCTTTGGTTTCACAGAAGTTTTTAGAAAACCCTTTCGGCGAATACGCTGTTTTCAGGGCTGAAAACGGGTTGAAGTCTCGCATTGGACATATACGCTGAAGCCATGGAAGACATCGTGTTCAAGCCGACAGGCACCGACGGCATCCAACACTGGAACGAGGTGATCGGCGCCTCGGTAGCTTTCCGTCGGAATCTCCACCGTCAGCCGGAGCTCCCCTGGCAGGAAGAAAACACAGCCGCTTCTATCCGCGCCTCCCTCGACAATCTTGGCATCAGCTGGCGTGAATGCGCCGGAACCGGCACGGTCGCGACCCTCGCGCCAAAGGCAGTCGGCCGGCATATCGGCCTGCGCGCCGACATCGATGCCCTGCCCATCCGGGAAGCCAACAAGCACGACTGGGTTTCAACACGTGATGGCTGCATGCACGCCTGCGGGCATGACGGGCACTCCGCAGCCCTGATGTCCACTGCGGCCTGGCTGAAAGCCCACGAAGACAAGCTGCCCGGTCCGGTGACCCTGCTCTTCCAGCCTGCCGAAGAAGGTGGGCATGGCGCAAAGAAAATGATCGAGGACGGTGCCCTCAAAGGGATCGATGCCATCTTTGGCTGGCACAACTGGCCGGCCATCCCGTTCGGTAAGGCGGTCTGCCCGGACGGCGCGGTCATGGCGGGTAACGGCACTTTCCGCATCACGCTTCAGGGATCCGGCGGCCATGCGAGCCAGCCCGAGAACACGCGAGATCCGGTGCTTGCTGCCTCCGCCGTCACGATGGCCCTGCAACAGATCATCGCCCGTCGCGTAACGCCGCAGAACGCTGCCGTGGTCAGCGTGACCTCGATCGAAGCGCCGAGCGGTGAAACCGTCATTCCCGACACCGCAAGGCTCGCCGGCTCGATCCGTATTGCCGATCCGACCGACCGGGCGCGTATCGACGGAATGATCGAGGAAATTGCCAAGGCCCAGGCCAAAGCCTACGGCGTAGAGGCCACGGTCGAGATTTTCCCGCGCTACGACGCGACCATCAATCATGCGAGTGAAGCCGGCCAGATGCGCGCCGCGATTGCCGAAGATCTGGGCAATGACTGGCACTTCAACGATCTGCCCGTGCCGATCATGGCGTCGGAAGATTTCTCCTATTACCTGAAGGAAATCCCTGGGGCGTTCGCACTCATCGGCGCCGATGACGGCAACGGGCATCACGAGCCCTGCCACTCGCCCCGCTACGATTTCAACGACCGGCTCCTGCCGATCGTCACCCGCATTTATGCGCGCCTCGCCGGGGCGCCACTACCCGAGCAATCGACCGCTCAACAGGATTGAACGCTGTCGCACAAATGGACTGAGAAGGAGACTGAACATGGACATCTTCGAACGCTGGGAATCGAATGTCAGAGGCTATGCCCGGACCTACCCCACCGTCTTCAAGTCAGCCTCCAATGCGCGACAGGTCGATGAGAACGGAAAATCCTATATCGACTTCTTCGGCGGCGCCGGCGTGCTGAATTTCGGTCACAACAATCCGAAGATGAAGGACGCCATTATCGACTTCATCCAGTCCGATGGCATCCCGCACAGCCTCGACACGATGACGACGACCAAACGCGACTTCATTGAGGCCTTCACCGAGACCATCCTCAAGCCGCGCGGCTGGGACTACAAGATGCAGTTCACCGGCCCGACCGGCACGAACGCGGTCGAGGCCGCCCTGAAACTGGCGCGCAAGGCGACCGGACGCCATCGCGTCATCGCCTTCACCAATGGCTTTCACGGCATGACGCTTGGCTCGCTCGCCGCGACAGCCAATTCCTATTTCCGCAACGCGGCTGGTGTCCCGCTCCACTATGTCGACCGCCTGCCATTCGGCCATCCGCTCGAAGGGATGGAAGAAACCTACAGCGACGGCTCCTCCGGATACGAACCGCCTGCCGCCATCCTCGTCGAACCGATCCAGGCCGAGGGCGGGGTAAATGTCGCCGATGAAAAGTGGCTGAAGGAAATCCGGCAGTTCGCCAGAGATCGCGGCGCGCTGTTCATCATCGATGACATCCAGGCCGGCTGCGGCCGCACAGGCTCGTATTTCAGCTTTGACGGCATGGACCTCGATCCGGACATCATCACCCTGGCCAAGGGCATTGGCGGCTTCGGCACGCCCCTCGCGATGAATCTCAACAAGCCGGAGTTCGACAAGCACTGGTCGCCCGGCGAACATACCGGCACCTTCCGCGGCCAGGGCATCTCCTTCGTCGCCGGCAAGGTTGCCATGGACTACTTCAAGGGCGACGATTTCATGAAGGACGTCCGCCGCAAGGGCGACATCATGCAGGACCGCCTGAAGAAGATGGCCGGGCCGGGCATGGAGGTGCGCGGCAAGGGCATGATCTTGGGGATCGACACCAAGGACGGCGCGCTCGCCAAAAAGGTTGTGGCGGAGTGTTTCGACAAGGGCCTCCTGCTCGGCGGCTGCGGCAGCGAGGGCCGCGTCGGCAAGCTGATCCCGCCGCTCACCATTCCGGATGAAGACCTCAAGGAAGGTCTCGATATTCTCGAAGCCGCCATGCAAAGCGTGATGGAGCCGGCATGAGACAGCGCGATGATATGACCTTCCCGCACGAGGAGTATGTGCGGCGCCTGGAAGGCCTGCGCGAGCGGATGAAGGAGCGCAAACTCGATGCGGTCGTGATCTCCGACCCGGAAAACCTGATGTATCTGACCGATTATCAGACGACGGGTTACTCCTTCTTCCAGGCGCTCGTCGTACCGCTGGAAGGCGACTGCTTCATGGTCACCCGGAACATGGAAGAGTCCAACGTCCATGCCCGGACATGGGTCGAGAAGACCCGTCCCTATGCAGATAATGGCGACGCTATCCAGCAGCTGATCGAGTCCCTGCGTGAACACGGTCTCTATAATTGCACCGTCGGCTATGAGCGGAACTCATACTTCCTGCCGGCCTACCAGCAGGACCGAATCCACTCGGCCTATACGGCCGGGCGCCTGCTCGACTGTTTCGGCATCGTCGAGGAAGGCCGTGCGCTGAAGTCCAAGGCCGAAATCGAAGTGATGAAGAAAGCAGCCAAGGCGACCGAAGCCGGCATGAAGGCTGGTATCGAAGCCGCTGCGCCGGGCGTCACGGAAAACGAGATCGGCGCCGCGATTTCCAGCGCCATGTTCCGCGCTGGCGGTGAACCGCCTGCTGTCATGCCCTATGTCACATCCGGCCCGCGTACCATGATTGGCCATGCCACCTGGGAAGGCCGCACGGTGCAGGACGGCGAGCACGTCTTCCTCGAGGTAGGCGGCTGCTATCGCCGGTATCACACGGCCATGATGCGGACGATCGTCCTGCAGGACAAACTTTCGGCTTCGATGGAAAGCGCGCAGCGCCAGATGACCAAGGCCCTCCGGGAGCTGAAGAAATATATCCAGCCGGGCCTGACCGTTTCGGATGCCGACAAGATCGTCCGCGACATCGTCACTGACGGCCGTCATGGCGGCGCCCTGATCACCCGGTCGGGCTATTCCATCGGTATCGCTTTCCCGCCAAGCTGGGACGAAGGGTATATCCTTTCGCTGATGCAGGGCGACCCGCAAATCCTGAGGGAAGGCATGACCTTCCATATAATTCCCTGGGTCTGGGGCGTGGATGGCGACAAGACGGTCGGTATCTCCGATACCATCTACGTCACCGAGGATAGCTGCGAGAGCTTCTTCACGCTGGAAGAGGAGTTCACGCTGAAACCCGGCAAGAAGAGCTCCAGCGGAGACACCACCAAGTCCAAGCCGAAATCGACCAACGGACAGAGCGCAAGCGCCTGATCCGAACAGAGTGGAGACACTGCGATGCTGACAGCCGTCAATCCTGCGACGGGTGAAACCGTACGCGAAGTCACGCCCGACACCGACGAACAGGTCGAGGCGAAACTCGCCGCCTCGCTGAAGGCCTATCATGAATGGAAAGAGAAAAGCTTCTCTGAACGCGGCGACCTGCTGAAGGCCGTCGCAAAGCATATGCGCGACAATGTCGAGACACTTGCGCCCATCATGACCGAAGAGATGGGGAAGCCCATCAATGAAGCGCGCGGCGAGGTCAACAAGGGTGCGTGGTGCGCCGAGCATTACGCAGACAATGCCGAGGCGTATCTGACCCGGCAGGTCATCGAGTCGGATGCCACGGTCTCTTATGTCCAGCATCTTCCGATCGGCCCGATCCTCGGCATCCTGCCCTGGAACGCCCCCTTCTGGCTCGCCTTCCGCTTTTGCGCGCCGTCCCTGATGGCTGGCAACTCGGCGCTGATGAAGCATGATCCGCATGTGCCCGGTTGCGCACTGGCCATCGAGCAGTGCTTCCGCGCTGTCGGCGCTCCGGAAGGCCTGTTCCAGGCGCTAATGATCGAGACGCCCCGCGTCGAAGCCGTGATGCGCGACAAGCGCGTGCGCGGTGTGTCGTTCACCGGCTCATCGCGCGGCGGCTCCAAGGTGGCCGAGATTGCAGGCTCCGAGATCAAGCCGGCTGTGCTTGAGCTTGGCGGATCCGACCCGTCCATCGTCCTCGCCGATGCCGACCTGGAGAAAGCCGCGGACGTGCTCACCCTTTCGCGCATCATCAATGCCGGTCAGTCCTGCATTGCGGCCAAGCGCATCATTGTAGAAGACAGCGTCTATGACCGGATGAAAGACCTGCTCAGCGCCAAGCTCCGTGCCCTGAAGGTCGGCAATCCGAAACTTGAAGAAACTGATGTCGGACCGATCGCCCGCAAGGATTTGCGTGCCGAGCTGGACCGCCAGGTCCGCACCTCGATCTCCGAGGGCGCAACCTGTCTCTTCGGTGGTGAAGTGCCGGAAGGCGACGGTTATTTCTATCCCGTCACCCTGCTCGCTGACGTCACCCCGGACATGACCGCTTTCAAGGAAGAGACGTTCGGTCCGGTCGGTGTCCTCATCAAGGCCCGTAATGACGAGCATGCACTGGAGCTGGCCAACGACACCGAGTACGGCCTCGCCGCATCCGTCTGGACCAAAGCCGAACGTGGTCAGGAAATGGCCCGCCGGATCGAAGCCGGACAGGTCAGCGTCAATGGCATCGTCAAGACTGATCCGCGCCTGCCCTCCGGCGGCATAAAAAGCTCCGGACTCGGACGGGAACTGGGCCCGCACGGCATCATGGAATTCGTGAATGCGCAGCAGGTCTGGGTCGGTCCGGTTCAGGGCGGATAGGCGTTCAATACCGGCCGGTCGTGAAAGGGAAAATTTAGAAGAAGTTTGATTGCAGCATTTCAGTGGGGCTTCAGCCCTCTGCCTTAACCGTACAGGCTGATGGGGCCGCGAATCCCGCGGCCCGGTTTCTGGTGCAGGGGCTGAACATGCTGTTTCTACAGCGCATTCGCGGATTCTTCCTGGCCACGCTGCTGGCCACGCCGGCACTCGTGCCAGTGGCTGGCGCCCAAGTCGCGCTGGCCGGCGGGGACACAACTATTGCTGCGGCGACCCGCCCTGTCGAGCGCGAGCTGAGCGTCGTGGTCAACCGGTCCCGGCCTGTCGATATCTCGCGCCCTTTCAAGCGCATTGCCGTCTCCCAGCCCGACATCGCAGACGCTTCCCCGACCGCCGACAACCGGCTCTATGTCCGTGGCCGGGCGATCGGGGCCACAAACATTCTCGTCTATGATGATGACGGCCGGCTGGTCGAACTGATCGATGTGCGGGTCCAGCACGATCTCGGCGCCATCAAACGCGACGTGGCCGCCCTCTTCCCGCAGGTCGAACTCGATCTGCGCACCGTTGCCAGCCGCCTGCATGTGCGCGGCAATGTTCCCGACGACGCCACCGCCGCAGAGATCGTGGAGATCGCAGCGAGCTATGCCCCCGATGCCGTCATAGACGCCCTGAAGGTGACGAGCCCGCAGCAGGTGATGCTGGAAGTCCGCTTCGTCGAAGCCTCCCGCGAAGATGTCAAACAGATCGGCCTTGGCAGCGAAGTGAACAGCGCCGGTGATTTCATCTTCTCGACCGGCGCAGGCCTGCTTTCCGGCAGCACGCCGAAGACGCTCGGCGCCATCTTCACAAGCTCGGGCAGCGTAAACATCGACCTCTTCCTGCAGGCGCTGGAAGAAAAAGGCATCATCCGCACGCTGGCCGAACCGAACCTTGTTGCCCGTTCCGGAGAAACGGCGAGCTTCCTTGCCGGGGGTGAATTCCCCGTACCGGTCGCCGCTGACGAGGACACGATCACCATCGAATTCCGTGAGTTCGGTGTCAGCCTCGACTTCACGCCGACCATCCTGTCGGATTCCCTGATGAGCCTGGAAGTCAGTCCGGAAGTAAGCCAGCTCGATCCACGCAATTCGGTGCGCCTGTCGGATGTCGAAATCCCGGCCCTCAGCGTCCGGCGCGCCAACACCATTGTAGAACTGGCCGATGGCGAAAGCTTCGCGATTGCAGGCCTCATCCAGAACACGATCGACAGCTCGACCGCGCAGACCCCATGGATCGGCGACGTGCCCATCCTTGGTGCCCTCTTCCGCTCGAACCGCTTCCGGCAAAACGAGACCGAGCTGGTCATCATCATCACGCCGCGTCTGGTGCACCCCGCACCGAAGGGCACAAAGCTTTCCGATCCTCTGCAATCCAGCCATGAGCCATCGGAGGCGGAACGCATCCTGCTTGGCCGGATGTCCGACGGGGCTGCACCGGAGCTCGGCTCGGCTGTCTCCGCCAATATCGAGCAGCAGACGACGCGGCGGGATCTTGGCTATGTTCCGCAGCCGGGGGCTACTGGCCGATGACCGGGGCTCAGACACCAGCGACGCCGGCCAGCAAGGCACGGCTGCACATGTTCGCCCCGCAATGGGGCGGCAACGTCTCCGAGACCGCAGTTGAGCTGCCTGGCCTGAGCGTCATCACGCACGGCGATGTCGCGGCGACCCTGGAAGCAGCGGCCAAGGAGGTCAATGGCGTCCTGATCGTGGAACAGGATGCGAGCTTCGACCTCGTCGAACTGCTGATCCATGTCTCACAAACCCATCCCGATCTGCCGGGCATTGTCATCGGCCAGAATGTCCCCGTCCTTGCGGTTAAGCACATCATCTCGATGGCGCGCTGGGACATGCTGGATGCTCCCGTCCGCAGCCAGAGCCTCGAAGAAGCGGTCGCGCATGTCTGCCGGAAGGATACGACAAGCGGCGACGGAACGGGCAAATGCTGGACGGTCACGAGTTCCGTCGGGGGGGCCGGGGCGACGCTGGTTGCCGTGGAACTCGCTTACCAGATCAGCCAGCGCGAAAGTGCCAACAATGTCTGCCTGGTCGATCTCAACTTCTTCGATGGGGCCTGTGCCTCCTATCTCAACTGCCCGTCCAATCTGAACCAGTCAGCGCTCACCCAGTCGGCTGACCGGATCGATGACGCGCTGCTGCAGGCTTTCATCTCCCGCCACAAGAACGGCATCCACCTGCTGTCTGCCCCCCGCTCCGACCGGCTGTGGAGCACGATCAAGCCGGAAGCCATCCTCAAGGTCCTCGACGTTGCCTGCGCAACCTATGACCATGTCATTATCGATCTGCCGCGCTGGCCCGCGCCCTGGAACGCGGCTGTCGTTACCGGATCCGACGAAGTCATCGTGATGAGCGAACTGACCGTGCCGGCCCTGCATGCCGCGCGCTACCGGGCCGAAGAGCTCGAGGACCTTTCCGACGGCGTGGCCCAGCCGCGCATCCTGCTCAACCGGATGACGAAGAAGGTCTTCGGCAACGCCGTCACTGTTGCCCAGGCCGAGGAAGCGATCGGCCGGCCGGTCTACGGCACCGTCTCGTCAGACTGGGAAGCCGCGCTGGCTTCGGTCAATTTCGGTCAGGCTGTCAGCCAAGCCAAGCCAGGCAACCGTATATCGAAGGATGTCGAAACGCTAATCAGTGCGCTGGAAGGCGGGGCCGAAGCGACCGGCCAGATCATCAAGGCAAGGAAGAGCGCATAATGGCCAGGTTCTCCCTCCTCTCCAAAACACCGCGTCCCGAAGCCGAAGAGGCTGAGCGCCCGTCTGAGGATCAAGCCTCCGGCACCCCACGCGAACACGTGCCGCTTTTCTCCGACGAGGATGCGCCAGAACCGCCAGACACCAAGGCGGATGCGCCCTCGCATGACCTGCTGGACGCAAAACTCCGGGTTCATAACAAGCTGATCGACGAACTCGACCTCGCCATGCTCGACAAGCTGGACGAGACCGAGATGCGCCGACAGGTCCGCCGGCTCGTGACCGAGATCGTCCGTGAAGAGCGCATTCCGATGAACCAGGCGGAAGTCTCGCAGTTTGCGGATTCGGTTTATGATGAGATGACCGGCCTCGGCCCCCTCGAACCGTTGCTGGCAGACCCATCGATCTCGGACATCCTGATCAATGGCGCAAAGCAGGTCTATGTCGAGCGCGGCGGCGAACTTGAACTTTCCGAAGCCAAGTTTCGCGACAATGCTCATTTGCGTCGCATCATCGGCCGGATCGTGTCAGCCGTCGGGCGCCGGGTGGACGAGAGCCAGCCGCTTGTCGATGCGCGCCTGCTGGACGGCTCCCGCGTCAACGCCGCCGTCGAGCCGGTCGCCATTGACGGCCCACTCGTCTCCATACGGAAGTTCTCCAAGAAGCCCCTGACGCTGGAAAAACTGATCTCCTTCAAGGCGATGCCCAAGGAAGTTGCAGAATTTCTGCACGGCGCGGTGAAGTGCCGGGTGACCTGCATCATTTCCGGTGGCACGGGGTCGGGCAAGACGACGCTGCTTAATGCGCTCTCGGCCGCGATCAGCCACAAGGAACGCCTGATCACAATCGAGGACGCCGCCGAGCTCCAGCTGCAGCAGCCGCATGTCGCGCGCATGGAGACACGGCCCCCGAACCTCGAAGGCAAGGGCGAGATCCGCCAGCGCGAACTGGTCAAGAACGCGCTGCGCATGCGCCCTGACCGTGTGATCCTCGGCGAGGTCCGGTCCGAGGAAGCCTTCGACATGCTTCAGGCCATGAATACCGGCCACGAAGGGTCGATGGCGACCATCCACGCCAACAATCCGCGCGAGGCCATCAGCCGGCTGGAGCAGATGGTTGCCATGGGCGGCCTGCGTATCAGCCAGGAAGCGGTTCGTTCGCAGATTGCCTCAGCCATCGGCATCATCATCCAGGTCCAGCGCCTGTCGGACGGGTCGCGCCGGCTCACGCATGTGACGGAGGTCACCGGCAAGGAAGGCGACATCATCCAGATGCAGGACATCTTTACCTTCAACCGTCTGCGCACGGAAGAAGACGGCAAGGTCGTCGGCGAGTTCCGGGCTTCCGGCCTGCGTCCCAAATGCCTCGACGAGATGCAGCGCCGCGGCGTGCATCTTCCGACCGAATACTTCGATCCCTCCACACCGCTCCTGCAGGTGTAGCGAGACGCTTATGGGAATCGAAGCCGTCATCTACGTCCTGGCCTTCGGCTCCGCCTTCATGGCGATGCAGTCGATGCTCGGCTTCGGCAAGACCGCGCTTGCCAAGACACGGATCAACCAACGGCTCAAGGTCAAGGAAAGCCAGTCCTCCGTCGCTGACCTGATCGTGGAGCTGCGCCGCCAGCGTGGCCTTGACCAGGATGGCAACCAGCGCCTCGCGCTTACATGGTTCAACGAACTGGTTACCCGCTCAGGCCTGAACTTCCAGCCAACCGTCTGGGCCGGTATTGCCGCCGGGCTCGGCGTGGCCGCCTTCGGGGTAAGCTTCTGGTTTCTGAAGAGTTTCCTCATCTCCATTCCGGCTGCCCTGGTTGCGGCGACCTTGCTGCCAATCCTCTTCCTGAAACACACGGCCGGGCGGCGTGAGAAGAAGCTTGGCGAACAGTTGCCCGACGCGCTTGAGATCATCGTTCGCAGCCTTGAGGCCGGCCACCCGGTGCCCACGGCCGTCTCGCTGGTCGGGCGCGAGATGCCGGACCCGATCGGGTCCGAATTCGGTCTCGCTGCCGATGAGATCTCCTATGGCTCAAGCCTTGAGGAGGCCGTGCGCAAGCTCGCAGAGCGCACCCGCCAGCCGGATGTCGAACTCTTTGCCGCCACGGTTCGCCTGCAGGCCAAGACCGGCGGCAACCTGGCAAGCCTCCTCAAGGTCAACGCCCACACCGTACGCGCACGCCAGAAGATGCGCCTGAAGGTCCAGGCTGCCTCGTCGGAAGGCCGCGCCTCGGCACTTATCCTGACCAGCGCCCCCTTCCTCGTCATGGGGGCGATGTACATGATCACACCGGAATTCTACGGCGACGTCATCGACGAGAAACTCGTCCAGTATGGACTTGGCGGCTGCCTTGTCTGGATGGTGATCGGCAATCTGGTCATGCGCAAGATGATCAATTTCAAGGTCTGACAGGAGGCTCGTGACACATGCCCACAGGCGGCTCACAGGATACCACGCTGATCACCATCATCATGATCGTGATGGGCGCAACCATGCTCGTCCTCGGCAGCACGGTCTTCCGGTCAGTGCGCGACAAACGCCAGGTGAGCGATCGCCTCAAGGGGGAAGGCACACGGGCACCGCGGACCCCAGCCTATCCCGAAAAACCACGCAGGAACGTTATCGAGGACCTCGGCCGGCGGTTTACCGATCCGAACTCCGAAGAGCTGACCAAACTCCGCCACCGCCTCATGAAGGCTGGCTACTACTCGAAATCCGCGCCCTTCATCTATATCGGCGTCCGCTTCGTGGCGCTGATCATCCCGCAAATCCTGCTGCTCTTCTGCTGGCCGATGATCGACCAGTACATGCCCAAACACGGCCTGCTCATGATGTCGGTCGGCCTCGGCATTATCAGCTTCGTCGCGCCTTCCTTCATTCTCGACAAGAAGATGGCGACCCGCGAGGAGGAATACCGCAACGGCTTCCCCGACATGATGGACCTGCTGGTTGCCTGTGTCGAAGCCGGGCTCAGTCTTGACGGCGCGGTCCAGCGCGTGGCCGAGGAAATCGTGCAACGCTATCCGAACCTCGCCGATCACCTGAAGATCCTGAATCTCGAAATGCGGGCCGGCCGGGCGCGTACCGAAGCCTGGAAGAACTTCGCCGACCGGCTCGGTCTCGACGAGGCCCGCGCACTCGCCACGATGCTGCGCCAGTCCGAAGAACTCGGCACGAGCGTCGGTGAAACGCTTCGGGTCTTTGCTGCCGATATGCGTGAGAAACGGATGCTCTATGCCGAGGAGAAAGCGCTCGCCCTGCCCGCCAAGCTGGTCGTGCCGCTGATCCTCTTTGTGTTTCCATCGCTGCTGGTCGTGCTCATGCTGCCAGCCGTCGTCCGCATGATGTATGTCTTCAGCGAGACCTGAGGGAAGCGCAGCGGGGAGCCGGTCGGCATGGTCTCACGCGCACACCTTCATCAACATGCTTTGGGAAAGCCCTTGGCCCTACTGGCTCACAGGGACGTCGTGCTCACTCATCCGCTCACCGAGGACGACCTCGATCGTGGATGAGGACGGCTTGCGCGGCGCGAAACGGCGTGGCGCAGTGTAGGCGACCTGCTTCGGCGTCTCCTCCTCGCGCAGGGAGACGGCCTCTGCCTGCTCGAACGCTTCATCCGCACTCCCGCGCAGGGCAAGCGACAGCGTGCCGGTCTGCGAAGCCACCGAGAGCTTCTGGGCCTGATCAAGCGTGACGGCGAGCGTTGCGGTCTCGAAGACGCCTGCCTGCTCACCCGTCATGTCGTCATTCAGGTCGACGCCAAGCACCTCTACATTCTGCAGGAGCACCTTGGAGACCAGCTTCAGGACTTTCGACTCCGGGGCAGCGTCTTCAGTGAAGATCACGTCGACATGATCTCCCGGAAGGACAAAACCGCCGACACCAGAAACTGCCGAAGTGCGAATGGTAAAGGCGCGCGAGCCCGGCTGAATCTTTGCTGACAGCGAGGCACGCATGCCCGGCGCCAGGAGCATCGCTTCAGACAAGGCCTGCCCGGCCGCAATATCGATCAGTGTGCGGCGATTGTCACCGGACTGCTCAAGCGCATCGGCCGAGGTGAAATGGCCCGGCGGCAAGGACGACACAGGACGCTCTTCAACGGCAAACCAGTCGGCGCTGACCGAAACCCCGCGCGGAATGTCACGCGAAGCGACCAGCACAGGCTCCATCGCAGGTGCGGCCGCCTCAACGGCGCGCGGCGCTTCCGGCTGGGAGGAGGAAGAGAGCCACAAGCGCGCTCCGAGCAAGGCTGCCGCACCAAAGGCGATGGAGAGAAGGAGGGTGATGACCGGGGAAATCTGCATCTGTCGATCCACTCATTAAGACGTGAGCAGACTATTCCGGCGGGCTTAAACACACCGCAAATCGCGGCATTCAATTGCGCGGGCCCGCTTAACCAAGACAGGCCCCCTAGCCGCTCTCCCGTCCGCCGACATAGCCAAGCGTCGTTGCGCGGTGGATCGCCTGCGCCTTGCCGGCCACGCCCAGCTTCCGCGCGGCATTGGTGATGTGAAAGCGCACCGTCGGCAGGGAGATGTCGATAATGGTCGCGATCTCTGCATCCGTCTTGCCGGCTGCGGCCCATTTAAGGCACAGGATTTCCCGGCGTGTCAGATGAACCGCAGGTCCCTTCGGCCCTATCGCCCGGGCATCATGATAGGTCGCAACGAATTTGAGCGTCAGCGCATAGAGGTGCTCGGCTTCGCGATGGAATACCGGTTCGACGTCAATCTCCTTGTCCGTGGCCCAGACCACCGCCCCGATTGCCCCACCCGGCAGGTGGACCGGTGACACAATCGCCGCCCTGATACGGGCATCGGTATACTCTTCCGGATCATTGGCCGCCTGCAGCACAGGATTGGGCCTCCAGCTGCCGAGGCGCCCATCCGCGAAATAGAACGGCTCCGCACAGGTGCGGGTCGAATGCACCAGCGTCGAGCGAAGCGCGAAAGCACGGTCTTTCCAGTATTCAAGCTCGGGATCGATCCAGCGGAAGAAGGTCTCGGCGAACGGCCGGCCATCGCGATCGAACATCGGCTCGGGGCTTCCGATATCTGCGCTCACGGCAATGTAAGGCAGGCCCATTTCGACGCCGACATCACGCACCTCGCGCGCAAGCAGGTCGAGCTGATCTTCAAGAGACGGATGGTGATCCGAAGTCATCATGGGAGGAAGCTGGTTATAACCTATTATTACTGGCAGCTTGTCGGTTTCCAAGCTTGCGTACAAGACTGACTTAGAGGCAGTCCGCCAAGATAAATACAGGGGAGGTCCAACAGATGAAACTCGCACTCGAACCACACCACGAAGCCTTTCGGGAAGAAGTCCGTACCTTCCTCGCGGAGAAGCTGCCGCCGGAACTGGCTGAGGCCGGCCGGCTCAACACCAGCGCCTTCAGTGAACCCCAGCACAATCTGCCCTGGCTGCGCATCCTGAACGAAAAAGGCTGGGCTGCTCCGCACTGGCCCGAGCAATATGGCGGCACAGGCTGGGACGAAATGCAGAAATACATCTTCGCGTCCGAGTGCGCGAAGGCTGGCACGCCGTCGCTTTCGCCCATGGGGCTTCAGATGGTGGGGCCCTGCATCATGGGCTTCGGCACCGAGGAGCAGAAAGCCTACTACTTGCCTCGCATCCTCAAAGGCGAGGACTATTGGTGCCAGGGCTATTCCGAACCGGGCGCGGGATCCGACCTTGCAAACCTGCAGCTGCGCGCCGTGTCCGATGGCGACGACTATGTCCTCAACGGCTCGAAGATCTGGACGACCCAGGCTCATCACGCCAACAAGATGTTTTGCCTGGTGCGCACGTCTACGGAAGGCAAGCCGCAGCAAGGCATCACCTTCCTCCTGCTCGACATGAACACACCAGGGATCCGGGTCGAGCCGATCATCACCATGGCTGGCGAGCATGAGGTCAATCAGGTCTTCTTCGATGACGTGCGCGTGCCGAAATCAGGCCGGCTGGGCGAGGAGAATGATGGCTGGACGGTTGCGAAATACCTGCTCGAATTCGAGCGTGGCGGCGGCTCATCGGCAGGACTGGAAGCCGCTCTCGAGCGCGTGCGGATCATGGCCCATTCCGAACCGGGCACAGGCGGCAATCCGCTCGCCAGCGAGCCAGCGTTCATGCGCCGCTATGCCGACACGAAGATCGCGCTGGAAGGGATCGTCGTTACCGAGAAGCGGGTCGCAGCAGCCCTCGCTGGTGGCAAGAATCCCGGCCCGGCCTCTTCCATGCTCAAGACGGCCCGCACCGAGACCATGCAGCGGATCGACGAACTCGCCATCGAGGCCGCCGGCCTCTACGGCACGGTCGAGCAGACGGCGGCGCGTCAGCCGGGCTCGAATATAGAAGCTGTCGGCCCGGACCACAGCCTGACCGCTATGCCCCGATATCTGAACAACCGGGCCGCTTCCATCTATGGCGGATCGAATGAAGTGCAGAGAAACGTCATGGCCAAGCTTCTTCTTGGCCTCTGATCTGTAATAATGACGGGGCCCTGTCATTTCCGATAGCTTGTGCAGGCGCCCCGTTTCGCGAACCCTCTCCCATGCACATCGACACCCGGGAAAAAACCGGGTGCAGCTCTATGGGAGGAAAACATGGTTTCCACAGTCACACTACGCCACAGCCTTATCACGGGCGCGTCGCTCTTCATCCTTGCCGGTCTCGCCCCTGCCGTTGCGCAGGAGGGCACCGTCGAGACCGATACGCCCGCCGCCGAGGAAACGTCCACCGCCGACGATAGCAACATGCGCCTGCAATCCATTCAGGTGACCGCGCAACGCCGCGAAGAATCGATCAACTCCGTTGGCATGAACATCCAGGCCTTCGGCGAGGACACACTGTCCGACCTGCGCGTCAACAGCGTCGATGACCTGCAATCGGTCGTGCCGAGCTTCTCGGTCTCGCAATCCTATCAGGGTGTGCCGACCTACACGCTGCGCGGCATCGGCTTCAACACGATCAACCTGTCTGCCACATCAACGGTCGGCACCTATGTCGATGAAGTCGCCTACCCCTATCCGATCATGAACTCAGGCCCCGTTTTCGATATCGAACGCGTTGAGGTCCTGAAGGGCCCACAGGGGACGCTGTTCGGCCGCAACACCACAGCCGGCCTGATCAACGTTGTCACCAACAAGCCATCCGAGGAATTCGAAGGCTTCGCCGCCCTCGATGTCGGCAATTACGAAACCATCAACTACGAAGGCATGATCAATGTGCCGTTCGGTGACATGGTTCAGGGCCGCCTCGCCGCACGCTACGAAACCAGCGACAAGGGCTGGCAGGAATCGATCTCGCGCGGTGAAGACCGCGGCAAGGTCGACAAGCTCGGCTATCGCGCCGCGCTTGCCTTCCAGCCGACCAGCGATCTCAATATCGACATGTCCGTGAACGGATGGATCAACAAGTCAGACACGATCGGCGGCCAGGGCTTTGCCTTCACGCCCGCCACAGACCCTGCGAACGGCAATACGTTCAATGTGCCCGGACTGGCTGACTTCCTCGCCAACAACCAGCCAAACAGCGCCGAGGATGCCGACTGGGCTCCGCGCTCGGCGCGCGAAGCCGATATCGGTGTGGGTCAAGGGGTCGACGGGCCGCTGGAGGAAGACTCCACCTTCATTGGCTACAAGCTCGGCGTCGACTACCAGTTCGGCGACAATATGCGGATCGTGTCGCTGACCGGCTACAATGACCTGCAGCGCGAAGCCAATCTCGACTGGTCAGGCGTGCCCTACCAGATCCTGATCCAGGATGTTGACGGCGAGATCACCTCCTTGAGCCAGGAAATCCGGCTGGAAGGGTCCACTGACCGTGTCGACTGGCTGGTTGGCGCTTATTACGGCAAGGACGAGATCACCGACTCCAACCGCACGCTGCTGCGTGACAACTCAAACAGCAACCAGGTCAGTACCGTGGCTGCCGGTCTCGCCGCTGCACCGGTTCCGACCGTCGCCGCATTGCTGGGGGTCGATCCCTCGCTCCTGCCGCCCGCACAGATCGCTCAGATCGAGGCCCTGGTCGCTGGCGTGAACATCGATCCGGAAACCGGACAACCCTACTCGCTCCCTGAAATCCTCAACTCCTTCCAGACTTACGAGGATATCGGTGAATTCGAGACGGAGACCGCGAGCATCTTCGCGAACGCCAACTGGCAACTGACCGACGAGTTCGAGCTGATCACAGGTATCCGCTACACGGAAGACAGTCAGGACTATGTCGGTTGCTCGCGTGACGTGAACGGCTCGATGCAGCCTAACGTCAACATCTTCAACCGTGTCTTCTATTCGCTGACCTATGGTGTCGCCCCACCTGCGGCGTTGGAAGAGAACCAGTGCAACACCTATAACGAGACGGAAAATCGCTTCGGCAACGTCACGTCGGACCTGACCGAGGACAACATCTCCTGGCGCGTCGTGGGCAATTACACGCCTACGGATGACCTGCTCCTCTTCGCGTCGGTCTCGCGTGGCTTCAAATCGGCCTCGACCCCGGTCAACGCCGCCTCCAAGGCCGAACAGAACGCTCCGGCCAAGCAGGAACAGCTGACGGCATATGAAGTCGGTGTGAAGGCGGGCCTCCTCGACCAGACCCTGCAGGCCAATGCGTCGCTGTTCTATTATGACTACAAGGACAAACAGGTTTCTTCCTTCTTCCCGGACGACATCTACACCGCGCTTGCACGCCTGCAGAACGCTCCGGAAGGCGAGGCCTATGGTCTCGACGCCGAGGTCACCTGGCTGCTCACCGACTATCTGACGGCTGTGGGTGGCCTGACCCTCCTCCAGACCGAGTATGGCAGCTTCCCGACGACCGACTTCGCCGGCGATCCGACCAACCTGCAGGGTGATCCTTTCCTGTACAGCCCTGAACGCACGATGAGCCTGAGCCTGCTCTATGATGACACGCTGACCGACACGCTCGGCCTGCGCGGGGCGCTGTCTGCCCGCTGGCAGAGCGACTCCACAGCCGGTGACCCGGACAATCCGCTCTACGACATCCCGTCCTACGGCGTCGTGAACGGGTCGATCGGTGTCTATGGCATCGATCAGAACTGGGAAGTCAGCATCTGGGGCAAGAACCTGCTTGATGAATACTACTGGCAACAGATCACCTCGAACGCGAACGTGATCCTCCGGTTTGCCGGCAGACCTCGGACTTTTGGCGCGTCTCTCACGTACCGCTTCTAGTCCGTTCACTGCGTAGACCCGATTTTCCTCCCGGGATACGCGTTTCCTCGAACGCCGGCGCCGGCCCGGAACAGGCGCTCTGGCGCCGGCGTTCGCTTTTTCTGGCCCTTGCGGCTGCCACGTGAGACACTGATCTGGACGGGAGCTCACGCGCCATGGAAAAGATGAAATCGTATCTCGGCTGGAAGATCGACTATACGTCCCCGCCTGGCGAACCCGCCTATGCGGCACCGGATTCGATCTCCTGGAAAGTCTTCAAGAATCCGATCGCCCTGGGCATTGGCGGCGTGGCCGCCGTGCTCCTCGAATTTGCAGATGCGCGCATCCGCTCCGGCGTCTGGGATCACTCCGTCTTCAAGACCGACCCGATCGGACGGTCGCAGCGTACCGGCACGGCTGCCATGGTCGGCGTCTACGGCCCGCAAAGTGCCGCCCGCCGCGTCATCCAGGGTGTCACCAACATGCACGCCAAGGTGAAGGGTGAGACCCCGTCTGGTGAGCCTTACAAGGCCCTCGATGTGGAGCTTCTCGACTGGGTGTCTGCAACCGCCGGCTACGGCTTCCTCACGGCCTATGACCGGTTCGTGAAACCGGTTTCCGACGCTGACAAGCGCCGTTTCTACGAAGAAGGCGAGGCCGTCGCCCGCCTCTATGGCGTTCAGAATCCTGTCCGCTCTCCGGCTGATTTCGATGCCATGCTGGAAAAGCTCCTGCCACGTTTCGAACCGCACGAGATCAACACCGAATTCCTCGACATCATGAAGTCCGGCCGCGCGGCAAAGGCCGTGCCCAAGTCCTTGCAATCGAGCCTCGCCAATGCGTCGGTCTCCATACTGCCGCCGAAAGTCCGTGAGGTGCTGGAGCTTGGTCCGGAATACGACGTCAGCGCGCCGGCCCGCTTTACGCTGAAGTCGCTGGGCGCGCTGGCCGACCGCGTTCCCGTGAAAGGCTCTCCACCTGCCGAGGCTGCCACCCGCCTTGGGCTGCCCTGGACTTTCGCCTGGAAAAGCCCGGCTGCCCAGAAGCGGATTCTCGGTTCCGCGCCGGGCTTTCAGGAAGCCGAAGCCTCCAACTAGCTCGCCGTCTCAAGCGGGATGACATCGACCGCCTGCCGGCTCTCCTGCGCGGTGGCCGCCTTGAGCACGCCCTTTACGGGAGACACGTCGGAATAGTCCCGCCCATAGCCAACGACAATATGGTCCTCGCCGACATCCACCGCATTTGTCGGATCATACTCGACCCAGCCCAGATCCGGCCCGCACCAGGCGCGCACCCAGGCATGCATGGCATCCGCTCCGCTCAGCCGCGGCTGGCCCTCAGGCGGCTTCGTCCGCAGGAAGCCGCTGACATAGCCGGCCGGAATGCCAACACTGCGCAGAGCAGCGATCATGATATGTGAGAAGTCCTGACAGACCCCATGACGCGCCTCGAAGGCTTCCTCATGCGACGTCTCCACGGACGTCGCGGTCGCATCGAACGTCATCTCCGAATTCAAGGTCCGGCCAAGCGTGCGCACCGCCTCCAATACGCTCACATTGAACGGCAGCCTGTCCTCGACATAGTCGCCGAGATGCCGGCTCAGCCGGATGCGCGGACTGCGTCCGACGAAATGCAGCGGGGAGTCCGGCGCCAGCGACTGGATCCGATCAAGCGCCTTCGGCATCTCATCGAGAGCAAGAGACGCCCCGTCTTCAAGGCGGTGTTGCAGCCGCTCCACCCGGGCCTTGAGGCTGAATCCGATTTCGGAATGGGCATTGCCGAAAACGATTTCGTGCGCCTGGTTTCCGAAGAAATCTCGAAACCTGCTGCGCTCGGACGGCGCCGGCAAGACGTTCAGATTCGCCGCCACGGCACGCTGCACGCCGGGCAGCTCCAGCGGCGTGAAGCGCAACAGGTGACGCCCCGCCCAGACCGGCGTGCGGTACTTGTAGGAGATGGTGCAAACGATGTCATACAGCATGGCGCGGCCTCAACTCATATAAGCCTGGCCGAGCGCGTCAGACAGGGTGGCGATCTGCGCCCGGAAATCCAGCAGGGCATTCGTATCGATCGCTTCGGCCTTCATCGTGCGGAAATTCGTGTGAATACGGAGGGTTTGCGCATAAACCTCTGACGGATGACCATTTTCCGTAGCACCTGGAAGCGCCCCGACCTGTGCTTTCAGCTCGTCCAGATGAAAGATAAGCGACCGGGGATTGAGCGGATCGAGTGCCAATAGTTCGATCACGGACAAACGCGAAGCCATGAAGGCATACCGCCGCCTGTGCGAGATGGTGCTGTCGCCATATTCAAGCGCAAGGTCAAGGGCGCCTTCGGGAGCGTTGGGGTGCAGGAAACTCGCCAGGGCCGACGCCAGCGCCATCAGCCGCTCGACCGAGCGTCCGAGGCTGAGAAACCGCCACTCGGTAAAGCGATACATGTTCTCATGGACAAGACCGGTGAACCCGCTCGATTCCCGCAGGAGCCAGACCATGCGCCGGGCCGTCTCGTCCCCGGGCGTCACTTCCCCCTTGTCGGCGTGGACGGTCTCGACGATTTCGGAAATCGCCGCCCAGCCGTCGGGAGATAGACGGTCACGCACACTGCCGGCTGTGCGCGAGGTGGCGTCTATGGCACCGACGAGCGCACGCGGCATCGCGTCCGCCACATCCAGGCCAATAAACTTCATATAGCCCGAGAGATGTCTCAGCAGGAGCGATCCGGGCGGTTCGGCATCCGCCAGGCGCGAATGATAGGCCCGGTTGAGCCGCGCGAAACCTTCCGCCCGGTCCACATAGCGCCCGAGCCAGAACAGATTTTCGGCCGCATTGCTCGGCAGCGCGCCCTGCCGCGCCCGGGGCATAGCCGATGTACCGTCCGAAAGCCGCGTATGCGTATCGACGGGATTGTCACTGACGATCCAGACATCCGCGACCGACCCGCCCTTCTGCATGTTCAGAACCGTAGAGCCCTCCTCCGGACCGATGCGGGCAAACCCTCCCGGCATGACCGACCAGCCATCTTCGGTGCGCACCATGAAGACGCGCATGCTCATGGGGCGCGGTTGCAGGCGGCCATCGGCAAAGACGGGGGAGGTTGAGAAAGACACCGCCTCCTGCCCGACCAGCCACGTGCCTTCCTCGTCGATCAGCTGCTGGACCGTCGGGTGGACAGAGGATTTAAGCTGCCCGGCCAGAACCGTGGTCTCATCCGGGTCGAACGGCATCCGGGTCGAGAGCGCCGGGGCAATCATCATCTTCTCGACATTCTCGAGCACATGCCGGCGTTCCTTCGCCTGCCCGCACCACCAGGTCGCGATGTTCGGAAGCGTCAGCGGTTCGCCAAGCCACTGGCGGGCAATTCTGGGCAGAAAGGCCATCAGGGCCCGTGTCTCGAGCACGCCGGTCCCAAGCGCGTTGACCATCGACACCGTGCCGCGCCGCGCTGCCCCGACCAGCCCCGGTGTGCCGAGCTTCGAGCCTTCTTCAAGTTCCAGCGGATCGGAATAAAGCGCATCGAGGCGGCGCCAGAGGACATCGACGGGCTGCAGGCCAGAAACCGTCCGCACATGAACCTCGCCCTTGTGAACGGTCAGGTCCTCGCCCTCAACCAGAAGCAGGCCCAGATACCGCGCGATATAGGCCTGCTCGTAATAGGTTTCACTATAGGGTCCGGGCGTCATGATCGCGACATGATGGTCCGGCGAGCGGCGTAGGTTGAGCAGGCTGGTACGGAAATCCCGAAAGAAGCTGGAAAGCCTTAACACTTTGGCGTTCGCATAGTGCTCGGCATAGATGCGCGAGGTCGCCACGCGGTTTTCCAGGGCGTAGCCAGCACCGGACGGTGCCTGGGTCCGGTCATTCAGCACCCACCATTGCCCATTCGGCCCGCGCCCGATCTCGAAGGCCAGGAAATGGAGATACTTTCCTGAAGGCGGTTCCACACCAACAAGCTGGCGCAGCCATTCCGGGCTTTCAGCGATCAGCCTGCCAGGCAGGAAGCCATCGCGGACCAGCGTATTCTCGCCATAGAGATCAGCGGCGACGCGTTCCAGCAAATCCGCACGCTGTTTCAGGCCATTACTAATCTCGTCCCATTCACGCTCATGAATAAGGACCGGCATATGTGAGAGCGGCCATGGCCGCTCACGGGACACTTCATTTGTATACTGACGGAGAAAGACGCCGGAGTCCCGCAGATAGGTATCGCCCCGGCGGAACAGGCTTTCCATGACCGCCGGGCTCTGGGCCGAGAGGTATTGCAGGAAGTCATTCCAGGCCGGGCGCAGGTCGCCGTGTGCATCGACAAGTTCGTCCGGGACAATCGGGGCGGGCTGATAGGAGTCCAGCATCTGCCAGATATTTCCGGGCGCGGCGGGGCTTGGCTCGGCCATGGATCAGACCCCAATCGGCCGGCGCAGATCGAGCGTTGTTGGAAACTCCGGATGCGGTGTCTCGGCATCAGGAAGATAGTCGCCAGGCTTGTGGCCATGCGGCTCGAAGCGCGCAAGGCGCCGGGCCTCGGCCTCGTTTGCATTGACCGGGAAGGTCTCGTAGTTCCGCCCGCCCGGATGCGCGACATGGTAAACACATCCGCCGATGGCGTGGTTCGACCATGTGTCGAAGATATCAATGATCAATGGCGTGTTCACGGGCAATTTCGGATGCAATGAGATCGGCGGCTGCCAGGCCTTATAGCGCAATCCGGCAACCTCGGTTCCATTTTCTCCAGTCGGCGTCATCGGCAGGCGCCGGCCATTACAAGCCACCGTGTAGCGCCCTGGGGCCGCGCTCTTCAGTTTCACCTGGAGACGCTCTGCAGAGCTGTCAGTGAATCGCACCGTGCCGCCGATCGCGCCGGTCTCGCCCAGCACATGCCAGGGCTCGATGGCCTGCCTGAGTTCCAGCCAGGTGTTCTCATAGGTGACTTCGCCGCAGAACGGGAAGCGGAACTCGAACTGGGCAGCATACCATTCCGGCTTGATGGGGAAGCCATGCTCCCGAAGGTCATCCAGCACCTCCATGAAATCCTGCCAGACAAACTCCGGCAGCATGAACCGGTCGTGCAGCACGGTGCCCCAGCGGACAGGTTTGCCCGTGGCTGGCGCCTTCCAGAACCGCGCGATCAGCGCCCGGATAAGGAGCTGCTGGGCCAGGCTCATCCGCGCATTAGGTGGCATCTCGAAGGCACGGAACTCAACCAGCCCCAGCCGCCCGGTCGGGCCATCGGGTGAGTAGAGCTTGTCGATACAGATCTCCGAGCGATGCGTATTGCCAGTGACGTCGATCAGCGCATTTCGCAGCAGCCGGTCGAGCAGCCAGGGCGGCGGGGCCTCCCCTTCACCCGGTTTCGGGATTTGCGAGAGCGCGATCTCAAGCTCGTAAAGTGTGTCATGGCGGGCCTCGTCGATCCGCGGCGCCTGGCTCGTCGGACCGACAAAGACACCGGAGAAAAGATAGGACAGGCTCGGATGGCGCTGCCAGTGCAGGATCAGGCTCTTGAGCAGGTCAGGCCGGCGCAGGAACGGACTGTCGAGCAGCGTCGCTCCACCGACCACGACATGGTTGCCGCCGCCAGTGCCCGTATGGCGGCCATCGATCATGAACTTGTCCGCCCCGAGCCGCGTCTGGCGCGCCTCGTCATAGATGGTCTCGGTCGTCTCGACGCATTGCTGCCAGTCATGGGCAGGATGGATATTCACCTCAATGACGCCGGGGTCGGGCGCAACGCGAATAACGTTGAGGCGTGGATCCGTAGGCGGACCATAGCCCTCGATATGCACGATCAGGCCCAGCTCCGCGGCTGATGTCTCTGCTGCGTGAACAAGGTCGAGATAATCCTCCAGCTCTTCGGTCGGGGGCATGAAGACGCAGAGCTTGCCATCGCGCACCTCGACCGACAGCGCCGTGCGCACAGCTTCGGTCGAATTGTCGACGGTCTGCTCCTGAATGTCCTGGCCGGGTGTGGCTTCGGTGCGGCTGGCGACCGGCTGGCGCGCCGGGGCTTCTTCCGTCTGCTCGATCGCCTCTTCCAGCGTGTAGTCGGGCAAGGGGCCGCGCGGGGCAGCCGGATCCGTGATGTTGATATAAGGGTAGAGCGCCTCCGGCACGTGCGGCAGCGACTCCAGCGGCAGGCGGTAACCCGCTGGCGAGTCCCCCGGAACGAGGAACAGCTTGCCGCGCCTGAGCTCCCACTTCTCGGTCCGCCAGCGCTGCCCACCGGCTTTCGACTGCCAGCGCTGGACCGGCAGGACAAAGCTGCAGGGCTCTGTCAGGCCGCGCTCGAAAACGCGGGCAATGCGGGCGCGGGCCTCAGGATCCTTAAGCTCGGAATTCTCCGGCGTGACATTGTCCGGCAGCTTGCCTTCCTTGAGCAGCCACTCGGCCGGGTCCTCATAGGCCGGCACGACCGCATCGGTCTCCACCCCCAGCTCACCGGCGATGGCCGTCATCAGCTTTTCGGCATCCTTCGGACCGACATCATAGGTCGCGTTCTCGTCAGCGATGAGGGAGGCGTCGTTCCAGACCGGTTTTCCGTCACCGCGCCAGTAAAGCGAGAAGGTCCAGCGCGGCAGCGTCTCGCCGGGATACCATTTGCCCTGCCCATAATGCAGGAAGCCGCCCGGCGCGAAACGGTCGCGCAGCCGCCGGATCAGCTTGTCGGCCAGAGCACGCTTGGTCGGCCCCACAGCAGCCGTGTTCCATTCGGCGGCTTCGAAATCATCAATGGAAATAAAGGTCGGCTCGCCGCCCATGGTGAGGCGGACATCCTGCTCCTTGAGTACCGCGTCGACCTCGTTGCCCAGCGCATCGAGTTCGGCCCAGCTCTCGTCAGAAAAGGGTTTGGTGATGCGCGGGTGCTCGGCAACCCGTTTGACCTGCATGTCAAAATCGAAATCGGTTTTCGTATCGGGGTCACCCGTAAACCCGCCAGCGATGGGCGCGGCGTTACGGTAATGCGGCGTTGCAGCCAGCGGGATATGGCTTTCGCCGGTCAGCAGCCCGGATGTCGGGTCGAGGCCGATCCATCCCGCGCCTGGTATGTATGCCTCCCCCCAGGCATGCAGGTCGGTGAAGTCGTGATCGGTGCCCGATGGCCCGTCCAGCGCCTCCAGATCCGGCTTCAGCTGGATGAGATAACCAGAGACAAATCGCGCCGCGATGCCGAGGTTGCGCAGGAGCTGCACCAGAAGCCAGCTTGAGTCCCGGCACGAGCCCGATCCGACGGTCAGAGTCTCCTCCGGCGTCTGAACACCGGGCTCCATCCGCACGATGTAATCGACCGCTTCAGAGACACGGCGGTTGAGATCGACCAGAAAATCGACCGTGCCCATCGCCTCCCTCGGGACGCTTTCAAGGAAAGCCTGGAACTTCGGCGTCAGCGGCTCGGGCTTGAGATAGATGGCAAGATCCGGCGCGAAGTCTTCGGAATAGTCGAACGGCCATTTCTGGGCTCGCTCCTCAACGAAGAAGTCGAATGGATTGTAGACCGTCATATCCGCGACCAGGTCCACCTCGATCCGGAACTCACGCACCGGGTCCGGAAACACAAAGCGTGAGAGCCAGTTGCCGTACGGGTCCTGCTGGTGGTTCACGAAATGGTTGCCCGGGGAGACCTTGAGACTGTGCGAAACGATCCGCGTACGCGAGTGCGGCGCCGGCCTCAGCCGGATGATCTGCGGGCCAAGGCTGACCGGGCGGTCATAGGTGTAGTGAGTGAGGTGATGAATACTGGCGAGGATTGCCATGGATGACGGCGCCTTCCCGATATGACGATATTGTCAACGCCATGCGAGCGCATTCCCGTCGCGAATGCAAAGCCTGTTTTCGTGGAGCGTCAGCCGCGACACCAACACGGCATGACCTGCGCACTTTAAACAGGCGTGCGCTCAGCTTTCAGGCAAGCGACCGGCTGCTCCATCCGGAACGATGCGGCGCAGGCTGTCTGTGATCAGGCTCAGGCCAAACTCGAAGAGCCCATCACCGGTACGGGCTTCGCCGCCACGCCGGTCATCCACGCTGGTCTGTTCCTGCAGCGCGGAGCCCACGGCGAACCGGCGAAGTGTCTGAAGCGCCGATTCCGCGTCCATCCGGGAAAGCCCTGCATCTTCGAGCACAAAGATGTTTCGTTCGATTTTCCGGTGCATTTCCGGTTCTATGGGACGAGGCCGGGCCATGATCGTCGCGCCATCCCGCTTCGCAAGGGCTGTGCGGCGAATACTACGCGCGCTTTCAGCCGCCCACTCGACCCAGTCAAAATCGGGATTGTCCACATCCGGCTCAGTAACTGCAGACTTGTAGAGGCTCGCCGTCATCGCATCGAGCAGCGCGTCCTTGTTGCGGAAGTGCCAGTAAAGTGAGGCATTGCGTATGCCGAGCTGGTCAGCGAGGCGGCGCGTGCTGAGCTTGTCCAGCCCCACTTCGTCAAGCAACGCCAGGGCAGCATCCACGATACGCTCGCGATTAAGCGGTATGCGCTCATCCTGCTGAGATGTCTGCAGCATATGTTCTCCCCTCACGCGAAACTTGCGTGTTTTTCACTTAATGCACAAGTCCCGGCCCGTCTTATCGGGCTTCACACTGTTGTGTTCATGCCGATGCCGGAAAGACCGGCCACCTGTCGACGACCTGTCCATTGTCGATGACGGCAATGTCTCCGAACTGCAGGAAAACGGCCTCCGACTGGGTCGGGCGGAAGAAGACGAATTCGTCAGCCCGGATCGTGAGACTCGCCGGTCCGGTCAGCATCTGCTGGTTGCTGGAGCGCCCATACTTGTCGTTCGCCACCAGCCCGTCCGGCCAGACAGGTTTCGCCATCCAGTTACCACCAAACGTGTAGACCGTTTTTGCGTGGCCTTCGGGGATTTCCGGCTCCCGTCCCGGGATGAAGTCGAAACCGGCAATATTCACGCCGTCCAGCACCTTGAGCGCTGGCGTGGCAATGAAGCTTGCGGGCAGGTGCGCTTCGAGCAGGTCGGTGTCGAAATCCGTCGGCTTGACGAGGACCGACCCGGCCGAAACCTCGTTGGCGAGCGATGTGTCGCGCCAGAGCCGGTAGGTCGGGCTGCCGGCAGAATTGAGCGTCAGCGGCTCAGGCGTGTCGGCCACTCCGGCGAGGTCCTGCGCTTTTCTGTAAACGTCCCACGCTCCTTGCAGGACACGTTCCCTCAGCCCGCCTTTTTCAGGCATCTTGGCGACATGCGGCTCGTACCCCATCAGGCCCGTCAATCTTGCCTGGTTCGATTTTTTGATGGCCGCAACGGCTCGTTCCAGCGCCTCGTCGGCAGAAAACCCGCCCCGGTGCAGGCCAACATCGATCTCAAGCACCAGCCGCATGGGAACCGACAGCTCATTGGCGAGCGCGATGTACTGCTCGACCCGTTCCGGCGTATCGACCAGCCACTGCACTTTCGCGTCCCGGCGCGCTTCGGCATAGAAGGCCCGCGCGGCGGCAACCGGCATAGGCTTGCCGAGAAGCTGGTCGGCGTCCGGCATCTCGCGCGTGATCTGGAGCAACATGGCGAGGTTGAACGTCATCAGACGATCGGTGCCTGTGCGCTCACGGATATACCGGATGAGCGGAATGGATGGCAGCGACTTGGCCACGATGCGGTAGCCCATGCCCTCAGGCAGGTCCGCCATCAGTGTATCGATATTATGGTCGAGCCTGGCGCGGTCGATGATGAGCGTCGGCTGCGCGATCCCTGCTGCGTCCAGGGCCGCAGAAAGAGAAGCGAAATAATCCGGGGTCAGCGAAGAAGGAAGGGTCATGCTGTCCCTTTCACACCGAACAGGTCTGCGAGATAGGGCGACAGGAAGCGTCCATGCGGATCGAGCTCGTTCCTGATTTTACAGAAGGTCACGAAATCTGGATAGAGGTCCGAGAGGGCCCTGTAGTTGAGGCTGTGCAGCTTGCCCCAGTGCGGGCGTCCCCCAGCCTTGCGGAAAATCGGTTCGATGTCTGAATAGAAGAAGTCGTATTCGTCTTCATGATAGGCATGCACCGCAATCGACACACGCCCACCGCCATTGAAGGGGCTCAGCCAGAGATTGTCGCCCGCCGTACGGCGTACCTCGATCGGAAAGAAGACATCCGGGCGTTTCTTCTCGATCAGTGCAATCACATCGGAAAGCACTGTGAGCGCCTTCTTCGGCGGCAGGTGATACTCCATCTCGTTGAAGAGGATGTTGCGCTGGCTGGAGAGGAGCTCCCAGCTGTTTCCGACGACATCTTCGCCCTCGAAATTCTCGAAGGCCGCCTTCAGGTATTCCCGGCGGCCCTTTACGTCACCCTCGGCATAGTCACGCGCTCGCTTCAGGCCGAGAACCGCCTCGTCGTCATCCTGCTCGGGCCTGGGCGTGGGGGCGGCTTTGGTCTCCTCATGGGAGATATTGATCCCATAGCCTGAGAAAGGAATGTAGAAGAACTCGTAATTGCGCCGCGTCGTCCAGCGCGACATGGCATGGCCGATCAGCGCATCCAGCGGTTCTGCCCAGGTCTTCCTGTGAAGGCGGTAGCTGTCGACCAGCTGCACTTCCGCCTCGACCAGGACGCCGAGCGCGCCGAGCGATACGCGGGCGGCATCGAAGACATTGCTGTTTGCTCCCCGTGCCACAGTCATCATTTCACCGCTTGCGGTCATGAATTTCAGCCCGGTGATATCAGCCGAAAGGCAAGGCAGCTCCGCGCCAGTGCCATGTGTCGCCGTCAAGATGGCCCCGGCCAGAGACTGCTCGTTGATGTCACCAAGATTGCGGAAGGCGAGGCCGTGACGTTCAAGCTCCGGCGAGAGATATTTCAGCCGCGCCCCGGCATTGACCCAGGCGCGCCTGGCGCTCTTGTCGACACTGTGGACAAGCCCCAAACCGTCAAGCTTCAGTAATGTGCCTTCTGTTGCAGCGACGGGCGTAAACGAGTGCCCTGCCCCGACAACACGGATCGGGCCCACACCCTCCGTGACCACATGCCTGAGCGCATCCAGATCCTGCGGTTGCTCGATCCTGTCGGGCCTAGTGGTCTGGTTGCCAGACCAGTTGGTCCATGTCGCCGATGTGTCTTTCTGTCCGCCTGCCCCCATAAAAGGCTGCCTCCCTCAGAGCCTGTCCCTCGCCGGAAAACTATAGACCGACGCCCGGCAAGTCACGAAGGCCTGATTTCCTTATTTCAGGGAAAACCGCGTCGTCCCCTGGGAAAATCCATGCAATCCGCAGCGAATATGCTGGCCTCCGCGACGGAACAACCTAGGTTGATCGTTCAGGATCTGCGTGACACATCACGCTCCGGACTCTCCCGCTGACGCGATCCGCGCGGGAAAGACGTTCTGTAATTTTTATTACGGTTGAACAAAGGATTAGGACAGTCTTGATACGGTGGCCTGCGTGACACACCTCAAACTCGCATACTTGGCCCTTCTCGGTCCGCTGGCGCTTGTCGCCTGCCAGGGCGAGGAAAGTGCGCAGCCGCCTGCGCAGACCGAGCGCGCTGTGAAGATCATCCCGCACGCCGTGAAGTACCAGACCGAAGCGACCCGTGTGGAAGCCGTCGGCACCGCCCGCGCGCGGTCTTCGGCCACCATCTATCCGGAGACGTCCGGCGAAGTGGTCAGCGTCAACTTCGAGGCGGGCGACTATGTCGAGAAGAACGCGCTCCTGCTGCAGCTGGAGTCGCGCGCCGAACGCCTCGCGGTCGAGCAGGCCCAGGTCGCCCTGCGCGACGCCGAACGCACCATCGAACGCTACAATAAGGTCGACACACCCGGCGTGATCGCCGGTAACGAGATGGACCGTGCGCAGGCCGCCTACGACCAGGCGAAACTCCAGCTCGACGTCGCCCGCGACGCGCTGGCAGACCGCACCGTACGCGCCCCCTTCTCCGGCTATGTCGGCCTCACCGACATCGACCCGGGCGCGCGGATCACGACCGATACCGTGATCACGCGGCTTGATGCACGCGAGACCCTGTTTGTCGATTTCCCGGTTCCGGAACAGACCTTCGGCCGGATCGAGGCTGGCGACATCTTCGAGGTCGAGCCCTTCTCCAGTCCGGACCAGACCTATGAAGCCGAAGTCCTCACCGTGGACAGCTCGATCAATGCCACGACGCGTGCCTATACCGTGCGCGCGGCCATCGACAATTCCGAGGACAATCTGCGCCCGGGCATGAGTTTCCGCATCGGCTTCGACCTGCCGGGCCAGGACTATCCGGCCGTTCCCGAAGCCTCGATCGTATGGGGCGGCGATGGCGCTTTCCTCTGGGCCGTCGAAAATGGCCGCGCCAACCGCGTGCCGGTGACCATCATCAGCCGCAACAAGGGCATGGTGCTGGTCAAGGCCGACATTCCCAAGGGTAGCTGGATCGTCGAGGAAGGCGTCCAGAAGGTTCGCCAGAACACGCCGGTCGAAACACCGGGCCGCAGCCAGACCTTGGCCGGGCCGGGAGATGACCGCCGGGAGGGCGGCCCGTCCGCAGCCCTGCCATGATGCCGCCGGGCGCGGGGCTCCCCGGCCTCTCTGTCAGCCGGCCGCTGCTGGCCGCGGTCCTCAACTTGCTTATCGTGATCGCCGGCTTTGCCGCCATGCTCGGGGTCGAGGTGCGCGAACTGCCGGATGTCGACCGCCCGATGGTCGGGGTGCGCGCCACCCTGCCCGGCGCGGCCCCTGAAACCATCGACGCCGAAGTGACCAGTATCATCGAAGGCGCCGTGGCCCGCGTCTCCGGGGTTCGCGAGATCCGCTCCTCCAGTGAGGAGAACAGCTCGCGGATGAACATCCAGTTCAATCCCGGCGTCGATCTCGATACGGCCGCTTCTGACGTCCGCGAAGCCGTCAGCCGTGTCACCCGCGAACTGCCTGACAGGGTCGAGAACCTCTTTGTCACCAAGGCCGACAGCGAAGGCCAGGCGGTGCTTACCGTGGCCGTTATCTCGGATGCCTATTCCGAGGAAGAGCTTTCGCGCATCATCACCAATGACATCATACCCGAATTCCTCGCCATCGAAGGCGTGGCCGCGATGCAGGAGTTTGGCACCCGTGAACGGCAGATGCGCGTGGTCGTCGATCCCCTCCGGCTATCGCGCTTCGGGCTCACCATTGCCGACGTCGCCGATGCCTTGCGCGAAGCACCTTTCGACGTCCCTGTCGGCAGTTTCAGGTCCGAAAGCCAGGAGCTGATCGTCCGCGCCGAAGCAACAGCCGCCACGCCCGAGCTGATCAAGGACATCTATATCGAAGGCGACACCAAGATCGGCGACGTTGCCGAAGCCGTCCTCGGTCCGGCAGATGCCGAAAACTTCCTTCGCCTGAACGGCGAACCGATCATCGGCCTCGGCGTTGTCAGGCAGGCAACCTCGAACACGATCCAGATTTCGCAGGCCGCCAAGAAGAAAGTGGCCCAGCTCAACAAGCGCTTTGACGACATCACGCTTGAGGTCACCTCCGACGAAGCCATCTTCATCGAGAAGTCGGTGGAGGAAGTCCTGTTCTCACTCGCCATCACCGTGCTGATCGTGGTCAGCACGATCTGGCTCTTCCTTGGCTCGGCCAAAGCCACCATCATCCCGGCGCTCGCCATTCCGGTCTCCCTGATCGGGACCGTGGCCGGCATCTGGGTCCTCGGCTTCTCGATCAACCTGCTTACCCTGCTCGCACTGGTGCTCGCCACCGGCCTCATCGTGGATGATGCCATCGTCGTGCTGGAAAACATCCAGCGCAAACAGGCCGACGGCCTGCGCCGGCGTGCGGCCGCTGTAATTGGCGGCCAGCAGGTCTTCTTCGCGGTCATCGCGACCACGGCCGTGCTGGTCGCCGTCTTCGTGCCGATCTCCTTCCTGCCGTCGACAACGGGCCGGCTCTTCCGAGAATTCGGCTTCGTGATGTCACTTTCGGTGATCATCTCCTCAGTGGTCGCCCTTTCCCTTGCTCCAGCGATCGCCTCCAAGTTCCGCTTTGTCGAACGCGATCCGGCTGACCGCAAAAAAACGGTGCTTGAGAAATTCGGAGGCAAGGTACTTCGCGGATACGAAACCGCACTCCGCGTATGCCTCAACCGTCCGCTGATCGTCGTTCTCGTCTCCGTCCTGGCCGCTGGCGGCGCAGCCCTGCTCTTCACGTCGCTCGACAAGGAACTTGTGCCCGCTGAGGATCGCGGTGTCGTCGAGGTCTTCGCGACAGGGCCGGACGGGGTGGGCCTTGCCTATATGGACCAGCAGGCCGACCGGATCGAAGCGGTGCTCCAGCCCTATATCGACGACGGCACGATCGAGAACCTCTTTACCGTGGTCGGACGCTACGACCCCAACCGCATCGGCATCACCGCACGGCTTGCGCCATGGGAAGACCGCACGATCAGCCAGCAGGAGCTGATCGAAGCGCTGCAGGGGCCAATGTCGGAGATTCCCGGTGCACGGGTCTCCGTCTTCGGGCGGTCCAGCCTCAGCAGTGGCTGGGGCGGACGGGGCGGTGGTCTCCAGGTCGCACTGACCGGCAATGAGTATGACGAGATCTACGCCGCCGCCCGCGAACTGTCGCGCGTGATCGAAACCAACGACATCCTCTCCAATCCAGAAATCTCCTACCAGCCGACACAGCCGCAGCTCTCGGTCCAGGTCGACCGGCGCCGCGCGGCCGACCTGAATGTGCCGCTGGACGAAATCTCGGTCACGCTGCGCGCCATGGTCGATGGCGAAGACCTGATCGACCTGAATGTCGAGGATCAGGCCATCCCGATCATCCTTGAATCCGAGACCGGCGCGATCCGTGACCCCGGCGACCTGCGCAACCTGTTCGTGCGCTCGACCAATGGCGACCTGGTGCCGATCTCGACCCTGACGGACATCCGCGAGGAAGGCGTCGCTGCCGAACTCGACCGCACCGAGCAGCGCCGGGCGATCGAGGTCGAGATGGACATCGAGCCCGGCTTGCCGCTCGCCGACGCCATTGCCGAGATCGAGCGCCTTGGGCGCGACACGCTCCCGGCCGGCATCAGCATGATCCTCCAGGGTGAAGCCGCGACGCTGGAGGAGAGCAATCGCGACCTGATGATCACTTACGGCTTCGCCATCGTCATCGTGCTGCTCGTCCTCGTCGCGCAGTTCGAGAGCATTACGAGCCCGCTCGTCGTCATGCTGAGCGTACCATTCGCCCTGGCGGCGGCGGTCTTCGCCCTGTTCCTGACGGGCGTATCGCTGAACATCTATTCCCAGATCGGCCTGATCATGCTGATCGGCCTCATGGCCAAGAATGGCATCCTGCTGGTGGAGTTTGCTGACCAGTTACGCTCGGTCGGACGAAGCGTGAAGGACGCTGTCTACGAGGCGGCGACGATCCGTGCCCGGCCGATTGCCATGACGCTGATCTCCACCGTGCTTGGCGCCCTGCCGCTTATCCTGTCGACGGGCGCAGGCGCGGAGTCGCGCAACTCGATTGGCTGGGTCGTCTTTGGCGGGCTCGGCCTTGCCGCGGTCTTCACCCTGTTCCTCACGCCCGTGATCTATCTCGGTGTGGCCAGCCTTTCGAAGGCGCGCTCACACGAGACCCGGGCCCTCGAAGACGAGCTGAAGGAAGCCGAACAACAGCAGAAACAGCGCCAGCAGCCGGCCGAGTAGGTCAAGGCTTTCAGGCCCGGTCGGCTGGAACGCTCGCCCAGTAACCTGTCCATGGTTCCAGGGCTTCCGGCAGCGCTGCGTCGCCATCGACCGCCCCGGCTTCTGTCGCAACCAGCTGAAGCTGACCGCCATCCGGCGGATCAAAACGCTGCGAACGGCCACCAAGATTGAAGACGCACAGGACCTCCTCGCCCTCATGAATCCGCTTGAAGGCGAGCACGCCGTCGGGCGCTTCAAGGAAGCGCATCTGGCCGAAACGAAGGGCCGGCAAGGTCTTGCGACGCGCCACGAGCGACCGGACGACATTGAGCGAGGAGACCGGATCCGGCTCCTGCACATCCACAGCAAGGGCCGCCTGCGCCGGGTCGACCGGCAGCCAGGGTTCTCCTGTCGAGAAGCCGGCATGCGGCGCTTTCGCCTGCCATGGAAACGGCGTCCGCGCGCCATCCCGGCCGAGCGTTCTAGGCCAGTTGGCAATGGCTTCAGGGTCTTTCAAATGTTCGAACGGCACATGGCCCTGTGGCAAGCCGAGCTCTTCGCCCTGATAGAGGAAGGCATTGCCGCGCAGCGACAGGAGCAGAAGGACCAGAAGGTCTGCCGACTGCTTGCGGGTCTCCGCCGCCGCCCAGCGCGTCACAGCACGCGGCGCATCATGGTTTGAGAAGGCCCAGCTCGGCCACCCCTCACCCGCCGCACCGTTCCACTGCGACAGCGAGCGCTCGACCCGCCGCGGCGACAGGCTCTTCGCATAGAGGAAGTCGAAATTGTACGCCGAATGCAGCCGCACATCGCCCTCGGTGAAAGCCTTCATCTCACCGATGGCGTCGGCCCCGACGACTTCGGCGACGCTGAACGTCTCGCCATACTGGTCGAGCACATCACGCACGCGTTCTAGGAATAACGGGATTTCCGGCTGCGACATGGAATTGGTGTGAAACTGCATGTCGAATGGACGGGTGACCCTGTCCATGGAGAGGCCCGATGGCGGATTGTCGGTCAACGCCCGGTCATGCATGGCGAAGTTGATGGCATCCAGCCGGAAGCCATCGACACCGCGCTCGAGCCAGAAGCGCGCCGCTGCGAGCAAGGCATCCTGAACGGCCTCATTGTGCAGGTTCAGGTCCGGCTGCGAGACGAGGAAGTTGTGCATGTAGTATTGCTGGCGCCGCGCATCCCATTCCCAGCTCGGGCCGCCGAAAACCGCCTGCCAGTTGTTGGGCGGCGCGCCATCCGGCTTGGGATAGGCCCAGACATACCAGTCGGCTTTCGGGTTGGTCCGGTCCTGCCGGCTCTCCTCGAACCAGGCATGCTGGTCGGAGGTGTGGGAATAGACCTGGTCGATGATGACCTTCAGGCCGAGCCCCTGAGCCTTCTCCATAAGCCGGTCGAAATCGGCAAGCGTCCCGAACATCGGATCGACGCCGCAATAGTCGGCGACGTCATAGCCATAGTCCTTCATCGGCGAGGTGAAGAAAGGCGACAGCCAGACCGCGTCCACGCCCAGCGAGGCGATATGGTCGAGCCCCTCGATGATGCCATTCAGGTCGCCGATGCCGTCGCCATTCGTATCGCGGAAACTGCGTGGATAGACCTGATAGATCACGGCGCCCTTCCACCAGGGCTGATTGCGGGCTTCGTCTGACATCGGCTTCCCCTCGGGCGGTCTTCTGCCCCCTTAACATCAGTTTTGTGCAAGTGACATGACTGCGCCAGCGGAACTGCTATAGCAGGCGTATGCTGGCAGCCATCGAGTCAGGCGGGACGAAATTTGTGTGCGCGCTCGCCGAGACGCCGGAGCGGGTGCTCCATCGCGTGGAAATCCCGACGACGACTCCCGATGAGACCTTCGCCCGTGTGCGCGAGGTCTTCGCCGCATATCAGGGGATCACCGCGCTCGGCATCGCCGCCTTCGGGCCCGTCGATATCGACCCGGCCTCGCCAACGCATGGCGAGGTGCTCGTCACCTCCAAGCCGAACTGGCAGGGCGCGTCCTATGTCGAGGCGTTCGCCAGCCTTGGTGTCCCGATGAAAATCGAGAGCGACGTCTCCGGCGCCTGCCTCGGCGAGTGGGCGCACGGCGCCGGACAGAACGCGCCCGTCGTCGCTTATGTCACCGTTGGCACCGGGATCGGCGCCGGTGTCGTGCACGAAGGCCGTATCCTGAACGGCATCGGCCACTTTGAAATGGGCCATATTCCGGTCGTCCGGCCTGATGGCGACACTGCCAAATCGACCTGCCCGATCCATGATGACTGCCTTGAGGGCCTCGCAAGTGGTCCGTCCATCATGGCTCGCTGGGGCAAGCCGCTGTCTGAGCTGGCGCGCGACCATGAAGCGGTAGACCTGGAAGCCCGCTACCTCGCCCAGCTCGCCCGAACAATCACGCTGACCCATATGCCCAGCCGCATCATCTTCGGTGGCGGAGTCATGAAGACATCCGGCCTGATCGACGCGGTCCGCCATCACACCAGGGCAGGCCTTGGCGGCTATGTCGCCCAGACCCGCACCGGTGACCTCTCCGACGTCATTCTCCCCGCCGCGCTTGGCGATAATGCCGGGATCACCGGCGCGCTGATGCTCGCCCAGCAGGCCCTCACCGGCTGAGCGCTTTGCCGCTGCGTCAGGCTTGGCGCTGGCCGGTCTTTCTGAGACCATCCCCCTCAACAAGCCTGAAGACTTGTGGGAGGAAAACCATGCTCGCCAATGTCAGCGAAACCGCCGTCGAGGAAGCCGATCTCGCCAAGGGTCACAAATACCCGCTCGCCTTCGACGCAAAACCCGCCGCCGACCTTACCGATCTCGACCTGTTCACCGAGGGCCAGCCCTTCGATGCGTTCGCGAAGATGCGCGAGACGGCACCGGTCTGCTGGCATGACGAGGAAATGGGTGCGGGCTTCTGGGCGCTGACCGGCTACAAGGATATCCGCGCGACCGAACTCAACACCAAGGTCTTCTCCTCGCAGAAGGGTGGCATCCTGATGAATTACGGGGCCGAGGGCGCGCGGCACCCGCTGCTGCACCGCGCCTCGCTCGATGCCATGATCTGCCTCGACCAGCCCTTCCATATGAGCCTTCGCCGCGAGCACATGCCCTTTTTCACGCCGGGCTATGTCGCCAATCTGAGAGAGCGCGTCGACATGAAGGTCGCAAGCCTGCTCGACGGTATGGAGGCCAAGGCAAAAGAAACCGGCGGCCCGCTCGACATGGTCGAGATGTTCTCCGCCGAACTGCCTCTCTTCACGCTGTGCGAGATCCTCGGCGTGGAGGAGGTTGACCGGCCGAAACTCGTCAAATGGATGCACTATCTCGAGCGCGCCGGCGACACGATGCGCCAGGGCGACGCGCTCGACCCGGAGCTGTTCGGCGCTTTCGTCCAGAACGTGCTGGAGATGTTCGAATACGGGAAGGCCGTGCTCCAGGCCCGCCGCAAGGAGCCGCGCGATGACCTGCTTACGGCCATCGCCAATGCCGAGGTCGACGGCGCGAAGCTCTCGGATGAGATGCTCGACGGCTCGTGGCTGCTCATCGTCTTTGCGGGCAATGACACGACCCGCAATTCGCTCTCGGGCACGATGAAGCTTCTGACAGAGTTTCCAGAGCAGAAACAGAAGCTTGTGGACGACCCCTCGCTCATCACCAATATGACGCACGAAGCGATCCGCATGGTCTCGCCCGTCATCTATATGCGCCGCACGGCCACTGAAGACGCCGAGATCCATGGCCAGAAAATCGCCGAAGGCGAAAAGGTCGTGATGTATTACGGCGCCGCCAACCGGGACCCGGAAATCTTCGAGACCCCCGACCGGATGGACGTCACCCGCGCCAATGCGAAGGATCATCTCGCCTTCGGCATGGGGCCGCATGTCTGTCTCGGGCAGCGGGTTGCCAACATGCAGCTCGAAGCCGCCTACCGCCAGATTCTCGCGCGCTTCCCGAATGCCGAATGGACTGGCGAGATCGACATCGCGCCGAACAATTTCGTCCACGCCATTTCAAAACTTGGCGTCGATCTCGGTCTCTGATCCAATGCCGGCATGACCGAGGAAGAGCTTGCCGCAACCTTCGAGCCGCTGATCCGGACCGAGCTCGATGACCTGAAATCCTTGCGCGAAGGCGCGAAAGGCGACCGGAAGCCGGTCGAGCTTGACCAGCAGAGCGTCGGCCGCGTGTCGCGTATCGATTCACTTCAGGTCCAGGCCATGTCAAACGCAGCCGAAGCCCGGCGCCAGAAGCGCGTTCGCGCCCTTCAAGCCGCACTCCAGCGCATCGAAGATGGCGAATTCGGCTACTGCACCGAGTGCGCAGAGCCGATTGCCGAAGGCCGGCTCAGGACAGACCCCGCCGCCACCCGCTGCATATCCTGCGCACGCTAGAAACGGTGGAAAGAGCCGGATTTCAAACGGGGGATGAAAGCCTTCATTGACGGGAAAACAGAAAGAAATCCGCTCGTTTTCTCCATTTTTTCGGGCAGCCTTAAGCATTCATTCCGAGTTCGCTGTTACTCCTCGACTGTAGGGATAGCGACAGGAATAGCGAATTGGATCACGCGGCCATCATCGGGCTGACCGTGCCAGCGGTTGCAGGTTGCATGTGCGCAATCTTCCTCTCCTTCTGGTATCATAACCGGAAGGATAAGAGCGCTCTGAAGTTCGCACTGGCCTTCCTGATGAGCGCTGTCGGCTTCTCCCTGAACCATTTCGTCATTGACCGGGAAACCCTCGCCAACGCAGTCGCTCACAACACCATCTACTCTATCGGTTTCTACCTTCTGATCGACGGGATACATGACGCGTTCGGGCGGCGCACACCCAAGCGCGTTCTCCAGCTACTTGGCGCTGGTAGCGTTCTGTGCGCCTGCGTCATTCAACTCGCCGATGGCGGGCTTTCGCAGCGTATTCTCTGGGTGAACATGCTCCATGGCAGCATGCTGCTGGTTGCCTTTGCCAACCTCTGGGGCATATGGCAGCGCAACTGGACCGGCACGGCTGTATTCGCCTCTCTTTCGCTCTGCATCCTGAACCTTGTGATTGTCTCGCCGGTAAATGTGCTTGGCCAGACCATCACCGATGCAGGCTTCTTCGGCACAGCCTACTGGCGCGCCATGAATGTCCTGGCCACGTTCTCGGTTCTGGCCATGGGCGGATCATTGATCGCTGTCTGTGTGGTCAGCCGCCTGAACGATCTGCGCGCCGATGCCGAGAACGACTATCTGACCGGCCTCAAGACCCGCCGCGCCTTTGAAGAAGCCGCGCGCCACTATTGCGGCTCCCGTTCCGGCGAAGTCG
The DNA here is from genome assembly GCF_029937755.1 of Henriciella sp. Taxonomy (GTDB): domain Bacteria; phylum Pseudomonadota; class Alphaproteobacteria; order Caulobacterales; family Hyphomonadaceae; genus Henriciella. The sequence goes on from NZ_JAPYPG010000003.1 coordinate 434,829, forward strand.
CGGCGAGCCTCATCCTGATCGACCTTGATCATTTCAAGGAGATCAATGACGAGCATGGTCACACAGTCGGCGACGAAGTAATCAGCCGGTTTGGGGCTTTCCTTCTCGACAATACAAGGACCAGCGACATGGCCGGCCGCATGGGCGGGGAAGAGTTCTGCCTTCTTCTGCCGGGGACCGACACAACAGGCGCCCGGCAGCTCGCCGGCCGCCTGCGTGAGACTCTCGGGAAGATCGAGTTTTCAGGCTTGCCGGAGTCGCGGCGCGTAACCGCCAGCTTCGGCATTGCCGAACTGGGCAAGCGGACCGCCTTCGGCGATATCTACCCTCAGGCCGATGCTGCCCTCTATTCGGCAAAGACACGCGGGCGCGACAGGGTCGTTTGCGCGCCTCCGCCAAATGATGCGGGCGACCCGATCCGGCGGGAAATCTACCTCGCCCTGCCCGACGGCTCACGCATCTCGCCGAACCGTATTGCGTCTTAGGGACAGGCGCGCGACTTCAAGCAGCTTGGGAAATCTGCGACAGGGCTTCGCCCGCAGCGTTGCCTGATGCCTCGGCCGCTATGTCGCCCAAGGTGACCATGCCCTGAAGCTCCTTGGACCGGTTCATGACCGGGAGTCTGCGGACCTTCTGCTCGGCCATGTTCTCGGCGACCTTCTCGATGTCGTCATCCTCGTAGCAATAGAGAACCCTGTCGCTCATCAGCTCGCGCACCTTGGTATGACGCACATCCTTGTTGACGGCCACCGCGCGCGTGACGATGTCACGATCGGTGATCATCCCGACGAGCTTGTCATTCTCGGCAACCGGAAGCACACCGATATCCTCACGGTCCATCAGGGTCGCTGCCAGCTGCAGGCTTTCATCTGCGCCGATATAGCTGCAATCCTTGTGCATGATGTCCTGGATCTGCATGACGTATCTCCTTCGTCAGCGGCTCACTATCCGGTCCTTCGTCAGGGCGCGCGGTTTCGCTACCGAGCCGCCGGATGACCGGTGAGCCTTCTGCGGACATCCGGCATCCGCCCCGAAGGACCCAAGTAAAATATTCACGCATGTAATCGCGCCATGTTCCATGAAGACGGGGCAATCTGAACTGCAGGGCAGCTCAGACGTCAGACAGCTCGTCCAGCAGTTCTGCCCAGGCGCGCTCATGGGTTCCAGTCCATTCCTCGCCAAGCAGCTCACGGAAAGTGTCGCGCATGGCAACGAACATGAGACTGAACTGCTCTTCCGTAACGCCATAGCCGTCATGATGACTGCGATTGGCCTGCAGCTGAAGCCTTTGGGTTTCATCCCCCTCGGCCACACCAATGAGGCAGGTGAGGCTCGTCTCCAGCATCATGGCGCGAACCTCACCGCCCGCATCCATGACAAAGAGATCCCTGAATGCAGGATCGAGTTCGAACAGGCGTGCATAGATGTGCGGTCCCGGATCAGGGCAAAGCTCACCGGCCCGTTCCAGTGTTTCAAAAATGACGCCTGCGTCAGCCATTCCTCTTCCTAACGCTGATGACTGGGAATTCCAACTCTTTCAGTCTCACTTGCCCGTTCACGATTTTCCGGCTCGGAACCGGGCTGTTTCCGGAGTGAAACCGGACTGTTTTCGGACCGTCTTCCGGCATGGATTTCGCGCGGCGTGTCCCGGGCATGACCCGAGGACAGACTTGCCCACTGACCGCCTGCGATGTTGAGTATGTGATATCCAGAAAACGAGGAGGATCCCCATGTCGGACAAGCCGGAGAGCGTTGGAAATGAAGTTCTTTATGAAGTGAAGGACCATATTGCGGTCGTCACTCTCAACCGGCCAGACAAGCGTAATGCTGTTAATGGCGCGGTGGCTTCCGCACTCGGATGGATCTGCGAAGAAACCGAGCGCGACCCGGACGTGCGCGTCTGCATCCTCACCTCATCCCTTGAGTCGACCTTCTGTGCAGGCGCTGATTTGTCAGAAATTTCAAAGGGTAACGCCCGTGCGCTCTCCACCAAGGAGGGCGGGTTTGCCGGTTTCGTCAAATACCCGCGCACCAAGCCATGGATCGCTGCGGTCCGGGGCAACGCGCTGGCCGGTGGCTGCGAACTCCCGCTCGCCTGCGACATGATCGTGGCCGCCGACAATTCCCGCTTCGGCCTTCCGGAAGTGAAGCGCGGCATCTTTGCCGGCGCCGGCGGCGTGTTCCGTCTGCCGCGCGCCCTGCCCCGCAATATCGCCCTCGAAATCGTCGCAACCGGTGACCCGATGCCAGCCGAACGCATGTACCAGCTGGGCCTCGTCAACCGGATGGTTGCGTCGGACAAAGTGCTCGGCGAAGCTCACGAACTCGCCAAACAGATCGGCGTGAATGCACCGCTGGCCGTACAGAAAAGCCTCGAAGTGGCGAGGCAGGCTTTCGACGGGACGGAAGCGGATCTCTGGAATAAATCCAACCAAGCTTCGGCGGTCGTGTTCTCCAGCGAAGACGCACAGGAAGGCCCGCGCGCCTTCCTTGAAAAACGCGCGCCCGTCTGGAAAGGCCGGTAAAAGAAAAGCGCCGCCCGATTGGAAAATGAAATCCTCGTCCGGGCGGCGCAGTTGCGACCTGCAGTGAGCCCCTCAACTCACGCTGACCGCAAGGTTTGGCGAACCGGATGGAGGATTAGGAGGCCCTGCTCCGGTGCAACCAATCCCGGCAAAACTAACAAGGCTGAGTTGCGCAGGATATCCGTAAGACTCCCTAGCCCGGAAAAGAATAAGGGCGGCCCCGCGGGGCCGCCCTTCCTGTTTCACATTGGCAAGAAGCTAGAAGTCCATGTCGGGCATCCCGCCCGCATGCGCACCAGCGCCAGCCTTCTTGGGCAGCTCGGCAATGCCGGCTTCCGTCGTTATCAGCAGGCCAGCCACCGAAGCAGCATTCTGGATGGCTGAACGGACCACCTTGGCCGGGTCGATCACGCCACCGGCAACGAGGTCCTCATAGACCTCCGTGCGGGCGTTGAAACCGTAGCCACGATCGGTCTTGGCGAGCACATTGGCAACCACGACCGAACCTTCCATACCGGCATTCTCGGCAATCTGGCGGATCGGAGCTTCGAGCGCGCGGCGGACAATGTCGATACCGGCTTGCTCGTCATCATTGATGCCTTTCACCTTGATTGCGCGCGATGCTCGCAGAAGGGCGACACCGCCACCCGCCAGGATGCCTTCTTCAACAGCGGCACGGGTCGCGTTGAGCGCGTCGTCGACGCGATCCTTGCGTTCCTTGACCTCAAACTCGGTAGCCCCACCGACCTTGATCACGGCCACACCGCCGGCAAGCTTGGCAAGGCGCTCCTGGAGCTTCTCCTTGTCATAGTCGGAGGTCGTGTCCTCGATCTGCTTCTTGATCTGGGACACGCGCGCTTCGATGTCGGACTTCGCGCCGGACCCATCGACGATGGTTGTATCGTCCTTGGCAATGGAAACACGCTTGGCATTGCCCAACATGTCCAGCGTTACGTTTTCGAGCTTGATGCCGAGGTCTTCGGAGATGACCTGGCCACCCGTCAGGACGGCAATGTCCTGCAGCATGGCCTTGCGGCGGTCACCGAAACCGGGGGCTTTCACCGCAGCAACCTTTAAGCCGCCGCGCAGCTTGTTGACGACCAGAGTCGCCAGCGCTTCCCCATCGACGTCTTCGGCGATGATCAGAAGCGGGCGCTGGCTTTGAACCACGTTTTCCAGCACCGGCAATAAGCTCTGCAGCGAAGACAGCTTCTTCTCGTGCAGCAGGATATAGGGGTCATCGAGATCAACTGTCATCTTCTCGGCATTCGTCACGAAGTACGGGCTGAGATAGCCGCGGTCGAACTGCATACCCTCAACAACATCAAGTTCGGTTTCGAGCGACTTGGCTTCCTCGACCGTGATCACGCCTTCATTGCCGACCTTTTCCATCGCCCGGGCAATCATGTCACCGATCTCGGTGTCACCATTGGCGGAGATGGTGCCGACCTGGGCAATTTCGGAGTTGGAGGAGACTTCCTTGGCGTCGGCGTGGATGTGGCCGACGACATCGATGACGGCCTTGTCGATCCCGCGCTTGAGATCCATCGGATTCATGCCAGCGGCCACCCGCTTCATGCCTTCGCGGACGATGGCATGGCCGAGAACCGTGGCGGTCGTTGTGCCGTCACCGGCGACATCGTTCGCCTTGGAGGCCACCTCGCGCATCATACGCGCACCCATGTTCTCGAACTTGTCTTCAAGCTCGATTTCCTTGGCGACGGTGACGCCGTCCTTCGTGGAGCGCGGGGCGCCGAAGGATTTCTCGATGACGACATTGCGGCCTTTCGGGCCGAGTGTGATCTTAACCGCGTTGGCGAGAATATCGACACCGCGAAGCATGCGCTCGCGCGCTTCAGTACTGAAAATGACCTGCTTTGCAGACATTGTGATTTACCCTCAAAAAGGAATGCTAAAAGCGCCGGTCAGGCGGCTTTCCTGGCTGTTTTGGTTTGCTCGACAATGCCGAGAATGTCGCTCTCTTTCATGATGAGCAGCTCCTCGCCATCGATCTTCACTTCAGTGCCGGACCACTTGCCGAACAGCACGCGGTCACCGGCTTTGACGTCCAGCGGAATGATCGCATTGTCATCACCAATAGCGCCTTTGCCGACAGCGACGACTTCGCCTTCCTGCGGCTTTTCCTTGGCGGTGTCGGGGATGATGATGCCACCCGCAGTCGTTGCACTCTCTTCGATGCGACGCACGAGAACGCGGTCGTGGAGCGGACGGAATGACATGGCTGATGCCTCCTAAAAGTCCTGGTTGGTTTTAAAGAAACATGGTCGCCAGCAGCCCTTTGGGCGGTTTTGGCACTCTCGCCCGGAGACTGCTAACGATGCTGTTAAGTGGGCCGGAATGAGATCGTTTTCAATTAGCAATCTCCATGAATTTGGCGTAATCTTCCGGCTTGGCTGTTTCAAATCGAGAACGGCATGAATCAGGGTGCGCATCAGCCTGAAACAGGCGCCTGGCATTGCCGCAAGGTCAACGCTCAATGCCACCGTTCAGCACAGCATCAACAGGCCAGATACTACCCCAGCTTGTGCCGATACTGGCCGGGCGTCGACCCAAAGATGTATAGGGCCGGTTGGTATGGCTGATGCAAAGAAATTTCTGGACAGTCAGGTTAGGTAGCACATATGAAATGGTCAGGGACCGCGGCAGTTGGGGAATTGCCGCAGAAATCAAAATCCGTCGCTGTCGAAGAATGCCGGGGCACAGCTTCGAGTATTTCGATGTCGCGTACGGAGAGGGGATATTCATGACAAAAAAAGACGCACGCATCACGCTGGCCATGCCCGTGTACAACGGCGCGAATTTCATTGCCGAAGCAATCGAGTCCATCCTTGCCCAGACCTGGACCGACTTTGAACTGATCATCACTGACAATGCGTCTGATGACGAAACCCCCGCGATCATTGAGCGGTTCGCGAAAGCCGACGAGCGTGTTCGCTATGTCCGTAACGAGCGCAACATTGGCGCCGCGGCGAACTATAATCGTGGCTTTGAACTCGGCTCTGGTGAATATCTCAAATGGTGCGCCCATGATGACCGGCTAAGTCCGAATTTTCTGGAAGCCTGCATCGCGACGCTCGATGCAGATCCATCTCTTGCGGTCGCTTTTGCCTCAACCACGGGGATAGACCTCGACGGCACGGAAATCGTGGCGACAGGGCATGAAACGCAATCAATTCTCTCCGACGACGCGGCGCAACGCTTTCGCGAAGCGATCACAATGAGTGGGACGTGCTTTCCGATCTTCGGTGTTTTCCGCCGGGCTCAGCTCGAACAGTCCACGCTACACCGTTCCTATTACGGGTCTGACCGCGCCTTGCTCGCCGAGATGGCAATCTTCGGGGGGTTCAAGCGGGTCGATGAGGCCATCTTTTATAATCGTGAGCACCCTGTGCGCTCGATCAATATCGACGACAAGGTCGCGCGCAGTAAATGGCAAAACGGTCAGGCGAGCCGGCTAGCCGCTGCAGAGCATATCAATCTGGCACGCCACCTCTTCGAGATCGCGCGCCGGCATGGTGACATCGCCTCACCAAGACGCCTTCGCCGCGTACTTTGGGCACGCAGCCTGCGGCCCCGTGAACTGGGGCGATACAGCCTGGAGCTCACGAGCATGATTTCACCGAAACTCGCAGTCGGCCTGAAATCTGCATTCTCACGCCCAGGACCGAGTTCTCCGAACCGGCATCGTCAATCAACTAGCCACTAAGGCCATAACAAGAGCGGGGAGTTTGGGGACATGAAAGTAGGTATTCTTGCAGGCGGGCTTGGCTCGCGTCTTTCTGAAGAGACAGACATCCGGCCCAAACCGATGGTCGAGATTGGCGGCATGCCGATCCTCTGGCACATCATGAAGACTTATGCCCATTACGGCCTCAACGATTTCGCCGTCGCGCTCGGCTACAAGGGCGACTATATCAAACGCTGGTTTCGCGACTATCACAGCGTTTCGGGTTCGGTGACCGTTCAGACCCGCTCGGGCGAGATTACCCAGCATGCTGACACCGCGGTGGAAGACTGGTCCGTGGACCTGGTCGAAACCGGCGCCAGCACTGGCACTGGCGGACGCATCAAGCGTCTGGCACCCTGGCTTGGCAACGAGACGGCTATGGTCACCTGGGGCGACGGCGTCGCAGATGTCGAAATCGACAAGCTGCTCGAATTCCACCGCTCACACGGCAAGCTCGCCACGCTGACAGCAGTGCGCCCACCTGCGCGCTATGGCCATCTTAATTTCGATGGCGACAAGATCACGACCTTCACCGAAAAACCGCAAATCGGCGAAGGCTGGATCAACGGTGCCTTCTTCGTGCTTGAACCGGGCGTGATGGATTATATCGACGACGACGACACGATGTTCGAACAAGCGCCGCTTTCGCGTCTGGCCGCCGACGGACAGCTCATGGCGTACCGGCACACCTCCTTCTGGCAGTGCATGGATACGATGCGCGAAAAACAAATTCTCAATGATCTCTGGGCCTCGGGAAGTGCGCCCTGGAAAGTATGGAAGGACGAAAGCGATGAAAGTGCTGGTCACAGGTCATCTGGGGTATATCGGGACAGTTCTGACCCCGCTCCTGCTCGCGCGAGGGCATGAGGTTCACGGCCTCGACAGTGACCTTTTCGGGGCCTGCACATTCACCGGCGATATTGCTGACATCCCGTGCTGGAAGCTGGATGTGCGCGACTTCGTGGTATCGCCGGACGCGGTCGAGAAGCTACGCGGCTTCGACGCGGTCATCCATCTGGCGGGCCTGTCAAATGATCCGCTCGGTGACTACCGTCCCGAGCTGACACAGACGATTAATGCTGAGGCATCTATCAGGATGGCAAAGCTGGCCAAATCAGCCGGTGTGCCGCGCTTTGTCTTTGCTTCCTCGTGCTCAAACTATGGCGCTTCCAGCGACAACTTCATCGCCGAGAACGGCACCTTCAATCCGGTCACGCCGTATGGCGCATCCAAGGTCGAGGTGGAGCTTGCGGTGCGAGAATTCGCCGACGAGGATTTCAGCCCGACCTTCCTGCGCGCGTCGACCGCTTATGGCGTGTCTCCGCGCCTGCGTTTTGACCTCGTGGTAAACAATCTGACTGCCTGGGCTTACACCACGGGTGAGGTCTATCTCAAAAGCGACGGCTCACCATGGCGACCGATCGTGCATGTCGAGGACATCGCCCGCGCCTACATTGCGACAATCGAAGCCCCGCGTGAGGATGTCCACCTGGAAGCCTTCAATGTCGGCCAGACCACTGAGAACTACCAGATCCGCGAAATCGCCGAGATCGTGCGCGATGTGGTTCCGGGCTCGAAGGTCGGCTTCGCAACCGATGCCGGCCCTGACAAGCGTAACTACCGTGTCGACTGCAATCACATTGCGCGCAAGCTGCATGGCTTCAAACCGCAATGGACATGCCGGAGGGGCGTCGAACAGCTGCTGGACGCCTATCGCGCGACGCGCGTAACTCTGGAAGAGTTCGAGGGTGAACGCTTCAAGCGCATTGCGCATATCAAGCGGCGGATCGCCGAAGGATCGCTGACGGGAGAGCTCAAGGCCGTCGATCAATTCGAAACGGCGTGAAGGAAACGAGCATGGCAGACACGATGATGCGGCCCGAGGCCCTGTCCAAAACCGAGACCGCGTGCCGCTCCTGTGATTCAAAGGCGCTGACGCCTTTTCTTGACCTTGGCATCACACCGCTGGCCGACCGACTGGTCCGGCAGAATGACAAGGACACACCGGAACTGAGCTTTCCGCTCGTCGTGGCCGTCTGTCCTGACTGTTCTCTCGTACAGATCACCGAGACGGTGAAGCCCGAAGTCCTGTTTGCTGACGCCTATCCGTACTATTCCTCGTTCTCGCCTGCCCTGATGGCGCATTCACGCGACAATGTGCTGGCGCGCCTTGAAGAAAAGCCACTTGGTGGCGATAGCCTCGTTATCGAGCTGGCCAGCAATGACGGTTATCTCCTGCGCAATTATGTCGAGGCAGGCGTCCCGGTTCTTGGGATCGACCCGGCGGACGGACCAGCGGCAGCGGCCGAAAAAATTGGCGTTCGCACACTGAATGACTTCTTCACGCTCGATCTCGCCCGCAAGGTCCGTGAAGAGCATGGACCTGCCGACATCGTGCATGGCAACAACGTGCTCGCCCACGTGGCGGATACGAACGGCTTCGTTGAGGGCATCCGCACGATCCTGAAGCCGGATGGCGTCGCCGTGATCGAGATGCCCTACCTGCGGCCACTCATCGAACACGTCGAATTCGACACGATCTATCACGAGCATCTCTGCTACTTCTCGCTGACAGCACTCGACCACCTTTTCCGCCGTCATGGCCTTTACCTGAACCGCGTTGAGCAACTTGCCATCCATGGCGGCTCGCTTCGGGTGTTCGTCCAGCCTTTCGAGGCCGTCGAGGACAGTGTGAAAACCATGCTTGCGGATGAAAAAGCTATCGGCCTCGACTCTCCAGCCTATTTCGAAGGCTTCTCCAAGCGCGTCGAAAAACTACGCACCGATCTCAATCTGATGATCACGGACCTGCACTCCAAGGGCTACTCGATCGCCGCTTACGGCGCCGCCGCCAAAGGCGCGACCATGCTCAATTTCTGCGGGCTCGACACCAGCCAGATTGATTTTGTCGTCGACCGGAACGTCAACAAGCAGGGCTGGCTGATGCCAGGTGCCCACCTGCCAATCCGTGAGCCTGAAGCCCTGATCAACGAACAGCCCGACTATGTGCTGATGCTGGCCTGGAATTTTGCTGACGAGATCCTCGCCCAGCAGGCCGAATACCGCGCCGCCGGGGGCAAATTCATCATTCCGGTTCCCTCTCCAAGAATTGTCTAGAAGGAAGCTCGCCGTGGCTGCCGATACCGCTCCGCTCGAACAGATCAAAAAGACATCCGGTCACGCCGCCTGCCCGAGCTGTGGCGCAGCGGAGACCGACCTGTTCTATGCGCTCGATAATGTACCAACCAATTCCTGTATCCTGTTTTCGACGAAGGAAGAGGCGCTGGCCTGCAAGACCGGCGAGATGCGGCTTTGCCACTGTCCTGATTGCGGCTTCATTTTCAATGCAGCCTTTACGCAGGAGCTGACAGAATATTCCGGGCGCTATGAAGAAACGCAGGGCTTCTCGCCGACTTTCTCGAAGTTCCACACCAATCTCGCCAAGCGGCTGATTGAACGTCATGACATCCACGGCCGCAACGTCATGGAAATCGGCTGCGGCAAGGGTGAGTTTCTGGTTCTACTCTCTCAGCTCGGCGAGAATACCGGCATTGGCGTCGATCCGAGTGCCATTCCAGAGCGGCTGGAAGGGGTCGAGGGCGCTGAGCGGGTTACATTGATCCCGGAATATTTCGACCCATCCCATTGCGCGCGCGAGCCTGATTTCCTGTGCTGCAAGATGACGCTTGAGCACATCACCAATACTGCCCAGTTCATCCGCCAGATCCGTGATGGGCTTACCGAAGGCGGTGGAACGACCGTCTTCTTCCAGATCCCGGAATCTCTACGTATCCTGCGACACTGCGCTTTCGAGGACATCTATTACGAGCATTGCTCCTACTTCACGCCGGGCTCGCTGGGACGCCTCTTCCGGTCGTGCGGATTCCGCGTGACGGATATCTCCACCGAGTATGATGACCAGTATCTGACCATTGAGGCCGTACCTGGTTTTGGCGGCGAAATGCTGGAGATCGAGGATGACCTCGACGAAATTGCCTCTCTTGTCGAAACCTTCCCCAAACGGGTCGAGGCGGCAAAGCATGACTGGCAGGGCGTCGTCGACGCCGCGAAAGGGCGGGGAGAAACGGTTCTCCTCTGGGGTTCCGGTTCCAAGGCTGTCTCTTTCCTCACCTCACTCGGTCTCGGCGACAAGGTCGATCATGTCACCGATATCAACCCGAACCGGCACAATCACTACATGCCGGGCACGGGCCAACGCATCGTGCCGCCCGCCGAACTGGCCGAGATAAAACCGGATCTCGTCATCGTCATGAACCGCATCTACGAGGATGAGATCACCGCCGACCTGAAGGCGCTCGGCCTTTCGCCGACGATCAAGTGTCTGTGAACCGGACGACCCTAATTCGACTTGCAGGTCTCGCGGCTTTCGCGCTCATCATCCTGGCGCTTGCCATGCTGCCCGGCTGGCGTCATCCGCTCGGCGACAAGACCGAACACATCATGGCATTTGCCGCGATGACCATTCTGTGTCTGCGCTCACGCACCTTTCTGGCGCGCATGGAATTCCTGCTTCCGATTATGGTCTCAGGCGCGATTGCGATCGAAGTCCTCCAGCAGGTCTTCTCCGCCTCGCGCACAGCAAGCATGAGCGATGTTTCCGCGTCGCTTATCGGCATCATTGCCGGCATTGTCGTGTCACAGATGAAAGGCCGGTCATTCGCTGTGGCGCTGATCGGCCTCTGCGGCTTCGCGCTGGCCATGAACTGGGCAATCAATACCGGCCGCTATGAACTGATCGGCATGTTCCACCACGCCTGAGCAGGGATGCCTCGCGCCAGGAAAAAAGCCCGCCCGGTGCTATGCCAGGCGGGCTTCAATCGTTGGACCGGCGCCTAGCTGCCGAAGCGAATCTTCGCCCGGACACCGATCGTGCGCGGTGGCCCCAGCGTCGCATAGTGCGTGCGAACGGTGACTGGATCGCCATTCTCGTCCGACACGATCTGGTTAGATAGCGGCGTGCCGACAATGCCCGTCTCGATGTATTCATCGAACAGATTGTTCACGTAGAAGGACACTGACCAGTCTTCCGCCTGATAGGTCGCCTTGGCATTGGCCACCCCATAAGAAGGGATGCTCACGGAAGATCCGCGCCCGCCGGTTCGGGTCAGAACGTCGTCCTGCCAGGCGTAGCTTGCATCGAAGAGAAGGCTGTTGCCGTTCTCGAGCGGGACTTCATATTTGCCGAAGACAGAGAACTGGCTCTCAGGTGATCCCGGAAGTCGGTCACCCACTTCACCGTCTTCAAAAGCTGTATCAAAGCCCGGCGGGGTGATCGTACGGATCAGAAAGGGCACATCCTCCGTCAGCTCGGTCTTGGCATATGAATATGTGCCCCGAAGGTTGAACTGGTCGGTGACCCGCCAGCTGCCCTGCAGCTCGACACCCTTCGATTCCGCGCCAGCGGCGTTGACGGTTATCGGGATATTGGCGTTGACCGTTGCGGAGGCGACCTGCGGATCGGTCCATTCGACATAGAAGACTGCCCCGTTGAGGATCAGATCTCCACCAAGCCAGGCCGTCTTTGCACCAATCTCGTAGTTGCGCGTCTTGTCCGGACCGAACTGGCGTTCGTCGAACTGGGCGATGTCTTCAGGGTTTGGACCATATTGCTGTCCCGGTGCAAGAGCGCACGCGCCTTGATTGGCTGTAGAATCGAACGCTCCACAAGCACCGATGCCGTTCGAAGCACCAGTGCGATATCCTTCCGAAACCGTGAAATAGGCAAGAAAGTCGTCCGTCACGTCGTAGGCAACATTGAACTTATAGAGGAAGCCATCGTCTTCCTGTGTCAAAAACGGATCGTAGGGCAGTCCCTTAATCTGATTGAGGGAAATAGATTCGAAATCCAATGGCTCGAAGAGCGGGAAGAAAACCGTTGTGGTATTCGGTTCATCCGGATCGCCTGACGGGTAGTATCGCTCGGTAATGGCGCCATCGAGCAATTCATACTCATAGTAGCGTCCGCCTACCGTGACTGTCAGCTTGTCGGTAAATTCGTATCCAACCTCCCCGAACAGTGCCGATTCCGTGAGCTCATTATGGCCGATCGAAAAATATTCGAGCGCATCCGGCCGCGGCGTCACAAAGCCAGCATAGTCAGGATAGCCGGGCGTAAACTCCTTTGACGTAGCAACTGACTCTTGCTGAGAATAAAATCCGCCCACAATCCAGTTGAACCTGCTGTCTGTGGTCGAAACCAGCCGTAGTTCCTGAGTGAACGTTTCCGTCTCGCCGACCTCGTGAGTGAACGACCCAAATGCCGGGAAAAGCTCATAGGAATATTCCAGCGAGACCAGAAGGTCGTTCTGGTCGCGCTGGCCGTCATCCTCAAACTTGGAAAACCCAGTGGCTGACGTAAGCTCCGCAAAGCCGAGATCGGCCACGACCTCAAGCGCCAGAAGTTCGTTGCTGATCTCGTTCGGCTCAGGAACGCGTTTGCCGTTTTCGAAAGCACCGGCCGAGAAGATTTCAGGTCCGGCACCAGGATAAGTCGCCCGCTGCGATGAAATCCGGCGCCCGCCAACATCCACATCCTGGAAGTAATAGGTCAGCGTGCCATCAATCCAGTCCACCGGCATCCAGCGGGCAGCAAACCGGCCAGACACAGCTTCCTCGGTATCGATGTCCTCTGCGCTGCGCAGATTGGCGCTTACATCCGCCGGGTCGGAGAAATCCGGGTCCGGATTGGAAACACCGATTTCGCGCAGCAGATAGGGCTGATCCACGAAACCGGAATCGTCGAGATAATCGATTGAGCCACGGATAGCGAAGCGGTCACCGATACTGTGGTTGAAGGTAAAGCCCGTGTCATAGGACAGGCTGTCGGCTTCAGAATACTGGTAGATGTCCGTGCGCGCCTCGAGCATGGTCTCGTCGAATTGCGGCTTCACCGGAATGTAGCGGATGGCGCCGGCCAGCGTGCCTGCCCCATAGAGCGTGCCCTGCGGCCCTAGCAGCACCTCGACGCGCTCCATGTCATTGAGTTTGAGATCAATGAAGAGCGGAACCTCGCCGAGATAGGTGGCGACTGTCCCACCACCGCTATTGTCACCATCGCCCGATCCGATCGGATCGGCATTCAGGCCACGAACGATGATCGGGTTACCCTGACGGGCGCCACGGTCAACGATGTTGATGCCTGGAACGAAAGCGATGAGGTCGGAGAGTTCGTCTAGTCCCTGCTCTTCAATTTGCGCGGCCCCGACGGCGGCAACATTGATGGGTACATCCTGCACTGTTCCGGCACGGCGGGTCGCGGTGACCGTCACCACGTCCTGACGGGCAACTTCATCCTCGCCATCTGTCTCCTGCGCCATTGCAGGGGATGCGAGCCCTCCCGCACCGAGGGCAAGCACACTCGCTCCCAAAAGCCAACTTGTCTTCATTTTGGACCTCCTCCTAAACTCGAAGCAGGTGAGAGCCTTCCGCAGGCTAATGTGTCATCCCAATCAATTTTGGGACTCTGACCGGAATTCTGCCCTTGTGAACTGAATGTGACATTTGTAGTGAAGGAGTGATCAATTTCTGGACAGCAAATGCCCTCTTCCCCGCTCTCTCAAGCGCGAATCTTGCTCGCAAAGCAGGCATATCGGGAGGCTCATGCCCTATGCCTGCAGGCACTGCAGCAGGACCCGGACCTCGGCGAGCCTTATGTCCTGTTAGGTGTCGTTGCTGCCGACCACCACAATCATGCAAAGGCGATCGATCTTTATGATCGTGCACTTGCCCTGGATGCGGAGCCTGCGGAAACTCTTGCCCAAAAAGCGCGCAGCTTGATTGCGCTCAATCGACGAGACCAGGCGCTCGCCTGCGTGAAAGACGCCGCAACCTACCAGCCCACTAGCGCCAGCACGTTAGACATGATCGGAGTGGTCTTCAGCAGAGCTGGACTGCATGCCCTTGCGCTGCCCTGGTATGAAAAGGCTGTCGCCGCTGCACCGCAGTCAGCACATCATCACTACAACCTTGCGGTCGCGCTTCAATTCGTCGGGCAGATGGACGGAGCGCGCGAGGCTTATGAAAAGTGTCTCTCTCTGGCCCCCACCGATACGCGCGCTCTGACAGGGCTCGTCCAGGTCTCTCGCCAGACCTTTGACGGCAACCATTTGGACCGCCTCGAAGCAGCCTACCGCGAGATTTCAAAACGCCCGCCTGAGCAGGCCGCCGATGCTCTCCTGCATATCTGCCACGCAATCGGCAAAACGCTCGAGGACCTTGGACGCCCTGCCAAAGCTATGGACTGGTTCGCGCGCGGCAAGGCCGCCAAACGCGCCACGCTCGACTACAGTTTCGCCCAGGATCAAGCGCTGTTCACCGCTGCAATAGCGACGACAGATCACGAGCTCGCCGAGGGGGTTGAGCCGAGCGCCCCAATCTTCATCGTTGGCCTGCCGCGCACGGGCACAACACTGGTTGATCGCATCCTGTCGAGTCACCCGGACATCACCTCGGCAGGCGAGCTGAGCGACTTCGCCCTTTGCCTGAAGCGCCAATTGAACACCCCGTCGCGATTTGTTCTGGACGCGGAAACACTCACATCATCGTCTCGCGCCGATATGGGCACCCTTGGCAGAGACTATATCCGGCAGGTCCGCGCTACACTCGGTATACAGGGGCGCTTTATCGACAAAATGCCGCTCAACGCCTTCTATGTACCCCTGATGCTGAAGGCGCTTCCAAAGGCACGCGTCATCTGCCTGCGCCGCCATCCACTGGATACCGTGCTCTCGAATTACCGCCAGCTCTTTGCGACCAGCTTTTCCTATTACAATTACGCGCTCGATCTGGAAACCGCGGCCAGATATTATGCCGGGTTTGACCGCATGATCGCGCACTTTCGCGATACGCTGCCTTCCGACCGGTTCACCGAGGTTCATTACGAAGGAATTATCGCCAACCAGGAAGGTGAGACCCGCCGCCTGCTGGCCTTCTGCGGCCTGGAATTCGATCCGGCCTGCCTCTCCTTCCATGAAAATGCGGCACCCGTCGCAACAGCAAGTTCGGTACAGGTCCGCAAGCCGCTCTATTCATCCTCGCTTGGGCGGTGGCGGAAGGTTGCCGAACAGCTCGCGCCTGCCATCGCTATCCTCCAGGAGGCCGGCCTGCTTGAGGAATCCGATATCGAAAGCTGACGAGCCAAACCCTTGATCCGTATCCTGCAGGCTCTACGGATGACTGGAGGCAGCAAGACGTTACAAGGACGGCGGATGGCGGCACGGCGCAAACGATTTCAGGCAGGCCCCGGCACACTGGTCGCCGCTGCCTTTATCGGCCCCGGCACGGTAACGACGTGCACTCTCGCTGGCGCGAATTTTGGTTTCGCGCTGGTCTGGGCACTGATCTTTGCGACCATCTCGACCATCATCCTGCAGGACATGTCTGCCCGTCTCGGAGCAGGCGCGCGACTTGGCCTTGGTGAAGCGCTCATCAAGTCAGCTCCCGGCTCGCTTGGGACGGCAATCGCCGGTGGCCTGATTATCGCCGCGCTCGCCATTGGCAACGCCGCCTATGAGAGCGGCAATATCGTCGGCGGCGTCCTGGGCGTGGAAGCGATGACAGGCGAAGGCGCACGGAGGCTCCTTATCCTGACCATCGCCGTTACAGCGTCCGCCATTCTGCTGATCGGACGTTACAAACCGATTGAGCGCATCCTCGTCGTCCTTGTTCTGATCATGTCAGCCGCCTTCGCGCTCGCGGCCATTCTCGTGCGGCCTGATCCCCTGAATCTTCTAAGCGGCCTCTGGCCGACCATCCCCGAAAACGGTTTGCTGACGACGATCGCGCTGATCGGCACCACAATCGTACCGTACAATCTCTTCCTTCACGCAGCAGCGGCGCGCCAGCGCTGGAATGACGACCCGACCAGCGTAACAGATGCGCGCCGGGAATCGGCCGTCTCCATCGGCGTCGGAGGCCTTGTGTCGATCCTGATCCTGTCGACCGCCGCTTCCAGTCTTTTCGCCATGGGGATCGATGTCTCCAGCGCCCGGGACATGGCGCTCGCCATCGAGCCCGCCTTTGGCCCGTCCGCGAGATACCTCATCGGCGCAGGCCTGTTTGCCGCCGGGCTGACCTCAGCGGTTACCGCCCCCATGGCGACCGCCTACGCGCTGAATGAACTGATACCGGGAAAGGATGTCTCAAAGTCGGCCACGCGCTTCCGTATCATCGCGCTGGCCGTCGTCGCAATCGGGGCAGGCATCGCGCTCACTGGCGTCAAGGCGGTGTCCTTGATTCTCATTGCGCAGGCTGCCAATGGCCTGCTGCTTCCGATCATCGCTGTCTTCCTGCTTTACGTCATGAACCGCCGTAACCTTCTTGGGGACCATGCCAATGGCCAGCTGGCCAACATGGCTGGCGGCCTGGTTGTGCTGGTTGCAGCGATCCTCGGCGCGCGAGGTATCTGGCGGGCCATAGAGACGGGGCTGTCCTCTCTATGAGCGCAACGTCACCAGGGGCGATGAAGCCGGGCTGGCAGTTCTGGGTCGATCGCGGCGGGACGTTCACCGACATCATCGCCCGCAAGCCGGATGGGTCGTTCGAGATTACAAAGCTCCTGAGCGAGAATCCGGGCGTTTATGAAGATGCTGCGCTGGCCGGTATTGAGCGGCTCATGAAGGATGCCGATCACGCCATCTACGACCCCAGCCAGATCAGCGATGTCCGTATCGGAACCACCGTGGCAACCAATGCCCTTCTCGAACACAAGGGCGCACCGACGCTGTTCGTCGTGACGAAGGGTTTCGCCGACCTTCTGCGCATCGGCCGGCAATCCCGGCCCGACATTTTCGCCCTGAATATCCGCAAACCCGACCCGCTCTACGATATGGTCCGTGAAGTAGAGGCACGCCTGAGTCTTGATGGCGAATGGCTCGCGCCGCTTGATGTGGAAGCCGCGCGGCGGATGTTTTCAGATGCCCGGCAGGCAGGCGCGCAATCCTGCGCCATCGCGATGATGAATGCCTGGAAGTTCCCCGACCTGGAGCAATTTCTCGGTGAGCTGGCGCGTGAGGTGGGGTTCTCCCATGTGACCCTCAGTCACCAGGCGGACCCGTTAGTCGGCTATGTCGCCCGCGCCGCAACCGGTGTGGCAGACGCCTATCTATCCCCGGTTCTCCACCAGTACGTCCACCAGGTCCGCCAAGCCCTCGGCATGGCACCTCTGCGCTTCATGCAGTCGAATGGCGGTCTTGCGGAAGCAGACAGCTTTCAGGGCAAGGATGCCGTTCTCTCCGGCCCGGCTGGTGGCGTTGTGGGCTCGGCACGCAGCGCGCTTGCGCTCGGTCATGACAGGGTAATCGGCTTCGACATGGGCGGCACCTCCACCGATATCTCCGTTTACGAAGGCGCATTCGAGCGGGTGACGGAAGCCGAGGTGGCCGGGACGCCGCTAAGGGTTCCGATGATGGACATCCACACCGTGGCAGCTGGCGGCGGCTCGATCATCCGCTTCGAACAGGGCCGTCTGCAGGTCGGGCCGCATAGCGCCGGGGCCGATCCCGGCCCGTGCGCCTATCGCCGTGGCGGCCCCCTGACGGTGACGGACGCGAACGTGCTGCTCGGGCGCATACAGCCGGACTATTTCCCGGCCGTCTTCGGTCCAGGCCAGGATAAGCGGCTGGATGCAGCGGCTGTCGAAAGCGCCTTCGGGTCTCTCGCCAACAAGGTCCAGGCTGAAAGTCAGGAGCCACGGTCGGCCCAGGAAATCGGCGATGGCGCGCTGCGCATCGCCGTGGCGAACATGGCGCAGGCGATCCGTAAGGTGACGCTGGAAAAGGGACGCGACACAGAGGGCTTCGTCCTACAGGCCTTCGGGGGTGCCGGGGGCCAGCATGCCTGTCTGGTCGCGGCTGAGCTCGATATCAATACGGTGCTTATCCATCCCTTTTCGGGCGTTCTGTCGGCTCTGGGCATCGGTCTGGCTGACGAGATCGATATCCGCCGTGGATCTGTAGAGGCCGTTCTGGATACTGATGGCGTTGAATCCGCAAAGACAAGCCTCGAGACGCTGAAGACTGCCCAGGACAATCGGCTCGGGTCTGACGCTGAGGACCAGCTCGAATGGTCGCCAAGCGCAGCCCTTCGTTATGAGGGAACGGACACAACAATCGATGTCCCCTTTTCCGCGGCAGATCAGATGCGCGCCACCTTCGAGGTGAGCCATGAGCGCCAGTTCGGCTTCAAGACGCCAGACCGCGCCATCGTCATCCAGAGCGTCACCAGTGAACTGCGCCGTCCCGGCAGCGACGCCACACTTGGTGCGCTTGCCTCGCGCCAGGAGGGCAAACCGGACCCTGTTGCCGAAGCCGATGTCTGGTTCGAGGGCAAGCGAACGAAAACGCCGGTCTTCGACCGTCCCACGCTTCTTTCTGGCGACCGGATCGAAGGTCCGGCCCTCATCATCGAGGAGACACAGACAACTGTGGTCGATCCCGGCTGGGAGGTCGAGGTGGCGCAGCGGGGCGACCTCATCCTCACCCGGACAAAGGCGAAAGCACGCGGCGATATTGCAGCGCACGAAACGCCAGACCCTGTCCTGCTCGAGCTATTCAACAACATGTTCATGGCCATCGCCGAACGGATGGGCGCGGTCCTCCGCGACACGGCGACGAGTGTGAACATCAAGGAACGGCTCGACTTTTCCTGTGCCCTGTTCGATGCCGATGGCCGGTTGCTCGCGAACGCACCACACATGCCGGTCCATCTCGGTGCGATGGGAGAAAGCGTGCGCACGGTGTTGAAGACGCGCGGTCCGAGCCTGAAGCCCGGGGACATGATTGCGCTGAACAACCCGTTCAATGGGGGCACGCACCTGCCGGATGTGACCGTAATTTCCCCCGTTTTCGACGAAACGGGCACCCAGATCCGATTCTTTGTCGGCAATCGCGGGCATCACGCGGATATTGGTGGGAAAACTCCCGGCTCCACCCCGCCGTATGCACGCACGCTCGAAGAGGAAGGCGTGGTGATCGACGACTTCCTGCTTCGCAGTGGCGGTGATTTCCGGGAGGCCGCATTCCGGGACCTTCTGGCGGACGCGGCCTACCCCGCCCGCAACCCCGACGCCAATGTATCCGACATTCGCGCGCAGATCGCCGCAAATGAAGCCGGCGCGCGTGATGTTGAGGTAATGATCGCGCGCTATGGCTGGCCCGGCGTCTCGGCCTATGCCGGTCACGTCATGGACAATGCCGAGGAAAGCGTGCGGCGCGTCATCGACCGGCTGAGCGATGGTGAGATGCAGGTCGAAACCGATGATGGCTTGCCGCTCAGGGTTGCCATCACGGTCGACCGCGCCAGCCGCTCGGCGCGCATCGACTTTGCCGGAACCGGCGCCCAGCGGCCCGGCAATTTCAACGCGCCACCCGTGGTGACACGCTCCGCCGTGCTTTACGTGTTTCGCTGCCTCGTCGCGGATGACCTGCCGCTCAATGAAGGCTGTATGCGGCCGCTGGAGCTTGTCATTCCGGAAGGCTCCTTCCTGTCGCCCTCGCCCGGCAGCGCCGTGGTGGCGGGTAACACTGAAGTCAGCCAGGCCGTCTGCAATGTGCTGTTTGGTGCTCTGGGAGCGGTCGCTGCGGCCCAGGGGACGATGAACAATTTCCTCTGCGGGAACGACACCTACCAGTATTACGAAACGATCTGTGGCGGGGCGGGCGCCGGGCCAGACTTTAACGGGGCATCAGGCGTCCATACGCACATGACGAATACCCGCATCACAGATCCGGAAATCCTGGAACTGCGCTATCCGCTGTGCGTGAAACGCTTCTCTCTGCGGCGCGGCTCTGGCGGGGCGGGCGCCCATGACGGCGGCGATGGTGTCGTTCGCGAAATCGAGGCGCTGAGCGAAACAATGGTGACGCTGGTCTCGTCTGCGCGCGAGGTTCCACCCTTCGGTCTTGAGGGGGGAAAGCCCGGCGCAACCGGCCAGCAATGGATCACCCGCCAAGGCGGCGGGCGGGAAGAGCTGGCCGGTATTGCCAGCGTCACACTGCAAACCGGCGACACGATTACCATTGAGACTCCGGGCGGTGGCGGTTACGGGCGTGCAGAGGACTAGTCCGAAAGGAAGCACGCTCTGATCAGGATCCGCCAATTCACCGATGGCCCAGCCGGGCTCCAGCCGTTCGACCTTTCGGATCGCGGCCTGCTGCTGGCCGACGGCGTTTTCGATACGTCACGGGTCGTCGATGGCCGCATCGTGCTGATGGAGGCCCATATCGAGCGTCTTCAGAACGATGCGGCCGCCCTCGGAATCGAGGTGGATCTGGAAACGTTGCGTCGCTTTGCGCTTGAAGCGATCCCCGATGACGAAGCCGGCGCCTTGCGTCTGACCGTAACGCGTGGCCCGGGCCCTCGTGGCGTTGCCCCCAATGCTCTTGGAATGCCAACATTGATCTCGAAATTCGACCCGGGCGCGCCAGCCCTTCCCCTGCCCCCTACGCGTCTCATGACGAGCGACATCTGGCGCAATCCAACGGCACCGTCCTCACGCCGGAAGACGCTCGCCTACACCGACGCTGTAATCGGCACCCAGCGGGCGCGCGAGGCGGGGTTTGACGACGCGCTATACCTCACCCCGCAAGGACATGCGGCCTGCACCTCCATCGCGAACATCTTTGCCCGCTTTGATAATGCTCTCGTCACCCCACCGCTGGAGGATGGTGTGGTCAACGGCATCATGCGCGACTGGCTCATTCGCGAGGCGGGCAATAACGGTTTCAACGTCAGCGTGGCTTCGTTGTCGATCGACGCCCTTCACTCAGCCGACGCGATCTACCTGACCAACAGCCTGCAACTTGTCCGCGCAACCGAAAGCCTTGATGAGACCGCTTTCAACACGACTTTACCCGAGCCGCTCCTAGACGCCTGTCGGGCCCTCCTGAAAGAAGCCTGAACGCAGCTTCTCCGGTTTGCATTAGAGAACCCGCTTAATCACTTGTCGTGCAACGCACGCGTAAGGATATTGACGGCGTGAGACGGCTACTGCAGTTTAGTTAGGTCAAACAGAATGAAAGCCCTGTCGAAGACAGATCGCAACAACGCTTGGGAATACTTGTTTACTGAGCCGAAAAGACAGCACCGCTAAAAATAAATATTCTAGGCAAGCCAGCGAGGGGCGCTAATGGCTGGACAGTCGAGGGGACAATTCTTCAGGCACTATCCCGACCCTGCATTTCTCTGCGATATCCAGACCCTCCAGATCACCGCGGCAAATCACGCGGCCTGCAGGCTGTATGGGTACGCCGTGGACGACTTCTGTGCGCTCAGCGTTTCGGATCTCGCATCAACACCCGAGCGTGACGAATGGCACCAGGCCGTAAGGTCCGGATCGGCCTCAGTTGTTACACATAACCTCTGGAAGCATGTGACCCGGTCGGGTGAGCTAATCCTTGTGCGGGCCACCCTCTCCGACTTTGAGAATGGGTGTGGCCTATCAAGGTTGCTCTCAATCGTGGACCTCTCCCGCCACCTGCATGATGACGGCAAGCTACAGCCTCACATCCCTTCCAAACCTGCCGCTACGAACTCCCAAGGGACCGAAGATCGCCAGCCGGCGGTCGACCGCTTCAACATGATTACGCAGGCCACCCGGGACGTCGTCTGGGAGTGGGATCTTTCCACCAGTACGGTGTGGCGCAGCGAGAACTATGAGAACGAATACGGTCACGCGCCCGAGCCCGAAAATTCAGGGCCGGAAGGCATCCATATCCATGACGAGGATCGCGAGCGTATTCTGTCTAGCCTGCGGACATTTCTGAAGGGCAACACTGATCTCTGGTCAGAAGAATACCGGTTCATGGCCGCTGATGGAGAAGTAAAATGGGTCTCCGACAGGGCCATGGCAGATCGCGGGCCTGATGGAGAAGCCCAGCGTATCATCGGGCTGATGACGGACATCACCACAAGCAGGCTTCGGGAAGAACGGATTAAACGCGCTGAGCGGCTTGAATCCCTTGGCGAACTGACAGGTGGCATTGCGCATGATTTCAACAATCTGCTGACAGTGCTTCTGGGTACCAGCGAGCGATTGGCTGACCGCTTGCCGGAAGGTCAGTTGAAAGAGATGGCTGAATTATCGTTATCAGCCTGCGAAAGCGGTTCTGAGCTCGTCAAACGGCTGCTGGCCTTTGCCAGACGCCAATCCCTCCTGCCTACAGCTGTCGACCTTGGCGAACGCCTTAGCGAGACAGCTCCCTTGCTGCAGTGTTCACTGACTGAGTCCATCGCTCTCGACCTGATTTCCGGACCGGACCTGGAACAGGCAACGCTGGACGTCGCTCAGTTCGATACGGCACTTCTCAATCTCTGCCTCAACGCGAAGGATGCGATGCCACAGGGCGGCAACATTACGATCGAACTGGCAAATGTGACGCTAAACAGTTCATGCCTTCTCGAAGAGACTGATGTTCAGCCAGGCGCCTATGTCATGGTCGCGGTGAGCGACACCGGTGAGGGTATGGAAGAGCATACGCTGGAGCACGCTTTCGAACCGTTCTTCACAACCAACCCCCCAGGCACCGGATCGGGACTTGGGTTGAGCATGGTATACGGCTTCGTAAAACAGTCCGGTGGGCACATCGCCATCGACTCCCAGAAGGGCAAAGGCACGACGGTCAGAATGTACTTCCCGACGGCTGGAGGATTGCCGAAGACGGTTCGGCAAAAAGAAGAAAATACTCGCGGAGAGCTGCCTGAACTGACCGTCCTCATCGTCGAAGACAATGCCTTCGTCCTTGCCCACGCAAAGCGTTTGCTCAATGAGCTTGGGATGACGACGATCTCGGCTGCGACAGCAGGTGAAGCGCTCGAATTGCTGGAATCGACGCCCCAGATTTCATTCCTCTTCACCGACATTATTTTGCCCGGCGGGATGAACGGTGTCGAACTGGCTGAGGAGGCCCGGATGCTCCGCCCCGGGCTGCCAACACTCTACACGACCGGCTACACCACCAACTCCATCGTGGCGAAAGAGCACCTTGATCCCACCGTTTCGATTTTGCCGAAGCCCTATCGCCGGGCCAACCTCGTGGACAAGATACGCGAAGTGCTTGAGGCGTCCGGAAAAGTCTGAGGACGTCCGGCCTGTCTCTAGTTTCCGAGAACAAGGCGATAGCCTTGTCCGCGCACACTGAGAATTCGCTTTGCGCCATCTTCTCCAAGGATTGTGAGCTTCTTGCGCAGGCGGCCGATATACGTCTCCAGCGCCTTTTCGCCATACCGCCCTTCACGCCCGAAGGCCTTCAGATAGAGGTCTTGCCGCGAGACTACACCGCCATTCGCCTGCGCCAATGCCGTCAGCAAGGCGGCTTCGGCGCCGGTCAGCGCCTGTCGCGTCTCGCCATTGAGAAGCTCACGGCTCGAAGGAAGCAGGATGACATTGCCAATGCGGTGGTCGCGGTCGAGCCGGACCCGTTCACGCGTGCCCTCGACAAGCTTCGTTGCCCTGGCATACAGCTCCTTCATGCCAACAGGCTTCATGACATAATCGTCAGCCCCATCGCTCAGAAGCTCCGCCCTGAACTGGCTGTCACCCCAGGCAGACAGCATTATGACAGGCGTTGATGTAAGCTGGCGAATTTCGGACAGAACCTTGGATCCACTGCCGTCCGGCAATCGAAGGTCAAGTATAATACAATCGAATTCCAGAAGTTGGTTCGAATAGATTATTGGCATGGCTTCAGCGAAACTGTTTGCTGAAGTAATTTCATCTTCCTGATCAGGCCAGCCGAGCCGAATCGTCTGGACGAGAAGCGGTTCGTCATCAATGACCAGTATTTTCATCAATAATCCACTTGAAGCCGTACACGGACTTCTGTGCCGCTCTGGCCCGGATTATGCCGATGCTTGAAGTGAATGAACAGTCGCGGTTGCAGTTGGCTGCGTAGTTTCCGAAACCTGATCCTCCAGCCAGCACTTCAAATCCTCAAGCGCCAGCGGCCGGCTGAATGCGAAGCCCTGCAGGTACTGACAGCCCATGGCCTGCGCTATGGCGGCCTGGGTAGAGTCTTCAATCCCCTCGGCAACCAGTTCAGCGTTGAAGACGCGTGCCAGGTGAATGACGGAGAGGACAACGCGCATCGCACGTTCATCCACTGCAAGGCGGCTGACAAGCGACCGGTCGATCTTCAGCTTGTCGACCTGAAGGTCGAGCAGTGCCCGGAGGTTCGAGTAACCCGTCCCGTAATCATCGAGGGCGATCGACATACCAGCATCCTTGAGTCGCTCCAGCGCCTGCTTTGCGGCTACGAGATCGGAGATGATGTCCGACTCGGTGACCTCGAAACATACCGCATCGCGCCTTATGCCGGTCTGCCCGATCACGTGGATAAGCCGGTCGAGGAACTCCGGGCGGCTCAGCTCCTGGGGCGAAATATTGAGAGAAACAAAGCTGAGCCGTCTGCACTCTACAAGCGTGAGGAGATCCCGGCAGGCTGTTTCCGAAATATGGATATCGAGCGCCGAGATCAGACCACTCTCGGCGGCAATCTCGACGAATTCGTCGGGCGCAACCTCACCAAACACCGGATGGCGCCACCGCGCGAGCACTTCAACACCATACCCCATATTTGCCTGGCAGGGCACAATTGGCTGGTAGACCGGATAAATGTCTCCTGTAACCAGGGCGGCAGGCAAATCCTGCGCAAGGATTGCCCTGCGCTTTGATCGTTCGGCCAGGGCACAGTCATAAAGCTGGATCGTGTCCTTGCCGCGCCGCTTTGCCTCGACCAGGGCCTCATCGGCATGAGCCTTCAGCGCTGCAGCGTCAAAGGCATCATGACCGAAGACAGAAATCCCGGCCGAGCCTGAGAAAGACAGGCGGGTCCCATCGACTTTTGCTGGTGCGAACAATCTCGGCCAAAGCTGCTCGAGCCCCTGAACGAAAGTGTCCGGATGGCCGGGATGACGCACAAGTATTGCAAACTCGTCTCCCCCGACGCGCGCCGCACAACTTACCTGACCAAAGGCTTTCAGCCGCCGCCCCACGATACGCAAAACCTTGTCGCCAACAATGTGGCCATGCGTATCATTGAGCTGCTTGAAGCGGCTGAGGTCGAGATAGGTCAGAATTAGGCAGGCGCCTTCTGCGCCTGCGTGTTCCACTTCATTCTGAAGTTCAAACTCGAGCCCGGCCCGGTTGCGAAGCCCGGTGGGCATATCCGTCATGGCAGCCTTCAACGCCTCAGCACACCGGGTCTCGGCCTTGTGCAGTTTTTGCTCAAGGCGGTTGAGGGTCATGGTGATGCCTCTGCTCACCAGAGGTGAGCCGGGGGATGCTTTCCCGCCCTCTTCGGCGCCAACAGCCTGTGAAGCGGCAAAGAATATCGCGGCGACAGCCTGCTCATTGTTGGCCAGAGCGATACGGAAAAGGTTCATGATTCCGACGGTGCCGGTGACGAACTCGAACTCCTCCATCAGTTCATCCCCGTCGAAGGCCCGCTCAAGCGCTCGAAGGACACGCGCGCGGCAAGGCCGGGAGAGCAGGTCTTCCAGGCTACGGCCTTCGACACGGTAGAGACCGATCTGCTTTCGCGCAGTCTCGTTGGCATGCAGAACCTGGCCCGACGGGGCAATGACCATAAGCCTCGCGCCGATATCGGAGACGTCAATCTTCATGAGACCCTGCACCCGAAACTGCGCCGCTGTGGCGCATACCGCTGGATGAGGCGATCCTCATTCACAAGATAGTTGATCTCGATCATCTGGGAGAGAATGCTTGAGAAGTGGCGCAGCCAGCGAAGCTCCTTCTCGCCGACCGCATGCGGTTTCCGGTCCAGGATGCAAAGCGCCCCGACAGCATGCTGGCCCTGAACGATCACGGGGCTACCGGCGTAAAAACGCACAAAGGGATAACCGGCGACCATTGGGCAGGACCGGAATTCTGCATGCTCGTGCGTATCTCGCACAACAAACAGCCCCGACTGGGCAATCGTGTACTGACAGATGGAATCGGAGCGATCGGTTTCGGTCGTATCCAACCCGAAGCGGGCTTTGATCCACTGCTTGTCCTGATCCACCATGGAGACCATCACCATGGGCACCCGGAAGAAGCGGGCAACGCATTCGACCAGATTTTCGATCGCGGGGTCGCCTGGCGCGCCTACGATGTCGAGCCGGTCAAGGCAGTCCAGCCTCGCCTTCTCCTGCACCGCAGGCAACGGGTCCGGCAAAGGCTCCGGTCTCGAAAATAATTGCATTACGCCCTCCATCCTGGTTCGCATGACTGCTCAGACCCTGGCCGGACTCCTGTCCGCGCCGGTGTATTTGCGTCTGGCAACTTCTTGTCTTGTGCGATGGTATTTTTCAGCCCTCGACAAAGCCGAGACTTGTGCGCGAACGGGTCAAATCCCGGATCACGCTGCATTCCAACTCTTTCCTCGTGGCCATCTGAAGAGCCGATTCCACCAGACGCTCGAGTTCGTCATGCCGGTGACCGCCCCGCTCCAGGCACTCCATGGCGAAGGCCAGTGCTGATCGGCATGATGCAATCGCAACGACATCGTTGGTGCGCAGATTTTCTGACATGCAGCCTCCCGTATATTTATCAGGACGCTCACTCGGATGGTGCTTGACCTGCAGCCAGTTCAAGCTGGCGCAAGGCGACGAACTATCCTCAATCCGGAGATTGTCCTTTCAACCTCCTCGTTAGGGGTTGAACTCCCACCATTCCGTGACCGAAAGGTCTAAAAAGGTCGAAACTCCCATATTGAACGCAGTATTTGGAACAAATACCGCCCTTGAGCTCAATATCCGGAAAACTGTTTCACACAGAACGTGGAATTCAGAATTAATTTCGTCGCTAAATATTTACGCTTGGTTGACCACAGCCCGATGAGACGAGCGTCGGGCAATATTTTTTGCCGCCTGCTCGTCTTCGTCGTGCCATGGCCCTTTTTTACTCGGGCTTGTTCTGCCTGCCTTCGATAAGGCTATCGACAACTTCCGGGTCAGCCAGTGTGGAGGTGTCGCCGAGGGCTGAATAATTGTCTTCGGCGATTTTCCTGAGGATGCGGCGCATGATCTTGCCGGACCGCGTCTTGGGCAGGCCAGGCGCAAACTGGATCAGGTCCGGGCTGGCGATCGGTCCGATCTCATAACGCACATGCTTGATCAGGTCCTTCTTCAAGGCCTCGTCTGCCTCCACGCCAGCAACTGTCGTTACGTAGGCATAGATGCCCTGGCCCTTGATATCGTGCGGATATCCGACGACTGCAGCCTCGGCGACCGCATCATGGGAGACGAGCGCCGACTCGACCTCGGCGGTGCCCATGCGATGGCCTGAAACATTGATCACGTCATCGACACGGCCCGTGATCCAGTAAAAGCCATCCTCGTCCCGTCGGCAGCCATCGCCGGTAAAGTAATTGCCGGGATAGGCGGAGAAATAGGTCTCAACGAAGCGCTGGTGATCGCCATAGACGGTGCGCATCTGGCCGGGCCAGCTTTCGGTGATGATGAGGTTACCGTCAGTCGCCCCTTCCAGGACCTTGCCATCAGCATCGACGAGCTGCGGCACCACACCGAAGAAGGGGTGGCTGCCAGCGCCCGGCTTCATGTCGGTCGCGCCCGGCAGGGGGACGATCATGGTAGCGCCGGTTTCCGTCTGCCACCACGTGTCAATGATCGGGCAGCGGCCTTCACCGACCACATGGAAGTACCACTCCCAGGCTTCCGGATTAATCGGTTCACCGACCGTGCCGAGCAGCCGGAGCGACTTGCGGCTGGTCTTCTCGACCGGCCCGGAGCCTTCCCGCATCAGCGCACGGATCGCGGTCGGTGCGGTGTAGAAGATCGTGACGCCGTGACGATCGCACACCTCCCAGAAACGCGAGGCATCGGGATAGGTCGGCACACCCTCGAACATCACGCTGGTCGTGCCGTTCGCGAGCGGACCGTAGACAATGTAGGTGTGGCCGGTGACCCAGCCGACATCGGCGGAACACCAGAAAACGTCGTCTTCCTTCAAGTCGAACACGTATTCATGCGTCATCGAGGCCCAGACGAGATAGCCGCCGCAGGTGTGCAGGACGCCCTTTGGCTTCCCGGTGGACCCTGAGGTGTAGAGAATGAAGAGCGGGTCTTCGGCATTCATCGGCTCGGGATCGCAGGTATCCGCAACCTCGGCGCCGACCTCGTGCAGCCAGTGGTCACGGCCGTCCTGCATGGAGACGTCGCCCCCGGTGCGCTGGACCACCAGCACTTTTTCGACCATGCCATCGGCAAGCTCGCAGGCCTTGTCGGTGTTCTCCTTCAGCGGAATGGTCCGCCCGCCGCGCACGCCTTCATCGGCAGTGATCACCACTTTCGATTCACAGTCGGTGATGCGCCCTGAAAGGGCCTCGGGTGAGAAGCCGCCGAAGACGACGGAATGGATCGCACCGATGCGCGCGCAGGCGAGCATTGCCATGGCCGCTTCGGGGATCATCGGCATGTAGATCGTGACCCGGTCACCCTTCTTGACGCCCAGATCCTTGAGAACGTTCGAGAAGCGGCAGACGGCATGATAGAGCTGGCGATAGGTCAGCGTATGGGCGTCTTCCGCCTCGTCGCCTTCCCAGACGAGGGCCGGTTTGTCGCCACGCGTCTCCAGGTGGCGGTCGAGGCAGCTCTCGGTCACGTTCAGCGTCCCGTCGCCGAACCACCGGATATGCAGGTCGCCGGTTTCCCAGGAGACGTCCTTCACTTCCGTGAACGGCTCCATCCACTTGATCCGCTTGCCATGCTCGCCCCAGAACCCTTCCGGGTCCTCGACAGACCGGGCGTACATCTCCTTGTACTTTTCGGGCGTAAGATTCGCCTCACGCGCGAAAGCCTCGGGGACAGGATAAATGGTCGAGTGATCGCTCATGGTGTGCTGCGCCTTTTCTCAGGAGTTTCCTCTGGATATCTGCACAACATGACGACGCCGGAGCCCTTTGTGAAGGCCCCGAAAAGGCGTTCCGAAAACAGTCCGGTGACAGTCCGATTCCAGTCCGGTTCTGGCGGGGGCCACAAACCCCCGCCAGCCGTCTCAGTACCAGGCTCTCAGACCGACCAGGAAAACCGCCTCGCCGGACTCGCCGCCGGCGGCTTCGATATAGTCCGCCGTCTCGCCGAAGCTCTGCTGCCATTCGACCCCGATATAGGGGGCGAATTCGCGTTTCACTTCGTAGCGCAGGCGCAGGCCGGCATCGAGGCTGGTCAGGCCGGAACCGGTCTCCAGTTCCGGAATATCCTGAGCAGAGAATGAGGCCTCCACCCGTGGCTGCAGGATCAGTCTCTGGGACAGAAGCAATTCATACTCTGCCTCCACCCTTGCGGTAAGATCACCATCCTCGGACAGGAAAGCGGCAGTGTCTGTCTCAAAGAGGTAGGGGGCGAGCCCCTGGAAACCCGCCACGAGATGGGGACGCCCCTCTGGCTCGAAGTCGTAGCGTATACCGGCCTGGAAATCGAAGTATGGAGAGATCGCCCGTGACCATAAGGCCTGGACTTCCGCCTCCTCGAACTCACCCTCATCGGGGAGGTATTCGAGTTCGGACTTGATCCAGAGCTTGTTGATGTCGCCGCCAATCCAGGCATTGCCATCGAGGAGAAGGACCTCCTCATCGTCAGTGGACTGGAGCTCGAAGCGTTCGGCCTGGAGATAGGTCGTGCGCAGGGCGCCATGATTGTGGAGGACCGCATCGCGGGACCGGGCCATCGCCTCCTCACCCCAGATCGCGTCCGCCTGCGACCAGGGCGCGTCGCCCTCTTCTGCAATGGCGGCGGGTATGACAGCGAGGCCGGCCGCACCGATAAGTACGGAGCGTATCATCATGTCCTGTCTCAATGGTGGCCTCCATGATTGTCTTGGTGATCCATGGAATGGTCCATGTCGTGTGCGGGCTCTTCTGCTCCCTCATAGTGGGAGGCCGGATCGTGGGAGGCGGGCATCGCCTCCATCTCGCCGCCCTTCGGAATGACGGAGACGACATTCATCATCCCGGCATGCATGTGGTAGAGGAGGTGGCAGTGGAAGGCCCAGTCGCCGATGTGCTCGGAGGAGACATCGAAGGCGAGCTTCTCACCCGGTTTGACGATCACAGTGTGCTTGCGCGGGCGATGACCGCCTGCCCCGTTCTCCAGTTCGAAGAACATGCCATGCAGGTGGATCGGATGCGGCATCATCGTGTCGTTGACGAGCTTGAAGCGCACCCGCTCGCCCTCATCAAGGCGGATGGACTCGGTGACTTCGGAGAACTTCACTCCGTTAAACGACCACATATAGCGGTGCATGTTGGAGGTGAGATGGATCTGCACCTCGCGTTCCGGCGGGCGCGTATCCTTGTTTGGCTCAAGTGAGCGGAGGTCTGCATAGGTGAGGACGCGGTGGTCGACATCGTCGAGGCCTATGCCCGGCTCGTCGAGGCGGCTCACCGGCATCATCGCCGTATTGGCGACGCCGGGACCATCGGGATGGTCATGAAGCTGCATGCCATCATCAGTGGCCGCCATGGTCGCCATGCCGTCACCCTTTCCGGCCGTGCGGTGGTCGTCATGGGACATGCCAGACATGTCGTGATCCATGCTTTCCATGTCGTGGCCGTCCATCTTGTGGCCGTCATGCGACATGCCGTCCTTGTCACCGGACTCGTAGGCCATGCCGGCCATGCCATGGTCGCCATGGTCCATGGCCATGTCCTTCATGGTCAGCGTCGGGACAGGCCTGAGGGCCGGCGCTTCGGCGCGCATACCGGGGCGCGGACCAAAGGTCGCGACAGCCTGGCCGGACCGGTCGATCGACTCGGCGACGAAGGCATAGGCGCGCTCGTCCGGCGGAGTGATGACCACGTCATAGGTCTCTGCCACGCCGATCTGGACCTCGTCGGTCTCCACCGGCTGGACGTTCAGTCCATCGGCGGCGACCACGCTCATCGGCAGGCCGGGCATGCGGACATTGAAGATCGACATGGCTGACGCATTGATAATGCGCAGGCGCACGCGCTCACCCGGATTGAAGACGCCATTCCAGTTATCGAGCGTGGAGTGACCATTGATCAGATAAGTGTAGGTCGCGCCCGTCACGTCTGCGAGATCGCGCGGGCTCATCCGCATCGCGCCCCACATGGCGCGCTCCGAAAGCGCATCGCCAAAGCCGTCCCGCCCGGCATCCTCAAGGAAGTCACCCACGGTACGCTGATTGTAATTATAGGTCTCAGCCGAAGCCTTCAGCTTCTCGAAGATGCGGTGGGGATGCTCGAAGCTCCAGTCTGACAGGACGAGCACATATTCCCGGTCATAGGCGACCGGGTCGGCCTCTGCCGGGTCGATGATCAGCGGCCCGTAATGGCCCTGCTGCTCCTGCAGGCCGGAGTGCGAGTGGTACCAGTAGGTACCCGACTGGGGCACGGCGAACTTGTAGCTGAAGGTCTCCCCCGGCGCGATGCCCGGAAAGGCAACGCCCGGCACGCCATCCATATGGAAGGGCACCAGCAGGCCGTGCCAGTGAATGCTGGTATCGGCCTTGAGGCGGTTGGTCACGTTGAGGGTCACCTCAGCGCCTTCGCGAAAGCGGATCAACGGGGCGGGAAGCGTGCCATTGACGCCAACCGCGTGGCCGGCGCGCCCGCCAATACGGACCGGGAACTCGCCGACATCGAGATTGAACTCGGTGCCGCTCAATGTCGGCAGGCCGAGATTGCCATGGGTGGCACTGCGGGCCCAGGCCGGCAGCAGGCTGGTCGCGCCGAGCGCAGCACCAGTCCCGAGCGCCGTCCCCAGGAAGGATCGTCTGTTATACATGGTGAAATCAGGCTTTCATCTTGATCTTTAACGGAAAAACTTGAAGCAACGGACACCCGTGGGCGCCGGACATCCTTCCGAAGGATCAGATGAGCAGGCTGATTTTCTGGTGAGTCAGCGTGGATGGCCTTGGCGGGGCCTCGTCGCCGGGCGGCCAGTGCTGGCGCACAGGCATAACCGGTTGCGGGTCGAGCTGCAGGGCCAGGGGAATGATGAAGACCGGGGCCGGCACCTCATTCGGTGCAAGCCCGGCATCCGGTGTAATGGAAACTCGGTTGAGCAGCGTCTGGGTGCACCCGTCGCAGTCTGCATCGCCATGGTCGTGGGCGGGCGCCGGGTCGGACGTGGCGGCCATCTCATGCGCGCCATGATGGACATGCATCGCCATGCCGGCTGGCGTTTGGGCCACTGGCGCCGAAAGGGTCTCACCCGCACTTGCGGAAAAGACCGCGCAGCCGATCAGGCCGGTGCTGATCAGCACGGCCAGAAAGCTCACGAGCAGGAAGCGAAACGCGTTCGTCATTGCCTGCCGAAAATAGGCAACTGGCGCCGGCACGCAATGCGGCATGTGCGGTTCGACCCATCACAATGTCGGGAAAATCGCCTGGCACGGGCACTAGGACTTGAACCCAGGACCTGCGGTTTTGGAGACCGCCGCTCTACCAGCTGAGCTATACCCGCTCAGGCGAAGCGGTGTAATGCCCGATCAGGGCGCCGAGTGCAACAGGCTCTGCGGGCCGGATGCAGTATCGCGCCGTCTGGCTTGCGGATCAGACGCTCCAGCTGCCCTGTTCCCAGCCGAGCAGCCGGCGCGTCTCTTCGGCATCGAGGCGGAAGGTTTCTTCCAGAAGCGCGCGGTCTTCCGCTTTCATCCGGTCGGAATCAGTGGCGCTGTTGTGGCGGGGCTCGGCCTCGAAGGCGAAGCGGGAGACACCGAGAAAGTCTGTAACCCTGTCCAATTGCGGCTGGGCCTCGTCCGACAGGTCCTCGCTGCGCAGGAAGAGAAGCTGCTCGTCCGGAAACAGGCGTTTGAGATTGCGCACCTGATGGGCATAGAAGCCGCGTGCGAGCTGTGAGCGTTCGCGGTCCTGCTTCGGCAGCGACCGGCGGGCACGCTCTCTTTCCGTGCGGATGACATCGGAGAAATCGGCGCCCTCGCGCTGCAGGCGCCGGTCCATGCGGAAGTGCGACCAGGCGCGCTCGACTGGGTCGCGCAGAAGCATGATGACCTTTATGTCCGGATTGTACGACCAGAGCCGCTCCATCGCGCCAGTCCACCAGGTGAGGATCGGTGTCGCCTCGCCGAGTTTCGCGCCGCGCGCCTGTGCGCCAAAGTCGAACTGGCGATGATAGACGAAATAGTCGAGCGCGCGGATCCCGGTCGGCGGACGCTTGTCGAAGAAGTGCACCTCCTTCTTCTTCGCCATGCTGACATCCGGATGCTGGCGCAGATAGGCATCGAGCGAAGTCGTCCCGCCCTTCTGGACCCCTGCAATCATGAAATCGATACGGTTCGGCATAGGCTCGGTCTCAGCAGATGCGATCGCGGTCAGCAACAAAAAAAGGGCCGTTCCCGGAGGAACGGCCCTTGATGTGGTCAGAGGTGAGGCGGTTGCCTCTTACTCTTTGACGCTGGAGACGACGCCGGCGCCGACGGTGCGGCCGCCTTCGCGGATGGCGA
>NZ_JAPYPG010000019.1 GCF_029937755.1 Henriciella sp.
TGTGCGGAAGCGGCGCCCGGGCCACCATTGCCGCCTCGCAGCTCATGCGGAAGGGGTTCTCCGAGGTCGATGTCTATATCGGCTCGATGAAGGCGTGGACCGCAGCTGGAAATGCCATTGAGTGATGACTGTCAGTCCATCTTGGGCTGAACCTTTCGTTTCTGACGCATGAAGAGACTGGAAATTGCTTCACGAGGTCCCCATATGGATACCCTGTATGGGGTATCTGCCATGAAGACTGAAACCAAAGAGGCCGCGACCCGAAGGCTTGCCCGCATCGAGGGACAAGTGCGCGGCATCACGAAGATGGTGTCCGACGATCGGTATTGTATTGATGTCATTCGTCAGGTGCAGGCTGTGAAGGCCGCGCTTGTCGGCCTCGAGGCCGTTATCCTGGATGACCATATCGCAACGTGTGTGGATCATGCCCTGACCGGAAGCAATGTCGATGACCGGCGTGAAAAGGTCGAGGAACTTGTTGCGGTGCTTGGTGGCCGCAAGAAGTAGCGGCCTCACAGTTTGTTGAAATGAAAGTTTTAATCTTTTCACGTATTTGAACAATGATGCAGTTTGTGACCCGCCTCCTGACACTGTTTGCCGCTGCCTTCATGGCGGCTCATCCGGTCATGGCGTGTCCATTGATGGTCGGGACCTCCGAAACCGCGCCGACTGAAATGAGCAGCAATCACCCCTGTAATGACATGGCGATGGAAGCCATGGCCGACACCGGGCATACAGATCAGGCATCATCGTCTGATTGCCCCGCGGGATACGACTGTGCACCCATGCTTATCCAGGCGCACAGTGACGCCAATCCAGTTGCACCTGTTGCGAATGTGGACCCAGAATTTGCTGCGGTTCTCGCTAACCCACCAAAGGCATTCCTGCCAGAGCGCGAAACGCTAAAGACCGGGCCTCCACCTCGGCTGGATATCGTCCAGCACACGCCAATATCGCTAAAGCAGCGCTTCCTGAATTGAGAGCGATGACCTGCGGCCGCCACAGCAGCCCGTCGTCATCGCTTCTCACAATTCAGAAGAGCCCGTTTTATCATGCCCCACATTTCAAGAATGCTGCTGGTCGCAGCGTTTGCCGCTGTGCCCCTGGCGGCGGTTGCCAACGCTCAGAGCTTTGCCGAGCTTGAAGCCCGTCTCGAGGCCCATCCAAGCCTCTCCGCTCTCGGTTACGATGCCGAGGCCGACCGGGAGCGTGCTGTCGCCTCAACCGCACTCCCGGACCCCGTCGTATCCCTCGGGATCAACAACTTTCCGATTTTCGATCCCTCATTCGACAGTTACTTGCCGACCAATAAAGCCGTTGGTATTCGGCAACAATTTCCGAGCTTCGCGGGCCGTGAAGCCCGCGCCGGTGAAGCCCGGGCGATGTCAGCACAGACCGAGGCGGTTCGCGATGCCCGTTATGCGGCCTTGCGCGCCGAACTCATCGCTCTTCTCGCTGACAAGACTAGACTGACCAGGCAGAGATCCCTCGCCGAAGCGCGAAACGCCAAATACGACGAGCTTGTCGACATTGTCGAGGCCGAGATCGATGCGGGCCGCCCGGCCGTCTATCGCCTTGCCGAAATTGAAAGCGAACGGGCAGAAGTTTCCCGGACGCTTGTTGATCTTGACCGGCAGGAAGCCGAGACCGATGCGCGCCTGATCGAACTCGTCGGACTGGTCCCTTCGACCGGCCTCCCTCCCCTGACTGAAAGAGACTGGTCCGGCGCAGCGCTTGAGTTCCACACCGTACGCATTGCCGACGCGGCCGTCCGCGTTACCGATTACGGTATCGACGAGGCCCGCGCGGCCTGGAAGCCAGAATGGGGGGCCCAGCTCACCTATCAACAGCGCGATGAAGGCGCGATGTTCGCGGGGGATGACTGGGTCTCCGGTATGGTGACTTTTACGGTTCCGCTCTGGGCCGAAAGGAAGCAGGCACCGAACTTGCGCGCCGCAAAGGCTGAGCGGGCCGGCGCCGAGCAACGCTACCAGGCTGCCGCGCGGAATGCGGCGGCCCAGTATGCGTCCCGGGACGCCATTATACGCGCGGCCGATGCCAGTATCGACGTGCTGCAGGTCAAGATTGCTGCCGTCGAAGACGAAGTCGAGGCCCAGCTGATTGCTTATGAATCCGGTGTTGGCGGTTATGCGCCGATCATCGACGGCGAGATCGCCATTCTCAAACTCCGGGCGGAAATCGAAGCTGAAACGGCCCGCAAGGCCGCTGCGATCGCACGCCTGAATGCCCTCCTGGTGACACAATGAAAAAGACATTCCTGATAATGGGCACCGCATCTGCCGCCCTCTTGCTCGCCGCATGCGGCGCACCGGGCGGATCACCGGGCGGCCAGGGTGAAAAACCGAACGCCTCGAGCGAGACGCAACGATACACCTGCCCCATGCACCCGCACTATATTTCGACCGATCCGGACGGCACCTGCCCGATCTGTGGCATGGACCTGGTGCCTGCCGACAAGACCCAGGAACCGACGAGCTCAACAGGGGAAATCCTGTACTACAAGCATCCCATGGGTAAGCCGGACACCTCGCCTGTTCCGAAAAAGGATTCCATGGGCATGGATTACATCCCGGTTTATGCCGATGACACCGGATCGGGCGTGGCCGTCTCGCCGGAAATGATCCAGACCATGGGGATCCGGACATCACCTGCCGAGACCAGGGATTTCAGCCGTGTACTGAGAGCCTTCGGCACGGTCGAGACCAATGAACGGCTCGAAAATGTTACCGTCTCGCGGCTAGAAGGCTGGATTGAGAATCTGGCGGTCAATGCCGAGGGCGACACCGTCCGCCCCGGCAGTCTCCTCTACCGGATCTACAGTCCGGACCTGATCGCCGCGCAGAAAGATTATCTGAACTCGTTCAGGATCGGTAACGAAGCGCGCATCGCGTCGGTTCGCCAGCGCCTGCGCTCCCTTGGCATGCAGAATGCGGCCATCGACCGGCTGACCGAAACCCGCCAGGTCATTGAACGTGTTCCGGTTTACGCAGAAGCCGGCGGCACGGTTGCCGAGCTCCAGGTCCGCAATGGCGACTATGTCAAACCCGGCACGCCTATATTACGCCTGCAATCCTATGCCGATGTCTGGGTCATTGCCTCGGTGCCGGAGAGCGATTTGCCTCTGGTGGAAACAGGCATGCAGGCCGAACTCGATTTTCCGAGCGCGCCCGATGCCCCCGGTAAAGGCCAGGTCGACTATATCTATCCGACAATCGACCCGAAAACCCGTACAGCCGACGTCCGGATCGAAGTGGACAATGTGTCGGGCTATCTTCGCCCGGGCGCCTATGCGGACATAAGGCTGAATATCGGCGGCCGACCGCGTCTTTCGGTTCCAAGTGAAGCCATTCTGCTTGGTAGCGAGGGCGCCCGTGTCGTCATCGCCGAAGGCAATGGCCGCTTCTCCGGACGCGCCGTGCAAACCGGGATTTCGGCCAATGGCCGGACCGAAATCCTGTCGGGTCTGGAAAGTGGCGACATGGTCGTCGCCAGCGGGCAGTTCCTGCTCGATAGCGAAGCCAACCTGAAAGAAGGTCTTGCCAAGCTGGAAGCTCCGGATGCGAGCGCGGCCAGTCCGGAAACACCGCTCTCCGATATTCCGGTGGACAGTAAAGCCCTCGCCGAAATCGATCACTTCACTGACATGGCGCTCTACTTCCACGAGGCCCTGAGAGACGGGTATGACATCGATCCGCTATTCGTGGACCCGGCGCTCGCCCTGGTGCCAGTGCTGCGGGACCGTTACGCGAACACGAAACTGGCACCGGTCATGGATGCTACGCAAACCGCTCTCGCCGCCGCGCAGGACGTCACGGACCGCGAAGACCTTGCCACACAACTCTCAGACCTGGTCGAGGCCTTGAAACCCTGGCTGCTGGAAGGCGCACCTCAGCATTACAGCGAGGCTGGTCTGGTGCTCTACCGGGACACCGCAACGGGCCGGTACTGGCTGCAGGAAGAAGCGAAACCAGCCAATCCGTACAGCGCAGATGGAGCCGAACGGATTGACTGGCCCAACCCGATGGCCGGCATGTCGATGACGACCAATGACGGCGAGACTGGCGCTGACCAGGCCCCTGGGCATTCGGGGGACAGTCATGACTGAACGAAACGACAGAAACCTCGCGGGGCAAGACCCCTCCAAATCATGGGTGGCAAAGCTGATCTCCTGGTCGGTTTCCAACCAGCTCATCGTCCTCATGCTCGCCGCTGCACTGGCTGTGACCGGGTGGATGGCGATCCAGCGCACGCCGCTCGATGCAGTGCCGGACCTGACAGATACCCAGGTCATCATTCGCACCGATTTTCCGGGCCAGAGCCCGCAGATTGTCGAGGACCTCGTCACCTATCCACTATCGACGAACCTTCTCGGTCTGCCGAAGACCAAGGACGTGCGCGGCTCCTCAATGTTCGGCACCAGTTTTGTGTATGTCATATTTGACGATGATGTTGACCTCTACTGGGCCCGCTCGCGCGTTCTCGAAGCCTTGTCCCGGCTGGGATCCGAACTCCCGGAAGGCGCCGTACCGCAGATAGGACCGGATGCGACTGGCGTTGGGTGGGTCTATCAGTATGCCTTGGTCGACAAGACCGGCAAGACCGATCTCGCCGAGTTGCGTTCACTCCAGGACTGGTTCCTGAAACTTGAACTCGCCGGAGTGGAAGGGGTCTCTGAAGTCGCTTCGGTCGGCGGTTTTGTCCGGGAATACCAGGTGCTAATCGATCCCAATCGCCTGCGAAGTTACGACCTGTCGATCACCCGTATCCGTGACGCGGTCCGCGCAGCCTCAAGCGAGGTCGGTGGCCGCGTGCTTGAACAGGGCGAAACGGAATATGTCATCCGCTCATCAGGCTATGTCGATGAGAAACTTGATCTCGAACAGGTCGTGGTCAAGGCAGAGGATGGCACCCCCGTCCAGCTGAGCCATGTCGCCCGGATTGTCGAAGGCCCGGCCCTCCGGCGCGGCATTGTCGAACTCAATGGCGAAGGCGAAACTGTGTCCGGCATCGTGGTGATGCGCGATGGCGAGAATGCGCTGTCGGTGATCGAACGTGTGAAGGAGAAACTTCATAGTCTCCAGCGCGGGCTGCCAGAAGGCGTCGAGATTGTCACTGTGTATGACCGCGCGCCTCTCATCGAGGGTTCGGTCGATTATCTGAAAGACAAGCTGATCGAGGAAGGCTTCGCGGTTGCTCTCGTCATTCTGATCTTCCTCCTCCATGTACGGTCGTCTCTGGTTGCCATCATCACCTTACCTCTCGGTGTGCTCGGCGCGTTCCTGATCATGTCCTGGCAAGGTGTCACAGCGAACATCATGTCACTTGGCGGGATCGCCATCGCGATCGGCGCCATGGTCGACGCCTCGATTGTGCTTGTCGAGAATGCCAGCCGGAAACTGGCGGATCTGGGACCGAAACCCGATCCGAGAGTGCGCCGCCAGGCGCTGGTCGAGTCCGCGCAGGAAGTCGGCCCCGGCATATTCTTTTCACTCCTGATCATCACGGTCTCCTTCCTGCCGGTCTTTGCCCTGACCGGTCAGAGCTTCAGGCTCTTCAGTCCTCTCGCCTATACCAAGACCTATGCGATGGCCTTCGCGGCCATTCTGTCGGTGACACTTGTCCCGGTTCTGATGCTGTACCTGATGCGGGGTCGGTTCCGGCGCGAGGAAGCCAATCCCCTGAACGCCTTCTTCGTCTGGGCCTACAAACCGCTGCTCCATCTAGCCCTGAGGTTCAAATGGATCACGGTCGCCCTTGCGCTCGCGCTGACGGCCAGCGTCATCGTGCCGGTCCAGAGGATCGGCTCGGAATTCATGCCGGCCCTTTATGAAGGCGAGCTCCTCTACATGCCCACCACCCTGCCCGGCGTGTCATCCACCAAGATGCGGGAGATTCTTGGCCAGACAAACCGCGTCATCAAGACCGTGCCAGAAGTCGATCGTGTCTTCGGCAAGGCCGGGCGCGCCGATACTGCAACCGATCCAGCGCCACTCACCATGATCGAAACATGGATCAAGCTGAAACCGAAGGAGGATTGGCGGCCAGGTGTGACGGTCGAGGACATCACCGATGAGCTCGATGCCAAGCTGCAAATGCCCGGCCTCGTGAATTCATGGGGCTATCCGATCAAGATTCGCATGGACATGGTTTCAACAGGTGTGCGCACGCCCATTGGCATCAAGGTTACGGGCGATGATCTGACAGAGATTGAGACCATTGCCCGGGACATAGAAGCGGCCATTTCGGACGTACCCGGAACGCGCTCGGCCTTCGCCGACAGGGTCATGGGCGGCAAATATCTCGAGATCACGCCGGACAGGGGCGAACTCGCCCGGCGGAATATCGACATGGCAGCCTTCCAGTCCGTGATCCAAACCGCCCTGGGCGGCATGACGCTCTCCCAGTCTGTCGAGGGCCGGGAACGCTATGACATCATCCTGCGCTATGATCGGCCATTTCGTGAGAGCGCCACAGACCTGGAAGAGATACTCGTGCCCGCCCCGTCCGGCGCCCATATCCCTCTCAGCGAACTGGCGGACATTTCCTATACGGAAGGCCCGCCAATGATCCGATCAGAAAATGCCAGACTGACTGGCTGGGTTTTCGTCGACATCGCGGACCGGGATATGGGCAGCTATGTTGCAGACGCCAGACAGGTCATTGGCGACGCCGTCGACCTGCCTGCGGGTTATGCGGTGGAGTTCTCCGGCCAGTATGAACAGATGCAGGAAGCGAATGCGCGGCTTAGAATCGCCATTCCAGCTGCAATTGCACTGATCTTCCTGCTGCTGATGCTACATTTCGGCCGGCTCGACCGGACCCTGATCATCATGGCCAGCCTGCCTTTCGGTCTGGTCGGCGGAATGTGGGCCGTCTGGTTGGCAGGCTACAATCTGTCAGTAGCCGTCGCGGTCGGTTTCATCGCCCTGGGCGGCATCGCGGTCGAGACGGCCGTCGTGATGCTGCTCTATATCGACGCGGAAGTCCGCAAGGCGAACCCTTCTGACAGGACCCAGCTTTTCGCCGCCGTCAGCAAGGGCGCGGCCATGCGCGTCAGGCCCAAGCTGATGACGGTCACAACCATCTTTGCCGGTCTTGCGCCGATCTTCCTGACCGACGGCCTCGGGTCGGACGTCATGCGCCGGATTGCCCTGCCCATGCTTGGCGGCATGGCCTCAACCCTCATGCTCTCCCTGATCGTGATCCCGGCCATCTACCACATCCGGCTCGGGCTGCAGATTCCATCAGATTTACCCCGGGCCGAACCGGATAACCGGGCCGGCTCATTCACCCCCGAAGGAGAAAAACCATGACGAGACACCTGTTGAAAATTCCGCTTTTGATTCCACTGCTTCTGAGTGGCGCCATGCTGCCGGCGGCCGCGCAGGATCGCTCATCAGGCAGAATGATGATCGACGGCGGCATGATGGGTGGCGGCCTGTTCGGCACGGTGTTCATGCTGCTTGCTGTGCTCCTCCTCATCCTCGGGATCGCTGCCCTCATCAAATATCTGAGGTCGAAATAATAGTCCCGTATCCATCCACCCTATTCCCCCGTCCCGGCGCGCATCGGGGGCCTCTGTTGAAAGCCGCGCCAGACAATCAAAAAGGAAGAAAACGATGAAAACCCTCGTCAGAAAGACAGCA
This sequence comes from Henriciella sp., assembly GCF_029937755.1. Classification (GTDB taxonomy): domain Bacteria; phylum Pseudomonadota; class Alphaproteobacteria; order Caulobacterales; family Hyphomonadaceae; genus Henriciella. The sequence goes on from NZ_JAPYPG010000019.1 coordinate 7,668, forward strand.
GTCACAGGCGCAATCCTCGGACTGGCCCTGATCGGTCCGGCGCTCGCCCAGGACGCCGGCATGAAAATGGACAGCATGAAAGACATGGACATGTCCGGCATGAGCTGCTGCGGCGACATGGCGCCCGGCTTTGGCGTCATTAACGGCGTCGATCTGGATGCCCGAACCGTCAATATTTCACACGATCCGATCAAGAAGATCGGCTGGGGTG
>NZ_JAPYPG010000025.1 GCF_029937755.1 Henriciella sp.
GGATCATCGTGTTCGTCGTCGCTGGTACGCGGGAGCGTTTGCATGCGCAACTGCGCTGAAGTGGCGTTGGCATAAGTGGAGTACCTGTGGTCGTAGTGGCTAAGCATCTTGCCTTCGTATAGGGGCAACCACCGGTCCGCGCCCTTCTGCCAGCACCATCCATCGAAGGCGGCGCCCAGTGCCTCTAGGTGTTCTTCTGTGCGGAACTGGCTGGCATCGCTGGCCATGTTGAAGAGGCCTTGCGAGAACCGGAGGCCCCATGGATTCCCGTCAGCCACGCCGTCTCTGAGGAGCACTGGGTGTCGGCGGTAGCAGGCGAGCGTTATTTCTGCGTCGCGCCGCGTGCGGAATAAGGGCAGAGTGCCCGTATTCGGATTCAGTTCTAGGATCTCGCTGCTCTGAAGGGTGAACCGTCGAGCGACCGCATCTTTCACATGACGGTTGAGGAAGCTAAGGCTCACATTCTCGACAGTTCGTCCTCCCGTGATGGACGAGACGGCGAAACGAAACGCGTGATGCACGGCGTCAAAGATCTTCGACTCGTTCTCGAAGTCGTAGAACGCCGCGAGCCGTTGGGTGCGCAACGTATCCCCGAAGAACGCCGAGGTTGTGGCGTCAGTGGCGAGCCCCGTCGGCGTAAGAATGCCGCAGCGCCCTTCCGCGGCGAGGGCACTGCGGAAGTGCTCCGCAAAGATGCTGTAGGTGTTGATCTTCCCGGTTGCACAAAGGGGGAAGCGGCCGCTGTTGCGGATGAGATGTACCTCGGCCCCGCCGCGGCGGGACTCGACCGCGAACTCCCCAGATAGAGCGGGATTGCTGGATTCGAGGGCTTTGATCATGCGCTTGCGTTCCGCTGCGTTCTTCGCCTCAGAGATCGCCGGCTCGCGGGAAGCAAAGAACTCCTTTTCGCTCATCTGCAGGGTCTCCCAAGGGGGATTGCCAAGCACCGCCGAAAAGCCGCCGGTCCACCCAGTGGCGGTGTTCGCGGGCCCTTCCTCGGGCACGTGGAAGATCTCGGGGAACTCCAGATGCCAATGGAAGAGGCGGTGTCGCGCGGCGATCGCGGCCACAGAGTCAAGGACGTGCTGTGGCGCCGTGCCATCTTCGATCTCCACAAGAGTGGCGTGAGTGATCGGCTCAGCGTCGGAGGACTTGCTTCCAAGGAATGCAGCACACCAGGCGTCGGCGACACGCAAGGCACGCACTGTGTGTTCGTCGGCGCGCGCGGTTTCGTATCGCTGAGCCGCCCAACTGATGTCAGCCAGTGTGTGCGCCGCGACGACCCGGGCCGCGACCTGTTCGGCGGCGGTGCGCTGCTCGGCGTTGCTGACGGGGATTCCAGCGGTCGTGAAGAGATCGCCACCACTGCTGCGCTGCTCGCTGTTCAGCTTCCTCCACGCGCTGACGGTCCTCTTGTCGTCGCCGGTGAGGGCCACGTAGGCGGAGTCCGGGATCCCGGGGTGAAGTAGTGCCGGCGTGGTTCCGAGCAATGCGTTGCCGACCTTGATGTGG